>QWHH01000002.1 GCA_021404785.1 Lysobacterales bacterium PRO7
TGCGTTGCGCGGAGGCGGCCAGCATTTGCGCGTCGGCCGCGGCACGCTGCGCGGCGCGCACGCCACGCGGCGGGATGCGCTGCACGATGCCGATCGTCTGCATCGTCATCGAATCGGCCAGCGGATCGAAGGCACCACCGCCGGTGGCGGTGAGATTGTCCAGCCCGATGCCAAGTTCCGGATCCGGCAGGCGCCCGGCGCGCATGCGATCTTCGCGTGCGGCGTCCACGCGCGCGGCGTCGGCGGCAAGCAAAGGCGCGTTGCGCACGGCCAGCACGACCGCCGCGTCCAGGGTCAGGGGCGTGACTTCCGCAGCGTGCGCAAACGATGCGCAGGCAACGGCGGCGACAAGGGGCAACAACGCATGCATGCGCCGGTTGCAAATACGGGTAACCATGCAAACTCCACAGGCGACGGAAAACGCGCCATCCGCAAGGACGGCGGCCTCGACATCAGCAGTGGAGCACTAGATCTGGCGCGAACAGTACAGGTCTGCCAGCGGCGGCGACGGGTGCGGCAGGTTGCGCAGCGAAGGTGGCGCCGCCGCAAGGGATACAACGACGACCGTGGCGGCCGGCAGCGCCGGCAGTACGAGCGGCGGCACGTCCAGCGCATGCGCATCGGGTGAAGGCGTGACGGCGGCGCTGGCACAGTGGTGGGCGCACAATGTCGCCGCGTCGCCGTGCATCGACGCCATGTCCGCTGCCGCCATGCCCATGCAATCGCTGCCCGCGACGGAACCCGAGACAGCACAAAAATGCGCGGCAAACGCGAATTGCTGGAACAACAGGGCGAACGCTGCCAACGCCGCCAGGCGCAGGCGCAACCGTCGACCCGCGAAAAACTTCCGTTTCATAGAACAAGTTTAGCGCAAATGCGCGCGTGGCGCCCTCGCCCCCCGCCCGGCGCGGCAGGCGCGCCGCTTGCTACACTTTGTGCCTAGCGATCATGCGCAGCGAACGACATCGTCGATGAACTACCGCCATGCCTTTCACGCGGGCAACTTTGCCGATGTGTTCAAGCACGCGATTCTGACCGGCCTGATCGAATCACTCAAGGCCAAGCAGACGCCGTTTCGCTACCTCGACACCCATGCCGGCGCCGGCCGTTACGACCTGCACGGCGAGCATGCGCGCAAGACGCGCGAACACCAAGCCGGCGTGCAGCGCCTGCTCGACGCCGTGCGCCTGCCCGCGCCGCTGCATATCTATTTGAACCTGGTGCGCGCACTGAACTCCGGCAATGCCGCGCAGGATATCGCGGTCTATCCGGGCTCACCGCTTATCGCCAGCCTGCTGATGCGCGAAAGCGATCGCGCGACCTTGTGCGAATTGCAGGCGGACGAAACCGCTGCGTTGAAAAAGCTCTTCGCCGGCGATGCACGCATCGCCGTGCATCAGCGCGACGGCTACGCGGCGATGGATGCACTGCTGCCGCCACCCGAACGCCGCGGCCTGGTGCTGATCGATCCGCCGTTCGAAGCGCAGGAAGCCGAATTCGACACCATCGAGGCGGCATTGGCGAAGGCACTCGTGCGCTGGCCGATCGGCATGTATGCGATCTGGTACCCAATCAAGCTGCGCCAGCAGACCGCAGCGTTCCTGCGCAGCTTCGCACGGCGCAAAATTCCGAAAGTGCTGTGCGCGGAATTGCTGCTGCACCCGGACAATTCCGCCCTGCGCCTGAACGGCTGCGGCATGGTCATCGTCAACCCGCCGTGGAAGTTCGACCGCCAGCTTGAAGAGCTCCTGCCCGTGCTGCGCGAACATCTCGCGCAGGGCCGCTTCGGCGAGCAGCGCGTGCGGTGGTTAACGGGGGAGTGATGGACACGCATCGGATGATCACAACCCCCACCTGCAAGCCCAGTGTGCGCATTTTTCAGCTTGCCCATGAAGTTTCTTGCTCGTGCCTTTCGCTATCAACCATCAACCATCAACTATCCACGCTCACCGCAGCTCCCAAAGCATTCGAATCGGTACGGCGTACATGCCTTCGCCGAAGCGGGCACAGGTTTCGCCGTCGTAGAGCACCACGCCGGCGACAAAGCGCTTGCCGGCCACGTCGCGCAGGCGGCGTAGCCCGCTGAAATCAGCCGCGGTAACCGTGGCGGAGGCTTTTACCTCGACGCCGGCAAGCTCGCGTGCGCCGCGTTCGATGACGATATCCACTTCCTGCATGTTCTGGTCGCGGAAATGGAAGAAGGCATGGTCGCGCACATTCCAGCTCGCCTGCTTGCGCAGCTCCTGAAACACGAAAGTTTCCAGCAGGTGGCCGAACAGCGCACGGTCGGCGGCCAGCGCTCCAGTGTCCACGCCCAACAGGCCACAGGCCAAGCCGGTGTCGCCAAAATGCAGCTTCGGGGTCTTGACCAGCCGACTGGCGCGATTGCTGTACCAGGGCGGCAGGCGTTCGAGCAGGAAAATACGCTCCAGCAGGGTGACGTAGTCGCCGATGGTTGGGCGGCTGAGCTGGAAAGGTGCGGCCAGCTCGCTGAGGTTGAACAGTTGCGCGGTGTGGGCGGCGGCGTGCGCCAACAGGCGCGGCAGCACATCGAGCGCGCTGATACGGGACATGTCGCGCACGTCGCGCTGGATCAGGGCGTCGATGTAATCGCGATACCAGTTGGCGCGGCGCCGTCCCGCTGGACGCACCAGTGCCGCCGGATAGCCGCCTGCCGTCACGCGGACGATGAGCTCGTCTTTCAGGCGCGGCACGTTGCGATGCTTGAAGTCGCCTACGAAAAGTTTTTCGAGAAAGTGCGACGCCTTGCCCGCCAGCTCGCACTGGGCCAGCGGGTGCAGGCGCTGGATCGCCATGCGACCGGCCAGCGAATCGGCCAGCTTAGGCAGCAACAGTACATTAGCCGAACCCGTCAGCAGAAAGCGGCCGGGTTGGCGGTCGCGATCGATCACGGCCTTCAGCGTCGTGAACAAACCCGGTACACGCTGTACCTCGTCCAGAATGACGCGCGACGGCAGGCTGTCCACGAAGCCGACCGGGTCGGATTCCGCAGCGGTGCGCGAAATGTTGTCGTCGAAGCTGATGTAGGCATAACCACGCTTGGTTCCAAGCATCCGCGCCAGCGTGGTCTTGCCGCACTGGCGTGCGCCATGCAGCAGCACCACTGGCGAATCGGCCAGGGCTTCGACGACCAGCGGTTCTGCAAGGCGGGAATACAGCGCGGGTTCCGGCATAAGGGGATTGAAAGGTTCTAGTCAGGCTGATTGTAATGTTTGCATAAAGCTGATTGCAAGGTTTATAGCAAGATGGTTGAACCCATTGGCGGCGTCCAATCTCTTGCCGGGTTGCCACTGGATCACGCATGAAACCTGGCAAGCGCAGGCCTTCTCGCGCAAGAAGCGAACAATGGTAGGCGGGCGGCATCGTGGACCAGCCAGTCGCCCTCAGGTATTCGCCCAGCAACTGTTTGCTGGCAATCGAGAAAATTCCTGTTCGGGAATACCCGAGCCAATGAAAGCGATTACGGCGTCTTCGCCTTAATATTCGCGCTGCGCACCAGCACGCCGCCGTAATACGCGATGTAATAACCGACGACGACGCCGAAGATCGCGAGCGTCAGCGGACTCTTCTGGTAGGCGCCGAACGGATTGGTGCTGGCCTGATGCGCGGCCTGCATGGCCGGGTACACGATCATGAAACGGTAGACGATGCGGCCGAGCAGCAAGGCGGAGACGAACAGGCCGATCCAGGTGTGTGGCGTGTAGAAATTGCCCTGCGCTGTGGTCTCGAATTGCGTGTGCTTCAATCCCAGCCAGGCCAGCGCCACGCCGCCGGCGAGACCCGCCGCCATCGCACCGAACAATTCCACGTTGCGCGCCGACGTGATCAACACCATCGCGCCGACCACGCCGAGCAGGATCATTCGAGTCCGCATGCGAGTCGGACTCACCCGCTGGCGGCCTATATTGCGGCGCACGCGGCGGTAGATCGCCCAGGCCACGAATGCCGCGACCAGCATCGGGGTAACCAGTTTCGGATCCATACCATGCCCTCGTCGAAATCAATTACGTCAGTCGGCAACATCCGGTTCGAAGAACGACCAGCGGATCTCCGGGAAGCGCGCCTTCATCGCCGCCTCGACACGATTGATGGCAGCGATGAGTTCGCTGCCGGATTGCTCGCCGCGCATCTTCGCCTTGGTTGCGACCATCAGATCCGGACCCAGTTGCAGCGTGATCAGGTTGAACAGGTGTTCGACGTCGGGCTGTGCGCGCACGAACTCGGCCAGCGCCGCGTGCAGCTCGGGTTCAGCGCTCTGCCCCACCAGCAAGGACGCGACTTCACGCGCGACGAACACGGCGACCACGCACAGCAATACGCCGATGGCGATGGAACCGGTGGCGTCGTAGACCAGATTGCCGCTCAGCATGGTCGCGAGCACCGCGGCAAGCGCGAACACGAGACCCAGCAAGGCGGCGAGGTCTTCGCCGAACACCACGATGAGTTCACTCTGGCGACTGTCGCGAAACCAGCGCCACAGGCTACGATTGCCGCGCGCCTTGTTGACCTCGCGCAAACAACCCCACATCGAGAATGATTCGGCGACGATGCCGAATACCAGCACACCAATCGCCAGCCATGGCCAGCGTAATGGCTCGTGCACTTCGAGTTTGTGGATGCCTTCATAAATCGAAAACATGCCGCCGATACTGAACAGCAGCAGCGCGACCAGGAACGACCAGAAATACACGACCATGCCATAGCCGAGCGGGTGATCCGGCGACGCCGCACGCCGGGCCTGGCGCATGCCGATCAGCAGCAATACCTGATTGCCGCAGTCGGCCAGCGAATGCACGGCCTCGGCCGCCATCGAACCGGAACCCGTGATCAACGCCGCGACAAGTTTGGCGACGAAGATCGCGAAGTTCGCGCCCAGTGCCAGGAAAATGGTTTTCAGGGAATCGGCTTTGGCGGACATGTCAGATATTGCGCTTGCGTTTGACGCGCCTTTTCGGCGCTGTGGATTCGAGTGTGACCAGCGCCGCCTGTTGACGTTTGCTCAAACCGGTGCGAACGAGTGTGTAGGAACGTCGCACGAACGTCTCGATCGCAGCGCGTGCGAAGCGCTCGGGCTCGGTCAGCGTGATCCAGAACGGCCGCGCCGGATAATGCGCAGGCACAACGCCGGCTTGCGCAGTCAATCCGACGAAATGCTCGGGTTCGACCGCGAACGACAAGCGTCCACGTTCGGGACCGCGCAGGCACAGCGTCGTGAACACCCGGCCCGCGACGCTGAGCACTAAATCGTCCTCACGACTGGTCGCTACGGTCACGCCTGGCCAAGCGCCGCTGAATTTTTCCAACTCCACCGCGTTCAAGTGCGTGCGCGCCCACTCAAAGCGCGCACTGTAGCAAAACGGCGCAACCGGCGCGTCAGGTCGCCGCGGCCAGCGGACGCCGGCCCCGCAACCGCTGTTGTACGCGGTCGAACCACAAATAGATCACCGGCGTCAGGTACAGGGTCAGCACCTGCGAAGTCAGCAGGCCGCCGACCACGGCGACGCCGAGCGGCCGCCGAGATTCGGCGCCGGCGCCCAGGCCCAGCGCGATCGGCAAGGTTCCCATGAGCGCCGCGAAGCTGGTCATCATGATCGGGCGGAAGCGCACCATGCAGGCGTCGAAGATGGCCTGCTGCGCGGGCTCGCCGACACGCTGCTTTTCCAGTGCGAAGTCGATCATCATGATCGCGTTCTTCTTGACGATACCGATCAGCATGATCAGTCCCACCGCCGAATACAGGTTCAAGTCGATGCGGAAAATCATCAGCGTCAGCAATGCACCGAATGCCGCCGTCGGCAGCCCGGACAGAATCGTGAGTGGATGCAGGAAGCTCTCGTACAGAATCCCAAGTACGAGATAAATCACGAAGATCGCGAGCAGCAGCAGGATGCCCATGCCGGCAATCGACGACTGGAACGCCTGCGCCGTGCCCTGGAACGAACCGGTGATCGTGTCAGGCACCTTGAGTTTGGCTACTGCACCATCGATACGCTCGACCGCCTGACTCAGGCTGACGCCGGGCGCGAGGTTAAACGACACCGTCGCCGCCGGAACCTGGCCGAGATGGCTGATCGTGGCCGCGCCGACGGATCTGGAGAAACTTGCCACGGCGGACAGCGGCACCAGCTTGCCGCTGTCACCGCGGATGTAGAGTTGCGCGAGCACGGCCGGATCGTTCTGCCGGGCCGGGTCGACCTGCATCAGCACCCAGTACTGGTCGATGGCGGTGTAAATGGTGGAAACCTGCTGCGGCCCGAACGCGGTATACAACGCGCTTTCGATCTGCGCGGCGCTCACGCCGACGGCCGCGGCGGCATCGCGATCAATGTGCACGTCGAGTTGGGGTGTGGCGATCTGCAGGTCGCTGGTCACGTCCTGGAATCCCGGCAACTTCGCGATCGCGGCGACGAGCTTGGGCACGAACGCGAACAGTTCGCGCGTGTCCGTATCCTGCAGCGTGTACTGGTACTGGGTCTTGGTCAGGTGGCCGCCGATGCGAATGATCGGGATGTTCTGCAGGAAAACCGTGAAGCCCGGGATGCCGGTGAGTTTCGGGCGCAGTTCCTGAATCACCTCCTGCGGCGAGGCGCGTTCGCTGCGCGGTTTCAAGGTGACGATCATGCGGCCCAGGTTCATGGTCGTCGACTGGCCGGAAACGCCGATGAAGGTGAGCACGCCGGCGACATTGCGATCGGCGCGAATGATCTTCGCGGCTTCCTCCTGCTTGCGCGCCATGTCGTCGAAGCCGACATCCTGCGCGGCCTCGGTGAACACGAACAACTGACCGGTGTCGTCTTCGGGCAGGAATCCCTTCGGCACCTTAACGAACAAGACGACGGTCGCAAGCAGGATCAGTCCGAACACGGCGAGCACGACTCTTTGGTGCTGGAGACACGCGGTCAGCGTGCGTCGATAGAAACCGGCCATCGCTTCAAAACCGCGCTCGCAGGCCTGATAAATGCGGCCGTGTCTGCCTTCGCCATGCGGCTTCAGCATGCGACTGCACAGCATCGGCGTGAGGCTCAGCGACACGAAGCCCGACACCAGCACCGCCGCGACGATGGTCACCGCGAATTCGTGCAGCAGGCGGCCGATGATGCCGCCCATGAACAGCACCGGGATGAACACCGCCGCCAGCGACAGCGTCATCGACACGATGGTGAATCCGATTTCGCGCGCGCCGTCGAACGTCGCCTGCAATGCGCCCTTGCCCATTTCCATGTGGCGCGAGATGTTTTCCAGCATGACGATGGCGTCGTCGACGACGAAGCCCACGCACAGGGTCAGCGCCATCAACGACAGGTTGTCGAGGCTGTAACCGAACGGATACATCACCGCAAACGTGCCGACGATGGACATCGGCAGCGCGAGCGAGGGAATGATCGTCGCGCGCAGGTTGCGCAGGAAAATGAAGATCACCAGCACGACGAGGATCAGCGCAAGGAACAGGCTGAATTGCACGTCGTTAACCGAAGCGCGGATGCTCTGCGTGCGGTCGTAGAACACCGTCAGGTCGATGCCGGCCGGCAACTGCTTCTCGAATTTCGACAGCACCGCGCGAATGCGCTCGACCACGGCGATGGTATTCACGCCCGGCTGTCTTTGCACCCCCAGGAACACGCCGATCTGGCCGTTGTACGAGTCGCTGTGCTTGTCGTTCTGGATGCCGTCGTACACATGCGCGATATCGGACAGGCGCACCGGCGCGCCATTTTGGTAACTCACGATCAGCCGACCGAACGGTTTGGCCGCTTCGAACTGGCCGTTGACCATCACGTTGAAGGTGCGCTTGGCGCCATACAGCGTGCCGGTCGGCAGATCGACATTGCCATCCGCCACCGCCTGACGCACCTGATCGATGCCGATCCCGCGCGCGGCCATCGCGGAAGGATCAAGGTCGATGCGCACCGCATATTTCGCCGACCCGAAGACATTGACCTGGGCCACGCCTTCGACCATCGACAGGCGCTGCGCGAGCAAGGACTCGGCGTATTCGTCCACCTTCGACAACGGCATCGTCTTGCTGGTCAGGCTGACGTAGAAAATGGACGCGTCCGCCGGATTGACCTTGCGGAACGTCGGCGGCGTGGTCATCGTCGGCGGCAGTTGCTTGAGCGCCGCTGAAATGGCCGATTGCACGTCCAGCGCCGCCGCGTCGATGTCGCGGTCGAGCGAGAACTGCAGCGTGATCTGGGTCTGGCCCAGGCCCGAATCCGAGGTCATCGAATCCAGCGAAGGAATCGACGAGAACTGTTTTTCCAGCGGCGTCGCCACCGCCGAGGCCATGGTCTCGGGAGACGCGCCCGGCAGACTGGCGCTGACCTGGATGGTCGGAAAATCCACGTTCGGCAGATCCGACACCGGTAACAGTCTATACGCCGCGATGCCGAACACGAGGATGCCGAGCATGACCAGGGTGGTCATGACCGGCCGGCGCACGAAGATTTCGGAAACGCTCACGACGGCTCAGTTCGCGGCTTGCGCGATGCGCACCGGCGTGCCATCGGCCAGGCGTGACTGGCCGTCCGTCACCACCGTCTCCCCGGCGCTCAATCCGCTCGCGATAACGGCTTCACCGTTCACGTCGCGCGCAACTTTCACGCTGCGCTGCTCGGCATGCGAATCGGGTTTGACCACGAACACATAGTCGCCGTCCGGACCCTGCTTGACCGCCGCCACGGGAATCGCGAGCGCATCGGCTTGCGTGGCGAGCGTCATCGATACATCGACGAACTGTCCGGGCCACAGCGCCTGATCCGCGTTCGCGAATTCCGCGCGCACCTTGACCGTATTCGTGGCAGGATCCACGGCATTGTCCACGAAGGCCACCTTGCCGCTCGCGCGCGATGCCGCGCCCTCGACCCAGGCCTGCGCCGGCAACGTGCCCTGCGCGAGCGCCGCGCGCACGCGGTCGACATCGCGGCCGGGCACGGCGAAGTTCACGTAGATCGGCGCGATGCGGTTGATCACGAGCAGCGGATTGGTGTCGTTGGCCTTGACCAGGTTGCCGGCCTGCACCAACACGCGCCCGGCGCGGCCATCCATCGGCGCGTAGATGCTGGTATAGCCGAGTGTGAGTTTCGCGGCTTCGACATTGGCCTGATCGACCTTGACGCTCGCCGCCGCTGCCGCTTCCGCCGTCACGTATTGTTGCATCTGGTCCGCCGAGATGAACCCCTTCTTCGCGACCGGCGCATAGCGCTCAACTTGTGCGTGCGCCAGATCGCGCGCGGCGGCGTCCTTCGCCAGCGCCGCCTGTGCCTGCGCCAGTAGGGCCTTCGCCGGACGCGGATCGATGGCGAACAGCAGTTGTCCCTTCCTGATCTCGCCGCCATCGGCGGCGTGCACATCGAGCAACTGGCCGTCGACCAGCGATTTCACCGCAATGCTGTCGATCGCCTCGACCGTGCCCACGGCCTGCACGAGTTCGGGCAAGGCCTTGCGCACCACTTGCGCGATCTCCACCGGAACCGCCGCAGGTGCCGGCGGCGGCGCATGTTGCGAACACGCCGCCAGCGCGGCGCAAACCGCGAGCGGCCAACCATAATGGAGCTTTCGATTCGGCATGGATTTCCCGTGACGCGGTGCGGCGCGTGATTATCGCGCGCCGGCGCACCGGGCAGCGTAAAGACTTGTGAAACCTGGGCCACCCTGCCGAAAGTCACGCGTGTTCGGCGCGCGCGTGAGCTGCGCTAAACTGCGACCTCCCGCGCCGGGCACCGCAGTGCCATCGGCGCTGTCTTCGTTGGCGACCCGCATGCAATTGTTCGACGCTCCCCTTCCGCGCGATGCGAAACTTCGCGCCTTCTGGAACACCCCACCCGGCAGCGCCTGTGCGCTGGCCATCGCACAGGCCGCGCGCCGCCATGCGGGAGTCGTCGTTGCGGTCACTCACGACACGCACGCAGCGCATGCGCTGGAATCCGACTTGCGCCTGTTCGCCGGCGCCGACCTGGACGTGCTGCATTTCCCGGACTGGGAAACCCTGCCCTACGATCTGTTCGCGCCGCATCCGCAGATCGTCTCGCAACGCATCGCCGCGCTGTACCGATTGCCCGGCATCACGCACGGCGTACTCGTGGTCCCCGCCGCGACACTGATGCAGCGCCTGGCGCCGCGCAATTTCATCGGCGGATCGAGCCTCGTGCTCGAACTCAAACAGACGCTCGACCTTGCCCGCGAACAGCAGCGCCTGCAGGCCGCCGGTTACCGCAACGTGCCGCAGGTGAACGAACCCGGCGACTTCGCCGTGCGCGGCGCGCTGATCGACATTTTCCCGATGGGCACGGCCGAGCCGTACCGCATCGAACTGTTCGACCGCGAGATCGATTCGATCCGCAGCTTCGATCCGGCGACCCAGCGCTCGCTGCACAAGGTGGACAAAGTGCACCTGCTGCCGGCGCGCGAATTCCCGCTCACGGACGAATCGACCAAGGCCTTCCGCAACACGTTGCGCGAGCGCTTTCCCATCGATACGCGCCATTGCCCGCTGTACCAGGACCTGAAGGAAGGCGCGTCGCCGGCAGGCATCGAGTATTACCTGCCGCTGTTCTTCGAGCACACGCAAACCCTGTTCGACTATCTCGGCGCGAATCCGCTGTTCGTCCTCGCCGAAAACGCGCTGGACGCGGCGGATGCGTTCTGGCAGCAGGCGCAACAACGCCACGACAGCCGCGCGCACGACATCGAGCGACCGATCCTGCCCGTCGCCGAACTTTATCTGCCGCCGGACCAGCTGCGCGAGCAGTTGAACCTGCACCTGCGCGCCGAATTCGTCGCGGCCGGAACGAATCCGCACGCCGTCAACCTCGGCGCGGAACCTGCACCGCAGTTGCCGATCAATCGGCGCGGCGAGGCGCCTGGCACGGAACTGAAACGCTTCCTCGATGATTACGCCGGGCGCGTGCTGATTGCGGTGGATTCCGCGGGCCGACGCGAAGCGTTGCTCGATCAACTCGCCCAGGCGGATTTGCGTCCTCAGGTCGTGCAATCGTGGCAGGAGTTCCTTGGAGGCACGACGAAGCTGGAGATTGCCGTCGCCGCATTCGACGACGGCTTCGTACTATCAGATCCTCCGCTTACGGTCCTCACCGAGCGCCAACTGCTCGGAGAACGTGCGCAACAGGCGCGCCGGCGCAAGGTCACCGCGCGCGATCCGGAAACCGTGCTGCGCGACCTCTCGGAGCTCGCCATCGGCGCGCCCATTGTGCACGCAGACCACGGCGTCGGCCGTTACCAGGGCCTGACCAAGCTCGACGTGGGCGGCGGCGGTGAATTCCTCGTCATCGAATACGCCAACGCCGACAAGCTCTATGTGCCGGTCGCGCAATTGCATCTGGTGTCGCGCTATTCCGGTACCGCGCCGGAACTCGCGCCGCTGCACTCTCTCGGCGGCAACGCCTGGGAACGCGCCAAGCGCAAAGCTGCGCAAAAGGTTCGCGATGCGGCGGCCGAACTGCTCGCACTATATGCGCAGCGCGAAGCGCGCCAGGGGCATGCACTGGTCTTCGACCGCGCGCTGTACGCGCAATTCGCGGCCGCGTTTCCGTTCGAGGAGACTCCGGACCAACTGCAGGCCATCGACGCCGTGATCGCCGACCTCGCCTCCGGCAAGGCGATGGATCGCGTGGTTTGCGGCGACGTCGGCTTCGGCAAGACCGAGGTCGCGCTGCGCGCGGCCTTTGTCGCCGCGACCGCGGGCAAGCAGGTTGCCGTGCTCGTGCCGACCACCCTGCTCGCGCAGCAGCACTACCAGAATTTCCGCGACCGCTTCGCCGACTGGCCAGTGCGCGTGGAAGTGATCTCGCGCTTCAAGTCGAAGAAGGAAACCGGCGCCGCGCTGGCGAAGCTGCGCGACGGCCAGATCGACGTGATGATCGGCACGCACCGGCTGTTGCAGGCGGATGTGAAGTTCAAGGACCTGGGGCTCGTCATTGTCGACGAGGAACACCGCTTCGGCGTGCGCCACAAGGAGGCGCTGAAGCGGCTGCGTGCCGAGGTCGACCTGCTCACGCTCACCGCCACGCCGATTCCGCGCACCCTGAACATGGCAATGGCGGGTCTGCGCGACCTGTCCATCATTGCCACGCCGCCGGAGCATCGCCTCGCGGTGAAGACTTTCGTCACGCCATACGATGCCGCCACGGTGCGCGAAGCGTTCCAGCGCGAACTCGGGCGCGGCGGACAAGTCTACTTTTTGCACAATGCGGTCGACAGCATCGAACGCACCGCGCGCGACTTGAGCGAATTGATCCCGGACGCACGCATCCGCATCGCCCATGGCCAAATGCCCGAACGCGAACTCGAACAGGTCATGCTCGACTTCTACCGCCAGCGTTTCAACGTACTGGTGTGCACGACCATCATCGAATCCGGCATCGACGTGCCCAGCGCGAACACCATCCTGATCGACCGCGCCGACCGCTTCGGCCTCGCCCAGCTGCACCAATTGCGCGGCCGTGTCGGCCGCTCCCATCATCGCGCTTACGCCTACCTGATCGTGCCCGACAAGCGCGCCCTCACCGCGGATGCGGAGAAACGCCTCGACGCCATCGCCGCAATGGAAGAACTCGGCGCCGGCTTCACGCTCGCCACGCATGACCTCGAAATCCGCGGCGCGGGTGAACTGCTCGGCGAGGAACAATCCGGCCAGATCGAGGAAATCGGATTCGCGCTGTATTCCGAATTGCTGGATCGCGCCGTGCGTGCGCTCAAATCGGGCAAGGTGCCGGATTTCGACCTGACCAGCGAACACGACGCCGAAGTCGAACTGCACATGCCCGCGCTGATTCCCGACGATTACCTCGCCGACGTGCATGCGCGCCTGACCCTGTACAAGCGCATCGCAAGCGCGCGCGACGCGGATGCGTTGCGCGAACTGCAAGTGGAGATGATCGACAGATTCGGGTTGCTTCCGGATAGCGTCAAGAACCTGTTCGCCGCGGCCGCGCTGAAACTCGGCGCGAATGCGCTCGGCATCCGCAAGCTCGAGCTCGGCGAAAACGGCGGGCGCATCGTGTTCAAGCCGAATCCGCCGATCGAACCCATGACCATCATCAAGCTGATCCAGACGCAGCCGAAAACCTACGCGCTCGACGGACAGGACAAGCTGAAGATCCGCATGCCACTGCCCGGCGCGGCGGAGCGCCTGGGCGCAGCGCAAAACCTGTTGCGCACGCTCGCCGCGCGGCCATGAAAACCTTGTCGGTGAAAGTGAAACCCAACTCGCGCACAAGTTCGCTCGAGCAAATCGACGACGGCTGGCTCGCGCAAATCAAATCGCCGCCGGTCGACGGCAAGGCGAATGCGGAACTGATTGCGTTGATCGCCGAAAAATTCGGCTGCCGGAAAAATCAGGTGACGATCAAGGCGGGCGCCGGCGGGCGCATGAAACTGGTGCGTATCGACGACTGAAAACTCATGCGCTGGACGAGATTGTCGAAGACTTGAACCGCAAGGAGAAGGCAAATGCCCGTAGCAAAAGAAGGTAGTCCCGCCGCCACGAACCGCACCGCCGTGGTACGCAAGTCCGACCGCGAACTCCTCGTCACGCGAACGTTCGATGCACCGACGCATATCGTCTTCGAGGCGTGGAGCAAACCCGAATTGTTCCAGCGTTGGTGGATTCCGAAGTCGGCGGGCATGTCGCTGGTTTCCTGCGACATGGATATTCGCACCGGGGGCACGTATCGCCTCGTGTTCCGTCATCCGGCCTTCGATCAACCGATGGCATTCTTCGGCACGTACCAGGAAGTGACGCCGCACAAGCGCATCGTGTGGACGAACGAAGAAAGCGATCAGGGCGCCGTGACCACGGTGACGTTTGAAGAACGTGCCGGCAAGACGCTGGTCACCCTGCACGAACTCTACCCCACGACAGCCGCCCTCGAGGAAGCCCTCGCCGGTTCGGCGGAAGGCCTGCCCGAACAGTTCGCGCAGCTGGATGAGTTGCTCGCAGGCAGACCGTGACCGCACCGCGGCCTCGCCTCCAACAACGGGTTAGGCCTCACCTGCGGAATTTGACTTGCGGGAACTTCCCTGAGAGTTCATGGAGAAGTACAAGAGCGTAATCATGGTGGGAATGATGAAGCCCTTTAGATATGAGAGCGGGTGTCTACCTTCCAAGAAGCGAAACGGGAGATCCAAGAAGAATGCCAAGTAGTGTGTCGCTACCAGCGCGGAAATCGCAGCCCACATTCCATACAGGGCAAACCGCTTATTCATGACCACAAGAATCAGGCTGGAAACAATCATCACACGAAGAATAGATTGGGCGTTCTCGAAATAGCTGCGCGTATTTCCACTCACGCCTTCGTACAAATCCGTGCCTGAGCCATAGTACAGGTCGAAGAGAGTGTACGTGTGGTAGAAAATGAGAAGACCGGCCAGCGCGCAAATGACTACTCTCTGTACTGGAAGGTGTCTTCGGACAAACTCAAGTAGACGCATGATTGGCGAGTACCGCAGGTGTGAATGCGAGGCCTAACGTCTGAGTTAAGCGGCGGTTGCCGCCGCGCACAACATGTTACTGCAACCGACTCGCAGCTGTCCCACGGCGTCCACGATCAAGTTCCGCGCAGCGATTGGCGCTTACACCGACAAACCCGCATCGCCCTCCACCACCGTCACCCGCATCTTCGGTGCCTCGCCCGCCTTCCACAGCGGCACTTCGTGGCGGACGCGGTAGCGCAGCGGGCCGCCGTCCGGAGTCTTGCTGCGTTCGATCGGCCGCGGGATGCAGACGAACTCGGTCACCATCGTGTTGGCGTCGACGCGCACGGTGGCGTAACCGTGCCCGCCCGCATCGACGAAGGTCAGGTGCGGCGCCAGTTCGGGATTGCGCAGCGCGTGCGCTTTCGCAAGATCGCCGCTGCGGGCGTATTCGAGCGCCGAACGGACGCCATGGTGCAACAGCAGGTTCTGCGTGCATTGCGGCGGTCCGCCGCCGGGATTGGCGACGTACAGCGGGCGCAGCGGATTGTCCGGTTTGAAATTGTGCTCGTTGGCTTCCGCCGAGCCCACGGAACTGATCGAGCCGCCCACGAAACTGACGCCGACGGGCTCGAACGCGGCAGGCGGCAAAGCCTTGGCCGCATATCCCGCCCAGAAGCTGTGGCGATCGCCGGAGACGATCGCCAGGCCAGTGATCCCGGCATCGCGCACGGCGTCGAAGATTTCCGCGCGCTCGTGGTACATGGCGCCCCAGTCCCAGGTGCCCGCCAGGCCGTAGCCGGCGCCCTTCCACTTGCCGAGTTCCGGCGGCAGGTTCTGCGGATCGACGCGCTGATCGAGCTGTCCCAGGGAATTGCCCCAGACCTTCCAGGTGGCCTTCGCGTTCCGCAGTTGCTCGAGGAACCATGCTTTCTGCTTCGCGCCCAGCATCGTCTGTGGCGCTTCGGCCATGCGGTAGTTGGCCACGCTCCTGTCACCGAAGCTCAGCTTCGCTGGCGGATGGCCGTTGGCATAATCGCGGCCCGCGTCGAGCTGCGCCCACAATTCCTCGGGAACGAAGCCCAGTTTGTCGTCTTCGAACAGCGGATTGATTTCGTCGTGGTTGCCGGGGTCGCGCGAGCGGTAGCTGCGCTGGTCGGTGATGATCAGGTCGATGTGCCGGCCCCAGCGCATGGCGCGATAGCCGATCAGGCTGTTGATGGCGGCGAGATTGTTGGGCTCGGTTCCCAAACCGGTGTCGTCGAAATCCTTGACCGGCGTGTCGACGACATGCGGCGCTTTGAAGGTGTCCAGGTTCGAGCCTGGAGGCAGCACGCGTGCCGGCTGGTATTCGAACCAGGCCTGATTCGCCGCGACCTTTAGCGTCTGCGCGGGAACCCAACCCTCGGTGCCGGGGAATTCCTGGATCGACTGCCAGCCGTTCCAGGAGAATTCGTGGTTGTCCCACATCGCCACGAAGGGCCAGCGCGCGCGCGCATCCTGCAAATCCGGATCCTGCAGGTAGGCGTGGTAGGCGACTCGATAGTCCTCGAGCGAGTCCGGCACCCAGAAGCGATTCCTGGCGACCACCTTGCCCTTCGGATACTTGATCGGGAACGTGATCTTGCGGTCGTAGCGATGGCCGTTCTTGACCTGGTCCGGGTACTGCACGACTTCGTAGATGAAGTCGCCCAGGTGCAGCACGAAACCGATCCTTTCCTCGGGTGCGGCGCGCTCGTCCTCCCAGATCATGCGCCGGTAGGCATTCAAATGACCCTCGCAGATGTCCTGGCAACTGACGAAGGCGAAGCGCGACGGCCGCGCATCATCGGGATTCGGCGCCGTCAGCGTGCGGCCAATCCGACTGCCGTTGCCCTCCTCGTCCACGAAGCGATACCAGTATTCGTGCGCCGATTGCAGGTGGCCGACAAGGACGCGGCAGGTCCAGTCGGACTGCGCCTGCACCCGCGCCGTCGTCTTCGCGATCACGCGCGTGAACGCCGGGTCGTCGGCGATTTCCACGAGCAAGGTGGCGCTTTTGCGCCCGTCCACGTATGGGCGCCGTGTCCACAGCAGGACGCTGTTGTCGTCGGGATCGCCGGACGCAACGCCTTGCGGATACATCTCGCGCCGCTCACGCCAGCCGCTCGACGACGGGCGCACGGGCGTGCAGCCCCAGGCCAGCGAGGCGCCCAGCGCGACGGAAAGCTTCAGGAATTGTCGGCGGCCCATGGTTGGCATGTCGTCCTCCCCGCAATCGATGCGGCGAAAACTAGACCCGATCGCGGATTGCGGAGCGTGCCGAAAGTATCGCGGGACCATGTACGAGTGGCCGAAAGCGGCCTCGCGTGGCGAAACGAACCGCTTAGTTCCCGCCCAACCGGCCCATGAACTGCCGGTAATACTGCAACTCGGCGATCGAGTCGCGCACGTCGCTCAACGCCGTGTGCGTGGATTCCTTGGTGAAACCCTTGGCCAGATCCGGGGACCAGCGCCGCACCAGCTCCTTGATCGTGGATACATCAAGGTTGCGGTAGTGGAAAAACCGCTCCAGCCGCGGCATCTGCCGGTACAGGAAGCGCCGGTCCTGGCAGATGGAATTGCCGCACATCGGCGACTTGCCCGCCGGCACCCAGCGGTTCAGGAATTCCATGGTCAGCGCCTCGGCTTGCGCGATGTCGACGGTCGAATCCAGTACGCGTTGCCAGAGTCCGGACTTGGCGTGCTGCTTGCGGTTCCAGTCGTCCATCCCTTCGAGACGGGAAAGCTCATGGTGTATGGCGAATTCCGGACCTTCTTCCAGTATATTCAAGTGTTTATCGGTGACAATCGTTGCAATTTCCAGGATGGAATCGGCGTCGGTATCGAGGCCGGTCATCTCCAGATCGATCCAGATCAGGTTGTCTTCGTGCGGCAACGCGTGGTTCATGCGGTGGGTTGTCCTGTGTTGTTGTCCGTACCTTAGCACCCGACGCGCGATTGTGCCCGATCCGGCACGATTTGCGCATGTACGCAGTCGCCTTTACACTCGCGCGCCCGTGCCTGGCGCTTACAGGGAAGCTCCGTGGACCGTATCCTGCTCGTGGAACCTTCGGCAACGCGCCGGCGCGCGATGCACGCGCTGTTGGCGGCGCGGGGCTTCGCGGTCAGCGAGTTGTCCGATTACGCGCAGGCACTGCCGCTGATCGAACGCCTCGGCAGCACGACCCTGGGATTCCGCGGCATCGTGATCGGCTGGCCCGAACACAGCGACGCCGTCGCCGAACAGGTGTTCGCAATTCTCCATCGCGACGAATTCGAGCACTTCGCCGTGCTGCTGCTGGCCGATACCAACGACGGCGCGGCGGTGAACTGGATGATGAAACGCGCCAGCACTGGCCTGTTGCTGTGGAGCGACTACAGCGAATGCGCCGAGGCGATGGCGAAATTGCTCAATCCGCCGTCGCCGGTCACGCAGGATCTGGATATCGGCGGCCAGTCGCATTTGCGCGTGCTGTTCGTCGACGATTCGGCGACCGTGCGCATCGCGTTCCGCCGCCTGCTGATGAAGCACGGCTACCTCGTCGAGACCGCCGAAGACGTCGAGGACGGCTGGCGCAAGGCGCAGGCGACTGCGTTTGACCTGGCCATCATCGACTATTTCATGCCCGGCGATCCGGGTACGGTCCTGGTGCAGCGGCTGAAGAACGACCCGCGCACCGCAAATGTGCTGTCCGCGGTGATCACCGGCACCTATTCGGACCGCGTCATCAACGAATCGCTCGCGGCTGGCGCGCTGGAATGCCTGTTCAAGAGCGAGGCGCGCGAGCTGTTCCTCGCACGCATGGGTTCGCTTGCACGCGCGGTGCAGGATCGCAAGTCGGTCGACGCCGAGCGCCGCCGCCTGCAAAGCATCCTGTCTTCGGTTGGCGACGGCGTGTATGGCGCGGACCGCCGCGGCATCATCCAGTTCGTCAATCCCGCCGCACTCGACATGCTCGGCTACGCGCAGGCGTCCGAACTGGTCGGAGAACCGGCGTACGAGCGTTTTCACCACAGTTACGAAGACGGCACGGCGATACCGCGAAACTCCTGTTTCCTCTCCCAATGTTACGCGCAGGGAGACCAGGTGCCCGGCTGGCAGACCGTTTTCTGGCACAGGAACAAGCGCGCGTTGCCGGTCGAATGCACCGTGTACCCGATGCAGGTCGATGGCCGGCGCGAAGGTTCGGTCGTGGCGTTCCGCGATATTTCCGCGCGCCGCGCGCTCGAGGAAGAACTGCGCTGGCAGGCCAGCCACGACGCGCTGACCAAGCTCCACAACCGCGCCTGGTTCGAAACCCAGCTCGAGCAGGAGATCACGCGCCTGAAGCACACCGACCATGCGTCGTTGCTGCTGTTTCTCGACCTGGACCGTTTCAAGTACATCAACGACACCGCCGGACACACCGCCGGTGACCAATTGCTGATCGAGATCGGACGCCGCTTGTCCGCGCGATTGCGCGCCAGCGACCACATCGCGCGCATGGGCGGCGACGAATACGCGGTGATCCTGCGCAATGTCGGCAACGCCGACGCGGCGCAGGTTGCCGATGAATTCCGCAAGGCACTCGGCGCCCTGCCGTTCGTCTATGGCGGCAAGAGCTATCGCGTCGGCACGTCCATCGGCGTGGCCCGCCTCGACCAGCACATCGCATCGCGCAGCGATGCAATGGCCGCCGCCGACGTGGCCCTGCACCTGGCCAAGCGCAACGGACGCAACCAGATTCACGTGTTCTCCGCCGATACCGACCAGCGTGCGCGCATGGACATGGAATTGGGCTGGTCGGCACGCCTGGAATCTGCCCTCAAGAACGACGGTTTCGCATTGTGCTTCCAGCCGATCCTGCCGCTGACACAGCTCGATTTCGAACGCCTCCCGGACCAGCACGGCGCGCTGTGGACGCGTTACTCGCGTCAACACGGTACGCAGCAGCGCATGTTCTACGAAATCCTGGTTCGCCTTCGCGACGTAGATGGCAGCCTGGTCGCACCGAACGCGTTCTTGCCTGCCGCCGAACGCTTCAGCATGGTTGCGGACATTGATCGCTGGGTAATCCGGCATTCTTTTCACACCCTGCGCGAACACAGCCGCTCGGAGGCGCCGATCGGGCTGTCCATCAATCTCTCGGCGCAGTCGCTTGCGCACGGCAACCTCGGCGGATTCATCACCGATTGCCTGGTCGAGTTCGACGTCGATCCGCGCGCGGTAATTTTCGAAATCACCGAAGCCGGAGCGATCAATCACCTGGAAGCGGTGCGTCACCTGATCGCTGAGCTCAAACCGTTCGGCTGCCGCTTTGCACTCGACGATTTCGGCATTGGTTTTTCCTCATTCGCGCACCTGAAACATCTCGACGTCGACTTCCTCAAGATCGACGGTTCCTTCATCCGCGAGTTGCTCAACGATCCGGTCGATCTCGCCGTCATCAGCGCGATCACGAACATCGCGCACTCGATCGGCAAGATCGCCGTCGCCAAGCACGTCGACCGCCCGGAAATCCTGCGCGCCCTGCACGCCTGCGGCGTCGACCAGGCCCAGGGTTTCTACGTCGGCAAGCCGCAGCCGACCCTGCGCGCGGCGAACGGCCAGCTGGAATTGATCCAGGACCACCTCGCTACCGGCGGAAATGCGGCCTAGTGCGTCGTGCTAACCTGCGCCGATGCGCGCGGACACGATTTACTGGCACGATTATGAGACTTCCGGCACGGATGCACGGCGCGACCGTCCGGTGCAATTCGCTGGCCAACGCACGACGCTTGACCTGGATCCGGTTGGCGAGCCGCTGACGGTTTTTTGCCAGCTTCCGCCTGATGTGTTGCCGCAACCGGCGGCGTGCCTGATCACCGGAATCACACCGCAACAGGCGCAGCGTGATGGCGTGCCCGAAGTGGAATTCGTCGCGCAAATCCGCGAGCAACTTGGCGCGCCAGGCACCTGCGGCGCTGGTTTCAACTCGATCCGTTTCGACGACGAGTTCACGCGCAACCTGCTGTACCGCAATTTTTACGATCCTTACGAACGCGAGTGGAAGGACGGCAACTCGCGCTGGGACATCATCGACCTCGCTCGCATGTGCTACGCGCTGCGCCCGCAAGGCATCGAATGGCCGCTGCGCGAGAACAAACCGAGTTTCAAGCTGCAGGACCTGGCCGCCGCGAACAACCTGTCCAGCGCGCAGGCGCACGACGCTGCATCGGATGTCGCGACCACCATCGACCTCGCGCGCCTGCTCAAGCGTGCGCAACCACGCCTGTGGGAATTCTATTTCGCCCTGCGCCGCAAGGCCGAGGCGTTCAAGTACCTGGATTACGCGCATCGCACGCCGGTGTTGCATGTCTCATCGCGCTATCCGGTCGCGCGTGGTTGTGCGGCAGTTGTTGTGCCGCTGGCCGTACATCCCAGCCAGCCGAATGGCGTGATCGTCTATGACCTGTCCGTCGATCCGGCACCCTTGATCAGCCTGGACGCGGATGAAATCCGTGACCTCGTGTTCACGCCGAAAGCGGACCTGCCCGAAGAGTTCGCGCGCATCCCGCTCAAGACCGTGCACGTCAACAAATCGCCGGCGCTCGCGCCACTATCCGTCCTCAAGGACGCTGATACCAAACGCATCGGCATGGACGTCGCGCAATGCGAAAAACATCTGGACGCTCTGCGCCATGCAGCCGATGTTGGCGAAAAGGTTCGCCGCGTGTTCGCGGTCGAGCGCGACGAGAAACAAGCCATGGACCCGGAGCTGGCGATCTACACCGGATTCCCGTCCGACGCCGACAAGCGCCTGTTCGGCAAGGTACGCGGCACGCCGCCCACCTCGCTGCGCGAGTACGAAAGCGCCTTCGCTGACGCGCGCTATGCACCATTGCTGTTCCGCTACCGCGCGCGCAATTTTCCGCAAACGCTGAATGCCGACGAAGACCGGCGCTGGCAAGCATTCTGCCGCCAGCGGCTCACGCAGGCGACATCAATCACAACGCTGACGCTGGACGACTACTTCGCGGAAATCGCTGCGCTGCGCACTTCTGCCGCGATAACGGGCGTGCAGCAGACCTTGCTCGATCGACTCGAAGACTGGGGCCGCCACATCGCCGCGGACATCGGCCATACAATCGCGTTGCCATGAGCAAGCCCTACTTCTCGAAAAACACCTTCGCCTTCCTGCGCGCGCTGGATCGCAACAACAACCGGCCGTGGTTCCACGCGCACCAGGCAGACTACGAGCGCCACGTGCGCGAGCCGTTTCTGCAACTGATTGCAGACCTTCAAACTCCATTGACGAAGATCAGCACACACGTGCGCGCCGATCCGCGCAAGGTTGGCGGCTCGCTGTTCCGCATTCATCGCGACACGCGCTTCGCCAACGACAAGACGCCGTACAAGCCCTGGGCAGGCGCGCGCCTGTTCCACGAACGCCGCCGCGAAGTCACCGCGCCATCGTTCTACCTGCACATCGCGCCGCGCGATTGCTTCGCCGGCGGCGGAATCTGGCATCCGGAACCGCCGACGCTCAAGCGCATCCGCGATTTCCTCGCCGACAACCCGGCGGCATGGAAGCGCGCCACGCAGGGCAAGGCGTTCCGCGAGCACTTCGCGTTCTGGGGCGAAAGCCTGTCGCGTCCACCGCGCGGCTACCCCGCCAATCACGAACTGATCGAAGACCTCAAGCGCAAAAGCTACGCGGCCGGCACGGAATTTTCGGAAGCACTGGCGTGTTCTTCCGAGCTTCCGGCATTTGCAATGGCGACTTTCAAGCGCCTCGCGCCGATGATCGATTATCTGTGCGCGGCACTCGAACTGGAGTTCTGATCTTCAGGCTCGGGCAAAATCAAACGCGAGCACATCGCGGATATCGTCGGCGCCTGTCATCGCGATCAACAGGCGTTCGACGCCGAGCGCGACGCCGGCGCAGTTGGGCATGCCGGCATCAAGGGCAGAGAGAAAATTTTCGTCGATGGGCAATTCCGGCAAGCCACGCTCGCGCCGGCGCGCGTTGTCGCGCACGAAGCGCGCGCGCTGCTCCGCCGCATCCGTCAGTTCGTGATAGCCGTTCGCCAACTCTTGCGTGCCGACATATAGCTCGAAACGCTCCGCGACTGGCGGATCGCCGGGGTGAATTTTTGCCAGCGCACATTGCGTGACTGGATAGTCGAAAACGATCGTGATGCGGTCGCGCGGAAATTCCGGCTGGATGCGGTGCGTGAGCAACAGGTCGAGCCAATCGTCGTGCGATAACCCCGACGGATCGACACGGACTGTGCCAAGGGCGGCGTGCAATTCGATTTCATTCGACGCGAACGGATCGATCCCGAGTGAATCGCGAAACAAGTCGCGATATGCGATCTTGCGGACCGTAACGCGTTTTCCGACCAGAGCCAGCGCCGCCTGCACGAGTTCTATGATTTCGTCGGCGAGCCGCCGGTGATCCCAGCCGACGCGGTACCACTCCAACATCGTGAATTCGGGGTTGTGCCGCTGCCCGGCCTCGCCATCGCGGAACACGCGCCCCAATTCATAATTGTCGCCAACGCCGGCAGCGAGCAGGCGCTTTTGCGCGAACTCCGACGAGGTGCGCAGCCAGCGTTCGCGCGCGCCGGAATCGACGTGCCCCGAAAATTTCGTCGCAAAACTTGCGATATTCGGCTCGGTATTTGCACCGACTGACAGGATCGGCGTTTCCACTTCAAGCACGCCACGCGCGGCGAAAAACTCGCGGATCAGCGCATACAGACGCGCACGCGACTCCAGTGCGGCGCGGCGCGTTTCATCCGTGCGCACGCAGAAACTCCGTTAACCGCGCCTCGTCCCAGATTTCGATGCCAAGCTCGTTGGCCTTGTCGAGTTTGGAACCGGCCTCGCTGCCGGCGACGACGAAACTCGTTTTCTTGGAAACACTGCCGGCGACTTTTGCGCCTAGCGTTTCGAGTTTCTCTTTTGCCTCATCCCGCGCAAGCGACGACAGTGTTCCAGTCAGCACGACGGTCTTGCCTGCGAGTACGCCGAGTGCTTCGCGCTGTGGGTCGGACTCCTTCCATGTCACGCCAGCGGCACGCAATTGCGCAATAGCCTCGCGATTGTGCTTCTCGGCGAAAAACGTGGCGATATGCGCGGCCATGATCGGGCCGACATCCGGAACCTGCATCAACTCGTCCTGCGTGGACGTCATCAACGCGTCGAGCCCGCCGAACCAGCGCGCCAGCGATTTCGCCGTCGCTTCACCGACATCGGGTATCCCAAGTGAATACAGGAATCGATCAAGCGTGGTGCGTTTGCTGTGCGCGATCGCGGCGATGAGGTTTTCCGCCCATTTCGTCGCGATCTTGCCGGCTTTCACCGTCTCCGGCGTGGTGCCGTCGCGCTCGTCGACGCGGCGTTTCATTTCCAGCAAATCGTCCAGCGACAGCTGGTACAGATCCGCGACGGAATGCACGTAATCGAGTTCACACAGATCCTCGATGTAGCGCTCGCCGAGACCGTCAATGTCCATCGCCCGCCGCGACGCAAAATGGAAGATCGCCTGCACGCGCTGCGCGGCGCAACTCAAGCCACCGGAACAGCGCGCGACGACCTCGCCTTCGTCGCGCACAATGGCCGATCCACACACCGGACAATGTGCCGGCATCTTCCACGGATGCGTGTGCGCGGGACGCTTGTCGAGCACTACGCTGACGACTTCAGGAATAACGTCACCGGCGCGGCGCACGATCACCGTGTCGCTCACGCGCACGTCCAGACGCGCGACCTGATCGGCGTTGTGCAGGGTCGCGTTGGTCACGGTGACGCCGCCGACAAATACCGGCTTCAAACGTGCTGTCGGCGTGGCCGCGCCGGTGCGGCCGATTTGTATGTCGATCGCCTCGACCGCTGTCGTCTGTTCCTGCGCAGGGAACTTGTGCGCGATCGCCCAGCGCGGCGTGCGTCCGACGAAACCGAGTTCGCGCTGCGCAGCCAGATCATCAATCTTGTACACCACGCCATCGATATCGAACGGCAACGCGTCGCGTTGCGCGCCGATGCGCCGGAAATATTTCAGGCAACCGGCCACGCCGTCGGCAACGCCGACCAGATCGCTGACCGGGAAACCGAATTCGCGCAAGCGGCGCAACGTCGCCGAATGCGTCGTCGGCAAGTCGAATCCCTCGGTCGCACCGATCGCGTAAGCGTAGAACGCCAGCGGGCGGCGTGCCGTGATGCGTGGGTCGAGCTGGCGCAGCGAACCCGCCGCTGCGTTGCGCGGATTGACCAATGGTTTGATCTTGCCGCCGGATTCGCGCGCCGCTTCGTTGTATTTTTCGAACCCGGCGCGCGGCATGTAAACCTCGCCGCGCACTTCCAGCACGCGCGGCCAATCGTTGCCGCGCAAGCGCAGCGGAATCGATTTCACGGTGCGCAGGTTCACGGTCACGTCCTCGCCGGTTTCGCCATCGCCGCGCGTGGCGCCCTGCACGAACACGCCGTTTTCGTAGCGCAAGCTGATCGCGAGGCCGTCGAACTTGGGTTCGACCGAGAATTCCAGTTCGGTTCGCCCAAGCCGCTCGCGGATGCGGCGCGCGAAGTCCTGCACTTCCTCATCGCTGAACGCATTGGCCAGCGACAACATCGGAATCGCATGCCGCACCGATGCGAACTCTCGTGATGGCGCAGCCCCTACGCGCCGGGTCGGCGAATCGGGCGTGGCGAGTTCCGGATGCGCGGCTTCGAGCGCTTCCAGCTCGCGCAGCATCGCGTCGTATTCGGCGTCCGGGATATTCGGCGCATCGAGGACATGATAACGATGGCTGGCGTCGTTCAGGCGCGCGCGCAGTGCGGCGGCGCGTTCGGCGGCAGAAGGCTTGGAGGTCATGCGCGCAGTTTACCCGCAGCCACGCTATGCTTGCGCATCGAAACGAGGATCATCGAAGTGGCCAAATCGAAATGGGCACCGTTCCCGCATCCGGACAAGGCATACGACTACGCGGGCGACAGGCTGGCCAAGGCATGGAAGCACCTGCATGCCGGCGACCAGGAACCGTTTCCGGATGAAAAGCACGTCGCGAAATTGCTCAAATCCAACGTCAGGCTTGGCAAGGACACGGGCAAGATTGCCGCGCAGATGCAGGATGCCTGGCGCGCGTTCCATCGTGGCGATTTCCAGCAGGCACACGATGCCGGCATCGCGCTCGGCGCGCTCGGCGCATCGGTTGCGATCAAGGCCGGCGGCATCCACGCTGCGTATCTGCTCAAGTCGGACAAGGACAAGCTCGCGCGTTACGCGTCTCTTGCCGAGCTCGCCGAAGACGCCATCGCCGTATTACCCGATGAAGCCAACAGCCATTATCGCCGGGCCTTTGCGCTCGGCCGCTACAGCCAAAGCCTGTCGGTCGCGCAGGCATTGGCGCAGGGCATCGCGGGCAAGGTGAAATTCTCGCTCGATGCTGCGCTCAAGCTCGCGCCCAGGCATGCCGAAGCGCGCACCGCACTCGGCCTGTATCACGCCGAGATCGTCGGCAAGGTCGGCGGCATGTTGGCGAAGCTGACCTACGGCGCCAGCGCCGGCGAAGCCGAGAAGCAGCTCAAGGAAGCACTCAAGCTGACACCCGAATCGCCGATCGCCTGGATCGAATTCGGCAATGCGCAGTTGCTCCTGCGCGGCGACAATGGCGAAGACGACGCTGCCGCAGCATTCGACAAGGCAGCCAGATTCAAACCGCGCGATGCGATGGAACGATTGGATTCGGAGTGGGCGAAAGCTCAGCTTGCATAAACATTCCGCGGGTATAGTGTGCGGCCGATGGACGCCGCAGCCAGCCCGAACCTCGCCACCGACCCGGTACTGGACGCGCGCGGCAAGCGCGTGCTGCTGTGGCTGATCGCGTTCTCGTTTTTCATGCAGATGCTCGACTCGACGATCGTCAACACGGCGACGCCGACGATCGCGGCAGGCATGGGCATCGCGCCGCTGGACCTGCGCACCGCCCTGACCAGTTACACGCTGGCGCTGGCGGTGTTCATCCCCTTGAGCTCGTGGTTGTCCGATCGCCACGGCACGCGCGTGGTGTTCTGGTGGGCGATCCTGATTTTCACCCTCGGTTCACTGGCCTGCGGACTTGCGCAAAACCTGTGGATGCTGGTCGCCGCGCGCATCGTGCAAGGCTTCGGCGGCGCGATGATGATGCCGGTCGGGCGCCTGGCGCTGGTGCGTGCGTTCGACAAGTCCGAATTCGTCGATGCGATGGCATTCGCCACGATCCCGGGCCTGATTGGCCCGGCGATTGGCCCTGTGCTCGGCGGACTGTTTTCAGAATACCTGTCGTGGCGGATGATCTTCTTCGTCAACCTGCCGTTCGGCTTGATCGGCCTGTTCATGGCACGCCGCTTCATGCCGGATTACCGCGGCGCGCGCGACACCCGTCTCGATGTCGCCGGATTCGTCCTGTTCGCGCTCGGCGCAGGCGGGCTTTCCTGGGCGCTGGAACAGGTGTCCGACAGCCGCTACGCGCAAGGCATTCTCGCCGGCATCGCCGCCTTCGCGGCGCTGGCGCTGTACCTGCGCCATGCCCGTCGCGCTGCCGCACCGATCGTGGACCTCAAACTGCTGCGCATCCGCAGCTTCCGCATCGCCTTCAACGGCGCATTCGCCACGCGCCTGGGGGTTGGCGGCATCTACTTCCTGCTGACCTTGCTGTTCCAGGTCGGGTTTGGCTATTCCGCCGTGATGGCCGGCCTGCTGCAAGTGCCGCAAGCCGTGGCGATGCTGCTGATGCGGTTCTTCGCCGGCACGATCATCAAGTACCAGGGCTACCGCCGCGTGCTGCTCTACAACACGGTGCTGTCAGGGATCCTGGTCATGGCGTTCGCGACGATCGGCAAGGCTACGCCGGTCTGGCTGATTTGCGCACAGGTTTTCGTCTACGGCTTCGTCATGTCGCTGCAATACACGGCCATGAACACGCTCGGATTCATCGACCTTGCACCCGCTCAGGCAAGCATGGGATCGAGCATGACCAGCACGATCCAGAACCTGTCAATCAGCTTCGGCATTGCCTTCGCGTCGCTGCTGATGGCAGTGTTCCTGCACGGAACCCGCGGTGGCGAGCACTACATCACGGCATTTCGCGCCACCATGCTGATCCTTGGCGGGGTAACCGCGCTCTCGTCGCTGATGTTTGTTGGTCTGCCACGGCGGACCGTCTAGGCATCACGCCGTGCGCACGAACCGCTCCAGCGTCGCTTCCGCATCACCGGATCCGATTCCGCCATCCCAGTCTTCCATCAGGGTGAGCAAGGTGAGTTTGTCGACCTCACGCGCAAACCGGTCGGCAATCGCGTCCGGATCCGCAATACGACGCTGGTCGGCGATCAGTCCGAAATGCACGCGGCCGTTGTAGGACAGGATCGACACGCCCATGCCGATGCTGCCATTCTGAGGCACCCAGAACATCAGCTCCTTCACCTCGACACCGGCCAGGTATAGCGGCTTCTTCGGGCCCGGTACGTTGGTCGCAACCGTAGTCGCCTTGCGGCTGAACAGATCCAGCGCCATGCGTTGCAGTCCGGCCGGCGCCATGCCGACCGCGGCGAGCAAGCCGAAGGTGAGTGCGGCCTGCTTGCTGCGCTTGAGTTCGCGCATCGATTCGGCCACGCGCTCCAGCCGCCGCAGCGGGTTCGCTTCGCCGACCGGAAGATCCAGGAACACGAGGCCGAAGTGATTGCCAAGCTGTCTGGCGTGCTCGAGCGGACGCAGGTTCACCGGCACGGTGGCGCGAATGGTCACGCCATCCACGTCTTCGCCCACGTCGCGCAGATAGCCGCGCAGCGCACCGGCAGCGCAGGCCAGCAAGATGTCGTTCACCGTGCAGCGCAGGACCTTGCCGAGTGCACGCACGTCCGCCAGCGGGAGTGGATCGGCCCAGGCGCAGCGCTTGCGCGCACCGAGCGGGCCGGCCTTGAATGCCGTGGCCGGATCGTCGGACAGGTTCAGCGCGATCGCCAGTTCGCGCGCGATTTCCGAGCCTTCGCGTGCCATCGTTGCCGCCAACACGGGATCGCGCAACAACGCGCCGCCGGCATCCCATGCCCTGACGATGCCCTTGCGCGCGGGTGCAAGCAGGCGCGCGATCACGCCGCCGCGATCGCGCGGGCGCCAGCCCTTGCCCGCATCGGCTTTCACCGCGGCCTGTGCAGCCGCGTCGGTCAGCGAGAGCATGACCTGCACCAGCGCCAGTCCGTCTGCGTAGCAATGGTGGATGCGCGCAATCAGCACGCTACCGCCCTGATGATTTTCGATCAGGTGGAATTGCCATAGCGGGCGCGCGTGGTCGAGCGGCGTCGATGCCAGCTCGCTGACCAACCGTTCCAATGCGGCTTTGTCGGCCTTGCGCGGCAATTTGGCCGTACGCACATGCCAGCGCAGGTCGGGTTTCGTGTTCTCCCAGAATGCGGCCGCACCGGTATCGACCGGGCGCTGCCCAAAACGGCGATAGGCAAGGAATCGTTGTCCGATCAGCTCGCGCAGGGCCTTCAACCCGAGCGGGGCGGCGAATGTCATCACGCCGGTGATCATCATCAGGTTGGTCGGGCTCTCCATGCGCAGCCAGGCGGTATCGACCTTGGCCATGGGTTCCCGGTTTGTCGCCGCCTGCTTCGCCATGCGCATTCCCGCTTTGGTTCGAGCTCGTGTAGCATCGGGGCAAGCACGGAAAAAGGCAATCGCGTGGACCACGGCAGCGCCATACTTCTGAGTCTTTTCGTGGTTTTTGTCGCCGCCCAGATCGGCGCGGAAGTGGCGCAGCGCCTGAAATTGCCGGGTGTGGTCGGCGAGATCGCCGCCGGTTGCGTGATCGGCCCGTCGGTGCTGGGCTGGGTACAGCCTTCCGAGGCGCTGGACGTGCTCGCCGAAATCGGCGTGGTCCTGTTGTTGTTCTCCGTGGGCCTGGAAACGCGGCTGGACGAGATGAAACGCGTCGGTCGCAGCGCGTTCGCGGTCGGCGTACTCGGCGTGATCGTGCCTTTCATCCTCGGCTCGCTGTGGGCGCACGGCTCGGGATTCGACTGGGCCAAGTCGTTGTTCGTCGCCGCCGCCTTCGTCGCCACGTCCGCCGGAATCACCGCGCGTGTCCTGCAGGAACTGGGCGCATTGCAACGCGAGGAATCGCGCGTGATCCTCGGCGCGGCCGTCATCGACGATATCCTCGCCATGCTCCTGCTCGGCATCGTTACCGCGCTGCAATCCGGCACGGAAATCCGTCTATCGCATCTGTTGATCGTGCTGTCCGAAGCGGTGGGATTCGTCGTCGTCATCGGCCTGGTCGGCACGCGCGTGATGCGGCGCGCCTCGAACCTGCTGGATGCACCGATCAACCCGCTGTCGCCGCTCACCATCGTGCTGGCGTTGTGCCTGGGCCTCGCGTTCGCGGCAACAGAATTCGGACTCGCCGCGATCATCGGCGCATTCCTCGCCGGCATGATCGCTTCCGAGACGCGCCAGCGCGACACGCTCGAACACCAGACCCGGCCCCTGCTCGCGCTGATGACGCCGTTCTTCTTCGTGATGACCGGCACCAAGGTTGAGCTGGCTCAGTTCGCCAACCTGGAAGCACTGATTGCGCTTGCCGTCGTCACCGCAATCGCGATCGTTTCCAAGCTGATCGGCGGCTGGCTCGGCGCCTTGGGCCTGGGCATGCGCGGCGCGCTGATCGTCGGCGTCGGCATGGTCCCGCGCGGCGAGGTCGGCGTGGTCATCGCCAGCCTCGGCCTTGCCGGCGGCGTGTTCTCGCCGCGCACCTACGCGCTGATCGTGGCGATGTCGTTGCTCACCTCGATCGTCACGCCGCCGGTGCTGGCGTGGCTGCTGCGCAAACCTGCAATCAAATGACGCCAAAGTGGCGAATCATCCGCGTCTTCACGAATTGGGTTAGCCCCATGTAAGCGACGATCACTGCCGCCAGGAACAGCCAGTAGATGCCCGGCAGCGGGACGAAGCCGAACCACGGCGCCACTGCAGAAAACGGCAGGATCATGCCGATAAGGCAGATCGCCACGCCGGTGATCGTGAGCGGCAGGCTGGCGCGGCTTTCCAGAAACGGAATCTTGCCCGTGCGGATGACGTGCACGATCAAGGTTTGCGTGAGCAGCGACTCGACGAACCAGCCGGTCTGGAACAGGCGTTGGTGTGTGCCGGAATCCGCGCCAAGCACGAACCAGAGGAATGCGAACGTGCAGTAGTCGAAGATCGAACTGATCGGACCGATGTACACCATGAAGCGCGCAATCGCCTTCAGATCCCATTGCCGCGGCTTGGCAAGATAGTCCGGATCGACTTCGTCGGATGCCACCGACGTCTGCGAAAAATCATACATCAGGTTGTTGAGCAACACCTGCACCGGCAGCATCGGCAGGAACGGCAGCAGTGCACTCGCCCCGATCATGCTGAACATGTTGCCGAAGTTGGAGCTCGCGGTCATCTTGATGTACTTGAGCACGTTGCCGAACACCTTGCGGCCTTCGATCACGCCCTCCTCGAGCACCATGAGGCTCTTTTCCAGCAAAATGATGTCGGCCGATTCCTTGGCGATGTCGACCGCGGTATCCACCGAAATGCCGACGTCGGCCGCACGCAGGGCCGGGCCGTCGTTGATGCCATCGCCGAGAAAACCGACGACGTGGCCGTCGCGATGCAGGGCCTGGATCACGCGCACCTTCTGCTGCGGGTTCAGGCGTGCGAAGACTTGCGTGGTACGCGTCGCGACAGTGAGCTCGTCGTCGCTCATCGCCTCGACTTTCGGCCCGGTCAGGAAATTCTCGACGGTGATGCCGACCTGGCGGCAGACGTTGCGCGTGACCACGTCGTTGTCGCCGGTGAGGATCTTCACCGCCACGCCGTTCGCGTTCAGGGCCGCGATCGCGTCCGCCGCGCTGTCCTTGGGCGGATCGAGGAAGGCGATGAAGCCCATCAGGGTCAGGCCTGATTCGTCGTCGCGCGAATAGCTTGGTTTGGCTTCGATCTCGCGCACGCCCAGCGCGAGCACGCGAAATCCGTCGTCGTTCATCTCGCGCGACACGGCGCGGACCTCGGCCAGCTTTTCCGGTGTCATCGCGACGTTTTCGCCGGCATCGCGCGCGTTGACGCACACGGCCACGGTTTCGGCGACCGCGCCCTTGGAAATCAGGAAGTGTCGTCCGGATTCATCACGAACCACCACCGACATGCGCCGGCGCGAGAAATCGAACGGCACTTCGTCGACCAGGGTGTAGGCCGACTTCAGGCGCGCTGCGGCGGCTGGCGTGGCGCCTTCGAGCACCGCCACGTCGAGCAGGTTCTTCAGGCCGGTCTGGTGGTAGCTGTTGAGCCAGGCGAAATCGAGCACGGCATCGTCCTCGTCGCCACGAATGTCGGTGTGGCGCTCGAGGATGACGCGATCTTGCGTGAGCGTTCCGGTCTTGTCCGTGCACAGCACGTCGATCGCGCCGAAGTTCTGGATCGCGTTCAGGCGCTTGACGATGACATCCTTGCTCGCCATCTTCAGCGCGCCCTTGGCGAGGTTGATCGCCACGATCATCGGCAGCATTTCCGGGGTCAGGCCAACGGCCACGGCGACCGCGAACATGAATGCCTCGAACCAGTCGTGCTTGGTGACGCCGTTGATCAGGAACACCACCGGCACCATCACGGCCATGAAGCGCAACATCAGCCAGGCGAAGCGCGACACGCCCTTGTCAAAACTGGTTTCCACACGCTGCCCGACGAGCGAGCCGGCCAATGCGCCGAAATAGGTGCCGGCGCCGGTGGCGGCGATCACGCCGGTCGCGCTGCCGCTGACCACGTTCGAACCCATGAAGCACAGACAGCGTGCTTCCAGCGCGGTCTTGGCATCGGGATCGGCAGCGCCGAATTTTTCCACCGGCATCGATTCCCCGGTCAGCGCGGCCTGATTGATGAACAGGTCCTTGGCGTGCAGAAGGCGCAAGTCCGCCGGCACCATGTCGCCTGCCGACAAATACACGATGTCGCCGGGCACGAGGCCGTCAATCGGCACTTCGAGCTTCTTCGCCGCGCGCTGCGTGGGTGCGTCTTCGTCGGCGCTATCGACAGGCTCGTCCACTTCGCGGCGCACCGTGGCCGTGTTGCTGACCATGCGTCGCAACTGCTCAACCGCACGGCTGGAGCGCGCTTCCTGGAAATGCGCGACGAACACGGCCATGACCACCATCGCGAACATGATGATGGCGCCGATCTTGTCGCTCAGTTCGGAACCCGTCGCCCAGGTGATTACCGCGAGCACGGTGAGCAGGATATTGATCGGGTTGGTGATGAAGCGTTCGAGCAGTTGCAGAACGACGTGCTTCTTCACTTCCTGTGCGACGATGTTCGGCCCGAATTCCTCAAGCCGTTCTTCGACCTGTTCCGGATTCAATCCGTCGGCGACGGCGGTTAGCCTGCCCAAGACTTCGGCGGATTCCAGGCGCGCGATGTCCGCAAGCTGCGTTGCGGCGCGCGCGGCAGCCTCACCTTTGCCGCGCTCGCGCGCAGCATTGGGGATCAGCATGGAGAAATTGAACAAATCCAGCATGACGACTCCGAAATCGGGCAGCCGGTCATGCTTGCGATTCGGATGAGGTGCTGGATCGCCCGCAGGCGATTCCGGCGCGTTACCGTCTCAGGCGGAGCGCACCGTGGCAACGGGCCTTCCGCGGACTAGCGATGACTGGCTGCAGTATGGCTTCTACTGCAAGGGTCCACGGAAGGACGCCCCCGTATGGCTAAGGTGCGCGCAAGGTAGTCGTGCGCGGCGCGCTTGTCAACGGGTTTTATCGCTGGCGCGCAACAGCTGCGCAACCGCATCGAAAAAATGCGGCAACAACTGCGCGCGGACTGGCACCTTCCACCAGTTTGGTCGAGCGAAAGCCGCGCATTTGACCGCATCCTTTTCCGTCATCAGCACGGGCAGTTCGTCACCAAAATCCAGGTCGGATGCGGCATATGCGTGGTGGTCCGGGAATGCGTATTCGATGACGTCGATGCCCGCAGCGCGCAGCTTGGCGAAGAATCGCGTTGGATTGCCGATACCGGCCACGGCGTGTACGCGCTGTCCGGCAAAATCGCGTAACGTTTTTTCCTGCGCACCAGAAAGCGCCACCACGGTATCGCCGACCAGCGAAATCGGCACCTCGTCCTCTTGCGCCACGCCACCGTTGCAAACGCGAAAATCCACGGATGCAAGTCGCGCCGTGGGCTCGCGCAACGGCCCGGCGGGAAGCAGGCGCCCGTTGCCAAAACGGCGCTCACCATCGATCACGCAGATTTCCACATCACGCTGAAGGCGGTAGTGCTGCAAGCCGTCATCCGCAACGATGACATCGACATTCCCATTCGCGAGCAGTGACAGTGCGGCGGCAGTCCGATCCCGATCCACGGCCACCGGCGCCTGCGTGGCATCGAATATCAATCGTGCCTCATCGCCGACCATGGCAGGATCCGATTGTGCATCCACGCGCGTCGCTACTCGTGCGTTGCCACCGTAACCTCGGCTGATCACGCCGGGTTTGAATCCGCGCTCGCGCAAGGCTTCGACCAGCGCAATCGTCAGCGGCGTTTTGCCGGTTCCACCCACGCTGATGTTGCCGATCACGATGACTGGCACCGGCATGCGTGCGCGTGGCAACAGCCCCAACGCATACAGGCGACGGCGCAATCTACTGACGATGCCGAACACGCCTGCCACCATGCGCAACCACAGCGACGGCGCCTGCCCGCCGTACCAGACCGCCTGCAGTGCGCGTTCGTCGAACACGCGTCAATTGCCGCCGTTGTCGCGGAATTGCATCCTGTGCAGCAGCGCATATTGGCCATCGCGCGCGAGCAGCTCGGTGTGAGTGCCGGTTTCGACGACGCGCCCCGCATCAAGCACGGCGATGCGGTCGGCGTGCTCGATCGTGGACAGACGATGCGCGATCACGATGACCGTGCGCTGGCGCAGCAAGCGCTTGAGCGCATCCTGAATCAGAGCCTCGCTTTCGCTGTCCAGTGCGCTGGTGGCCTCGTCCAGAATCAGAATCGGCGCGTCCTTGAGGATCGCGCGCGCGATCGCGATGCGCTGGCGCTGGCCGCCGGACAACAGCGCCCCGCCCTCGCCCACGCGGCTATCGAGCCCGTTCGGCAAGGCGTCGATGAAATCCAGCGCATTCGCCGCACGCGCAGCTTCCACGATCGCTTCGCGCGACGCCTTGCCGAGCGCGCCGTAGGCGATGTTGCGCGCCACGGTGTCGTCGAAAATCACCACTTGTTGACCGACCCAGGCGATCTGCGCGCGCAGGTTGTCCAGCGCGTAATCCGCGAGCGGCTTGCCATCGAGCCGGATTTGTCCGGCATCCGGATCATGGAAACGAGGAATCAGGCTCGCTAGCGTGGACTTGCCGCTACCCGAACGACCGACCAGGGCGGTGACGCTGCCGGCCAGGCAATGCAGGTCGATGCCACGCAGTGCAGGCTCGACAATGCCCGGATAAGCGAATGTCACACCATCCAGCGCGATCTCGCCACGCGCGCGCTCGACGCGCAACGTGCCAGTATCGCGTTCTTCATCGGTGTCGAGCACGGCGAAGATGTCCTGCGCCGCGACCACGCCGCGCTGCATGTTGGATTGCACCGTGGTCAGGCGCTTGAGCGACGGCAGCATCACCAGCATCGCCGTGATCAGTGACATGAACGTGCCAGGACTCATCTCGCGCAGGATCGCACCGGGCCGCGTGGCGAGGAAAATCACCAACGCCAGCGCAAACGCCGCGACAAATTGCACCACGGCATTCGCCATCGAATTGGTCGAGGCAATTTTCAGGTTCAGGCGCCGGATCGACTCGTTGACCACGGCGAAACGACTGCGCTCGTAGTCGCGTCCGCCATAAATCCGGACTTCGCGCTGGCCGTTGACGACCTCGTCGACCATGCCGGTGATCGAACCGACCGAATCCTGGATGCGATGGCTGATGCGCCGGTACCGCTTGCCGACATACCATACGATGAGCGCGACCGGTGGCGCGAGCACGAACAACGCCACGGTCAGGCGCGCGCTGTTGTACATCATCACGCTGACCTGGCCGATGATCATGAGGCCGTCGAGTACGAGGATCTTCAATCCATCCGTGCTGGCGTTGGCGACTTGTTCGACGGTAAAAGTCATGCGCGAGATCTGCACGCTCGACGACTCGCGCTGGAAAAATGCGGCCGGCAAGGTCAAGTATTTGCGGAACACTTCCGCGCGCAAGGTCGCGATCACGCCGCGCGCGATCTTGGCCATGTTGTAGCCGGCGGTGTAGGTCGCCATGCCGCGCACGAGGAACAGGCCGACGATGAAAATCGGCATCCAGAAGATCGTCGCCTTGTCCTTGTGCACGAACAAATCGTCGAGCATGGGTTTGATGATCAGGGTGAACACCGAGCCGCAGGCGGCGTCGAAGATCATGCCGAGCATCGCCAGCAGCGCGATCGGCCAATAGCGCGACGAGTAGCCGAGCAGCCGCCGCCAGGTGGACCAGGGGGAAGCCGAAGCGTGCGCGTCGTCGCTCACTGTTTGCCAGTGTCCTTGGCCCGAACGGTCGCAATGGACATGTGCGTGAAGCCGAGCTGGCCGAGCGCGTCCATCGCCGTGACCACGGCCTGGTGCGGGGTCATCGCGTCCGCACGCAGGATCACCGGCATGTCATGGTCGTCGCCGGCGATATGCGCGATCGCCTGCTTGAGCGTGGCGACATCGGGATTGAGCACTTCGTTGTTGTCGACATAAAAGCGGCTGTCCGCGCCGATCATCACGATCAGCGGGTTCTTTGGCGCATCTTCCAGAGTTTCCGAGGCCTGCGGCAAGGTTACCTTCAACGCCGAGTGCTGCACGAACGTCGTGGTCATCACGAAGAACATCAGCAACGTGAGCATGACGTCGATCAGCGAGATCACGTTGATCTCGAACTCATCCTGGCGTTGCGCGCCCAAGCGCATGTCAGTGCGCCTTCGCTGCAGCGCGCGTTGACGCGGGCGCCGCAACCGGCTCGGCGTGTGCGGATAATTCGTCGATCAGGCGGATCGTCTGCTCTTCCATGTCGACCACGTAATCGGCCACGCGGCCGCGGAAATAGCGATGAAAAAAATACGCCGGGATCGCCACGCACAGGCCCGTCGCCGTGCACACCAGCGCCTGGCCGATGCCGCCGGCCATCTTCAAGGGATCGCCCACGCCCGAGACCATCACCGCGAAGAACATCTCGATCAAGCCGAACACCGTGCCGAGCAGTCCGAGCAATGGAGAAATCAGCGCGATGGTGCCGAGCGTGTTGAGAAAACGTTCAAGCCGGTGCACTACATGGCGGCCGGTGTCCTCGACGCGCTCCTTGATGATCTCGCGTGAGCGCATGCGCACGCTCAATGCCGCGGCAAGGATTTCGCCCAGCGGCGAATTCGCGCGCAGGGTTTCGATGTGGCCGGGATCCAGCTTGCGCGTGCGCGCCCAGGCGAGGACTTGCTCGCCGAGTTCCGGCGGCACCACGGACTTGCGCCGCAGCGACCAGAACCGTTCCAGGATGATGGCCAGCGCCACCGCCGAACACAGCAGGATCGGCACCATCGGCCAACCGCCGGCAATCAGGATTTCAAGCACGCGTGGGACTCCATCGGAAAGCCGCCGCAGATAATAGCAGCGCGGGGCGGATTTGCGCTGTGAATCAGACCGTGTTCAGCTGCTCCCGCAATCCGCTGCGGCGCATCACCGGCTGCGCCACGGCGGCGCGCAGGGAATCCGCCGATGCCCACAGTTGCACGTGTTTGCGTGCGCGTGACACGGCGGTATAGACGAGTTCGCGACTCAGGATTCGATGCTGCGCGTCCGGCGGCAGCAAGACGGCGACGTGATCGTATTCCGATCCCTGACTGCGATGGATGGTGATGGCCCAGGCAGTCTCGTGCGCAGGTAGCGCGCGCGGCGAGAAACTTCGCGCTACCCCATCGGGCCCGTCAAACCATACGCGCAGGCCGTCCCCGCGATCCAGCGCGACGCCGACATCGCCGTTGTACAAGCCGCGCGCGTAATCATTGCGGATGACAATCACGGGCCGGCCGTGATGCCAATCCCCGTTCACGGCAAAGCCGAAGCGCGCGGCAAGCAGTCGTTCGACCAGCGCATTGACCTTGGCGGCGCCGAATGTGCCTGCGCGCAACGCGCACAGGATTTGCGCGTTGCGCAAATGGCGCAAGGCATCGACTGGCGCAATATCGCCCTGCATCAAATTGTCGAACCATTGCGCACGCGCGTCGACCCAAGCGCGCACGCGCTCACGCACATTCGCCGCGTCTTTGCAGGCGTGCCAGCGCAATTCATCCGCGTTCGCGCCGGTCAGCACGCCGTCCAGCCAGGTCTCATCGCCGCGACGCAACGCGTCCAGCGCATCGCGCAGCCGCGCGTTCGCGCGCCAGGTGTGCGTGAGCGTGACGATTTGCCCGGCCAGTGGCGAGGTATCGGCGCTCGCCTCGACCTTGGCGATTTTCTGCAACCGTTGCGCCAACCCTTTCGGCATGGCGTTTTCCGACACGCTGCCGACCATGTCGCCGAGCACGGAACCCGCTTCGATCGCGTACAACTGCGCCGGATCGCCGAGCAGAATCAGCATGGCCTGCGGACGCAGCGCTTCGAGAAGCCGGCGCAGCATTGCCAGATCGATCATCGACGCCTCGTCGACGACCACGACGTCCGCAGGCAGCGCAGATTCCGGTCCGAACGCAAACGATTCCGACCACGGCTGGTATGCGAGCAGGCGATGCAGGGTCTGTGCCTGAACCTGCACCAGTCGCGCCAGGATCGGCGCGAATTCGGAATCGGCGGCAAGGCCTGCAGCGAGCGCCGCGCGGCTGCTGGCAACGGATTCGCTCAGGCGCTGCGCGGCCTTGCCGGTCGGCGCGGCCAGCGCGATCGACGGTTGCGTTGGGAGGCCGCACGCGGACGCGTGGCGCAGCAGCATCGCCAGCATGCGCAATACGGTGGTGGTCTTGCCGGTGCCCGGTCCGCCGGCGAGCACGAATACTCGCGCGCCTGGCGCAGCGGCCACGGCGATGCGTTGCCAATGTGTGGCGGCGGCATCCGAACCCGCAAACAGTTCGGCAACGTCCGCCGCAAGCGTCTGCGCGTCGAGCGGACAGGCGCGCCCGGCAGCGCGCTCACGCAGCATCTGGGCGAGGCGAGTTTCATTGCGCCAGTTGCGCCAGGTATACAAATGCGCATCGGCGTCAAGCACGAACGGTTTGAATGCATCGCCTTTGCCGACCCAGTCGTGCGCGCGCAGCGCATCGATTTCCTCGCGCGTGAATCCCGCATCGGCGTCGAGTGCGCAGCGCACATGTCCCTGCCCTTCGCCATGATTGACCTGCGTGGCTGCGCGGCCGAGCAAATCCGAGCCACTGCGCGTGGCGACCCAACGACCCAGTGCCTGATCGATGTCGCGCAATTCGTCGACCCGGGCGTTCATGCGGCGGCCTTTGTGCAGGAGAAGGCGCCATCCAATGCCTCGATCAACGCCACCGGCCAGCGCCGACGCCAAACGCCGGTATCCGGCGCAAGTCCGACTCCGCGCAGGAATAGATACCAGCTGTCGCCCAGATGCCGCGCCGGCGAATAATCGGGCAAGCGTTGGCGCAGGTAGCGATGCAACGCGAGCGTGTAGAGCAAGGCTTGCAGTGGATAGTGGTGCGCATCCATTTCCGTCTGCATCGACTCATCCCGATAATCGCGCAATCCGTTGCCGAGATGGTTGGTTTTGTAGTCGAGCACGTGATAGCGCCCAGCATGCGCGAAAATCAGATCGGCGTATCCGGTGAGCATGCCAGCTAGTGTCGAATGCGTGATGTAATCCGGCCACACGCCGGCGGCGCCGTGCGCGGCACACACATTACGCAGCGTGGAAAACTCCGCATCCACCGGCAACTGGAATCCGAACTCGGCCACGCAGTCGGCGGCGCCCAATTTCGACAGACGCAAGCCATCGCCCAGATCGCTTTCGCGCACGCGCTCGATCAGCTGCGCGAGCGCCGCAAACGCAGATTGCGAGTCGTCGCCTTTCGGCTTCACGCCAGCCAATTTCATCTGTCGCGTAATCGCATCGGCCGTGGGCTGCGCGAGGCGTGCGTGTTCGAGCAAGGCATGCACCGCGACGCCAAACTCCTTTCCGCCCCACGCGTCCAGCGCGAGCAGGCGCGCATCCGCGGATTCTGTCGTCGTTTCCGAATCCCGCGACGCATCGGCAGCGGCCTCGTCGCTCGCCGCCGATTCGATGCTGTCGAGCACGCGGCGGCGGGTGATGCTGGAAAAACTGTGCGACCACAGGAAGGGTCTCGGCGCCGGCAAATCCGCGCGCGCCGCGCGCGCCGCGACAGGAATCGATTGCGCGAACTTTGTCGCAAGTTTGACGCAAGGGTCGACAAGACGGAATCCATCGAGTTTTGCCACCAGCGTCGCGAACGGCGATGCGCCTTGCGCATTTGCTTCTGCAAGCCTGTCGATCGCCGCGATCTCCCAAAGCAATGGATTGGATCCGGCATTCGACTCAATCCAGTAAAGGTGCACGGCATACTTCGCGCGCGTGATGGCGACATACAAAAGTCGCAGGCGCTCGCGCATGTCCTCGGCAAAATGCGCGTCCGTGTTTTCGCCAAACCTGGCCGAGCCAATGTCGACGAACGCCTTGTCATTCGCATCGTGATAGCGCAGCACCTTGGGCGCAAATTGACCGTTGCGGCTGGAGACAAACCACGCCAACGGCAGGAACACGATCGGGAACTCCAGTCCCTTGGCCGCGTGCAAGGTCATCAGGCGCACGCTCGATGCATCCGATTCGCTGCGCAAGCTGTAACCGCCGGAAACCTCCATGCCTTTCTCATCGCGACGCATCGCCGCAAGCCAGGCCAGCGCGCCTTCCGCGCCGTTCTCGCTGCGCTCGCGCTCGGCCAGCACTTCGCCCAACTGACGCAGATCAGCCACGATGCGCTCGCCATCCGGCAAGGTGAGCAAATCCGCGGCGCGCTCGTCCAGAATCGTTGCGACAACACCCATGACGCCGCGTGATCTCAAACGTTCGTTCCAACGCGCGACGCGGTCGAGTTCCCGCTCGAATGCGGGCGCGTCGTCCTGCCATGCGCGCAGATCAGCGAAACGCTTGCCGAGCAGCACGGTGGTCAAGGCGCCACGCGCAGCGCGATCGTCTTGCGGATGCAACGCGGCGTGCAAAACCAATTGCAGCTCGCACGCGGTCTGGCTGTGGAACACGTTGTCATTGCCGCTGCCCGTGCATGGCACATCGCGGGCGCGCAACAATTCACGCAGCTTGCCGATATGCTTGTTGTTCGGCAGCAATACGGCAATATCGCCGGGAAGTACCGGTTTGTCGCCGATGCGCAAGGTGCTGTCATTGAGCATCTCGACGATGCGCGCGGCGCAATCCTCGAGCGCCGCCGCTGTCTTCACTTCCTTGTTGTCCGCAGGCTGTGCGTCGAATCTGTGAATGACGAACGGTCGATCCTGCAGTGTCGTGTGTTGCGTAAACGGTGTCTTGTCGGCCTTGCCGCTCGCCTGCACCGGCACATAGCACACGCGCGTATCGTCAAAGCCGCTGCCGGCGGCCGCATACAAGGCATTGCACGCCTCGACCAATGGTGTCGACGAGCGGAAGTTTCGCGTCAGGTCAAAACGCTGCTCGATCGTTTCGCGCACGCCCAGATAGGTGGACACATCGCCGCCGCGAAATCCGTAGATCGCCTGCTTGGGATCGCCGATCAGCACCAGCAGGCCGCGCGCCTGGCCTTGCGCATGGCTGCAAATGCGATCGAAAATTTGGAACTGACGCTCGTCGGTATCCTGAAACTCGTCGATCAGCAATGCCGGAAACGCCTTGTGCAATGCGTCGGCGAAATGCGCGTCGCCATCGCACACGCGCTGGCGTACGGAGTCAATCAACATCGAAAAGGTCTGGCCCTGGCGCAGCAAAGCGCGTTTCGGCAATTCGGTCTTGCAATACTCGTAGGCGTCGAACAAGACCTTGCCGCGCGCGAAGGTTTTGCGCAGCTTGAGCAATCCACGCAAGCGCTGCAATGTCCGAATCGACGGATATATTGCCAGGTCGATGCCAGGCGCGAGATGTACCGCAATGGTCTCCGGATCCAGCGCCTCGCATTTGTCGCTGATCAGCAGTTCGGAAATATCCGCGCCAGCATCGAGCAGACCGGCAAATTCGGAAAAACGTTTGCTCAATGCCGTTCTTTTTGGCGCATACAATGCCTTTTTGCTCGGCAAGCTGCGCAGTTCGGCAATGGATTCCTGGCTCGAGAGTTGCTGGATCAACCGGGCAATCGCATCCAGACCATCCGCCGCAAGCACCTGCGCATCGTGATTGAGCAGGCTGCGCACATCGAACAGCAAGCCATCCGGGCCTTTGTCGAAAACGGCCTCGGCCTCGTCCGCGTCAACCGAGTCCGTGATGAGGTAGCGCCGGCGCCAGAAATCATCGAGACATTCGCGCAACAGCGCGTCCTCATCCAGGCGTTTGGCCGCAGAGAAGTCCGCGCCGGCTTCGAGCGGAAAATCGTTCTGGATGCGCTGGCAGATCGAATGAATGGTTGCAATCGGCGCCCGATCGAAATCCATGCGCGCGATCTGGATGCGACGCAGCGCTGCATTGGCCTTGGCGGCATCGGCAAAATCATCGTGCAGCCAGTTCGCGACTTCATCGTCCGGCAATTCCTGCTTCACGAGCAGCGCACCGAGCCAGCGCTCGGCTTCGACAAGTCGCGTGCGCAGGCGTTCGCGCAATTCCTGCGCCGCCGCATCGGTGAAGGTGACGACGAGAATCTGCTCGACCGTGAGCTCGCGCTCGAGCAACAGGCGCAGGAAAATCGCGCCGATGGTCCAGGTCTTGCCGGTGCCGGCGCTGGCTTCGATCAGCAAGCGGCCGTCGTCCAGCGACAGCCGACGCCAGTCCAGCCTGGTCCCGTCATTCATGCGCACGGCTCCAGAATCGACGCAATGCGCGCGCAGGTTTGCGCGAATGCCCGTCCGGCCGGCGTGGATTCATCCAGCCACTTCGCGTCACGCACTATCAGGGCGGCGTAACCGGGCGCGTAGTCGCGTTCGCCGGTCGAAAACTCGCTGCCTTCCCATTCCTTTTCGGCCTTTTCTATACGCGTCGCTGCATCAGCATTGCTCCATGCCCATGCGCTGCGCGGCGGGAAGAACAGCGGATGCGCCCGCGCCGCCAGCGCCATATCGACCAGGCCATTCAGGCCGGCGCGAAGTTGCGCGTCGTCTTGCGCAAGTATCGGCGCAAGCAATTTCGGCACAGCCACTTTCGTGACCTTCTTGTCCGTTTCCAGAAACACCGGATCAGCAGTCTTGATGCGTGCCAGTCGCAGACAGGCCCAATCGATATAGAACGGAATCAGATCGGCGTAATTCGCAGCTCGGCCGATGCGCGCATGGAACAGGCGCAGCCGACCGTCGCCACTACGAAAAACATCGCTCACGCTGCCGAAAAGTTGCACGTCGGCGCATTCGAACTCGACCGGCTGCTCCGCGCGCTGCGCAAGATCTCCCAATGCCTGCCGCGCAGCCTGCAACACCGGTTGCGCGCGCGATCGCGCATGCGCGTACGCGGCCGCGCCGATCGCTCCGCCGGCTACTCGACCGGTCAACGCAAACCAAGCCGGGGACGCTTGCGGCAATTTGTCGTGGCCCGCGGCGAGCGCGTCGAACAGCAGGCGCGACTCGACGCGTTCAGTCCGGTCGGCTTTGGCTTCCAGCGGTTCGCGATCCAGCGCATCATCCGCATCGAGCGCGTCAAGGCTCAAGCCCGCCTCGGCGCGCAATTGCGCCTTGGCTGGATCGCGCCAGAAACGCTTGAGCGCATCGATGCGCAATCGGCGCGGCGCAAATTCCTGTGCATGCGACGTTGCCCAATCGACGAAGGGCGGCGTCGCGCTCTGTCGCTTTCCGGTTTCCGCATAGGCGCGCGCATACGAGAACAGCGCCGGATCCTTGTCGTCGTAATAGCGCACGTCATGGGCTTGCAGCGCATGTTTGACGCGCCACGGACGCTCCGCGTCATCGGCCAGGTTGTAACGCTCGTCGAGGAATTGCAGCAATTCAGCCAGCGGTGCGGCCGGATTGCGTGGCTTGCCGGTTTCCACATCCGACCCGAGATAACTCACATGCAGCGCCTGGCGCGCCGCCATCAACGCTTCGAGGAAAAGGAAGCGATCTTCGCGGCGCGTGTCGCGATCGCCATGACGCGGATCGCGCAGCATGAGGTTCAAGCCTTCGTCTCCGCCGGGACGCGGAAACGCGCCTTCGTCCATGCCGATCAGGCATACGACCTTGAACGGAATCGAGCGTTGCGGAACCATGCCGCAAAAAGTGACGCCACCGAGCAGGAACGGCTGGCGTTCCGGCACGGTCGCCAGCGCGGTGCGCAATGCCTCGCGCATCACACTCCACGGCAACGCACGTCTGGCGCTCGCCTCGTCCTGTTCGCGCAATTCGCCAAGCACTTCGCGCAAAGCCATCATGGCTGCCGCTTCGGCGGTATCGTCATCGTCGATCCTGAATAGCTCGTCGATGCGTTTGTCGAGCCAATTGCACCAATCGGTGAGCGAGCGCGGTGTTCCGAACCCGCCCGCCACGCGGCGCAGGGATTCGAGGAATTGATGCAGGCACCCGAGTGCCAAGGCATCCTCATTGCCCGCAGCGGCCTGCGGCAGCACGCCATCGAGCAAGGCCGCATCGGTGTCCTCGCCGACGATGAGACCGGCAAACAGGCGATCGAATCCGAATTGCCACGAGTTGGCCGCGACTGCAGCGGCGCCTGCGTGTTGCTTGTCGCTCGCGTCCAGACCCCAGGCCACACCCGCACGGCGCAGCTTGATTTCCAGCGACGCGCGATCTTGCGTACGCAAACCGGCGCGGCGCGCGATGGCAGGCACGTCGAGAAAATCCAGCACTTCGCTCACGCCGAAACGGCTTTCGGTCAGTTCGAGCAGGCGCGCGAAGGCGCGCAACAACGGATGCGCCACGGCCAGACCGACATCGACCAAGTGCCACGGGATATGCGCGCGATCCGCGTCATGGTGCGCGGCTTTACCGAAAACGGCGGGCAGATACGGCGCAAACGCGGAAATATCCGGCGCCATCACCACGATATCCTGCGGCTGCAATTTCGGGTTGTCGGCGAGGAACCGCAGCAACGCATCGCGCAAGATTTCCAGCTCACGCAGTCGCGTGGCGCAGACATGCACGCGCAGGCTGGCATCGGTCCGCAACGCAGAGAAATCGTCTACGTATCCGGGTTTGCAGTCGCGCACGCTGGCCTGCACGACGCCGAGCAGAGACCCAGGTGTATACGGCTCAATCGATTCTTCATCCGTTGCGTAATCGATTTCGCGTTGTTCCAGCGCCAGCAAAAAATCCTGCGCCATGCGCCCGAGCGATACCAGCAAGGGATGCCCAATCTCGAAGTACAAATCCTGCGGGACCTCGCCCATGCGCAGCAGCTGTCGGCGCGATTTGAGATTGCTCCAATACTCGCGGCACGGGTCGGGAAAATAGACATGCACCTCGCGCCGCGTGGCCACGGCGATCAACGCGTCGAGCGTATCCGGCGGCAGATGGCTGACACCGAAAACATGCAGCGGCTCAGTCGCGCCATCACCGTTGCGTCGCAGCGCATCCAGAAATTCATCCTTGCGCTGTGCGCGATGCGGCGCGGCAATCGACTTGCGCAATTTGCGCCACAACGCGGCTTGCCACCCGCCGGACTTCGGATCGGCTTCCCAGCCCGCGAGCATGCCGGGTCGATACAGCAAGTATTGCGCGAACAGTCCCGACAGGCGTTCAGCCAGTTGAAACCTGCGCCGCTCCGCGTCGCTGCCGGCGAGGCTGGCCTTGACCGCCGCGTCGTCGATGGCAGGCAACTGCGCGTAAATGCGCCAGCGCAGGTTCTGCCGCCGCCACGCTTCGGCCTGCGCGGACGATTCGTCCAGGGCCACCTGTGCGGCCTGCTCCAACCACTGCCAGGGTTGCAGAAAATAGAAATTCGCCGCGATCTTGTGTTCGCCCGCAATGCGATTGCGCAACCAGCGACCCAGCCCGGGATGCGCCACAACGACGGTCTGCGCCGCCAGCGGATTGGCGGGACGCTCGCGCATCAATGCTTCGATCAGCCTGCTCGCCAGAGCTTCCAGTCGGCTGTCGCGGTGAACAAAAAATCCGGTCATCCAGAGATGATACCGGCATCCGTCTCAGCGGCTGCGATGCGACTTACCCGCCGGAGTCGAACCCATCCCGGAAAATCGTGTCGGCGTCAAGATTGCCGTAGACGATCGGGTTGTCAGTTGATGTGCTGCCCGCCTCCGTAGCCGAATTGCCCGAAAAGACGAGGTTGTGGATGAGCACGGTCGCGCCACTCATGACGAAAATCGCGCCGCCCTTGCCTTGACCGTTGCTTCCGGCCATGCCATTACTGCCGCCGCTGCCGCCAAGACCGTGCTGCGCCTGATTGCTGCTGAACGTGCAATTGCTCAGGCTGGCCGTACCGCCCGTGCGCACGAACAAAGCGCCGCCCAGACCTGCACCACCGCCGCCACCGCCACCCGTTCCACTATTCGGCGAGGCAATTCCCGAACCGTCGCCGCCGCTGCCGCCGAATGTTCCTCCGAACCCGCCAACGGCTTTCGCATAGCCATCGCTATTGCACAACGCGCCGCCGCCACCACCGCCGCCATAACCGCCCGCGCCTGCAGGACCGGCACCGCAGTGCGCCCAGCCGGCTCCACCACCGCCGCCGGCGAATCCGCCATTGCCACCGCGCGTGGCGATTCCCGTACCGCCGCCGCCACCACCGCCGCCATCGCCGCCGCTACCCGCATAGCCCGTGTTGCCAACCGTGCCAGCGCTGCCTCCCGTGCTGCCGAACGGTCCGCCATTGCCACCCCGCGTAGCTCGCACGCCATAAGCCGGGATACTCGCCATCACCGGTGCGTCTTCGCCAAAACCGCCACCCCCACCCGCGTAAAAAGCCCCGAGTGGCCCGTTGGTGCTGCCACCACTGCCGCCGATTGCACGGTTCCCGGTAAAGGTGACGTAGTCGGCGGTGAATCTTCCCCCACCATTGACGAAGACGGCACCGCCCATGCCCGCTGCACCACCGCCGGCGCCATCGCGCTGCACCGTGGTTCCGGCGCCACCCTGCGAGGTGCCACCGGCGAGGGTGACTTTACTCATCGTCAGCACATCGGAAATGAAAAAGATGCCATCGTTGCCACCGCCGTTGCCGCTGCTGCCGTTGATCGTCAGCAATTGATCGCCCGGCCCGACGATCGATATCCGGCTGGCGATGTCCGGTAGCGCGGTGTTCAACGCAATCGTGCCCCTTACGCCGGTCAAATCGATCGTGTCGTTGCCCGTGCCGGTCTGGCCCAGATCGGTCGTGGCGTGATTGACCGACGCCAGGATCGCTTCACGCAGAGTCACCTGGCCGTCGCCGCCCACCGTGCCGTCCGCGAGGCTGTTGACGGTAAGTGTCGCAGCGCCGGCGCTTCCCCCCAGCGCCAGGAGCAAGAACGCTGGCAATGCTTTCAGCCGCAGATTGCGATTGGGAGTGCGCATGAATCGTTTCCTCGTCCGGAAGTTCGACATGACCGGGATAAACGGGAAACGATTGCATTTCCTATCACTCTTCGCGCCAGTACGGGTGCCGGTCGAAGCGGCCGCGTTCGACGATGTGCGGAGCTTCGCCCGGTGCAAAGCGCAGCGCGACGAATCCGTTGTCCGCTGTATTGACGAGATCGACATCGTCGGCTCGGTAGCGCGCAACGACATCGAGATTGGGATGGTGGAAGCGGTTCATGTATCCGGCCGTGATCAACCCCAATGCCGGATGCAGTCCGGCGATGAATTCCGCACTGGACGAAGTCTTGCTGCCATGGTGCGGAATCTGCAACACGAGGTGCGAGGCGATGGGTGCAAGCGCGGCGGCAACGTCGGGCTCGACGGCGTGGGTGATGTCGCCGGACAACACGAGTTCGCTATCGCCGCTGCGCACCGCGAGCACGCAACACCGGTCATTGTCCACCGGTGACAAGGGTTCATGCGGATGGACGATGCGAAACTCCACGCCGTTCCAGTTCCACGATTCGCCGGCCATGCATTGCGTCGCTTCCATAGGCAGTCGATCCGGCTCTCCCGATTCCACCGCGACATGCGGCCACGCCGCCGCGACCGCCGTTGCGCCGCCGGAATGGTCGTTGTCGCCGTGGCTGATGATCATGCGATCGACGTTTTCGACGCCGAGCGCGTGCAGCGCGGGCACAACCGTCGCTTCGCCGAAGTCGAATCCGGATGCGAATTTCGCTCCGGCGTCATATATCAGCGCATGGTCGCGCGTGCGCACAAGGAAGGCTTCGCCCTGCCCCACGTCGAGCATGTAAGCCTCGAACTCGCCATCGGCGAACGGAGCGTGCGCTGGCCACAGCAACGGCAAAAACAGGAATATGCCCAGCGCGCGGGCTGGCACGCCGCGTGGCAGCAGCAGCCACACCGCGCCAATCATCGCGAGCAAGAGCGCCCAAGTCGTCGGCTCCGGGAAAAACCACAAGGCACCGGGCCACGCTGCCATCTTTTCCAGAGCCCACCACAAAACCTGCATGGCCCAGCCCGAGACTTGCAGCAGCGGCGTGCCGAGCGCGGGAACGATCAGAATGAGCAGCGCTGCCACTACAGTCATCGGCAGCACGAAAAAACAGATCCATGGAACAGCGACAAGATTGGCAATCGGCCCGACCAGCGAACTTTGCCCGAAGAACCAGATCGTCAATGGCAGAAGCCCGAGACTCGCGACGCCCTGTGCGGTGACGAGTTCGCGCAGCCACCGTTTACGATCCGTCGAGCCGTCGAGGCAGAACATCAGCCAGGCCACGCCGACGAAGGACAGCCAGAATCCCGCGCTGAGCACGCACAGCGGATTCCATGCCAGCAGCACGACGACGGCGAGTGCGAGTCCATGCACCGGCGCGCGCGCGCGCCGCGCGAGGTTGGCCACGAGCAGGGCCGCGATCATCACCAAGGCACGCCGCGTTGGCAAGCCGAATCCGGCGATCAAGGCATACGCTACGGCAAACACCAGACTCGCCACCGCTTCGATCAGCGGCGCCGGCCAGCGCAAGGTGATGCGTGGCGCGAGTTTCCAGAACAGGCGCACCAGGGCAATGCCGAAACTGGCGAACAGCGCGATGTGCAAACCCGAAATCGCGATCAGGTGCGGGATGCCGGTCGCGCGCGCGACCGCCCACTCGCGCTCGTCCATCGCATGCTGGTCACCGAATGCGAGCGCGCGCAGCAAGTGCGCGCTATGCGTGTCGCCAAGCGTCATGTCGATTGCAGCACCGATGCGTTCGCGCAAGCGATCGACGCAAAACGTCGTGGAACCGGATTCACGGTTGTCCGCGGATTCACGCACGTACCCAGTCGCGACGATGCCGGATTCCAGAGCATAGCGCTCGAAGTCGAAACCGCCGGGATTGACCCCGCCGCGTGGACGCTTGAGGCGCACGCGAATCCGCCAGTTCGAACACGGTGCGATGTCCGGTGCGGCACTGGATTTGGTGTCGTACCAAGCCAGACGCAAGCGCCCGGAAAACGCGATGGGCTTGCCTTCCAGATCGGCCGAAACCGCATCGAATTCGAAACGCGTGGCGTCGTCCTGAGCGCGCGGCAGGCCATGCACCTGCCCATTGACCACGAGGTCCGCACCTTCCAGCGAATGCGGCAGGCGTTGCGACAATGCGACGTCGGCGCGCCAGATCGTCCATGCGGCAGCAAGCAGACAGAAACCGATCCAGCGCACGCGACGGGGTAGTGCGATCAATGCAATTCCGGTCAGCGCAACAAGCGCGTCGATCCAATGCGAAGGTAGCGCGGGCAAGATCTGCACAGCTGTTGCGCCGACAAGCAGGGCTAGCGCCGTGGTGGGACGGAACAGTTCCGCGAGAGGGAATCGGATGCGCAAGCTAAGCCGCCTCGCGCAACGTGCCCTCGTGCAACTCCAGCACCCGGTCCATGCGTCGCGCCAGCGCATGGTCGTGGGTGACGAGCACCAGGCTGGTGCCGATCTCGCGATTGAGTTCGAGCATGAGATCGTAGACCTGCGCGGCGTTCTTCTGGTCGAGATTGCCTGTGGGTTCATCGGCGAGCACGCAGGCAGGGCGCGTGACCAGCGCGCGCGCCACCGCGCAACGCTGGCGTTCGCCGCCGGACAGTTCTCCCGGCTTGTGCGCGAGGCGCTTGCCGAGACCGACGCGCTGGAGCAGGTTTTCGGCGTCACGCTTGGCTTCAGCGATCGCAACGCCGCGAATCAACAACGGCATGCAGACATTTTCCAGCGCGGTGAATTCGGGTAGCAGGTGATGGAACTGATAGATGAAACCGAGCGAGCGGTTGCGCAGTTCGCCGCGTTCGCGATCCGACAACGCGGACATCGTGCGGCCATCGACTTCCACTTCGCCGCGACTGGGCGTGTCCAGCCCGCCAAGGATGTGCAACAGCGTACTTTTACCCGAACCCGACGCACCGACGATGGCGAGCGTCTTGCCGCGTTCGAGCGTGAAATCGACGCCCGTGAGTACCTCGGTGTGCAGGTCGCCTTCGCTGTAGGTCTTGGCGATGCCGCGCGCGCGCAGGACGGCTTCGGTCATGGCCGTGACTCCGCTGCGAAAAACGTCATGCCGATATCGTCCAGGTATTTCCCATCCGCAAGTTTCAAGCGGCGCCGGAATCGGGCTTCCTCGGCGAATCCGCACTTTTTGTATAAATGGATGGCCGCCGCATTGGTTTCGCGCACGCGCAACTCGACGCGTTCGACACTGGGATTTGCGCGCACCCAATCGAACAAGGCATTCATCAACACAGTTCCGATACCCTGCCCCGTACGTCCGGAATGCACCACTATGGTCAGGGTGCGCACATGAGCCAGTGCGGCCTGCGGCCCGGCGAAATCGAGTACGGCGTGGCCAACGACGACGCCATCCCGCTCGGCTACGATGTAGCTGCCGATCCCGGCGTGCTCGGCGATCTTGCGTGCAAACGCGTCCTCGTGAAGTTCTTGAGGCAGCGAAACAAGGTGTCCCGGAACACGCGCCGTCTCGCGCTCGGCGGCGCACAACAACGGCGCGTCGGAAATACAGGCGCTGCGAATGGTCACGTTCGAGTTATTCATAGCGCAAGGCCGCCGCCGGCTGCGTGCGCGCCGCGCGCCAGGCCGGATAGATCGTCGCGAACAGGCAGAACACGAAGGCGACGGCCGCGATCCAGCCGACGTCGCTCCAATGCATGTCGGACGGCACTTCGCTGATGTAGTAGATGTCCGGCGACAGGAATTCGACGTGGAACACGTGCTCGATCCATTGCACGATGGCCGGCAGGTTGGTCGCCAGCAGCACGCCGCCGATGACGCCGAGCAGGATCCCGAACGCGCCCACGATCGTGCCTTGCACCATGAACACGCCCATCACGCTGCGCGGCGAAGTGCCGAGCGTGCGCAGGATCGCGATGTCGGCCTGCTTGTCCTGCACCAGCATCACCAGCGTTGACACGAGGTTGAACGCGGCGACTGCGACGATCAGCGACAGGATGATGAACATCACCTTCTTTTCCATCGATACCGCGGCAAAGAAATTCGAGAAACCTTCGCGCCAATCCTGCACCCGATAAAACTGGCCGAGCTGGCGCGCAAGGGCATCGCCCACATCCCAGGCGCGGAACTTGTCGTCGAGCTTGAGGCGAATGCCGGTCGGACCGTCGAGCTGGAACAGATGCTCGGCGTCGGTCATGTTCATCAGCGCCATGCCGTCGTCGTATTGCTGAAAACCGACCGAAAACAATCCGACGACGGTACAGCGCTTGAAGCGCGGCAGCGCGCCGATCGGAGTGACGCTGACCTGCGGCGTGTACACCGTGACCTTGTCGCCGGGTCGGACGCCCAACTGCATCGCCAGTTCATCGCCGAGCACGATGCCGTAGCTGCCGGGCGCGAGGTCGTCGAGTTTTCCGGTCTTCATCTTGCGGCCGAGGTCGGAGACCTTGCCTTCCTCATCCGGCAGCACGCCGCGGATCACCGCGCCGGTCACGCGCCGGCCTTGCAGCAACGCGACTTTTTCCACATACGGTGCGGCGCCACGCACATGCGGATTCGCATTCGCCTGTTTCACCGCGCCTTGCCAGTCATGCACGCTTTCGCCGACACCGGAAATCGTCACATCGGCGACCGCGCCGAGGATGCGTTCGGTGAGCTGCTGCTCGAATCCATTCATCACCGAGATGACCGTGATCAGCGCGGTGACGCCCACCGCGATGCCGAGCATCGACACCAGCGAGATGAACGAAATGAAATGATTACGGCGCTTGGCGCGCGTGTAGCGCAAGCCGATGAACAATTCGAGTGGACGGAACATCGTGGGTGGCTGCGCGTGAGGTGCGTAAATGAAGTTCGCGCAGAGTGCACGAGCGCTGCAATTCAAGCAAGCATCGACGACCGCGATGGCACAGCGCAGTCAGCTTGCTGAACCATTTCTAAACTCATGAGTATTGCATCGGGAATGTTCAGGCCGCATATCGAGTCGAGCAATTAGCTTGGCATCCGTTGCCACGCGCAATCATCAACGCAAATCCAACCCCGAAGGAGCATCACCATGAAAAATACCCTGATCGCATTGGCCCTGACCGCCGCCGGCCTCGTCGCTGCACCCGCCATCAGCCATGCCGCCAATGGCGACAACGGCGGCTGGTTCATCAACGGCGGCGTCGGCCAATCGAACCTGGACAAAGGCGCCTACAACGACAACGACACCGGCTACAACGCCAACATCGGCTATCGCTGGGCGATCAATCCGAATGTCGCGCTTGGCGTCGAGGGCGGCTACACGGATCTCGGCTCGTTCGGTCCGAAGGACGCCTATACCGGATTCCCGAACGCGAAATTCAGCGGCTGGACCGCAGGCGTGAACGGACACTTCAACGTCACCCCGCAGTGGTACATCAGCGGCCGCGCCGGATTGTTCCGCGCCGACGTGAAGGGCGCGATTGCCGGCACCACGCCAACCGCCGTCGTTGACGACACCAGCACCAAGTACTACGCAGGGGCCGGATTCGGCTACGACTTCAGCAATAACGTCAGCATCGGCTTGAATTACGACTACTACAAGGTCAACAAGGCCGGATTCAGCACGAATCCCGACTTGATCTCGGTCAATGCCGAGTATCGCTTTTGAATGTAGCGTGAAACCACGAATGGTTTCGTCGTAATTTTCGTGCTCAAGGACGAGCGCAGAAAAATCGACGTTTCGGGAACCGGCCGCGTCACTCTCCGCGGCCGGTTTTTTATGCGCGCACTTCGGCGTCAGCCAGCCGTACGCGCAGGTGTCGTCGGATATCGGTGTCGCAGGTGTCGGGACCGAGAATCAAGGCCAGCCGCTTGCTGTCACTACGGCGCAAATCCAGCACGATCCACGGGCCGCGCGCGACGCCACCGACGAGTTCGGCGGTGAATTCGCGGCCATCCGCATCGACCACGCGCCAATGCCCGCCGGGCAGCCATGCCGCACGCACGATCAGCGGTCGCCGCAATGGGCTGATTGTCCATCCCGCCCAGCCAGCCGTGGCGAGGCACAATCCGGTTTTCGCCCACACCGGCGCGCCGCTCAGGAAAATCGAAACGATGGCAAGCAGGGAAACGACGGCGATGGCAAGCGTCAGCCAGCGCGAGATCCGGTAATCAAGCGCGATCGCGGTAGCGGATTTCATCGATGATGCGCTGCCATTCGCGACGCGGCGAAACCTCGCGTCCGCTTAGCCAATCCCACAATTGCGGATCTGGCTCATCCAGCAACGTGGAAAATGCCGCTTTTTCCACATCGCCGGACAGCGGAAAACGCACGTCCAGCCACCAGCCCAGCAATTGATCCAGCTCGCGCATGCCGCGCCGGCAGCGCCAGCGCAGGCGTGCGCCATCCGCGCTCATCGCATCAGGCCGAAAGCCAATACCGCCCACAGCAGCCACAGCACGACGCCGCCAAGAAAATAGGCATAGAAGCGGTGATACACCTTATTGTAGCTGCAATGGATCGTGCTGTGCGTGATGCGCAGCGCAACGAATATCCAGGCCAGCGCCAATGTCGCGGTCGTGACCTGCGCGGTCTGCACGGCAAGGACAAGCGCCAAGTAAAACAGCACGGGCAGTTCGAACAGGTTGCGGAAATTGTCGGCAGCGCGCGTGTCCTTCAGGCGCTCGGCCATCTGCGCCGACAGGGCGACCGCTTGCGGATGGACGCGCTCGCGTTTCATCTCGCCGACGCGCATGAAATACATGCGCAGCCAGACCACGAAGGTCAACGCCGCCATTGCGACAGCCGGCCACCACATCAGGCGCGTGTCCATGTTCACGTCCCCTTGCGTTCGACCATGAGCTTCTTGATTTCACCGATCGCCTTGGCCGGATTGAGCCCCTTCGGACAGGTGTTCGTGCAATTCATGATGGTGTGGCAGCGATACAGCTTGAACGGATCTTCCAGTTCATCCAGGCGCGCGCCGGTGTCCTCGTCACGCGAATCAGCGATCCAGCGATAGGCTTGCAGGAGGATCGCGGGACCCAGGTATTTGTCGGAATTCCACCAGTAACTGGGACACGCTGTTGAGCAGCACGCACACAGGATGCACTCGTACAAGCCGTCGAGCTTCTTGCGGTCCTCGACCGATTGCAGGCGTTCGGAATCCGGAGGCGGCGCGCTTTGGGTGCGAATCCACGGCTTGATCGAAGCGTGCTGCGCATAAAAATGCGTCATGTCCGGCACCAGGTCCTTGACCACCGGCATGTGCGGCAACGGATAGATCTTGACGTCGCCCGCGTCGCAATCTTCGATCGCCTTGGTGCAGGCCAGCGTGTTGCCACCATCGATGTTCATCGCGCACGAACCGCAGATGCCTTCGCGGCAGGAACGCCGGAACGTGAGCGTGGAGTCGATCTCGTTCTTGATCTTGATCAGCGCGTCCAGAACCATCGGCCCGCAGGCGGCAAGATCAACCTCGTACTCGTCGACGCGCGGATTTTCCGCATCATCCGGATTCCAGCGGTAAATGCGAAACGTACGCACGTTTTTCGCGCCCGTCTTGGCCGGAAATTTTTTTCCTTTCCGGACTTTGGAATTCTTAGGCAGTGTGAATTCGGCCATGACCTGTCCTCAATTGCTCGGTTTGGCGAGATTTCTCGCCCATTGACCACTCAATACGAAACGCGGAAACGTGATGAACTGCTCGGCGAAGATGCGCGCGACAAAATCGCCCGGGCCGTCGAAAGGAACGGGTGCCTCGCGCTCGCGCTTGTGTCCAACTGCCTGAACGGCAAACGCGACAGCACTCACCAGGATCGCGAGTAGCGCGCCAAGCCATTGCGCGCGCAACAACATGGTGAGGAATGCCAGAATTCCCGCGATGAATACCGGTACGGCAACAAAGTGAATCAACAGATTCGTCCGGTCACTATGGTTGCGCGCATAGCCGCGCCACTGCCAATTCAGCAATCCGCCCTCGCGCGCGAGTTCGGTCATTTCAATACACCCGCGCCTTCGGCGGCACGGATGCCACTTCGTTTGTCATCGGCTGCATGTGCACAGGACGGTAGTCGAATGTCGCCTTGCCCTTGGCATCGACGCTGACCAGCGTGTGCTTCATCCAGTTCGCATCGTCGCGATTGGGGAAATCCTCGCGCGCGTGCGCGCCACGGCTTTCGTGGCGCTGCTCGGCCGAATACATCGTCGCCACGGCCTGCCCGAGCAGATTGTGCAGTTCCAGCGATTCGACCAGATCGGAGTTCCACACCAGTGAGCGATCAGTGACCTTCACGTCCGCGAACGCATCGAACGCGGCGGATATGTTGACGCAGCCCTGCTTGAGCGTTTCGCCGGTGCGGAACACGGCGGCATCCTGCTGCATCACGCGTTGCATCTTCACGCGCAGATCGGCGGTTGGCGTCGAACCTTTTGCGTAACGCACCTTGTCGAAGTGTGCCAACGCGGCATCGCAGGCCGAAGCCGGAAGATCCTTGTGCGGTGCGCCGGGCTTGAGGGTCTCGCCGCAACGGTGCGCGGCGGCGCGTCCGAAAATAACGAGATCGAGCAACGAATTGGAGCCGAGACGGTTGCCCCCGTGCACGGAAACGCACGCCGCCTCGCCGATGGCGAACAACCCCGGCACCACGGCGTCGTTGTCGGCGCCGCGCTTCTGCACCACTTCGCCGTGGTAATTCGTCGGGATGCCGCCCATGTTGTAGTGCACGGTCGGCGACACCGGGATCGGCTGCTTGGCAACGTCCACGCCGGCAAAAATGCGCGCGGTCTCGGCGATGCCGGGCAGGCGTTCGTGGATGACTTCGGGGCCGAGGTGCATCAGGTTCAGGTAGGCGTGATCCTTGTGCTCGCCGACGCCGCGGCCTTCGCGCACTTCCATCGTGATCGCGCGGCTGACCACGTCGCGCGATGCCAGGTCCTTGGCATTCGGTGCGTAGCGCTCCATGAAGCGCTCACCCTTGGAATTGGTCAGGTATCCACCCTCGCCGCGCACGCCCTCGGTGATCAGGCAGCCTGCGCCGTAAATGCCGGTTGGATGGAACTGCACGAATTCCATGTCCTCGAGCGCGAGTCCGGCGCGCAGCGCCATGCCGCCGCCGTCGCCGGTGCAGGTGTGTGCGCTGGTTGCCGTGAAATACGCGCGTCCATAGCCGCCGGTGGCGAGCACCACCGCATGCGCGCGGAACAGGTGCAATTCGCCTTCGTTCATGTCCAGCGCGAGCACGCCACGGCAGGCGCCGTCGCTATCGAAAATCAGGTCAAGTGCGAAGTATTCGATGTAGAAACGCGCATCGTGCTTGAGCGATTGCTGGTACAGCGTGTGCAACATCGCGTGGCCGGTGCGGTCGGCCGCGGCGCAGGTGCGCTGCGCGGTGCCTTTGCCATAGTTCGTGGTCATGCCACCGAACGGACGCTGGTAAATCTTGCCGGCTTCGGTGCGCGAGAACGGCACCCCGTAGTGCTCAAGTTCGATCACCGCGGCCGGCGCGTTCTTGCACATGTATTCGATCGCGTCCTGGTCGCCGAGCCAGTCGCCGCCCTTGACCGTGTCGTAGAAGTGGAAACGCCAGTCGTCCTCGCCCATGTTGCCGAGTGCCGCGGCGATGCCGCCTTGCGCGGCGACCGTGTGCGAGCGCGTCGGGAAAACCTTGGTGATGCACGCGGTGTTCAGTCCCTGCTCGGCCATGCCGAAGGTGGCGCGCAGGCCGGAGCCGCCTGCGCCGACCACGACGACGTCGTATTTGTGCTCGTGGATCTTGTAGCTTTCCATGGCTTAATCTCTGCTTGTCTCAATGCAGGCTTGTCTAATGCAGGGCGATGCGGACGATCGCGAACAGGCACGCCACCGCGGCGAGAAACGCACCGAAGCGCACCAGAATCTGCAACGTGATTTCCTGCCAGCGCGTATGCACGTAATCCTCGATGACCACCTGCAGGCCGAGCGCACCGTGCCAGAACAGGCTCACGACCAGCGCGACCAGCAACACCGCATGGACAGGTTCGGCGATTGCGGCGCGCACGGCGGCGTAGTCTGCATGCACCAGGCCTGCGCACAGCCACAGGAACCACAGACTCAACGGCGCCAGCGCGACCGCGGTCAGGCGTTGCAGCCACCAGTGGCGGACGCCGGACTGTGCCGAGCCGAGTCCGCGCGCATATTTCATCGGGTTGCGCAATTGGCCGCGCACGTCATCGGTGCCCACGCGAACATTCATGCTGCACCTCCGCTCGCGCGAGCAAAGAGTGTGATCCAGACCAGCGCCGTCAGCACGAGGCTGGCCGCGATCACGATCCAGCCGGTGGCGAAATAACTCGGCGTGTGCGAGTGGTCGCGCTGGGCCGCGTCGTAGCCCATGCCGGTGTCGCGGAACAGGTGCTGGATGCCGTTGCACAGATGGAACAGCAACGCCCATGACCACCCAATCTGCAGCACAAAGCCGAGTCCGCTCGCACAAAACGCGGAGAAGATGCCCCACGCATCGGCACCCGTCGCAACGGCGATCAACCCCCAGGCCAGCAATAAGGCACCCAGACACAGGAACAATCCGGTCAGGCGATGCAATACCGACTGCCACATGTTCACGCGCCAGCGGTAGATCTCCAGATGCGGGGATATCGGTCGTGCGATTGGGCTCATGGCGTTCGTCCTAGAAGTCGATGCAGCGGCCATTCTTTTCCCAGTCGCCGTAACGCGTTGGCTCCGGGCCATCGCGGCCGCCGATTTCCGCCGGGCGTTCGGGCACGGGCATAGGCTTAGCCGGGCCTTGTGCAGGCGTCGCGGCGGCGGGCGGATCGGGTTGCGGTTCGGTCATTGTCGTCCTGTTGCTGTGTTCGCGCGACTTGATCGGCCAATGCCGCGCCTCTACATTGACGCTTGCAAGTATAACGCTCCACGCCACCGATGATTAGCCTGCCCGCGCAAGTGTTTGAAATATCCGGAGCCGACGCCGCCGCGTTCGCGCATGCGCAATTCAGCAGCGACGTGCTCGCATTGCCGCACGGACAATGGCAATGGAGCGCATGGCTGTCGCCGCAAGGACGCGTGCGCGCGTTCTTTGCGCTGTCGCGCCGCGCTGCCGACAGCATCGCCTTGACCCTTCGCGGCGGCGACGCGGAGTCGTTGCGCGCCGAGCTGTCGCGCTTCGTTTTTCGCGCAAAGGTGCAGTTGCGCGCCACGACTGGCCCCGCGGCGCAGACATCGAAGTTGGACGACATCCGCGCCGGCATACCCGAAATCGGCGCCGAATTGCGCGACCAACTGCTCCCGCAATGGATCGGCCTCGATCGTTTTGGCGCGGTCAGCGTGAACAAGGGTTGTTATCCGGGCCAGGAGATCATGGCACGCCTGCACTTCAAGGGCGGCAACAAGCGCTCGCTGTATCGGATCGGCTCCGACGTCCCGCTTCCGACAGGAGCCACGCTGCGCGATGTGCGAACCGGCGAGGAAGCCGGATGCGTCCTGCAGTGCGCGCGCGCCGGCTCCGATCGCCACGAGGCACTTGCCAGCCTGATCGACGCAAAGGCCGAATCGATCCTGCGCGCCGACCCGGAATCCGGCGCAATCCAACAGATCGAACATTTCGGCTGAGCCGCGTCCTATTGCGCTGCGTATCGTTTTTGCCGGGCATTCGTGTTAAGACACGCCAACGCAGACATCGAGAAAGGGGCGATCATGCGATTGCATTCCAAATCCTCCGTGCGCGCTGCGGCGGCAGTGCTTCTGGCTAGCGTGGCGACCACGTCGCTGCAGGCCGCCGATTACACGTTCCGCATCGAGCCCGCGTATCCGGCCGAACGCACCGCAGAAATCTACGCGCCGCTGATGAGCTATCTGAACAAGGCCACCGGCCAGCATTTCACCCTGGTGACGGCGCGCAACTACCACTTTTACTGGCGCGACTTCCAGAACAAGGTGAAGACCGATTTTTCCTTCGATGAGGCGCATCTGGCCGACTACCGCATTGAAAAGCAGCAGTTCGAACCGCTGGTGCGTACCGCCGAGCCCACCAGCTATACCCTGGTGTCCAATATCGACATCGGCAACAAGGGCACCCAGGGCCTCGTTGGCCACACCATCGTCACGATGGGAGCGCCAAGCCTGGGTTACGCCCTGCTGCTCCAGTTCTATCCGAACCCGATACTGCAACCCGATATCGCGACGACCGCCACCTCGTGGCGCGATGCCACAGACCGGGTTTTTGCCGGGGAAGCGGATGCAGCGATGATCCCGACATCACTGAAGGACCAATTCCCCAATCTGACCCCGGTCAAGGCCTCGCGCGAATTTCCCGGGCAGTGCATCACCGCCTCGCCCGATGTGCCAGCGGACCTGCGCGCGAAGGTAAAGGACGCCCTGCTCAAGCTCGACACGGACGCAGACGCCTCCAAGCTCCTGTTCGAACTCGGCGTGACCAAGTTCGTGCCGGCCAACGCAAAGGAGTACGCCGGCGACGAGCAGATCCTGAAGAGCTTCATCGGATACAAATAGCTACTTCGCAACGTTTTACACATTGACGCAAATGCGAATGTGCTCGCTTTGCCGCGTTGTATACATGTGCGAAAACGATGAATTCTTAACATTTGCATTTTAACGATCCGTTCAGGAAACGGACCACGATTAGAGTGACAACTCGGTTCGATGTGCGATAATGCGCGCCGTCGTGCATCAGGTACGACAGGAATTCACGATTGATTTTCCGGACGCGCGCCATCTTCACGCCTTCCGGAATTGCAAAAATACGGCGCCGGCTCCACACCGGCGCTCAAGCTCAAGGCCCACGGGACGTGCGCCGCAGCGGAGACCGAACCGGTCTCTAGTATCCAACCGGCTCAGTGCGAAATGCCTGCCGGAAACAATCACCACGGCGCTGACAACGCCGTTGGAAAGATCCGCAGGGGCCGGCGCGCTGCAGAGCGCGACGCCATGCGGATGTTTGCGAATTTGATTTTTGACGGAGATATCCGCCATGAAACTTGCCTGGATCCTGTGGTTGGCTTCAGCATTCCACAATGGCGCGAGCGATCGCGCCTGCCTTGCCGCGACCATCTACCTGGAGGCGCGCGGCGAGCCGGTCACCGGCCAGATGGCCGTGGCCGAAGTCGGCCTGCGCCGCCGCGATGGCGGCCAATGGGGAAACTCATTGTGCAAGGTGCTGCGCGCACGCGGACAATTCGCGCTGTCGACGACGAGCAAAAACTACGTCTTCGACGACGCCGATGCCTGGAACCAGGCATGGTTCGTCGCCGGCATCGCGCTGGACATCTGGAAACTACCACCCAACTGGCGACCATCGCTGGTGCCGAAGGCCGACCACTTCTATGCCGCCGGAAGCCTGCCGCTTCCTCCCGGATGGGCAAAGGGCCCGCCGCTGGCGGTGATCGGCGATCACCGCTTCTACCACGCGGATTGAAAAACCTGCTGCGCTCTGCCAATCGCTCAGCGCGGCATCAATTCCAGACGTTGTCCGCGGATCATGACGCGGTCGCCGGGGCGGAAACCGGGGTTATCGTATTGGGTCACACGCGCCCAGCGCCCGTCATCCAGTTCCACCGAAAAACGCCACGCGTAGCCTGAGCGCAGGTTTGCGTCGTTTTGCTCGATAGCATTGCCGGCAACCGCCCCGCCGACCACGCCTGCGGCGGTGGCCGCGGCACGGCCGCTACCGCGCCCGAATTGGTTGCCGATCAGTCCGCCGATGATCGCTCCGATCACCGCCCCGCCGCCCGAATTCTGCTGGCGAATCTCGACCTGATCGATGTCGCGCAAGGTGCCGCATGTATGGCAATAACGCGGACCGCTCTGCGAGCTGCCTTCGTGATACACGACGCGTTCGCGCGGAGGCGGCGTGACGCACGCACTCAAGCCGAAAACCGCAGTTGCGAACAAGATGGCTGGAACTGCTGGATTGCGCATGATTGTCTCCTCATTGTCCAGTGGGATTCAACGCGGCAAAGCGTCAATGGTGGACTCAAGTTTCCCTCGCGCCACGTGAACCGTTGCGAAACCACGTGGCCGGGTGGCATTGTGCCATTCGCAATCGCATTCCACTTGGCCAATCATGCTCGACCTGATCGACAGCCATTCGCACCTGGACGCCGCCGAGTTCGACCCGGATCGTGCGGCTGTTCTCGCGCGCGCGCGCAACGCGGGCGTGTGGCGCCAGATCGTTCCCGCGGTAGCATTCGACACCTTCACGGCACTGCATGATCTGTGCGCAAGTGAAGGCGGCTTGTACCCGGCGTATGGCCTGCATCCGATGTTTCTGGCCGCGCACAAACCGGAGCATCTGGATGCATTGCCGGACTGGATTGCGCGCGAGAGGCCGGTCGCCGTAGGCGAATGCGGGCTGGATTTCTTCGTACCCGGACTCGACCAGGAAGCGCAACGGCACTATTTCCGCCGCCAGCTCGAAATCGCGCGGGATTTTTCCCTGCCTGTGATCCTGCATGCGCGGCGTGCACTGGATGGAGTCATCGCCACGATTCGCCAGATCGGACAGCTGTGCGGTGTCGTGCATAGCTTCTCCGGCAGCCCGGAACAAGCGCGGCAATTGTGGAAATGTGGATTCCTGCTTGGCATCGGCGGACCCGTTACCTATCCGCGCGCCCGCCGCCTGCGCGAGATCGTCACCACAATGCCCATCGAATTCCTGCTTCTGGAAACCGATGCGCCGGATCAGCCGCTGCATGGCCACCAGGGCGCACGCAACGAACCGGCATTACTTGTCGAAGTGTGTGAATGCGTGGCGAAATTGCGCGGGGTCGGCATCGACGAAATCGCATCCGCCACGACGCGAAACGCCGAGCGCCTGTTCGCCCTGCCCGCGTCAGGGTGAAGGCTGCAACAACCGCTCCACCGCGCGTGCCGCAGCGACCATGCCGAACGTCGCCGTGACCTGCATCGACGCGCCAAGCCCGCCGCCGCAATCGAGTTTGAGCGCGCCGTCATTGGTATCCGGCCGCGTCTTGCAAACCGTGCCGTCGGGCTGCGGGTAGTTCGCGTTCTCGCGCGAAAACACGGCCTGCACGCCGAAATAGCGTTTCGGATTGCGCGTCCAGCCGAAATCGTCGCGTAGCTTCTTGCGCACGAGCCCAAGCATCACGTCGTGTTCGGTCCTGGACAGATCGCGCGACGTGATCAGCGCCGGGTCGCGACGGCCGCCGGCCGAACCGGAAACAACAATCGGAATCTTGCGCCGGCGGCAGAAGACGATCATTTCCACCTTCACGCGCAACGCATCGCAGGCGTCGATGACGGCGTCGTAGCCAGCACCGAGCAACTCGCCGAGATTGCCCACGGTCACGAACTGCGCCAATGGCTGTACACGCACATGCGGATTGATCGCACGCAGGCGCGCGGCGACGACATCGACTTTCGCGCGCCCGAATTCGCCATCCAGCGCGTGCGACTGGCGGTTGACGTTGGACACGCATACTTCGTCCGCGTCGATCAGGGTCAGTGCGCCAACTCCCGATCGCGCCAGCGCCTCGGCTGCCCACGACCCGACGCCGCCGAGCCCGACCACGGCCACATGCGCGCGCGCCAGGCGCGCGACACTGCCGGCGCCGTAGAGTCGATCGATTCCGGCAAAGCGCCCGTCTGTCACCGTTTTTTCCGTCCGTTGCAAGCGATTACTTTAGCACCCGGTCAGCGCGCCTCGGCCAATCGGGTATGCTAGGCGGTTGTCGTTTTGCGGAATCCGGTATGCGCCACGTGTTGCTTTTTGTGCTTGGCCTCGCCATCGGCGCCATTGCCACGGCCAACATCGTAGGCGCGCTGCGCCAACGCGACGCCTATCCACGCGGCCTCATGAATGTGATGCAGCACGATTCGGGTGTTTTGCACCAAGCCGCAAGGAGCAACCACTGCGATGCAGCGACGACGGTCGCCCTGGACCAACTGCGGAGCTTGTCTGCCGGTATCGAAACCGCAGTTTATGGCACGGATCCAGCCGACCCGCCATTTGCCGAATACGCGCAAAAGCTGCGCACCGCGATTCCATCGACGCTCGTCTGCAAGTCGTTGGCGACGGATTTGCGCAATACCGATGCGGCCTGCGACGCCTGCCACCGTCAATACCGTTGAATGAGCGATCAGGAATACGGCAACGGGATGAACTCGGTCTCGCCGGGAACCGGCGCATAGCGCATCGCAGCCCAATCCGCCTTCGCTTTTTCGATGCGTTCGCGAGAGCTGGACACGAAATTCCACCACAGATGACGATCGCCATCGAGCGGATCGCCGCCGCAAAGAATGACGCGAGCAGGCCCGTCCGCGCGAATTTCCACGTCCATCCCGGCAGGCAACACGGCCATCTGCGCGACTGCTAACTCGACTCCGGCCACGGTTATCGGCGAATCCGTGGCATAAACCGCGCGTTCGCTATGCTCGGCGGGAACAGCCATCGCTGCACCTGCGGAAAATTCCGCCGCCACGTAGAACAGCCGCGAAAACGTGTGCACCGGCGAACGCCGCCCGAAGGTTTCGCCGGCAACAAGGCGCAGACGCACGCCGTTGCTTTCCCACGCCGGCAATGTCGCCGCGGCGTGGTGGTGGAATTCGGGCGCGACTTCCTCCGCATCTTTCGGCAAGGCCACCCAGGTCTGGATACCGTGCATGGACTGGCCAGCGGCGCGTTCGGCTGCAGGCGTGCGTTCGGAATGCACGATGCCGCGCCCGGCCGTCATCCAGTTCACGTCGCCGGCGCGGATGACCTGCACATTACCGAGATTGTCGCGGTGCTCGATCGCACCCTCGAACAAATACGTGACCGTGGCCAATCCGATATGCGGGTGCGGGCGCACGTCCATGCCCTGCCCCGGCGCGAAGCGGGCCGGCCCCATGTGGTCGAAGAACACGAACGGACCGACGCGGCGTGCTTGCAGTTGGGGCAACACGCGGCGCACGCTGAATCCACCCAGGTCGTGAACTTTCGGGTCTATGACAGTGATCGTATCCACCGGGTTATGGTAGCGCGACCGGACGGGCACAGACTGGATTATTTCGCCACCATCCCCATATTCGCACGGCCAACTCATAAGGAGGCATCCGTGACTGCTACCGCTACTGTGCGGACTTCCATCGAAGCCGCAGCACCTGAGTCCTTGCGCCACGTCCAGCGCATCGTGCGCGGCCGTCCGACCAGCGACGGCGCGGGCGTGAAGCTGACCCGTGTCATCGGTCAGCCGGGCCTGGACATGCTCGATCCGTTCCTGATGCTGGATGAATTCCGCTCGGATTCGGCAAGCGACTACATTGCCGGCTTCCCGGAGCATCCGCACCGCGGCTTCGAAACCGTCACTTACATGCTGGCTGGGCGCATGCGCCATGGCGACAACCAGGGCAACAGCGGCCTGCTGACTCCTGGCAGTGTGCAATGGATGACGGCCGGACGCGGCATCTTGCATTCGGAAATGCCCGAGCAGGAAAACGGCCTGATGTGGGGCTTCCAGCTGTGGGTGAACCTGCCGGCCAAGGACAAGATGACCGCACCGCGCTATCAGGACATCGCCCCCGAGGCGATCCCGGAAACCTCGCCGTCCTCAGGTGTGACCGTGCGCGTGATTGCAGGAAGCCTGAACGGGGTATCCGGGCCCGTCAGCGGCATCGCGACCGAACCGGTCTATCTCGACGTGCGACTGGAGGCCGGCGCAAGGGTCGAATTGCCGTTGCCAGCGACGCACCATGGATTTGCCTACGTGTACGAGGGCCAGGCGCGCGTGGGCGATGGCGCTTCCGCACAATTGGTTCGCGGGGACTTGGGCGTTCTGACGGCCGGTACGATCGTATCGGTTTCCGCGGGCGACGCGCCGGCACGGCTGATAGTCGTAGCGGGCAAACCGCTAAACGAACCCGTGGCCAAATATGGCCCGTTCGTGATGAACACCCAGCAGCAGATCGTGCAGGCGGTCGAAGATTTCCGCGCAGGACGATTCTGACGTTCACGAAAAGGCACCGGCGGATTCGCATCCACCGGTGCTTCAAGGACTTACGGTACCTATCTCAGGCTGGCGCGACTTCGTCGGCCTGCAAGCCTTTCTGGCCTTGCACAACCTTGAAGCTGACCTTCTGACCTTCTTGCAGGGTACGGAAGCCCGTGCCCTGGATAGCGCGGAAATGCACGAACACATCCGGGCCGTTTTCACGGCTGATGAATCCGAAACCCTTGCTGTCGTTGAACCACTTGACAGTACCAACCTCACGATCCGACATAAAAACTCCACGAGACAAACAATACACAGGCCAACGCGCAACGTCGCGGCCCACTCTACTGGATCGACGGCGGGAATCGGGACAGCGGCGCGGACCGGACAACCGGGCGCAGCTCGCACACCGAACCCCGCTGTGTAATCACAGCACTGGCACTATAACCTAAAATTTACAAAATCTCGAATTTTCGTACTGGTTACGATGCGGCATCGCAGCATCGTTTCCTGACCGGCGTGGGATAAGGTAGCGTCGCCGGGGGTCGCATAGTCGAAGGAAAATCCCATGCCCGTTTGCAGTTGCCACCCCATTTCCCCGCACAAGAAACTGCGCATTCCCGACTGGTATGTCTCCAGCCTGATGCTGGACCGGGCAATGGACGCCATCCTGCGTCGGGTGAAACGACTTGACCGCACCCACGACATCCCCTATCTGGCCGGTTACAGCGTTGACGGCCAGACCATCTATATAGACCGCCATCTGCCGCGCGTGATGAACTACAAGGGTCGCAAGATCGACGTGGCGCGCTACCTCATCATGCACGAAGAAGTGGAAAAGACCCTGATCGACCAGCTCGGCCTGCACTATCTGCACGCCCACCAGATTGCCACGCGCGCGGAAGAGGCATTGATCCGCGCCGACAAGATCCTGTGGCGCGACTATGACCGCTTCATGCAGAAATACGTCAAGACCGTCGGTGATGAGCGCCTCAAGAAAGTTCCGAAAGACCTTGATTTGAAACCGTATCGCGACGAGCACGACTTCGACTTGATCAAGCGCATGCGCAAGGCGCTGACTGCGAAAGGGCTGCGCAAGGGCGAGAATGCTTCAGCGCTGGCGAAGGCCGTCGGGGAATACGAAACTGCCCTGAAAGACGAGCGGCGCAACGCCGCGGCGCACCGCAAGAAACCCACCAAGCGAAAATAAGGCGGTGTGGCCGCTACGGGTGTCTGCGGATGGTGGACGGTGCAGGGATCGAACCTGCGACCCTTGCCGTGTGAAGGCAATGCTCTACCGCTGAGCTAACCGTCCAGGGGAAATATGCCGGAGAAGGGAATCGAACCCCCGACCCACGCATTACGAATGCGTTGCTCTACCAGCTGAGCTACCCCGGCGCAGGGCGCGCAGTGTACCGGCAGCGGCGTCGGCACTCAAGCGCACGAGGGTTCAGCTTTGCGCATCGACGGTGAAGCTTTCGCCGCAACCGCATTCGCCGGTGACGTTGGGATTGCGGAACACGAACGCTGCGTTAAGGCCTTTGCGCGCGAAGTCGATCTGGGTGCCATCGACGAACGGCAGGCTCTTGCGATCGATGACGATCTTGATGCCATCCTGCTCGACCACCTGGTCGCCATCGCCGAGGCGATCCGCGATTTCGACTTCGTAGGCGTACCCGGAGCAGCCGGTCTTGCGCACGCCGAAGCGCACGCCGGCGGCATCGGGCCGGTTGGCGAGAAAACTCTGCATGCGTTCGCGTGCGGCCGGGGTGAGTTGGATGTTCATGCCGCTCATTGTACCAATCCGCTATCATTCGCGCTCTTGCCGCGGGTCGAAAATGCGGCGTATTTCCGAGGGTTTCAAGGCATGTCGGTTGTGAGTGTAAAGCAGGCGTTGTCGGGTTCGGTCACAGAAGGCGGCGAAGTCACAGTGAAGGGCTGGGTGCGCACGCGGCGCGATTCGAAGGCCGGGCTGTCGTTCGTCAATGTCAGCGACGGTTCGTGTTTCGATCCGATCCAGGTCGTGGCGCCGAATTCGCTGCCGAACTACGCGGACGAAATCGCGCGCCTCACCGCCGGCTGTGCCGTGATCGCGACCGGCACGCTGGTGAAGTCGCAGGGCAAGGGCCAGAGTTTCGAGATCCAGGCGTCGAAGGTGGAAGTCGTCGGCTGGGTCGAGGATCCGGAAACCTATCCGATCCAGCCCAAGGCGCACACGATGGAATATCTGCGCGAAGTCGCGCACCTGCGCCCGCGCACCAACACGTTCGGTGCCGTCGCGCGCGTGCGCGACTGCATCGCCAAGGCCATCCACCGCTATTTCCACGAGCGCGGATTTTTCTGGATCAACACACCGATCATCACCGCCAGCGATGCCGAAGGCGCCGGCCAGATGTTCCGCGTCTCCACGCTCGACATGGTCAACCTGCCGCGCGACGACAAGGGCAAGATTGACTGGCACAAGGATTTCTTCGGCAAGGAAACGTTTCTCACGGTTTCCGGCCAGCTCAATGTCGAAGCGTATTGTCTGAGCCTGAGCAAGGTATACACATTCGGCCCCACCTTCCGCGCCGAGAACTCAAATACCACTCGGCACCTGGCCGAGTTCTGGATGATCGAACCAGAAATCGCGTTCGCGGATCTGAACGACGACGCGACGCTGGCCGAGAATTTCCTCAAGTACATCTTCCGCGCCGTACTCGACGAGCGCATGGACGACATGAAGTTCTTCGCCGAGCGCCAGGAGAAATCCGCAATCACGCGACTCGAGGAATTCGTGAAGGCGCCCTTCGAGCGCATCGATTACACCGACGCCGTCGAGATCCTGAAAAAATCCGGGCAGAAATTCGACTATCCGGTCGAATGGGGCCACGATCTGCAGACCGAACACGAGCGCTATCTCACCGAGAAACACGTCGGCCGCCCGGTCGTGGTGATGAATTACCCGGAGGCCATCAAGGCGTTCTACATGCGCCTGAACGACGACGGCAGGACCGTAGCGGCGATGGACGTGCTCGCGCCCGGCATCGGCGAGATCATCGGCGGCTCGCAGCGCGAAGAACGCCTCGACGTGCTCGATGCGCGCATGCGCCAGTTCAAGCTCGATCCCGCGCACTACCAGTGGTATCGCGATTTCCGCCGCTACGGCACGGTCCCCCATGCGGGATTCGGCCTCGGCTTCGAGCGTCTCGTCGTCTACGTATGCGGCCTCGCCAACATCCGTGACGCGATCCCCTACCCGCGCGTGCCGGGATCGGCGGAGTTCTGATCATGTCCATACCCGACGACCAATGGTGGCTGGCCGCGCTTGGCGACACACTGGTATGGGCGCGGCTGCGCGTGCTCGAATCCGGCAATGCGAACGTTTTCGACGCGCGCGGAGAAACCCTGGTGTATGACGACGAAGACAGCGCGCGCATGGCCTTGCTCGACGCCGAATTCCGCGCCTTCGATGGCCTTGATGACGATGACGCGGCGCAATTGGGTTTGGATCTGGATTCGACCGAACCGCCGGAAGCGGAAAGCGACGAGGAATTGCTGCCGTTGATGACGGAAAAAGTCGCCGGAGGCCATGCCTGATGGACTTGAACCTTTCCGGCAGGCACGCGCTGGTCTGTGGCGGCTCACAGGGAATCGGTCGCGCAGCTGCACTTGAACTCGCCCAGCTCGGCGCCGACGTCACCGTCCTCGCGCGCTCGCGCGAAAAATTGCAGGCTGTCGTGGACGCCTTGCCGAAGGCGCACGCGGCGCAAACGCATGACCTGTTGACTGCGGACGCCAACGACACAGCCGCATTCGGCGCCGTCATCGAAACTCTTGTGCGCACGCGGCCGGTACAGATTCTTATCAACAACAGCGGTGGTCCGCCCGCCGGCCCGGCGCACTCCGCAAAAGTGGAAGAGTATACAAACGCCTTCCGCCAGCACCTGCTCGCCAACCAGACCGCGCTGCAAGCCGTGTTGCCGAGTATGTGCGCAGCGAGTTTCGGACGCGTCGTCAACGTGATTTCCACATCGGTCAAGGAACCGATCGACAACCTCGGCGTATCCAACACGGTGCGCGCCGCCGTCGCCGGCTGGGCCAAGACCTGTTCGCGCGAACTGGCGCCCTTCGGCATCACCATCAATAACCTGTTGCCGGGATTCACGAAGACACAGCGCTTGACCAGCCTGATCGCGGCAAACGCAAAAAAATCGGGTAAATCCGAACAGCAGATCGCGAGCGACATGCTCGCCGCGGTTCCGGCCGGACGTTTCGCCGACGCCGCCGAAGTCGCCGCGGTCGTTGCGTTCCTGTGCACGCCGGCAGCGGCTTATGTAAACGGTGTCAGCATCGCAGTCGATGGCGGACGCACGCACGCACTGAGCTAGTATCCTCGCGCAATCAATTTGACACATGGTTCCCAGCGCGGTCACTTCCGCCGATGCGCCGTGTTTCCAGTTCGACGACAGCACGCACGTGTAATCCTGCGCCGCAGTTTCCGAATGCAATGGTGTTTACCCGCCACGGCTTCAGGAGGACAACATGCGCAAGGCTATTGGTTCCGTCGTTTCCACGCTCGCGCTGGCCATTTCGATGGCCGCATCGGCCGCGAGTTTCAGCTACCACGGCAGCTTGCAGGACAACGGCAAACCGGCCAACGGCAAATACGATCTTCAACTGACCCTGTATTCGGCGGCACAAGGCGGCAAGGTCGTTGGCGGTCCGCTGACCTTGTACGCCGTGCCGGTGCAGCACGGCAGCTTCAACACGCAGGCCGATTTCGGCCCGATGGCGAACGTGCAAAACGCGTGGTTGGCGGTCAACGTCAAGACTGCCGGCAGATCGCAATTCAGCGCACTGGGCGCACGCGCGCCGGTGAGTGCGGATGCCACCGTCGCGACCGGCAGCGTCTGCCCCGGCGCGTGGACGCTGGCGGGCAATGCGGGCAATCCGGCCGGCAGTTATCTCGGTACCGCCGACAGCAATCCGCTGTATTTCGAAGTCAACGGAACGACGATAGGACAGCTTTTTACATCCGAAGACTCGAATGTTCCGGATGCGCCGAACGTGGTGTTTGGAAGCGGCAACAATGACGTGGAAAGTTCAGCCGGCGCAACAATTGCCGGCGGCGGACGGCCCGTGTCCTACTGTGGAGCGAACGGCACCAGTTCATGCTGGAATTATGTCAATGGCAACTACGGCACCATCGGCGGCGGACGAGGCAATCAGGTCTATGCTTATGCGGGCACCATTCCCGGCGGCGGTGACAATAGCGTCAACGAGAACTATGCGACGATCGGGGGCGGTTCCAAAAATTCCGCGAGCGGTGCCTATTCAGCCATCGCCGGTGGCGTGAGCAACAATACTGGCGGCAACGCTGTCGGCGCCACCATCGGCGGCGGAGTTACGAACTCGGCAAATGGGCCATATGCAACAGTACCTGGCGGTATCGGCAACATAGCCGCGGGCACGTCCAGCTTTGCCGCCGGGCAATACGCCCAAGCCAACCACGCCGGCAGTTTCGTCTGGAGCGACGCAACCGGATCTGCGGCAACACCGTTCGCATCGAGCGCGGCCGATCAATTTCTGATCAAGGCCAGTGGCGGGGTAGGCATTGGCACCAACGCTCCTGAGCCGTCAGTACAAGTCGATGTGGAAACTGGAGACCAAATCGGAATCCTCGCCCAGAACAACTCGATATCCCATCAGACCATCTATGCCTATAACACGGGCGGCGGAACGGCGCTGTTCGTTGGAAGCAAGAGTCCCACACAATTAGTCATTACTACCTCGACAGGAGCTGATCTGACGGAGGGCGGCGTCTGGGAAAACGCTTCTGATCGCAATCTCAAGAGGGGCTTTCAGGCCGTTGACGTCGGCCACATCCTCAGTGAAGTCGTCGCCATGCCGGTCACGCGCTGGTTCTATAAAACCGAGGGCGACGCCATCCACCATATCGGCCCGGTTGCGCAGGATTTCTACGCTGCATTCGGCCTGGGCCGCAGTGACAAAACCATCGGCACGGTGGACGAAGGGGGCGTGGCACTGGCCGCGATCCAGGGTCTGAACCAGAAGGTCGAAAAAGAGAACGTAGCGCTGAAATCCGAAAACGCGACATTGAAGGCGGAAATCAACGCAATCCGGGCGCGCCTGGACAAGATCGACGGGAGGAAGTGACATGCGCGCCCAACGCATGCTTATCCTCGCCACTGCAGTGTTGGCTGGCAGTTCGGCTTTCGCCGCACAGTTCTCGCTCAGCGGCACCGCGCGCTTGTCGCAAGACGCGCCTGCGCAAACCAACTCACGCTATTCGCTACGCGCGCAGTTGACCGCAGCGGCAACGAGCGGCGCGGCCGCGCAATCCGGTGCGCGCTATACCCTGTTCGCCACCCTCACGACGACCTCGCTGGCCTGCCACAACGACACCATCTTCCGTGATGATTTCGATGGCGACGGGTTCTGAAGCAAAAACCATGTATCAAGTCTCGCCGGTACCCAACATCAAACGCTAACCTGTCTTCGTGTAATCCTTTCCCGCAACTCCGGAATGTAGTGATGGCTACCCGCCAAGGCTTCCGGAGGACACCATGCGATACCTGTTCGCGATTCTTTCAGCGTTTGCGCTTTGCCCCGATGCGTTTGCTGTCTCGTCGCAGGCACAAACGAATCAGTTAGCGGTCACGTTGCAACTGGCCGGACTGCCTTCCACGATTACCCTGTGCCGCGATCCGGCATCGGCCCAGAACGGCACCGACGAGCAATGGTTGGTCCCGATAGACATGGACAACAATCCCAACACGCCGAGCGGAAGCAACGCCATTGCGGGCGCGGAAGTGGTCCTGCTGGCGGAGACCCTGCCCCAGACAGCGGGTTGCACGCCCACCAGCGCCAGTACGGGGAGCAGCATCATTGCTGGAGTTCTTGTCTGGAATGCTGCGCAAAACAACTACGTCGACAGCGGCCAATCCGCCATCATTTCCATCGGGGCGAATTCGTTCACCATCGTGACCGACATTGCAGGCGTGCTGGCCAATCTGAGCACGGCTTCCAAATACTTTGCGGCCAGCCTGGGAAGCTATACGGCCGCGGGATCCGGGGCAACCAGCACTTTCGACAACACGAACGAAATCAGCATCGGCAATAGCGTCACCAGTCCAGCCGGGAATGTGCAAAATTGCGTAGCGTCGGGATGCAGCAGTTCGTCATCGTGGTATCCGCTGGTCGATCTCGTTGGTCTGAGTTCAAGCACGACCTCGCCGCTTCCCTCACCGCCCCCGCCGCCACCGCCACCGCCACCATTCGGCGCGAATACCGTGGACACCGAGTTCGATCTCGCCTCGCTGCCGGCAAGCATCAATACGTGTCCCGGCAACCGTGCCGGTTACGGATATGACCTGATCTGGATCGCCGGCATCAGCTACAACGCGCAACTCGGAGCTTACGAAACACTCATCACCGCGCATACACCGTTGGCGTATGGGTGTGGCGGCATCCTGTCACTCACGACGCTGGACGGCACGCTATTTCACTTGGATCCAACCAATTTTGCGAATGGCTACACGTTCGTCTCCAATCTGCCGGTCACGGTGGACACTGTCCACGGCAAGATTCTCGTCCAGGCGGATCGCACGAATCCGTATCTTGCCGCCCTTTCCTCGAGCACACCTGTACAGTATTTCACTTCCGAAGAGGTCACCACCTCCGGTGCAGGCGACTTTTCGCCCATCGCTGCCGCTGCAGCATTGTTCCAAACGTATCCGCAAGACACCGGCCCGCAGTTCGATTTCGGCAGCAGCTTCACCACGCCAAGCAATAATGTCTGCACCTCGACGAGCAGTTGCACATCCTCGGCGAGTCCGCAAATCGATCTGATCGGCGGCACCGCGCACATGGACGACTACATTTTTCGCAACGGCTTCGAATAAGCTACGTCAAGTCTTGCCGGCATTCCGGCCGAGGGCTAACCTGCAAAGGTAGCCCCCGGTCGCCATGAATCCCTCCTTCGTACACCTTCACATCCACAGCGAGTATTCGCTGGTCGATTCGACCCTGCGCCTGCCGGACAAGCCCGAATACGGCGATCCGGCCAAGGCGAAGCGGCCGAATGTGATCAGCCGCGCCGTGCAGATGGGTTTGCCGGCGCTCGCGCTCACGGACGAAAGCAACCTGTTCGCGCTGGTGAAGTTCTATCGCGCCGCGGAAGCGAACGGCGTCAAGCCCATTGCCGGCGCGGATTTGTGGATCACCGGCGCTGATGCCAACTCGCCATCGCGAATAACCCTGCTCTGCCAGAACCGCGAAGGTTATCTGCACCTGTCGCAACTCATTTCGCGCAGCTACACGCAAGGACGGCACGGCGATCGCGCACTGGTCGATCCGGCGTGGTTCGACGGACACAGCGCGGGCCTGATCGCACTGGCCGGACGCGACAGTGATATCGGCCGGCATCTCGTCGCCGGCAAGCAGGATGCAGCGCTCGCCGCAACGCACGCATGGTTGCGGCATTTCGAGGATCGCCTGTACCTGGAACTCACACGTTGCGGCCATGCCGACGAGGCGGCGTTCATTCCCGCCGCGCTGCGACTTGCCGCCGACGCCGATTGCCCGGTGGTCGCAACCAACGACGTGCGCTTCGGCGCGCGCGAGGACTTCGACGCGCACGAGGCGCGCGTGTGCATCCACCAGGGCCGTCTGCTCAACGATCCCAAGCGTCCGCGCGACTTCACGCCCGAGCAGTACTTGAAATCCGCCGAGGAAATGGCCGCACTGTTCGCCGACATTCCCGAAGCGCTGGAAAACAGCGTCGAGATCGCGCGGCGCTGCAATCTGGAAATGAAGTTCGGTGAGTATTTCCTGCCGGCATTTCCGGTTCCGGCGAAAGCCGACGAAAAATCCTTCATCCGCGATCAGGCGCACGCCGGTTTGGCTGCGCGCCTTGGCAAGCACGGCTGCGCGCCGGGATTCGCGCCATCCGACTACGCGAGCCGGCTCGACGCCGAACTCGACACCATCGTCAAGATGGGCTTTGCCGGATACTTTCTGATCGTCGCCGACTTCATCGGCTGGGCGAAGCAGCACGACATTCCGGTCGGACCGGGACGCGGCTCTGGCGCGGGTTCCGTCGTCGCGTGGGCACTCGGCATCACGGACCTGGATCCGTTGCGCTACGGCCTGCTGTTCGAGCGCTTCCTCAATCCCGAACGCGTGTCCATGCCCGACTTCGACGTCGATTTCTGCATGGATAGGCGCGATGAAGTGATCGACTACGTCGCGCAAAAATACGGCCGCGAGAAAGTCAGCCAGATCATCACCTACGGCACGATGGCGGCGAAAGCCGTGCTGCGTGACGCCGGCCGCGTGCTCGGCATGGGTTACGGTCAGGTCGATTCCATCGCCAAGCTCATTCCGCTCAAACCGGCCGATCCGCTAAGCCTTGACGATGCGCTGGGATCGAGCGAGCGTTCGCGCCGCGAATCCGATCGCATCGTCCCCGAGTTCAAGCAACGCTACGAAGCCGAGGACGAGGTGCGCGAACTGGTCGATCTCGCGCGCAGCATCGAGGACCTGGTGCGCAATGCCGGCAAGCACGCCGGCGGCGTGGTGATCGCGCCGAGCGCGTTGACCGATTTCGCGCCGCTGTATTGCGAAGATGGCGGCGACGGCGTCGTCACCCAATTCGACAAGGACGACGTCGAATCCGTGGGCCTGGTCAAGTTCGACTTCCTCGGCCTGCGCACGCTGACCATCATCGACTGGGCGGTGAAGGCGATCAATGAGTGCCGTACCGCGACGGGCGAAGCGCCGCTCGACATCTCCGCCATCCCGCTCGACGACCCGCGCGTGTTCGCGCTGTTCCAGAACGCGCAGACCGCCGCCGTGTTCCAGTTCGAAGGCGGCGGCATGCAGCGCCTGCTCAAGGAAGCAAAGCCCGACCGCTTCGAAGACCTGATCGCACTCAACGCCTTGTACCGGCCGGGGCCGATGGACCTGATCCCCAGCTACGTCGCGCGAAAGCACGGGCGCGAACAGGTCAGTTATCCCGATCCGCGCGTCGAACCGATCCTGAAAGAGACCTACGGCATCATGGTCTATCAGGAGCAGGTCATGCAGATGGCGCAGATCGTCGGCGGCTACTCGCTGGGCGGCGCCGACCTGTTGCGCCGCGCGATGGGCAAGAAAATCGCCGCCGAGATGGCCAAACATCGCGTCGTCTTCGGCGAAGGCGCGGCGAAGCACGGTGTACCCGAACACAAGGCCGACGCCATCTTCGACCTGATGGAAAAATTCGCCGGCTACGGCTTCAACAAATCGCACGCCGCCGCGTATTCCCTGGTCGCCTACCAGACCGCGTGGCTGAAAGTGCACTACCCCGCGCAGTTCATGGCAGCGGTGCTGTCCAGCGACATGGACAACACCGACAAGGTCGTCGTCTTCCTAAATGAAGCGCGCGCGCTCGGCCTGACCGTGCAGCCGCCGGACGTCAATGCATCCGGGTACATGTTCGACGCGACCGACACGAAAACCATTCGCTACGGACTCGGCGCGATCAAGGGCGTCGGCCGCAACGCGGTGGAAAATATCGTGCAGGCGCGCAACAGCCCATTCGTCGATCTCGCCGATCTGTGCCAGCGCGTGGATGGCCAGAAGGTCAACAAGCGTGTGCTCGAAGCGCTGATCTTGTCCGGCGCGATGGATGCGCTCGGGGCGAACCGCGCCAGCCTGATGGCGCAATTGCCCGAATGCCTGCGCGCCGCCGAGCAGGCCGCGCGCGACGCCGAGGCCGGGCAGAACGACATGTTCGGCGCGGCCAGCGCGACGCCGGCGCCGCGCCTGAAATTGACGGATGTTTCCGAGTGGCCGCCCGAGCAACGCCTCGCGGGAGAGCGCGACACGCTCGGGCATTATCTGTCCGGGCACCCGACCCTGCTCTGGCGCGATACGCTCACGCAACTCGCCATCTGCCCGATCGGCGAAATCGGCCAGCGCTACCAGCCGCCGAAGCCGCGCGCGGATGACGACGGCAACCGATTCCGGCGCGCGCCGGAAACGCTGTGGGTCATCGCCGGCCAACTCGTGGACTTGCGCAAGCGCGGCAATGATCAGGCCTTCGTGCAGATCGAAGACTGGAGCGGGCGCATCGAGGTGAGCCTGTTCCGCGAGTCCTTCGTCGAATTCGCGCCGCTGCTGACGCGCGATGCCATCCTCGTCGTCGAAGGCGGCCTCGCATGGGACGATTTCGCCGGCGCGCTGCGCATCCGCGCGCGTCGCGTGCTCACCCTCAACGAAGCCTGTGAGCGGCAGGCGAAACTGTTGCGCATCAACTGCAACGGCATCGGCGCGGATTTTCTTCCTGCCCTGCACGCTGCACTGGCCGGCTATCGCGGCGGCCAGACGCCACTGCGCGTGCAGTACGGCAACGCCACTGGCAGCGCCGAGATCGAACTTGGCACCGACTGGCGCGTGCGTGCCACCGCTGATCTGAAACGCAGCCTCGACGCGCTGCCGGGCGTGAAGTCCACCGAATGGGTCCTCGGCCGGTCGAACGGCGGCTGATACGGGGTATTCCGCCCCGCCTGTGGCTATAATTCGAAGCTTCGCGTCCACGTTTCCGGCATGAATCCCAACTTCCTCGATTTCGAACAGCCCATCGCCGAACTGGAAGGCAAGATCCAGGAGCTGCGCCATGCCAGCCATGGTCAGGCGTTCAACATTGAGGACGAAGTGCGCAAGCTGCGCGACAAGCTCAAGCGCAAGACCGCGGAAATCTTCAAGGACCTGACGCCCTGGCAGATCGCGCAACTGGCGCGGCACCCGGCACGGCCATACACGCTCGATTACGTGCAGACGATCTGCTCGGAATTCCACGAACTCGCCGGCGACCGCGCCTACGCAGACGACGCGGCCATTGTCGGCGGACTCGCGCGCATGGACGGCCACTCGATCATGGTGATCGGCCAGCAGAAGGGCCGCGACACCAAGACCAAGATCCGGCGCAATTTCGGCATGCCGCGCCCGGAAGGCTATCGCAAAGCGCTGCGCCTGATGCAGATGGCCGAGCGCTTCGGCCTGCCGATCCTCACCTTCATCGACACGCCCGGCGCCTATCCCGGCGTCGGCGCCGAAGAGCGCGGCCAGTCCGAGGCGATCGCGCGCAACCTGCTGGAGATGTCGCAACTGCGCGTGCCGATCGTGTGCACCGTGATCGGCGAAGGCGGTTCCGGCGGCGCGCTGGCGATCGGCGTCGGCGACCGCACCGTCATGTTGCAGTATTCGACCTACTCGGTGATTTCGCCGGAAGGCTGCGCATCGATCCTGTGGAAAACCGCCGACAAGGCCAAGGACGCCGCCGAGGCGCTCGGCATCACCGCGTCGCGCCTGCTCGAACTGGGCCTCATCGACAAGGTCGTGCGCGAGCCGCTCGGTGGCGCGCACCGCGACCCGCACGCGATGGCGATCCGCCTCAAGGCCGTGCTGCGCAACCAGCTCGACGAACTCGAACGCGGTGACCGCGCCGGGCTCGTCGGCGAGCGCTACAAGCGCCTGCGCCGCTACGGCGCGTTCAAGGCGTAACCTGGTCGACCTCGATCTCGATCCCGCCGACCATGCTGGCGACGAGGTTGTAGAGCGCCCCGCCGATCGCACCGGCGATAAAGCCGATCACGCCGTACATGATCGGAAAAATGATCAGGGCGGCGATGCCCGCAACGCCGGCAATCGCGGATGCCTGTCCGCCGAAACTGCCGATCACCGCGCCGAACATCATGAACAACAGCGCGATGAGAACGCCGAATATCGCCATCAGGACCATCTGGAATACCGCAAGCTTCAATACCGCAACGCGTTTGATGACCATTGCATTTTCCCCATTCGTTTGACCCCGCCGCAACCGCGGGTGGCGTGACGCTAATCCAGGTTCATGCCTTGCGCAACCGGTTCTGGCACCATGCGCGAATGTCCATGTCGTTGACCGACCTGCTGCGCGCCCATCTCGATGCCCTGCCGCCGGGCCCGCTCGCCGTGGCCTTCAGCGGCGGCATGGATTCGAGTGCCTTGCTGCATGCGCTCGCGCAGTTGCCCGCGGCGCGTGTGCGCGGACTGCGCGCGATCCATGTCGATCACGGATTGCACGACGCCAGCGGCGGATGGGCGGCGCACTGCCGCGATTTCGCCACGCGGCTGGACGTGCCACTGCAGGTCACCGCCGTAGACGTGGATCGCGCCGCCGGAACCGGGCTTGAGGATGCCGCGCGGCGCGCGCGCCTTGCCGCGTTTGCGCAATCCATGGGTACCGGCGAATTCATCGCCCTCGCCCAGCATCGCGGCGACCAGGCCGAAACCGTCCTGCTCAAGCTGCTGCGCGGCGCGGGACCGGAAGGCCTCGGCGCGATGCGCGCGTTGCGACAATTCGGGAAAGGACATTTGTGGCGGCCATTGCTCGACTTGCCGCGCGCAACATTGGCCGATTACGCGAACGAGCACGCGCTGCGCTGGATCGAGGATCCGAGCAATACGCACACGCATTTGTCGCGCAACTTCCTGCGCCACGAAATCTTTCCGCACCTTGTACAGCAATGGCCGCAGGCCGCGGCCGCGCTGGCACACAGCGCAACCTGGTTGCGCGCCGCCGCGGATTACATCGACGCGCAGTCGGCTGCCGCGCTCGCCGATCTGCGCGGCGCCGAACTGGCGACACTGGATTGGCGCGGCTGGCTGGCCCTTCCGGATGCCTTGCGCGACCCGGTGTTGCGGCGTTGGTTGCGCGAGGCAGGTTTGGATGAACCGGCGCACTTCCATGTCGCCGAGCTGGAGCGCCAACTGCTTGCCGCGAACGACCGCCACCCGTGCGTGACCTTCGACAACACGCAACTGCGCCGCGACCGAAACGTCTTGCGTGCGTCGCGGCGGGATCACGCGCGTGCCGGCGATTGATTCCAACGGGCCACTACGGTAGCGTGCGCGCCATGCGCAAGAGCGACGCCAAACCTACCGATCCAAAGCCTGTCGAAACCGACCGCATTGCCGACTTCGAAAAATCGCTGGATGAACTCGAGCAACTCGTCGGCAAGATGGAACAGGGCGAACAAAGCCTGGACGATTCGCTCAAATCCTACGAACGCGGCATCGCCTTGTACCGCAATTGCCAAAGTGCGCTGGAGCAAGCCGAACTGCGCGTGAAACTGCTGTCCGATCCCGAGCAGCCCGACCAAGCCGAAGACTTTGAGCCGGAAGCGCCGTGACCCTCCTGCCGCGCTGATTGCCTTCAGCGCGCGCGCGGATGAAGCCCTTGCCCGCGCGTTGCCGCTCGAAGCGCAAGAGCCCGTACCGCTGCACCAGGCCATGCGCTACGCCGTGCTCGGCGGCGGCAAGCGCCTGCGTCCGGTGCTGGTCTACGCGACCGGCCATGCCCTCGGTGCATCGTTGGATACACTGGATGCTGCGGCATGCGCGGTCGAGATCGTCCACGCCTATTCGCTGGTGCACGACGACTTGCCGGCAATGGACGATGACGAGCTGCGCCGCGGCCGTCCAACCTGCCACGTGGCCTTCGGCGAAGCGATGGCGATACTCGCCGGCGACGCATTGCAGGCGCTGGCATTCGAGATTCTCGCCGCCGACACGGCGCACCATGCCGGTACACGTGTGGAAATGTTGCGTACGCTCGCTGCCGCCTGCGGCTCGCACGGCATGGCCGGCGGACAAGCACTTGACCTCGCCGCCGTTGGTGTGGCCCTGACCGCGGACGAACTGGACCGCATGCACGAACACAAGACCGGCGCACTGATTCGTGCCAGCGTGCGCCTGGGTGCGCTTGCGGCCGGATGCAGCGACCAGAGTGTGCTCGCGGCGCTGGATCGTTACGGCAACGCGATCGGACTTGCCTTCCAGATCCGCGATGACATTCTCGACGTGGAAGGCGACAGCGACGTCATCGGCAAGACCGCGGGCAAGGATGCCGCGAATGCCAAACCCACCTATCCCGCGATCCTCGGCATGGATGCATCGCGCGCGCGCCTCGCACAGCTTACGCACGACGCGATCAATGCGTTGGCGTCGCTGGGAGATCGCGCGCAGGAACTCGCGGAATTGGCGAGCTACGTCGCCGAGCGCGAGAGTTGATCAGCTGCCGGCCACGGTCATTTTGTCGATCAATATGGAGCCGGTGATGATGTGCGAGCGCCGGTCGACATCCGCACCAATCGCGGCGATGCCGGCAAACATCTCGCGCAGGTTCGAGGCGATGGTGATCTCCTCGACCGGATACGCAATCGTGCCATTCTCGACCCAGAAACCCGCCGCGCCGCGCGAATAGTCTCCGGTCACGATCGACACGCCCTGCCCCATTACCTCGGTCACGAGTAATCCGGTGCCAAGTTTTTTCAGCATGCCGGTGAAATCGTCCGCACCCGGCTCCACGATCAGATTGTGGATGCCGCCGGCATTGCCGGTGCTGGCAAGGCCGAGCCGGCGCGCCGAATAGCTGCCCAGGACGTATCGTTCCAGGATACCCGCGCGCACAAGATCGCTATCCGCTGTCGCCACGCCTTCGTTGTCGAAATTGGCCGATGCCTGTCCGCGCGGAATGTGCGGACGTTCCACAATTTGCACGAAACCCGGAAACAGATTCTTGCCGGCGTGATCGACCAGAAAACTCGCCTTGCGATACAGCGCGCCGCCGCTGACTGCCGAGACGAGATGCCCGATCAGTCCACGCGCGACTTCCGGCGCAAAAAGCACGGGACACGCTCGCGTATCGAGCTTGCGCGCGCCGCGCCGCGCCAGCGTGCGCTGCGCGGCCCTGGCGCCGATCGAGGCGGCGTCGGGAAAATCCCCCGCGGCGCGCTCGGACTCGTACCAATAGTCGCGCTGCATGCCGTTGCCATCCTGCGCGATCAACGAGCACGATAGTGAATGACGCGTGCCGCGTTCGCGGCCGACGAAGCCCTGCGAATTGGCATAGACGCCAAGCGACCCGCCGGACTGAATCGAAGCGCCATCGGAATTGGAGATTCCATCCAGCGCGCGGCCAGCGTCTTCGATCTCGATGCCCAGCCCAATCGCACCTTGTGCATCCAGATTCCACGGATGCCATAGGTCCAGATCCGGAAACACACGCGCCAGCCGTGCCGGATCCGCGAGTCCCGCGTACGGATCGGCTTCGGTGTATTTCGCAATCGCACAGGCCTGTTCGATGGTCTTGGCGATGGAGTCGGGCGCCAGATCTGCCGTGCTCGCCGAACCCTTGCGCTGGCCGAAGTACACGGTGACGCCGAACGCGCGGTCGCGGTTGTGCTCGACGGTTTCGACCTCGCCCAGGCGGACATTCACGGACAAGCCGGTGTCGATGCTGGCGCCGACTTCGGCGTCGCTCGCCCCCGCGGCGCGGCAGCGGTGGATCACGTCTTGCGCGAGAGTCGCCAGGTTATCAAGCTGGGCGAGCGAATCGTCGGGTTGTGCGATGATGGCGTTCATGGATTTCCACTTTGCATAACTGAAGAATGATGCACGATTACGACGACGATTCCCACGCCGCCATCCCCCGCGACGAGCGGCCCAGTCGCAGCCAGCGCCGCCGCGAAGCGCTGGATGTGCTCAAGCTCGCGCAGGCGCTGGCCGCGTTGTCCGACGCGCAGTTGTCGCGCGTGCCACTCGACGACGACCTACGCGCCGAAGTCGGGCGTACGTCCGCGGTGAAGCAGCAGATCGCGCGCAAGCGCGCCGAACAATTTCTCGCCAAGCAACTGCGCAAGCTCGACGAGGCCGAACTCGATCCGCTGCGCGCCGTGCTCGAACACGATCGCGAGCATGTGCGCCGCGAAGCCGCCGCCTTGCACCGCATCGAGACCTGGCGCGAACGCCTGCTCGCCGATGGCGATGCCGCGCTCGACGAGCTGATGCAGCAAACGCCATCAGCCGACCGCCAGCGCCTGCGCCAGCTCGCGCGCAAGGCGCGCGCCGAGCGCGAAGGACAAAAGCCGTTGCATGCGTTCCACGAATTGTTTCGAGTGCTGCGCGAATTGCTCTGTGCGTAGCTTGTCATTCCGGCATGGAATGCCGGAATCCAGAAGCCACGGACGGCAAACCGACCACATCACAACATCGTTGGCATCCATGCAGACTGGATGCCGGCAGTCCCTGCCGGCATGACGAATCACGCCGCAGTACCCCCCACCGTCATCGCATCGATGCGCAGCGTCGGCTGGCCCACGCCGACCGGCACGCTCTGGCCGTCCTTGCCACAGACGCCCACACCTTCGTCGAGCTTCAAGTCGTTGCCAACCATCGACACGCGCGTGAGCACTTCCGGGCCGGAACCGATCAGGGTCGCGCCTTTCACCGGCCGCGTGACCTTGCCGTTCTCGATCAGATACGCCTCGCTCGCCGAGAACACGAACTTGCCATTCGTGATATCGACCTGGCCACCGCCGAAATTCACCGCATACAACCCGCGTTCGACCGATGCAATGATTTCATCCGGGTCACTCTTTCCCGGCAACATGTAGGTGTTGGTCATGCGCGGCATCGGCAGGTGCGCGAAGGATTCGCGGCGGCCGTTGCCGGTGGAGCGCATACCCATCAGGCGCGCGTTGAGCTTGTCCTGCATGTAGCCCTTGAGCACGCCGTTCTCGACCAGGGTCGTGCATTCGCCCGGCACGCCTTCGTCGTCGATCGACAACGACCCACGCCGGTTCGGCAGCGTACCGTCGTCGACCACGGTGCATAGCGGCGACGCGACCTTCTCGCCCAAGCGACCGGCAAAAGCCGACGTTCCCTTGCGATTGAAATCGCCTTCGAAACCGTGCCCGATCGCCTCGTGCAGCAGTACGCCGGGCCAACCGGGGCCCAACACGACCGTCATCGTTCCCGCGGGCGCCGGAATCGAATCCAGGTTCACCAGCGCCGCGCGCACGGCCTCGCGCGCGAACGCATGCGCACGGCCGTTGGCGAGCAATTCCTTGTAGCCATAGCGTCCGCCGCCGCCGGCATTGCCGGACTCGCGGCGACCATTGCGCTCGGCGATTACGCTCACGTTCATGCGCACCAGCGGACGCACGTCGGCGGCAAGCGTACCGTCCGCCGCCGCGACCAGCACCGTATCCAGCGTGGCGGTGAGGCTGACGATCACCTGCGCGATGCAGGGATCGAGCGAACGCGCGAATTTGTCCACTTCACGCAAAAGTGCAATTTTATCCTCATTCGCCAGCGACTCGACCGGATCGACCGGCGCGTACAGCGCTTTCGCCTCACGCGCGGCGAGCGCATGGCCGGCACCGGGGTTCCCGGACCGTGCGATTGCGCGCGCGGACTGCGCCGCGCTGAGCAGTTGCGGCAGCACGATTTCGTCGGAGTACGCGAAGCCGGTCTTTTCGCCACTCATCGCACGCACGCCGACGCCTTGTTCGATCGAATGATTGCCCTCGCGCACGATGCCGTCCTCGAGCACCCATGATTCACTGCGCGAATGCTGGAAATACAGGTCCGCCGCGTCGATGGACGGACCCATCAACTGCCCGAACACGCGTTCGAGATCGGTACTGGAGAATCCGCCGGGTTGCAGGAGTTGTCGTTCAACTTGAGCAAGAATCGTCATGGCGGGTTCGCGGCAGCGGCGGGGGGATCGAGTGTGTTTTTTGCGTCTTTCTTTTTCGGCGCGGCGGATGCCGGTTTCTTGGGTGCCGGCTCGCCCTTCACCGTTTCCTTGGCGATTTCTGTGATCACGGGTTTTTCCCAAGTTCCGGTCACGCTGTAACGCACACGCGTGACGTCGTTGATCGCTTTTCGGAGCACGCCTTGCAAAACCGCTCCGGCGGCAGCGCCGACCGGTCCGCCGACCACCGCGCCACCAATCATCAAGGCGCCGCCGACATGCGGTGTGACTTCCATGGTTTGGTCGTAGTCCTTCGCTTTCAAGCCCGCACGGCCATCGACGACAATGTCGGCCGCAGGACCCTTGACCTTCAAACCGGTGGTGAACGCGTTGCCGTCCTTGAGCGTGAATGTGCCCTCGATGGAGTCGAAGCTGAAGCCGGACTTGAAGAAATCGCCGAAATCCAGCGACAGGCGGCGCGGGATCGCACTCAGGTTGAACAGGCCGAAGATGCGCCCCGCGCCGGGATCGGCGTCTGGAATGCGGCCTTCGGCCACCGAAACCTTGAGCGTGCCGTTGAGGCGCGCCAGGGCGAACATCGATGGTGATCCGGCCCACTGGCCCTGGATATGAGCGACGGTCGCACCCCCATCGACTACGCCGGCATAGCCGAACGTGTCGAGCATGCGGCCAAGATTCTGCGCGGAGAAGTCGATGGAGAAATCCGATATGTCGCTGCCGGGTTTGCCCGTCCAATCACCGCGCGCGCGCATTTCAACATTCTTCGAATGCGTGCTGACCTGTTCGAAATGCGTGCCATTGGCGATCGGGTAGCTCTCCACCACGGTCGCGCCGAAACGCGAATCGCCGAGGCGAAAATCGCCGATGCGGACATGCAACGGCGGCACATTGGCCGGATTCTCCCCTGCCATCGCGCTGGTTTCGGTGTCGCCCACGTCCGGCCAGTAGATGTGCTCGAACTGCGCGGTGACGCCGCGCTGGCGGAAATCGACGAGCGGAATCCCCATGTTGCCAGCGATATTGGCGCCGTCGAATCCGAGGTCGAGTTCGTTTTTCTTCGGCTTCAGGGTGAATTGTGCCGGCCCGAAGTCACGGTCCCAGGCGCGCAGGTCCTGCGCATGCAAATCCACGCCCGAGATCAGGCCCTCGCTGCCGCTGCCGGAATTGGACACCGCGAAATCCATCCAGCCGGAAAGATCGAGCAGCGGCGCACTGCCGCCGATTTCGAAACCGGACGCAGGCAGGGGCGCTGACGCATCGCCGCCGAAGTCCACATACGCGGCGAACGATTGTTTTGGCGATTCCAGGCGGCCGCGCATGCGCATGAGTCCGCCCAGTTGCAGGTCGATGCTGCCGCCGACGAACGGCAGGCCGACGGTCAACGCCATCGGCAAGGCGGTGGCGGCCGATTTGGTCAGCGGCGCGGGCAGGTCGATGCCAACCCCATCAAGATCGGATGCGACGGAGATGCGCTGGCCAGGATTCTTCGCATCGTCGTGATCCGCGGAAAAACCCACGTTCCATGCGGCGGCGCCACTGATGCGATTCGCCCACGGCGCGAGGATCGGCGCATACGCGAGCAGGTCGGACGCCGGAAAATTTCCGCGCAGGTTCGCCTCGACGGCATGCGACTTGTCGGTGGCGAATCCGCCGACCGCAAGCCGGAACGTCGCGGGCTTGCCGTCGCGCGTGACCGGCAATTCGCCTGTATCAAACCCGCTTTGCGAAAACGCAAGCGTACCCGTCGCCTGCTTCAGGCGCAGCGCGTACTGCGCGTCGGTCAGGTCGGCCTGGTTAAGGCTGGCGGTTCCGGCCAGGTCGAGCCGTTCGGTCGCGTGAATGGGCAGGTGCAAGTGGAATTTCACCTTGCTCTTGCCACTGACACTCACGCCCAGCAGGTGTTCGGCGTAGCGCGCGCCAATCGGTGTGGCCTTGATGAAGTCGAGCAGGCTCTTGCCGCTGCCCGAGCCTTCGACATCCAGTTCCAGCACCGCCTCGGCAAGGTCGGCGATCGTCACGCCGGCGCTGTCCACCGAGTTGCCAAGCGCCTGTGCCCCGCTGGAATCGACGCTCAAGCCGTTGTTGACGAAGTCGGCAACGGCACGCACATGCTCGGCAGCAGGCCAGTCCGGAAGATAGACCAGCTTTGCATCGTCGATTTGCGCGCGCGCTTCGAAACGACCGGCGAAATTCGTGAATGGCCAATCGGCAAGGTCACCGCGGAACACGGCGCGGCCATCGACGATCTTTCCCGACGCCAGCGCACGATCCAGCCATTTCACCCCGTCCGGCGGCATGATGTTGATCGGCCAGAACAGTTTCGCAGCCGGTACTTCGCCGTGATCGACCACGGCGTAGACATCCAGCGCCGGACGCGAGCCGTCGTCGTGCAATTGCACGCTGCCGCGCAACTGGCCGCCATAACCGGCGCCTTCGAAATCCAGCGCATCGGTGCCGATGCGCCAGCCGCCATCGCCGTGCCACGCCGCGATATCGCCCGCGAAACGCGAAAATTCCAGAGGCTGGCGAAACACGCGTGCTTCATCCACGCCGAACCCGGCATGCGCCGGCAGGTGCAGGTTGAAGCCGTCCGCATCGCCGAGCAGGCTGCCGGTCAGGCTGGTGATGCCCGGCAGCGCATCCACGGCGTGCCATGCGCATGCGTCCAGGTCGGCGGAAACGTCGAAATCCTGCGCGCCAGCGAAACGCAATTGTGCGCTACGCACGGTACCGACCGGATCGGCCATGTACAACCAGCGCCGCCATGCCGGTGAAGCCGCTTCGCTGAGCATCGCCACGCTTGCCGGGGCAGACAGGTTCACACCTTGCAGACGGACATCCCAGTGTGAATCGCTCGCCGCCTCGTCACGCGTTTTTTCCAGATGGATGCTTGCTGGCGCCGCGACGATACCTTGCCGGTCAAGGACGAGATCGGCCACATCCGCTGTCCAGCCCGAATCGCCGCGCTGCCAGCGCGCGCCGAATGCGATGCGGTCGAAACCCACGCGCGGGACGATGCTGCGCCTGGGATCGAGTTCGATCGGTGCAGACGTGGTCAACACCACGTTGGTGAGATCCGATTCCAGGCGCGCGCGCTCCAGGCGGTCACGCTTCCACCATGCCCAGAATTGCAGACGGCCATTGCCGTGCGCGGCCTGCATGCCTTGCCAGGCATAACCGTGGGTGAGGGCCGCCAGATCCAGCGCCGTGCCGCCGAGGTACAACTGCCCGTCACGCGAGGAACTGTCGTATTCGAGCACGGCATCGATCGGCGACTGCGTGTCGGCGCAGCGTACGCGCGCGAGCACGCGATGCGTGCTGCCCGAATTGACCAGGCGTACTTCGTCGGCGAGCAATATGATCGGCTTGGCGCCCTCGCCGCCCTGCACGGTCAGGCGCAGATCGCGCAACACCAGCGCGCCAAGCGAGAACAGGATCGAATCCTTCGGGTTACCGGCGGCCTGGTCGCCCGCGTCGATACCGCTCAACTGCCACTGACCTTGCGCGTCGCGCGCCAGGCGCAAATTCAAGCCGACGAGGCGAAACTCGTTCCAGGCCTGGTTGCGATGCAAGGCGGAAAAGAAATTGATTTTCAACTCGGCCTGCGGAATCGTGCTGCCGGGCGTCTTCGCATCCGCGCCGGCGATATGCACGCCATGCAGCGCCAGCAGCGGCCCGTCACGCTCCCATACGCCGGTCACGCCGTCCAGGGTCACCGCGCGCTGCAGTCGATCGCTCAACAGCGCGGCAATGCGTTGCGGATGAGAGGCGATCCACGGCAGCGCCATCTGCGCCACGCCAACCCCCAGAGCCAGCGCGATGACGATGGTGGCGAACAACGCCTGCAGCCACAGGCGCGCGCGGCGGATGTGGGGCTTCCACATCACTGACGGCTACAACAGCACGACATCGTACTGCTCCTGCGCGTAATGCTCCTCGGGCTGGAAGCGGATGGTCTTGCCGATGAATTCCTCGAGTTCGGCGACGGCCGCCGATTCCTCGTCGAGAATGCGCGCGACGACTTTGGGCGCGGCCAGCACCAGCAATTTCTTGGCCTCGAACTGGCGCACCGCGCGCGTGATCTCGCGGAAGATTTCATAGGTGACGGTTTCGGCGGTCTTGATGCTGCCGCGGCCCTCGCAGGCCGGGCACGGCTCGCACAACTGGCGTTCCAGGCTTTCCACCGTGCGCTTGCGCGTCATCTGCACGAGGCCCAGCTCGGTCATCTCGTAGACCGTGGTCTTGGCGTGGTCGTGGGCCAGGGATTTTTCCAGCGTGCGCAGGACCTGGCGCTTGTGTTCTTCATCGACCATGTCGATGAAATCGATGATGATGATGCCGCCGAGATTGCGCAGGCGCAGCTGGCGCGCGGCCGCCTGCGCCGCCTCGAGGTTGGTGCGATACACCGTTTCCTCGAGGTTGCGATGGCCGAGGAAGGCGCCGGTGTTGACGTCGATGGTGGTCATGGCCTCGGTCTGGTCGACGACCAGATAGCCGCCGGACTTCAATGGCACCTGCTTCTTGAGCGCGCGCTGAATCTCGTCCTCGACGCCATACAGGTCGAAGATCGGGCGCTCGCCCGGATAATGCTCGATGCGTTCGGCAAGTTCGGGCATGAACTGGCTGGCGAAACCCAACATGCGCTCGAGCGTTTCGCGCGAATCCACGCGCACTTTTTCCACGTCCTTGCGCATCAGGTCGCGCAGCGCGCGCAGCGGCAGCGAAAGATCCTCGTACACGCGCTCGCCGGCGCGCGCGTTCGCGATCGCCACCTGCAGCGATTGCCATAACCGGGTCAGGTAGGCCACATCCTCGGCGAGGGCTTCGACGGACTGGCCTTCCGCATTGGTACGCACGATGTAGCCGTGACCGGTTTCGGCGGCACGCGCTTGCAGGGCCTCCTTCAAGCGCGCGCGTTCGGCCTCATCCTCGATGCGCACCGACACGCCGATAGCCTTGGCCAGCGGCAGCAACACGAGATAACGCGATGGCACCGACAGGTTGGTGGTCAGGCGCGCGCCCTTGCTGCCGATCGGATCCTTGATCACCTGCACCAGGATTTCCTGGCCGTCGCGAACCAGTTCCCCGATCGGCTGCGACGGTGGCGGCGCGGGACTTTCTTGACCGTCACCGACTAGCGGAGGCAGGCTGCGCAGGATGTCCGAGGCGTGCAGGAATGCCGCGCGCTCCAGTCCGATTTCCACGAACGCCGCCTGCATGCCCGGCATGACCCGGCTGACCCGGCCCTTGTAGATGTTGCCGACGTAGCCACGGCGCAGGGCGCGCTCGATCAGCACTTCCTGCAGCACGCCGTTTTCCACGACCGCGGCGCGGGTTTCGCGCGGGGTCACATTGATAAGGATTTCTTCGGACACGACAACCACTTGGAAGTTTTTTCTAAACCGATTTATAGCCCGCTATCGCCAGGTTGTCGATGCCGAACTGCGGCGGCGACGACGGGCTAGGCGCCTATGCCAAATCGTTGCAACAACGTCATTGTCTCATGTAGCGGCAATCCCATGACGCCGGAATGGCTGCCGGACAGCCGTACCACGAAAGCCTCGGCCCGGCCCTGGATCGCATACGCGCCGGCCTTGCCCTGCCATTCGCCGTCGGCGATGTACGCATCGATTTGGCCCGTATCGAGCCGCGCGAATTCTACTTGCGTGATGCTGAACGCCTGCTCTTCGCGACCGGCGGACAGGCACCAGACCGCGGACAGGACCTCGTGGGTTCGTCCCGACAAGCGCCGCAGCATTTGTGCGGCCTGCGACGCATCGGCCGGTTTGCCGAAGACCTCATCGTCCAACACGACTTCTGTATCCGCGCCCAACACCACTGCGCCGGCGACGCCGGACAATTTCAACAGACCCGCGCCGGCTTTCTCTCGCGCCACGCGACTCACGTAGTCGCCCGGCGTTTCGCCCAGCGCGCGCACTTCCGGCACGTCGACATCGATGACATCGAACCGCACACCGAGGCGATCGAGCAGTTCGCGGCGGCGTGGCGACTGCGAAGCGAGATAAAGCACGGCATCTTCCTCAAGAAAGTCTTCGCCCGGGCTGCCGAATGCAGCAGGCGCAATGTGGTTCCTAGCCGGCCATGCGCCAGATATTGCGCCCCGCCCGCTTGGCCTCGTACAGCGCCGCATCGGCCTTTTGCAGCAGGGTTTCGGGATCGTCGACCGGGTCCATGGCGAAGGCGATGCCGACGCTGGCGCTGATCTGCGCCTGCTCGTCGCCCACCGCGATGGGTTCGCGCAGGCACCCGAGCAACTTGTCGGCAACGGCCTGCGCGTCGTCCGCGCTATCGATCTGTTCGAGAACGACCACGAATTCGTCGCCGCCCAAGCGCGCAACGAGATCGACATCGCGCACGCTCCGGGTCAGCCGCTGCGCGAACTCGCGCAATACCGCATCGCCGGCGACATGCCCCAGGGTGTCGTTGATGCGCTTGAAATGGTCGATATCCAGGTACAACAGCGCAAGCGGCCTGCGGCTGCGGCGACTGCGCGCGACCGCCAGTTCGAGCCGTTCGATGAAACGCAAGCGGTTCGCCACCCCGGTCAGCGAATCGTGGCGCACCAGGCGCAGCAATTCGGCCTGCGCCTGCTTGAGCTCGGTGATGTCGAAACTGACCGCATAAAATCCGGCGACCGCTCCGTCGTCGCCGATATCAGGCACATAGCGCGACTGGTAATGGCATCGCTTGCCCTGGACGTCGCGCTCGATCTCGAAGGCCACTTCCTTGCCTTGCAGCGCCGCCTGCACATAGGGCTGAATTTCCGCCCAGATGGCGTCGCTCACGACGTCGCGTACGCGCTTGCCGAGCATCTCCGACTCGCTTCTCGCATTGTCGCGAAGCGCGTAAGCGTTGACGAAGGTATAGCGTTCATCCTTGTCCACGTGCAACACGACGGCCGGAACATTTGCCGTGATCGCGCGCAGGCGACGCTCATTGTTGCGCAGGGCCTTCTCGGCGATCACCCGCGTGGTCACGTCGCGGCCCGAGTAGATCACGTCAGGCGGCACGCGCGGATCGGGGTTGGGCACCAGCGAGATGTTCGCCTCGATCCATAGATAGCGGCCATCCTTGCGCAACACGCGAAACAGGAGCGTTGTCGATCCACCTTGTACCTGCAGCCGCGCCTGTTCTTGTTGCACATGCGTGCGGTCGTCCGGATGTACCAGGTCCCAGCGCGTGGAAGCCAGTTCATCGCGGCTCCAGCCCAGCATTTCGTGGGCCGACGGTGACATGTACCGGCGCACGCCGTTCTGGTCGAAACGCACGACCAGGTCGCGCGAATAATCGGCGAGCATGCGGTATTCGCGCTCACTCGCGGCCAGCTTCCGCACGAGTACCGCGCGCCCGGTCAGGACGATCGCCACGGGCAGGGCGAACACGCAGGTGCTCGCGACAAAGCCCTGCAGTACCAGCGTGCGCCAGGCGTCGCCGAGTTGCGTCACGTGGGCGAACGGACCGATCCCGGAGCCGTGCGTGGACACGGCGACAATGGCGACCAGGCTGGTGCCCAGCGCGAATCCGGCAAACCGGCGCCGGAACGTCACCAGCAGCAGCGGCAGGAAAACGATATACGGAAATGGAAAGTACGCGGTTGCGAACACCAGGGCGCAGGTCGCGGCGAGTACGATCATCTCGCCGAAGAACGCCAGGCGCTGGCCGGACACGCCGAAGATGTTGCGTCCGAGTAGCGCGGCGGTAATTGTCAGCGTGGCAAAGATCGCCATGCCCAATACATGGGATGCCATCCAGGCCACAAACCGGTCGAAGTCCGCGAATCCGGCCAAGCCATGCAATCCGGCCACCGCCACGGCCGCGGACAATGCGCACGCGCCGAGCGTCGCTGCGGCGGCACGCAGGCTGATGGAAGGAATGCGCGACAGATCGATGAAATCGCCGACCCGGCCAGCGATGACCCAAGCCACGATCACCGGGTCGATGATGTCGGCGATGCTGAGCAGTGTGCTCGTGCGGCCGGATCCGCCATGCGCGACGTTGACACCGATGAAGGCAAGAAAGACCGCGGCAAGGTACCAAACCCAGCGACGGTGCGGCGATACCGCCAGCACCCCGCAGACGATGCCGCTGGCAGGCCACAGGATCGACAATCCGGCCGGCCCGCGGGCGTAATGCATCGCCCACCACGAAACGACGGCAACCACAAGGGCAAGCGCCAGGGCCCGGCCCATGTTCGCCACTTTTTCGCCGCCGCGGGAATCTGCGCGATCCATGAGGGGCCTAGTTTCGCACAAGGCATCCGCAAACGCCGCGAATTCGCCCGAACCCGCCAGCCCCGTTCAGCCGCGGTGATAGGGATGGTTGGCGAGCAAGCTGGCGGCGCGATAAAGCTGCTCGGCGACCATGATTCGCACAAGCGGATGCGGCAGCGTCGCGGGCCCGAGCGACCATTTCTGCTCGACACGATCGAGCAACAACGGCGCAAAACCATCCGCACCGCCGATCAGAAATACCAGATCCTTGCCCTGCATGCGCCAGCGTTGAAGTTGTTGCGCCAGTTCCTCGCTAGACCACGGTTTGCCGCGGCCATCCAGCGCCACGACATGCGCGCCCTTCGGAATCGCGGCGAGCAGTGCTGCACCTTCATCGGTCATCGCGCGCGCCGGATCGCGCGACTTCGCCGAAACCTCGATCAGGTCCAGCGGCAATTCGCGCGAAAGGCGCTTGGCGTACTCGGCAAAGCCGGCGCTCACCCATGCCGGCATGCGTTCGCCGACGGCAATCAGATGCGCGCGCATGGCCTGCGGCTAGTCAACTGGCATTGGCTGCTTCAGGCAAGTCATCGCCCACCGTCCACAGACGCTCCAGACCGTAGAACTCGCGAATGCGCGGCAGCATCACGTGCACGATGATGTCGCCCAGGTCCACCAGCACCCATTCGGCTTCGCGTTGACCCTCAACGCCGAGCGGCATCATGCCCGCCCTCTTCACGAACTTGACCACTTCGTCGGCGAGGGATTTCACATGCCGGGTCGAAGTGCCGCTGGCGATGAACAGGTAATCCGCGATGGAAGTCTTGCCGCGCACGTCGATCTCGTGCACGTCCCTGGCCTTCAATTCGTCGAGCGCGGCCAACACCTGCCGGCGCAGGATCTCGACCGGATCGGACTTCGCCGATACGGACTTGACAGGCTTGGCAGGTTTGGCCTTCTTCGGCGGAGATTTCGCCGAGGCCGGTTTTGTCGATTTCGATTTGGCCGAACGTGATTTGGGCGGAGCGGCCTTGGATGCGGAACGGGGCTTGCGTGCGGTTTTGGATGCAGTGGCCAAGCGGCGATGTCCTGATGGAATGAAGGATCCCGTGCGGGCGCCCCGACACGGAACGATTTTCAGTATAGGCCGATTTTTGCGCCAAGCCACTACTCCGCGCGCAGCGCCGGTCGCGCTACAATGGACATCCTCCTGCTGCGGCCTCCGCCCATGTCCGATGCCGCTACCACGCCCGAATCCATTGCGTTCCGCGACCTTGGCCTGGGCGATGCCGTGCTCGCGGCATTGGCGCAAGTCGGCTACGAAACGCCCTCGCCGATCCAGGCCGCGACGATTCCACCCTTGCTCGCCGGCCGCGACGTGCTCGGACAGGCGCAGACCGGCACCGGCAAGACCGCTGCGTTCGCGCTGCCGATCCTGGCGCGGCTGGATTTGTCGAAGTCGAAACCGCAGGCGCTGGTGCTGGCGCCGACGCGCGAACTGGCGATCCAGGTTGCCGAGGCATTCCAGCGCTACGCGGCGCAAATGCCGGGCTTCCATGTGCTGCCGATCTACGGCGGCCAGAGTTACGGCCCGCAACTTTCCGGATTGAAACGCGGCACGCATGTGGTCGTCGGCACGCCGGGGCGCGTAATCGATCACCTCGAACGCGGCTCGCTGGATCTTTCGCAACTGACCACGCTGGTGCTCGACGAAGCCGACGAAATGCTGCGCATGGGCTTCATCGACGACGTCGAGGCGGTACTGAAGAAAACTCCGCCGACGCGGCAGATTGCGCTGTTCTCGGCGACCATGCCGAGCCAGATCAAGCGCATTGCGCAAACCTATTTGCGCAATCCGACCGAAATTGCGATCAAGGCCAAAACCACCACTGCCGCGAACATCCGCCAGCGCTACTGGTTTGTCAGCGGCCTGCACAAGCTCGACGCGTTGACCCGCATACTCGAGGCCGAGCCGTTCGAAGCGATGCTGGTGTTCATGCGCACCAAGCAGGCCACCGAGGAAATCGCGCAGAAACTGCAAGCGCGCGGATTCGCCGCGGCGGCGATCAACGGCGACATCATCCAGGCGCAACGCGAGCGCACCATCGCCCAACTCAAGGATGGCCAGATCGACATTCTCGTCGCCACCGACGTCGCCGCACGCGGGCTCGACGTGGAGCGCATCAGCCATGTACTCAACTACGACATTCCGACCGACACCGAAGCCTACGTGCACCGCATCGGGCGTACGGGTAGAGCCGGCCGGTCCGGCGAGGCGATCCTGTTCGTGGCGCCGCGCGAGCAACGCCTGTTGCAGGCGATCGAACGTGCCACGCGCCAGCCGATCACGCAGATGCAGTTGCCCAGCGTCGAAGCCGTCAACGACCGGCGCGTCGCGAAGTTCACGCAGCGCATCACCGACACGCTGGCCAGCGACGATCTGACTGCGTTCCGGCAGCTGATCGAGCAATACGAACGCGAACGCAATGTGCCCGCGGTGGAAATTGCCGCCGCGCTCGCGCGTCTGGTGCAGGGCAAGCAGCCGTTGCTGCTGCAAGCGGCGCAGCGCGAATCGCGTCCGCTCGAGAAATCGCGCTTCGAAAAACCTGCAAAGCATGAGCACCAAGCAGCGCGCGATCGCGGCACTGCGCGAGGCGACGAACATCCGCGTCCGTCGCGGGCCGAACACGATTCGCCATTTCGTCCACGCCGCGACGATCGTCCACGCCAGGCCGAGGCGGGATTCGAAACCTATCGCATCAACGTCGGCAACGATCACGGCGTGCGCCCTGGCAATATCGTCGGCGCGATCGCCAACGAAGCCGGCCTGGATGCCAAGCACATCGGCCGCATCGACATCCGCGACCGCTACACCCTGCTCGATCTTCCCGAAGGGATGCCCGCAGAAACGTTCTTGCTGCTCAAGACGGTTCGGGTCGCGGGTCAGCGCTTGCTCATCAGCCGCATGGGCGACTCAACCGGATCGTCCGACACCTTCGACAAACCGCCACGCAAGCCGCCGTTCAAGTCCGCACCAAGCGAACGCGCTGCGCACAAACCGAAATCGTTCAAGCCCGACGGATTCGACAAGCCCAAGCGCGGCCCTCACAAACACCCGAAAGCTCGCTAGCTTCGATACGGCGCGAGCAAACCGGGGTCGGCCAGAAGCGCATCCGGAACCAGCCAGCGCGGATCGCGCCCGGCTGCAAGCAAGGCGCGCACGACGCTGGCGGAAATCTCCAGCGGCGTGACCGGCAAATCGAAGAGCTTTCCGCACGGCGATGTGTGCAAATCCGTTGCGGATCGCGTGCGTCGCGACGCAATTTCCGTCGCCAATTCCGCCGGCAGGCGCGTATCGTGACCCGGCCGCGTCATCACCGCGATATGCGCCAGATCGAACAAGGCGCGCCATTCATGCCACGTCGTCAATCCGGCAAATGCGTCCGCGCCGAGCAGCAGGATCAGCGACCGCTCCGCGCCAAACTCGCCGCGCATCTGCCGCAACGTGTCGACGGTGTACGACGGCTCCCTGCGATCGAGCTCGCGCGTATCCAGTTGCAGGTGATCCTGCCCGGCCAATGACGCGCGCAGCATGGCCACGCGCTGCGCCGGATTTGCGACCGGCGCTGATCGGTGCGGCGGCACGTGTGCCGGCATCAGCCTTACCGACGCGTCCAATGCCTCCGAGGCTTCCAACGCCACGCGCAGATGGCCGATGTGCACCGGATCGAAGGTACCGCCGAGGATGGCGATGGGTTCAATCACGGCCGGTTTTGCTCGTCGGCACGTAGGGCAACCCCATCGTTTTCAGTGCCGCCTTGAAGCGCGGATCATTTCGGACCGGATCGAAAAGCGGCGACCCTGCCGCCTCGGCGCTGAAAGCCGGATTGCGTCCAGCACGCATCGCAGAATCCAGCACATCGATTGCCTTGGCGGGCTCGCCGAGCAGACAGTACCAATTGATCCTTGCATAGGGATCGAAAACCGGCGAATCCGGCTGACCGGCGAGAACGCGCAATGCGTGCGCACGTTGCGTCGGGTCGGCGACGCCCAGCGCGATCTGCGCGGCGACATCGGGATTTTCGCCCCCAAGCTCGGCTTCACGCCGCGCGTACGCACGCAGTTCCGCGGCGTGTCCCGTTACACCGGCAACCGGAATGGCAAAGAAATAAGCCAATGCGAAGTCGGGATAATGGGCGATCGAGGCCTGCACCTGAGCCCAGGCCGCCTCGTAGCGATGCAAGTAAAACAGAATTTCACCGCGCCCGGCATTCATGACCGGCGAGAGCGGATCAATGGCGATGGCGCGGTCCAGTTCGTTCAGCGCCAACTCCGGATTTCCGCTCACCAGAAGAAAATAGGCATGCTGATGGATCGCCTCCGCATCGCCCGGCGCCAGCCGCATGGCTTGCCGCAACGCCTCATCGGCCTGCGCCCACTGCCCGCGGTTCAAATACACGACACCGAGCGCGACATAGGCGGCGGCATTGGACGGATTGATCTTCAGGGCTTGCAGTGCGGAGGCTTCCGCGGCGGACATCGCCGTCGAGACCTCCCCCAATCCGTAATTCGGCAACTGGGCGTTCGCCTCTGCCAGCGCCGCCCATGCATCGGCATAGTCCGGCGCTATCGCCAAGGCCTTCTGGAAACTGGCAACGGCATCGAGCAGGGATGGGCCACGCTGTGCGTATTCGGCAAGCCCACGCAAGTAGAAATCGTGAGCCTGCGGATCGATCCCTTCTTGCGCCACGAGCGTGACCTTGCCGCCGCCCGACAATTGCACCCGCATCGTGTCCGCAATCGCCTTGGAGATTTCGTCCTCGACCGCAAACACGTTGTCGAGTTTGCGGTCGTACTTGTCCGACCACAGGTGATAGCCGCTGCGCGCGTCGATCAGCTGCGCGGTGATGCGTACTGCGTCGCCGGATTTCTGCACGCTGCCTTCGAGTACCGTCGCGACATCGAGCGCTTCGCCGATCTTGCGCAGGTCCTCGGCCTTGCCCTTGAACGCAAAGGCCGACGTACGCCCGGCCACCTTCAGGTCGGGCACCTGCGCCAGCGCATTGAGGATTTCCTCGGTGATGCCGTCGCTGAAATAATCTTCCTTGGCATCGCCGCTCATGTTGACGAAGGGCAGCACGGCGATGGATTTGGCGGGAATCGCCGTGGAGGTGCCCGTCGTAGGGGTCGGCACATTTTTTTGCGATCCCGTGCTCTTGCGCGAGACAAAAGCGTTGGTCAACAGCAGTACCACCGCGACCGCCAGCACCGCGATGATCGCCCGATCCATCCTGCGCCCGGCCGCACGCGCGATCGCGGCATCGACGGCGATTTCGCTTTCGCGCTTCAAACCTTTTGGCGTCCATTCGTACACCCAGGCGAACGCGATCCAGAACGGAAAACCGATCGCCGCCGCAATCACGAACCAGCGCACGCCCCAATCCGGCATGCCAAAGAACGGCCCGAGTTGCGCAATGCCCTGCGCCAGCGCCCACACCGCGCCGATATAAAGCACCGCGGCGCGAATGACGTTGCGACGCTTGAGTTCAGTGAACACGCTCATGCCAGCACCCGGATGCCGGTCACGCGGCTGAAGTCGCGGTCGTGCGTAACCAGCGCGTCGGCATTGATTGTCAGTGCGCTCGCAAGCTGGATCGCATCAGGCAATTTCAGGGCGTATTGCCCGCGCAGTCGCGCGGCGCTTTCGGCAATGTCGGCGGTGAAATCCACTACCTGCCAGGTTTCCAGCGTCGAACGGTAGCGCCGTGCCAACGCCTCTTCGCCGTTCTTGAGCGGGCCGGTCAACACTTCGGCAATGGTCACGGTGGTGACTGCGAGCACGATCGCGCCGGCCTCGTGCCGCCGAAACAGCGGCTCGAAACGCGCCGCCAACGTGCGGTGGTTTTCGAGCGTGTAAATGATAGGCGCGGTATCGACCAGCACCAGCGCGCCAGCGCGGAGCGATTCGGCGCTTAGCGGTTCCATTCGTCGCGCAAATTGCCGATGGCGCGCGCGCTGCTGCGTCCCCACAATCCGCGGCCCGTGCCGGCAAGCGCGAGCAAGGACGCGACCGCGCGCTGTTTAACGGCAGTCGCTGGCACCACCGCCGCGACCGTGCGCCCATGCCGGGTAATCAAGGTGGTGCGACCGGAAGCTGCAGCGCTGAGAATGGCGGGCAGATGTTGCCGGGCCTGTTCGGCTCCCCGGCTGACCGTTTTCTGGCTGTTTTTCATGCCCAGACTGTACGGTCTGTACGCATGGCTGTCAATGCGGTCCGATGCGAGTGCACAACCGCCGCAGAACGCCCTAACCGGCCGCGCGCAACCCCGCATCCGGCCGCGCGATCATCACCAGCAACCGCTCCAGTTCGACCCAGGCATCACCGAAACCGCGGCCCTTGCTCAGGCGATCCACGCGCGCGGCCTGCACAAGGCAGTCTTCCCAGTGCCCAGGACCGGCGCGGCCGAGGACCTTGCGGAAGAATTTCTCGCGCGCGTCCCACATGCGCTCGCTGCGCAAGGCGTTGGTGAGGTTCGGCGCCGCGGCAAGGCGCGCGAGCATCTGCAACTGGTACAGGATCATGCCCATCAACGCCGGGATAGCGTCGCCCTCGCCGCGCAGGCCGGCGAGGATGCGCAATGCGCGCGCGGCGTCGCCGCCGAGCGCGGCGTCCACGAGCTTGAACACATCGTAACGCGCGCTGTCGGCGACAAGCTCTTCCAGGGTTTGCGCGTCCAGCGGCGCCGGGCCGTGCAGCAGTGCGAGCTTGTCGATTTCCTGCGCGGCGGCGAGGGAATTGCCTTCGACGCGATCGGCCAGCGCCGCAATCGCCGCGCGATCCGGATTCAGGCCGCGGCTCGCCATGCGTTGCGCGAGCCAGGTGGAAAATTCGTCCTGCCGCATCGGCCACACCGGAACATAGAATCCGGCTTGTTCGGCCGCCTTGCACCACGCCGTGCCCTCGTTGTCCTTTTTCGACCATTGCATAGACGTGATCAGCAGCACCGTGTCCGGCGGCGGGTTTTCGCAGAATTCGACGATCGCGGCGCCGCCGTCCTTGCCGGGCTTGCCGGTCGGCAGGCGCAAGTCGATCACGCGGCGCGATGCGAACAAAGACATCGCCGCGCCCGCGCGCGCCAGCGCGTCCCAATCGAAGTATTGATCGACATCGAGAATTTCGCGTTCGGCATAGCCGAGTTCGCGCGCGCGCGTGCGCAGCGCGTCGGCGGCCTCGATGACGAGCAGGTGTTCTTCGCCAGCGATCAGATAAACCGGTTTGAGTTCCGAACCGGCGAGATGGTTGCGAAGTTGTTGCAGTGTTGCGGACATAGTGCGACCGGTCACAGGCCGACTTGTCATTCCGGCAGGGAATGCCGGAATCCAGTGGCCAAGGATGGCATCCATGCAGTCTGGATGCCGGCACTCCATGCCGGCATGACAAACAAAAGAATCAGTCTATCAGCGCCCTGCCGCTTCGATTTTTCGCATGATCGCCTGCACCATGTCGCGCTGCATGCCCTTCTTGACCTCGTCCTGTTCGGCATTGCTGCCGATCGCCTGGGTCTGGTCGAAGGTGTAGTCGCGCGAATGCTCGATGACTTGCGGCGCGAGCAAGGTCTTGCCGTCGGCACTCTGGATGCTCAATTCGACGTGGTAGACCATCGCGAACTCGTTGACCGTCGCATTCGCGCCGACCGAACGCACCACGGGCGCGAGCGACACCGAGCCGAGCGTGATTTCGGCGATACCCTCGCCCGCGGCGTCTTCGACGGTGGCACCGGAACGCGTGAGCGCCGCTTCGACATCCCGCGTCAGCGGACTGAACGGATCGGATGCGGCCACGTGCACGCGCTTGAGCGCGGGCGACAACTGCGCCTCGCCGCGCAACTGGAAACCGCAGGCTGCGAGTGTCATCGCGACGGCGGCGAGAATGATGAAACGCGACATGTTCATATCATGGATTCCGTTCAGACGACGATGTTCACGATTTTGCCCGGCACAACGACGATTTTCTTCGGCACCGCGCCGCCGACGAACTTGGCCACATCGGCATTCGCCAAGGCAAGTTGCTCGATCGATTCGCGTGCCGCATCGACTGAAACTTCGATGATACCGCGCAATTTGCCATTGACCTGCACGGCAAGTTTGACTTCCGCCTTGACCAACGCACTCGGGTCGGGTTTCGGCCACGCCACGTCGATCAGGTTTTCGCGATGTCCCAGCGCCCGCCACAACGCATGACAGATGTGCGGCGTGATCGGGTTGAGCGCCAGCACCAGGGTCTCGAAAGCCTCGTGGCGCACTGCGCGGCCCTGGTCGGACTGATCCTCGAATTTGCCGACCGCGTTAAGCAATTCCATCGCAGATGCTATGGCGGTGTTGAACGACAGGCGGCGGCCGTAGTCATCGCCAACCTTGGCAATGGTTTCGTGAACCTGACGGCGCAGGTTTTTCTGCGCGGCGTTCAATTTCGCAGCATCCACCTCGGGATGATCCGGCTGCGCGATGTGCGCCTGCGTGTCGCGCCACAGGCGGCGCAGGAAGCGCGCCATGCCTTCCACGCCAGCCTCGTTCCATTCCAGCGATTTCTCCGGCGGCGCGGCAAACATCGAGAACAGGCGCACGGTGTCGGCGCCGTATTTGTCCACCATGGCGCGTGGATCCACGCCGTTGTTCTTGGACTTGGACATCTTCTCGATGCCGCCGATGGAAACCGGCTTGCCGTCGAAGCGCAAGGTCGCGCCGACCACGCGCGCGCGCTCGTCGCGCTCGATGTCCACGTCGGCGGGATTGAACCATTCGCGGTTGCCATTGCCGTCTTCGCGGTAAAACGTCTCGGCGATGACCATGCCCTGGCACAGCAGATTGGTGGCCGGTTCGTCGGAATGAACGAGCCCTTCGTCGCGCAGCAATTTGTGGAAGAAACGAAAGTACAGCAGGTGCAGGATCGCGTGTTCGATGCCGCCGATGTACTGGTCCACCGGCAGCCAGTAGTTCGCGCGCGCATCGACCATGCCCGTCGCGCCGGGACTGGTGTAGCGCGCGTAGTACCAGCTCGATTCCATGAACGTGTCGAAGGTGTCGGTCTCGCGCTCGGCCGGCCCGCCGCATTGCGGACACTTGCACTTGCGCCATTCCGGATCGGCCTTGATCGGCGATTGCACGCCCATGAATTGCACGTTTTCCGGCAGCAGCACCGGCAGCTGATCTTCCGGCACCGGCACGGCGTCGCACTTCGGGCAATAGATGATCGGAATCGGACAGCCCCAATAGCGCTGCCGCGAAATGCCCCAGTCGCGCAGGCGGAAATTGACCTTGCGCTCGGCCTTGCCCTCTTTGACGAGGCGCGCGGCGATCGCATTGAACGCGGCACGGAAATCCAGGCCGTCGAACTCGCCGGAATTGACCAGCGTGCCGTAATCGGTGAAGGCGGCATCCTCGATGATCCCGCGCTCGAACTCGCGCAGCATGTCCAGTGCGACGGGCGGTTCGACAACGTCGATGGCGCGGCCTTCGCCCAGCGCGGCAGTCATCGGATTGGCGTTGTTCGCCGCGTCGCGGCCGAGTTCGCGGATCGCTTCGCGCACCGGATCGCTGACGATCACCATCTTGATGAACAGGTCGTACCGGGTCGCGAACTCCCAGTCGCGCTCGTCGTGCGCGGGCACCGCCATCAGCGCGCCGGTGCCGTAGCCCATGAGCACGAAATTGGCGATCCATACCGGCAGTTTTTCGCCGGTGATGGGATGGATCGCATGAAAACCGGTTTCGATGCCCTTCTTTTCCTGGGTTTCCAGATCCGCCTCTGCGACGCCGCCTCGACGGCACTCGTCAATGAATTTCTGGACTTGTGGATTTGTGGACGCGGCCTTGAGCGCGAGCGGATGCTCGGCAGCAAGGCACAGGAAGGTCGCGCCCATCAAGGTGTCCGGACGCGTGGTGAACACGCGCACGGGTTCGTTCTCACCGTCGATGGCGAAATCGATTTCCAGCCCTTCCGAGCGCCCGATCCAGTTGCGCTGCATGGTCTTGACCGCATCCGGCCAGCCCGGCAGCTTGTCCAGTCCATCCAGCAACTCGTCGGCGTAATCGGTGATCTTGAGAAACCACTGCGGGATTTCGCGCTTTTCCACCACCGCGCCGGTGCGCCAGCCGCGGCCGTCGATGACCTGCTCGTTCGCTAGCACGGTCTGGTCGACCGGGTCCCAGTTGACGACGGATTTCTTGCGATACGCGAGTCCCTTCTTGAACAGGCGCACAAACATGTGCTGTTCGTGCACGTAGTAATCCGGTTTGCAGGTGGCGAACTCGCGCGACCAGTCGATCGCGTACCCCATCGTGCGCAACTGCTCGCGCATGTGCTCGATGTTGGCGTAGGTCCATTTTGCCGGCGCGGTCTTGTTCTTGATCGCGGCGTTTTCGGCCGGCAGGCCGAACGCGTCCCAACCCATAGGCTGCAACACGTTCTTGCCGAGCATGCGCTGATAGCGGCTGATCACATCGCCGATGGTGTAGTTGCGCACATGGCCCATATGCAGCGCTCCCGATGGGTATGGGAGCATCGACAGGCAGAAGAATTTCGGCTTCGCGGAGTCTTCCCTGGCCTCGAACGACTTGTTGTCGTTCCAGAACTTCTGCGCGGCGGCTTCCACCGCCTTGAATTCGTAGGTTGCGTCCATCGGAGCCTGTTTGCGCCGGGTCGCGCCGGCTTGTCTTGTGGATTTGCGTGCAGCCTACCGCAGTGCAGCAACAACGCCAACCGTCGGGCCACGGTGAACGTGTCCTTTGGCATGTGCGACAGTGCCCGCATGGCGTATCCTGACCGGGTTGCCAAGGGAGGATTCACCATGCGTTTTGCACCACTTGCTGCCGCGATTGCGGCATTTTTTGCCGTACCCGTTTTTGCCCAATCGCCAGCCGTGCCGGAAACCGTCTTGCATTGCGATCACATGATCGACGTCGTGCACGGCAAGTTGCTGGGCGCCAGCACCATCGTCATTGAAGGCGATCGTATCAAGGAGGTGCTCGATGGCACCCAACAACGCGCCGGCGCGAACACCATCGCCGTGGCCGGCACTTGCGTGCCGGGCTTGATCGATTCGCACACGCACCTGACCGGCGAGTTCAGCAAGTCCAGCTACAGCGACCAGTTTCGTCTGAATCCGGCGGACTACGCCATTCAAAGCACCGTTTACGCGCGTCGCACCCTGCTCGCCGGTTTCACCACAGTGCGCAACCTGGGCGACGGCAACAACGAGTCGATCGCGCTGCGCAATGCGGTGAACAAGGGCCTGGTTCCTGGCCCGCGCATCTTCAGCGCCGGGCAATTCATCGGCACCACGGGTGGCCACGCCGACGGCACCGACGGGTACCGCTGGGACCTGCAAGGCGATCCGACGCCGAAGGATGGCATCATCAATTCGCCCGAGGACGCCTGGAAGGCGGTGCGCCAGCACTACAAGGACGGTGCGGACCTGATCAAAATCATGCCCTCCGGCGGCGTACTGGATGAATCCTCCAGTGCCGACAATCCACAGATGACCCTGCCCGAGATCCAGGCCATCGTCGCCGCGGCGCACGACTACGGCTTCACCGTGGCCGCGCACGCACACGGCGCCGAGGCGATCCGGCGCGCGGTGATCGGCGGCGTGGATTCCATCGAGCACGGCACCTTCATGAACGACGAGGACATGAAGTTGATGAAAGAACACGGTACCTGGTACGTGCCGACCATCATCGCCGGCCAGTTCGTGATGGGCAAGGCGAAGGAAGGCTGGTATCCGCCGCAGGTCGCGCGCAAGGCCATGCAAGTCGGCCCGATCATCATGGGCACCGCCGGCAAGGCCTACAAGGCAGGAGTCAAGATCGCGTTCGGCACCGATGCCGGCGTGTATCCGCACGGCGAGAACGCGAAAGAGTTCGAATACATGGTGCAGGCCGGCATGCCGCCGATGTTCACGATCCAGGCCGCGACCCTGCACGCGGCGCAACTGCTCAAGCACGACAAGGATTTCGGCAGCATCGAGACCGGCAAATTCGCGGACGTGGTCGCCGTACCGGGTAATCCGCTGGACGACATCAAGCTGATGCAAAAGGTCAATTTCGTGATGAAAGCCGGCGTGGTTTACAAGGAGAGCGGGCAACCGGTGGAGGCCGCACACGACAAGTAAATGTCGCGATGCGTGTAATCGCCGATGGCAATTCCTGAATCAGTATAGTGGACGCGGAATTTTGCGTGGACTTGTTCATCCGATAATCGAGGAGACCAACAATGCCGAACGATAAAGTCAGGCTCTGCGTGGGCGACCATTGTGTCGATCTAGCAACCGTGAGCCGCTCCGGAGACGGATCGATCAACCCGCCATCACACTTGTTCGACACCCGAGCCAACCTCGATCTCGGATCGATCCTGAGTGCCGCCAATCCGACTATGGAAGCGCGGTTGACGGGCTTGCTGTTCCTCGCACGGGAACTTGGCCAGCTTGCCGAATCCCTGCGCGCAAGCAGCCCCGATCAAGCCGAAGCCCTGCTCGAAGGACGCGCCGGGCTAGTCAAGAAAATCATGGGTTTGACGGCGAAATTGGCCTGATCCGCGTGAGTCAATGCTGGCTGCGTGCGCTTGCACGCAGCCGCTGCAAGATGCCACGGAAACCGTATTGTCGCGCGCTGGCTTCAACGCGGTTGCGCAATGCAGCTGCGTCAGGGTCGTTGGCGCGATCGAGCAATTCCACGGCTGCCAGTTGCGCTTCGAGAGCAATGGGAACCCAGTGCCGCTTTTCGGCGTCGTCGGCAAGTGTCTGCAACGCCGTCGCCGCTTTTTGCGCATCGCCGTTTAGCCCTTGCAGGCGCAGCAAGCTGATATCGACCATGCTTGCGTCCAGCCGTGCCGTCACTCGGCTGCGCAGTTCCCGCGCTGCCGAGCTGGCGCGATCCCGTTGCTCGGGTTGATGCAACTGTTCGTGGCACAGTGCCAGCTGGCTTTGCGCCAGTGCTTGCAACGCGACGGCTTCACTGCCAGCCAGCGTCGCAATCGCCTGAGTCAATCGATCACGCGCACCTGCCCAGTTTCCCTGCGCCATGTCGATACCGGCAAGCCCTAGCATGGACGTAGCGATCGACTGCGCGTCCTTCGCATCAGCGGCAAACTTCCCGCCGCGTTCGAAATCGCGCACGGCAAGTGGCGTATCGCCGCGATCGAACGCTATCACTGCGCATTGCAAGTCCGCAAAGCCCGTGGCAAAGGTATCCGTCGATGGCAGTGTCTCTTGGCTGGCCTGCTTACACATTTTTGCCGCCGCGCCCAGTTCCCCGCGCAAGCGCAAGCCTTCGCTATAGTCCAGCAATGCCGATATCTTCTGGTCCTGCGCATGTGCGCGTTCGTCCAGCGCGATCGCCCGGCGAAAGTCATCGATTACATCGTCACTCGCAGCCTCGCTCATCTTCATCATGGCGAATCTTGCCGTAACCCAGCCTTCGCCCTTTATGTCGCCGACTTCTTCGTAGATCGACTCGGCGTTTTGCACCGCGATTTGCGCCGCATCGCGATCGCCGAGCTTCCAGTTCATGTTCGCCAAGTTGCTGTAACTGATCGCAAGGCGCGCACGATTGCCGATGCGCTGGTAAATGGCCAGCGCCTTCTGATATGCATCACGCGCCGCCTGCGGATGACTCTGTTCGACTTCGATGTTGCCAGCCAGCTCATGCGCATCGGCTTCGTACAACGGATTATCGGTGGCTCGATATCCGTCAATCGCGCGCCGCAACAATGTCAGCGCCTCGTCGCGTCGACCCTGCAGGCGACGCGCGAGGGCAAGGTTGTACTGCGCATCGGCGGTGAGACCGGGTTCGTCGCGTCCCTGTGCCAGTTGCAATGCCAATTCGGCGTGCTTGATCAGGGCCACATTGTCATTGCGACTGTCCGCGATATTGACCGCTTTCAATTCGATGCGCGGATCGTCGGCACTGCCGGGCAGTTTGCGCAATTGGTCGAGCAACGCTTCGGCCTTGTCCGGCTCGCCTGCGTTCAACAAATCCTTGATCATGACAAAATGCAGCTCGGGATCTTTCGGATCCAGCGCCAGAAGTTGCCGATCCAGGTCGAGCGCTTTCGGCCAATCGCGCGTCTGCACGGCGACTTCCCGGTCGATCTGCAATTGCTGCTGCATCGGCAAGCCAGCGCTGAATGCGACCGCCTGGCGTGATGCGGCCAAGGCCTTGTCGTCATAGCCCAGAGTTTTCCATGTCTGCGCAAGAAGCACGTACGCCGGCGCATAGCCCGGTGCCAACGCGATCGCCTGCAGCAGTTCATCCCGCGCACGCGCGGGATCGCCCCTGCGCTGCGCTTCCAGCGCCAGCGCCATACGCCGCGACAGATCGAATGTTGCCGGCTGCGCCTTTGCAACCTGTTCGGGCGTCGTCGCACCGTTTGTCGCGAGCTTCAGGTCTGCGCGCAATTCCGCACCGACCTGTTCCACCAGTCGTGGCAGGTCGTTCAATGCACCACTTTGCGCGATGCTCGCGAGAGGCGCCTCGGTACGCGCGTCCTGCACGGTAAGATCCATGCGCAAGTTCGCCGTGTCGCCGGCGCCGGAAACGAGATAGCTGCCGCTGAGCACGTAGTCGGTGTTCAGGCGCTTGCGCAGCAAGCGCAGACTCGCGGGGCCGTAGCCGCCCGCGCTCGGCGGCGATAGCCCTGCGCGAGCCGCGTTCACCAGTTCGCCCGGCACAGCGTGCATCACACTGCCGCTGGTCAGTTCGGTCGCCAACTCGTTGCCAAGCGCTACTGAAATCCAATCGTATTGTTTGTTTTGCGACAAGTTGCTGAAATCCACGATCGCCATCGACGTGCCTGGCGCGGGCGGTCCGAATGGCCTGCGTTCGCGCAACGCCAGCGACAGCGCCACCACGGCCATCAACAGCACCGCGGCGGTAGCGAGGGCGCCGAGGCGATGCCGGCGCAGGAACTTGTAGCCGCGATAAGCAAAATTGTCGCGCCGCGCCGAAATGGGATTCCCGGACAGATAGCTGCGCAAATCCTCGGCGAACGCGGCCACGCTGGGATAGCGCCGTTGCGGATCGTGCTTGAGCGCGGCCAGCACGATGGTGTCGAGGTCGCCGCGCAAGCGTTTTGGCGGCACCGGCGGCGCGGTCAGGCGCAACTTGCTCGGCGGCGTCGGATCGCTGGCCTCGATGATGTGGCGCATTTCATCGGGCTGGTTGGCGCCGCGGAAATCGTAGGCGTATTTGTCGGTGAGCAACTGGTAGAGCACGCAGCCGAGCGCGTAGATGTCGGTGGCCTCGGTGATTCGTCCGCCACTGAACTGTTCGGGCGCGGCGTAGGCCGGCGTCATCGGGCGCTCGCGCCGCAACTGGGTGAGCGATGCATCGCCGGTGCCGCTGTCCACCAGCATCTTGGCGATTCCGAAGTCCAGCAACTTGACCTTGCCATCGGCCGTGACCAGCACGTTGGACGGTTTCAGGTCGCGGTGTACGACGTGGTGTTGGTGCGCGAATTCAACCGCCGCGCAGACATCCAGGAACAACCGGATGCGGCCTTCCAGATCGAGTCCGCGTTCATGGCAGTAGCCCAGCAACGGCATGCCGTCGACGTATTCCATTGCGAAATACGGTCGCCCATCTGCGGCGATGCCGCCGTCGAGAAGATGCGCGATATTCGGGTGTTGCAAGCGCGCCAGAATCTGCCGCTCGCGCAGGAAGCGCGCGAGCACGGCGTCCGAATCCATGCCGCGTTTGATGAGTTTGAGCGCCGCGCGCTGCTCGAACTGGCCATCGGCGCGCTCGGCCAGCCAGACCACGCCCATGCCGCCGTCACCGAGGCACTCGACCAGGCACCAGGGCCCGACCCGTTCCGGTGCGTCCGCGTCGTCTGGCGTCAATGCCGTCGTCGCGGCGCTGCCGACATCGCGTGTTCCCACGGCGGCGCCGAGGAAATCCAGCGGGGATTCCTCCGCATCGAGCATCGACACGACAATCTGCTTGAGGTCGGGATCGGTACCGCAAAGTTCTTCGACCAGCGCGGTGCGGTTGTCACGCGGCGACGCGAACACGCGGTCGAAGATGTCCCCTGCGCGCAGCCAGCGTTGGGTATCCACGCCCCGCCTCCGATAACCCGGCCGTACCCCGTGTCCGGACTATAGAAGCCGTCCGGCGGGGTTACAAGCCGCGCATGTCAGTAACCGGCCTCGCACGACGTAACCCGTTCCGAACCCGCCAAAACGGCGGGAATCGGAGCGGGCAATGTCCCCACGTTTTTCTTGCGCCTGTCTGGCCGCCACGCTGGCGTTCTGCGCTGCCGCACGAGCGGCCGATGGAGATCTGGACGCTACGTTCGGATCTGCCGGGAAAGTGCAACTCGGACCGAACACGGGCTTTTCGGGGCCTGTCGCCAATGACGTGGCCGTCCAGCCGGACGGCAAGATCGTCGTGGTCGGCTACGAAACCAATGCGACCGATGGCTTGGAAAGTTGGCGCATCGCCCGCCTCAACGCGAACGGCACGGTCGATACGAGTTTCGCGTCCAACGGCATGCTCGACTGGAATGCCGGAACGACCGGCACGCGTGCGCACGCGGTCGCGGTGCGCCCCGACGGGCGGATCGTCGTCGGCGGCAACTTTCAAAGCGAAATCGAAGTCGCGCAGTTCACGCCGAACGGGTCGCCCGACCCCACGTTTGCCGGCGGAGAGGGCTACATCCTGCTCACGCCGCCCGCGGGGGATTCGAACTACTTGTCGCGCCTTGTCCTCGACACGGATGGCAGCATTGACATCGCGGGCACGTATTACGCCAATCAAAGCGGTTTCAACAGCAACGAATTCTTCTTCGATCGCATTGCCGCGAATGGAAGCAGCGACGAGCCGTTCCGTTACTCGTTCGGCTCCGGCCCCAACCAGGATGCGCACGCCACCGATCTGGCCATCGACAGCCAGGGCCGTTACGTCGTGGTGGGTTATGCGCCCGGAGCCAACGGATACGACTGCGCGGTGATCCGCATTACCCGCGACTTGTACGACGTCGATCGCACGTTTCACTACCAGGATCCGGACAACTACGGCTTCACGATCATGCCGTTCGATCTCGGCGGCGATGACAACGACGTTTGCAACGCGGTGGCGATCTTTCCCGGCGGCTACATCGCAATTGGCGGTCATGCGACCGCGAATGCGAGCAACGGTTCCTATCAAGCCGCCGTGCTGGCCGAACTCGACAACAACGGCATTCCGGATCAGTACTACCAGGATCAGATCGGCTATCCGGCGAAGTTCTCGTTCAGCTACAGCCTGAACCCGACATCCGGGCAGACCAATGACATCACCAAGCTCATCGTCGACGGTTACGACAGCAAGTACGCGCAACTCGTGGCGATCGGTACCGGCAACCAATACGCGCCGCCGCCAGGCACCTACTTCGGCGTTGCGCGACTCAATCCGGCACAAAGCTACAGCAATTTCAGCCTCGACACGGCGTTGAACGGCAAGGGCGTCATGGGCGTGTATTTCGCGCAACGCCCGACCGGGCTCGGCAACTTCATCACGACCAATACCGGGCAATCCGGGACATTCGTCGGCGGCAAGTTGATCGCTGTCGGCTCGACCCAGGCAACAGACGGACACACGCTTGCGGCGACGCGCCTCGCTACCTTCGACGGAATCTTCAAGAACGGATTCGAAACGCCGTCGTACTAAGCAACGCATGAACCCAAACCGGAGAACACCATGAACCGCATAAATTCCACAATTCTTGCTTCCATGATCTGCATATCTTCCGCACTCTTCGCTGGACAAGTCGCCGCACAGGACAAGCCTGCCGCAGTATCCGACCCACTCGGCCGGTTCGTCGGCAACGGAACCTGCACCGGCAGCGTCCTGGCCATGGGCAATAAGGCTGGGCACCCCACCACCGGGAAGTACAGCGCGCGGAAAGTTCTGGACGACCATTGGGTCGAAATGCGCTACGACGAAGAATCGAGCGCGGCCGTGCCGAAGCCGTTCCACGTAGTGCAGTACTTCGGCTACGACGCGGCGAAGAAACACTATGTTTCCGTGCTCGTCGACAATTCGGAAGACAGCTACAGCACAGGCGCCAGCGCCGGCTGGAACGGCGACAGCATCGTTTTTGACGAATCCTCGGACGGCAAGACCGTTTCGTTCCGCGATGCCTTCACCACCGGTCCCGCCGGCATGTCCAGCCACACCGGCTGGATGAAGAACAAGAGCGGCAAGTGGGTCAAGACCGACGAGGAAAGTTGCAAGAACTCCTGACCCGATCGAAGCGAGACGGCGACTTCATCCGGAGAACGACATGCGCAGAGAACTCCTTCTCGCTGCGAGCGCGCTTTGTGCCCTCGCCGCCTGCTCACAAGGCGCGCCAACGGCGGCGCCGGGACGAGCCGCGAAATCCGCCGTCGCAACGCCCGTCGGAACTGGCAGCGTATGCGATCGGAAACTGCTCGCCGTGGCCGACGTCGACGGCATTCTCGACCAGCCCGTCACCGGCACGAAATCGCTGCAAGGCGATCCACAGACGTGCTACTTCATCGGCGCAAATGACGATCGAGGCGGACCCGAACTGCGCATCACCCTGCGCCCCGGGCACGGCAAAACGACGCTCGACTCGTTCACGTCGGGAAAGATGAACGCCTACGCGACCTGGAAACCGCTCGCGGGCGTCGGCGACGAAGCAGTGTGGCTGCCGGATCTGCACGAAATCGACGCACGCAAGGGCGACACGTTGTGCGTGGTCGGTGCGCCCATGTTCATGAGCAAGGCGCTGCGCGATGCCGGCGAGCCGGCACAGCAACAGCGGCTTGGTGCGCTGTGCAACAAGGTGTTTTCTGCACTCTAGGGACGTCGGCAAACGGCGCCGAATTAAGTGATCCCCAACGCAACGACACGTCTGGACCAGGCCATGAAAGCACATCTGCCAAAGCGTCGCGATCCGTTGGCCGTTGCAGTCGCCGCGTGTTTCGCTTTGTCGGCGATCGCGCCGAGCGCACACGCTGCCTACGAAAACGTACTCAACTGCAACGACACAGGTGCCGGCAGCCTGCGCAGCACCGTAGCCGGTGCAGCGAGCGGCGATACCGTCGTGCTGAATCCGGTCACGATGCAATGCAGTTCGATCACGTTCGGCAGTGGCGAAGTCGTGGTGCCGCAGAACGACCTGACGATCAAGTACAACGGCAACAACAGCAACCGTTTCTTGATGACCGGCAGCAACCATCGACTTTTCCACCACACCGGCACCGGCAAGCTCACCCTGCAACGTCTGACCTTGCAGTTCGGCAAAGCAACCGATGCCGACCAGGTTTATTCGATCGGCTCGTACTTCAAAGTGGCTGGCGGCTGCGTGTTTTCCACCGGCGTGGTCGATCTGGAATATTCCCAGGTCAAGTATTGCAATGTCGTCAGCAGTTCCCTGGGGGCCGGCGGCGGCATCGGCGCCAGGCAAGGGCTGATCATGAACAGCAGCATCCTGCGCAACAATTCGGTATCGGCACATTACGGAAGATACGGTTCCGACGCCATCTGCGGCGGCGCCTATGCCGGCGAGTCAGCACCAAGCGGCTTCGGCTATATCGATATCAACTACTCGACCGTGAGCAAGAATACTGCTGCCGGAAACGGCGGCGGTTTGTGCATCTTCGGACCAACGGAACATCCCGGATCGCAATCCTTCATCGAGAATTCCACCATCTCCGGAAACAGTTCAAGCAACACGAGCGGGATTGCGTCTTATGAACCGCTGACGATTACCGACAGCACCATCTCGGGCAACGTCGCAACAAGCGGACTGCATACACCGAACGTGATTGCAGTCGCAAAGACACTGACCTTGCGCAATTCCACGATTGCGCTCAACCATTCGGGCGTTGCAATCCGAATCGACAACTTTGAATACGGCTCCCACACCCATTATGCGGTGGACTTCGTAAGCTCCATCGTCGCCAACAACGATACCGACGGGACCGAGACGGATGTGGACAATGTCGCCTACCAGGGCCAACCACTCGCGATCGGTGGCGCCAACAACATCGTAATGGGTGCGTCATCGAATGTCGTACTGCCCGGCGATACATCGGCGCATGATCCGTTGCTGTTGCCCCTCGCCAACAACGGGGGGCTGACGCAGACGCACGCCTTCCGCGATGGCAGCCCTGCCTTTGGCCACGGCAACAACTTCGCCAATCTCAGCACCGACCAACGTGGCGCAGGCTATCCGCGGACGGTTAACAACGGCACAGACATCGGCGCGTTCCAGCAGCAGGCACGCGACGTGGTCTTCGCCAACGGCTTCGATTAGTACCCTCTCGAGGCAAGCAATTTTGCCGAGGTCGGATACAAATCCACTTCTACACTCGGAAGCTTGAGCAATTCGCGCCGCGCCTGCCTCTGCAGGGCAGCGCCGTCCTTCCCGCCCGTGCACTGGCCTTGCAACAGATGGGTCTGCAGGATTGGCAGCGGATCTCGCAAGGGTAGACGCGGTCGCAACTCGTCGATGATTCCGTTCAAGAGCGGCGCTGCCTCCGCGCAGCGACGGGCGCCAACAAGAAAATCCGCGAACGCCAACCGCCATTGGTAAAGATCGATCTTTTGCGTCGCATGCAATTTCTCGCCAATCGCAAGCATGGTGCTGAAGTCGCGCTCGGCATCCGCCGGAGCGCCGTTCGACGCCTCGGCCAGAGCAAGGCCGCGCAGGGCCACGGCAGTGTTCCCGGAGATCTCTCCCTCGCGTTGCTTCTGGATATCGACCGCGCGGCGCGCGTAGTCGACCGCCTCGGCGTGCTTGCCCTGCTGAGCGAGCGCGTTGGCCAGATTTTCGCAGTCTGTTGCATCCACACCCTGACCGTTGTCGAGGCGTTTGCGCGCCAGCGTATCGCGCAACAGCGATTCCGCCTCGGCCGCATGGCCGGCGTGCAATAGGGCAAACGCCAGGTTATTCCGCGCTGACAGGGTGTCGGGATGATCCGGGCCAAGCGTTTTCATGAAGCGCGCCAGTACTTCCTTTGCCAGGGGGATCGCAGCCGCGTAATCGCGACGCTCCACGCGCACGACCACGAGCATGTTCATCGCTTCGCTGATCTTCGGGTGATCCGGGGGCAATGTGGTACGCAGGATCGACAGCGCATCCGTGGTCAGTTTGTCTGCCGCGTCGAGACGGTTGGCGTCGGCATAGACTCCGGCGACATCGATTTCGGCGTAAGCAACAAGGGGGTGGTGCAAGCCAAAGATTTTCCGGCGGATGGCCAATGCACGTTCGAGCAACGGCAGGGCCTCGTCATAATTGCCCGATTCGTCCAGATGCGTGCCGAGATTGAGCAGGGAGCTGGCCACATCCGCAGCGTCAGGCCCGAGATTTCTCTCGCGCATCGCCAGCGTTTGCCTGTACAAGGCCAACGCCTGGGTGCGCTTGCCCATGTCGTCGAGATTTGCCGCGTAGTCGTCGAGATAGCGCGCGGTTTCGACATTGCCCTTGCCGAAATGCCGTTCTGCTGCGTCGCGCGCCGCACGGAACTGTGCATCGGCCGCGGCGAACTGGCCGCGCGCGCGCAGGATCTGGCCAAGTTCGTCGGCACTCTCGCTGATGGCCGGATCGTCGGAAGACAGTTGCGCGTCGCGGATGCGCAACGCGTCGCGCAGCAACGGTTCGGCACCGGCGTAGTCCGATTTCAGGCGCAGGATGCGGCCTACCTGCAATTCGCTAGCCGCGAGGTCAAGCGGATCGGACTGCGCTCGGCGCAAATCCAGCGCCTGTTGCGCTAGAGGCAGCGCGCGATCGTACAGACCCAGGTCGGTGTAGGTGATTGCCACAGTTTGCAGCAGGCGCGCGCGCACGGCGGAATCGATGCTGGCGTTCGCGCGCAAGCGTTCGGTGCCTTGATCCAGAAGATCCTGCGCGGTCAGCGTCGCACCGCGCGAATGCGTGGGATCGGCGCCGCCGAACAGTCCGATCAGGAATTGTGTCACCTGCTCCGAAGTCAGCGCTTCGCGCGCCTTGGCCTGCGCTTGCCAAACGGCTTGGCACAATGTGGCAACAAGCAACAGCAAAGCGGCTGTCGTGGCAGCGACCCCAAGGCGATGCCGGCCGACGAATTTGCGCAGGCGATAACCGGCACTGTAGCGGCGCGCCGCGATCGCGCGGCCGGCGAGGAAATTGCGCAAGTCATCGGCCAGTGCGGCGACTGTGGCGTAGCGCCGCTCCGGTTCGCGTTGCAGCGCCTTCAGCACGATGGTGTCGAGATCGCCGCGCAACAGGCGCGCTTGCACCGGCGATTGCGCGTCCACGGCATGACTTGGCGCCGCCGGATCGGTGGTGTCCTGCGCGCGCAGGATTTCCTCCGCGCCCGCGGTGTCGCCCAGTTGCAACGGACGCTTGCCGGTCAACAGCTCGTAGAGCACAACGCCCAGCGCATAGATGTCGGTCGCGGTGCTGACCGGCTCGCCGCGAAACTGTTCCGGTGCGGCATAGGCGGGTGTGAACGGACGATGCAGCCCATCCACCGTCGCGGTCAGCCCGCTGCCGGATTCGTCGAGCAGCTTGGCGATGCCGAAATCCAGCAGCTTGGTTCCACCGCTCGCCGTGACGAGAATGTTCGACGGCTTGATGTCTCGATGCACGACGAGCTGACCGTGCGCGAACTGCACGGCCGCGCAGACTTGCAGGAACAGGTCGATGCGCGTGGCGAGCGGCGCGTGAACCGCGGCGCAATACTCCGGCAGCGGTTTCCCATCGACATATTCCATCGCGAAATACGGACGTCCATCCGCGCTGATGCCGCCGTCGAGCAGGTGCGCGATGTGCGGATGCTCCAGCCGCGCGAGAATTTGTCGTTCGCGCAGGAAGCGCATCTGCACCGCGTCGCTGTCCATGCCACGCTTGATGAGCTTCAACGCGGCGCGTTGCTCAAACGCGCCATCCGCTCGCTCGGCGAGCCAGACCACGCCCATGCCGCCGCGGCCGAGTTCACGCAACAGCCGCCATGGACCAACCTGTGTCGCTGGCGTATTTTCCTCGGCCTCGACCCAGGCGCTGGCCGTGTCGCTGCGCACCGAGTCCGCGCTGCGCTCGAAGTGAGTCGCCTGCTTGTCGGCCGCAAGCAACTTGTCGATTTCGCCGCGAAGCTCGGCATCGTCCGCACACAGGCGAATGAGAAGTTCCTCGCGCGTACCGGCGGGCGCTTCGACCACTTCGTCGAAGATCGCACTGATCCGTTGCCAGCGTTGGACATCCATTCTCAGGATTCCAGATCCGCCAATCCCAATTCATGCACCAGCCACGCGCGCGCGCGCCGCCAGTCGCGGAACACGGTGCGCTCGGTCAAGCCTTGCAACTGTGCGATCTCGGCAATTTCCAGCCCGCCGAAGATGCGCCATTCGACCAATTTTCCAGCGCGCGGGTCGAGTTCGGCCAAGTGCGACAAGGCTGCATCCAGCGCGACCAGGTCCACCACGTCTCCCGGCGCGCCGACGCGTTCGTCCAATGCGGTGACGACGGCGTTTCCGCCACGTTTCAGACGCCCGCGCGCACGTGCGTGATCGACCAGAATCTGGCGCATCGCGCGGGCCGCCAGCGAAAGGAAATGCACGCGCCCGATACGATCGCCACCCGGCGCATCGTGCAGCTTCAAATAGACTTCATGCACCAGCGCCGTGGTGTCGAGCGTCGGCGGGCTGCCCGCGGCGCGGCGCTGGCCGCGCGCGATGCGGCGCAGCTCTTGGTAGACGCGCTCGAACAAATCCTGCGGCACTTCGCTGGTGACGTCAGTCATCGTTGCCAACCTCGTCCTCGCCGGCGGCGCACTTGATAGGATAACGCCGCGCCGCCATATGTGCGTGATCCATTGCCGGGAAAACCCATGTCCGATTCAGCGCACGTTTTCGACGCCACCGAAGCCAATTTCGAGACCGAGGTCATCCAGGCCTCGCTAGCCACGCCCGTGCTGGTGGATTTCTGGGCAGCGTGGTGCGGGCCGTGCAAGCAGCTCGCGCCAGTCCTTGAAAGAATCGTGGCGGGCTACGCCGGCGCGCTTAAGCTCGCCAAAGTCGATACCGACGCGCAGCAGCAACTGGCAGCCGTGTTCGGCATTCGCAGCCTGCCGACCGTGGTGCTGGTCAAGGATGGCCAGATGGTCGATGGCTTCATGGGCGCGCTGCCCGAAGGCCAGGTGCGCGAATTTTTGTCGCGCCATCTTCCCGCGCCGACTGAACAACCCGCGGCCAAACCGAAACCTGCTGTCGTCGAAAAACCGGAAGGTGCGGTCGCGCGACTGCACCGCGAAATTGCCGCCGCACCTGACAAACCCGAACTCAAACTCGACCTCGCGCTCGCGCTGATGCAAGGCGGCGATGCCGATGCCGCGCAGGTCGAACTCGACGCCCTGCCCGCCAACCTCGCCGAAGACGCAAAAGCCAAACGCCTGCGCAACCAACTCGATTTTGCGCGTGTGCTGAAAGATGCACCCGACATGACGACGTTGCGCACCCGCCTCGCCGCCGACGCCAACGACCATGCCGCGCGCGATCTCATCGGCGTGCGCTTATTACTCGATGGACAATCTGCCGCCGGACTCGACGAATTCCTGCATATCTTGCGCACGGCGCGCACCTGGAACGATGGCGCGGCAAAAAAGCGCCTGCTCGCCGCGTTCAGCGTGCTCGATGACGAGGATCTGGTCGGCGCGTACCGGCGCAAGATGACGTCGCTGCTGTTCTGACGCCCTGCAATCCCCTCTTCACTTGACCCGCGTCAAGGCGCGAACCAGCGGCTAGTGGTAGCGTTGCCGCGTTCACGTTTCCTGCACGACACAATTCACATTGTGGGCCGCAACCGGATCACACGGCAGCCGCGATGCGTTGCATGGATGCGTACCGCGCGCTTCGGTAAATTGCATCGCGACCGACACCTTGGGAGGGCGTTCGCATGTCGACTCGTCAGTCCGTTACGCGAAAGCATCATCCACTCACTTCCTGCATTGCCGTGGCCCTGGCCTTGGCCTCGCCGCTCGCCTTTGCGACAACATGGACGGTGAATACCTGCAATCAGGGTTACACCGGCAGTGGCACGACCGGAAGTCTGCGCTACGCGGCCGCAAACGCCGTCAGCGGCGACACCATCGATCTGACCAACACGGGCTGCAGCACGATCTCGCTGACCACCGGCGCCGTCGTGTTCGCGCAGAATTCCATCACGCTCAATGGCCCGGGCATGACACAACTCACGGTCACCGGCAAATACAACGGAGCAGTCGAAAAGGATCGGATATTCTCGCATACAGGCACCGGCACGTTCGCCGTGAACAACCTGAGTGTCTCCAAGGGATACAGTTACGCCGCCACCGGCAATGCGAAAGGCGGCTGCATCTATTCAGCAGGCACGGCCTACCTCAACCATGCCGGGGTCTATTTTTGCGGTGCGTACACCAAGGCTTCCGGCAGGGCGCAGGGCGGCGGCATCTACGGCAAGAATGCCGTCGAGCTCAAATACAGCATCGTCGAATCCAATACCGCTTCGGGCGCCGGCAACCTCGGCGGCTACGGCGGCGGGGTCTATTCGCACAACGGCTTTCTTGCCAAATACAGCACCATCAGCGGCAACACCGCCGGGAAGAATACGGGGTTCGGAGGCGGCGCTCTCATCTACGGCAGCGGGTTGATCGTTTCCTCCACGATTTCCGGAAACACTGCCAAGGACAACGGTGGCGGCATCTACGCGCACAATTTCTCCACCAGCGCATCCAACACGCTAACCATCAAGAACAGCACCGTTTCCGGGAATAGCGCCAACTACTACACCGGCGGCGTGGCAGTTAATGCCGGCAAGGTGTACCTCGACAATTCGACGATCGCTTTCAACACCGCGGGCAAAGGTCGCTTCGGATCCTACCCGTTCACCTATCGTGCACCGGGCGTCGCTACCGACGACAGCAACGGCGCCATGGCGGTGACCCTGCAAAGCTCGCTGATCGCCAATAACACCTATGGCAGTACCGAATACGACTTGAGCGTACCCAAGCGCGGCAGCACCACGGTGACGTTCAGCGGTGCGAACAACCTGGTGCGCGCCACGTTTGCAGCCGTTCCGTCAGGCACCATCAAGATTTCCTGCCCCTTGCTCGGTCCGTTGAAATTCAATGGCGGGCCGACCCAGACCCATGCCCTGCTCAGCCACAGTCCCGGAATCGACCAAGGCAACAATTCATTGAATCTGACCTGGGACCAACGTGGTTCGCCTTATGCCCGCGCATCCGGATCGGCAGCGGACATCGGCGCCTACGAGGTGCAACAGGCAGACGTCATCTTCAACAACGGTTTCGACGGCTGTCCGACCTTGTTCTAGCGACAACACTTCAACAGCGGATACTGGGCTGTCCGTAACAGCGGACATTTCACGCCCCCTCCACGCTGTTTGCATACACTCGCGGCGCGAGCAAGCGCCTTGGAGGGAGCCCCATGTCCGATTCAACTTCGCGCGCGCAGGCGCGGCGCAAACCAATGGCAGCATGCATGGCAAGCGTTTTCGCGCTGGCCGCGCCGCTGAGTTGCGTCGCAATCAGCGTCACCGACTGTGGCGACACCGGCCCAAATACGCTGCGCGGCATCATCGCGACCGCCGGCAACAACGCCACGATCGACACGTCGGCGTGCAGCACGATCACGCTGACCTCGGGGGCGATCCCGGTTGGGCAGAACTCGCTGACGATCAACGGCCCCACCAACGGCACGCATACGAAGATCACGGCCATCGGCAGCTCGGTGAAAGATCGCATTTTCACGCACAGCGGCAATCTAAATTTCTCGCTCAACCGGCTCGACATCGAATACGGCCGCGCCTACGACGGCAGCCTGAGCAACCCTGGACCCGGCGTGAACGGCGGCTGCATAGCATCGACCGGCAATGTGTTTCTGACCGACTCGAACGTCGCACATTGCAGCGCCAACAGCCTGCACGGGCGCGTCTACGGCGGCGGCATTTTCGCCGGCAAGGTGGTCTGGATCACGCGCAGTACAGTCACGAACAACCTCGCAACCTCACTGTCTGCCGCCACTTACGGCGGCGGGGTATTTTCCGCTGGCGAATTCATCGCCAAGTACAGCACGGTCAGCGGCAACGTGGCCTGCCCCAACGCGGGTTGCTCCGGCACAGGCGGCGGCGTGGCATCGCACGGCGGCGCCAGCATCGGCAATTCGACGATTTCCGGCAATGCGGCGCGGGGCGATATTGGTGGCGTGAGCCTGACCAGTTTTTCTGCCTCGCCGCCGACCGCCACGATCAGCAACAGCACGATTTCCGGCAATCGCGCAGTCACCGGCTCGGTGGGCGGCATCTACTCAACTGTTCCGATCACAGTCTCCAATTCAACGATCGCATTCAATGCGGCCGTCAGCGGCAGTCGGGCCTCGGGCTTGTCCATCCGCGCGCAGTACGCATCGATCACGGCCACGTTGAATAGCGTGTTGATATCCAACAACGCCTACGGCGCCAGCCCGACCGAAAGGGATTTTTCGGCATCCAATGCGGCCGCGTACACACTCGCGGTTTCCGGCGCGAACAACTTGATAGCGACATCCTCGGGACCAGCGCCCACGAACGGACTGATCACCGCTTGCGCACTGCTCGGCCCGTTGCGCGACAACGGCGGATCGACCAAGACGCATCAACTGCTGAGCGGCAGCCCCGCGTTCGATGTCGGCAACGACACGTCTAGCGCATCACCACCGCACTACGATCAGCGCGGCACAGGTTTTCCGCGCAGCCTGGGGATCAACCCGGACATCGGCGCCGTCGAAGTCGATCAAAACGAAGTCGTCTTCAACAACGGCTTCGACGGCTGCCCGTAGCGCGGAATCGTTGCACCGATGGCGCTGCGATGAAGCGATCGAGAAGGCCGGCCTTGCGGCAATTTTTATTGTTGTGGGGGTTTTCGTCCCGATCTTGCGTAATTAGGCATCCGTGGGCGCATCGCGCGCCGTTTAAAGGAGCCAGCATGATGCACCTTCATCGCGGAGCCGGGACGCGCTGCGCCCTTGCGGCTTGCGTCGCAACAGCCCTTTGCCTCGGCGCGCCGGCAGCGGCCATGGCGGTGCCCACCACGTGGACGGTGAATACCTGCAGCGAGGCGAATACCGGCAGTGGCACGACCGGCAGCCTGCGCTACGCGGCGGCGAATGCCAGCAGTGGCGATACCATCGACTTGACCAATACCGGATGCAGCACGATCACGCTCACGACCGGATCCGTCCTGCTTGCACAGGACAACATCACCCTGCAAGGACCCGGCAAGACTGCCTTCACCCTTTCCAGCAACAACGATCGCGTGATCCTGCACACCGGTCATGGCGTGCTGACCGTGAAAGCGCTAACCGTGGCCAATGGCTACATTCATCCATCCCTCGGCACGACGGCTGTCGGTGGCTGCATCCGTTCCAATGGGGCGGTTTCGCTGGATCACACCCTGGTTCGCTCGTGCCGCGCGGTATCCGTGGGCGCCCCTGTGCGCGGCGGCGGCATCTACGCCACGAGCTACGTCATTGCGAAGTACAGCGAAATCACGGGCAATAGCGCCTCCAACACGGGTACCAACGCCAATGGCGGCGGCGGCGGGGTTTTCACCTACAACGACATCGTCCTCGGCAACAGCACGCTCAGCGGCAACTCGGCACCGAACGGCGCCGGCGGCGGCGTGCGCGCATTCCGCAATGCGACGATCATCGCATCCACGGTTTCCGGCAACACCGCGAGCGTGGGCGGCGGCCTTTACGCGCGGGACAATCTCACCAGCCAGTCCGACACGTTCACCCTCCTGAACAGCACCGTATCGGGCAACTTCGCCACCAGCCTGGTCGGCGGCGCATGGACCAATGCCGGAACGACACACCTCTACAACTCCACGGTAGCCTTCAACACCGCCGGCTCCGCGTCGCGCTACGCGCGCGATTATTCACCGGGATTCAACGTCGACGACACTGGCGCCTTTTACACCGACATCAATCACTACGCATTCAAGCAAGTGCTGCTGGAAAGCGCGGTACTCTCGAACAACGTCAGCGGGAATTTCGCGAACGATTTTGGCATAACCCGGTTTTCCCCCCTGAACCTGGTGCGTTTCAACAATCCGAGCAAGAGCAGCCAGGACAATCTGATATTTGCGAGCAGCATCAGTTTTTCGCCGACCATGGCGATCTCCGGCGTATGCCCATTGCTGGGTCCGCTCCGAGACAACGGCGGACCGACGAAAACGCATGCGCTGATGAGCCACAGCCCTGGCATCGATGCCGGCAACATCCTGGCGAACGGGATCAGCCCCTACGACCAGCGCGGTCTGGCTCGCGTGTCGGGCACGAAGGCCGACATGGGCGCCTACGAGGCGCAGCAGAACGATGTTGTCTTTAACGCGGGATTCGACGGCTGCCCGTAGCGCAGCATGAGGGTTCTCGCCATGCCGGCAATGCGTCACAATGCCGGCATGAGCGAAGAAACCGCGCAGCCCGAAGAAGCCGGCGTCATCCCCAACGTCGGCTACACGCCGCAGCCGAATCCGAAGGAAAAGAAACAGACTGTCGAGGAAGTGCTCGGCAGCGTGCACACGTCCAATTTTCCGGACCTGCTGCGCGAGCTGGGCGGGTGCCTGCTGGTCAGCACCTATCAGGCTGGCAAACTTGTCATCCTGCGGCCCGACGGCAATTCGATCAACACGCATTTCCGTACCTTCAACCGGCCGATGGGCATGGCCGCGGACCGCCAGCGCCTGATGCTCGGCGCGCTGATGGAGATCGTCGAGTTCCGCAACATGCCGGACGTCGCCAAGCGCCTGCAGGATCCGCCGCGTCACGACGCGGTGTACATGGCACGGCGCGGCCACATCACCGGCGCGATCGACATTCACGAGATGGCCTGGGACGCCGACGGCGCAATCTGGTTCGTCAACACCGCGTTCTCGTGCCTGTGCACGCTGGACACGAAATCGAGTTTCGTGCCGCGTTGGCGGCCGAAATTCGTCAGTCATTACGCGCCGGAGGATCGCTGCCACTTGAACGGTTTGGCCATGCGCAACGGTATCCCGCGCTACGTCAGCGCGCTGGGCGAAACCAACGACCGCGAAGGCTGGCGCAAGAACAAGCGCGATGGCGGACTGATCATCGACATCACCACCAATCGCGTGGTTACGCGTGGCCTATCCATGCCGCACTCGCCGCGCTGGTACGACAACCGCCTGTGGGTGCTCGAATCCGGCCGCGGCGCGCTGTGCACGGTCGATCCGAAAACCGGCGAGCGCCACGACATCGCGCGCGTGCCGGGATTCTGCCGCGGACTCGACTTCATCGGGCCGATCGCGTTCATCGGCCTGTCGCAATTGCGCGGCACTACGCCATTTACCGACATTCCGATCACCGACGACAACGCCGAGCGCCTGTCCGGCGTGTGGGCGGTCCACATCGGCACCGGCAAGACCGTTGCGTTCCTGAAATTCACCGGTGGGGTGCAGGAAATTTTCGCCGTGCAGTCCGTGCAAGGCGTGCTGTTTCCCGAAATCGTGCACGAGGGCGAACTGCTCGGCAACTCCTACGCCCTGCCCGACAAGGCGCTCAAGGAAGTCGGCTTTTCGCCGCCGCCCGAACCCAAGCCGGAAACGCCCGGCACCGATTACATCGCGCCCGATGCGCGCGCCACACCACAGGAACCCGCCGCATGACCACACCATCGTTCACTTTCGTCGAGCATTGGCAGAAGGGCGACACCGCGAACGACGACGCCGTGCTGCAATTCTGGGAACGCGAGGGCGCGCTCGCGAGCGACGCCAAGCCGCAGGAGCGCTTGCGCCAGGTCGTGCTCGATGCACGCGACGCTGATGGCCGCGTGGCCGGCGTTTCCACAGCCGTGCCAATCACGCTGCCGCGGCTGGGCCAGCCGACGTACTATTTTCGCTGCTTCATCGGCAAGGATTGGCGCAAGTCGCGTCTGGTGCTGCATCTGCTGCAGCGTACCTGCGATGTACTGGAAGATTTCGCGCGCCAGCACAATTTCCCTTGCATCGGAGTGATCCTGGAACTGGAAAACATGCGCTTCGGCGAGGCGCTGCAACGCGCCTGGTGGCCGAATACCGGCTTCGTCTTCATCGGCAAGAGCCAGCGCGGGCTAGACCTGCGCGTGAAGTATTTCCGCGGGGCCAAGCTCAAGCCGGCGAAGGTGTGATTGCGTCGGGATTTCGGATTTTCACAATCGCATCCACCACGAGCCGACAAACGTCGGTAGCCGGCAAGGCAGCATTGACTACCAGCGCGTTCGGCGGAGGCGGGTCGAATCGCGTCAGCACCTCGCCAACGACATCCGTGGTTCGATCGCGCGCAAGATGCACGTTGCTTGCGACATCGGCGGCGATCCGCGCGCGTGCCAGATCCGGCGGGCATTCGAGGTAGACCGGCACGGGCGTGAAGTGATAGCGGCGTATCGCTGCATCCACGCGCAGCAGGTCGCGGCGGCGCGAAAACGTCACGCCATCGATGACACTGGATTGCCCGAGCATGCAGTTGATTTCCAGCGCCAACAGCAGGCCACGGAACGCAGCGCGTTTTTCCGCGAAGCTGTACGAGCACTTCGGGAACATGCCATGACGGATGGCGTCGCGGCAGACGCGGCGCAGGCCGAGCTGATCGACCAGCGCCTGCGCGACAACGCTCTTTCCGGCGCCCGGCAGGCCGATCAGGGCAACGACCACCGGCTTGCCGAAGTGCGGCGCCGGCACGGCGGCTTCCGGAACGGTGGCTGAAGATGCTTCGTCCATCGACGGCTCGGATTCGTACTTGCCGCTATCATTGCACAAATTGCGGACCACGCTTGCATGCGCCATCTCTACATCCAGCGTTACCTGATCACCGGCCTGCTCACCCTTGTGCCGCTGTGGCTGACGTGGCTGGTGTTCAAGTTCATCTTCACCTTCCTGTCGCACGTCGGCGCGCCCGTCGTGGCCGGTTTGTTCACCGGAATATCCGCCGCGTTTCCCGGCACGGCAGGCTGGCTGAACCAGGAATGGTTCCAGTCGATCATCGCGTTCGTCGCGACGGTGGTCGCGTTCTATGTCGTCGGATTCGCAACGACGCGCGTGTTCGGGCAGCGTCTGCTGGATGCCTTCGAAAACGTGATCTCGCGCATTCCGATGGTGCACACGATCTACGGCGGCGCGAAAAAACTGATGACCATGCTCTCGACCAAGCCGGCCGGGACGCAACGCGTGGTGCTGATCGACTTTCCGTCGCCGGAATTGAAATCCATTGGCTTTGTCACGCGTGTGTTCGCCGACAGCGCCGGGCGCGAGATGGCGGCCGTGTATGTGCCAACCACGCCAAACCCGACCGGCGGGTATCTGGAAATCGTGCCGATGACGAAACTTGTCGCCACCGACTGGAGCATGGACCAGGCCATGGCCTTCATCCTGTCCGGTGGCGCGGTCGGTCCGGACAAGCTGCCGGACGGCGCGCATCCCGAAGCGGCGAAACCGCTCGGCCAATGACCTTCGACACATCGCCGGCGGCGCGTTAACCCCTACACTCGCCTCCTTCAACGGGAGTTTCCATGCGTCTTTTCAGCGCGCGCAGTCTGGCGCCGGCCATGCTTTTGATCGTGACAGGTGCGCAGGCGCACAGCAACGAGCACGGCATCGACGCGCGCAATTTCGATGCGCGCACACCGGCTTGCACGGATTTCTTCCAGCACGCCAACGGCGGCTGGCTCGCATCCAACCCGATTCCGGCCGAGTACAGCACCTGGAGCCTGGACAACGAGATCGGCGAGCGCAATACGGCGATCCTGAAACGTATTCTCGAAGACGCCGCGTCGCATCCGGGCGCAGCGGGCAGTACAACGCAAAAGATCGGTGATTTCTATGCTGCGGCGATGAACGAAGCCGCCATCGACAAGGCCGGCAACACGCCGTTGCAAGACGACCTCGCCGCGATTGCGGCGCTGAAGTCGCCGGCGGACGTGGCGAAGCTGATTGCCGACTGGCAATTGCGCGGCAATGACGTGCTGTTCGATTTCGAGGCCCAGCCGGATCTGAAGCATTCCGGCACCGACATCGCCTACGCCGGCCAGGGCGGACTCGGCCTGCCCGATCGCGATTACTACCTGCGCGACGATGCGAAATCCAGGCAATTGCTCGTGCAGTACCGCAGCCACGTCGTGCATATGCTTGGTCTGCTCGGCGACAAGAACGCAAAAGAAGAAGCCGACTGGATCGTGGCGCTGGAAACACGTTTCGCGAAAGCCTCGCTGGATCGGGTCGCGCTGCGGGATCCATCCAATTCGTATCACATCATGACGCTGGCGCAGGCCGATGCGAAGACGCCACATATTTCGTGGACGGAGTTTTTCCACAAGGCTGGCCGCGACGACGTGAAAGCGTTTTCCATGGCGCAGCCGGATTTTTTCGCTTCGGCCGATGCCGCGCTCACGGACGTTCCGCTCACGCACTGGCGGGCGTGGTTGCGCTGGCGACTGGTGGATGCCGATGCGGCGTATCTTTCCAAGTCTTTCGTCGACGCCGATTTCGCCTTCCACGGCAGCGTGCTGCGCGGCGCGAAGCAGAACCTGCCGCGTTACAAACGTGTCATCCGCAGCGCCGATCGCGCGGTCGGCGAATTGCTTGGCCAGGCCTATGTCGAGCAGGTGTTTCCGCCGCAAGCCAAGCAGCGTGCGCTCGACCTCGTAAACAACCTCAAGACCGCCATGCGCGCGCGCATCGAGCGCCTGACCTGGATGAGTGCGGACACGAAAAAATCCGCCTACGCCAAGCTCGACACGATGGTCGCGAAGATCGGCTATCCGGATCGCTGGCGCGATTATTCGAAGCTGCAAGTGACACGCGCCTCGTGGATCGCCAACGTGCGCGCCGCGCGTGCGTTCGAGGCGCAGCGCCAGTTCGCGAAACTCGATCGCCCGGTCGATCGCAACGAATGGGACATGACCCCGCAGACGGTCAACGCCTATTACAACCCGATGGGCAACGAGATCGTGTTTCCGGCCGCGCAGCTGCTGCCGCCCTATTTCGAGGTGACGAACGACGACGCGCTCAATTACGGTGGCATCGGCAGCGTGATCGGACACGAAATGACCCACGCGTTCGACGACGAAGGCAGCCAGTTCGACGCACAGGGCAACCTCGCGAACTGGTGGACGAAAGACGATCGCGAAAAATTCGACGCGCGCGCCAAGAAGCTCGTCGACCAGTTCAATGCCTACGTGCCGGTTGATGACCTGCACATCAACGGCAAGCTTACGCTCGGCGAAAACATCGCCGATCTCGGCGGCCTGCTCATCGCCTACGATGCGTTCAAGCGCACGCCCCAAGGCAAGGGTGATGCGAAGATCGAGGGCTTGACCCCGGATCAACGTTTCTTCCATGCCTACGCACAGATCTGGCGCACCGCGCAGCGCCCGGCACAACTGCGCATGCAGCTGCAATCCAACGAACACGCGCCGGCGAAGTTCCGCACCAACGGACCGCTCGCCGACGTGCCCGCCTTCGCGCAAGCCTTCGCCTGCAAAGCCGGCGACGCGATGCGGCGTCCGGAATCAGACATTGTGGAAATCTGGTAATCGTATACAACACAGCAACTTCGGAGAAACCCATGCAACAGCGCATCCTGAAACCGCTTGTCCTCGCCATCGGCCTCGGCCTCGCCGGCATCGCCGCCGCAGCTTCCGATTTCAACCTGGACAACAAATACAGTCCCTGCCAGGACTTCAACGACTACGTCAACGCCAATTGGGTGGCGGCCAACCCGATTCCGGCCGACCAGACGCGCTGGGGTTCGTTCAACGAACTGCACGAAAAGAGCCTGACCGAACAGCGCCAGATCGCCGAAGACGCCGAGAAGGGCGCCGCCGGCGCCAAGCCGGGTTCGCTCGAGCAGAAGATCGGCAATCTGTATGCCGCCGGCATGGACGACGCGGCGATCGACAAGGCCGGCTTCGATCCGATCAAGCCGCGTCTGGCCCAGATCGACGCGCTGAAGAACAGCGCGGACGTCGCCAAATTCCTCGATAACAGCTTCAACGATGGCGACCAGTACGTGTTCAATTTCGGCGCCGGCGCCGATTTCAAGGATGCGAGCAAGCAGATCGGCTTTGTCTTCCAGGATGGCCTCGGTCTGCCGACGAAGGACTACTACCTCAAGCCCGAGCACAAGGATTTGCGCAAAGCCTATGTTGCCTACATCGCCAAGGCCTTTGAGCTGACCGGCACGCCGGCCGCAGCCGCGACCACGCAGGCCGAATCCGTGCTTGCGTTCGAAACCGAACTGGCCAAGGCGTCGTTCTCGCCGACCGAACTGCGCAATCTCGACAACCAGTACCACTTCGTCAGCGTGGCCGAAGCCGACAAGGTCAGCCCGCATTTCTCATGGGAAAAATTCTTCGCCGCGCAGGGCGTTGACGTCGGCAAGGGTTTTTCGCTGTCGCAGCCGAAATTCTTCGCCGAATTCGACAAGCTGCTGGCAACGGCGCCGATCGCGCAGTGGCAGGCTTACCTGCGCCTGCACACGATCAGTTCCGCGTCGCCGCAGTTGAGCCGTGCCTTCGTCGACAACCATTTCGATTTCTTCAACAAGACCCTCGCCGGACAGCCGCAACAGAAGGATCGCTGGAAGCGCGTGCTCGGCGCCATCAATGGCGCGATGGGCATGGGCATGGGCGAACTGTACGTCGCCAAGTATTTCCCGCCGGAGGCCAAGCAACGCGCCGAGGTGCTGGTCACGAATGTGCGCAACGCGCTGAAGAACCGCATCGAGCACCTGGACTGGATGAGCGCGGATACGAAGAAGAAGGCAATCGACAAGTGGAACGACTTCCTGCCCAAGATCGGCTATCCGGACAAGGACGAATGGCGCGACTGGTCGGGCTTGAACATCACGCAAGGCAACTGGTACGCGAATCTGGAAGCCGCCGGCAAATACAATTATCACTACGACATCGGCAAGATCGGCAAGGCCACCGATCGTCGCGAATGGGGCATGACGCCGCAGACGGTCAATGCCTACTACAACCCGACCGACAACACGATCAACTTCCCGGCCGCGATCCTGCAACCGCCATTCTTCTATGCCAAGGGCGATGACGCGCTCAATTACGGCGGCATCGGCGCGGTGATCGGCCATGAGGCCAGTCATGGCTTCGACGACCAGGGCAGCCAGTTCGACGGCAAGGGCAACCGCAGCAACTGGTGGACGGCGACCGACAAAAAGCAGTTCGAAGCGCGCACCGACAAACTGGTCAAGCAATTCGACGGTTACGCGCCGATCAAGGAAAAACCGGACCTTCACATCAACGGCAAGCTCACGCTTGGCGAGAACATCGCTGACCTGGGCGGCATCAACATTTCCTACGACGCCCTGCAAACCGCTCTCAAGGCCGATCCGAAGGAAGCCGCGGAGAAGATCGATGGCTTCACCCAGGATCAGCGCTTCTTCCTGAGCTGGGCCAATGTCTGGCGCGGCAGCTCGCGCCAGAAAACCGCCGAACTCCTGCTCAATGTCGACCCACACTCGCCCGCCAGCGTGCGCGCATTCGCGGCACCGTCGAACATGCCGCAATTTGCACAGGCGTTCTCGTGCAAGGCCGGCGACAAGATGGTGCGCAGCGGCGATGCCCAGGTAAAGATCTGGTAATCACCGGCTTTCTGTGATGAAACGAAAACGCCGCGGAAACGCGGCGTTTTTTTATGCGATCTAGCGTTGACGAGCCCGGCTTCGCCAAAACTGGATCAGACCAAATCCCACCACCGCGCCGCCCAGATGCGCGAAATGCGCCACGCCCGCCTGCGTGCCGGTGACCCCGAGATAAAGTTCCAGCGCCATGTAGCCGACCACGGCAATGCGCGCCGGAATGGGTATCGGGATAAGAAAGAAGAAAACCTTGGCCTGCGGATACAGCACCGCGTAGGCCAGCAACAGGCCGAACACGCCGCCGGAGGCGCCGAGGGTCGGATAAAAGTCCTGTGGCGAGAAAAACGCGATCGTCGCCAGCTGCGCCAATGCGGCGCCGAACACGCAGGCGAAATAGAACAATGTGTAGCGGCGCGCACCGAACGCTTCTTCCACAGCCCCGCCGAACATCCACAAGGCGAGCATGTTGAAGGCGATGTGCGGCACGCCGCCGTGCAGGAAGCTGTAGGTAATCAGTTGCCAAGGTTCGAAACCAAGCGCCATCACGGCGCCGCTGTCCATGCGCGCGAGCTGGTGCGGACCCAGCGGCCACAGCGCGAAATGGGCGATGATCGTGGCGTCGCCGCCGGCCATCTGCAAGGCGAAGATCGCGATATTGGCGATCAGCAGGGCGCGGGTGACGGGTGGAACGCGTGGCATCATCGGGCGAAGTCCGGCAAAACGCCGATGATGCCCGAATCGGGCCGGTTCACGCCATCTTCCACAACTCGGCATCCAGATCGCGCTGCCAGCCAAATCGGCCAAGATCGATGCGACCGTTGCGCACGGCGACGCCTTCGTCGATGAGCAACGCGCGCTGTTGGCGGTAACCCGGACTGCCTTTCGGGAAGGCGATGCGCCCGTCCGAACGCAACACGCGCTGCCACGGCAACTTCAACGCGGAATACACGCCAAGTACGCGCCCGACCAGACGTGCGTGCCGCGGCAGGCCGGCGCGCCGCGCGATCTCGCCATAACTGGCCACGCGCCCGCGCGGGATCGATCGGATCACGCGCAGGATGCAGGCGTGTTCGGGCGGGATGTCTGCCATGCCTGACTTCATTGCGGCAACACGTTAGCATAAGGCTTTGGATTCACGGGAAGCATCCATGCACTCGTTCGAGGAAATCCGTTCCGCGATCCAGGCCCGGCAGTCGTTGCGCATCAACGACCCGTACCTTGTCAGTTTCGACCTGGCCATCGATGGCGGAAAGCGCCATCAAGGCATGTATCTGGCCGAACTGGAAGGCGACGACGGTCGCAAGTACCTGCGCATTTCCACGCCGATCGGCTCTGTCGCGGGAATGGACGCCACACGCTGCCTGCGCTTCAACTGGGAACAGCGCGTGGGCTTTCTTGCGGTGAGCGATCTGGACGGCGCGCCCTACCTGCACCTTTGCGAGAACCGTCCGTACGAGCTGTTGAACGAGAAGGAACTTGCCCGTCTGATTGAGGAAATCGGCCCGCTCGGTGATCGTCTTGAGAAAGCCATGTCGGCCGGTGGCGATACGCTTTGAATCTACGATTGGTGCCAGCCCAATAGCTGCATTCCCCGGACCAGCAGCCACGCGAGGCCGCCCGCCACCGGCAAGGTGAGCAGCCACGCCCACACCATGCGCTCGACCACGGTCCAGCGGATCGCGTTCAGGCGCTTGGCCGCGCCCACGCCCATGATCGCGGACGACACGTTGTGCGTGGTGGAAACCGGAAGACCCAGCACCGAAGCCGTGATGATCACGCCAGAGGCGGTGATATCGGCCGCCACGCCGTTGACCGGATGCAACTTGACCATCTTGTGGCCGAGCGTGCGGATGATGCGCCAGCCGCCGACCATCGTGCCGGCGGCCATGGTCAGCGCGCACACAACCTTGATCCAGATCGCGATGCCGAACTGACCCTGTGCATCGCTGGGCACGCGCAGGAAATCCAGCCACGCGGGCAGATGATCCAGCGAACCGGCCGTGGTCGCGCCGGCCAGCGCCAGCGCGATGATGCCCATGGTCTTCTGCGCGTCGTTCATGCCGTGCGACAGGCCCATGAACCCGGACGAGAATATCTGCAACTTGCCGAACACGGCATTGACCGTGCGCGGCCGGGTCGCGCGAGTGGCCGTTCCGCCCAAACCGTTGAAGAACGACAACAGCGCGAACAACAGCCCCATCACCAGGAATCCGATGATGAATCCGGCCAACGGCGAAACGACCATCGGCAGGATGACCTTGTTCAGCACACCCTTGGCATGCCACCAATGATCCGCCGGCACCGACCAGACTATGGCTCCCCAATTGCCGCTGGCAGCGGCCAGCGCCGCGCCGCACAGGCCACCGACCAGCGCGTGCGAGGAACTCGACGGCAACCCGACCCACCAAGTGATCAGATCCCAGATCGTGGCGCCGAGCAGCGCGCAGATCAGGATTTCCGGAGTCATGGCCACGACGCCGGTGTCAATCAGGCCGGACGCGATGGTCTTGGCCACCGCCGTGCCCCACATCGCGCCGAGCAAATTGGTGAATGCCGCGAGCAGCACCGCCTGGCCGGGGCTGAGCACCTTCGTCGCCACCACCGTGGCAATGGAATTGGCGGTGTCGTGGAAGCCGTTGATGTACTCGAAGACGAGCGCGACGGCGATGACGACCAGGACCAGAGTGAGGGTCACGGGGAGCCCTCAGGAATTCTTCAGCACGATCGCGTAAATGACGTTGCCGGCATCGCGGCAGCGGTCGATTGCCTTTTCCAGCAATTCGAACAGGTCCTTGCGCAGCAGCAGGCGCACCGCATCGCTGGTTTCGGAAAACATGTCCTTGTACAAATCCAGGATCAGACGGTCGGCCTCGCTTTCGATCGCCTGCATGCGATCGTTGAGCGCCTTCATTTCCTCGAGCTTCATGCCCTGGCGCAACTGGCGCACCATCTGCACAATGGTCTCGGCGCCCTTCTCCAGCATCGCCGCGCGCGAGGCGTAGTCCACGTCCACCAGTTGGTCGGCGAACAGGGCGTAGCGTTCGGCGAATTTTTCCACCGTCTTCGGAATCTTGTACAGCGCGCCGGACAGCGCCTCGATATCCTCGCGTTCAAGCGCGGTGACGAAGGTGTTGACCAAGGCCTGGCTGATTTGCGCCATGATTTCCTTCTCGCGGCGGCGCGCAACCTTGAATTCGTCCAGCGACGGATTCGGCGACTTCGCATTCAGCATCGCAATCAGTGCGCGCGTGCTCTGCCGCGCAGCGTCGGCGCTGGCTTCGAGCAGGCCGTAAAATTTGTCGCCTTTGCCGAAGATCGTCTGCAGGGAGAACATGCGCTGGCCTCGTCGTGGTTTACGCGCACCCCTGAGCCGGCCGCGCGCTCGAAGTTTACCGTTTTATGACGCACCGTGGCCACAACAGGGGGTCTGCTAGACTCCCGCGCATGACTTCGCGCGACACCTGATGACCTTCGAAATCGCTCTCGTCGTACTGCTATCCCTGCTCAACGGCTTTTTCACGCTGGGCGAAATGGCACTGATGACCTCGCGCAAGGCGCGCCTGAAGCATCTCTCCCGCGACAGCCGGCGCGCGCAGGCCGCGCTTGCGATGACGCAGACGCCGGAGCGCTTCCTGTCCACCGTGCAGGTATACATCACCCTGATTGCGATCGGCACCGGCGCCGCGCTGGGCGATTCGCTCGGAGAGGAATTCGCGCGCGCGTTGCAGGCGCTGCACGTCGCATGGCTGGCACCGTATGCGCACGCGATCGGCGTGGTGATCAGCGTCACCGTGATCACCTTCATCAACATCTGGCTTGGCGAAATCCTGCCCAAACGGCTGGCCCTGATCAGCCCGGAACGTTTTGCCGTGGCCACGGCCATTCCGATGCGCATTGCCAGTTCCGTTGCCATGCCGTTCGCCTTCGCCCTGATCTGGCTGACACGCCACACCTTTCGCCTGCTGCGCCTGGACCATGCCAGCGGCGACCGTGTCAGCGAGGAAGAAATCCGCCTGCTCGTGGCCGAAAGCGCGGATCAGGGCGTGATCGACTCCGACGAGCGCAACATGGTCAACCGCGTGCTCCGGCTTGGCGATCGAACCGTGGACAGCCTGATGACACCGCGCCCGCGCATCGCCTGGCTGGACGCCGCGGCATCGCTGGAGGAAAACCTCGCGATCATGCGCGACACGCCGTTTTCGCGCTATCCGGTCTATCGCGGCAGCGACAAGGACGTGCTCGGCGTGTTCAGCATCAAGCGTCTGCCGGCGATGCTCGGCAGCACGCAGATCGACCTGTTCGCGAAGCTTGCCAAGCCGCTGTACGTGCCCGGCACCGCACGCGCGCTGGACCTGCTCGAAGAATTCCGCGATGCGGAAACCCGGCTCGCCCTGGTCGTGGACGAATACGGCGATGTCGATGGGTTGGTCACACTTAATGACGTTCTCGCCGCCGTGGTCGGACACGGCGCGGCGCCGGTTCCGGCGACGCAGGTCCAGCCGGTGACGCGACGCGACGATGGCAGTTGGCTGATCGACGGCGCGCTCGCCACTGACGATTTGCGCGAGCTGCTCGGCCTGACCGAATTGCCGACCGAGGACGAGCACGATTTCAACACCGTCGCCGGTATGGTCGTCGCCAGGTTCGGCCGCATTCCGCAGCCCGGTGAGCATTTTGACTGGCGCGGCTGGCGCTTCGAGGTTGTCGATCTGGACGGAGCGCGCGTGGACAAGGTCCTCGTGGCATGTACTGCGGAAGAATCCGACAGTGCGCTAAGCGGCTAGCTTTGCGGTTTGGCGATCTTCGCCATCCGCTGCGCATCGTCAAAAATCCCGCGCAGGATGCGCACCTCGCGCTGATCCAGGCTCGCATGCAGGAACAACCGGCGCAGGCGCTTCATGATGGTCACCGGTGAACGGCCCTTGTGGAAGTCGATGTCGTCGAGCATTTGCGCCAGATGTTCGAACATATATTCGAGCTGCTCGGCGGTAGCGGGAGGATCCTCGCGGCGCTCCGCATCCACAAGCGGCGCGTGTTCGAGCATTGCCAGGCGCAGTTCATAAGCCAGCACCTGTACAGCCTGGGATAGGTTGAGCGAGGGGAAGTCCTCCACGCTCGGAATGCGCACCGCGGCGTGACAGGACATCAACTCGTCGTTTTCCAGACCCGTGCGTTCATTGCCGAACACGATCGCGACCGGGCCATGCGCGCTGGCGGCCAGCGCACGCGCGGCAGCTTCGCGCGGAGACAGTTCTTCCAGCTGCACCGCGCGGGCGCGGGCCGTGCAGCCCAGCACCAGCGTGCAATCGGCGACGGCATCGACCAGGGTCGGCGCCATCGCCGCATTGCCCAGCACCGCGTTCGCACCCGATGCCAGGGCCACCGCATCCGGATGCGGGAACTTGTGCGGCGCGACCAGGCCCATGCGCGCAAATCCCATCGTGCGGATCGCACGCGCCGCAGCGCCGATGTTGCCCGGATGCGAGGTGCGCACCAGCACGAAGCGGATGTCCGGCCCAACTACAGATGAGATCTGATGCTTGCTCATGCGGCAATTATCGCAGGCGGGCATCACAGCATGGAATGGACGAGTTGCAAGTGGAACTTGCGTCCCTTTTCCGTCCTTCGTGAAGCCCCTCCCATGGGACGCCCCGCTCTGAACGTGTTTCTTTGGTGACTTTCTTTTCACGAGAAAAGAAAGTCACCCGACCGGTCGCAGAACGGTCGGAAGCTCCGGCTTTGGGAGTTACCCGGTCGCCCGCAGGGCGGACGGAAGCCTTGCTTCTGCTAAAATCGCAACCGCGCCTCGTCGCACCCGTTCTTTTCGACCATAAACGCAGGAAACCGTCATGCCCAGACCCGCCGTCAATGTCGCGGTGCGCGCCGCGCGCGCCGCCGGAGCCGTGATCCTGCGCTACATGAATCGCGTGGAAGGGCTTAACGTCGAAGAAAAATCGCGCCACGACTACGTCAGCGAAGTCGACAAGCTGGCCGAAGCCGAGATCGTCAAGGAACTGCGCCGCGCCTATCCCGACCACGCCATCCTTGGCGAGGAAACCGGCAAGACCGGCAAATCCGACAAGGTCTGGGTGGTCGATCCGCTCGACGGCACGCACAACTACCTGCGCGGTTTTCCGCATTTCTCGGTATCGATCGGCTTCATGGACCACGGTGATCTCGTCCACGGCGTCGTCTACGATCCGCTGCGCGATGAACTGTTCACCGCCAGCAAGGGCGACGGCGCCTTCGTCAACGACCGCCGCATGCGCGTGAGCAAGCGCGAGAGTCTTTCCGGCGCGCTGCTGTGCACGGGTTTTCCACCGCGCCAGCACGGACATCTGGATGCGCAATTCGCGATCTCGCGCGCGCTGCTGCGTGAGGCCGACGACCTGCGCCGCACGGGTTCGGCCGCGCTCGACCTCGCCTATGTCGCGGCCGGACGTCTGGACGGCTACTTCGAGCCCGGCCTGCAACCCTGGGACATGGCCGCTGGCTGCCTGCTCGTGCGCGAGGCCGGCGGCAAATTCTGCGACTTCGCCGGCCGCGACGGCCTGCCGGCGAGCGGCAATCTCGTCGCCGGCAACCATTACATCACGGCGGCGATGGTGAAGATCATCACCGCTAACGCGACGCCGGCGTTGCTGGGCTGACTTGTCCACTTCTCCCGCCTGCGGGAGAAGTGAAAGACTACGGCCTGCGCGCCAGCTCCGGATTGTCGCGCGTCACCGGCATCAGGTCCTTCTTCGACACGCCCAGCCACAGCAGGATCGGATTGGCGAAGAAGATCGACGACAGCGTTCCGATCACGATACCGATGATCATGGTCAGGGCGAAACCGTGCACCGCGGGACCGCCGAAGAAATACAGCGCGATCATCGTGATGCCGGTGAACACCGAGGTGATGATGGTACGCGACAGCGTGCTGTTGATGGCCTTGTTGAGGATATCGACGGGCTCGCCCTTGCGCGTGGCGCGGAAGATTTCGCGCACGCGGTCGAACACCACGACCTTGTCGTTGATCGAATAGCCGACGACCGCCAGCACCGAGGCCAGTACGGTGATGTCGAACTCGTGTTGCGTGAACGCGTAGAAGCCGATGGTCAGGATCGTGTCGTGGAATTCCGAGGCGATCGCGGCGATGGCGAAACGCCACTCGAAGCGCACGCCGATGTAGATCATGATGCCGATGATGACGAAGATGACCGCGGTGACGCCGTCGCTCTTGAGTTCGTCGCCCACCTCGGGGCCGACGAAGTCGGGATCGCGCGACATCGTCGCGTCCGCACGCTTGGCCTTGAGTGCGGCCATCACGTCGGCGGCAACCTTGTCGCTCTGCTTCACCGTGCCGGCATCGTCTGCGGCGGCCGCCTTGTCGCGGCTGGGCTGCAGGCGAATCGACACCTCGCGCGCACCCCCGACGCTTTGCACCATGGCGTGGTCGAAACCGGCCGTATCCAGCGCGCTGCGCACCTCGCTGATGTCGACGGGCTGTTCATACTTGACGCTGATCAGGATGCCGCCGGTGAAGTCGAGGCCGTAGTTCAGGCCGCGCGTGGCGATCGCGCCGATCGAGAGCAACACCAGCAGCGCGGAAATGACGAGACTGACCCGGCGCCATTTCAGGAAGTCGAATGCGGCATCGTGTTTGAAGATTTCCATGGCTTACGCTCCTGCGGGGCTCACGTGGTGGCCACCGCCGATCCACAAGCCCTTGAGCTTGCGACCACTGTGGATGAGGTTGGTGATGGCATGCGTGACCGTGACCGAAGTGAACATCGAGGTCAGGATGCCGATGGCCAGTGTCACGGCAAAGCCCTTGATCGGGCCGGAACCGAACGCGAACAGACCGAAGGCCGCGAGCAGGTGGGTGACGTTTGCGTCGAGAATCGTCGACCAGGCCTTGTCGTAACCGGCGCGGATCGAAGCCAATGGCGTTGAGCCGTTGCGCAATTCCTCACGGATGCGTTCGCAGATCAGCACGTTCGCGTCGATCGCCATGCCCAGGGTCAGCACGATACCGGCAATGCCGGGCATGGTCAGCGTCGCCTGCAGCACGTTCAGCACCGCAATCAGCAACACCAGGTTCAAGACCAGGGCGACGTCCGCGATCAGGCCGAACAGGTGATAGTAGAGCGCCGCCGCGATCAGCACCGCGAGCAGCCCGAGGATAACTGCCATGCCGCCCTTGCGGATGTTGTCCTGGCCCAGGCTCGGGCCGATCACGTTCTGCTCGACAATGTCGGCCGGCGCGGCCAGTGAACCCGCACGCAGCAACAGCGACAGCTCGCTCGCGGTCTTCAGACTGTCCAGGCCCGTGGTCTGGAACTTGTTCGAGAATACGCCCTGGATCGTGGCGTCGTTGATCACTTCCTCGTTGACCTTGGCGCTGCGCACTTCCTTGCCATCGACGATTTTCGTTTCCGGAATGCGCTCGATGTAGACCACGGCCATGCGATGGCCCACGTTTTCGCGCGTGTAGTCGAGCATGCGCTTTCCGCCAAGCGCGTTCAGCGTCACCGACACCGCAGGCAGTCCGGTCTGCGGATCGGGGATCGCGGCCGCGTCGACGAGTTCGTCGCCGCCGACGATGATCTTCTTCTTCAGCACGATCGGCATCGGCTTGCCATCCGGCCCGACGCGCTGGGTGTAGTAGAGGCGCGAATCCGGCGGCACGATACCGGTCTTCGCCGCTTCGATCGGATTCGTGTTTTCGTCGACCGCGTGGTATTCCAAGGTCGCCTGCGCGCCGAGGATCTTCTTGGCCTCGGCCGTATCCTGCACACCGGGCAGTTCCACGACGATGCGGTTCGCGCCCTGTTGCTGGATCAAGGGCTCGGACACGCCGAGCTGATTGACGCGATTGCGCAGCGTGGTCAGGTTGCTGGCGACGATGGAACGCTGCTGTTCCAGCAACGTCGCTTCGCGGATGCGCGCGTTGAGCGCGAACGTGGTCGCGGTGCTGGTGCCATCGGCGATTTCCAGAGGTGGTTGCGAGCCCAGCTTTTCGGGCTGGTTCACGCTCTTCGCGATCTCGTTCGCCGCCGCGGTGCGGTCGGCTTCCGAACGCAACACCACGACGATGCCCTGCGCAGCCGGGTTGACCGACTCGTAGCGGATCTTGGCAGTGCGCAAGGCGTTGCGGATGTCATCCACGTAGCGCTGCTGCATCTTGGTCAGCGCGGCCTTCTGGTCGACTTCCATCAAAAAGTGCACGCCGCCTTGCAGGTCGAGGCCCAGCGGCATGCGGTTCGCGCCGATCGCACGCAACCAGCCCGGCACGGTCGAGGCCAGGTTCAATGCGACGATGTACTTGTCGCCGAGTTCGGTCTTGAGCGTGTCGGACGCAGCCAACTGCACCTCGGTGTTCGGGAAGCGCGCGAGCAGGCGATCGCCGTTGAGTTCGACATCCTTGAACGCGATCTTCTTCGTCTGCAGGATGCCCAGCACCTTTTCCTTCAGCGCCGCGTCGACGGTCGCGCCGCGATTGGCAGAAACCTGCACGGCCGGCTGCTGCGGATACAGGATCGGCAGCGCGTAAATGATGCCGAGCAGGACGATTGCGGCAACGAGGATGTATTTCCAGCGGGGAAAGTCATTCATGGGCTTTTCTTGTGTGGAGTGCGGCCGCGGACGACCGCCGGGCGGTCTTCGCGGTCATGCAAGTTCGCGCCAGCTACGCGGATTTCAAAGTGCCTTTGGGCAGCACCATCGAGATCGCCGTCTTCTGCAGCTTGATCTTGACGTCGGGCGCGATTTCAAGGGTCAGGAAGCTCTCGCCGATATCGTCGATGCGTCCGGCGATGCCGCCGTTGCTCACCACTTCGTCGCCCTTGGCGAGCGCCGCGATCATGGCCTTGAGTTCCTTCTGCCGCTTGGACTGCGATCGGAACATGAAGAACATCATGACGACCATGATGATGATGAACACGAACGGCGATCCGAGCAGGCCGATGCCTTCCGGCGAACCGGCTGCCGGCGCCTGTGCGTAAGCGTTGGAAATCAGGAAATCCATGGGGTTCTCGCGTTGTTCGCCCGCCGCGAACCGGCGGGCCTGCCAAAAGACTGGGGATTATGCCATGCGGTGGCGAGCCATGCACCCGCCGCAGCGCCTCAAGCGGTCCTGGCCTGCCCCTGGTAAAACCCGACCACGTAATCCGCCAACCGCCGCGCCACGATCGCTTCGCGCAAGTCGCGCATCAGGTCCTGGTAGTAATGCAGGTTGTGGATCGTCGCCAGCATCGGCCCGAGCATCTCGCCGCACTTGTCCAGATGGCGCAAGTAGGCACGGCTGAAGCCGGACGCGCAGGTGTAGCAGGCGCAAGTCTCGTCGAGCGGCCGCGTGTCGCGCTCGTACTGGGCGTTGCGCAGGCGCAGCACGCCCGTGCGTGTGAAGATGTGCGCGTTGCGTGCGTTGCGGGTAGGCATCACGCAGTCGAACATGTCGATGCCACGGCACACGGCTTCGACGATGTCCTGCGGCCGTCCGACACCCATCAGATAGCGCGGACGGTCCTGCGGCAACAACGGCACGGTTTGCTCCAGCGTGCGGTTGCGCTCGGCTTCGGGTTCACCCACCGCCAGTCCGCCGACCGCGTAGCCGTCGAAACCGATCTGCAGCAACCCCTGCGCGGAAACTTCGCGCCACTTCGGAAACGTACCGCCCTGCACAATGCCGAACAGGGAATTGGGGTTCTTAAGATCATCAAACGCACGCCGCGAACGCGCGGCCCAGCGCAAGCTCAACTCCATCGAATCGCGAACCTGTTTTTCCGTCGCTGGATACGGCGTGCACTCGTCGAAGATCATCGCGATATCGGAATCGAGCACGCGCTGGCTACGCATGGATTCCTCCGGTGAGAGGAACACCCTCGAGCCGTCCACCGGCGAGGCGAAGCGCACGCCCTCCTCCGTGATCTTGCGCCGCTCGGCCAGCGAGAACACCTGAAAGCCGCCGGAGTCAGTCAAGATCGGCTGCTTCCAGCCGATGAACTTGTGCAAGCCGCCGAACTCGCCGATGACGTCGAGCCCGGGCCGCAGCCATAGATGAAACGTGTTGCCGAGGATGATCTGCGCGCCGGTCTCGACGATCGAACGCGGCGTCATGCCTTTCACCGATCCATACGTGCCTACCGGCATGAACGCCGGCGTTTCGATGACGCCGCGTGGAAAAGTCACGCGCCCGTGGCGTGCGGGTCCGTCGGTGGCGAGCAGTTCGAATTGCATCGAGCTCATGCGCCAACCCCCTTCGGCAGAATCAGCATCGCATCGCCGTACGAAAAGAAGCGGTAGCGTTGCTCGACGGCATGGCGATACGCAGCCAGCATCAGTTCGCGTCCGGCGAAGGCCGACACGAGCATGAGCAGCGTCGATTCGGGCAGATGGAAATTCGTGACCAGCGCATCGAGGCTGGTGATCTTGTAGCCGGGGAAGATGAAAATCTGCGTCTCGCCGGCGAACGGTGCGACTTCACCATCGCGCAAAGACGATTCCAGCGCACGCACCACGGTGGTGCCCACCGCAACCACGCGCCCTCCCGCCGCGCGCGTGCGACGGATTTTTTCCACGAGTTCGGCGCCGACATTCAGCCATTCGCGGTGCATGCGATGTTCTGCGACATTCTCGCTGCGCATGGGCGCGAATGTGCCGGCGCCGACGTGCAGGGTGACGTAGCCGAAGTTCACGCCCTTGGCATGCAGCGCGGCTAGCAGCGGCGTATCGAAGTGCAGGCCCGCAGTCGGTGCCGCGACGGCACCCGGCGCGCGCGCGTAAATCGTCTGATAGCGTTCGGCATCAGACACGTCGTCGGCGCGCGCGATGTACGGCGGCAGCGGCATGTGCCCTAGGCGCGCGAGCAGCTTGTCCAACGGCTCCGGCCCGGCGAGGCGCAGCGTATAAAACTCACCTTCGCGACCGAGCACTTGCAACGCGCTGTCGTCGTCGAGAAGAATTTTCGCACCGGGTTTGGGTTTCTTGCTCACGCCCAACTGCGCGACAGCCGTGTGCGTGCCCGTGACGCGCTCGATCAGGATTTCCACTGCGCCGCCGGTTTCCTTGTGTCCATACAGCCGCGCCGGCAATACACGCGTGTCGTTGAATATGAGCAGATCGCCGGGATTGAGGTATTCGCCCAGATCGGTGAACTGCCGATCCGCGAATTCGGCTTTCTGTGCGTCGACCACGAGCAAGCGGCTCGCCGAACGTTGCGCCAGCGGCACCTGCGCGATCAGTTCGGTGGGCAAGTCGTAATGGAAATCGGATTTTTTCACCGCACAATTGTACGCGGTCAGAGCAAGCCTTTCTGCCGCGCCAACCGGTATGCCTCAATGCGATTACTCACGCCGAGCTTGCCGATCGCCTCGGACAAATAATTTCGCACCGTACCCTGCGACAGATGCAACTGCCCGGCGATATCGCCGGCGGACATGCCCTCGCCCGCCAGGCGCAACACCTGGCGCTCGCGGTCGTTGAGCGGATCGTCGCCGGACCATGCCTCCAGCGCGAGCTGCGGATCGATGGCGCGACCGCCGCGATGCACCTTGCGGATTGCCTCGGCGAGCTGCTCGGCCGGCGCATCTTTCAACAGATAACCGCTCACGCCCGCATCCAGCGCACGGCGCAGGAATCCAGGTCGCGCGAACGTGGTCAGGATGATGACCTTGCAACCGATTTCGCGTTCGCGGATGCGCTGCGCGAGTTCAAGCCCCGTGAGCTTGGGCATTTCGATATCGGTGACGACGATATCGGGCCCATTACCATCAAGTGCGGCGCGTTGCGTGAGCTGCCAGGCTTCCTCACCATCTGCCGCGCAACCAACCACATCGAGATCGGATTCGAGCTTGAGCAGGGCCGACAGCGCGCCGCGCACCATGGCCTGGTCTTCGGCGAGCAGAACGCGAATCATTGCGCCTGCCGCAATTGGACAAGCGGCGCTGGCTCCAGCGCTTGTTGTGGCAGGACGAACGTCACGGTCAATGTCGTACCCCGGCCGCGCTCGGAATCCACGCGCAATTGCGCGCCGATTGCGGCCAGCCGCTCGCGCATGCCGGCAAGCCCGTTGCCGGGCACGATGGCGCCGCCACGGCCATCGTCGGCGATGCTCAACAGCGCTTGCTTGCCCGCACGCGCCGCCAGCGTCACCTGCGCCCGCGTGGCGCGCGCGTGCCGCTGGATGTTCGTGACCGCCTCGCGCACCGTCATCGCCAGTGCGGTTTCGAGCTCGGCCGGCAGACTGATGTCGGCCAGTTCGTATTCCAGATGCACGCCGTCGGATTCGAGCAGCAGTTTCGCGGACGCCAGTTCGGCGGCCAGACCCGCCGCGCGGATGCCGGTGACCGCGCGCCGCACCTGCGCCAGCGCGTCGCGCGCGACGCGTTCAACGTCGAGCATTTCGCGTTTGGCGCCCGCCGCATCGCGATCGAACAATTTGTTCGCAAGTTCCGATTTGAGCGTGATCAGCGACAGCGTGTGACCGAGCAGATCGTGCAGGTCGCGACCGATGCGTTCGCGTTCCGCCGTGGCGGCCAGGCGGCGGACTTCATCGTGCGACAGGCGCAACTCGGCATCCTTTTCCTCGCTCGTGCGCTCGACATTGACGATCAGGCCGATGATGAAGGTCATCGTCGCGATCGTGCCCGTCACCTGCCACGGATAGTGCAGCAACCAGCCTTCGAGCAGCAGCAGTGAACCGGCAAGCACCAGCGCAGCCATGTAGCGGCGGACGGATTGACCGCAGATGCGCAACATCACGCAGCCGAACACGAAATAGCTCAAGCCGCTGGGATACCACGGCATCAGCGCCTGGCAAAGCAGGATCATGCCGATTGCGTAGACGCGCGACGTGCGGCGCGAAGCCATCACGCAGCGGGCATACAGTCCCAGGAAAATCGGGTATGACAGCGCGGTGAGGACAGCCCAGCGCAGATTCCACGAATTGTGGTCGAAGGCCGGTGTGACAAAAATCCATGACGTCCAGAGCAGGTGGACGGCATCGACCCACGGCGATTTGCCGCGCTCACGGCTTCGCGCCGCCAGCGAATCCGGTGCCGGGTGCAACAAGCTGTCCAACAAACTCGACATGGCTCAGTGGATGGGGTGCAGGTTGGCGAGCAGTAATACCACCGCGGCAAGGGTCAAGGCAAAGCGGCAATAGATGATGCGCATGGCATTGCTCTGGTTCATGACGTCCGCTCCAACCCGTGCCGCTTTGCCACCACACCGTTTTCCGTCGTCATCACAAGGCTCCCGCCGAAGTTGCGGAAAGTGTGCTTGTCGAGCCGGCCGAGCCGACAGTCGCGCCAGTCAGGACTTGCCCGTGACAACTGTCAGCCGGATAGTCGTTGCCGCGACAAATCGGGATTCGAAAGTGGCTCCCTATCCAGCATGGCAAAGCGGCCCCGCCAGCGGGCCACTTGCGCGTGGTAAAATTCCCGCCGGAACAGGGATTTCGAATTCTTTTGACGTGCCGCTCGCGGTGCGTTTCTACCGTTTGTGGAGGTGCAACATGTCCATCATCGCCAAACTCGAAGAACTTCGCCGCGCCGGCGGCGCAACCCGCACGCAGGGCCTGCCCGATGCCACGATCGAGCGCATGGCTGCGCAATTCCCGGAACTGGCCGAAGCCGTCGACGAGGCGCTCGGCGCGCAACGTGGCATGGCCGCCGAATTCCCGGACCTGGTCAAGCTCGACGAAGCGGCGCAACTGGCGCGCGTGCAAGCCGATTTCGTCAATTTCTATGCCGATGACGCGGTGAACCCGTACATCGCGCTGGCCGCGCGCGGACCGTGGATCGTCACCCTCAAGGGCGCGGTGATCCACGATTCCGGCGGTTACGGCATGCTCGGCTTCGGTCACACGCCGAAGGCGATACACGCGGCGATGTCCAAACCCGTGCCGATGGCCAACATCATGACCCCGAGCGTGAGCCAGATGCGCTTCACGCGCGCGCTCAAGGCGCATGTCGGGCGCAGCCGCGGCGCCTGCCCGTACAGCAAGTTCATGTGCCTGAATTCCGGCTCGGAGTCGGTATCGCTGGCCTGCCGCATCGCCGACGTCAACGCCAAGCTGATGACGGATACCGGCGGCAAATATGCCGGGCGCACGATCAAGCGCCTTGCGGTCAAGGGCGCCTTCCACGGCCGCACCGAACGCCCTGCCGTGTATTCGGATTCCTCGCGGAAGGCCTATGTGCAGAACCTCGCCAGCTTCCGCGACGAGCACAGCCTGCTCACGGTCGAGCCCTACAACGTCGAGGCGTTGCGTCAGGTTTTTGCCGACGCGGACAAGAACGGCTGGTTCATCGAAGCCATGTTCCTCGAACCGGTGATGGGTGAAGGCGACCCGGGCCGCTCGGTCACGCCTGAGTTCTACGCCGCTGCGCGCGAACTTACGCGCAGCCAAGGTTCGCTGTTCCTGGTCGATTCGATCCAGGCCGGTCTGCGCGCGCACGGCGTGCTGTCGATCGTGGATTATCCCGGCTTCGAGAAACTCGATCCGCCGGACATGGAAACCTATTCCAAAGCCCTGAATGGCGGCCAGTACCCGTTGTCGGTGCTGGCGGTGACGGAAAAAACCGCCGCGCTGTACAAGAAGGGCATCTACGGCAACACCATGACCGCCAATCCGCGTGCACTCGAAGTCGCCTGCGCGGCGCTTGGCCTGGTTACGCAGGAGTTGAAGGCGAACATCCGCGCGCGCGGCGCCGAATTCCTGGACAAACTCAACAAGCTCAAGAACGAATTGCCCGGCCTGATCACCAAGGTGCAGGGTACGGGCCTGCTGTTCTCCTGCGAGCTGGCGCCGGAATTCAAATGTTACGGTGCCGGCAGCACGGAAGAATGGCTGCGTGAGCACGGCATCGGCGTGATCCACGGCGGCGTCAATTCGCTGCGCTTCACGCCCACGTTTTACGTGACCTCCGCGGAAATCGACCTCGTCGTCGACACGGTCAAGCAGGCGTTGATGCACGGACCGCGCATGGCCAAGGCGGCCTGAATCGAAAAATGCGGCCACGGATGGCCGCTTTTGATTCTCGCAATCAGGGAGGATTGCAAGAGTCCCGGCACAACGCGCGCTAAACCGACGTGCACATCGGCGGTTTCCTACAGACTCGATTCAGCGTTCCGGCATCATTGTGCGCCGCAGCTACGCCATGCAATCGTGCCGGCGTAGACTCCGGCGGCAGCACCGCCACCCCTGTCAGGAGATGACCATGAAACTCGCAGTTGCCACCCTCGCCTTCGTTCTTGCTGCCGCCGTTGGCAGCGCCTTCGCGGCCGAAACCGCCAAGCCGATGACGGCACAGCAGACCAAGATGAGTACCTGTTCCAAGGACGCCCACACCAAGGGCCTCAAGGGCGATGAGTACAAGTCGTTCATGAGCACCTGCCTCAAGGGCGGCGAAGCTGCCGCGCCGGCAACCGCCAAGCCCGCGGAAGCGGCCGCTCCGGCCACCGCCAAGGAAACCCAGCAGGAAAAGATGAAATCCTGCAATGCCGAGGCCAAGACCAAGGCCCTGAAAGGCGCAGCGCGCAAGACCTTCATGAGCACGTGTCTGAAGAGCGAGCATGAAGCAGCGCCCGCTGCACATTGATCGCTCCGCGTTTCATTAGCGCAAAAGAAACCGGACCTCGCGGTCCGGTTTTTTTGCGTCGATTAATCAGCGAAACCGATCCGTTGCTTCGATCAGCTCGTGCGCATTGCCCGGCTCGAAGGCCGAATGGCCGGCGTCGGGAACGATGCGCAAATCTGCCTCCGGCCAGGCGCGGTGCAGGTCCCAGGCGCTGCGCATCGGACAGACTACGTCGTAGCGGCCCTGCACGATCACGGCAGGAATGTGTTTCAGCTTGTGCGCATCGCGCAGCAGCTGATCGTCGCATTCGAAAAAGCCACCGTTGACGAAGTAGTGGCACTCGATGCGCGCGAATGCGAGCGCGAATTCGTCCGCGCCGGTGGAAGCGATGTAGTCCGGATTCTGCAGCAGGTAGCTCGTTGCGCCTTCCCAGGTCGACCAGACCTTGGCCGCAGCCAGGCGCACCGCCGCATCCGGATTCGTCAGGCGCCGGTAGTAGGCGCCGATCAGATCGTCGCGTTCGTGGGTCGGAATGTGGTCGACATAGGCTTCCCACGCATCCGGATAAATCGCGTCGCAGCCCTTTTGGTAGAACCATTCCAGTTCCCAGCGGCGCAGCATGAAGATGCCCCGCAATACCATTTCGCTTACGCGCTGCGGATGCGTTTGCGCATAGGCGAGCGCAAGCGTTGAACCCCACGATCCGCCGAACACCTGCCAGCGTTCTAGCGCCAAATGCTCGCGCAGGCGCTCCATGTCGCCAACCAGATCCCAGGTCGTGTTGTCGGTAAGTTCGGCATGCGGCGTGGAGCGCCCGCTGCCGCGCTGGTCGAACAACACGATGCGGTAATGCACTGGATCGAAAAAGCGCCGCGAGTTCGCACCGCAGCCGGCGCCCGGGCCGCCATGCACGAACACGACCGGCTTGCCGCGCGGATTGCCGCATTGTTCGTAGTAAAGCGTGTGCAAATCGGACACGCGCAGCGTGCCGCTGTCGAAGGGTTCGATTTCCGGATACAGGGCGCGAAGTACCATGGGCGTGGGTGCGATCCGTGCGGGAATGGCCGACTAGCATAGCGAACTGCGCATGGGCTTGCAGTTTTCACGGCCTGCGCGACCAACCGCGGCCAGGTTCGGCCGCGTCGAAATATCGCGCCCGCCCACGCCGTAGCGTAGGATACGAAACGCACGTTTGAACATTGGGGACGCGCAGTGACGGCGACGCAAACCGACATCGTGGTGATTGGCGGCGGACTCGCCGGCATCGTCACCGCGCTTGCAGCGTTGCGTGCCGGCCGTCGCGTCGTGCTGGTCGATCGCGATACGCCCGAGCGCTTCGGCGGACTTGCACTGTGGGCGTTTGGCGGCATGGCCCTGGTCGGCACGCCTCTACAGGCGCGTGCAAAGATTCCCGACACGCCCGAGGTCGCGCTGCGCGACTGGATCCGCTTCGGCGAACTCGATGCGGGCGACAAATGGCCGATGCAGTGGGCGCGCCACTACGTCGAGCATTCGCGTATGCAGGTGCACGACTGGCTGATTGGCGAGGGCATCCGCTTCATGCCGGCGGTGAACTGGGTCGAGCGCGGCCGTTTCGGCGAGGGCAATAGCCTGCCGCGTTATCACATCGTCTGGGGCACCTCGCGCGAACTGACGCGACGCATGATCGCGGCGTTGCGCGAAGCCGATGGTGGACGCCTGACCGTGCTGCATCGCCATCGCGTCACGCAGCTCGATCGCAGCGCTGGGCGAGTCACGGGCGCCGTAGCGGTCGACGAGGCAACGGCCAGGGAAATGCGCATCGACGCGCCGGTCGTGGTGCTGGCTATGGGCGGCATCAACGGCAGCCATGAACAGGTGCGCGCGAATTGGCCGCGGAATCGACCGATTCCAGCCGCGATGCTCAACGGCGCGCATCCTTTCGCCGACGGCAAATTGCATCATCTGGCCGCAGGCTTCGGTGCGCAGCTCACGCATGCCGGCGAGATGTGGAACTACGCCGCCGGATTTGCGCATCCGTATCCGCATTTCGATGGCCACGGGCTGTCGACGATTCCGTGCAAGTCGGCGCTGTGGCTCGATCACACGGGCCGGCGCATCGGACCCGAACCGCTGGTCACCGGCTTCGACACGCATTGGCTATGCCGGCGCGTAGCCGAACAGGAAAGGCCCTGGACCTGGCATCTGCTCAACTGGCGCATCGCGATCAAGGAATTCGCGATCTCCGGCGCCGAACACAATGCACGCATCCGCGACAAGCAATTCCCGCAGTTCCTCCTCGAGACCCTGTTCGGCAATCATCGGCTGGTGCGCCAGATGCAGAGCGAAAGTGCCGATTTCCTTGTCGACGACACGCTGGCTGGCCTCGCGCAAAAAATGAACGCGTTGACCGAATCGCATGACGTCGAACCGGCCGTGCTGCAGGCCACAGCCGATGCCTTCGACATGAATTTCGCCAAAGGCGAAGCGCTTGAAAACGACGACCAGGTTCGCCGCATCCAGCATGCGCGGCGGTGGGGCCCGGATCGCCTGCGCACGTGCAAGCCCGCGCCGTTGCAGATGCAAGGGGCGGGACCATTCATAGCGATCCGCATGCAACTGATCACGCGCAAGAGCCTGGGCGGACTGCGCACCGATATGCAGAGTCGCGTACTCGACGCGAACGATCAACCGATTGACGGTTTGTATTGTGTCGGCGAAGCGGCCGGATTCGGTGGTGGCGGCGCCAATGGCAAACGCTCGCTGGAAGGCACCTTCCTGCCAGGCTGTATCCTTACCGCACGCGCCGCGGCGCGTTCGATCTACACAGGGCGCTAGGAATTCACATGGGTCTGTCATATCCGGTAACCGCGCTCGATTTTCGGCGTCTTGCCCAAAAGCGCCTGCCCGCATTCCTGTTCGACTACATCGACGGTGGCGCCAGCGACGAGTTGACCCTGCGCGCCAACCTCGCAGACTTGGCACGCGCGAAGCTGCGCCAGCGCGTACTCGTCGACGTATCGAAGATCGATACCTCATCCACGCTGGCGGGCGATGCGTGCAGCATGCCACTGGTGCTCGCACCAATTGGCATGGCCGGCATGATGGCGCGTCGCGGCGAAGCGAATGCGGCGCGCGTGGCCAAGGCCGCCGGAGTCCCGTTCACGTTGTCCACCGTCGGCATCTGTGGATTCGACGAGGTGCGCGACGCCGCTGGTGCTCCGCCGTGGTTTCAGCTCTACATGCTGCGCGATCGCGGTGTCGTCGAGGCGTTGCTCGAACGGATCTGGGCACAGGGCTGCCGCACGCTGGTATTCACCATCGATCTGCCGCTACCCGGTGCGCGCCATCGCGATACGCGCCATGGACTCGGCGCGCACGGCTTTCGCGCAGCGCTGTTGAAAAACGTTCAGGTGCTTGCGCATCTGGAATGGATGTGGAGCGTCGCTGTGCGCGGTCGTCCGCTGCAATTCGGCAATCTCGCAGAACATGTTCCGGATGCGAATGATTTCAATGCGCTGCGCTCGTGGATCGACACGCAATTCGATGCCAGCGTGACCTGGCGCGACATCGAATGGCTGCGCGGGCGCTGGCACGGCAAGCTGCTGCTCAAGGGCATCCTTGATGTCGATGACGCGCGCGCGGCGGTGAACACGGGCGCGGATGGCATCATCGTTTCCAATCACGGCGGACGCCAGCTCGATTCGGTCGCATCGACCATCTCGAAACTTCCGCAGGTCGTGCAGGCGGTCGGGCCGGATACCGAAGTGCTGCTCGATGGCGGCGTGCGTACGGGCGCGGATATCTTCAAGGCGCTTGCGCTCGGCGCGCGTGGCGTGCTCATCGGCCGCGCATGGGCGTGGGCGATGGCAGGCGCTGGCAGCGCAGGCCTGCGCACATTGCTTGCCACGCTGCAGCGCGAACTCGAATTGACCATGACGTTTGCCGGCGTCACCCGCATCGCCGATATCAAAGCCACTCACCTCGACCGCGACTGAGAGAATCGATCATGCCCAACGGTGCCCAAGCCCTGCTGAAAACCCTGGCCGACGCCGGCGTCGAGGTCTGCTTCAGCAATCCCGGCACGTCCGAGATGCACTTCGTCGCCGCGCTCGACAGCGAACCGCGCCTGCGCGCCGTGCTGTGCCTGTTCGAAGGCGTGGCCACCGGCGCCGCCGATGGCTACGCGCGCATGGCGGGCAAGCCCGCCGCGACCTTGTTGCACCTGGGTTGTGGTCTTGGCAATGGCCTCGCCAACCTGCACAACGCACGCAAGGGCAAGGTGCCGGTCGTCAACATCGTCGGCGACCACGCGACGTATCACGTTCAGTACGACGCACAATTGCAATCGGATATCGAAACCGTGGCACGCAACGTGTCACCCGATTTCGTGCGAACCTCGAAAAGTACCGATGCGCTGTGCAAGGACGCTGTCGATGCCATCGCCGCCGCGCGCGGGTTGCCCGGTCAGGTCGCCACGCTTATCCTGCCCGCGGATGTGTCGTGGAGCGAAGGCGGACTGCCCTGCCCGCCGCCGCCAGCACCGCGCGCGGACGCAGCGGATGACGCCACGGTGCGCGCAATCGCCGATGCGATTCGCGCGGGCGGCAAGACCGCCATCCTGCTCGGCGGCACTGCGTTGCGCGAACCGGCATTGATCGCCGCAGCGCGCATCGCCGCGCACAGCGGCGTGAAGATCCTTGCCGAAACCTTTCCGACCCGCATGCAGCGCGGCGCCGGGTTGCCGGCAGTCGAGCGTATCGCGTATCTGGCCGAGCTGGCCACGCTCCAGCTCAGGGAATTCACCAACCTGATCCTGGTCGATGCCAAGGCGCCGGTTTCCTTTTTCGCCTACCCCGGCAAGAGAAGTTACCTCGTGCCCGACTCCTGCACCGTGCACACGCTGGCGACACCGGCGCAGGACGCCGTCGCGAGCCTGGAAAAACTCGCCGCGGCGCTCGGCGCCACGAGCACGCAGCCGGTGCTTCAGGTCGCGCAACGGCCACAGCGCCCACTCGGCAAGCTCACCGCTGCCAAGGTGTGCAAGGCGGTCGGACATCTGCTGCCCGACAACGCGATCATCGTCGATGAAGCCATCACATCCGGGCTGATGCTTGGGGTGATGACGGCAGGCGCGCCGCGCCACGATTTCATCACGCTCACCGGCGGCGCGATCGGCCAGGGCCTGCCCAGCGCCGTCGGCGCGGCAGTCGCCTGTCCGCAGCGTCCCGTGATCGCGCTGATCGGCGACGGCTCGGCGATGTACACGATTCAGGCGCTGTGGACGCTCGCGCGCGAGCATCTGAACGTCACCGCGATCATTTTCAATAACGCCTCGTATTCCGTATTGAACGTCGAATTGGAGCGCGTCGGCGCGGACACGATCGGACCCAAGGCCAAATCCCAACTCGACCTGCACGGCCCGGTGCTCGACTTCGCACGTCTTGCTCAGGGCATGGGCGTACACGCCGTCCGCGTCGAAACCGCGGAAGAGTTCTGCAAGGCGCTGGAGTACGCGCTGGCGTATCCCGGTCCGCACTTGATCGAAGCGATGGTGCCTGAATCGCTCGACGGCGCCAAACGCAGGATCCTGCCGTGGATGTTGCGCGCCCTGCCCAGCTTGCCGACGCCGCTCGCGCGCGCGCTCAAGCACAAGATTGCGCCGTGATTCAATGGATTTGAAAGCGGAAACGGGCCACATGGGCCCGTTTTTCGTGGTGCCCGGAAAACCGGATCAACCGAATCTGGCCCTGCGCGTGGCGAATACGCCGAGCAGGCTCGCCAATCCGATCAGCGCCCACAGCGACAAGGCCGGCGTGGGAACCGGAGTCACATCGGCAACGACAACATTGTCCAGCGCCGGACCGGCGGCGTTGTTTTCCAGACTCGTGAAACTCAGCGTGCTGGACGCACCGGTTGCGATGAACGCGTAGGTCTGCGTCGCCCAACCCATGCTCGCGTAGCTGTGGCCGGTGGTGTCGAAAGTATAGGTCGTCAACGCGCCGCCGGTGGCCTGCACCTGCATGGACTTGATCGTGTTGCCGCCACCACCATTCCCGGCCATCGCGAAACTGACCCGGTAACTGTGACCGGCGACGGTATCGAATGCCTGCTGGATTCCCCCGGCGGCGTCACCACTCAGATCCAGCGAACGCGCACCATCGGCGGGCTGCCAATAGTTGTTGATGTAATCGATGCTGTTGCCCGTCACCGTCCAGCCGGTAATGGAAGTATCGCCACCGTTGAGGGTGATGAACGAACCCGGGTTCGCCGGACCGATCTCGAAACTCCCGTTCTGGAACGGCGCCGCGAGGGCAAGACCGCATGCGCTTGCGGCAAGCACGACCGACATGACGGTCTTTTTCACAAACTTCATCGCCCCGCCCCTGTCCCAAGAAAAAAGACATAAAGCCCGAAAAATTGGTCGGGGCGGCGGGATTCGAACCCACGACCCCCTGCCCCCCAGGCAGATGCGCTACCAGGCTGCGCTACGCCCCGACTTGGCGTGGATTATACGCGATCAACGCTTGAGGATTTGCAGGACTTCTTCCAGTTCCATGCGCACCTGGCGCACGATCTGGTTGGAGATGCTGACTTCCATCTTGGCCTGCTGGCCATCCAGGCGCGCGCGCGCGCCGGTAATGGTGAAGCCCTGGTCGTATAGCAGTGAACGGATCTGGCGGATCATCAGCACGTCGTGGCGCTGGTAATAGCGCCGGTTGCCGCGGCGCTTGACCGGCTTGAGGTTGGGGAATTCCTGCTCCCAATAGCGCAACACATGCGGCTTGACGCCACACAGTTCGCTCACCTCACCGATGGTGAAGTAGCGTTTGGCCGGGATGACCGGAAGTTCGCTATTGCTGCCCTGATCCAGCATACGATTCGACTCGGATTTTCAGCTTGTGCCCCGGCCGGAACGTGACCACCCGGCGAGCGGAGATCGGAATCTCCTCGCCGGTCTTGGGGTTCCGCCCCGGGCGCTGATTCTTCAGACGCAGGTCAAAATTGCCAAACCCCGACAATTTCACCTGCTCCCCCTTTTCGAGCGCATCGCGGATGGCATCGAAGAAGGCATCGACGAATTCCTTGGCTTCGCGCTTGTTCAGGCCGACTTCGGTAAACAACCGTTCGGCCATCTCCGCCTTGGTCAACGCCATGCTACCCCCTCAACTTGGCCTGGCACCGGCTTTCCAGTGCCGCCACCGCCTGTTCCACGCTGCGATCTGCTTCTTCGACCGTAAGAGTGCGTGAATCGTCCTGCAAAATCAAGCCTATAGCGAGACTTTTTGCACCTAAACCGAGATTTGGGCCCGAGTAGCGGTCAAAAACAATGACTTCCGTGAGGATCGCCCCGACGGCTTCACGCACGCATGACTCGACCAATGCGTAGGAAACGGCCTCGGGAACGATCACCGCGATATCTCGCCGGATCGACGGAAACGCCGAAACGGGTCGAGCCAGCGGCACTGCACCGGCAGTCAGGATCGCCGTATCGGCCTCGAACACATACACATCGCAATCCAGATCCAGCGCCTTGGTCAGGCGCGGATGCAGCGCCCCAACCAGCGCTGCAGACTTGCCATCGATTGCGACGTGAGCGCTCCGGCCGGGATGCAGCCACGCCAGCGCCGCTGGCTTGAACGTGACCGTGCGGCCGGCGCCGGCGAGCCGGATGAGGGTCTCCAGGTCGGACTTGAGATCGTAAAAATCCACTTCGCGCTTGTCCGTTGCCCAGCCTTCCGGCGCGGCACGGCCGCAGGCCACGGCGGCGAGTCGTTGCACTTGTTGCAAACTGCCACCGGTGTTGGCGAACACGAGTCCGGTTTCGAACAGTCGCACACGATCCTGCTGGCGATTGAGGTTGTGCTTCAAGGCCTCGACGAGACCGGGAAGCAGGGACGTGCGCATGACCGCCAGGTCCGCACTCAGCGGATTGGCGAGCGCGACCGCACCATCGGCTAGCGACCATTTGTCCAGCAGTTCGCGGGCAACAAAGCTCATGCAGATAGCTTCGCGATATCCGTGTCCGACCATCTGCGCGCACAGCCGCGCACGCGAAGCGACCGCTTCCGGTGAAAGATGCAATCGCAATTCACCGCTCGGCGCGTGCGTCGGAACCCGGTCGTAACCGTGAATACGCGCGATTTCTTCGATCAGGTCTTCCTCGATCGCGATGTCGAAACGCCGCGACGGCGCGCTGACGCGCCAACCGACAGCGGTTTTTTCCACGCACATGTCGAGTTTGCCGAGGATACGTTCGACTTCGGCGTCGGCGACGTCGATGCCGAGCACGCGCGCCAGTCGCGCGCTACGCAAGCTGACGACAGCCGGTTTTGGCAATGCCTCGGCACGCATGGTTTCGACGACCGGACCGGGCTTGCCGCCGCAGATGTCCAGGATCAGGCGCGTGGCGCGTTCCATCGCCAGCCGCGGCAATTGCGGATCGACGCCGCGCTCGAAGCGGTGCGAGGCGTCGGTGCGCAGGCCCAGTTTGCGCGCGCGGCCCATGATCGCCGCTGGCGCGAAATGCGCGGCCTCAAGGAACACATCGTGTGTCGCTTCGGTCACACGAGAATCGAATCCGCCCATGATGCCGGCGAGTCCAAGCGTATTCTTCTCGTCGGCAATGACGACAAAGTCCAGCGCCAGAGTGTGTTCGTTGCCGTCGAGCAGCTTGACCTTTTCGCCCGTGCGCGCATTGCGCACGTGAATGGCGCCGTGCAACTGCGCAACGTCGTATGCGTGCATGGGCTGGCCGAGTTCCAGCATCACATATTGGGTGACATCGACAATCGCGCTGATCGGCCGAATGCCGCTGCGACGCAGGCGTTCGGCCAGCCAGAGCGGCGACTTCACCGCCGCATTCACGCCTTCGACAACGCGGCCGACATAACGCGGACAATCCGCGCCGGCATCGAGCTTCACTTCGCGCTGTGCCGTCGAAGCAGCGGCAACCGGCGACGTCGGCACTTCCGTCACGGTCGCGTCGAACAGCGCGGCGACGTCGTGCGCGAGGCCACGCAAGCCAAGGCAATCGGGACGATTCGGCGTGAGTTTGAGTTCGATGCGTGCGTCCGGCAGGGAAAGATATTCGGCAAGCGGCTTGCCAACCGGAGCATCCGCCGGCAACTCCATCAGACCTGACGCGTCGGCATCCAGCCCAAGCTCTTTGGCCGAGCACAACATGCCCGACGATTCCACGCCGCGCAGTGCCGCCTTCTTTATCTGGATACCGTTCGGCAGCATCGCACCGATGGTTGCCAGCGGCGCCTTCAATCCGGCGCGCGCATTCGGTGCGCCGCAGACGATCTGCACGGGTTCGTCCTTGCCCACGGCGACCTTGCAAACGCGCAACTTGTCCGCGTTCGGATGGGACATGCACTCGACGATCTCGCCGACGACAACGCCATCCATGCCCGCGCCAAGCGCATCGACAGCTTCCACTTCAAGTCCGGCCATGGTCAGGCGCCGGCACAATTCGTCACGGTCGACGGGTGGATTGACGAAGGTTCTCAGCCAATTCTCGGAAAATTTCATCGCCGACCCTCAGCCGAACTGCCGCAGGAAGCGCACGTCGTTCTCGAAGAACGCGCGCAGGTCGGTCACGCCATAACGCAGCATGGCGAAGCGTTCCACGCCCAGGCCGAACGCGAAGCCGGTATACTTTTCCGCATCGATGCCGCATTCGCGCAGCACATTCGGATGCACCATGCCGCAGCCGAGTACTTCCAGCCAGCGTTCGCTGCCGTCCTCCTTGTCCCAGCGAATGTCGACTTCAGCCGACGGCTCGGTGAACGGGAAATAGCTCGGCCGGAAACGCATCTCGAAATCGCGCTCGAAGAACGCGCGCACGAATTCGGCGAGCGTGCCCTTGAGGTCCGCGAAACTAGACGTCTCATCGACCAGCAGGCCTTCGACCTGATGGAACATCGGGCTGTGGGTCTGGTCCGAATCGCTGCGATAGACCTTGCCCGGCGCGATGATGCGCAGCGGCGGCTTCGCGTCGCGCATGGCGCGAATCTGCACCGGCGAAGTGTGCGTGCGCAGCAGCTTTCCGTCGGGGAAATAAAACGTGTCGTGCATCGCACGCGCCGGATGGTGCGCGGGAAAATTCAGCGCCTCGAAATTGTGGTAGTCGTCCTCGATTTCCGGACCATCGGCTTGCGCGTAACCCAGGCGCGAGAAGATGTCGACGATGCGTTCCAGCGCGCGTGTGACCGGATGGATGCTGCCCAGATCCGTGTTGCGGCCCGGCAAGGTGATGTCAATGCTTTCAGAGCTCAGGCGCGAATCGAATACCGCGTTTTCCAACGCAAGTTTGCGTTGCGCAATGGCGTCTTGCAGAAGTTCCTTGGCGCGATTGACCAGCGCGCCCTGCGCCTTGCGTTCCTCGGGCGGGAGTTTGCCCAGCGCCTTGAGTTGCTCGGTGACGAGGCCGCTCTTGCCGAGCAACGCCACGCGCAGCGCGTCGAGGGCGTCCAGCGACGACGCGCTGGCGATGTCCGCCGATGCCTTGCCGACTTGTTGATCCAGCGATTGCGTCATTTTCCGGTTCCGCAAAACGACAATGGGGAGCCAGGCGAAGCCCGCTCCCCATCCGATGGGTAAACCTGATTCAAAATCGTCGCGAGCGAAGGCAGATTACGCGACGCCGGAGCGCAGGAAGCGGAGTGTACACGCTAGTACATGAGCATTCCGAGCACCGCCGGCGCGCAAACTGCCGAGCGCAGCAGATTTTGAACAGGTTTACGCGGCGAGCGCGCTCTTGGCTTTCTCCGCCAGCGCGTTGAACGCCTTGATGTCGTGCACGGCGATGTCGGCGAGCACCTTGCGGTCGACCGTGATGCCGGCCTTCTTCAAGCCATTCATCAGGCGGCTGTAGGACAGGCCGAACTGGCGCGCGCCCGCGTTGATGCGCACGATCCACAGGGCGCGGAACTGGCGCTTCTTCTGCTTGCGGCCGATGTAGGCGTATTGACCCGCCTTGATGACCGCCTGCTTGGCGACGCGAAAGACCTTGCGGCGGGCGTTGTAATAGCCCTTCGCGCGGGAAATGATTTTCTTGTGCCGGCGACGTGCGACGACGCCACGTTTTACTCGTGCCATGGTCGTGTCTCCTTAGGCGTAGGGCAGCATGCGCGCAATGCGACCGGAGTCTTCCTTGCGCACGATGTTGGTACCGCGAAGGTTGCGCTTGCGCTTGGTGGCCTTCTTGGTGAGGATGTGGCTCTTGAACGCGTGGCCGGCCTTGAACTTGCCGGACGCCGTCTTGCGGAACCGCTTGGCAGCGGCCCGATTGGTCTTGATCTTGGGCATGACCCAACTCCTTATGTCGTGTTTTAGTACTGAACCAAGCGACGGGTCGCCCCGTTCTTGCCATCCTGCTCGATTCGGCTAGTAAGTCCGCGAACGGACTGGTTCCTGTGTTGCAAAGACCCCGAGGGATCGGCGAAAAATCTATTTCTTTTTCGGCGCTACCATCATCACCATCTGGCGGCCTTCGAACCGCGGAAAACTCTCGATCACCGATTCGTTGACGATATCGGCCTGGATGCGCTTGACCATCTGTTCGCCTAGTTCCGTGTGCGCCATCTCGCGGCCCTTGAAGCGGACGACGACCTTGACCTTGTCGCCTTCTTCAAGGAAGCGCTTCATGTTGCGCATCTTCACGTTGTAGTCACCGTCTTCGGTCGAGGGCCGGAACTTGAGTTCCTTGATCTCGACCTGCTTGGTCTTGCGCTTGGCTGCGTGCGCCTTTTTCTGCATCTCGAACTTGAACTTGCCGAAGTCCATGATGCGGCAGACCGGCGGATCGGCGGTTGGCTGGATCTCGACCAGATCCAGCCCGGCGTCTTGCGCCATACTGAGTGCTTGATCGCGCTCAAGCACGCCAACCTGTTCTCCGTCTGCGCCAATTACGCGCACCCGCGGAACACGAATCTCCATGTTCTTGCGGTTAGCTTTTTCGGTGGCGATAACCAACCCTCCAACAAACCTTTTTTATTCAATAACTTGCGAACGACTTCAAGGCGGCATCGAACGCAAACAAACAAGGGGCGCGAATTTTATCGGCAAATCCGCGCCCGCGCAACAGAATCCTTGATTTACAAGGGTTTGCACCGCTTACGTGCCGGCGCGCAAACGCGCGGCGAAATCCGGCACCGTCATCGCGCCCAGATCCTCGCCCGCGCGCGTACGTACAGAGACCTGACCCTGTTCCTTTTCGCGATCACCGATGACGAGCAGATACGGCACCTTTTGCAGGGTGTGTTCGCGGATCTTGTAGCCGATCTTTTCGTTGCGCGCATCCGCCTCGACGCGCAATCCTAGCCTTTGCAGTTCTGCGACGACATCGGCGACATAGTCCGCCTGCGCATCGGTAATGTTCATGACCACCGCCTGCACAGGTGCCAGCCACGCCGGGAAGGCTCCGGTGTGGTGCTCGATCAGGATGCCGATAAAGCGTTCCATCGAGCCGACGATGGCCCGGTGCAGCATCACCGGATGACGGCGCTGCGAATGCTCGTCGACGTACTCGGCGCCGAGGCGCTCGGGCATCATGAAATCAACCTGCATGGTGCCGAGCTGCCAGGTGCGGCCGATCGCGTCCTTGAGGTGATATTCGATTTTCGGTCCGTAGAAGGCGCCTTCGCCCGGCAATTCCTGCCACGCAACGCCAGCTGCGCGTAACGCCGAGCGCAAGGCGTTCTCGGCCTTGTCCCAGGTCGCGTCGTCACCGAGGCGCGGTTCAGGACGCAGCGCGATCTTGAGCTGCACATCAGAGAAGCCGAAATCCGAATACACCTTCATCGCCTGCGCATGGAAGGCGGTGACTTCGGATTCGATCTGATCCTCGGTGCAGAAAATATGGCCGTCGTCCTGGGTGAAGCCGCGCACGCGCAGGATGCCGTGCAGCGCGCCGGACGGCTCGTTGCGATGGCAGCCGCCGAATTCGCCGTAGCGGATCGGCAGGTCGCGATAGCTGTGCAGACCGTGGTTGTAGATCTGCACGTGGCCGGGGCAGTTCATCGGCTTGAGCGCGTAGGTGCGCTTTTCCGACTCGGTGAAGAACATGTTGTCCTTGTAGTTGTCCCAGTGGCCGGATTTCTTCCATAACGTTACGTCGAGAACCTGTGGCGCCTTCACTTCGCCGTAGCCGGTTTCGCGGTAGACACGACGCATGTACTGCTCCACCACCTGCCAGATCGACCAGCCTTTCGGATGCCAGAACACCAGTCCCGGCGCTTCTTCCTGCAGGTGGAACAGGTCGAGCTGCTTGGCGATCTTGCGATGGTCGCGCTTCTCGGCTTCTTCAAGCTGAGTGAGGTACGACTTCAGATCCTTGTCGTTTAGCCAGGCCGTGCCGTAAACGCGCTGCAACATCTCGTTCTTGGCATCGCCGCGCCAATACGCACCTGCGACCTTCATCAGCTTGAAGGCGCGCAGCTTGTTCGTGTTCGGCACGTGCGGGCCGCGGCACAAGTCCACCCATTCGCCCTGCCCGTATAGCGAGATCTCTTCGCCCGGCGGGATGATGTCGTCGATGATCTGCGCCTTGTAGGTCTCGCCCTTGTCCTTGAAGAAACGGATCGCATCGTCCTTGGCCATCACGCTGCGCTGTACCGGCAGCGCTTCGGCGACGATCTTCTTCATCTCGGCCTCGATCTTGTCGAGGTCTTCCGGCGTGAACGGCGTCTTGCGCGCGAAGTCGTAATAAAAACCGTTGTCGATGACCGGGCCGATCGTCACCTGCGTATCCGGAAACAGGCGCTGCGTCGCCTGTGCGAGCAGGTGCGCGGTGGAGTGGCGCAGGATATCCAGCGCATCCGGGCTTTTCTCGGTGACGATTTCGAGCTTCGCATCGTGATCGATGCGAAAACTGGTATCGACCAGTTTGCCATCGACCTTGCCGGCGAGTGCCGCCTTGGCCAGGCCGGCACCGATGGAGGCGGCGACGTCGCCGACCGTGACGGGATTGTCGAACGGACGTTGACTGCCGTCGGGGAGAGTGATGTTGATCATGGCGATCGGTTCCGGATTTGCTCTTGCTCGTCATTCCAGCGAAAGCTGGAATCCAGTTCTTTCGTGGTGGCGTCCCGCCGCGTGGATTCCGGCCAATCCATGGCCGGAATGACAGTGGTGGAAAAATAAAAAAGGGCGCACTGCGCCCTTTTCGCCAGGTGCGTGTGCGTCGGGGTTACTTGTTGGCGGTCCTAGTCCACATGTCGCACGCTCGGCGCCAGTTACCCGCGCGCCACCTTGTTTTTCGACATCCGGATTCTCGCACGCCGCCCCGCGGTGTTCAATCGTGCGGCAGCGCGTCAATCGGCTTGCACGGCTTCGTGATAAAAGGCGCGGGTCGCCGCGCAAAGAGCGTGCATTTTCATGCGTCATCCCTTGAAAGCGCCAAAATTCCTCACCGCCCCGCCGGAAGAGGAAGCGCGCAATTGCGCCGCCGTGATTCCCACCACGGTCCTCGCCGTTCTCGCGCAGGTCGCAGACGAACAAGGCATCGCAGTCGATCCCTGGCTCGCCGGAATCGGGCTCAAACGCGATCAGATCGATGCCGCCGCGACGCGGATTTCCTATCGTCAGGCGGTGACCATCATCCGCCGCGCCCTGCGCGCCATGCCGGATGCCGACATCGGCCTGCGCGTGGGTTCGCGCCAGTCGCTCGGCACATTTGGCGTGCTCGGCTTGGCCATGCTGACGCAGCGCACGTTCGGCGAAGCGATGGCGATCGGCATCGAACACCACCCGATAAGCGGCGCGCTGATGGACCTGGAGTTCGAGGCGCTGGACAACGGCGACGCCGCATTGATTGCGCATCCGCGTGCGTCCGCCGACGCTACGCTGCCGTTCTTGTGCGAGGAACTCTTCGCCAGTTCCCTGGTGCTGTGCCGCAGCCTGCTCGGTCCCGGTTTCAAGCTGGCACGCCTTGAATTGACCTACCGCGAGCCGGCCTGGTCGGCCGAGTATCGCCACCTGTTCCGCTGCGAAGTCCGTTTCGGCGCAGCGCATAACCGCGCCGTCGTCGATCGGCAATGGATGGGCATGGAATTGCCCACGCACCATCCGGTCAGCGCGCAGCAGGCTCTGGCCATCTGTCGCGAACAAGCGGCCAGTCTGGAGCGCCAGAGCGACGTGGTCGCGTCGGTCGAACGCATGTTGCGCCAGCGCTTGCGCGAACACCCGCGACTGGGCGATATCGCCTCCGGGCTGAACTTGAGCGAACGTACCTTGCGGCGTCATCTGGCGGCCTGCGGTCAGGTTTTTCGCGAGATCCACGACCGCATCCGCACCGAACGCGCGCTGGAGCTGTTGCAAGCCGGCGTCTTGCGCATCGGCGAAATAGGAACCGCGGTCGGCTACAGCGATCCGCGCGAATTCCGGCGCGCCTTCAAACGCTGGACAGGCGGACCTCCGCGAGCGATGCGCCCGCCGCGACACCAGGCGCAATGACCGATTCGCCCCCCTTTCTTGCCCGCTTCGCCCTCGTCATGGACACCGGTTGCCGCTGCAATTCACGTTTCGCGCACACGCGCGACCCGGGAGGTGGGTGACATGCGTCAGTGGTTGATGGCCGGCTTCGGCATGCTGGTGGCTGCCTGCGGACAAAACGGCAACAATGTGCAACAAGGGCTCAGCGACGACGACAAGGCATTCCAGGAACGCTTGCAGGAACAGTTCCTCGACGCCAAACCCGGCGACGTGATCGAGATTCCTGCCGGCGTGCACGCGCTCGATCGTGTACTCACGCTGCGTGCGGACGGCGTTACCGTGCGCGGCGCCGGTTCGGACAAGTCCATTCTATCGTTCAAGAACCAGATTTCCGGCCCCGAGGGCATGCTCGTCTACGCCAACGACTTCACGGTGGAGAAACTCGCGATCGAAGACTCCAAGGGCGACGGCTTGAAGATCAACGACGGCACCAACATCACGATCCGCGATGTGCGCGTGGAATGGACGCGCGGCCCGTCGCTGGAAAACGGCGCCTACGCGATCTATCCGGTCAAGTGCAAGAACGTGCTGGTCGAGGATTCTTCCGCAATCGGCTCGCGCGACGCCGGCATCTACGTCGGCCAGTCGCAGGACATCATCGTGCGCCGCAATCGCGCGGAGAAAAATGTCGCCGGCATCGAAATCGAAAACTCGTCTCGCGCCGATGTGTACGAAAATACCACTACCGGAAATACCGGTGGCATCCTCATCTTCAACATGCCGGACCTGACGATGCACGGCAGCCACTCACGCGTGTTCAAGAACAAGATCGTGGCGAACAACCTCGGCAATTTCGCCGCAAAGGGTACGGCAGTTGCCAGCGTACCGGCCGGATCGGGTGTGATCGTCATGTCGAATCCGAATGTCGAGGTCTTCGACAACGACATCGCCGACAACCGCACCGCGAACGTGATCATCTCCAGTTACTTCATCACCAACTTCGCCGACAAGACGCCGAGTGCGGGCTACGATCCCTATCCGAAGTCGATCTACATCCACGACAACCGCTTCTCCGGCGGCGGCGATTCGCCCGATGGCCTGGACTGGAAGGCGCTGAAGGTATCGATGTTTGGCCTGAACGGACATTTTCCCGACGTGCTCTGGGATGGTTTCGTCGACACCAAGGCGCTGGTTGACGGGCAATATCCGGCCGCGCAGCGCATCTGCGTGAAGGATTCGAACGTGGAAGTACTCGATGTGGACGGGCCGCACAAGTTTGCCAATCCGAAGGTGCTCAAGGACGAAGTCCGTTGCGAGTTGCCCGCCCTGCCCGCCGTCGAACTGCCGGCCAAGGCTTGATGAAACGCGCTCGTCTGGCGGCATCACTGACCGCACTCGCCCTGCTTGCCGGCTGTGCCCGTGTGCCCCAGCCCGTGCATTTCTTTGCCAGCGGCTATCCAGCCAGACTCAGCGACTGGCATATCGTCGAGGCGCGCAGCGGTGAGCTTGCGCCGAATGCGGGCGTGGTCCCCTACGACCTCGCAGCGCCGCTGTTCAGCGATTACGCGCACAAGTTCCGTACGGTCTGGATGCCGGCGGGAACCACGGCACAGTACGATCCTGAAGGTCCGTTCGCATTTCCGGTTGGCACGGTACTGAGCAAGACTTTCTTTTATCCATTGTCGGCAATCGCTTCACGCGATGCCAAGTCCGTGGCACGAACCTGGGATGTTGCGCGCGATTTCGCACCCGGAGCGGCGCATGGCGCGTTGCAGCTTTCCAATGTGCGCCTGATCGAAACCCGCCTGCTGGTGCGCCGCGAACATGGATGGGAAGCGATACCCTACGTCTGGGACGCGAACCAGAAAGACGCGCACCTGGCGCGCACCGGCGACGCGATCCCCCTCGATCTTGTCGACACGTCTGGACAGCGCGAAGCATTTCCCTACGTCGTGCCGAACGCGAACCAGTGCGCTGGCTGCCACGTCACCAACGTGCAGGCCAAGCAGGTTGAACCGCTCGGACCACGCGCGCGCCACCTCAACCACGATTATGCCTACACGACGGGCACGGAAAACCAGCTTGTGCATTGGGCGAAAGCCGGCTTGCTCACTGGCTTGCCATCGGCCGGAGTGCCAAGCGATCCCGCCTGGAACGACGCCAGCGCACCGGTTGGCGCGCGCGCGCGCGCCTGGCTCGACATCAATTGCAGCCACTGCCACAACCCGACCGGGCCGGCCAACACGACCGCGCTGGATTTGCGCTCGGCCAACACCGATGCGCGGCTGTGGGGCGTTTGCAAACCTCCGGTCGCGGCTGGCCGCGGCACCGGCGACCGCTTGCTCGACATCGTTCCCGGCAAGCCGGACGAATCGATCCTGATGTATCGCATCACCTCCAACGAAGCGGGCGTGATGATGCCCGAGATGGGACGCAACACCACCGACCGTGAAGGCGTCGAACTGATCCGCGCCTGGATCGCGTCGCTGCCGGGCAACTGCGCCGGGCTCCAACCACGAAATCCACAGCACAGGGAGACCGCACCATGATTCCGACCCAACGCACGCTTGTCGCCCACCTGCGCTCGGCGCTGTTGCATGGCGCCGCCTTGTCCCTGCTCGGACTCGGTGCGCCGGTGCTGGCCAATGCGCAGTCCGCCGATGCACAGGCAGATTCCGCCACCGCGGCGAAAAAAGACGCGACCGCGGCGCAACTCGGCAACATCACCGTGACCGCACAGAGCCGCACCCAGCAGGTGCAGGAAGTGCCGATCGCCGTGCAGGTCGTGACCGCACAACAGATCGACACGCTCGCTGCCACCGATCTGTCGAAGATAAGCATGTACCTGCCCGGCGTTTCCGTCAGCGGCGACCAGCCGACGCAGCCCTACTTCAGTATTCGCGGCATCGGCACCGGCGACTTCGGCATCGGCACCGACGCACCGGTCGGGGTTTACGAGAACGGCATCTACATGGGCAAGTCCGGCGGCGCGCTGCTGATGTTCAACGACATCGATCACGTCGAAGTACTCAAGGGCCCGCAGGGCACGCTGTTCGGCCGCAACAGCGCTGCTGGCGCGATCTCGGTGGCAACGAACGCGCCTGCCGATGCATTCGAAGCGAACGCGACCATGCGCTTGGGCAATTACGGCGAACGCTACGTCGATGGCGTGTACAACACGCCGATCGGCAATGACCTGGCCTTCCGCATGAGTTTCGTGGACAACCAGAGCAACGGCTGGCTGCGCGACGCCGACACTGGCCAGCATTTCAACAAGAACGACGACTGGGGCACGCGCATGCAGGTGCAATGGAACGGCCCCGCCGACTCCAGCGTCAACTTCGCGTGGGAACACGAACGCCTCAAGCAACCGCCGCGCCCGACCATCAACGTATCGCCGATACCAGCCTATCCGGAACTGCCGTCGACCACGCCCGACTACCCGAACTACCTCGACCCACGCCATGCGCCGTTGTACAACAACGTCACCGATGGCGGCGAATCGCGTACCTACGATTCGTTCGCGCTGCGCATCGAGCATCCGTTGGCGTTCGGCGATTTCACCTCGCTGACGTCATTCCAGCGCTTTCACACCTACAACCGCGAAGCGCAGGCAGCCACCAACCTCGCCTACCTGTACTTCGACGACACCAACATCGAGCGGCACAAGACCTGGTCGCAGGAATTCAAACTATCCGGCAAGACGGATCGCGCCGACTGGGTTGCCGGCGCAAGCTGGTATCGCGACGACGGCCGCCAGTCCAGCCAGATCAATTTCCTCACCGACACGATCGACACGCTGCTCAACAATCTCGGCATTGCGCCGGGCGGCCTGTACGGACCGATCACCGGCGCGTTACAGGGCATGGGCTTGCCGTTCTCGCTGTTGAACGATCCGTGGCGGGAGAGCATGGACAACCGCAATACAGCCACGGCCAGCGCGGTTTACGCAGACGTGATCTGGCATCTCACGGACCGGCTCAACCTCACGACCGGCGCGCGCTTTACCCACGACGAGCGTGACTTCAGTTGGTACGAGCCGGCGCGTGTCGCGCCGCAGCTCGACGCGACGCTGGCACAGTTGCAGGCGGCGGGCATACTCGACGCGCTCGGCATTCCGATCCAGACGTTCCAGCAGAACATCTATTTCACCGATCCGTCGGTGCAAGACCATCCCGGCGGCTTGAATCGCAGCTGGACGGACACCAGCCCGCGCATCGTGCTCGACTACAAGCTGTGGCCTGACATGATGCTCTACGCCTCCGCCGCCAAGGGCTACCAGGCCGGCGGCTTCAACGCCTTCGAGGTCGGCTCGGTGTACAAACCGCAAATCGTGCGCAGCTACGAGGCCGGCATCAAGAGCTATTTCGCCGACTACAAGCTGCTGTTCAATGCATCTGTATACTATTATAAATATTCCAACCTGCCGAACCTGACCCTGGTCCAGAATGGCGCCGGCAACGGCGGCCTGCCGCAATACCAGATCCTGCCGAGCGATCAGGAAGCCAAGGGCCTCGAATTCGAGGCACGCTGGCAAGCCACCGAAAGCCTGCGCCTGAACGCCGCCGCGGCGTGGATCAACCAGACCTACAGCAACTACACGACCTCGGCTGGCGTGAGTCTCGACGGCCAGGCCACCGGCTTGCCCTATCTGTCCGCCACGCTCGGCGCCGACTACGTCGTGCGCAACGTCGCCGGCGGCAGCCTGGACTTCACCCTGCAAGGCGCCTACACCGGCAAGGGCCGCTGCAACTCGGATTCGCAGCTGCAAGGCACCTGCGTCCTTGCCACGACGTTCAAGCTCGGCGGCAGCCAGGCGCGCGCGGATTTTCACGTCGGCTGGTCCTCGCCCGACGTGCCGTGGAGCGTCGCCGTGTTCGTGAACAACGTGTTTGACGTGCAATACGTCACCGGCCTCAACAACATCGTGACCAACGTACTCGGAGTGACCAGCGCCGGCATCACCGAGCCACGCATGTGGGGCGTCGAGGCGAGCTATCGCTTCTGAGCGTCACTGACTTCCAGCCTATGCCGCAGCCTCCGACTGCGGCTAAGCTAGGCGATCCAGTCAGCAAGAGGGGTTCGCCGTGCGCCGATCGTTCGTTATTGCCGCGGTTTGCGCGGCGCTTGTCTCGTCCATGGCTTGCGCGCAGCAAGCCAATCCCTACGCGCGCGACCCGCAACAGCCGGTCGATCAGGCCTATACGGCGAAGATCGCCAAGTACACGACCGAGCCGTATTTCAATTCGCCGCTGACGGATTACCTGCCCGCTTCGGCGACGGTGCCCACGCCGGAAAAAGTACTCGGAGACGTTTCCGGCGCGCCGAACATGCTGCCGTACTCGGCGGATATCTACCGCTATTTCCGCCTGCTGGAGAAATCCACTCCGCGCGTGAAGGTGTTCACGATCGGGCATACCGAGGAGGGCCGCGAGATGATCGCAGTAGCCGTCGCCGACGAGTCCCTGATCAAGGATCTCGACGCGAACAAGGCTCGCCTCGCGCAGCTCGCCGATCCGCGCACGCTCGACATGGACGATGCCAGAGCCACCGCGATCGTCAAGCAGACGACGCCGGTCTACTACATCACCGCGACCATCCATTCCACCGAAACCGGTTCGCCGACCTCGGTGATGGAACTGGCCTACCGCCTCGCCGTGGACGACGCGCCGTATATCCAGTACATCCGCAGCCATGTGATCACCCTGATCACGCCGGTAGTGGAAGTCGACGGCCGCGACCGCATGGTCGACCTGTACCGCTGGCATCGCGCGCACCCCGACCAGCAATACCCGCGCCTGATGTACTGGGGTCACTACGTCGCGCACGACAACAACCGCGACGCGATGGGCGTCACCCTGGACCTGACGAAAAACGTACTCGACACCTATGTCGGCTGGCACGCGCAGGTATTGCACGACCTGCACGAGTCGGTGCCGTTCCTCTACGACAACACCGTCGGCGACGGTCCCTACAACGCGTGGATCGATCCGATCCTGACCGGCGAATGGCAACAGCTCGGCTGGAACAATGTCGAGCAGATGACAAAGTTCGGCATGCCGGGCGTTTTCACGCACGGCGATTTCGATACCTGGAGCCCGGGCTACCTGATGTTCATCGCCGCCATGCACAATGGCATCAGCCGCTTGTACGAAACCTTCGGCAATGGCGGGGCCGACACGGTCGAGCGCATCCTCGAACCCGACGACTACGCGCGCACCTGGTACAAGCCCAATCCGCCGCTGCCGAAAGTCTTGTGGTCGCAGCGCGACAACAACAACTACACGCAAACCGGCCTGCTTACGGCACTCGATTACTTCGCGCACAACGGCCAGAAATTCCTGACCAATTTCTGGTTGAAGTCGAAGCATTCGGTCGAGAAGCCGCAACTGGCCGGCCCTGCCGCCTACGTGCTGCCGGCGGACGATGCCCATTCCGGCGCGCAAGCACAATTGCTGCGTGTGCTGGCCAGGCAACATGTTGAAATCAGCCGCGCCGACGCCGCGTTTGCTGTGCAGGCGCCTGCCGATGCCAAACCCGCGAAGGACGCGCAGCCGGCGGAACCACCGCCGGTCAAGACCGCCACGCGCAACTTCCCAGCCGGCAGCTGGATCGTGCGCATGGACCAGCCCTATTCGCGCATCGCCGATACCTTGCTCGATCGCCAGTACTGGGCACCGGACGATCCGCAAAAACATCCCTACGACGACACCGGCTGGTCGATGGGCGACCTGTTCGGCACCACGGTGGTACGCATTGCCGATGCATCCATCCTGAAAGTTCCGATGCGGCGTGTCGATGCGCCAACGCAACCCGCGTTCGATGCCGCCGGCCTCGGCGTGCGCGGCAAACTGCCGCGCATCGCGATCATGCACACCTGGCTGAGCACGCAGACGGAAGGCTGGTGGCGCATGGCGCTGGACAAGCTCGGCATCAAATACGACTACATCAGCACGCAGACTGTGGCGCGCGAGAAAAACCTGCGCGGCAAGTACGACGCGATCCTGTTCGGACCCATCGGCGAGCAGGTCAGCACCCAGGCCATCGTCGAGGGCATGCCAATGTACGGCAATCCGCTACCGTGGCAGAAAACCGCACTGACACCAAATCTCGGCCGCATCGATTCCACTCCCGACATCCGCCCTGGCCTCGGTCAGGAAGGATTGGCCAACCTCAAGCGCTTCGTCGCCGACGGCGGCATGCTCATCACCAGCGAAGATACGGCGAAATTCGCGATCGACACGGGACTGGCGCCGGGCGTGTCGGTGACGCCACACGGCGACGTGCGCGTGGTTGGCAGCGTGTTGCGTGCCGAACTGGTCGCCAAGGACAGCGCCATCGCTCGCGGTTATGACGCATCCTTTGCAATGTACAGCGAAAGCGGGTTGTCGTTCTCTGTCAGCAACCTCGTCGGCGGCGATCGCGGCCTGCCACGCGCCGACAAGTATCAGCGTCCGACCGGGCGCGGCGGACCGCACGATGCGGATATTCCCGAAGGCCGCACCTACGCCGCTCCGCCGGAATTGCCCGAGGCCAAACCCTGGCAGGCATTGCCGTTGAATGCCGAGCAGGAGCGCAACAATCCGTTCGTGATCCCCGTGTCGGACCGACCCGAAGTGATCGTGCGCTGGGCCGATGCCAAGGACCTGCTGATCTCGGGTTTGCTCGATCACGGCGCGGCGATGGCCGGCCGCGCAGCGGTCGTGCAGGCCCACTATGGCAAAGGCACGGTGCTGCTGTTCGCGAGCAATCCATTGTGGCGCGGCGAGACGATCGGCAGCTATGCGCTGGTATTGAATGCACTGACCTCGACCGCGAAATAGGCTGTCGCACATTGTTTGTGCATGCGTCGATGCGTATCCTCGGCGCATGTCCGACTCTGCGCCGAAATACGCCGAACGCTTCCGCGGCTTCCTGCCGGTCGCGGTCGACGTGGAAACCGGCGGCTTCGATTGCGAGAAGGACGCCCTGCTCGAAATCGCCGCCGTGGTCATCGACATGGATGCGCACGGCGTCGTTCGCCCCGCGCCAACCGTATCGACCCACGTCGAACCGTTTCCCGGCGCGAACATCGATCCACGCGCACTGGAGATCACCGGCATCGATCCCACCCATCCGTTCCGCGGCGCGTTGCCCGAGCGTGAGGCGCTGGACCTGATCTTCAGGCCGATCCGCAAGGCGTTGCGCGAATACGGCTGCCAGCGCGCGATTCTCGTCGGCCACAACGCGGCGTTCGATTTGTCCTTTCTCAATGCCGCAATCCGCCGTACTGCGCATAAACGCAGTCCGTTCCACCTGTTCAGCTGCTTCGATACCGCCACCCTCGGCGGCCTCGCCTACGGCCAGACCGTGCTCAGCCGTGCGGTGCAGGCAGCCGGTTTCGACTGGAACGCCAGCGAGGCGCACTCGGCCGTTTACGACGCCGAACGCACGGCGCTGCTGTTCTGCGACATCGTCAACCGCTGGAAGCGCATGAGCGAAGCGACGGCCGGCGCCTGATATGTGCTTGAAATCGGCGCGTGGTGGTTCCACCATGTCCGCATGCCCATTTACGAATACGCTGCCGTGGCGCGCGGGTGCCCCCATTGTGAGGCACATTTCGACGTGCTGCAAAAACTCGCCGACGCACCGCTGACGCGGTGTCCGCAGTGTGGCTCGTCCGTGGCCCGCGTGATCTGCGCACCGAATGTCGCGGCCGGCAATTCCCACCTGCTCAGCGAAAGTCACGCGGCCAAGCATGGCTTCACCCAGTATCGCCGCTCCGAAAAGGGCGTCTATGAAAAAGCCTACGGCAAGGGGCCTCAGACCATCAGTGACAAATGAAGATGCGGAAATATCATCATATTTGGAAGTATAGACGTCCAGTGTATTTCCGGTGAAAATCGTGTAGGCTCGACTGCAATCCTCCGGGAGGAAACGCATGATCTACCAGAACATCCTCGAAACCATCGGCCGCACGCCCATCGTGCGCATAAACCGACTTGCGCCGAAGGGCGTGGAAATCTACGTCAAGGTCGAAGCGTTCAATCCGATGTCGTCGGTGAAGGACCGACTCGCCCTCGGCATCATTATCGACGCCGAAGCGCGCGGCACGCTCAAGCCCGGCCAGACCGTGGTCGAAGCTACTTCCGGCAATACCGGCGTCGCGCTGGCGATGGTCTGCGCCGTGCGTGGCTATCCGTTCATCGCGTTCATGACCGAAACCTTTTCGATCGAACGGCGCAAGTTGATGCGCGCCCTGGGCGCCAAGGTGGTGATCACCCCGGCAGCGTGGAAGGGCACCGGGCTGGTCGAAGCCGCCGAAAAATATGCGAAGAAGCACAACTATTTTCTTGCACGCCAATTCGAGAATCCCGCAAATCCGGCTTACCACCGCAATACCACTGGACCGGAAATATTGCAGGATTTCGCCGGTCGCCGCCTTGACTGGTTTGTCACCGGCTGGGGCACGGGCGGCACGCTAACCGGAACGGGCGAGATGCTCCGCCTGGCACGACCGGAAGTGCAGATTGTCGCCGCAGAGCCCGCCAACGCCGCCATGCTCTCGGGCAAGGAATGGACGCCACACAAGATCCAGGGCTGGACGCCAAATCTCGTTCCGGAGGTACTCAATCGCGAGGTTGCGCATAAGCTCGTGACCGTAGACGAAGTCGTCGCGCGCGACACCGCGCGAGCGCTGGCACAAAAGGAAGGCATCTTCTGTGGCATTTCCTCCGGCGGCACGTTTGCCGCCGCGCTGGAAGTGGCGAAAACCGCCAAGCCAGGCGACGTGATCCTGGCCATGCTGCCCGACACTGGCGAGCGCTATCTGTCGACGTTCCTGTTCGAAGGCGTCAACGAAGGCACGGATGTGGAACTGGCCGATTTGTAGTTCTTGCCTGCGCGGACGCAGCCGTCAGACGCTGCGCCTGCGGCTGCGCACAATCCCGTAAATGCTCAAGAGCAGCCACGCCAGTTCCATCAGGAATGCCGACAGGTTGAACTCGTACAGCAGCGACACCAGGATCAGGATCGCGCCAATCGCATTGAGCAATTGATGTGGCAGCGCGTTGCCGCGCATGCGCCCGGACTGCAACAGGTAATACGCGAGCAGGATCAAGACGACTCCCAGCAGGCCAACGGCATCGGACCAATGCAGATTCATCATTTTCCGGCCCTGCGCTGTCGCAACGCCTCAAACAGGGCCACACCCGTCGCCACGGAGACGTTGAGGCTTTCCACATCGCCGCGCATGGGAATGTGCGCAAGGTAATCGCAGGATTCGCGCGTGAGCCGGCGCATGCCCTCGCCTTCGCTGCCCATGACGATGGCGAGCGGGCCTTTCAGGTCGAGCGTGTAAAAGTCCTGATCCGCGGTTCCATCCAGCCCTGCCAGCCACACGCCCGCATCCTTGAGGTTCTTCAGCGTACGCGCAAGGTTGGTCACCGCGAAAAACGCGATCCGATCGGCGGCGCCCGCCGACGCCTTGCGCACGGTCGGCGTGATGCCGGCGGCCTTGTCCTTGGGCACGATCACGGCGGTGACGCCGGCCGCGTCGGCGGAACGCAGACACGCACCGAGATTGTGCGGGTCGGTTACGCCATCGAGCACGAGCACGAGTGCTTGGGCGCCGGCTTTCTCGATCAGGCCGACAAGATCGCTTTCGCTGCGCGGCGGCGGCGTACGATAGCGTGCCACCGCGCCTTGATGGCGCGCACCGCCCGTCATCTTGTCGAGTGCGGCCTTGTCGCGCGCATGCGGCTTGACGCCGGCGTCGCGCGCACGATCGGAAAGTTCCTTCAGGCGCGTGTTGTGGCTGTCGCCCTCGATATAGAGTTCGAGCACATTTGCCGGATCGTGCGTGAGTGCCGCCTCGACGGCATGGATTCCAAAAATCAGTTCACCACTCATGCGCGCTTCCCGTTGGTCTCCGGCGCCAGGCGAAAATCGATCTTGCGATCCTCAAGGCTTGCGCGCAGCACCTGCACGCGTACGGCGTCGCCAAGGCGGAACTTCAAACCGCGGCGCTCGCCGGTCAACAAGTGCCGCACCGGATCGAAGTGATAGTAGTCGTTAGGCAACTGCGTGATGTGCACGAGTCCGCTCACCTGCGATTGCGTCAATTCCACGAACAGGCCAAACGAGGTCACGCCGGAAACCACGCCTTCGAACTCGCTGCCCACATGCTTTTCCATCCACGCGCACTTGTAGCGCTCGTCCACGTCGCGCTCGGCCTCGTCGGCGCGGCGTTCGTTCTGCGAGCAGTGCGTCGCGAGAGTGACCATTTCGCCCGACGAATACGTGTATTCCGCCGGCTTTCCCTTCGCCAGCGCGTAACGGATCGCACGGTGCACAAGCAGATCGGGATAACGCCGGATCGGCGAAGTGAAGTGCGCGTAGGCATCGAGCGCAAGGCCGAAGTGTCCGGAATTCTGCGCGCTGTACACGGCCAGCGACTGGGAACGCAACAGCACCGATTCGATCAGGCCCGCATCCGCGCGATTCTTGATTTTCTTGATCAGTGCGGAAAAATCCCTGGGCTGAACCTGCGCATGCGGCGGCATCTTCAACTGGAATTCGCGCAGGAATTCGATCAGGTCCTCGTACTTGGATTCCGGCGGCGGCGCGTGCACGCGGTATAGTGCCGGAATCTTGCGCTGATCGAGGAATTTCGCCGCTTCGACATTCGCCGCGATCATGCATTCCTCGATCAGCTTGTGTGCATCGTTGCGCGGCTCGGCGGCGAGTTGCACGACGGCGCCGGCCTTGTCGAGGCGGAACTTCACCTCGCGACTGTCGAAATCGATCGCCCCGCGGCGTTGCCGCGCCTTGGCCAGGATCCGGTACAACTGGTGCAGGTGTTCCAGATGCGGCAGCACGTCGGCGAGTTCCGCACGCGCCTCGGCGTCATTTTCGCCCAGCGCCTGCCATACGCGCGTGTAGGTCAGGCGCGCGTGCGAGCGCATCACGGCGGCGTGGAACTTCGAACGCGTCACTTCGCCTTCACGATTCACTTGCATCTCGCAAACCATGCACAGGCGTTCGACCTTTGGATTGAGCGAGCAGATGCCGTTGGACAACGTCTCCGGCAGCATCGGTACGACGAACCCGGGGAAATACACGGACGTCGCACGTTTGACCGCTTCATCATCCAGCGCGGTGCCTGGACGCACATAATGCGACACGTCGGCGATGGCAACGACGAGGCGGAAACCGTCTTTGCTGGGTTCCGCATACACCGCATCATCGAAATCGCGCGCATCCTCGCCATCGATGGTGACTAGCGGCATGGAACGCAAATCCAGGCGGCCGGCGATTTCTTCGCGCGCGACTTGCGGCTCGACCCGCTCGGCTTCGCGCAGCGCATCCTGCGGCCACTCGTGCGGCAGGCCGTGGCTGGCGATGGCCATCTCCACGATCAGCGACGGCACGAGGCGCTCGCCGAGCACGCTGACGATTTCGCCGATCGGCCCGCGCTGCGCAGTCGGCGGCTGGGTAATCTCGGCGACGACAATTTGTCCCGATCGCGCGCCCCGGTCCTTGCCCGGCGGGATCAGTACGTCCTGGTGCAGGCGACGGTCGTCCGGCGCGACCACGATGATGCCGTTCTCCGTGACCACGCGCCCGACCAGGCGCGACGCGCGCCGTTCCAGCACTTCGGCGATCGCGCCCTGCTTGCGACCGCGATGATCCTGGCCGATGACACTGGCAAGCACGCGATCGCCATGCAGCACCTTGCGCATTTCGGTCGGCGACAGATACAAATCGTCACCGCCCGCATCTGGACGCAAAAATCCGAATCCTTCCGCGTTGGCGAGAATCGTTCCGGGAATCAGGTCGAGCTTTTGCGCAACGCCATAGCCGCCACGGCGGTTCTGCAAGAGCTGCCCGTCGCGAAGCATCGCGGTCAGGCGCTTCGACAACGCCTCGCGATCACGTTCATCATGCAGGCCAAGTGCCTGCGCAAGATTTTCGATCTCGAGCAACTCACCCTGCTTGCCGAGGAATTCGAGGATTGCCTCGCGACTGGGAATCGGATGTTCGTAGCGCCGCGCCTCGCGTTGCGCCTGCGGATCCTTGAATCGTGTCGCCCTGCCGCCCTGTTTCGTGGCGTCGCGAACCGGCTTTGTGGGCGGCAATTCCGGCATCCAGCCCGGACGCTTGTTTTGCGGCGGATTGCTTCCGCGGCGCGTCGTGTTTTGCTTTTTCGTCATGGTGCGATGATAACAGTGCCAGCGTAGACAGCGCGACGCGCGCCCGGTATCATTCGCGGCCCTGCGCAAGCAGGCTCCTCGCGCACCTGCCCAGGTGGCGGAATTGGTAGACGCACTAGTTTCAGGTACTAGCGGGTAAAACCGTGGAGGTTCGAGTCCTCTCCTGGGCACCACTGTAATGAAAAAGGCCCGCACTGCGCGGGCCTTTTTGTTTGCGTCGTCAAGCGGCGTCACTCGTTGGGCGGCACCTCGTCGAAACCATCGGCGAACAGCACGACAGGATCGCTGTCCGTGGCCGTGTTGTCGGCAGGGTTGGCGTCGATCTGGCCGAGCGGCGGCACGACCGACGCGGTGAAATCGACCATCTGCTCGACCGTGTCGATATCGGCGTTGATCGAGAACGTGGCCGATTCGCCGGCGCCCAACGATACCGTCGTGTCGATTGCGCCACTGCCGCTCGCGCTCGCGCACGAACCGCTACCCGCGACGGCGCACGTCCACGCGCTGAAACCGGTAATGCCGGCCGGTACCGGAACGAGTACGCGGGCGTTGGCCGTTGGCGTCATGCCGACATTGCTGACGACGACCGTGTACGTCGCACTTTGGCCTTCCTGCACATTGACACGCTGGTTGCGCACCGTGACGGCCAGATCAACGCCGGTCGGAGGTGTGGTGGCACACGACGGGTTGCTGCTGGTCAACTGCACATCATCGAACCAGTAGCCAGTCTTGGCGACGAGGTTGTCTGAACCGACGCGCCAGCGGAACTGCACGTTCTGCCCGGAAACCGCTGATGGCAGGAGCACGTCCACATCCTGGTAAGCGCCACTGTTGCCCGACCACGCCTGTCGACCGCCCAAGGGGTTGCTGAAGCTCGACGAGACCTTGCGATTGTAAGCGCCAGTCACGAATGTTCCACCCGCGGCCAGGATATCGTTGAACGTGGCGCCGCCATCCTGGCTGATCTCGAGCACCGCGCCATCGTAGGCCGTGGTGCTGCTGGTACTGGCTTCCAGATCATATTTCTGGCGGAACTTGAGATGGGTCTCGGCTGCGACCGGAACGGCGATGACGGGCGTCGTCAACTTCTTGTCGCTGACATTGCTCGGGTCGTCGGTAAAGGCAGCATTGGGCGCGGAATTGGGCGTGGTCACGCTGGTTACCCACGGATTACCCACTCCGGTGTTGACATTGACCCAGCCCGACGGCAACGCTGGTGCGGTCACCCCATCAAAGTTCTCGATCGGTGTCGCGGTCGTCGCGGTGCCGCCCACGGTAAGGTTCTTCACCACGGTACCCAGCGGATTGCCGGCGTCGCTGAGATTCCAGGTCAGCACCAGCGGCGCGCCACAGGTCAGGCCGGGATCGACAAGGAACGGGAAGTTGCGCACGGCCGATGCGCCGCCCGCCGTCAATACGCCGTAGTCACGCGGCAGATCCGTCTGCACGACACCGCCCGTCGGTTGCAGTTCGGCCACGACGTCGGTTGTGTCGCCCGTCCCCACGTTGTGCAGCGACAGATCGTAAGCGACCAGCTCGCCCGGATCCGGCAAACCATTCGCCGGCGTGCCGTTCTCGGCCGTCTGGGTCAATCCGTCGGCAGCCACGGCCGGTGTGAGCACGGTCTGCAGGTTGTAACCGACCAAGGCGAAATCCTGGTCCAGCGCCGAGGCATTGCCCGGTACGCCGTCACCGGCAATGTTGGCCGCGGTCACGGTGATCGCAACCACGGTTCCGACCGGAAGGCCAGCCGGCAGGAAGACGCTTTCGAGATTGTTGCTCGGATCGGCGCTGCCGCCGGTCACGGAGTTGGCTCCGCTGAAGACATTGCCCTTGTACTCGGAGCCGTTCACGGTGACGGTCAGATCCAGGTTGTTGACCCAGGCCGCACCGCTGGTCGGACCGGGTTGATCGGTCCAGGCCAGGCTGATGCGCAAGGGCTGGGTTGCGTCGACCACCGCACCCGTGAGGACCTGGATCTGGCCGGTTGCGGTGAACATCCTCGCGCCATCCTCATCGCTGAGGATGCGCGACACGCTGTCGAAGGAGCGATCCAGGTCCATCAGTCCCAGGCCCTGATTGTTGGATGGCAAGGTATCGTTCGCACCGGTGCCATTCATGTAGTGCGCAGCGTTGGTCAGGAACGCCTTCGTCATTGCCGGCGATGGTGCCGCGATCGCGTGATTGATGAACCATTGCCGCACCAGCGCTGCCGCGCCGGCAACAGCCGGGGTGGAATGGCTGGTGCCGCTGGATGCGGTGTACCACTGCTGGCCCCCGGTCGGGAAGAAATTCGACGTTCCGGGTCCTGCACAAACTCCAGTGGCATCGAACGTCGGCGAAGCGCCGCCGTTGGCCGATACTGCGGGATCGAGCAGGCTCTGCTGCCAGACGCCGCCGGTGACGTGCGTACCCGGCGCCATGATGTCGGGCTTCTTGCGGCCATCGGACGTGGGGCCGCGCGACGAGAAAGAGATGATGTCGTTGGCGCTGTCCGCGCCGGCATCGGCAATGCCGCATTGATCGGCGGCACCGAAAGCCTGAACGTTTTCCGACGCGCCGACCGTGATCACGTTCTTCGCCGTGCCCGGTGTGCCGACGGTGCCAGATCCGGAGCCTGCGTTGCCCGCGGCAAAGACCACTACCATCTCCTGATTGCCTGCGGTAGCGCTTTGGGCGTCGCGCACCAGCTTGTCGAAGGTTTGCGCATCGCTGCTGTAGCTGGACGAGGAAGCACCCCAGGAATTGCTGCTGATGCGCGATCCGTCCGAGTAGGACTGGTTTTCCAGCGTCGACAGATTCGGATTGGTGTAGGTGCTTGGATCGAAAATCACCGACGATCCGATCTTCACGAATGGCGCCACGCCAAGATCGTAGTGAAAGCCCAATCCATCCGCGTGCGGGGCGGCATCGAACGGCGAGGCCGTACCGACATAGCCACCAATGACATGCGAATTCAGGGTACCGTGTCCGTCCTGCCCCGCCAGCGTGCTGCCCGAGTTCGGCGTGCCGACCAGGCGGTTGTAGACGATACGGCTCGGGCCATTGTACACACCGCCAACGTGCAGCGCGAAATGGTTCGGCGTGGTGGTGCCGTTGTCGATGCCCGAATCGGACAGGTTCACGCGGAAATTGCTGGTGTCGAACTGCGCCTGGGTGAAGCCATGGTCGGCCAACCATTGCAGGTGGCTGCCGGCGACCGGATTGTTGCCAGAAATCTGCCCGGTGATGATGCGGTCCTGGCGTTCATCCATCTTGTGCGGTGTCTGGTAGGACTGGATCGACACCACGTCCGGACGTGCCGCCAGAGCCGACAACTGTCCGGCCTGCTGTTCCACCACGAGGTTGCGGTATTGACCGATCGAGAAATCCTGGACGATGCGCGCATTGCCCAGCGAGGCAAGCGTTTCGGCGTTGACCGCGGCGTCCGCATACAACTGCACGGATAGCAAACCACCGTTGTCGTTTACGCGCAAAGCACCTGGATCAACACGCTCGGCTTCGGCGTAGGGCGCCGCGTACTGGACGACATTTGCCGCCAGGCGAGACGCTAGCGATGTGCCAAGCTGCTGCAGGGTTTCGGTCTTGCCATAGACCAGGTAGGCGTTTTCCGGAATCGGCGTAACGATGTCCACGCCGCTGCGCGCAAGCGCTGCATACCACTCTGGTCGGATCGGGCCGCTGAACTGCACCAGCGCCATGCCAGTGCCGCCGGGCTTGCCATAACTGCGCTGGGTTCGTTCCTTCGCCACCGCACCGGTCGTGTCCAGCGCACCACTGTTGAGCAGGACAAGGTTCATGCGGTCGGCGAGTACGGCGCCGGAAAGCGTTTGCACGGAATTTCCGGTCGCCATCCGGACCAGGCTGAACGTTTCGTAGTCCACCGCCTTGCCGGACGATGCCGCACGGCGGTACTTCGAATCGCGCGACACGATGAATTTGTGTTCGTCGCCGGCGCTGCGATACGTATCCATCTGCAAGTCGAGCAAGGACGGCAACTGCTGGGTCGCCCCCTTGGTATCGGCCGGTCGTGCCGGCTGCGCCAGCGGGTTGCCGGCACGCAAATCGCTCGCGCCCAATACCAGCGCGGCCGCAATCGCGGCCGACAGAATCTTCGTCTTCATTGGAACCCCAGATTGTGTTTGCGCCAGCGATTGCGCTCCGAGCGCAACGCCAGCACGGCTTCAGTTGCAGGACATTCCCATGCCTGTTATCCCCGCGGCAATTATGGCTGCATGCGAGTCACAACCGCAAGGGCGATCACCCATTCGTCGCCCTGCTTTGCGTGAAGTATTCGTGACGCATCCGCAACGAATCTAGGGCAGATCCTTGCCTTCCGGCGCATCGTGCAGTCGCACCTGATCTGCGGCGGGCACGCGGACTTCTGCTTTTCCGACGGATTTGAGCGCGGCATTCAGCGCGGCCAGTTCACCCTTCTGCACCGCATCCCAGCGCTTGAGCGCGCGATCCAGTCGCGCATTCGCCGCCGCGACGACTTCGCGCTGCGGCTGTGTCGGTGCGCGGTCGCTGCCTTCCAGATCACCAGCGACGGCAGAAAGCACGCCGCCGATGTCGCCGAGGTTTTCACTGTCGACGCCCTCACCCGACTTCAGCGGCGCGACGGCCGACTTGTACTTCGCGAGCGCGGCGGCAACGGATTTGTCATTCGCCGAATCGCCGAGTTTTTCGATTTGTTCGTGCGCAGCGCGGATTTGTCCATAGCCGACAAAATCACGGTCGAGCGACTTTTCCGTTTCGGTGCCGAACGCCAGGTTCGCCGCAATCGCGGAGGAATCCAGCGCTACGCGCGGATCGGGCACGACTTTCAAAGGCACGGTCTGCGTCCTGCCATCGACGATCAAGGCCACTGTGTAATCGCCGGGTGCGACGAGCATGCCCTGTGGCACGATTGGTGTGCCATCACGGAATACCGCATTGATGCCGTAGTCGTAGTGTGCCGCGCGTGGACGCGGCAGGCGCAGGTCCCACGCGAAACGGTGCATGCCGGCGGTCGCAGACAGTTGCAACGGCGGCTTGGTCCAGGATTCGGTGAAATAGCGCTCGGCATCCGGTACGGTTTCGGGCTTGTCGCTGGCGTAACGGCGGATGACTTTTCCGGACCCATCGCGGATTTCGAGCACGACATTCCTGGCCGCACGCGCGAGCCGGTAATCGATGATCGCGCCATTCGGCGGATTCTCGCCCAGCGGCGTGTCGGCCGGCGGCGGTGTGTCCTTGTTCTGGCTGGCGCGTACGCGGATCGCCGGTGCGGGATTGAACAGCACGTCGGTATTGGCGGCCAGCTTCGCGTGCTGGCGCAACGGGGTCACGTCGTCGAGTACCCACAGCGCGCGGCCTTGCGTGGCGGCGATCAGATCGCCGTCGTGCACGAGCAGGTCGCGCACCCAGGCCGTCGGCAGGTTGTTCTGCAGCGATTGCCAGTGCGCGCCATCATCGAAGGACACGAATACGCCAACATCAGTACCGGCATAGAGCAATCCGGCCGTCGTCGGATCAGAACGCACCACGTCGGCGAAATGTCCCGCCGGCAGTCCCGCGCTGATGTCGGTCCAGGTCTTGCCACCATCGTGCGTGCGCAAGATGCGCGGTGCGAAATCGTCCTGACGGTGGTTGTCGACGGCGATGTACACCGTGTCCTTGCGCGCGGCGGAAACATCGACGCTGGCGATCTTGGCCCATGCCGGCACGAGTTTGGGCGTCACGTTTGCCCAGTGCTTGCCGCCGTCGAGCGTTCGCTGGATGAGGCCGTCGTCGGTGCCGATCCAGATTTCGTCGTTGTCGCGCGGCGACAGGCCAATGGAGAAGATCACACCGTAGCCGCACTCTCGCGCCGCGGGCGCTGCGAGATTCTTGTCGCAGTCTTTCGCGTGCGGATCTTTCGCTGACAAGTCCGGACTGATCGTCTGCCAGGTTGCGCCCTTGTCGAGCGAGCGGAACAGCACCTGCGCGCCCTGGTACAGCGGGTATGGCGCGACCGGTGACGCCGCGATCGGCGTGATCCATGTGTAGCGGTATTTCACCGACGTTGGCCGCTCGCCGTAGGTCGACAACGGCCACGGCGAGATGTTCTGCACCTCGCCGGTGCGCGCATCCCAGCGCGACAGGCGTCCGCCGAGGCCGGAGCCGTAGACGATGTTCGCATCCTGCGGGTCGGGAATGTCGTAATCGCGCTCGTCGCCGCCAACCGGATGCCAGTCGCGGAAACTCAGGGCGCCGTAGTCGCTGCGGCTGGACGCACCGACCGTGCCCGAATCCTGCTGGCCGGAATAGATCCAGTACGGAAAGCGGTTGTCGGCGGCCAGATGGTAGAACTGCCCGGTCGGCTGGTTGTACCAGTCGCTCCAGTGCGCGCCGCCGTCGACACTTACCACCGTGCCCTGGTCGCTGGCGGTGATGATGTGATCCGGATGTTTGGGATTGATCCAGACGAAATGGTAGTCGTCGCCGCCGGGCGCGCCCTTGAAGATGCGCCAGGTCTTGCCGCCATCGTCGGATACGCGGATCGATTGACCCGTTGCATAGACGCGATCGCGATTCGATGGATCGACCGTGATGCGCGAGAAGTAATCGTTTTCCAGCCAACTTTCGCCGCTTACGCGCGTCCAGTTCGCACCGGCGTCGTCGGAACGGTACAGGCCGCCTTCGTCCACTGCGCCGGCATGCGGCACGTTGCCTGAGTATGGCGCGGCATTGACGACCGCGTAGACGCGGCCGCCGCTGGCAGTCGCCAATCCGATGCGTCCCAGCGTCGCCTGTGGCCAGCCATGTCCAGTGATGGGCTTCCAGCTCACGCCGCCATCAGTGGATTTGTATACGCCACTGCCCGGCCCCGCGTTTGGCTGGAAATACGACAGCCACGGAAAGTTGCGCACCTGCCACGCCGCCGCATAGACGATATTCGAGTCGTTCGGATCGGCAGCGAGATCGACCACGCCGGTATCGGCATTGACGAACAAGGTTTGTTTCCAGGTCTTGCCGCCGTTGGTGGAGCGGAACACACCACGTTCCTTGTTCGGCCCGAAGTAATGTCCGAGCGCTCCGACAAGCACGGTGTTGGCATCGCGCGGATCGACAAGAATCCGGCCGATGTGGCGTGTGGAGGCGAGTCCAGCCGAAGTCCATGACTTTCCGCCATCCGTGGATTTGTATACTCCGGTGCCGGCGGCGACGTCATAGCGCGCGGCGACCTGACCGGTACCAACGTAGATTACTTCAGGATTGGATGGCGCGATCGCCAGCGCGCCAACCGCTGCCGCCGGCAGATCGCCCGCCACATGCCAGGTTGCGCCGGCGTCATCGGTCTTCCACACGCCACCGCCAGCCGCGCCGAAGTAGAACGTGTTCGGCTGGTCGGCAATGCCGTCCGCCATCGTCGCCCAACCGCCGCGGAACGGACCGACCAGGCGCCAATGCATTGCGCCTGCGATGTCGGTGCTTTGCGCGAAAGCGGCGGTGGAAATAAGCGCAAGTATTGCGGCAATGGTCTTCTTGGCGGACATGGCAACGCTCCTGTTACAAGGCTGTCATTCCGGCAGGGACTGCCGGAATCCAGTGGCCAAGGATGGCATCCATGCAGTCTGGATACCGGCAATCCATGCCGGTATGACGAGTCAATACGGTTACTGAAACGGATCGGTCAGCGCAATCGTATCGTCACGATCGGCGCCGGTGGCGACCAGGGCGATGTGCGTGCCGGCGAGTTCCTCGACCGCACGCAGGTAGGCGCGGGCAGCCGGGGGCAATTTGTCCCATTCGCGGATACCGCAGGTGGATTCTTCCCAGCCGGGGAACTCCAGGTACACCGGCTTGCACTCGTCCCAGCCGGCGGCGTCGAGCGGCGCCAGTTCGCGGCGCTTGCCGCGGTATTCGTAGGCGATGCAGACCTTGATCGACGGCAATCCGTCGAGCACGTCGAGCTTGGTGATGGCCAGGCCATTGATGCCGCTGATCTGCACCGCGCGCTTGAGCGCGACCAGGTCGATCCAGCCGCAACGGCGTGGACGCCCGGTGGTGGCGCCGAACTCGTTGCCGCGCTTGCGCAGCGCCTCGCCGGTGGCATCGTTGAGTTCAGTCGGGAACGGACCGCCGCCGACACGCGTCGCATAAGCCTTGCAGATGCCGAGCACGTAATCGATATCGCTCGCGCCCACGCCGGTGCCGGCATACGCGCCTCCGACCGTGGTGTTCGACGAGGTCACGTACGGATACGTTCCATGGTCGATGTCCAGCAACGAGCCTTGCGCGCCTTCGTACAGGATGTTGGCGCCGTCGCGGCGCAAGTCGTGCAGCGTGGTGGCGACATCGTCGATCATGGGCTTGACGTAGTCGCCGAATTCCAGCGCCTCGTCGAGTACCTTCTGGTAATCGACCGCGTCTGCCTTCAGCCAGTTCTTCAACACGAAGTTGTGGTAGTCGAGCACGCTGCGCAGCTTGTCCGGCAACTCATGCGGATACATCAAGTCCGCGACGCGGATACCGCGCCGTGCGACCTTGTCTTCGTAGGCCGGACCGATGCCGCGTCCGGTGGTCCCGATCGCGTTCTTGCCGCTCGCCTTCTCGCGCGCCTGGTCCAGCGCGATGTGGTACGGCATGATCAGCGGCGTCGCCGGACTGATCTTCAGGCGCGAACGCACGTCCACGCCCTGCCCTTCGAGTTCGGCGATTTCCTCGCGCAGGGCGGCCGGCGACAGCACCACGCCGTTGCCGATCAGGCACAACACGCCTTCGCGCAGGATACCGGAGGGAATCAGGTGCAGGACGGTCTTTTTGCCCTTGATGACGAGCGTGTGGCCGGCATTGTGACCACCCTGGAAACGCGCGACCGCGCCGACGCGCTCGGTGAGCAGATCGACGATCTTGCCCTTGCCTTCGTCGCCCCATTGGGCACCCAAAATGACTACCGACTTGCCCATGATTCTTCCGTACAGTGCTGTGGATTATTCGTGCGTGCCGCGATACTTCTTCTCGCCTGCGGTCACGCGCATCTTCATGCGGTTTTGCGCAGTCGGCAGCGGACAGGTCGCGTACGGCGTAAACGCGCAAGGCGGATTGTAAGCCTTGTTGAAATCGATGACGACCTTGCCGTCCTTGGGCGGTTCGGTGTAGACGAAACGTGCGGCCCCATAGGTTTCGTGGCCGCTGGTCTTGTCCGCGAATACGAGGAAAAGGTTGGTATCGCCCGGCGTTTCGATCACCGGTTCCAGCCGATACGTCTTGCCGTCGCGCTCGAATACCGCCGCGCCCGGCACGACGACCTTGTCGACCTGGCCGAGGATATTCGGCTCCTCGACTTCATGCGGCGGATCGTAGGCCTCCCATTTCGCCTCGACGCGCCAGCTCGCGTCGATCGGAAAATAATCGATGCCGAGGAAATGCGTGCGCGTCGGCGCCTCGCTGTCTTTCACGCGCAGGCCGTATTTGTCGCCGCGCTGGACCAGATAGAAACTCACCGTGCCGAACGCAATCGTGGTCGGTTTGTCATGGCTGTCGTCGAGCAGCTCGGCCTCGCGGATGGATTTTCCATCGATCGTCGCCCCGGACTTTGCATCCAGCGCGATCGTGGCCTTGCCGCCGGTCAGCGTGATCGTGCCCAGATGCGCCGGAGCCTTCGCCAGCACGATGTCGTTGCCTGAGGCCGAGCCGAGCGTGTTCTTGCCATCGCGCAGCCAGTCCAACCCGACCAACGACAGCCATCCATGCGGCGCGCGCAAGTGTTCAACGCGCTCGTGTCGCCAATCCTGGATCTGCTTGACGTAGGTCGAATCAGCTGCAACGCCGGTGGTAGCGGCGAGCACCGCTGTCGCGAGCAACATCGAATTGATCATGGAATTCTCCGCAAACCAATCAGCCGGGATCAGCGACCCCTGAGAAACATCTTGTCCAGCTCAGCGACGGACAACTGCACCCAGGTCGGGCGGCCGTGGTTGCACTGGCCCGAACGCTCGGTCGCTTCCATCTCGCGCAAGAGTGCGTTCATTTCCGGCAAAGTCAAGCGCCGATTGGCACGGATGGAGCCGTGGCAGGCCATCGTGGAAAGGATTTCGTTCTGGGTTTCCTCCAGCCGGCGCGAATTGCCATGCGTGGCAAGATCAGCCAGCACGTCGCGCACGAGGCCGCCGACGTCGGCGCCATCGAGGATTCCGGGATAACGCTTGACGATCACGCCCTGCGGACCGCTGCGCGCGATCTCGAATCCGAGCACCGCAAGTTCGTCGCCATGCTCCTGTGCCGCAGCTGCCTCGCGCTCGCTCAGCGCCAGGCTCAGCGGCACCAGCAACGTCTGCGAATGGATGCCGTCGCAAGCGCGCGCCATCTTGAGCTTCTCATAGGTGATGCGCTCGTGCGCGGCGTGCATGTCCACGAGGATCAGGCCCTGCGCGTTCTCGGCCAGCACGTAGATGCCGGCAAGTTGGGCCAGCGCGAAACCGAGCGGCGGCACATCTCTCGATGCGTTTTCCGGCATCGGTATGTCGTTCGACGCCAAGTGTGCCGATGCAGCACCAAACAACGCCGCGTAATCGGCGAGCGGCTCGCGCACGCCAAGCCCCAAACCCGACTGTGCTATCGGGCGATAATCCGGCGCGACAGCCAGCGCTGCGTGCGTCGACGACGTTTCCGCACCGGCTCTCGTCCCCGCCAGCGCCTCGTTGAGCGTGCGATACAGGAAATCGTGCACGAGCCGGCTTTCGCGAAAACGCACCTCGGACTTGGCCGGATGCACGTTCACGTCCACGCCTTCTGGCGGCAGTTCCAGGAACAGCACGTAGGCCGGATGACGGCCATGGAACAGCACATCGGCATAGGCCTGGCGCACCGCATGCGTGACGACGCGATCGCGCACGAGGCGTCCGTTGACGTAGAAGAATTGCTGATCGGGCTGGCTGCGCGAAGCCGTCGGCAGGCCGAGCCAGCCCGACAGGCGCATGCCCGCGCCGGCGTGATCCACGCGCAGGCTGTTGGCCGGAAATTCGTCGCCGAGGATATCGCCGACGCGCGTGGCGAGTGCCCCTTCGTCGTTTGCCGGCCGCAGCAGGCGCACCGGCTTGGCATTGTGCGACAGGCGGATCTCAACATCGGGCCGCGCCAGCGCGATGGCCTTGACCAACTCGTCGATATGGCCGAACTCGGTGCGCTCGGCGCGCAGGAACTTGCGCCGCGCCGGCACGCCGTGGAAAAGGTCGCGCACCTCGATCGTCGTGCCCGGCGGATGCTGCGCCGGGCGCGCCGCGTCAAGCCTGCCGCCCTCGCGCGCGACCCGCCAGGCCGCGTCCGCCCCCGCCGCACGCGAGGTCAGCGCGAAGCGCGACACCGAGGCGATCGATGCCAGCGCCTCGCCGCGAAACCCGAGCGTCCGCACATGTTCGAGGTCTTCGAGCGTCGCGATCTTGCTGGTCGCGTGCTGAGCGAGCGCCAGCGGCAGTTCGTCGGCGGGAATCCCGCCGCCGTCGTCGCGCACGCGGATCAGGCGCGCACCACCGTCCTCGATGTCGATTTCCAGCCGCGTGGCACCCGCATCAAGGCTGTTCTCGATGAGTTCCTTGACTACGGATGCGGGCCGTTCCACCACCTCGCCGGCGGCGATCTGGTTGACGAGTTCGGGGGAAAGCGGACGAATGCGCGGCACACGCGCATTCTAGCCAATCCGGCGCGCGACTGCGTTTCAAGTGACCGTAAATCCTCACCGTTCTGGCGGGAATCCCCGACTGCCGCCCAGGCAACCCGGTGTGAGGTGCGGCTCAAGGCGGACTGAGTTTCCTTCGCCGCAAAATTGCACGGAGCGCCGGCGTGCCCTTGAGGCGAAGATATTTCTTCTCGATCACGCGGCGATCAATGGTTTCCATCTTGCGTGCGATCGCGGCGCAAGCAAACGCGCGCTCGTTTCCGTATTTCGTTATTCCCCAGCAAATACCACCGGGCTTGCCCGGCCAGGATGCCTGCCACGCGTAATGGTCATGGCCACGCCGCTTGCTATGCTTGAGTTGCACGCCGACGATGCCCGACGAGTTTCGCTGCGTCATCCGGCCCTTCGCCGGAATCGCCGCAGGAAGCTTCGGTTTCAATTTTTTCAGCCAGGACGAAGCAGCCGTTTCCGCAGCAGTCCAGGTCCTGAATTCGGCCAGGCCGAAGTTCCTGGCATGCAATTGCCCAGCCCGCGTTACCCGTGCAGTAACGCAGCGCGATGCGATGTTGCGCGTGATATTGGAAACCCGCCTCATGATCGGCTTCGCCTCAGCCAACGGCAATGGCCGCGATGCGCGACAGTCTACCGCAATCGGCACACTGCTGTCCGATTGGGTGAATTGTTAGCGAGGCGTGTTATTCCGATGCAGCGCGCGACTGCATGCCGCGATAGATCAGGTACGGCTCGGCCTGGCCGTTGATCACGGCCTCGTCGACGACGACCTTGGAGACGTGCTCGAGCGAGGGCAGCTCATACATCGTGTCGAGCAGAACCTGTTCGAGGATCGTGCGCAGTCCACGCGCGCCGGTCTTGCGCTTGAGCGCCTTGCGCGCGACGGCGAGCAGCGCGTCGTTGCGGAACTCGAGCTCGGCGCCTTCGAGCTCGAACATGCGCTTGAACTGCTTGACGATGGCGTTCTTCGGCTCGGTCAGTATCTTGATCAGCGCCGCTTCGTCGAGTTCTTCGAGCGTGGCGACGACCGGCAGGCGGCCGACGAATTCGGGGATTAGCCCATACTTGACCAGATCGCCGGGCTCGACGTCAGCCAGCACCTTGCCGACATTGGTTTGCTTGCTCTTGCTGCGCACTTCGGCAGCAAAACCGATGCCGGTGGATTCGGAGCGCTGCTGGATGACCTTGTCCAGGCCCGAAAACGCGCCGCCGCAGATGAACAGGATGTTCTTGGTGTCGACCTGCAGGAATTCCTGCTGCGGATGCTTGCGCCCGCCCTGCGGCGGCACCGAAGCCATGGTGCCTTCGATGAGCTTGAGCAGGGCCTGCTGCACGCCTTCGCCGGAGACATCGCGCGTGATCGACGGGTTTTCGCTCTTGCGCGAGATCTTGTCGATTTCGTCGATGTAGACAATGCCCGACTGCGCCTTCTCGACGTCGTACTCGCATTTCTGCAGAAGCTTCTGGATGATGTTCTCGACGTCCTCACCCACGTAACCGGCTTCCGTCAGCGTGGTCGCGTCGGCAATCGTGAACGGCACGTTGAGCAGCCGCGCCAGCGTTTCGGCGAGCAAGGTCTTGCCCGATCCGGTCGGCCCGATCAAAAGGATGTTGGACTTGGCCAGCTCGACTTCGTCGTTGGCCTTGCGCGAATCGAGTCGCTTGTAATGGTTGTAGACGGCGACCGCGAGTACCTTTTTGGCGCGGCTCTGCCCGATCACGTACTGATCGAGTACGTCCATGATTTCGCGCGGCTTCGGCAGGTGACTCTTCTTGCCGGCGTTCTTTTCCTCGAGTTCCTCGCGGATGATGTCGTTGCACAACTCGACGCACTCGTCGCAGATGTACACGCTCGGGCCCGCAATCAGCTTGCGCACCTCGTGCTGGCTCTTTCCGCAGAACGAGCAGTACAGGATCTTGCTGCTGTCGCCTGATCGGCCCTGGCGCTCGTCGCTCATACCCTTGAAACCCCGTCACTCATTGCGTTTTTAGAATACCACAGGCCCGCGCAAGTCCACCCGTCTCCGATGGACGGGGGTATTACGCGGGCAAATGGAGACAAAACAGGAATTCAGGCAGTCTTGACCGTCTCAGCCGGCCGTTGCTCGATCACTTCATCGACCAGACCATAGGTCTTGGCTTCGGCCGCGCTCTTGAAATTGTCGCGGTCGGTATCCTTGGTGATCTGCTCGATCGGTTGGCCGGTGTGGCGGGCCAGGATCGCGTTCAGCCTTTCCTTGATCGTCAAGGTTTCCTTGGCATGGATTTCGATATCCGAGGCCTGGCCCTGGAAGCCGCCGAGCGGCTGGTGGATCATGATGCGCGAGTTCGGCAACGCGTAACGCTTGCCCTTGGCGCCAGCCGCGAGCAGCAGCGAACCCATGCTCGCCGCCTGACCGACGCAGATCGTGCTGACGTCGGGTTTGATGAACTGCATGGTGTCATAGACCGCCATGCCGGCGGTGACCACGCCGCCGGGCGAGTTGATGTAGAGGTTGATGTCCTTGTCCGGATTCTCGGATTCCAGGAACAGCAATTGCGCGACGATGACATTGGCCATGTAGTCGTCGATGGGGCCAACACAGAACACCACGCGCTCCTTGAGCAGGCGCGAGTAGATGTCATAGGCGCGTTCGCCGCGTGGGGTCTGTTCGACCACCATCGGCACCAGGTTCAAGCCGCGGATTTCGCCATTCATCGCCATGTTTCTCCGGACGCGCCGGTCAGCCCTGGCGCATCGCTTCGTTGAAAGTCATCTGCTGTTCGGTCGTCTGCGCGCGCGTGGCTACCCATTCGGCTACCTGGTCTTCCATCACACGATTCTGCAAGCCACCCATCAACTGGGGATCACGCTGGTAAAGTTCAATGACCTGCGCAGGTTCTTCGTAGGTGGAGGCGATCGTCGCCAGCAGTTCGGCCACGCGCCGGCTATCCGGGCGGATGTCGTTTTGCCGAGCAATTTCGCCGATCAGCACGCCCGCGCAGACACGGCGGCGGGCCACTTCCGAATACGCCGACACATCAACCGTGAACGGCGCGCCCTGCTGTTGCGCCTGGGCCTGGGCCTGAGCGTGCAAGGCACGCGCCTCGGACTCGACCATGCCTTGCGGCAGCTCGATATCCGGATGCGCCGCAATAAGCTTTTCGACGACCTCGTTCTTCAGGCGCATGGCCAGTACGCCGGTCAATTCGCGCTCGAGGTTCGCGCGCACGTCCGTGCGGAATTTTTCCAGATCGCCCTCGCCAATGCCGAAACTGGCGATAAAGGCGCTGTCGATCTCGGGTAGCTTCGCTTCCTGCACACGGACCAGCTTGACGCTGACGTTCGCGGTCTTTCCGGCCAGCGCCGGATTGCGGAAATCGGCCGGGAAAGCGACATCGACGTCGAACTCATCCCCGGCCGCGTGGCCAACCATGGCGTTTTCCAGATCCGCGCCCATCGCGCCGGAACCGACGATCGTGCCGACGCGCTCGCGTTCGTGGGTGAAGCCATCGCCTTGCGCGGAGAATTCGAACAACGCCATGTCGCCGGCCTGCACCGCGCGCTCCACCGCTGTCCAGGCGCGACGCTGCTGGCGCAACGTCTCGATCATTGCATCGACGTCGGCATCGGTAACGCTGGCGACCGCCTTGATGATGTTCAGGGATGCCACGTCGAGCTTGCCCAGTTCCGGCAGCACCTCGAACGTGGCGACGTATTCGATTTGCCCGTCCACCGGCTCGCCGCTGGTGGAAATCGCCGGTGACGCCGCCGGGCGCAGTTTCTGTTCGCTCACCGCCTGCTGGAAGCTGGTACGCACCAGTTCGGACATCGCCTCGCCGCGGATCTGCGCGCCGAAGCGCTGCTCGATCACCTTTACCGGCACCTTGCCGGGGCGGAAACCCTTGAGATGGACGTTGCGGCCCGCGTCGGCGATGCGTGAGCGCACCGTGGACTCGTAAGCATCCGCCGGGAGGCGGACAACGAGTTTGCGCTCGAGTTTGCCGACGTTTTCAACCGAGACTTGCATGATCATGACCTCGAAATCTTCGTTTGTGCATTTGCGCTTCGATTCCCGGAAGATTGGGTCACTACCAAGCGCAGATTCAACTCTTTGGTGCGAAAGGAGAGACTCGAACTCTCACGGGTTGCCCCGCTGGAACCTAAATCCAGTGCGTCTACCAGTTCCGCCACTTTCGCGTGAGCGGGATGAAACGTTGGATTTTCACGCATCGTGCGCGCGGGAAAAAGTGGTGGGCCGTCTAGGACTCGAACCTAGGACCAAGAGATTAAGAGTCTCCTGCTCTACCAACTGAGCTAACGGCCCACTTGTTGTCAAACTGGGGTGGACGATGGGACTCGAACCCACGACAACCGGAATCACAATCCGGTACTCTAACCAACTGAGCTACGCCCACCGTTGAAACCGAATTTTCAAGCAAACTTGTGGCGCGCCCGGCGGGACTCGAACCCACAACCGCCGGCTTAGAAGGCCGGTGCTCTATCCGGTTGAGCTACGGGCGCAACCGGCGAAGTCTAGCGCACCATTCTCGCAGACAGTTGGTCGGGGTAGAGGGATTCGAACTCTCGACATCCAGCTCCCAAAGCTGGCGCTCTACCAGACTGAGCTATACCCCGATCGTTCGCCCTGCACGGCGGCCGCGCCGATTGTCACCTCGCAACACTGACGGACGCCGAAACGTCCCTCGAAAAAATGGCGCGCCCGGAGAGATTCGAACTCCCGACCACCAAGTTCGTAGCCTGGTACTCTATCCAACTGAGCTACGGGCGCGTTGTAAAGTCAATAAACCAACCATCCCTGGTGTGGTCTTCCAGTCGGCATCCTGCCTCCTCCTCGCCGCTCGCACGCGATGCCATTCAGGGCATCGCGTAGCGCTCACGCCTCGACCAACTGAGCTACGGGCGCATGGAACCGCTAATTATCCCGTCGACGCGCTTTTCCGTCAACGAAATTTGAATAAAAACAGGACTGGCGGAGAGGGAGGGACACCGTACGAAACGGCCCCAACCCGCTCCACGCCTACCGCTTTCCGCTTGGCCCAACCCGGATTTGTGTCCAAGGGAGGTGACCAAGGGCGCGAAGAGTAGCACAAGCGGTCGCCCGGAAACATTCTGGCCCCATGGTCTGTTCACGTGCACTTGCCGTGCACTCTTTTTCTGTTAGAAAAGCCGCGAGAACACCAGTAAGCCCGCCATGCTGACCGACATCATTCGACGCTCTAGCGCTTGGTTTTGCACCATGGAATTACGTGGTCGCAAGATACTAACGGCCCTGTTCCCGTGGTGTGTCGCTATCGCCGTCTTGGCGGGCATCCAGTTTCTCCAACACTGCGTCGCCTACTACTATCACTAGCAGAGTTTGCCCCGCGACCACACCACCACCGCGCACATGACGGCACCAACAACCGCTCCCGAAGCGTAGGCCAAAAAAATGGGTGCGTAGATGAATCCGTAGCATACGAGTGCCGCTGATAGCCCTAGAAAAAATGACCACCACGGCATTAGGTTGTTTTTCCAACGGCAAAAAAGCGCAAGAAAGCCAAGAGTTGCCAAAGCACCGATAGCCAGCCCCTTCCCAAAAGGAACCATAATTGTTGGGTCCATTCCCGACCTCCAGTAGACCGCTAAACAGCAGAGCCAGTATAGATAGAATGTCGGTCTGAGGCGCGTTCCAGATCCACTCCCTTGAAAACGGCGCCGGCAGCCCAATGACGCTAAAATGGTTGACGAAAAACGCTCGATGGACGTCATCCGCGCGGCGCGGAAGCTGCTTCAGGACCCTTACGCCTTCATCGAAGACCTCGAAGAAGAGGCCGAAGCGAGGGCAGCCCCTGTGCGCTCGGCGCTTCACCGGAGCGAAAACCCTTACGCTTCTTTGGCGGCCTGGGACGGGGACGATGACGACAGGCAGCAACAAGCGCCCGCACAATCACTGACCCCGCGCCCGGCGACCACCCGCGAATACCTCTCCAAAGAGGACTTCCTCGCAGAAGCCAATCGCATCTTCATGCCCTACGTGCCGCCGCATCTTCCGCGCCGGCTGCCCCAGCATCAACGCGATTTCATCGCGCGCAACAAGACTCGCTCGGGCAAGGCCCGGCACCGCATCGCCCAGGCCCTTCGCCGCTACGACCTGTCGACCACCCCGGGAATCGCGCAGCAATTCAACCGCGAATACAAGGACCACTGGGACGAACGCAAATTGCGCGCTATCGAGGCGCAGGTTTCCGACGACGACTGATGCGCGCGACGCTGCCCCGATCGCAGGTTGAAACGTGGGCCGGCGCATGCTTGGCCTTGGGCAATGAGGTTGCTGATGCCGACGGGTTTGTGTCGGTCCGCTCGCTGCTCCACCGTTTCGATGCCAGCATCGTTCTGCGACCCCTGCTGGTCGAAGCCATGCTGTGTGCATCCACCGATGCCGCCAATAACCCAGGGGCCAATGCGGCCCGCTGGCTTCTGCTCGTGGACAGTGAAAAATATACGTTTCCACACGAAGCATTGGACGGCGAGAGTTCGGCCGTTCCCCTGCCGGCCCGCTTCCGCAACACAGTCGCCCACGAGCTGACCCATTCCCTCGCCTATCGCGCCAAGGAGTTCGGGGTCAAACTCACGCTGCCCACCACCAGCGACAAAAAGAAATCGTCCGCAGTGGTCGACGAAATCGAGCAGCACACCGAGAAACTGTCTCCCTTGCTGCTGGTGTCGCAACGCGCCATCGCGCAACGGTTTCCGAGCACCCTGGAATGGTTGACCCCGGACGTCTTGGCCACGGCCAGACGCGCGTGGGGCGTCTCGCGGTTCGTCCTCATCCAACGGCTGAATTTGATGCGTGGCCTGGAGGACCGGCTTGCGGAACGCCGCTGCTTCAACAACGTTGCCATCGGCGTCGGCTCCTGGGCGCGCGACGGTAGCGCCGTGCTCAACGGCTGGCCGCTGTTCGCGAAATTTGCCAACAATGAAGCGCCCGCGTTCATTCACGCACTGGTACGCGCCAAATCCATGGCTGCGTCCACTTTGACTGGGGATCCGTCCTTTGTGCTCAACGGCGGTGATGTGCACGCATTGACGATGGACGTCGCGGCCGGAACCGAGCGGTCTCCCGAGTGGAGCCGGCTCCGCATAGAGTTTGCCGTGGAACGCACTCAGCACAAAGCTGGAGGCATGTTCTTCTTCGTGGCGCGAGCGTTAATCTAAATCTGGCGGCGTTTATCTTTCACGCCGCGGCGCGCCGGACGCTTTCGACTACCCATTTTCTTGCTGAACACCACGGGCTTCTGCGCCGCCATCGCTTTGTCGAGCATTCTTCCCAGCTCTTCCATGGTGAGCCCGCACACCCGGCACCAGTCGTGAACCTGGAGCAAGTCCAGTCGCGAATCGCCCCGCTCCACGGCCGACACCCACCCTTGGGTGTGGCGCAGGCGCGCGGCCAGCTCTACCTGGGTCAGGTTGGCTGCTTTTCGAACTGCAACGAGACAGCCGACAACGGCAGGGTATTCCGCGCGATGAATGGACTTCGGCACAGCCGTCTCCTGGGTGGACGGCTGTTCAACCTATACTCAAGGTTGTGTTAATCCGAGTATTAGTACTTGTGCTTGTATTATTTTGCATGCTAAAACAAAGCCGCAGACTTCCCCGCCAACCTAAAGGCCACACGTATGCGAATCATCGGACTTCTCCTCCTTCTCGTGCTCGCTGCCGGCTGCACCGTGAGTAGCGGCGTCAAAGTCGACCCGAGCAAGATGAGCGACTTCAAAAAGGGCACCACCACCGAGTCGGAAGTAATAGGCCGCCTGGGTCAGCCATCCACGACCACGCACGCTACAGGCGGGGATTTGCTGAACTACGTGTTCACAACCTCAACCGCGTCCGGCGCCAACTTCGTGCCCGTGCTCAACTGGTTCAAAGGGCACACCGACTCCACGACGACCATGTGCCAGTTCATGTTCGACGCGCGCCAAGTGCTCACGAGCTACTCGTGCGACGACGCCCATGCCGCGCAGAACGCACCGCTTGGTCGTTGAGCGCTTGACCTGGAGACCCCATGGACCCTGCTGCCATCCTTGTCCTTGTAATCACCGGCCTCGTCGTGTGGGCGCTAAACAGCGCGGGCGCCAAGGCCAGCCCCGTCATCAAGCCCGACTCGTTCTCGCAAGCCGGTGTCGTGGTGAACTATGCGGCACGAACCATCGCCATCAACGGCAAGACCTATCCGGTCAACGCCGTGCGCGGGTTGAGCTCGGCGCGCGAATACAATCGGTCAGTGGCGTACATCACGATGACCGACCTTGAAATCCCCGTGCACAAAATCAACTTCAACTACCACATGGAAGCCGCCCAAGCATTCATTGCGCGCCTCGGCGCAGCCATCGACAGGGCCGGCGGGCCGCATTTTCATTAGGGAAAACATCCACCCGCCGCCGAGCGCTTGATCCAAAGCGCTCGTTTTCCACCCTAGTGTTATTGCGCGGTATACCGCGACCCGATTTCAAAATCCGCGCGGCGACGCCGATCAAAACGCGTCTTGACGAAGTGCCAATCCCGTTTACCTTGAGCGCCGATTCCGATTCGTGAATCAACGCTTCGGCACCGCTTCATGCCGAAAGGGATGGCCATGTAGACCCACATTGCTCGTCGCACTTCGTGCGGGGCACAGAAAAAGAAAAGGCCCGGGATGAGGGATCCCAGGCCTTTCGCTACTGCGGTTGTTCGACTGTCCGCATTCGCACTTTACTGTTCACCGGCACCCTGTCAAGCCACGCTCTGGAAGCGTCCGGCTCGGGCTGCCTGTTGCCCCGCCTTTCCCGCTTTGCTTGCCGCCCGCGGCACGAGGAAGGCCATGATTCAGCTGCGCCACCTGATTAAGTTGATTTTGAAACGGCCGGACCTGTCGGTGCGCGCCATTGCGCGCCAAGCCCAGGTCGGCAAGAGCACCGCGCAGCGCTACAGGTTGGCGCTCGCACGCAGCGGCGACACGTGGGAAGCCGTCCAGGGCTTGAGCCTGAAAGAGCTTCACGCTCGCTACAACCGCAAGCCCCGTCGCGCACCCAAAGCGCCGCCGGACTTCGGCAGGGTGGCTGCGGAAATGGCGGCCAAGCGCAAAGGCGCGACACTGTGGGGCCTGTGGCGGGAATACCGGGAGGACGCCGGCGACAAGGCCCTGTCCTACTCGCGTTTTGCATACCTCTACAAAGAGCACTGCCGGGACAACGCCACGGTGCTGCGTCAGGACCATGTCCCGGGCTATGCCGCGTACGTGGATTACTCCGGCCAACGCGCGGCCTACATCGACGCGGCCACGGGGCAGGCGGTGGACGTCGAAATCTTCGTGGGCGTGCTGCCGTGCTCGAACCTCATCTTTGCCCGCGCCGCGCTGTCGCAAACGGTGCTCGACTGGCTCGACGTCCACGTGCGCATGCTCGACTACTTCGGCGGGGCGCCGCTCACCCTGGTGCCGGACAATCTGCGCGCGGCCGTGGCCAAGAGCGGTCGGGATGGCGAGATCCAACGCGCGTATTTGGCGTTTGCCGAACACCATCGTATCGCCATCCACCCCGCCCGGCCCTACCGGCCGCGGGACAAAGGGAAGGTGGAAAAATCGGTGAGTATCGTTCAACGGGAAATCCTTTTTCCTCTGCGCGCGCGCGTGTTTCACTCCCTCGACGAACTCAACACCGCGTTGCTCGAACGGCTCGACGAGGTCAACCGCCGCCCCTTCCAAAAAAAGGACCTGGGCAGCCGGTGGGAACGGTTCACGACCCAGGAGAAACCCGCGCTTCAGCCTCTGCCGGCCGAGCGCTTTGCGTATGCCGAAATCGTCGGGCGCCAACGGGTGCCGAAGGACTACCACGTGCGCATTCACGACCACTTTTACTCGGTGCCTTTCGAACACGTGGGCCACCACGTGGAAGCGTCGATAACGCCGCAGTGGGTGGAGATCTACCACGCGCACGCGTTGGTGGCGCGGCACCGCCGCAGCGTCGTCAAAGGGGCGCGAACGACGGCCTATGAACACCACCCGGAGAAAAACCGCGCGCAGTTGGAGCGCACGCCCGAAGGGTTCGCACGGTGGGCCGATGGCGTCGGGCCGAACGTGCGCCGGCTGGTCGAGGCGCAGTTTGAAAACCGCAAGGTGCCGCTCCAGGGCCTTCACGCCTGCGACGCGCTCAAGAACCTGGCGCACCGCCACGGCGCGCCGCAGCTGGAGCGCGCTGCTGGCAAAGCGGTGGCGATGCGCATGCTCACGGTGGACGGGGTAAAGCGGTGCTTGAGCGATACAGCCACGGTGGTGCGGTGGCGACCGACGGCGGCGCCGGCCAACCTTCGCGGCGCCGACCACTACAAGACGGGAGTGGCCGCATGAGCACGGCGCACGACTTGGCGGTGGCGTTTCGCCGTTTGCGGTTGCGCGACATGGCCGACACCCTCGACAGCTGGCAAGGCGCGATGTCGGCGGCGACATTGCGCGTGCTCGAAGCGCTGACCACGGCCAAAGCGAACGGCCAGCACGTGCGCCGGGTCGAACGCGCGGTGGCCGCGGCGAGGTTGCCGCAATCGGCCGCGCTGACGCAGTTCGTGACCGGCCCTCGGCGCCTGCCGTCCACCGACGCGGCCACGGTGCGGGCGCTGGAAAACTGCCGCTGGGTGAAGGACGGTCGCGCGATGCTCCTGACCGGGCCATCCGGTGCAGGAAAAACGGCGCTGGCCTGCGCCTGGGCGCGCGAGGCCATTGAGCGCGGCTACCGCGTGCGGTATTGGGACGCCACGGATTTGTTCGACCGTTGCGAAAACATGGCCCACCGCCACGAACTTGACGCGCTGTGGCGAGAACTCGACCGCTGCGATTTGCTGGTAATCGACAACTGGCTGACGGTGTGGATGGACGCGCACCGCCAAACGTTGGCGTTTCGCCTGCTGGAACGCCGCGAAGGCCACCGTTCCACGGTCGTGGCCAGCGTTGAGCCGGTGAGCGCGTGGAGCGGTCGCATGGAAGACGCGCTCATCGCCGAGCAACTGATGGACCGGATGGCGCGCGCGCACCGGTTCGAGTTGACGGGGAAATCGTTGCGGCTCGTGCCGGATGACACTGCGGCGGAAGTGTCCCACGAAGCGCTACACAGTGTCCGGAGGCGCAGGAATCTACAGGATGTAAAATCCTGCGCCTCCGGACACCATGTGTCATCTGTCCCGGGACACAAGAACTGCGGGCGTTGGACACCTGGCCGCAAACCACCATCGTCCACGAAGCGGGCTGGGAGATCAAAGCGGAAACGTTAGCAGCAGTGAGCGCTGTATCAGCCTGCGAGTGGATTTGTGAAACGCGACGAAGCGAACACCCTCCGCCATCAAGCGTTTTGGTCGTCCAGCGTGCCTTCCGTCGCTGATCCCGTGGCAAAAAGCATTGAGACGAAGAACACTACGCCTGCGGCCACCGGGTGAAACGCCAGCAGGAGGAATGAGGAGGCGACGCCCAGGTAGTAAAGTCGATACAGTTTAAGTCGTAGACGCTCGTCCCCCGACAGGGGCTTCGCGGGCTCCAAGCTCAGCGTCATGATGTTGGGATTGGTTTCGTCCACCAACTGCCAGTCGGCTTTGGTTTCGGATTTTGCCGGGGCGGACTCCACCGGCTCGAACAAATCTCCCTGCGATGAGCTGTTGGCATCGATCAAGAACCGCTCGTAATAGAGGTCCACATTGAACGCCTGAATGGATACCACCTCGCCAAAGGACAGGACAACCCGAAACTGATTGATAAGGTTGACCGCCTCCTCTGGTGTGCTTTGCGTGATTTCCCCATAAATCTGCGCGTAGTTGGTCGGAAGCTCCAAGCCTGATTGATCGTCGCGGTAACCGGAAAGCAAAGGAAAGAGAGTCAGCCATTTCCGTTCGACGTCCGGCAAAGACGACGTAGCCACCGAATAGCCGACGTATACTTTTCCGCTTTTTAGCGTTATGGCAAGCGGTACGCCGCAGTCCAAGGAATGCGCGTAGATTTGTTCGATGGCGTCGTAAGCACCCACCTTCTTCATCATGGCCTGCATCAACCGCTGACTTTGAAAGACAGGGAGGTTGAAAAGCCAGGGGAGCACCGCCGCCAGAACCAACGACCAACCAGCGCTTTCGGCAAAATCGGCCAGGTTGTCGGCATTCTTCTGGGCCGCCCTGTCCACCGCGGCTTGAGCTTTGTCGTCCGCAGCCGCCTTTACTTCTTCGCCAGTCGGCAGAAGCTCAATGAATTCGTGCTCAATCCTCGAAAAATCTGCGAAATTTTCTTTCGTGAAGTGGTGAACGCAGGCACCAAGCGCCAAAAGACAAACGGCAGCCACACCCGCGGAAAAATACTGAGGGTGCCCGATTTCTTGCAGGGCTATGAATCGAGTTTGAAGCCATCGCCGCACGAACACCCATCCGGCCGCTAGAGCTACGGCCGCTATGGTCAGTGCAGACACTTCGATGGAATCCGAGGCCGCTTATTTGCTGCGCATGGTTCGTGCAGCGTTCGCGCCCGCGCTGACGCGAGCGCGCTCCTTGAACGCTTGGCCAAACTTGATGGCGGCCGAAATCTGATCACGAACAATTCCGTTGGTGAGCAGGGAATAGGGATTTACAACCAGCGCGCCGTTTCTATCGAACGTGTAAGCGACCGCGGCACGCTTCTGTTCGGTTTTGTCTTTCATGGGGGGCACCTCCTACGGCAATCACCATGCTACCCGGAACCACGAACCAGCGCCACCAGACCGGGTAAACAGCGCAAGACGCCACCAGGGCCCTTTGGGCCCAGTGTCTTGCCGCTTGGTTGCGGAGGTTATTTCTTCTTAAGGATTTGGTGAAGGCTCTTATTGCCCTCACGCTCGCGCACCGTGCTCAACTTGGTGTCGCTCCGGTAACCGGGCAGGAAGTCCTGACCGTATTCGCCACGGAGGGTGCCCACCTTCGTATCACCGCGCTTCTGCCGGATCTCGCCAGTCTTCGGGCTGTTTTGGTCCCGCATGCGACCGTCCAGGCCTTTCGGGTAGTGCTTGGTCATTTTTAACCTCACAAATCCCGGCGAAACGAAGCCGGGCCAAACGCGATGTGGGGTTTCGTTGAATCAACTTTCAAGGTCTGCAAGGTCTGCGAACCACCCGAGGAGAAGGGCGCTGAACCAAAGCCGGTGGCGTGGGTGCAGAAGGCTTGACGTCGCTTGGCCTATCGTCCCCCGGCACGCCATACGTGCGTCGGCGCTGTGCCTCGACTTCGTCCAGCGCGCGTTTGGCAAGGTTCACGCGCTCCATCTCCGCCCGGACACCAGATCGTTCACTCGCGCCTTCCTCGGCCCACTTGGCTTGCGCCAGGGCGATCCGCTGGGCCTCTCGCTTCTGGGCCCACTCACGCCGGCTCAACACGCGCAGCCGGCTGGGAGCCGGCTCTGCTTCGGTGCGTTCGAGTGCGGCACGTGCCTCGGCAGTTCGAACCATGGCTTCGCCCCGGCGGTTACGGGCGGTGTCGAGACCGACTCGGGCCTCCTCAACGGCACGACGCGCTTCCAGGGCGCGGCGCAGCACGCCAAAACAGCCAGGGTCTCGCTGACCGTGAAGGGCCAGCGCCTCGGCGTCGGCGAGTGTGCGGCCGAACACCTGCGTGTAGGCCAACACGGTCCGGCGATTTTGTTCGGTTATTTCAACGCGTACCCGTTCGAGCATGGCTGCAAAGCGCCGAGTCGCCCGCTCGTCCTGCCGCTGCCGCCGCTGGACTTGCCGGGCCTGGGCGGCGATTGCCCGAGCTCCGGGGCCGCTCGGGTGTAGATTCCTGTAGCTCCGGGTGCCGGGTCCTTCCGGCCGTGCTATCCGCACACGAGATGCCGACCCAACGCGCAGCGCAGAGGCACCGCGCGCCAAGCGAAGATAATCAGAAAAAATAATCCGATTGCTCGCCCGTATGTGCATGTTGGTATCGGACGCCAGCAGATTTCGCCGCCGCATTGCCGTGATGGACCGCCCTAGGTGGACCGTAGGCCTCCTCGTCAACACGATGGCCCGCGCATAGTCGCCGCGAGCCGCCGCGTCGTCGGCTTGGGCTTTGAGCGTGCGGTGGTCAACGCGCTCGGCCAAGCCAGCGCGCGCCAGGTGTCGGTTGGTGATGTCGGCAACCGCCTCGCGCAACGCACGGACCTCGACTGGACCGGTTGCCCGGTCGTCGAGCACGCGCACCTTGGCGCCCAATCCCTCGGGTCCTACGCGGCGCGTGGTCATCAAAATGTGGGCATGATGGTTGCGCTGGTCCCCGCGCGCGTCGGGGGCGTGCGTGGCCGCCATCGTGGCGACGCCATAGCGGTTGACCAGCCACCGGCACACCTCGCCCACCAAGTCGGCACGACCGCCGGCCGAGAGTTCTGCCGGCAGCGCCACCACGGCCTCACGCGCGACCCGTCCATTTCGGCCCCGCACCTCGGCAGCTTCGCAAGCGTTGAACAACGCCGATGGATTGGACGCCCAGACGGCAGCACCTGCCGGTGCGAAAAAATCGACACGCTCCACGCCGCGGCGTTTGGTGTAGTCGTGGACCTCACCGGTCCGTTCGTCCTCGATACGAACGCCTGCACGGTAAGCGGCGGCGGCCGTGGCGGATTCACCGCGGGTGCGGGAAAACACTTTCAAGCGGACGTGGTAGAGGGCCATGCCGACGTTCTCCATCAAAGTCAGTTCACCTTATGGCACGACACAGAACCCGCAAGGCACAATCTCCATCTACGAGACGAACGCCTTGCAGACTGCCATGGTCGGCGTCCCTGCCCCCTGCTCCTCCCGCTTGCCCCTTGCACTCCCTGGTCAATCACGCCAGCATTCACGCTCACCCAGGCTGCCTAATCCGTGAACGCTACTCAAGACTCGAACCCCGCCAATGACCTTCGCCGTGTGGCCGGCACCCGCCGGTTTCATACGGTTCTTGCTGACCCGCCTTGGCGCTTTCAAAACCGCACGGGAAAGATGGCCCCGGAGCACCGCCGCTTGAGCCGCTACGGCACGATGACGCTGGACGACATCTGCGCGTTGCCGGTGGCCGACCTTACGGCCGAGCCGGCACACCTTTACTTGTGGGTGCCCAACGCGCTAATGCCCGAAGGTTTGCGAGTGATGGAAGCCTGGGGCTTCCAGTACAAGTCGAACCTCGTTTGGCACAAGATCCGAAAGGACGGTGGCCCAGACGGTCGCGGAGTCGGTTTTTACTTTCGGAACACCACCGAATTGTTGCTATTCGGCGTGCGTGGCAAGAACGCTCGCACTCTGGCGCCGGGTCGGCGTCAGGTCAACTTTCTGGCGACGCAGAAACGCGAGCACTCCCGGAAACCAGACGAGCAATACCCGTTGATTGAGGCGTGTAGCCCTGGGCCTCGGCTCGAACTTTTCGCCCGGGGTTCTCGCCCAGGGTGGACAGTATTCGGCAACCAAGCCGACGACTACAGCCCGACTTGGAAGACTTACGCGAATCACTCGCAAGCGCACCGCGCCGCTGGCAAGACGGCGCGGGGTCAATCTTCGACGTAAAGGCCCTCACTGATTCCGAACACGAGCACCGGGCAACCGCCACCGCCACCGCCTTCAATTCGCGGCACGAGTTTCGACATGTGCGTGGTGCTGTTGCCGTAGGAGCTTCCCTTGTCCAGCTCGTTGAAGATTCGCTGGAGTTCCGAGCAACGCGTGATGATGACGCCGACACTGATGGCGCGCAGGTCGAACAACAAGCGGAAGTTGTTCAAGTCCCGGTCAAAAAATGGATCTTTGTTGTTCCATTCGATTTCGAGGGCCACACGGTTCTTGAAGCAGTCGACTTTGTGGGTCGGCGTGTCCATCGTGTGGTCGTCCACACGGATTTGAGTCTCAAACTTCTTTTCCTTCCACCCACGCGCCGCCAGCTTTCCGTCAATCCAACCGGAAATCTCCGACTTACTGCCGCCGGGCGCACGGACTTTGCTCCGATACAGACGGAACTCGTTGAGCACCGCTTGAATGTCGGCGAACTCATTGGGAAAGTCAGTGGCCAAGATGGCCGTGGCATGCCGCCACTCGTGGATCTCGTAGTGGTCGAGGATGAACTTACTCAATCTTTCGATGGGCATGTGCGGATCCCGCAGGTCTCCCCGGATCCTAGACGGAGGAGGGGCCGCTGCATAGACGCACGCTCGCCGCCACCCGGTGGCGGGGCAAACCCATCGGGTTTGCGTAAGTGCGCTGTTGCTCCGTTCCTCCCGCTCCGATTCCGCCCCAGATTCCAGCCCTTGCGCCGGTATACTTTTTTGCTATTCATGGTGGAGATTCCGACCAAGGACCGCCCACCATGACGCCGGACGTTGCCCGCCCCACCCTCTCCGAACTGCTCTACACGCTCGACCGCGCCACGCGCCTTTACCGCGAGTCCATCAAGCACGCGCCCGGCGAACTTGACCGCTTGGGCTGGTCCACATTGAGCGACTTGGCCGAACGCACCGCCACTCAAGCGCGTCTGGTGCTCAACCGCACGACCATGCCGGATCGCTCCCACTACGATTTCGAGCCGCCGCTTGGCTTCATCGACCGAGCCTTGGGCACGCGCCTACACGAACGGCGCGAGCGCCTGCGCGGAACCTCCGCCCCACGGCCGCGCCTCCACTGATGGCCACCGTTGACGAACGCCTGACGGCGCGGATTGCCGCCACCTCGCACCGGCTCGGTCAGTTAAAAGCGCGCGAGCTCCTTCGCGAAATGAGGGCCACCGAGCGCCGGCGGTCGAGCGAGCGCCGTGCGCTGGCGCGTCGCCGCGTCGAGTTGGGCGACGCCGCCATCAAAGCGGGTTGTGGCGATTGGTTGCCGGCGGAAATCGTCGGAGTTTTGCTCGACGCGCGCGAGCGGTTTGGCTCGTCGTCAACGCAGCGGTTGGGCATGCGAAAGCGGGGGGAGGCGCACATAGCGGGAACGCCCAACGCCCTGGGCGCCTCGGGCACGCTTCATTGAATGCGGGATTCCGGGCCCCCAACGGCGCTACGTCTTGCCACGTGCCGCGTCAACTTCATTACGATTCAGAATGACCACCTGCTGGCGCTCGGGCCCGACGCCATCGAGATCCAGGCACAAGTTTTTCTCGAAGTAGTAGACCATCGCCACTCTCATGCGCACTTCTTTGACACCATTTTCCATGCCGTAGTCCAGCTCAATAACCCGACGGTGGGCTTCTGGCAAATCAGGGTGAGGGGCCAAGCGCAAGACAATGTCCTCGTTCCATTCGCGGTCGAGCGACCCGTCTATTTCTGCCGGACGCGTCTCGTCCCGAACCACGGAAATGAAACGGGCAATCACCATGTCCAAAAACTGTGATCGCTTGTAGCACCATGCCCGCGCATGCCACCTGAATCCATCGAAGCCCAAGCCATGTGGGGCTATCCAACGCTCGGTCGGCTCGGGATTGCTCAAGGATTGGTAGACAATCCGTATGGCCTGCCGGCTATGGATGGCACGAACAATGACGCGAAGGACCTCTGGATCCATTCGGCGCCTGACCTTTGGAATGGCGGCGTGCGACGGCACCGCTCCGACCCATGTAGCACTGGGTTCCAATGCGTCGTCCGCGATGAGCAACAACTGGCTCAGGTAGGCACGGGCGTCTGGCTTCATGAATCGGGGCGCGAAGTCCGGCGTCGCCAGGAACGCTTTTTCCTTGTGGTCGTAGGCCATGTTGCCGGGTGCCATCTGCTCATAGTGGGCGACATCGGCAGAAGCCTGGGGCACGGAGATACCGAAACGCTCGGTCAAATCGACCTTGTTCACCCTCCCTACCCAAAAAAGGCGCTGTTCGAGAAAGGCGAACCGCTGTGCAACGCTCCATCGGACGGATTCGGTCTGCATATAAATCACCAACTTACTGTATTTTCTTAAGAATTATTATATTGTGAGTTGCAGTAAGATGAACTTTTGAATATAGTTTCTATCACCTTGAGTCCATGTTGACGAAAGCGGCTTATTGGCAGCAGCCAGCAAGCAACTATGAAAAATGAGGTTTTTATTATGGCAGCAAAGTATTGGTCCGGCCAAGTGTGCCCCAAGACGGCCAACTATGGGCAATACCACGACACCGATAACCAGTATGCCGGGAAGGAATACGACCGGCATGTGGCCAAGGACGAGCGGTTTCCGCCCAGCAAGAACAACCACCATTTCGAGGAAAAGTGATTGCGGTTGGGCCCGGTCTCTGAAGAGGCCGGGTCTTGCGCATCACGAAGGAGAAAAACATGTCCCGCTTTACCGTTCGCGTCGAGCTTCACGGTGCCACCGAAGCCGATTATCAGCAACTTCACGCCGCCATGAGTCGCGGCGGTTTCAGCCGTGTCATCGAAGGAAGCAACGGGGTCAGCTACCACCTGCCCACGGCCGAGTATGATTACTCATCCACTGAAACGGTCTCCCAAGTTCGGGACAGGGCTTACGCAATCGCCTGCACCGTGAAGCAAAATCCTGCGGTCTTGGTAACCGAAGGAGGCTGCGCTTGGAAAGGTTTGGCTACGGCCTGACTTACTTCCGCCCTTTCTTCTTGCGCGGTGGGTCGGGCGCGGTCAACGCAGCGCCCACCCCGTCGAGGTCAAGGCCGAACGTGAGCCCCTCGACACCCGCGGTCTGAAACGGCCCGCTGGCCACACCGTAGAGCAACTGTCGGGCCGAGAAGATTTTCCCGTAAACCTCGTGGTGTTCGCCGGCGTTCTCGTGCCCCACGTATTCCTTCCGCGCTTCTTCGCGCACGCCCAAATCCTTGAGCGCCTGGATGACGGTCTTGCGCAGGCTGTGGAAGCCGACCTTGCCAACGACCACGCGGATGTCTTGCTCGACAAGTAAGCGTCCGTAGGCCTTGCTCAACCAGTTTCCCATGCCGTTCACGCTGCCGGCCTTGGCGCGTGGGAACAACTGCGTTTCGCCTTGGGCCAGCAACGCGTCCACACGTTCGCGCAAACCCAAGCGCACCAAGTCAGGGTGTACGGGAATGGTGCGCACGCTGGCTTCGTTCTTCACCGACTGCCCCACCCCTTCGTCGGTGATGTTCATCGACCACACGCCGTCATCGTCGAAGAAATCGCCCAAGGCCAACTGCCCGACCTCGCCCACGCGCGCGCCGGTGTACAACCCGATAACGGCACCCCAGCGCGTTTGAGTGTTCGTGCCTGCCAACACTTTGGGAGCGTAAAGCTTGCGCACCTGTTCAAGCGTTAGCGCTTTGAAACCGTGCTTCCTTCGCTGTCGCTTTTCGTTCTTGCCACGCTGGATGTGCTTGGTCGATGGGTTGCGCTCCTCCCCGACCGGGTAATGACCTGCCCCTTGCGCCCAGGTGAAGAACCCTTTCAAGTAAGCGCATTTGTTTTCAAGGGTCGATGTGGTTAGACCGCTCGTGCGCAGCGAGTCGAGCCATTGGGACACGTCCGTGCGCGACACGGTGTGGACGTCCACTTTCGGCCCTTTGTATTTTGCGAAACTTTCGATGGCGGCCCGTTTTTGTGTCAATGTCTTGGCCGGTATGCGCCCCTTGAGCGTGGCCAGATAAGTGGAAGTCGCCGCACTCAATGAGTTGGCGACAATGCCGGCAGGCACAGCCTCGGGCGGCGCTGACGGGCGCGCGGGCGGCAGCGCAGACGCAAACACGATTCGCATGGCGTCCAGTGCGCCGGCATTGTCTTGAGCGCTGCCATCTGTGGTTATCTTGGTCAGCATGCCGGAAGCGGGATCGCGCTCCAGCGTCCAGTCCTGGGTACGTCCGGCCCCGACGTTTGCCAGGATGTCCGCGACGGAAGGCGGCGGTGGCTTCGGCATGGCAGCTTCCCGGGCAGCGGCGAAGTACGCAGCATACCGAAGACCGAGCACGTAGGCGGTCGCCCGTGCCCGCAAGACGTCGCAGGTGCCCAGCGAACGCTTGATGACCGACACACCCAGCACCGGGCACAGACTGCGCGGCACACGCAAGCGAAAATGCCACACGCCGGAGCGGTGGCGGACCAAGTAGTGGGGGGTTCGCATGGGGCCGGTTGTGTCCAACCGGGGTGTCCAAGCGGAAAACGCCTGACTTTGCTAACCACTTCAAATCCCAAAGGATTTTGAAAGTGGCGGAGAGGGAGGGATTCGAACCCTCGATAGAGCTTTTGACCCTATACTCCCTTAGCAGGGGAGCCCCTTCGGCCTCTCGGGCACCTCTCCGTCAAGGGCGCGAAGGATAACGGCTAGGCCGCCCGCGGTAAAGCTCAACCTTGTGCAGCCGGTGGCGTATCGCCGCCTGGCGCGTCGTGTTCGTGCTTGATGCGCTGGTAAATTTCTTCGCGATGAACGGCCACGTCCTTCGGCGCGTTTATGCCGATGCGCACCTGGTTGCCCTTGACGCCGAGCACCGTCACGCTGACGGCGTCGCCGATCATCAATGTCTCGCCTACCCTGCGCGTCAAAATCAGCATGACCATTCTCCTTCAGGTTTGCGCCGTCCCCCGACGCATGTCCAGCTTCCATTGCACCTGCAATATGTTCGCCGCCAGCGTAACCGAACCCGCGTTAAGCGCCAGTGACCCAAGTCATGGACGCGCGATTCTCGGGCGCTGTCGCATCCTACCAAAGCTTTATGCAAGTCGCGCGCCGACCCAGGCGGGCACTTCCGCCAATGCGGTAGCGAGATTCGGCGAATCCTCCCCGCCGCCCTGGGCCATGTCCGGACGCCCGCCGCCCTTGCCATTGATCTGACTGGCCACATGCGCCACGAGTTCACCAGCCTTGATCTTGCCCAGCGCCTTGCCGTGGACGCCGGCAACCAATGCGATCTTGCCATCCGCACTGCCTGCCAGGAGCACGACGCAATCGCCGAGCTTCTGCTTGAACGTATCGACACTCTCGCGCAGCACTTTCGCATCCGCGCCTTCCAGACGCGCGGCGATCACCTTGATACCGGCGACATCCTGCGCGGACGCAGCCAGATCACCGGCCGCCGCGTTCGCGGTCTTGGCCTTGATCGCATCGATCTCGCGCTCGAGTTTCTTCTGCCGCTCCAGAACCTGGCGCAGTTTCTCGATGACGTCGCCGCCGCCCGCGGACAACAGATGCGCGACCTCGCCGAACCGCTTTTCCTGGTCAACCACGAATGCCAACGCGCCGGCACCGGTCAGCGCCTCGATGCGGCGAATGCCGGAAGCGACGCCGGATTCGGCAACGATCTTGAACAGGCCGACGTCGCCGGTGCGCGCGACGTGCGTGCCGCCGCACAGCTCGGTGGAAAAATCGCCCATGCGCAACACGCGCACGCGGTCGCCGTACTTCTCGCCGAACAGCGCCATCGCGCCGAAATTGATCGCCTCGTCGTAGCCCATGTCGTGGGTCTCGGCCTCGACGTTGCGGCGCACCTCGGCGTTAACCATGTCTTCGATCTTGCGCAATTCCTCGTGTGAGACCGGTTTGAAATGTGAAAAGTCGAAACGCAGGCGATCCGGTGCGACCAGCGAGCCCTTTTGCGTCACATGTTCGCCTAGCACCTGACGCAGCGCTGCGTGCAGCAGATGCGTCGCAGAATGATTGAGCATCGTGGACTGACGCCGCGAAGCATCGACAGAGCCCGCCAGCGGCGCGCCAAGGCGCAGCGGTTTGCCATGCCACGTGCCGACGTGTCCGTGGAAAGAGCCGGCCAGTTTGATCGTGTCGGCGACGATGAAACGTCCATCGGCATTGCTCAATTCGCCCGTGTCGCCGACCTGGCCGCCGGATTCGGCATAGAACGGCGTCGCGTCGAGAATCAGCATGCCCTCGTCGCCGTCGCGCAATTCACTCGCATCCTTGCCGGCGTGGACGATGCCGATGACGTTCAGCGCATCGGCATCCAATGTCGTGTAGCCGAGGAACTGCGTCGGTGCGAGGCGCTGCACCAACTCGGCGGAAAGCGACGCACGTGTCTCGAATTGGCTGGCCGCGCGCGCGCGTTCGCGTTGCGCGTTCATGGCCTTCTCGAAACCAGCCATGTCCACGGTCAGGCCGCGCTCGCGTGCGATGTCGGCGGTGAGATCGACCGGGAATCCGTAGGTGTCGTACAGCCGGAACGCGTCTGTGCCGGGAATTGCATGCTTGGATTTTGCGGCAATCTCGTCGAACACCTTCATGCCGTTTTCCAGCGTTTCACCGAAGCGTTCTTCCTCCGCGAACAAAGCCATCTCGACGGTCGTCTGTTTGCCGGGAAGCTCCGGATAGGCCTCGCCCATCTCGGCGACCAGGGTCGGCACCAGCTTGTGGAAGAACGGCTGCTTCTGCCCGAGCATGTAGCCGTGGCGAAGCGCGCGGCGAATGATCCGGCGCAGCACGTAGCCGCGACCCTCGTTCGACGGCAGCACGCCGTCGACGATGAGGAACGAGCATGCGCGGATGTGGTCGGCGATCACGCGCAGCGATTTGTTCTCCAGGTCCTTCGTGTTCGTCAGTTCCGCGGCCTTCTTGATCAGGCGCTGGAACAGGTCGATCTCGTAGTTCGAATGCACGTGCTGGAGGATTGCGGCAAGGCGTTCCAGGCCCATGCCGGTATCCACGCACGGCGCAGGCAGTTTCGACAGCGTACCGTCGGCAGCGCGGTCGAATTGCATGAAGACGAGGTTCCAGATCTCGATGAAGCGGTCGCCATCCTCGTCCGGCGAGCCGGGAGGGCCGCCCGGAATGTGCGCGCCGTGGTCGTAGAAAATCTCCGTGCACGGTCCGCACGGGCCGGTGTCGGCCATCTGCCAGAAATTGTCGGATGCGTACGGCGCGCCCTTGTTGTCGCCGATGCGGACGATGCGATTTTTCGGCAGGCCGATTTCCTTGTGCCACAGATCGAAGGCCTCGTCGTCGGTATGGTAGACCGTGACGAGCAGTCGATCGGTCGGCAACTTGTAGACTTGCGTCAACAATTCCCACGCCCAGGCGATGGCTTCCTTCTTGAAGTAATCGCCGAACGACCAGTTGCCAAGCATCTCGAAAAACGTGTGATGGCGCGCGGTGTAACCGACCGAATCCAGATCGTTGTGTTTGCCGCCCGCGCGCAGGCAGCGCTGCACGTCGGCGGCGCGCACGTACGGCAATTTTTCGCTGCCGAGAAACACGTTCTTGAACTGCACCATGCCCGAGTTGGTGAACAGCAGGGTCGGGTCGTTGCCCGGCACCAGCGGCGCCGAGGGCACGATGGTGTGGCCCTTGGACTTGAAGAAGTCTAGAAAGGTCTGGCGAATTTGCGCGCTGGTCTGCATTGGAATCGGTCGGATTGAGTCGGTCGCGCCAAGACTGGACGCAGGCAACCGAGTTTTCAATCCAACTCGTCAGCCGATCCCAGGCCCTCGGTGCGGGTTATGGATTGTACCGTGTGGGCGTCGAAGCCGCGACGCATCAGGAAATTCGCGCGCTTGGCGCGTTCAGCTAAATTGGCGGCCGACTTGACCCCATAACGTCGGCGCACCAGATCACGCACCAAGGCTGGCCAATCTGCTTCGGCTGCGGCAATCAACTCCTGCGCCACATCTTCGGCGATGCCATGCTGGCGCAGTTCCGCCAGAATCCAGCGCGGCCCGTAGCCGCCCGCAATGCGCGTGCGCACCAACATCTCGCCGAAGCGTGCATCGGATTGAAAATCCTTCGCCTGCAGATCGGCGAGTGCCGCCGCGCTTGCGTCCGCATCCAGACCCTTGCGCGCGAGCTTGGACTTCAACTCGCGCGCCGAGTGCTCGCGCCGCACGAGCAGGCCGAGGGCTTTGTCGTAGGCGCTCAGCGGTTCGCCGCCTGTGCGCTTACTTGCCACCGCGTACCGCCCAATAACCAGGTTTGCGGCGATGATGACAAACCGCCACGACGACAACGACGGAATCGCGGACGAAATAAACGAGGCGAAACGGAAATCGCGGAAACGAATAACTTCGCGTGTCGGCAATGTGCGATGGCCAACGTTCTGGGGAACCCGCTACCCGTTCCATGACGTGTTCGACCTCGAGCAAGAACGCGTGCGCAGCAATCGGGCTTCGTTGGGCATACCAGCGACGCGCTTCCTCGATATCGATTTCGGCGCCGGGATGGAGTTCAATCCTGAGCGCCACCGAATCGCGCCCAAAGTCGTTGTTTCACCTCGTCCCAAGGAACAGTCTTCACCTCACCCGCTTCGATCTGGTGAAGACGTCGCTCGATTTCCTGCGCCCACGCCGCATCGATTTCGGGCGCAGGGAAAGGCTCAATGCTCTCAAGCAGCAGGCCCGCCAATGCCGCCCGATCGGCTTCCGCCAGATCGGACGCTTCCTTGAACAATTTGCTCACGCTTGCGTTCATGCAACCTCCGACGCTTACGCCTCCTCCATCTCCACCTGCGGCATGGCGGACTTGTTCGCGCCGAGGATGGCGCGCAATTTGTCTTCCAGGTCTTTCGCTGCTTGTGGATTTTCCTTCAGGTACTGGCGCGCGTTGTCCTTGCCCTGGCCGATGCGTTCGCCGCCGTAGCTGTACCAGGCGCCGGATTTTTCCACGAGCTTGTTGTCCACGCCCAGGTCGATCAGCTCGCCCTCGCGGCTGATGCCCTCGCCATACAGGATTTCGGTGACGATCTGCTTGAACGGCGGCGCCAGCTTGTTCTTGACCACCTTGATCTTGGTCTGATTGCCGACCACTTCCTCGCCCTTCTTCACCGCGCCGATGCGGCGGATGTCCAGGCGCACGGAGGCGTAGAACTTGAGCGCGTTGCCGCCGGTGGTGGTTTCCGGATTCTGCCCCGGCATCATCATGCCGATCTTCATGCGCAACTGGTTGATGAAGATGACCATGGTTCCCGACCGGCTGATATTGCCGGTGAGCTTGCGCAACGCCTGCGACATCAGGCGTGCCTGCAAGCCGGGCAGCTGGTCGCCCATCTCGCCCTCGATTTCCGCGCGCGGCGTCAGTGCGGCGACCGAGTCGATCACGATCACGTCGATCGAACCGGAGCGCACCAGCATGTCGGCGATTTCCAGCGCCTGCTCGCCGGTGTCGGGCTGCGAGAGCAGCAGATCGTCCACCTTCACGCCGAGTTTTTCCGCGTAGACCGGATCCAGCGCGTGTTCGGCGTCGATGAATGCGCAAGTGCCGCCGAGTTTTTGCGCCTGCGCGACGACTTGCAGGGTGAGCGTAGTCTTGCCCGAGGATTCCGGTCCGTAGATTTCGACCACACGACCGCGCGGCAAGCCGCCGATGCCGAGCGCGATATCCAGCATCAACGAGCCGGTCGGAATCGCGTCGATGGGGTCGGCAGTGCGATCGCCCATGCGCATGACTGCGCCCTTGCCGAACTGCTTTTCGATCTGGCCCAGAGCCGCGGAAAGTGCCTTGCGCTTGTTGTCGTCCATTGCGTGAATCCTCGAAGTTTGGCTGGTGCGGCGAGTTTCCGGCGCTCGCGTCTCACAGGTTGCGATTTATTCCGTCATTCCGGCATGGACTGCCGGAATCCAGTTGCCATGGATGGCGTGGGCAGTTCCGGACGATCACATCCCTGTGTTCTGGATCCCGGCATTCCATGCCGGGATGACACGTGACAAGTATCCCACAGCGCGACAGGCGCCGCATGCGCGAAACGCGCGTCAGCTTGTCAGAATTCTCCGAACGCCGGCGAGCGCCGACGCCACGGTCTGGCGGCGCACGGCGTCGCGATCGCCATCGAAATGGAACAGTTCCGCCTGCGCGTACCCGCCGCGGCGCTTCCAGCTGATCCACACCGTGCCGACGGGTTTGTCGGCGGTGCCACCGGAGGGACCGGCGATGCCGGTGACGGCCACGGCGACGGTCGCACCGTATCGTGCGAGTGCGCCCGAAACCATTTCGATAGCGGTTTCGCGGCTGACCGCACCGTGTTCCTCCAGTGTCTCCGGACGCACGCCAAGCAAGGCCTCTTTCGCTTCGTAGCTGTACGCCACGACGCCGCATTCGAACCATGCCGACGATCCGGCGATGTCTGTAAGCGTCTTGGCGATCCAGCCGCCGGAACACGATTCCGCAGTGACCAATGTCGCACCGCGGCGCGTAAATTCCACGGCGACGTCCTGCGCCAGTGCCAGCAATGCGCCGTCATCGGCCCGCGTGCTCGCCATGGGATGCTCCGGAACCTGGGAAGGAAGATCGCGTTCTACCGGATTTTCGCGCGCGACGCAAAATAACTGTAGTACAGCAACGGAATCACCAGCAGCGTCAGCACGGTGGACACGAGGATGCCGAAGATCAGCGACACCGCCAGACCCTGGAAAATCGGATCGTCGAGAATGAAGAAGCCGCCGATCATGGCCGCGAGCGCGGTCAGCGCGATGGGTTTTGCGCGCACCGCGGCAGCCTCGATCACCGCTTCGGCGAGCGGCTGGCCGGCGGCGTGCGCGTGGTCGATGAAATCGATCAGCAGAATCGAATTGCGCACGATGATGCCGGCCAGCGCGATCATGCCGATCATCGATGTCGCGGTGAACTGCGCGCCGAGCAGCGCGTGTCCGGGCATGACGCCGATCACGGTCAGCGGAATCGGCGCCATGATGATGAGCGGCACGACATAGCTGCGGAACTGGCCGACGACGAGCAGGTAAATCAGCACGAGGCCGACCGAATACGCAAGGCCCATGTCGCGGAAGGTTTCGTAGGTGATCGTCCACTCGCCGTCCCACTTTACGGCATAGCCGGTGGCGTCGTTCGGCTGGTGGATGAAATTCTGCTCCAGCGCGTGGCCGGCAATCTGGTCGTGGCGCAACGTGCCAACCATCGCGAACATGCCGTACAGCGGACTGTCGGTGCGACCGGCGTCGTCGCCGGTGACGTAGGTGTAGGGCAACAGGTCCTTGTGGTAGATCGCCTTTTCCCAACCGGCCTGGCGCACCTGCACGATTTCCGACAGCGGCACCAGCGCCCCGCCCTTCGCGCGCACGCGCAAGGCCAGCAGCGATTCGAGCGCGGCTTGGTCGCCGGCGGCAAGACGCAGCCGGATCGGAACGGCGTACTTTGACCGGCCATCCATGAGGTAGGTCGCATCATCGCCGGACGGCGCGGCGCGCAGGCTGCGTGCGATTTCCTCCTGTGTGACGCCCAGGCGCGCGGCGCGCGCGCGATCGACGACGACAACGTCGCGCGGTGAGTCCGCCTCGACGCTGGTGTCGATGTCCACGAGGTCCTTGTCGCTGCGGAATTCCTTTTCCAGTCCTAGCGCGACCTTGCGCAGCGTTGCGTAATCCGGGCCGTAGATTTCGGCGACGATCGGCGCCAGCACCGGCGGCCCGGGCGGCACTTCGACGACCTTCACGGATGCGCCGTAGCGTCCACCGATTTTCGCCAGCGTCGGCCGCACCGCCAGTGCAATTTCGTGGCTCTGGCGCTTGCGTTCGTGCTTGTCAACGAGGTTGACCTGCAAGTCGCCGTCGATCGGCTCGCTGCGCAGGTAGTACTGGCGCACAAGGCCGTTGAAGTTGATCGGCGCGGCGGTGCCGGCATACGCCTGATAGTTCGAGACTTCCGGAACGCCATCGAGTGCGTGCGCGAGTTCAGCCAGCACGCGATTTGTCGCCTGCAACGTGCTGCCTTCGGGCATGTCCACTACGATCTGGAATTCGGACTTGTTGTCGAACGGCAGCATTTTCAGGATCACTGCGCGAAATACGACAAGGCTTGCCGCGAGCACGACCAGCGCGCCCATGCCGGCGAACAGGATGCGTCGCCGGCGACGACCGCGTCCGGGATCGAGGAACGGCGTCATCAACCGATGGAATAGCCGCGACAGTCGGCTCACGCGTGGTGCGCCGCCTTCCTGCACGGGTGCATGCTGCGCGTGACGCAACAATTTCAACGACAGCCACGGCGTGACCACCAGCGCGACCGCCAGCGACAACAGCATGCCGGCCGAAGCGTTGATCGGGATCGGGCGCATGTACGGGCCCATCAGCCCGGAGACGAAGGCCATCGGCAACAGTGCGGCAATCACCGTGAACGTGGCCAGGATCGTCGGCCCGCCGACTTCGGATACCGCTTCGGGAATCGCCTCGCGCAGGCTGCGCCCGCCGAGCGCCATGTGCCGATGGATGTTCTCGACCACGACGATCGCATCATCGACAAGAATGCCGATGGAAAAAATCAGCGCGAACAGCGACACGCGATTGATCGTGAAGCCCATCGCCCAGGACGCGAACAAGGTCAGCATCAGGGTGATGATGACGGCCACGCCGACCACGATGGCTTCGCGCCAGCCGAGCGTGGCGAGTACTAGCAGCACGACCGAAAGCGTCGCGAACAGGAGCTTGTGGATCAGCAGGTCGGCCTTTGCGGTCGAGGTCTGGCCATAGTCGCGCGTCACGGTGACGTGCACGCCGGATGGTATCGACAAGCCCTGCAAGGCCGCGACGCGCGCGGCGACAGCCTGCGTGATGTCGGCCGCATTGGTACCGGATTTCTTCGTGATCGCGATCGTAACCGCCGGCGCCATGCCGGTCGCCGGGCCGGCCTTGCCGGGCGGCGTGCCGAACCAGGCGTAGCGATTGGGCAGGTCCGCCCCGCGCGTGACTCGCGCGACGTCGGATACAAACACCGGCTGCCCGTGCGCAAGGCCGATCACGAGTTGCGAAACCTCGTCGGCATCGGCGAGAAAAGTGCCGGCCGTGAGCGGCGTGTCGCGATTGCCATCCACGCGCGCACCGGCTTGCTGCACGAAATTCGCCGCCTTGAGCGTGCGGTCCACGTCATCGAGTGCGAGTCCGTACGCGGCGAGTTTCGCCGCGTCCAGTTCGACGATGACGGTGCGATCCGGCGCGCCGATCGTGTACACGTCGCGCGTACCGGGCACGTGCTTGAGATCGGTTTCCAACGTGTGCGCGACGGCGGCAAGGTCGACTGGAGTCGCGCTGTCGCTCCACAACGTCAGCGCCATCACCGGCACATCGTCGATACCCATCGCGCGGATCAGCGGCTGGCCGACGCCGAGGTCGGCCGGCCACAGGTTGCGGTTCTGCATCACCTGGTTGTACAGGCGCACGAGCGCGGTCTGGCGCGGCACGCCGACCTGGTATTCGACGGTCAGCAAGGCCATGCCCGGGCGGCTGACCGAATAGACGTGTTTCAATCCATCGATGCCGGACAAGACCTGTTCGAGCGGTACGGCGACGAGGTTTTCGACGTCGGCGACATCGGCGCCGGGAAACGGCACGCTCACGTTCGCCATGGTCACGTCGATCTGCGGTTCTTCCTCGCGCGGCGTGATCAGCATCGCGGCGATGCCGAGCAGCAGTGCGGTCAGCGCCAGGATCGGCGTGAGCGGATGCTGCTGGAAGGCGCGCGCGATGCGTCCGGAAAACCCGAGGCGCACATCGGTCACGGCGCGCGCTTCCCGGCATGCTGTTCGACGAGCCAGCGCGCGGCGGCCACCGGATCGCTGGCCACATGCTCGCCGGCGGCAAGGCCTGCCAGCACGTCGATGGCGCCGCCATGCCGATGGCCAAGTCGCAACTGGCGCAGGCTTACCGTGTTGTCTGCGCCGATTACGTAGACGCCATCAAGTTCGCCGCGCTGTACCAGTGCCGTAACCGGAATCGCTAGCCGCGCCGCGGCGTCTGCGGCAAAACCCACCTTGACGGTCATGCCCGGCCACAGGCCGACGGCGCCCGCCGGAACTGCAACGCGCACGCGGAACGTGTGCGTCGTGGCATCTGCCGTTGGCAACACCGTGACATCGGCTGCAGCGATTCGCCGCGCGCCGCCATCTAGGATGAGTGTCGCTACCGGGTGCTGGCGCACGGCTTCGACGGTGCTTTGCGGGATCGTCACTTCCACGCGCAAAGCATCAAGTGCCGCCAAAGCCAGCAAGGGCTGCGGCTGCGGCGGACCGGATTGCACGGCCTGCCCGACTTCGACATAGCGCTGCGTGACGACGCCGGCGAACGGCGCGCGCACGATCGTGTAGTCGGCTTGCTGGCCGGCGCTGCGCAACTGCGCCTGCGCGGCGGCCAGCGCGGCCTGGGCTGCATCGCGCCGCGCCGTGGCTTGATCGAAGTCGGCGCGCGACACCAATTTGCGCGCATAGATGTCATCGATGCGTTTGTAGTTCGCTTGCGCTTCATCGAACGCCGCGCGCGCAGAGGCGACGGATGCCTGCGCGCTGCGCTGGGCGGAGCTTTGCTCGACATCGGTGAAGCGCACCAGCACATCGCCCTTGGCGACGCGATCGCCGATGTCGACCGGCAGTTCCTTCACGCGCGCATTGGTCTGCGCGGCGAGCTTGGTTTCGTTGACCGCCTCGACGACACCGTCCCAGGCCTGCTCGCGCGGCGCTTCGTCACTGGCAACAATAAACATCGCCAGCGATGATGGCGCGAGCGGCTTGGGTGCCGCCGGCTCACGCCCGCATGCGGCAAGCAGTGCGAGCGCCGCCAGCGGCGCGGCCCAGCGCCGTGCCGTGAATGTCACGGGCGGTCGCATCACGTAGCCTCGTCGATCATGCGCCGCGTGGCCGCATCAACCTCGGACGCAATCGCGGACAAATTGGGATCGTCGGACAGCATCGCCAACATTGCTCGTGGCGCGATCATGCCGAGCTTTGTCTTGCCGCCTTCGGTATAGACCGAGATCCGGCACGGCAGCGCCATGTTGAGCTTCATGTCGGCCGCCAGTACGCCGGCAGCCTGGCGCGGATTGCACACCTCGAACACCTTGCACTCGCCGACGAAATCCTGGCCCTTGCTGCGCAGCGTGGCGCCGAGGTCGTGCACGTGCAACACGCCGAACTGGTGGCGTTTGACCGCGGCGTCGAGGTCTTCGACGGCCTTGGCGAAGGGTTTGGCGGATTCAACGATGTAGTACACGACTGCGCTCCCGGTAACGGTGAATTCGACTCAGCGCGGAAACGCACTGCCCGGCGCGACGCCGAAGCGGCGCAGGATCTTCGCCAGCGGGCAGAAACCGGAGAACGAAGCCTGCAACAGGTTCACGCCGACGAATAGCGCCAGCAGCAGCCACCACGATGAGACGTAATAGGTCAGCAGCACGCTGACAATGACCATGCTGCCGGCAAAACGCATTACCAGACGATCGACGTTCATTGCATTTCCTCCAGGTGACTCATCGAATACTTTGCCGTGCGGACGATCAGCTCGCGCGCCGCGGCAGCATGCGCAACAGTGTGTCGTCACGCACGAAATAGTGGTGGTACAGGGCGGCCACGGCGTGCAGGCCAATCAGCCAGTAGCCGATATTGCCGATGGTTTCATGGACTTCCTCGAGCTGGTGGCCGAGATCCTTGTCGGGCGCGAGCAGCGCCGGGAATTCCAGGCCAAAGAACGGAACCGGTTTGCCCTGCGCGCTGAGCGTGAGCCAGCCGAGCAACGGCATCGCGATCAGGAACAGCCACAAGGCGAGGTGCACCAATTTGGCCAGGAGGTGCTGCCACGCCGGCGGTGTCGGCGTGATCGGCGGGATGCGGTAAACGGCCAGCGCCGCCAGGCGCACGAACACCAGTCCGAATATCACCAGCCCCAGCATGTTGTGCCACATCTTCATCGCTTCGCGCCCGTCACTGCCGCGCGGAAAGATGTCGCGGAACTCGATCAGGGCATACACGGCGACGATCAGCAGCAAGGTGAGCCAATGCACGCTGATCGAAAGTGCGCTGTAGCGGTTGCGGTTGGTCGTGGCGATCATCGGTCGTTTCCTCGACGGGTTGCTGAAACCGGCACAGGCCGGACTGGCTGGAATCCCGTGTCAGCGCGCTGCACTGCCGGGTTTGATTCGTTCGATCCCGAGCATCTTCATGATCGATTTCTCGTAAAAGGGTTCCGCGCTGCCGGATTTCACCTTGCGCAGATAGTATTTCTCGAACGCGACCTTGGCCAAATGCACCCATTTGCCTTCCTTGGTCCAGGTCGTATTGCGCGGCGGGATCTGCGGTAATGCGACGAACGCCATGCCGGTGTCGCCCATGTCCGCCAGGCACAGTGCGTTCCAGGTCGCCTCGGCCGTGCCATCCTTGCCCACGATCGCGGCCTGGATGTTCGCGGCGATCGCGCTGACCATCGATTCGATCATCAATCCGGTCTTGGGCGCGCCGACCGGTATCGGCGTCGGCTCGATCGGCGGGATCGCGACGCACACGCCCGCGGCGAACACGTTCGGGTATTTCGGATTGCGCTGATGCTTGTCGATCAGCACGAAGCCCTTCGGGTTTACCAGTCCTTCCAGCCCCTGGATCGCATTGACGCCGGCGAACGCGGGAATGATCATCGAGTAGCGGAACGGCACGGTGTGTTCCTGCTCAAGCTTGCCATGCCGGTCGAGTTCCTCGACCACCATTTCGCCAGCACGGACTTCCTTGACACGTGCGTTCGCGATCCAGCGGATGTGGCGGTCGCGCAGTTCCTTCTCCAGCATGCCCTTGGAATCGCCAACGCCACCGAGGCCCATGTGGCCGATGTACGGCTCGGGCGTCACGAAGGTCATCGGCACCTTGTCGCGTAGCTTGCGCCGGCGCAGATCGGTGTCGATGATCATCGCCGTTTCATAGGCTGGGCCGTAACAACTCGCACCCGGCGCGGCGCCGACCACGATCGGCCCCGGATCGTCGAGGAATTTCTGGTACGCCGACCAGGCGCGTTCGGCATGCGCCGTCGTGCAAACCGACTGGGTGAAGCCGTCTGGTCCCAGGCCCGGCACCTGTTCGAACGCGAGGCGAGCGCCGGTAGTGATCGCCAGGTAGTCGTAGTCCACGTGCTTGCCGTTGGCAAGCGCGATCTGGTTCCGGTCCGGATGCACGGACATGGCCGCGCTGTCGATGAACTCGATCCCGCGCCGCGCCATCACCGGCGCAAGCTCGACCTGAACCTCATCACCCTTGCGCCAACCCACGGCGACCCATGGATTCGACGGGATGAAGGAAAACTTCGATCCATCGCCAATGACCGTAATCGTGTGCTCGGGAGCGAGCCGCTGGCGCAACTCGTAAGCCAGACTCGTGCCGCCAATTCCCGCGCCCAGTATCGCCACTCTTGCCATGATCATGCCCTCCCGGATCTACGTGGAACATCTGCCAGCGCGGCTATGTCCGCCACTCGAGTTACTTCCTTGTTTTCTAATTTAGCATTTGCTATATTAGAAATCAAGTACCTGATATGCGATAGTTGCCTCGTACAGAGTCCATCCGGACCAGGATCGATGCCATGACCAGGGTCAAGATGCGCGCCGACGACAAGGGCGCCGCTGCAATGACGGCGCACGCCGATACGGCGTCACGCCTGCTCAAATCCATAGCCAACGCACAGCGCTTGCGCATCTTGTGCCTGCTGGCCGCGGGTGAACGCAATGTCGGCGAATTGAACGAACTGCTCGACTTGAGCCAATCGGCGTTGTCACAACACCTGGCGCGCTTGCGCGACGACGGTCTGGTGACGACACGCCGCGAAGCGCAGACAATCCATTACCGGCTGGCGGAAGGGCCGGTTCGCCAGATCATCAAGACCTTGTATGGCATCTATTGCGCTGCACCAGGGCGTGCCCGCACCGCGCGCTGAGGACTAATTCACGCCAAGCCGGTTCAGTGGCAAGCGCAGATAGCGAACGCCATCTGCATCCGTTTCGGGCAGGCGCCCGCCGCGGATGTTGACTTGCAGCGCCGGCAGGATCAGGCGCGGCATGGAAAGCGTGGCGTCGCGCGCGCGGCGCAATTCAACGTATCCGGATTCGGAGGTTGCACCGCGAACGTGCGGATTGGATTCGCGCTGCGCGGCGATCGAGGTCAGCGCCACCGGCGCGCGCGTCGCCGGCGGATAGTCATGGCAGAGGAACAGCCGCGTATCCGGCGGCAATGCAAGAATTCGGCGGATCGAAGCGTAGAGTTGCGCGGCATCGCCGCCGGGAAAATCCGTGCGCGCGCTGCCGGTTTCCGGCGCGAACAAGGTATCGCCGATGAATGCGGCGTCGCCGACGAGATAGGTCAGGCTGTCGCCCGTGTGGCCGGGCGTGGCCATGACGCGGCACTGCAGCGCGCCGATCGCAAATCCATCGCCATCGTCGAACAGGCGGTCGAACTGGCGGCCGTCGGCGATGAATTCATCACCAAGTCCGAACAGTTTCTTGAAGTGCGCCTGCACGCCGACGATGCCGCGGCCGATGGCGAGCGTGGCGTTGAGCGTATCGCGCAAATAACCGCCCGCGCTCAGGTGATCGGCGTGGGCGTGGGTTTCCAGAATCCAGGTCACACGCAGATTGCGCTCACGCACGAACGACAGGATCGCATCAGCGAATGCGGTCGATGTACGCGCCGCCGCCGCGTCGTAGTCGAGGACCGGATCGATGATCGCCGCCGTGCCTCCGCCGCGATCAAAGACCACATGTGTGAACGTGTTGGTGTCCTTGTGAAAAAAACTCTCGACCAATGGTGCTGGATTCGACTCGGTCATGCGCGGCATCCGGGTTCCCGATGGCGCATTGTGCTACGAATCGGATTCAGCCGCCCAGCTTTGGCATCACCGGCTCGGCGGTGACATCACCCTTGCGGCGGGGCGTCTGCAACGGCTCGCCGGTCACCGCATACCAGACGTTCTCGGCGATATTGGTGGCGTGGTCGCCGATGCGCTCGATGTTCTTGGCCATGAACAGAAGGTGCGTGCACGCCGTGATGCTGCGCGGGTCTTCCATCATGTAGGTGAGCAGTTCGCGGAACAGGCCGGTGTAGGCCTCATCCAGGTGAACATCTTCTTCCCACACTTCATGCGCTTTCTGTGCATCGCGGCTGTTATACGCCACGAGGACCTTGCGCACCGCCGCGACGGCGAGATCCGACAAGCGGCGCAGTCCGCGCGCCGGCGCCACCGGCGCCACCATCGACAGCGGAATCGAACGCTTGGCCACGTTCGCGGCATAGTCGCCGATGCGTTCGATGTCGGCGGCGATGCGCAACGCGGCGAATACCTCGCGCAGGTCGCGCGCCATCGGCGCGCGCAGCGCAAGCAGGCGCACCACGTCGTGGCTGGTTTCGTGTTCAAGCGCGTCGATGGCGTCGTCGTTGTCGACAATGCGTTGCGCCGCGCGTTCGTCGCGGCGCTCGACCACGTCAATCGCTGCTTCGAGCTGGCTTGCGGCCAGTTCGCCCATGCGCACGATCTCGGCAGTTAGGCGCGCGAGTTCGGCGTCGTAACTCTTGATGGTGTGTTCGTTGCCCATATTGGTGTCCTCGATTAACCGAACCTGCCCGTGATGTAATCCTCGGTCTGCTTCTTGTCCGGTTTGGTGAAAATCTTTTCGGTATTGCCGAATTCGATCAATTCGCCCATGTACATGAATGCTGTCTCGTCGGACACGCGCGCTGCCTGCTGCATGTTGTGGGTGACGATGACGATGGTGTAATCCTTCTTCAGCTCCTCGATCAGCTGCTCGATACGCCCGGTCGCGATGGGATCGAGCGCCGAAGTCGGCTCATCGAGCAACAGGACCTGCGGACGCAGCGCGATGCCGCGCGCGATGCACAGGCGCTGCTGCTGGCCGCCGGAAAGCCCCAGCGCGCTTTTCTTCATCTTGTCCTTGACCTCGTCCCACAACGCGGCCGCCCGCAGGGCCTGTTCGACGCGTTCGTCCATGCGCGGGCGCGACAGGGTTTCGTGATGGCGGATGCCGTACGCGACGTTCTCGTAGATCGTCATCGGAAACGGCACCGGCTTCTGGAACACCATGCCGACCTTGCTGCGCAGGCGATTGAGCGAATAACCCGGGTCGAGGATGTTCTCGCCGTCCAGCAACACCGCGCCGTCGGCGCGCTGTTTCGGATAGATCGCATAGATGCGGTTGAAGACGCGCAGCAGGGTCGACTTGCCGCACCCGGACGGCCCGATGATCGCGGTGACCTTGCGCTCGGAGATATCCATGTGGATGTTCCGCACCGCGTGGATATCGTGGTAGTGGAAATCCAGGCCGCGCACGGCGATCTTGACGCGGGTCGCGTCTGCCGGCTGCTGCAGGACGGATTGCACGGCGGTGGCAAGGTCATTCATGGCTGGTCTTCTGGCGGGCGAACACTGCGCGTGCAATCAGGCTCAATGCCAGCACGAACAGGGTGATCAGCAGTGCTCCCGCCCAGGCGATCGCATGCATCGCCGGGTTGGGATCGTTGGTGTACTGGTAGATAGCCGCTGGCAAGCTGGCCATTTTCGCGAGCGGGCTGAGCGCCGTGTAGTTGTTGCCGAACGCGGTGAACAGCAGCGGCGCGGTTTCGCCGGCGAGCCGCGCCAGCGCGAGCAGCACGCCGGTGAGAATGCCCGAACCTGCCGCGCGCATGAGCACCTGCACGGTCAGTTTCCACTGCGGGATGCCGAGCGAGAGCGCGGCTTCGCGCAGCGTCGACGGCACCAGTTGTAGCATCTCGTCGGTGGTGCGCACGATCACCGGCAGGCCGATCAGGGCAAGTGCGATGGAGCCGGCCAGCGCCGAAAACGTGATCGAGCCATTCGTCGCGGCGGTCATCGGCAGCACCACGATCACGTACACGAACAGGCCGAGCACGATGGACGGCGCCGACAGCAGGATGTCGTTGAGGAAACGGATCGTCTCGCCCATGCGTGTGCCGCGTGCGTATTCGGCGAGATACGCTCCGGCCAGCACGCCGACCGGCGCGCACAACGCGATCGCCATCGCGTCGATGATGAGGCTGCCGATGATGGCATTGGCCAATCCGCCCTGATCGGCATAGGCCGTGATTTTCGTGAACAGCGACACGCCGATCGCCTGCACGCCGCGGCTGACCGTCACCCACAATATCCAGGCCAGAAACATCAGCGCCAGCAGCGCGGCCGCGCTGGCCAGCGCCTGCGCGACGACGTTTTTTGCGTAGCGGCGACGGTAGACGTTCGCGCTCATGCGTTGCCTTCCTTGCGCTTGAGCGAACGCAGCATCCGGCGTGCGATCAACAGCACCACGAAGGTCACCACGAACAACAGGAATCCAAGTGCAATCAGAGCGGAGCGGTGCAGGCCCACCGCCTCGTTGAATTCGTTGGCGATGGATGACGAGATTGACGTGCCCGGCATCAGCAGTGAAGCGGACAGATCGTAGGCATTGCCAAGCACGAAGGTGACCGCCATGGTTTCGCCGAGCGCGCGGCCCAAACCCAGAAAAATGCCGCCGATAACGGCCTGGCGCGTGTACGGCAGCACGATGTCCCACACCACCTCCCAGGTCGTGGAACCCAGGGCATACGCCGATTCCTTCAGGCGCGCGGGCACGGTCTGGAACACCTCGCGCATCACCGAGGAGATGAACGGCACGATCATGATCGCCAGCACAATGCCGGCGGTGAGCAATCCAAGTCCCAATGGCGGCCCGCGAAACAACGCACCAACGAACGGCAATCGCCCGAGCGTGGAATCCAGCATTGGATCGACGTGCGCGGCCATGAACGGCACGAACACGAACAATCCCCACATGCCGTAGATGATCGACGGAATCGCGGCGAGCAATTCGATGGCCGTAGCAACCGGCGTGCGCAGCCACAAAGGCGCGACCTCGGTGAGGCACAAGGCGATGCCGAAGCTCAGCGGCACGGCAATGACGATGGCGATCAGTGAGGTGACTAGGGTGCCGTAGATTGGCGCCCAGGCGCCGTAGCGGTTTTCGACGGGATTCCACTGGCTGCTGGCGAGGAAGTGCCAGCCGTCGCCGAACAGCACCTCGCGGCCGCCCCACAGCGTGGACAAGGCCGCGCCGAGCAGCGCGGCCAGGACGAGCAAGGCACAGACGCGCAGAATGCCGCGGAACAGCGCGTCGTTGCGCGCGTCGATGCGGCTGCGGTCGTTGCCAGGATCCGCGACGTGGGTGGCGATCGGCATGCTCAGTCCCGTGAAAAAGCCAGGCACGCCGCCCGAGTGCGGCGTGCCTTCCTTCATTTTACTTCACGCCAGTCGACTCAGTGCTTGAACTGCGTCTGCCAATACGCTTCGATCTGCTTGACCAGCGCTTCGGGCAGGGGAACGTAGTCGAGTTCCAGCGCCTGCGCCTGGCCATGTTCCAGCGACCACTTGAAGAAGTCGAACACCACCTTGGAATTCGCGGCATTCTTCGGCTGCTTGTACATGATCACCCAGGTCGTCGCCGTGATCGGCCACGCCTCGGCGCCCGGCGCGTTGGTCATGATCAGGTTGAAGTCGGCCGCATGTGCCCAGTCCGCGGTTGCCGCGGCGGCCTGGAAAGCGGCATTGCCCGGCTTGATCGTCTTGCCAGCGGCGTTCGTCATCAGCGCATAGCCGATGTTGTTTTTCAGCGCATAGGCGTATTCGACGTAGCCAATCGAGTTCTTGATCTGCTTCACATAGGCCGAAACGCCTTCGTTGCCCTTGCCGCCGATGCCCGTCGGCCATTCGACCGCGGTGCCCTCGCCGACCTTGGCCTTCCAGTCCGCGCTGACCTTGGAAAGATAATTGGTGAAGTTGAACGAAGTGCCCGAACCATCGGAACGATGCACGACGGTGATCTTCGCGTCCGGCAGTTTCAGGCCCGGATTGAGCTTGGCGATCGCGGCATCGTTCCAGTTCGTGATCTTGCCGAGGAAGATGCCAGCCAGTGCATCACCGTCAAGGACGAGCTTGCCCGACTCGACGCCATCGATGTTGTATGCCGGCACAATGCCGCCGATGACGCTGGGGAACTGGCCGAGGCCGAACTTGCCCAGTTCTTGCGCGTCCAGCGGCTTGTCGGAAGCGCCAAAGTCGACGGTGCCGGCCTTGATCTGGGCGATGCCGCCGCCCGAACCGATGGACTGGTAATTGACGTGGTTACCGGTCTTCTCGGCGAACGTGGCCGACCACTTGGACAGCACCGGATAGACGAAGCTGGAGCCGGCGCCGGTGACATCGGCGGCCGTGGCGAAAGCGGAGAATCCCGCGGCGGCGACGCCGAGGGCAAATGCAATCCTTCGAAACTGCGTCATGACAACTCCCATGTGTGAGTGAGCGCCAGCATTGTTGCGGCCGCGTGTTGCACACGGGTGATCGATCGATGACAGTTTGGTTACAACGGTCGCGTCAAAGGCTTCAGACGTTCTCGACGACGGGATCGAGCAGGCGCGCCGCGTCGAAACGGCAAGTAAAGGTCGAGCCCTTGCCGGGTTCGCTGTCGATGACGAGGCGCGCGTGGTGCAGGTTGAGCACGTGCTTGACGATGGAAAGCCCCAGGCCCGTACCGCCGGTGGCGCGCGAGCGGCTGGACGAAACGCGATAAAAACGCTCGGTCAGGCGCGCCAGGTGTTCGGCGGGAATGCCATAGCCGGTGTCGGTTACCGAATATTCGGCGCCTTCGGGCGTGCGCAGCCAGCGAATATTGATTTCGCCGCCCGATGGCGTGTAACGCACCGCATTGCTGACCAGATTCGAAAACGCGCTATGCAAATCCTTGGCCGATCCGCGCAGATCGCACTGTGCATTGTCTTCGAACGTGATGCGATGCCGGCCCTGGCTGAGCGCCAAGGCTTCCTTGTGGATCGAGGACAACGTCGCCGCCATCGGCACGTGTTCTTCCGGCAGGTGCTGCTGCATCTCGAGTCGCGACAAGGTGAGCAGATCCTCGACGATCTGGCCCATGCGCCGCGATTGCACGCGCATCTCGCCCAGCACCGGCGCGAGCGCGGGGACTTCCTGCGGATCGAGCAATTCGAGGTAGCCGTGGATCACGGTGAGCGGCGTGCGCAATTCGTGCGAAACATTGGCGACGAAATCGCGGCGTACCTGTTCCAGTCGCGCCAGCTCGCTGACATCGCGCACGCGCAGCACGCGCTGGTCGCGGCCAAATGCGATCCAGCGTGCATTTATCCGGATGCCCGCATCGATCGGCGCAGCGATGTCCTCGGCGCGCGCTTCGCCGCTGCGCAGCCATTCGCCAAGAGCGCCCTCGTGCAAGCGCTCGCTGAGCAAGACGCCGCGATCCTGCGGCCACGCCAGACCTAGCAGGCGCGACGCCGAGCGATTGATCCAGCGCACGCGGCCATCGGCGTCGAGCAATACCAGCGCATCGGGAAACGCCGCCGCCGCGTCGCGCAGGTCGCGTAACTGCGCAGCGAGCCGGCGCGCGCGCGAAACCATCACGCCGCCGTTGCCGAAAACCGGTAACCCGCGCCGCGCACGGTCTGGATCAGGCCATCCAGCTTCCACGGTTGCAGGGTCTGGCGCAGGCGGCGGATGTGCACGTCGACGGTGCGTTCCTCGACGTAGACACTGCCGCCCCAGACATGATCGAGCAGTTGCGCACGCGAGTAGACACGCTCGGCGTGGGTCATGAAGAAGTGCAGCAGGCGGTATTCGGTCGGTCCGATCGGGATCGTGTCCGCGCCCGCATGCACGCGATGCGCGGGGCCGTCGATCTTCAGGCCGCCGAGTTCGATCACGCCCGAACCATCATCGCCGTGACTGCGCCGCAGCACGGCCTTGATGCGTGCGATGAGCTCGCGCGTGGAGAAAGGCTTCACTACGTAATCGTCCACGCCGGCTTCCAGACCCGCGACGCGATCCGTTTCCTCGCCGCGCGCGGTGAGCATGATGATCGGCACATCGGCGGTGAGCGTTTCGCGGCGCAGGCGGCGCGCCAGTTCCAGCCCGCTCATGCCCGGCAGCATCCAGTCGAGAAGGATGAGGTCCGGCACCGTGGCCGCGACGGCGAGTTGCGCCTCGCGCGCATCCGCGGCCGCCATCGGCTCCATGTCCGCCTTGCGCAGCGCAAACGCGACCATGTCGCGGATCGAACCTTCGTCTTCGACGATGAGTATGCGTTTTTGCACCGTGACAGCCTATCGCAAAGTTCGTGGCGCGGCGATTACAGCCGGTTTTGGTTACGGTTGCATGACAACTGCAACCTCTGCGCGGTGTCGGTTGTCGTTCCCGGGAGCGTTCGCTATAGTCGCGTCCGTGAATGTCATTGGGGAGTAGCCATCCTCGTCCCCGAGGAATTCGCGTCAACACACTTGGCGGTTCATTGAACCCCATGGCGCGAATGGCAGGCGCAACCGCAACGGTTGCGCAGGCTCGGCGAGACCTTTGGCCTTCGGCGTGCTCACCCGGCCGGGCGAACCATGCCGTTGTGCCATCGGTAGTCGCTCGCCCGGCCCATGAGCTATCCCATGTTGCTTACTGCCTTCCTGTTCCTGTTTTCGGCCGGCTTGATTTATCTGGCCTGCGAATACTTCGTCAACGGCGTGGAATGGGTTGGTCGCCGACTCAAGCTCGGCGCAACGACCACCGGCACGGTATTGGCCGCGTTCGGCACGGCGCTGCCGGAGAGCGCGGTCACGTTCATGGCTGTCGCCTTCGGCCGCGATCCCGCGCAAAAGGACATCGGCGTCGGGGCCGCACTTGGCGGCCCGCTGGTGCTGGCCACGATCGCGTATGCAGTCGTCGGGCTGGCCTTGCTGCTCAATCGCAAGCGACTCGGGCGCAAGGACTCGCAGATCAACGTCGATCACATGCGATTGGGCCGCGACCAGCTTTGGTTCCTCGTGATTTTCGTAGTCAAGATCGCATTGGGCCTTGTCGCATTCGTCTGGAAGCCGTGGCTGGGATGGCTGTTTCTTGCGGCGTATGCGCTCTATGTGTGGCGCGAGATGCGGCAGGACGGCGACGACGATGCCTACGAAGAACTGCAGCCGCTAAAGTTTCGTCCGCGCGCCAGCAAACCCGCCTTGCGCTGGGCGCTGCTGCAAACCTCGCTCGCGTTGGCGGTGATTGCGCTTGCCTCGCACGTGTTCATCGGACAACTGGAATCGATCGCCACTTCCCTGCGCATGTCGCCGCATCTGGTCGCGCTGGTCCTCAGCCCGGTCGCCACAGAACTGCCGGAAACCATGAACGCACTGATCTGGGTGCGCCAGGGGCGTGAGCGCCTTGCGCTTGCCAACATCTCCGGCGCAATGATGATCCAGGCTACGGTGCCAAGCGCGCTCGGCATCTTTTTCACGCCCTGGAAATTCGATGCGCCACTACTGGTCTCCGGCCTGGTGACGATGGTCGCGGTGATCGTCTTGTGGCTGATCTTCCGGCACGGACACGTGCGCGGCGGACGCCTGATTCCCGTCGGATTGCTCTATGGCGTCTTCGCTGCGATCGTGATTGCCTTGTACCAGAGGTAAGCGAGGCATAGGTCGCCATTGCCTCTCGTTCGTTCACGCTAAACTAGCGCCCCGTTTCGCGATACCCGCCGGATGTCCGCAGCCGATCTTTCCCAGCACACGCCTCTCATGCGCCAACATTGGCGTATCTTTTACGAAATGGCTTTCTGATGCGCTTGGCAAGGCGTTACACGGCCGCTATCGCGCTCATGGACACAAATATGGACACGTTAAATGGCAGTCCAAACGATTGGCAAAACCCAGGCGTGTCCACAGGCAAAACCCGTTACGAACACGCCTGACCTTGTCGTCTTTGATTGCCACGTGATTGTTGACCGCATCACCAACATTCGAGCGCGTCGGCTTGCTCTACCACGCGAGGTCAGCACGCTAATGGGATCGATCAGCCAGCGCAACGCCCCTTGCGCTCGTTCAAAGCATTCCACCCACGATCGTCCCAAAATACTCCACGCCGGCTTCCGACCCTGAGCTGTCGGTCACGAGCGACCGCTGTCGGGGAACACAAGGACCAGCACACATCCCTGGCGCGGCAGAGCTGTCGAGGCTGGCTTTTTGATGCAAGCCTGAAATTCTCAAAAGCTCTTACTGACGCCTACGTAAATACCTCGCCGCGGCCCGTACTGAGGAGCGCCCACACCAATTCCAGAGCCGTCCCGCAGCTCGTAACTGCGGTCGAATGCATTCATCAGCGCCAGGCGGGTGTCCAGCTTGCCGATTTGTGGCAGATCAAAGGTGTGCACCAGATCGAGGTTTACCTGGAAATAGCCCGGCATGGTTTCAGTATTGGCGAAGCCGCGTCGCAGACCTGTGCCGTAGAGGAAATCGCCGCCGATGCGGGTGGCGTCGCTGATTGCGTAGCTCAGCCCGCCGGATCCGGCTAGCCGTTGATCGTGATCCAGATGCACCCAGTGTGTGGCGATGTAGGCCAACTCTTCGGTATCGAAATTGAATTGCCCGGAGATCACCTCTCGGCCCAGGGCGTGGCTGTTGGACACATTCAGATAGGCATTCCAGGGTCCGGCGCTATAGTCGGCGGTAAATTCTGCGCCTCGCACGCGCCCGCTCTGGTAATTGAACGGTGAGAATACAAGTGCTGCGCCGAACTGGCCTTCATCCTGAAGGTATCTCACCTGGCGGTAATAGGCATCCAGACCAAGCGTGAGATTGTTTCCTACTTTCTGCGCCACGCCGACGTCGAAATAGTTCGAGCGTTCGGACTTTACGTTGGTGTTGACGTCGGTCGGCAACTGATTTGTGGTGCCCTGGAACAGAGCAATGTCCGTTGGGGCAATCAGCTCGGTTGGCGGCGGCGTGAAGTAGCGCGCGTAGCCGGCGTGCAGCGTGGTATCCGGCGTGAAATCGTAGACCAGCCCGAAACGCGGACTGATCTGTCCTTCATTGACGTAGGCGCTGACGTGGTCGACGCGTAGCCCATAGTTCATCACCAGTTTGTCGGTGAGTTGCCATTGGTCCTGCAAATAGGCGCCGTAGGTGTGCGCGAGCTTGGCATTGTCATCCATGATGGTCAGTGGAACGGTCGATGTTTGATTGCCGCCCGGATCGGCCGGGAATACCAGCGAATCATTGTTCGAGACCGCGCGCTCCACATCGGCGTAGATACCGTAGCGCAGCAGGTGCGACTCACCGAACGGCGTGGAAAAATCGGCTTGCAGGATATCGGCACGGTTGCTCCGCAGGACCGTTGACGCCACTCCATTGAATACCAGATCGCCGACCAGATCGGGCTGGAAGTTCACACTGGTGTAGCGCTGGCCGATCGAAACCTGATAGTCGGTATCGCCGCTATGGCTTTGCAGACTGAAGATGCCAAAGCGCGTGATCTCGCGCTGGCGCTCGTCCAGATTCGCCGAATCGAAATCGCTGATATCACCGTAGATGAAATTCGGCGATTGATTTGGATTGTTCGGAATCTGAAAGCGGTTGTCCGCAGTGCCGAACAGGAACGTCGCGCGCGTGGTCGGATTGAAAAGATAAGAAAGATAGCCGAAGGACTGGGACTGGTTGGTGTGGTCGTGGATCGGGTTGCGCGATGAGGTGGGGTTCTCGATGCCGATGTCGCTGCGCAGGTAATTTGCGGTGATGTAGTACGACCAGCGGCCTTCTCCGCCGTGCAGTTCCAGGCTGGGATTGAACGTTCCGTACGATCCGCCGTAAATATCCACGCTGCCGCCGTTGCCAAGCTGCGCCCCGGATTTGGTGGTGATGTCGACCACTCCCGCGGTGCGGTAGCCGTATTGCGCCGGGAGCGCCCCGGTCAGGAATTTCAGTGAATTGATGAAGCGTGTATCGAGCGTCTGCCCGAACCCGCTGATGCTCTCCGGAATGATGATGCCGTCGATGCGGTATTGCAGGTTGGCGTGATCGCCGCGCACGTGAAGTTGTCCAAAGGAATCCTGCACCACACCGGGCGCCTGCAAGATCACTTGATTCAGCGGCGTGCTGTCGCCCTGCGGCAGTTGCTGTATGGACTGGCGATCGAACACCGTCTGGCTAGTTCCGGTGTCCGGCGATAACGCGTTGCGCGCTCGATCCAGCGCCGCTGAGACCTGCACGGCCTCCAATGTATCTGGCTTGGTACCGGGGTGGGACGCTGTATCGGAGGAATCTCCGCTTGCCGGAGCGGGCACGGTTTGAGCACCAACGCGGCCCGCACCCAATACGGCCGCAATCGCCAGTGCAATCAGAGTCGGCTTCATCTATGCGATTCCTCATTTGGGAGTGTAAACGCTATGTTATAACATAGCGTACATTCTGCATAGACTTGAATTCCTGCCCGGGTGTGGAGCACTCCGGAAACGCGCTGCGAAGTCCCCGGACACACATCGATATCCTGCTCCTGAAAGAGACCTAGGAACTGGGGCTTGGGGTTTGCAGGCCACTCCAAGTTGCATCAGCGCTGGCTCGATGAATGTGAATTCAGGTGAAGCTTGGCCGCTGCTGCCATTGATACAGCTGTGGACGCGGTTCCGCGATGGCGACTGTCCGCTTTGCCGCGATGAAATCGTGGGTCGCTGCTTCCGCTTTTGGCCGATTGCTGCCGGTGACCAGCTTCGCCAACAAATGATCATCTGCAGAACAGGTCATAAAAGCGACCTGCGTTCGCAACCGCCGACTGGGATCTTCCATCTTTGCTTCCGGTATCGATATGCCTGGCTCTGGCGCGAACCATTGGCTACTGCACGCTCGCTATGCTCGTTCTCCGTGAGCGTGGAGGCTAGGTATATATGCCTCCAGCAATGAAGAGATACCGTAACTCACTGAAAGAGTGCTTGCCGTGTGGAGGATTTGATTTTCATGGACACAAGCGAAGAAGTGCGGGTGGCTGGCCATGACACGAATTGGACACATCAAGACTTTACGCAAGAATATTCGCGAAATGGCCTTCTCAAATTCAATCAACCACTTGAACCGTATAATGGGATTCTCCGCATGGTAACGTTCGAGTAGGATTTTCATTGAACTATCAACAACTTGTGAACGACAAACAGCATTCACCCGGCATGCGCCAGTACTTCGCCGCCAAGGCGCAGTACCCGGACACGCTGGTGTTCTTCCGCATGGGCGATTTCTACGAATTGTTTTACGACGATGCACGCAAGGCGGCGCGCCTGCTAGATCTCACGCTGACGCAGCGCGGCGCGTCCGCGGGTGCCCCGATTCCGATGGCCGGCGTGCCGTATCACGCCGCCGAAGGTTACCTCGGGCGGCTGATCAAACTCGGCGAATCCGTGGCGATCTGCGAGCAGATCGGCGATCCGGCACTGGCCAAGGGACTGGTCGAACGCAAGGTCGTGCGCGTGGTCACGCCGGGCACGGTCACCGATGAAGCGCTGCTGGAGGAACGCCGCGACAATCTGTTGCTTGCCATCGCCTCCTACAAGACGAGTTATGGACTGGCTTGGATCGATCTCGCCGGCGGGCGCTTTCTGCTCAGCGAAGCCGCCGATGCCGAAGCGCTGGGCTCGGAACTGGCACGACTCGCGCCTGCGGAAACGCTGATTGCCGAAGATGCGACATGGCCGGCATTCGTTGCCGCCCTGCCCGGCTTGCGCAAACGCGCGCCCTGGCATTTCGACGCCGAAACCGCGCGGCGTCAGTTGTGCGCTTTCTTCAAGGTGCGCGACCTGTCCGGCTTCGGTTGCGAACATTTGCCGCTGGCCGTCGCTGCAGCGGGCGCGTTGCTCGGGTATGTCGAGGAAACGCAGAAATCCGCGCTGCCGCATCTGTCGGGCCTGGCAGTGGAAAATGCCGGCGAGACGATCGCGTTGGACGCGGCCACAAGGCGCAATCTCGAACTCGACACGCACGCAAGCGGTCGCGTCGAAAACACGCTGCTCGGCGTGCTCGACGAAACCGTGACGCCGATGGGCGCGCGCACGCTGCGACGCTGGCTGCATCGGCCACTGCGTGATCATGCATTGTTGCGCCGGCGTTATCAGGCCATCGAGAGTTTGATCGAACTAAGCCGCTGCGAAAACCTGCGCGACGTGTCGCGCGGGATCGGCGACATCGAACGCATCTTGTCGCGCGTGGCGCTGCGCAGTGCGCGTCCGCGCGATCTATCGACGTTGCGCGATGGACTGCTTGCCGCACCAAAGTTGCGGCAAGCGCTTGCGCACTGTGACTCGCCGTTGATCGAGGAATTGCTGGAACGCATCGGCGAACACTCCGACACCGCGCGACACCTCGCCCGCGCCATCCTCGAGCAACCGCCGGCCTTGCTGCGAGACGGCGGCGTCATCCGGGCGGGTTTCGACGCCGAACTCGACGAACTGCGCATGCTGTCGACGAACGCGGACCAGTTCCTCATCGATCTGGAAGCGCGCGAGAAAGCCGCGACCGGCATTCCGACGCTGAAGGTCGGCTACAACAGCGTGCATGGTTACTTCATCGAGATCAGCAAGGGGCAATCCGAAAAAGCGCCAACGCACTACACGCGACGGCAGACGTTGAAAGGCGCAGAGCGCTATATCACCGAAGAACTGAAAACATTCGAGGACAAGGTGCTGTCGGCGCGCGAACGCGCGCTGATGCGTGAACGAGCGCTGTACGAATCACTGCTGGATTTCCTCGGCGCGCGCCTCGAACCGCTCAAGCGCGCCGCCGCCGCGATCGCCGAACTCGATGTACTCGCAAACCTGGCCGAGCGTGCCGATGCGCTGAACTGGAAAGCGTCGACGTTGACCGAAATGGATGGTGTTCGCATAGTGCGCGGACGCCATCCGGTCGTTGAACGCGTGCGCAGCGAGCCATTCGAGCCGAACGATCTCATGCTCGACGACAACCGCCGCATGCTCGTCATCACCGGCCCGAACATGGGCGGCAAATCAACTTACATGCGCCAATGCGCGCTGATCGTGCTGCTCGCCCACATCGGCAGTTTTGTGCCGGCCGATGCCGCGACGATCGGACCCATCGACCGCATCTTCACCCGCATCGGCGCCGGAGATGATCTTTCGCGCGGACAATCGACATTCATGGTCGAGATGAGCGAAACCGCGAACATTCTGCACAATGCGACAAAATACTCACTCGTACTGATGGACGAAATCGGCCGCGGTACCAGTACCTACGACGGTCTCGCGCTCGCGCAGGCCTGCGCCGTGCAACTGGCCACGCACAATCGCGCGTTCACGCTGTTTGCCACGCACTACTTCGAACTGACCGACCTCGCCGCGCAGTATTCCGGCATCGCCAACGTGCATCTGGATGCGGTCGAATACGGCGACGATCTGGTGTTCATGCACGCGGTCAAGGATGGTCCCGCCAGTCGCAGCTTCGGCCTGCACGTCGCCGCGCTCGCCGGCGTGCCGAAAAACGTGATTGCCGAAGCGCGCCGCCATCTTGCGACGTTGGAACAGCAGCATGCGGCGGTCGGGCGCGCACCAACATCGACCGGTGCAAGCGCAGCGTCACCGCAGATGGGCCTGTTCGCGCCGCCGGCGCCATCGGCTGCAGAAGATGCGCTACGCGAACTCGATCCGGATTCGATGACGCCCAAGGATGCGCTGGAAGCTTTGTATCGGCTCAGGAAACTGGTCTAGCATATCAGTGCATTCAAGCGACGCACGTAGGCGGCCGGATCTTCCAGCGCCACGCCTTCGAGCAGTTGCGCCTGCTCGAGCAGCAACAAGGCCAGGTCCGCGGCATGTGCGGAATCGGTTTCGATGCGTTTGACCAGCGCGTGCGCCGGATTGATTTCCAGCGCGGGTTTCGACGTCGGCACGTCCTGCCCTGCCTGCTTGAGCAGGCGCTGCATGACGAGTCCCATGTCGTGTTCGTCGAGCACGATGCAGGCCGGCGAATCCGTCAGGCGCGTCGACACGCGCACCTCGCGCACGCGTTCGCCGAGCAGTTCCTTCAATTTTTTCACCACGCCTTCGGCGGCTTTCTCGGTTTCCTTGCGCGCTTCCGCGCTCGCACCGCCGAGCTTGTCCAGTTCCAGATCGCCCTTGGCGACGTTGCGCAGCTTCTTGCCGGCGTATTCGTTGAGATAGCCCATCATCCAGTCGTCGATGCGGTCGACCATCAGCATTACTTCGACGTCGTTCGCTTTCAAGGCCTCGAGTTGCGGCGAGCCTTTCGCGGCGGCGTAGCCATCGGCGGTGATGAAGTAGATGGATTCCTGCCCTGCCTTCATGCGGCCAATGTAGTCGTCGAATGACACGGTCTGGGCGGCACCTTCGGACTTGGTCGAGGCGAAACGCAGGAGTTTCGCGATGCGTTCCTTGTTCGCGAAGTCCTCGGACAACCCTTCCTTGAGCACGTTGCCGAACGTCTTCCAGAATGTGGTGAATTTTTCCGGCTCGTCTTTGGCCAACTTGTCGAGCAGGTCGAGCACGCGCCGCGTACAGGCGGACTTGAGTTTTTCGAGATTGCGGTTCTGCTGCAGGATTTCGCGGCTAACGTTGAGCGGCAGGTCGTCGGAATCGACCACGCCGCGCACGAAGCGCAGGTACGCCGGCAGCAACTGCTCGGCCGCATCCATGATGAAGACGCGCTTGACGTAGAGCTTCAGGCCCTTGCGTTCGTCGCGCCCGCCCATCAGCAGGTCGAACGGCGCCTGCGCGGGCACGTACAGCAGCGAGGTGAAGTTCTGGTTGCCCTCGACGCGGTTGTGCGTCCATGCCAGCGGATCGTTGAAATCGTGCGAGATGTGCTTGTAGAACGCATGGTATTCCTCGTCTTTAATTTCCGCCTTGGGCCGTGTCCACAGCGCCGACGCCTGGTTGACGACATCCCATTCTTCGGATGGTTTGCCATCCTTGTCCTTCGGCATGCGGATCGGAAATCCGATGTGGTCGGAATAGCGCGCGATCAGGCTGCGCAACTGCCACGGTTGCAAGAACTCGTCCTCGTCGGCTTTCAGGTGCAAGGTGACGGATGTGCCGCGTTCGGTCGCGTTCACGCTTTCCAGTGTGTATTCGCCGGTGCCTGACGATTCCCAGCGCACGCCCTCGCCCGCCGCCATGTCGGCCTTGCGCGTGACCAGGGTCACCTTGTCGGCGACGACGAAGGCCGAATAGAAACCCACGCCGAACTGGCCGATCAGGTTGGCGTCGGCCTTCTTGTCTGCGGACAGGGCTTCAAGGAACTTGCGCGTGCCGGAACTGGCGATGGTGCCGATGTTGGCGATTACTTCATCGCGCGTCATGCCGATGCCGTTGTCGCGGATCGTGATCGTGCGTGCGTCCTTGTCGACGGAAACGTCGATATGCAAATCGGTGTCGCCGGCCAGCAATTCGGGTTTGCCGAGTGCCTCGAAACGCAACTTGTCGCAGGCATCGGACGCGTTCGAGATCAGCTCGCGCAGGAAGATTTCCTTGTGCGAATACAGCGAATGGGTGACCAGATGCAGGACCTGGGCGACTTCGGCCTCAAACGGGCGGGTTTCGGCAGTGGCGTTCATGGGATTCCCTCAAAAAGTGAATGCCAACCGGATATGGCCGAAGCTGCGGAAATTCAAGCGAGCCAAGCTCTTTGTGAAAAGTGCGGCCATGGATCGTCGCTTCTTGACCTTGTGAGCAAGGATACGAACAAAGGTACGGCACACGGAGGTGCCGCGAATCGGCTTGATCTGGAGCCGATGCGACAAGCGTGGCGCGGCTTTGCCGCGACCGCTTGATCGACGACCGCGGCAGGAAGCCCGGTTCGTCGATAGTCCAAAAAAGACAAAGCGACCGTCATTGCTGACGGTCGCCTTGGACGAGGAGCACAGACGCGACTCAATGCTCCAAGAGGGATGTTGCGGATTACTCGGCTGCTGCTGCGTGCTTGGCCAGGTCTTCCTGAATGCGTGCCGCCTTGCCTTCCAGTCCGCGCAGATAGTACAACTTCGCGCCGCGCACCTTGCCGCGACGCTTGACCGCAACCGAATCGATCGCCGGCGAGTGCGTCTGGAACACGCGCTCCACACCGGTGCCGTGCGAAATCTTGCGCACCGTGAAAGCGGAGTTCAGGCCCGCGTTCTTCTTCGCGATGCACACGCCTTCATAGGCCTGCACACGCTCGCGATTGCCTTCCTTCACCTTGACGTTGACGACGACCGTGTCACCGGGCCCGAAGTCGGGCAGCTTGCGCGAAATTTGCCGGGATTCGAATTGCTGCAGGATGTTCATGTCTTCACCACTTGTTGGGCTGGATTATATGCCGATAATTCGGCCGATTCGCGGCCGATTTGATTAATATTTCGTATCTTCTTGAAATTCAAACAAAAGTTTTTCGTCTTCTCGATTCAACTTCAACTTCGTCAACAAATCGGGCCGGCGTTGCCAGGTACGTCCAAGTGCCTGTTTCCGCCGCCATTTTGCGATCGCCGCATGATCGCCGGACATCAGCACCTGCGGCACATCACCTAGGCCGTGACGCTCCGGCCGGGTGTAGTGCGGGCAGTCCAGCAGACCGTCCGAAAACGAGTCCTGCCGGGCCGAATCCGCGTCGTTCAACGCTCCGTCCTGCAGGCGTCCGATCGCATCGATCAGCACCGCCGCCGGCAGCTCGCCGCCCGACAGCACGTAGTCGCCGATGGAAAGCTCCTCGTCCACTTCGTGCCGCAACAACCGCTCGTCCACGCCTTCGTAACGCCCGCACAACAGGATGATCCGCTCCCGCTGCGCGAGTTCGGCCACCTTGGCCTGATCCAGCCGCGTTCCCTGCGGACTGAGGTAGATCGTTTTCACCGGCTCCGCTGCCGCCGCTCGCGCTGCATTCAATGCCGCGCGCAGCGGGTCGATCAGCATCACCATGCCCGGCCCACCGCCGAACGGACGCTCGTCCACGCGCCGGTAGGCATCGGTGGCGTAGTCGCGCGGATTCCACGCGTGCAGCGCCAGCAACCCGCGTTCCTGCGCCCGACCGATCACGCCGATTCCCGCGCACTGCGCGACAAAGTCGGGAAATAGCGTGATCACATCTATGCGCATGAACAACCACCCTCACCCGGCGCTTTGCGCCGGCCTCTCCCGCCGGCGGGAGAGGCGAAAAATCAAAAATCCGGATCCCAATCCACCGTGATCCGTCCCGCATCCAGATCGATCTTCTTCACGAACTGCCCGGTCACATACGGAATCAGGCGTTCGCGTTCACCCTGAACGACCAGCACATCATTCGCGCCAGTCGCGAACAGGTGGCTGACATTGCCCAGCGCGACGCCATCAACGGTGACGACGTCGAGGCCTTCCAGGTCCGCCCAGTAAACTTCGCCGCGTTTGGGTTTCGGCAGCGCCGAACGCGGAACCCGGATTTGCGCCCCGACCAGCTTCGCCGCCGCATCGCGATCATCGCAATGCGCCAGCTTGGCGACCATGCCCTTGCCCTGCTCGTGGCCCTGCGCGGAAGCAACTTCGAGTTCTGACCCAGCCAGCATCAACCGCCAAGGCCGATAGGCGAAGATCGCCATGCGCGGCTGCGTATACGACTCGATCTTGATCCAGCCGCCGACGCCATGCAGGCCAACGATCTTGCCGACCGTCAATTGCCGATCGGCAACCACGACAACGAAATCAGGCAGTCTTTGCTTGCTTGCCGGCTTCCTTCATCAGCCAGCGCACCTTGTCAGACAACTGTGCGCCCTTGGCGACCCAGGCGTTGACCTTGTCGGTGTCGAGCTGCAGGCGCACTTCCTTGCCGGCGGCGACAGGGTTGTAGAAACCCACGCGCTCGATGTTGCGGCCGTCGCGCGCCTTGCGCTCGTCAGCCACGATGACGTGATAGAACGGACGGCCCTTGGCGCCGCCGCGGGAAAGACGAATCTTGACCATGTTTATTTACCGTAGAATTTATCGGGTACGTTGTGTCCCCAATCGCGGATGCCAGCCAGCGCATCGGCCCCAAGCAACGGGCGAACTACGATTCGGGAGCCGCGTATTGTAGCCGGATTTTCGGGAAAATAAAGCCCCTACAAGGACTTGGGCTAACGCAACACCCGAATCCGTAACTGCGCATACGCCCCGCTGGCGGCCAGCGCGGTGATGGTCTGTTCGCCGGTGCCGGCGAAGGCATGCTCGAAGGGCTGCGCGGCGCGGGTTTCGCCCTCAAGTTTGCCGTTGACCAGCCACAGGATCGGTTGGCGATCCGCCCCCAGAGCCCGCAGGCGCAGGCTTGCCGGGGTGTCGCTGTTCGGCGCGCGCGCGATGGCGGCGCCATCGGCCACGCCGTCGATGCGGATGGGTTGCGTCGCATCCAGGCCGTCATCGGCGCAACCGGACTGCAACGGCGGCACGCTGCTGGCGCGGCGCAGATCCGGCGACAACCACGGATACGCGAGCGCCGGCCAGCGCGCGACCCCGACTGTCGCAGAAATTGTCGCGTCGCAACCAGGACTCAGTCGATGTCCGGTGCGCGCATCGACGCGCACCTGCACCAGACCCGCGCTCCAGATCGATGCATCGCGCTCGGGCAGGGTCGGCGGAATCACACCGTTGAGAACCCACGCCGTGTGTTTGGCCTGACACAATTCCGGATGCGTGGGATCGAACGCGAAGCCCAGCGGCCAACAGATATCGGTTTGGGTCACGCTGCGCGGCGGTGGTTCGGGCGTAGCCGCCAGCGCAGTGCGCGGCAAGCCATCGATGGCATCAAACATCAACGGCAGCGCGGTGACCGCGCCGTACTGCCCGGGCAACGGCGTACCGTCGGGACGGCCGATCCACACGCCGACCGTAAAGCGCTGTGTGGTGCCGACGGCCCAGGCGTCGCGATAGCCATAGCTCGTGCCGGTTTTCCAGGCGACATGCGGGCGCGAACCCGGATCGAAGGTATCCAGCCGATAACCGGGACGTGGATTGGCTTCGAGCATCGTGCGCACGATCCAGGCCGCGCCGTCGGACAACACGCGCCGATCGAAGGAAGCATCGGCGCTCGTGAAGCGCACACGTCCGCCGACACCGCCGCGATTAAGCGCAGTATAGGCGCCGACGAGATCCTCAAGGCGCGCTCCGCCGCCACCGAGAATGATGGACAGATTTGGCTCGACGCCGCGCGGCAATTGAATGGGCAATCCCGCATTCGCCAATCGCGCCATGAATCGCGCAGGCCCGACGCGATCGAGCAGATCCACGGCCGGTACGTTCAGCGATTGGCGCAGCGCGTCCGCGGCGGCGACCGGACCTGCGAATGCCATGTCGAAATTTCCAGGCCGGTAATTGCCGAAGGATTGCGGCGCATCGACGAGCAGGCTTTCCGAATCGATCAGTCCGTCGTCGAGCGCAAGTCCATACAGAAATGGCTTGAGCGTGGAACCCGGCGAGCGCCAGGCGCGCACCATGTCCACGTGCCCCAAGCGCGCTTCGTCGCCGAACGCGCCCGATCCGACATAGGCGCGCGCTTCCAGCGTTGCATTGTCGACCACGAGCAGCGCCGCCGATGTGCGCGCCGGCAGATGGCCGAGGTATTCGGTAACGCGGGCTTCGAGCGCGCGCTGCAGATTCGCATCGATGGTCGTTTCAATGCGCCGCGCCTGCGGCTGCGCTTCGTGCAGACGCTCGGCCAGCAAGGCCGCATGCAATGGGGATTCCAATTCACGCGAGGCGACAGATTCGATGCGCGCATCGCGCACGCTGGTCGCGCTCCACACATGCAGCGCCGCCATGCGCGCCAGTACCTTGTCGCGCGCCACGCGCGCGCCGTGTGGATTGCGGTCGGGACGCAACCGCGTCGGCGACTGCGGCAGCACCGCGAGCAAGGCTGCTTCGGCATGCGACAGTCGCGACACAGGTTTGCCCAGATACGCCCACGACGCAGCTTGCACGCCTTCGATGGTGCCGCCGAATGGCGCATGGTTGAGATACAGCGTCAGGATCTGGCGCTTGGACAGATGCGCTTCGAGTTGCAACGCGCGCAGGATCTGGCGCAGCTTGCCGCCGGCGCTGCGCGGCTGCGGATCGATGATGCGCGCGACCTGCATGGTCAGCGTCGAGCCGCCGGAAACGATATGACCGTGGCGCACGAGTTGCGCGAATGCGCGCGCCAACGCAATGGGATTGACGCCGGGATGTCGGTAGAACCAGCGATCCTCGTAAGTCAGCAAGGCTTGCAGATACAGCGGTGAGACTTCATCCGGTGTCACCGGATAACGCCAGGCACCATCGAGATCCGGGAACGCACGCAGCGGCGTGCCATCGTGCGCCAGCACCACCGTACTGCCGCCATTCGCGTCCGGCAGCGGCAGCGGGAACAGGCGATCAAGCAAGATAGCGAGAACGAAAATCGCCGCGATCGTGATGCTCGCGCGTTTCGCCCAACGCACTAAACGCGCGCGCAAATTTATTGTTTGAGCAATGTTTTTCACTCGTCATTCCGGCACGGAATGCCGGAATCCAGTTGCCCCGGACGGCATCCATGCAGTCTGGATGCCCCTCGGTCGGCTGTCGCCGACCATCGACCATGCCGGCATGACGAGCAACTTGTTTCCTGATGTTTCATTACGGCTCGGCCACCTGAATCGTTTCCGGCACGCTCTTGCCCACACCACGCGCCTGCGCCAGATACATGTCCTCGACCAGCGGCGGCGGCACACGATAGGTACCCGGCGACACCGCCCGCACCAGATAGAACACATGAGCGGCCTGGCCCTGATCCAGCTTGAGCGCGGCGGCGTAACGGTCGTCGCGGAATTCCTCGTGGCGCACCTCGGCAGCCGACGATCGGTCCGACAACGTGATCCCATCGATGACCACGCCGGCCCATTGCTTGGCATCGGTGAGATTGAAATTCTCGATTTCCAATCCGCCGGGTAACAAGTCGGTGATCAATGCATCGGGCATGTTCTGGCGCGCTTCTATCGTCAGCCCGACGATCAACGCATCGCCTTCCTTGATCGGCGCAGGCGTCCATGGCTTGCCGTCGAGCGTGTAGAAAGCGCGGCGGATCGAAGCGTAGTGATCGTCCGGTGTCGGCGCGGATGTCGGCACGCCGGCGATGTCGGTGCTCACGTACATCGGCACGTCGCCGCTGGGATTCAAGCGCACGCCCGACCGCAGATCGGTCGCGTCGAAGGCGCGGCTCCAGATGCGATCGGGCGACAATTCCGTGGACTTCGCGCCGATAGCCAGCGTGCCCGCGACCACGGTGTCGCCATTGCCGATGAGTTCCTTGCCCAGTCGCGCGATGGCGATCTGCTCCTGTGTGCTCAACCAGTTCCAGTGGGAACCGTAACGCTTCTGTTCCGCATCGGCATCGTGCTGCTGCGAAGTGAGCGAACGCGACAAGGCGACTACGCGCGCATCGTACTCGGGTTTGGCCAGGCCATATTTGTGCGTCAGCGCAACCATCAGCGCGGTGTCGCGTAAATCCGAACCGTAGTCGCCCAGATACCACGGCCGATCGACTTTCTTCGCAAACGCTTCGGCGATGGCATTTTCCGCACGCGGTTGATCGCCCATCAATTTCAACGCAATGCCCAGATGCACCAACGGCAGCGCGGTGATCGCCTTGGCGCGATCGTTGTCGAACAGTGCGCGCAGCGTGCCGAGCGGCGCGCGGTTGACGCGCGCGAGCACGTAACCCGAGTACGCCTCGTCCGCAAAGCGCATCGCGTCGCTGTGCTCGTAGTCATAGTACGGATGCCCACCCGCGAGCAGATCATCGTTCAGGCGCTTCAGGGCTTTTTGCAACACATCGTCCGGCACGACGAAGCCTTCCTCGCGCGCGCTTTCGAGAAAATCGACGACGTAGGGCGCGAGGAACTCCGGTACGTAACTGTCGCCGCCCCACATCGAAAACAGTCCGGATGGAATCTGCATCGAGGCGATGCGACCGATCGCCGCGTCGATGCGCTGCTTGCGCGCGTCCGGCGTGATTCCGGCGACATGCAGGTTGTCGGCGGTTTTTTCGTCGAGTAGCAAATTGCCCCAGGCCTTGCTCGTGGTCTGCTCGATGCAACCGTAGGGATATTGCAGCAGGCCCGCGAGCGCGCTCGCAAACGGCAGCGGCGGCAGGCTCGAAACGGTCACACGCGCTGTCACCGAATCCGGCAACAAGCCGTTCAGCGCATCAACACCAAGCGCGATCGGCGCAAGCTTGTCCATGCTGCGCGCCTCGCTGCGCAACACCGCCGGCCAGGCCGCGCGCACGACCATCTCGAAATGGCGGTCGATCTTGATGCCGCCACCTTCGGCCGTCACCTGGATTCTGCCGACGCCGTAACCTTGCAGCGCGGTCAGCGGAAAATTCAGTGTGGTCTTGGCCTGATCCGCGAGCTTAATCTTGCGCTCGCCCTTTTCGATCGCGAGCGGCTTGTCCGCGCTCACTTTTACCGCGAACTCGTGCTCGGCGCCGGAAAAGTTCTGCAAGTCGAGCGTGACCTCGGCCTTGTCGCCGGGCGCGAGCACACGCGGCGTGGAAATCTCCGCGACCAACGGCGCGCGCACGATGGTTTCGGCATCGTTCGTACCGTACTCGTTTTCGCCGAACACGAGTGCGGTCACGCGCACGGTGCCGTTGAAGTCCGGCATCTTCAGCGCGACGGTCGCATTGCCCTGCGCATCCAGCGCGACCGCACCGCTGAACAAATCCACGGTTTGCACATGCGCGGTCGGACGTCGCGCCTGCGGCAGTGCTGCCAACGCCATGTCGCCGCCGTAGCGCAACTTTGCCGTCACACCGTCGAAGCTTTCGATGACGCGGCCGTACAGATCGTAGGCGTCGACGCCAAGCCGGCGCTGGCCGAAGAACCAGCCCGTGGGATCGGGACGCGCAAAACGCGTGATGTTGAGGATGCCGACATCCACCGCAGACACGGTGACGTACGCTTTCTTGCCGGCCAGAGCCGGCGCCTTGACCGTCACCGGTAAGTCGATTTCAGGCTTCATCGTCTTCGGCGCACCGAGCGTCACATCGATCTTGCGCGCGCTGCGGTTCATGGCCACGAAGGCCTCGCCGACCGCGCGTGCCGGCGTGATCTTGTCCGCCGCCGATCCGCCGCGGAACACGAGCGCGGTCACGTAGACATCGTGACGCTCCCAATCCTTCGTCACCGGAATCTCGAACGTCGCACCGTCTTTCGCGTCGATGTTGCGCGTGTAGAGCAGATGGTCGGATTCAACCAGCAACACGCCGGGCCCCGGATGCGGCGGCGTGACTGTGACCTTGAGCGTGTCACCAGCGCGATAACTCGGCTTGTCCAGCGCGAGTTTCACCTTGTCCGGGCGCGCTTCCCTGCCACGGTTATCGTCGTTCCAGCTCCAGCCGGCGAAGAACGGAAACCGCGAGGTCAGCCCCGTGGCTGGATCGGTCACGTCGATGCGGTAGTTGCCCCATTCCACCGGCACGTCGAATTTCGCGACGCCTCCCGCGGGAATATCCACGGTCTGGGTCTGCGCATCCTCGTAATTGACGTTGTAGTCGAAATGCCAGCCGCTGTCGTTGTCGTAGGTCCAGTGATAGGCGCGGTTCTCGCGCACGAGTTTCACATTGAGCTTGCTCGCCGCGAGCAGATCGCCCTTTGTATCGCTTCGGATCAGCTCAAATCCCGCGCGCGCGTTCGCGTTGGAGCCATCCTTGGGATCGAACAGCGGACGCACGCCGACCAGCGCGTCGGCCGGCCACAGCGTACGCTTGAGCGTGCGCGTGACGGTGCGCCCGCCGGTTTCATACACGCTGCCGGAAACGATGGCGGCGACCGGCGCCGCGGGCTTTTTGCCATCGAGAATGGAAATATCGGTACTCAACTTGCCCTTTTCATCGAGCGTGGTATCGACCACGTCCTTGGCTTCCTTGGGCAGATCGAGCGTCGGATCGCCGAAGAAATAATCCGCGTGTGCGTCGACCGGATGCACGTCGGGCGCGAGCGTCAGGCGCGCGGTAAAACGATTAGCGGCAGCGGGTGCGCCGTAAAGGTAATCGGCTTGCACCTCGAGTTTGAGCGGCGCGCCCGGCGCGATCGTCGGCGCAGCGCTGGTCAAATCCAGTTTCAGGCGCTCGGGTAAAAACTCCTCGATGCGGAACGCAATGCTTTGCGTGGCCTCTTTGCTCGCCGGATCGAGGCGGAATTCAACCTGCCACTTCCCGGTTGGCGCGTCGACGGGAATCTGCCTCGACCAGTCGAAGTAATTCAGGTTTTGCGGGTCGAGCTTGGCCTGCGCATACGGTCGGCCATCGGGTTGCTTCAAAGTCACGAACAGCGGCTGCGGCTTGATCGCATTGCCATCGAAATCGCGCAGCAATGCGGACAGGCGAATCGTCTCGCCGGGTCGATACAAATCGCGTCCGGACCAGGCGAACACGTCGAACCATTCCTGCTTGCGGCCGGCCACGGCGAAGTCCGACAAGTCCAGCGCCGGCTGGTTGAACGGCAGGATCGACACGTCCGTGCCGCTTTTCGCGGTCAACACCTGATCGGCCTTGAGCGTGTAGGCGAGCAACGCGTTGCCGTCCGCATCGGTCTTGCCCGCAATGACGGTGTTGCCTTTCGCGTCGACGACGGTAATATCCACGCTCGCCAGCGGCGAACCAGACTTGAGCGAAGCCGTGTGCACGAACAGCATGTCCTTGTAGGCGCGCGTGTGCAGACCGATGTCGCTGACGAAGAAGAAACTCGTGTCGTATTGATCGCGTAAGGTTCCGGCGCGGCGCATCGCGGCAAAGTAAAGACCGGGTTTGGACAATTCGGTGATGTTCTGGATCGGCAGATACGACAAGGCGCGCTCGTTCTGCTTGCCGTCGAGCACGAAACGGTTCGCGTAGACCGAATCGGCGATTTGCGTCAGCGGCTTGCCCTTGCGGCCGTACCAGCCGTATTGCGGATCCAGATCCCAGCCTGAGCGCTTGCCGCTGCGCTGGTAGGCGGCGAAGAAATTCGACAGTTCGCCATCGCGCACGCGGAAGAAATCGACATCGACTTCCTTCACGTTCACCGATACCACCGGAAGGCCGCGCGATTCGCGCGCCGGCAGCACGCTGCCTTGCGAGGCGAAACCCGCTGCTGGTTCCATCGGCCCGGTGTAGACATCGCGCTCGACCGCAGTACCCAGCGTCTTGCCATCGGCTGCGGCCAGCGTGCCCTTGACGTTCACGCGATACGTCGCATCCGCCTTGACGTAAGGGAAACGCAAGGTCTTGCCATCTTCGTCCAGCGCCCAGCTGCCGCTGACGACGCCGCCCTTGCCATCCTTGACATCAATCAGCGTGTCGAACGCCTGCGCGCCGGCGAGGCGGTGCGAGAACTCCAGCGCGATCGCAAGCTGGCCCTGCGACTGATCCGGATGCGCCGAGGTGAGGGCAAATGCCTGTAGCGTTTCCGGTTTCGCGGAATTCGCCGCGATCGGCGCCTTGCCCTGCACCGGCGGTAACGTGTTTTCCGGTTTCCCGCAGCCGGTGAGCAGCATGGCAAGCGCAGCCGCGACTGGCGCGGCGCGACGCAACGCAAAAGTCGAACGCATCATTGGTGATCCCCAGGGCCGGATGTAGGCCCAGTATATCCGCGCGATTGTGGCGGCAAAGTGATGAAACGTGGATACGCCGCGTCAGGCGAATGCCCGAAAACTACTGCGCGAATCCGCGGACGTCGAAACCGTTGCGGAAGATGCCGTCGGTGATGCCGGACGGCGCGCCTTCCGCGATCCAGTCGTAGATCGTCGCCTGCTGTTCGGGACTCAAGGTTCCCGGCGGGAATCCAAATGGCATCCGCGCGCCCGTCGCCGGGTTGTCGCAGTTGACCTTCTGGAACAGCAGGCTTTGCTCGGGATGATTCGGCACGACGTATTTTATGTTGTGGTCGTTGTAGCTGGTCACGTCGAAAAGGTGCGCCCAGGAAACGCCATCGGTCAAATCCAGATGGCCCGCAGCGCCGGATGCCGGACTGGTATGGCAATCGGCGCATCCTGCCGTACCGCCATTGGTGAGGAAGTTGTCGAACAACCCCTGGATCGCCGCCCCGTACTGGATGCCGCTGAACTGTGGCGGCACATCGGCAATGGATGTGCAGCCATTCGGCAATGTCTGCGCGAACGCCACGAAACTTCCGGCCAGACCGCTGCACGCGGCGAGCGCCGCGACAAGGACTCCACGTCGCATCTCAGACGAATCCGAGATTATTCGCGCCGAACTTCGTCAGGTTCGGGAAGATGGTGTTGCACTGGCTGACGGAAATCCCCATCCACTGCGCCAGAGTCGCGGCGTATTGCTCCACGCCAATGCCGGGGATCATCTGTCCGCGCGAGAAGTTGTTCGGCGCATTCAACGCCTGGTTCGGGAAACCCGAGATCGGCCCGCCGCCATTGCTGTACAGCTTGCCACCGTGAACTCCGCCTCCGAGCGCCATCTGCACCGTGCCCCAGCCGTGGTCGGAACCCGAACCGTTGGACTGCAAGGTGCGCGCAAATTCCGACATCGTGAATACCGTGACGTTGTTCTGCGCGTTGACGTCAGATGGACCCATGGATGTCCAGAACGCATTGAGCGCCTGCGACAGCGTAGTGAGCAATGCGGCGTGGTCGTTGGTGCCGCTCATCATGCCCGAATGCAGGTCGAAACTTCCCATCGTCACGAAATAGATCTGGCGTGTGGCGTAATTTTGTGCCACCGACAGCTTGATCATCTTGGCCACGGTCTGCAACTGCGCCGCCAGCGAATTGCCTGTCGGGAACGTGGTGCTCAGGGTCGTGCCGGCGAGTCCGGCGCTGAGCAGGTTGTTCAGGTCACGCCCGCGCTGGAAGATCGCCGAGTAACCGCCGGCGAAATCGTTGGTGTAGGTTTCCTGCAGCATCGCGTTGAGCGCGTTGTCGCGCACGCTGGTGGACGAGACTCCGTTGCACGGGGTCGGATTGCACATGGCTGACAGGTTGGTCAATCCACCCGAGGACATCTGGTACGGAATCGTGCTGATGCCGACCTGGAAGCGATTCGCACCGGCGATCGAGATGCACGGCGACAATTGGGCGTTGGTGTTGCCGGGCTTGAGCACATCGCCGCACTGCCCACCCCAGCCCAGGGTTACGCCCTGCTGGGCAAAGGCCTGCTGCCATTGATTGGTCTGATCGGCATGCGAGAACAATTGCGCCGGATAGTTGGCGGAATTCGCCGTGTAATCGCTCATCGTGATCGGCTTGACCAGCGACCCGGCATTGACGACAAAGGCAAGATGGCCCTGATTGAACAGCGTGGTCATCTCCGGCATGGCCGGATGCAGGAAATACTGGTTCGTGGCCGATGACGGATCGTTTCCGTCAATGATCTTTGCGCTGGCGGCGGGCAACGGCAGCGCGAGTCCGCCGGGGTTGGTCGTGGCGTTGTACACGCCGCTGCGCGACGTGGCATAGGTGTTGTAGCGCGCCGTGTCGAACGGCACGAGCATGTTCCATGCATCGTTGCCGCCGTACAGATAAACGCACACCAGGGCCTTGTAGCCGGTGGCGGCGGAAGTATTCGCCAACGCCGTGCCCATCATGTGCAGTTGCGGCAGCAGGGCCGCGGCGGTGCCACCGCAGGCCAGGCAGCCCATGTTGCGCAGGAAATCGCGGCGGGAATTGCGTGAGATGCTCATGGCCGTTTCCTTCAGCGTTGCGTGGCGAATTCGGGAGAAAGCATGGCGACATAGATCGCCGACCAGGCTTTTTCCTGCGCGGATGCGCCGTTCAAATTGACGAGCATGCTCTTCATGGTCGCTTGCATGGTCGTGGACATGCTCCCGCAGAACAGCGCCGTGTTGAGCGTCCCCACCATCGCCGCCGGATTGTTCGAATTCACCGTCAGTGACGACAGATCGATCAGCGGCCGATCCGTCCGTGGATTGGTCATGCCTTGATAGGCGTTGGCGGTGAACTGGTAATAGGTATTGCTCGTGGTGTAGCTTGTCGACTCGTTGGTGATCTGCAACTCCGGCGAATACAGATTGCTATCCGCAAACACGCCGGGCTGCTGGTAATCGGGCAGATAGAAATTGAACACGGTCGGCGATTCGTACGGCGCCTGGCCGAAATTGCCGAGAAAGCCGCCATATCCGATCATCGCTATCTCGCCGTACTGATCCGGCGCAGGCGCCTTGGCGTTGAACGCACGCCACATCGCGGTCAGGCTCAGCACCGGCTCGCGCAGCTTGCCGTAGGCATCGCAATTGCCAGTCGAACAACTCCCTGTCGTCGCGGGAAGCGCGGGCGGATTGCGCGCTTCGGTATCGATCAGGATGGCCTTGACCACGTCGCCCAGGTCGTTTCCCGCCGTGTTGAATACCGCACTGATGCGCGCGATGTAGGCCGGCGATGGATTGCTGGTCACGAAGCGCTGGATCAACTGGCGCGAGATGAATGGCGCCACGTTCGGGTGCGTGGCGATGATGCTCAACTCGTCGGTCACATCCTGTGCGCAAGTCTGATTCGCCGGGATCGTATTTGTGGTGCCGACTCCGCCATAGCCCAGCACCGCCTTCGTCGTGATGTCATGGCGCATGTTGCCGCTGCCGGTGCCCGTGGCCGGGAATAGCTCGGTACCCCAACAGGCCATCGGCGCGTACTGGGCAGCGAAAGTCAAACCTCCGCCGTAAAAGCTCGCACCGCTGTAATTCGGCGGCCCGCTGCCTTGCGGTGCGTCGCTCCAGGTGAATCCGGTGAACACCTTGGCGTTCTGGGTGATGACGCCCTGATCGTAGGTCGGAATGGTGCTTTCCGGATCGAGTGGATTGGTCAACACCGGCGAAAAATCCGGATGGCGCATGATCAGGCCGATCGAGAACAGCTGCATCACTTCGCGCGCGTAATTTTCGTCGGGGCTGGTGGTCTGCACGCTGCCGACGAAGGTCGCCTTGACGTTGTGGTACGCGTTCAGGTACCGCCCCATCATCGGGTGATACGTCACGTTCAACAGGACTTGTCCGTAAGGCAGGAACGCCGCCTGCGCGAGCATGTCGCCGTACTGGGTCAACGGCACGACATACTGGCTGATGCTGCTGGATTGATCCGACACCACGAAGATCTGGCTCAGCGCGTAGGCCATGCGCTGGCGCAACTGGTCCGGCGCGTACACGGCCTGCCAGAACCAGCGATTCAAGCGCTGCGTGTTGTTGACTTTCTGCCCACCCGCCGTGCGCGCATTCACGACCGCTTCGACTGTTGGTTCGCCAAGCGTGGCGGGCTTCGCCAATTGCTCGTCGATCCACTCGCCGTAGCCCTGCGCCATCAGATAATTGATATCGGCCTGGGTCGGGCCGAACGTGGCTTGGGTGAGAAAACGTGCGGCGGCGTTGACGCTGGCCGGTTGATCCGCAGGAATATCGAACGAGCCCTTGAAGAGCTGGTCGTGGACCGTGGCGCCGGCCCATGGCACGAAGCCGAAGACCAAGGCGAACCCCAAAATTCCGAATCCAGCGCGCATGAGCTGCCTCCCGATCGTGGCGGATCGCACCAGCCGCAGGGCTGCGCCTTGCGATCCTGCGGCGGCAGGTTACGTCAGGGCGCGGCATACGACTGTTACGCAACGCACAGGTCAACGCGCCCGTTCGTGGACGGTTGACAGGCAAACGCGGGATCGTGTTCTGGATTCGGCTCAGCGGCCGGGCATACCACCGGGCGGCAGGCCGCCGCCGCTCATGCCCTTGAGTGCGCCCCCCATCTGCCGCATCAGGCCCTTGATGCCGCCCGAGGCCATCTTCGACATCATCTTTTCCATCTGCATGTACTGCTTGAGCAGGCGATTGACATCGGCCGGCTGGGTGCCGGAACCGCGCGCCACGCGCGCCTTGCGCGAGCCATTGAGCAGGTCCGGATGGCGGCGTTCCTTCTTCGTCATCGAATTGACGATGGCGATCATGCGATGGACTTCCTTGTCGTTGACTTTCGACTTCACTGAATCCGGCAAGGCGCCAACTCCCGGCAACTTGTCCATCAACGACGCCAGACCGCCCATGTTGAGCATCTGCGACAGCTGGTCGCGCATGTCGTTCATGTCGAAGCGTTTGCCCTTCATCACCTTCTCGGCGAGTTTTTGGGCCTTTTCCTTGTCGACGTTATGTTCGACCTGCTCGACCAGCGACAGCACATCGCCCATGCCGAGGATGCGCTGCGCGATGCGGTCGGGATAGAACGCATCCAGCCCGTCGGGCTTTTCGCTGACGCCGATGAACTTGATCGGACGCCCAGTGACGTAGCGCACCGATAGCGCCGCGCCGCCGCGCGCATCACCGTCGGTCTTGGTCAGCACCACGCCGGTCAGCGGCAGCGCTTCGGCAAACGCTTTTGCCGTATTCGCGGCGTCCTGACCCGTCATCGCATCAACGACGAACAAGGTTTCAATCGGGTTCAACGCCGCGTGCAGCGCCTTGATCTCGTCCATCATCTGCGCATCGATGGCAAGACGTCCGGCCGTATCGACGAGCAGCACGTCGGCGAAATTCTTTTTCGCCGCATCGACGGCGGATTTTGCAATAGCGACCGGACTCTGATCGCCCGCGCTCGGATGGAACAGTACGTCCACCTGTTCGGCGAGCAGGCGCAGTTGCTCGATGGCGGCCGGACGGTACACATCGCAGCTCACGACCATCACTTTTTTCTTCCTGCGATCCTTGAGGAATTTGGCGAGCTTGGCGACCGTCGTCGTCTTGCCCGCACCCTGCAAGCCGGCCATCAACACAATGGCGGGCGGCGCGGCGGCCAGATTCAGGTCGGCATTCGCCGTGCCCATCACGGCGGTCAACTCGTCGCGCACGACCTTGACCAGGGCCTGTCCCGGCGTGAGCGACTTCAGCACTTCCTGGCCGACCGCACGCACCTGCACGCGCTGGATCAACGCCTGCACCACCGGCAGCGCGACATCGGCCTCGAGCAGGGCGATGCGCACCTCGCGCAGCGATTCGCGGATGTTCGCCTCGGTCAGGCGTGCGCGTCCGCGCAGGCGCTCGATGGTGGTCGACAGGCGTTGGCTCAGGGATTCGAACATGGCTTGGCAACAGGATTCGCGGGGCGCGCAGTATACCAGCGCCTCGCGCCGATCCCGCCGCTATGCGACACTTGTGACATGTCGATTCACGCCCTCGCCCTGATTGCCGCTGCGCTATACCTGATCGTCGCGGCCTTGTTCGCGCGCAACCCGCGGCTGCCCGCTTTCATCGTCGCGGCTATCGCCGTGTGCACGCACGCGGCGATCCTCGCCGGCCAGCACGGCGGCGGCGTGGACCTGCACTTTTTCGCCGCGCTATCGCTGGTCGCCGGTTGCGTGGCCGCGCTGTGCCTGCTGGTGAACCTGTTCCGGCCAGTTGCCGCGCTGGGCACGATCGTGTTTCCGCTCGCCGCGATCCTGCTGCTCGTCGATGTCTTTCTCGCGCCGCACACCGAGCCCTTGCCGATCGACTGGCAGATCAAGCTGCACGTGATTTTCGGATTGCTCGGATTCTCCGTGCTCAGCCTCGCTGCCGTGCTTGCCGTTCTGCTCGCCGTGCAGGAACGCGCCCTGCGCGCGCGCCGATTCGATGGACTGGCCGCCGCATTGCCGCCGCTGACGCTCACCGAAACCCTGATGTTCCAGTTGATCGGCGCCGGTTTCGCGTTGCTGACCGTATCCATCCTGATCGGCTTCCTGTTCGTCGCAAACCTGTTCGCCCAGCACCTGATCCACAAGACCGTGCTGACAATCGCGGCGTGGATCATGTTCGGCGCGTTGCTGCTCGGGCGCTGGCGCTATGGCTGGCGCGGCCGCCGCGCGGTGCGCATGACCCTGATCGGCATGATCCTGCTGCTGCTCGCGTTCTTCGGCAGCCGCTTCGTGCTCGAACTCGTCCTCAAGCGCGTACCTTGATTGCCGCCGCACCGCTGTGCAGAATCCACGCATGATCCAGAACAAGCCCAAAGCCGACGAACGCCGCCGCTTCCAGCGCTTTCACTTCGAAGGCACGGTGAAGTTGTACTCGGACAAAACGATGTGGGAGAGCAAGCTCGACGACATCTCGCTCAAGGGCGTGCTGATCGAGCATCCGCCCGGCTGGAACGGCAAGGTCGGTTCGAGCTTCCGCATGGACCTGCGCATCAACAACTCGGTGATCATCAGCATGGGCGTTGTCACCGCGCACATCATGCCGCACCGCATCGGCTTCCAGTGGCAGAAGATCGACCTGGACAGCTTCGCCGAACTCAAGCGCCTGGTGGAATTGAACCTCGGCGATCCGGAAATCCTGAATCGGGAGTTGTCGGCGCTGGGTTAGCCGTCATTCCGGCATGGATTGCCGGAATCCAGTTGCCACGGATGGCGTCCATGCAGTCTGGATCCCGGCAATCCATGCCGGGATGACAGAAATCACACCACCGCCGCAATTGCCTCGCTCAACCGCTCCACCGCCACGATTTCCATCTCGCCGATTTTCAATTTCTTCGGCGCATTCGCCTTCGGCACGATGGCCTTGAGAAACCCGTGCGTGGCCGCTTCCTTCAACCTTTCCTCGCCGTTCGGCACCGGACGAATTTCGCCGGACAGCCCCACTTCGCCGAACGCCACGGTTTTCTCCGGCAGCGGTTTGTCGCGAAAGCTCGACAGCACCGCGAGCAGCACCGGCAAGTCCGCCGCGGTTTCCTGTACGCGGATGCCGCCGACGACATTGACGAACACGTCCTGGTCGTAGACCGCCATGCCGCCGTGACGATGAAGCACGGCAAGCAGCATGGCGAGGCGATTCTGTTCCAGGCCCAGCGCTACGCGGCGCGGATTGCCCAAGGATGACTGATCCACCAGCGCCTGCACCTCGACGAGCAAGGGCCGCGTGCCCTCGCGCGTGACCATCACCGCGCTGCCCGGCGTCGGCCCGGCGTGCGCCGAGAGAAAAATCGCCGACGGATTCGGCACTTCGCGCAGGCCCTTGTCCGACATCGCGAACACGCCCAGCTCGTTGACCGCGCCGAAGCGGTTCTTGAACGCACGCAGCACGCGGAAGCGCGAGCCGGATTCGCCTTCGAAATACAGCACCGCGTCGACCATGTGCTCGAGCACGCGCGGGCCGGCGATGCCGCCTTCCTTGGTCACGTGGCCGACCAGGAAGATGCTGGTGCCGGTTTCCTTGGCGTAGCGCACCAGGCGCGCCGCCGACTCGCGCACCTGCGACACCGAGCCTGGTGCGGCAGTCAACAATTCCGTCCAGATGGTCTGGATGGAATCGATCACCAGCACGCGAGGTTTGTCGATCTGAGCATTTTCGACGATGCGCTCGACGCAGGTTTCGGCAAGACAGCGCAAATTGTCCAGTGGCAGACCCAAGCGCTGCGCGCGCGCGGCGATCTGCGCCATCGACTCCTCGCCCGATACGTAGAGCGTGGACAGGCGCGCACCGAGCGCACCGAGCACCTGCAACAGCAGCGTTGATTTGCCGATGCCAGGATCGCCGCCGACCAGCACCACCGAACCTTGCACCAGGCCGCCGCCGAGCACGCGGTCGAGTTCGCCAATGCCGATGCGCTCGCGCTGCTCGGCTTCCGCCGCCACATCCACGAGCGGCACGATGCGCGCCGGCGCCGCGCCCGCATATCCCGTGCGCTTGACCGCGCTGGACTTGGATGCCGGCTCGACCACGAATTCGCTCAACGTGTTCCACGCCCCGCAGCTCTCGCACTGGCCCTGCCACTTCGTATATTCAGCGCCGCACTGGTTGCAGACGTAGGCGGTTTTGGATTTGGCCATCAGCCTTCGTCCTCGACGAAAAGAACGCGCTTGGTCATGCCACAAGTCAGATCGTAGGAAATGGTGCCGGCGCGCGCGGCGATTTCCTCGATCGGCAGGTGCGAACCCCACAGTGTCACGGTGTCGCCAATGCGCGCGTCGGGAGCGTTGCGCAGATCGATGGTGACGAGATCCATCGACACGCGGCCGGCGAGCGCGGCGCGTTTGCCGTCGACCAGCACCGGCGTGCCGGACGGCGCGCTGCGTGGATAGCCGTCGCCGTAGCCAATCGCGGCGACGCCGGTGGTCATGTCTTGCGGACATTCGAACGTGGCGGCGTAACCGACACGCTCGCCGCGCGCGACACGATTGACCGCGATGAGTTTCGTGGACAAGGTCATCGCCGGCTCGAAACCCAGATCGGTGCCGGATTTGCCCTCGATCACCGACAGGCCATACAGCAACCCGCCCACCCTGACCCAATCATTTTTCGCCTGCGGCCAGCCAAGCACACCGGCGGAATTGGCCAGCGAACGTGCACCTTGCAGATCGCGCGTCGCCGCATCGAACGCAGCGATCTGGCGCGCGGTAAGGTCATTGTCGAACTCGTCGGACGCGGCAAAATGGGTCATCAGGGCGATGTCGGAATCGACATTCGGCAATGCACGCAAGCGCGCGTGAACCGCGCGTGCGTCATCGGGCGCAAATCCGAGACGATGCATGCCAGTGTCCATCTTCAGCCACACGCGCAAGTTTCGTGGATCGCGATCGGATTCCAACCACGCCAGTTGCGATTCGTGATGGATCACGGCATCGAGTTGCAGACGGCGAAACTCGCTCAGATCCGCCGCTTCGTCGGGACCGGACAGGACCACGATGCGCTTGCCGATGCCGGCCGCGCGCAGGCGCAAGCCGTCGCCGAGCGACGCGACGCCGAACGCATCGGCATTGCTCAATGCGCGCGCGACGCGTTCCAGGCCATGGCCGTAGCCGTCTGCCTTGACCACGGCCATGACCTTCGCTGCGCCGACGCGCTCGCGCACGCGCGCGAGATTGCGGCGCAATGCGCCTAGATGGATCGTGGCCAGCGCCGCCCTGCTCACTCGTAGCGCGCGCCCTGGGATTCGGACGCGGTGTTCTCGAAACGCGTATAGCGGCCGAGGAAGGTCAGCTTGACGGTGCCGATCGGACCATTGCGTTGCTTGCCGATGATGATCTCGGCCAGGCCCTTGTCGGCCGATTCCTTGTCGTAGACCTCGTCGCGGTAGATGAACAGGATCACGTCGGCGTCCTGCTCGATCGCACCGGATTCGCGCAGGTCGGCCATCACCGGACGCTTGTCGGTGCGCTGTTCCAGCGAGCGGTTGAGCTGCGAGAGCGCGATCACGGGAATGTTGAGTTCCTTGGCCAGGGCTTTCAGGCTGCGCGAGATTTCTGAAATTTCCGTGGCGCGGTTCTCCTTGTTCCCGGGCACGGCCATGAGCTGCAGGTAGTCGACAACGATCAGGCCGATGTCGAACTGGCGCTTGAGGCGACGCGCGCGCGCACGCAACTCGGACGGCGACAGCGACGGCGTATCGTCGATCAGGATCTTCGTTTCCGACAACAGCGTGATCGCGCTAGTTACGCGCGGCCAATCTTCTTCTTCCAGATTGCCGTTGCGCAAGTGCTGCTGATCGATGCGGCCAAGCGAGGAGATCAGGCGAAACGCGAGCTGCGATGCCGACATTTCCATCGAGAAGATCGCCACCGCCTTGCGCGACTTGATCGCGGCGTGCTCGGCGATGTTCACCGCGAGCGTGGTCTTGCCCATCGACGGGCGCGCGGCGACGATGATGAGGTCGGTCGGTTGCAAGCCGGAAGTCAATTCGTCGAGATCGGCGAATCCGGTCGCCAGGCCCGTTACCGCTTCCTTGCTCTCGTAGCGGCGCGACAGGATCTGGAATGCCTCGTGCACCGCCGTGCGCATTTCCACATAACTTTTCTTGCCGCGCGCACCGGTTTCGGCGATGTGGAACACGCGCGTCTCGGCCGCGCCGAGGATTTCCTCGGACGTACGTCCTTCGGGCTGGAAACCATCGCCGACGATCTGGGTGCCGGCCTCGATGAGTTGGCGCAAGACGGACTTTTCGCGCACGATGCCGGCATAGGCGAGGATGTTCGCCGCGCTCGGCGTGCTGTTCGCGAGCTGGATCACGTAGGCGACGCCGCCGACTTCGTCGGCAAGGCCGCTGGATTCGAACCACTCGCCCAGGGTCACCGCGTCGCAGGGCTGGTTCTTGCTGGCCAGATCGCCGATCGCGCGGAAGATCAGGCGATGGTCGCGGCGGTAGAAATCCTCTTCGCCGAGCTTGTCGGCAATGCGCTCCCAGGCATGTTCGTCGAGCATCAGGCCGCCGAGCACGGCCTGTTCGGCGTCGATGGAATGCGGCGGCACGCGCAGCGTATCGACGCGCGTGGAGGAAAACATCCTGTCCGGGGAAGCAGCCATGCGAGTTCTCGTCAAGCAATGTCGACGATGATACTCAGCACCGTCTCACCGCGCGATACGATAACCTTGTGGATAAGCTGTGGGGAGATAAGCGGTCACGACAAACCGTCATTCCGGCAGGGACTGCCGGAATCCAGAAGCCATGGACGGCAACATATCGTGATCGTAAAGAGTGACTACAGCATCCATGCAGTCTGGATCCCGGCATTCCATGCCGGGATGACGAGCAAGAATAAAGGGCGCGTTGCGGCGCCCTTCGAATTTGCGCGATGGCTGTTGCCTTATTCTTCGGCAGCCACCGTCACCTTCACCGTGGTCTGCACATCGGCGTGCAGGTGCACGTGGATCTCGAACTCGCCGGTGTGGCGGATCGGGCCTTCGCCCATCACCACTTCGCTCTTTTCCAGCGCATGGCCGGCAGCGCTGAACGCCTCGGCGATGTCGCGCGGGCCGACCGAGCCGAACAGCTTGCCTTCCGGGCTCGCGTTCGCCTTGATCGTGACCGTGGCGCCTTCCAGCGCGGCCTTGCGCGATTCGGCGGCGGACATCACATCGTTCGCCTTGGCCTCGTATTCGGCGCGGCGCTTCTCGAACTCGGCCACGTTTGCGGCGGTCGCCGCCACGGCCTTGCCGTGCGGTACGAGGAAATTGCGGCCATAACCGGGCTTGACCTTGACCTTGTCGCCGAGGTTGCCGAGGTTCTTCACTTTTTGCAGCAGTACCAGTTCCATGAAAATCTCCGATTCGTTAGCACCGATTGCCCGGTGCAGCTGATTTCAAGTTGTCCGAATGGACGTGAGGGTTAGTGGCTGTCGCAATACGGCAGCAACGCCAGAAAGCGCGCGCGCCCAATCGCCTGGGTCAACTCGCGCTGCCAGCGCGCCTTGGTGCCGGTGATGCGGCTGGGCACGATCTTGCCGGTCTCGCCCAGGTACTGGCGCAGCGTGTTGAGGTCCTTGTAATCGACCTCGGTCGCGCCTTCAGCGGTGAAACGGCAGTATTTCTTGCGGCGGAAGAATTTGGACATGTTCGTTCTCCTGGCTTATTCGGCGGCAGTTTCGGCGGCGGGCGCAGCACGCGGCGCGCGTTCGCGGCGCGGCTCGTCGTCGTCGCCATAACCGAAGCCTTCGTCGTCACGGCGCTTGCCGCCCTTGTCGTCCTTGTTCTTGAGGATGTACGACTGTTCGGTGACCGGCCCGTCCTTGGCAATGATCAGGTGGCGCAGCACCGCATCGTTGAAGCGGAAGCCGGACTGCAACTCACTGAGTACATCCTGGCCGCACTCGATGTTCATGAGTACGTAGTGCGCCTTGGCCAGGTTCTGGATCGGATAGGCCAACTGGCGGCGGGCCCAGTCTTCGAGGCGATGGATCTTGCCCTTGCCGCCTTCGATCAGCGTCTTGTAGCGCTCGATCATCGCGGGCACCTGCTCGCTCTGGTCAGGGTGGACCAGAAACACGATCTCGTAGTGACGCATGTTGTCTCCTTGTGGATACCGGGCGGAGGATTCCGCGTCGGCAGCCTTCCGCGTGGCGGTAAGGCAAGGTTCCCGCGTGATTTGCGGGGCGCGAATTGTAGGCGAATCAGGCGTTTGTCGCAACCGGCCGGACCGGATCGGCGCTCCAACCCGACCAGGATGGCGCATACACACGCGATCCGGCCAAGCCGGCGTGTTCCATGGCGAGCAGGTTGTGGCAGGCGGTGACGCCCGAGCCGCAGGAGTGGATAGCGTCAACGCTCCGGCGCGAGCCGAGCAAGGCTTCGAATTCCGCGCGCAGTTGCGCCGCCGGCTTGAAGCGCCCGTGGGCGTCGAGGTTGTCGGCGAAGGGCCGGTTCAGCGCGCCGGGGATATGCCCGGCCACCTTGTCCATGGTTTCGTTCTCGCCGCGGAAACGCGGCGCGGCGCGCGCGTCGATGAGCAGCTTTCGCGCATCCTTGAGCGCTTCGACCAGCGCATCGGTATAGACGATCTGCGCGGCATCGAATGCAGTATCGACGCGCGTGGGCTTGCGCGTCGCCACGCCAGATTCCAGCGTGAATCCAGCTTGCGTCCACGCGGCAATGCCGCCGTCAAGTACAGCGGCCTCGCGCGCACCGACGAGACGCAGCATCCACCACAGCCGTGCCGCCGCCAGCGCACCGTTCGCGGCATCGTAGGCGACGACGGGTGTGTCCGGCGCCCAACCCCAGCGCGACAGCGATGCCGAGAATGCGGTGGCGTCCGGCAAGGGATGGCGGCCAAGGCCCGTTTTCGACAAATCCGAAAGGTCGTCGTCGAGACTTGCGTACACGGCGCCGGGAATATGGCCTTGTGCGTACTCGCGCGCACCCGCCGCCGGGTCGGCCAGTTCGAATCGGCAGTCGACGACGAGTACGTCGCCGGCACGAATGCGCGTGGAAAGGGTTTGTGCATCGATCAACGTGGAAAGATTCATGGTGTTGCCTCCATGCGGCGGACCAGGCTCAGCAGCATCGCCGCCGTCGCACCCCAGATGATGCGGTCGTTGTACGCGAATTCCCAGACCTCGCGCTGCTTGCCGCGCCATTCGAAGCGGCGCCGGCGCGCGTTCGCCGGATCGAGGAAAAACGCGAGCGGCACTTCGAACACAGCGGCGACTTCGCGCGGGTCTGGGGTCGCGCGATAGCCGGAGTCGACCTGCGCGACGACCGGTGTTACGCAATAACCACTGATCGTCTCGAAGCAGTCCAGATAGCCGTACGGCCGCACCAGCGCGGCGTCGATGCCGACTTCCTCGCGTGTTTCGCGCAGCGCTGCGACGACACTATTCGCATCATCGGCCTCGATGCCGCCACCCGGGAAGCTCACTTGTCCGGCGTGCTGTGCCAGATGCTCGGTGCGTTGCGTGAACAGGATCGACGGCCCGTGTGCGCGCGCGATCGTCGCCACCAGCACCGCGGCGGCGCGGCGCGGCCCCGGACCGAGCAGGTCTGCGATCTCGGCGTGGTTCCAGCCCGGCGCCTGCGGCGGGTCATCCAGGCTGCGTACAGCGCGCTGCACGCGAGTGCCGAGGTCGATAGCGACATTCACGCGGCATCCCCGTTCGCATTCGCGCGCCGCGGCAATACCTCGTGCATCAAGCGCCGTCGCTGCGCATCGCTGAATTGCAGCCAGCGCGCGATTTCATCACCGCTGCGATGACAGCCCACGCAGTAGCCAGCGTCGTCCAGACGACAAACGCCGGTGCAGGGACTCAGGACAGGTTTCTGGGGTACGGCAGAGGCAAACATGGACAGCTATGGGAATCGAAGGTCAATCTTGTTAGATTCGCCGCTGTTTTCACGGCGACGATGCGATGCTGGCACTGGCGACGAAGGTGGTGATCGACTACGGCCGCGTGCTGGCGCAGGTGCAACCCGGGTTGCACGGCGTGCCCGAATCGCAACTGCCGCATTCGAAAGCGCAGATCCGCGACGCCATCGTCATGTTACTCCAGCATCTTGAACCCGAACATACCGCGGTCAAGGAATCGCTTGCCCGCGGCTACGTGTACCTGGCCCAGTTCGTACCCGATGCGGATGCGGCCGTGCTCTCGCCCTCGCCCGGCACAGCGCCTGCCAGCGTGCCGGCGATGCGCCTGATGAACCGGATCAAGCTGGAGATGGAGCGTGCCCTGGAGGAACTCGGCGCAATGGGCATCTACGCCCTGCCGAAATGATGGCCTTACGCACAGGCGGTCCGCTCCGCCAGCATCCGGCGTATCCGGATTGGCGCTGGGCGAAAAGAGGACTAGACTCCCTGCTCGGAAACTGGGTGGCGTCAGGGGCCGTGTGACCACCGAACTCGAACAAGTCCGCATCGATACGGTCGACCTTGCCGTCGGCATGTTCGTGTGCGGGCTCGACCGACCCTGGGAAGAGACCGGATTCCCGCTGCAGGGCATCGAGGTGCGCACGGAAGACGACATACGCACCCTGCGCGAACTGTGCAAATTCGTGTTTATCGACCGCCGTCGCGAAATGCCGGGCGGACGCCGCCGCCTTTTGACCCTTGCCCGCAGCGATCGTCGCGCAGAGGCATTCAAGCGCAGCGCCGTTTATGTCGACAAGATCAACGTCACCGATGAGATGCCGCGCGCGCGCGAAGCCTTGCTGGCAACCAGCGAACTGCTCGACCGCATTTATGACGACGTCAGCAGCGGTCGCGACCTTTCCGTGGAATACGTCGAGCAGGTGGTGCGCCCGTTGGTCGCGAGCGTGCTGCGCAGCTCGGATGCGTTCCTGTTTCTGGAAGGCCTGCGCAAACACGACAACTACTCCTACAGCCATGCGATCAGTTGCGGCGCGCTGGCGGCGGCATTCGGCCGCCACCTCGGCTTGCCCGAAGACACCATCCTGAGCCTGGCCACGGGCGGCCTGCTCATGGACATCGGCAAGACGCGGCTGCCGGAGAAGCTTCTGCGCCAACCCGGACCATTGCGCTCGAAGGAAATCGAGTTGATGCATACGCATGTCGCGCAAGGCGTGGACATCGTCGCCTCCGGCGGGATCAACGACCCGGACGTACTTGACGCCGTGCGCACCCATCACGAACGCTACGACGGCAGCGGCTATCCCGATCACCTGGCCGGCAACACCATCCCGATGGCCGGGCGCATGCTCGCCATCATCGATTCCTACGATGCGCTGTGCAGCACCCGCCCCCATCGCAAGGCCGTCCCGCGCCACAAGGCCTTGCAGGAAATCTACCGTGGCCGCGACACCTTGTATCAAGCCGAACTGGTCGAGCAATTTCAGGTCTGCCTCGGCGTCTATCCGACCGGATCGCGCGTCGAATTGAGCAGCGGCGAAATCGCCGTGGTGATGGAGCAAAACCAGGTGCGCCGCCTGCGCCCGTCCGTACTCGTGATCAGCAACCCCGACAAGCAACCGCTCGAGAAATTCCGCGTACTCGACCTGCTGAACCAGTCCGGTGACGAGGATCGCATCGAGATCCAGCGCGCGCTCGCCATCGACGAGTTCGATATCGACACGTCGGGATTCCTCACCGCCGCATGAATCCCGCCAACCGGTCATGTTGAACAGCGCCACAATCCAGGCCGCGATCGCACGCCAGATCGAGGCCAGTGCCGTTGCCGGCGGATTCGCGGTGATGGCCATCCGCATCCTGGACCTGCGCCTGATCGCCCTGCGCTTCGGCAGCGCGAGCGGCGAAGATGCGGAAGCCTATATGGGCAACCTGATTGCCACATCGCTGCGTCCAGGCGACACGGTGCTGCAATCTGGCGACGAATCCTTCGTCGCGGTGCTGCCGGGATTGCACAACCGCAACCACGTGTTGCTCGCCATCGCCAAGCTCGCTGCGGTTTTCGAACAGCCGCACACCGTCGCCGCCGCAACACCACCATGGCAGACACGCGCAGCCATAGGCGTTGCGTTGTTCCCGGAAGATGGCGCCGATGCCGACCTGCTGTGGCGCAACGCACAGGCGGCGTCCGACGACGCGCACCGGCGCGGCGACCAATACGCCTTCCACGACGCCGGCAAGGCAGCCTCGCGCATCGACTACGACGATTTGCGCGACGCCATCTCGGCCAATCGCCTGACTACCTATTTCCAGCCGTTGTGGCATCTCGCGCGCATGTCCATGGTCGGCGTCGAGTCGCTTGCACGCTGGACCAGCCCCGCGCTCGGCCCGGTCGATCCCGAGCAATTCGTGACCTTCGCCGAGCAGAACCAGCTCATTTCCACACTGACCCGCTGGAGTATCCATTCCACCCTGCGCCACGCATCGGCCCTTTCCAATACGGCCGGTTTCCTGCTCGCGATCAACCTTTCGCCGCGCGCACTGTCGCGCGGTGGCGTGGCCGAACAGCTGCTGGATGCGCTCAAGATCTGGGGAATCTCGCCGACGACCGTCATTGCCGAAGTCACCGAGACCGCGCTCGCGCGGGACATGGACTCGGCCGTGCACGCATTGCGCCGCCTGCGCGACCAGGGCGTGCGCGTGGCCATCGACGACTTCGGCGTCGGTTACGCCTCGATCACGTATCTGAGCAAATTCCCCGCATCCGAACTCAAGATCGACCGTTCGCTGGTGGCGTCGATCGGCAACGATGCGCGCATGGACAAACTCGTGGACTCCATCATCCGCTTCGCGCACAACCTCGGCCTGGAAACCACCGCCGAAGGCATCGAAAACGAAGCCACGCAGCAGCGGTTGACGCAAATGGGCTGTGACCTCGGCCAGGGCTATCACCTAGGGCGTCCGGAACCCGCCGTGGATTTCATCGCGCGTTTTCACGCACGCTCGGCGGTCGCGAATTCGGCAGCCTGAAAACGAAAACGCCGCGACTGGCGCGGCGTTTTCGATGGGGCCTGATAAGCCTGGTTATTTGATCGCGATGAGCTTGAGCTCGAACACCAGCGCTTCGTTCGGGCCGATGCGCGGCGGCTGGCCGCGTTCACCGTATGCCAGCGCCGGCGGCACGAAGATCTGCCAGTGGTCGCCCACGCGCATCAGCGGCAGCACGTCCTGCCAACCCTTGATCACGTCGCCAACCTTGAAGTGCACTGGCTCGCCACGGGCGAAGGAGCTGTCGAACTCCAGGCCATTCATCAGCGAACCGCGGTAATGCACGGTGACTTCGCTGTTGAGGGTCGGATGCTGGCTGCCGCTGCCTTCTTCGATGACGCGATACTGCACGCCGGACGGCAGCACCTTGATGCCGGTCTTGGATTTGTTGTCGGCCAGGAACTTGTCGCTCTTGGCCTTGTTCTCGGAGGCCAGCTTGTCGAACTCGGTCTTGGCCTTGGTGTACATCTGGTACTGCATGCGGCCGAGCAGGTCGTGCATCTTGTCCTCGGAAACGGTCGGCGTGCGCTTGGCGTAGCCGTCCTGGATCGCGCGGATAACCGCGTTCAGGTCGATATCGAGTTTGCGCTCGACGAAATCCGAGCCGATCTGGTAACCGATCGCGTACGAAAGATTCGGCTTGTCCGCCGCGGTGATCGGCGCCGGCGGCGTCTGCTGTTGCTGCGCCTGGGCCTGCGCCTGGCTGGCCGAAGCCGTGGAACCGCTGCTCTGCGCGAATGCCGCGCCGGCGGCCAGCGTCGCTGCCGCCAAGAAAATGCCACGCAAAATCATGCAAACCTCCGGAAGGGAAACAGCGCGTCGGCACGGGATCGGCCGCCGCGAAGGCGCGCCATGATACCCGAAAAGCCGCGCACGGGGTCGCCGGCAGGCCATGCGCCACAGCGGCGGTTCAGGCAACGAACCGCAGCGCCAGCAAACCGACGGCGACCATCGCCCCGCCGATCAGGCGCAACCGGCGCGGATCGAGCTGGCGCATCTGCTCGGCCATGCGTTGCCAGGCCTGCGGCGCGGCGAACAGGAACAGGCCTTCGAGCACCAGCACCAGGCACAGCGCGGCAGCGAAGGCGTGCGGCATCGCGCGCTACTTGCCGCCCTCGCCCTTGCTCGCGTCGAAATAGCGCATGAACTCGGATTTCGGATCAACCATGATCACGCTGCCGCTCTTGAACGCATTCCGATAGGCCTGCAGGCTGCGGTAGAAAGCGTAGAAATCCGCATCCTTGCCGTACGCGGCGGCGTAGATTTCCGCGGCCTTGGCATCGCCTTCGCCGCGCGCTTCCTGTGCATCGCGCTCGGCTTCGGCCTTGATCACCTGCACCTGGCGGTCGGCGTCGGCCTCGATCTTGGCTGCTTCCTCCTGGCCGTTGGAGCGCTGCTCGTTGGCGAGCCGGTTGCGCTCGGCGCTCATGCGCTTGTAGACCGAAGCAAGCACCTCGTCCGGGAATTCGATGCGCTTGATGCGCACGTCGACGACGTGGATGCCGAGCTTGTCCTGGGTGGCCTGGTTGGCCTGCTCGCGCACGTGTTCGGTGATGTCAGAGCGTGCGCTGGCGATCAGGTCGTTGAGCGTGCGCGCGGTGAACTCGAAGCGCAGCGCATCCTTGATGATCGGAGCGAGGCGCTGGTTGGCGAGGGTCTGGTTCGGATCCGCACCGAACGAACGGTAATACGCCGCAGGATCGGCAATCCGCCACTTGACGTAGAAGTCGACATTGACCGCCTTCTTCTCGGTCGTGAAATAACGCTCCGGCTGCGCTTCCAGGTTGAGGATACGGCGGTCGTAACGCACCACCTGCTGGATCAACGGCAGCTTGTAATGCAGGCCGGGCGCATATTCGTCGGCGGCGCTGCCGCTGCCGACGATACGGCCGAATTGCAGGACCAGCGCACTCTGGCCCTCGGGCACGACGAACGCGCTGTTGGCGATCAGCCCGACGAGCAACAGGGCGAGGATGGGAGTCAGCAGTTTCATTGGCTGTTCTCCTTGCCCGCTTTCTTGGCGTCGTTCGCGCTGGATGCAGCGGCGGCCGCCGTTGCCGGGTCGGGACCGGAAGCAAGTTTGTCCAGTGGCAGGTAGATCATGTTCTTGCCGGTGCCGGTATCGATGACCTTGGGATTGGCGGCCATCACGTCCTGCATGGTCTCCAGGTACAGGCGCTTGCGCGTGACCTCGGGTGCGGCCTTGTACTGCGCATCGATCAGCGAGAAGCGCTGCGCATCGCCGGTCGCGGCGGCGATCTGCGCGGCCTTGTAGCCTTCCGCTGCGGTGCGGATGCGCGCCGCTTCACCGCGCGCCAGCGGCACAACCTTGGCCGCATAGCCTTGCGCTTCATTGACGAACTGTTGCTGGTTGTTGCCGGCGTTGTTGGCGTCGTCGAAGGCTTCCTTGACTTCCGGCGGCGGCAGGATCTTCTGGAAATTGATTTCGGTCACGAGCAAGCCCAGTCCGTAACTGTCCAGCGTGGACTGCAACAGCTTCTTCGTTTCGCCAACGAGCTCCGAGCCATGCCCGGAAAGAATGGTGTCCATCGCGCTACGGCCGATCACCTGGCGCACTGCGCTTTCCGCAGCCTGCTTGAGGGTTTCGTCCGGCTGGTTCGCGTCGAACAGGTATTTCTTCGCGTCGGTGACCTGGTACTGCACGTTGAAATCGATCAGCACGATGTTCTCGTCCTTGGTCAACATGCGCACTTCGTCCGATACCTGCTTGACCGTGGTCGCATCGACGCGGATCACGCGCTCGACCGGCGTCGGCCACTTCAGGTTCAGACCGCTGGTCATCACGCGATTGAACTGGCCGAAGCGCAGCACCACGCCGATCTGGCGTGCATCGATCACCGTCCATGAATCCAGCGCCAGCCAGCCGACCACGAAGGCGAGCACGATCAGGGCGATGCCGCCGGAACTTCCGCCGATGCCACCACCGCCACCGCGCAACAGGCGGCTGAAGCGGTCGCGCAGGCGCTTGAGCAAGGCGTCGAGATCCGCTGGCGGCTTGCCTTGCCAGGGATCGCGTTTGCCGCCACCGCTTCCGGGTTCATTCCAGGCCATGATCGTCTCAAACTGCTACTGTCGGAGGATTGTAGGAAGCCGCCCGCGCAGCGGCAAGCTGTGCGCGCAGCCAGTCGCCATCGCCGCCCGGCAATCCGTACAAGGATTCCAGCAAGGCGCGCGGCGCATCGATCTCGATGTCCCAGCCATCATCGCCGTGGCGCTCGTTAGCGACCAGGCCTTGCGCGAACAGGCGCGCGCGCAGGCGCCCGGCATCCATCGGCAGATGCAGCCAACGGTGCACGCGTTCGCCCTGCAGGGCGCGCGCAACCGTGTCGCGCAGCAGTTCCAGCCCGATCGCCTGCGTTGCCGACACCCAGACGCGCGGAAGCCTGCCGCCGTCGAGCATTTCAGCGCGTGGCACGGGCACACCCTCGCCATTGGCCAATTTATCCAGTTTGTTGAAGACCAGGATCTGCGGCACATCCTGTGCGCCGATTTCGGCGAGCACGCGTTCGACTTCGGCGATGCGACGGTCGCGCTCCGGATCGGCGCAATCCACCACATGCAGCAGCAGGTCCGCATCGCGCGTTTCGGCCAGCGTCGACTTGAACGCGGCGACGAGATCGTGCGGCAGGTCGCGGATGAAACCGACCGTGTCTGCAAGCACGAACGGCCCGCAATTCAGGCCATCGATGCGCCGCAAGGTCGGGTCGAGCGTGGCGAACAATTGATCCGCCGCGTACACGCCGGCGCCGGTGAGCGCATTGAACAAGGTGGACTTGCCCGCGTTCGTGTAGCCAACCAGCGACACCAGCGGCAGCGCATTGCGTTCGCGCGCACGCCGTGCGGTGCTGCGTTGGGTCTGCACTTTTTCCAGGCGCGCGTCGAGTTGCTTGACGCGCGCGGCGAGCAGGCGGCGGTCGAGTTCGAGCTGGGTTTCGCCCGGACCGCGCAGGCCGATCGCGCCGCCGCGCTGGCGCTCCAAGTGCGTCCAGCCGCGTACGAGGCGCGTGGCCATGTGCTTCAACTGCGCCAACTCGACCTGAAGCTTGCCTTCGTGCGAGCGCGCGCGCTGGGCGAAGATATCCAGGATCAGACCGGTGCGATCGACCACGCGACACTGGGTGAATTGCTCGAGGTTGCGCTCCTGCACCGGCGACAGCGCGTGATTGACCAGGATCAGGTCGGCATTCTCGGCCTGCTTGAGCGCCTTCAATTCCTCGGCCTTGCCGCTGCCGATGAAGAATTTCGGGTTCGGGCGCTCGATGCGCGCAGGCAACGTGCCGACCACGCTGGCGCCGGCCGAGCGCGCCAGCTCGCTGAATTCGGACAATGCGTCCGGATCGCTTTCACCCACCCACTGCGGCTGCACCAGCAGCGCGCGTTCACCCTTGCGGGAGCGTTCGAACAGGGTTTGCGGCAAGTCAGCTCTCGACCACTTCGGCGCCGACAGACGCGGTGGCTGCGCTGCCTTCGTGTTCCGCAACGCGAACGTTGCGGCTCGGCACGATCGTGGAAATCGCGTGCTTGTAGACCATCTGGCTGACCGTATTGCGCAGCAGCACCACGAACTGGTCGAAGGACTCCACCGTGCCCTGCAACTTGATGCCGTTGACCAGGTAGATGGCAACCGGCACGCGCTCGCGCCTCAGCGCGTTGAGAAACGGATCCTGCAGACTCTGACCTTTGGACATGGTTCTTCTCCCTCGACAGCTTTGTAATTATGCGAACCGGAGAAACGGCGCGGCCAAAAAACAGATGTGGCTTCAACGCCCCGATTCAAGGTGCTGAAAGTATACGCGTTTTTCAGCGCCGGGCCAGCGCTTCAGGCCGGTGCCACGCCCAGGAAGTCGGCCACGGCCCCGCACGCCAGCGCACAATCGCTGGAAGCGAGCGGATCCAACACGCGGCCGTCGAGTTCGCCGCGCAGCCATGTGAGCTGGCGTTTGGCTAGCTGGCGGGTCGCGAAGACGGCGCGGTCGCGGAATTCGCCCGCATCGAACTCGCCGTCCAGGTGCTGCCAGGCTTGCCGGTAGCCCACCGCACGCACGGCAGGCAGATCGGCGTGAAGGTCACCCCGCGCACGCAGGGCGCGGACTTCAGCCAGAAACCCTTGGACCAGCATGGCATCCATGCGTTGCGCGATGCGCTCGTGCAACACGGCGCGGTCGTGTGGAATCAGCGCGAGCTTGAGCACGCGGTACCCGAACGGCGCCGGCAACCCGCCCTGTTGCGCCGACAACGGCATGCCGGTGATTTCGATCACTTCCAGCGCGCGCTGGATGCGCTGCGCATCGTCCGGCCCGATGCGTTCGGCGGCTTGCGCATCGAATCCACGCAAACGCGCATGCAGCGCCGGCCAGCCGAGCTGCGCTGCTTCATCAGCCAACCGCGCGCGCAACTCTGCATCCGCTTCGGGCAAGTTCGACAAGCCTGATTGCAGCGCCCGGAAATACAACCCCGTACCGCCGACGAGCAACGGGATTTTTCCCGTTGCGGTAATGGCTTTCATTTCTCGCAACGCATCCGCGCGAAACTCGGCCGCCGAATACGCCTGCGCCGGATCGCGGATATCGATCAGCCGATGCGGAAACTCCTCCAGCGTAGCGGCATCGGGTTTCGCCGCACCGATGTTCAATCCGCGATACACCAGCGCGGAATCCACGCTGATCAAATCCAGCGGAAAGCGACGCGCCAACTCGCAGGCCAGCGCGGTCTTGCCCGACGCGGTCGGGCCCATCAGGAAAATCGCGAGCGGGCGTGTGTCGATCATCATGCCGTGATTGTAAGGCGAGGCCTCGCCGTCGGGCCTATAATTGGCAGGTTCAGGAGACTGCCATGTCGAACACGATGAAGGCGCTGGTCAAGCGCGAAGCCGCCAAGGGCATCTGGATGGAACAGGTGCCGATTCCCGAGATCGGCCCGAACGAGGTGCTGGTCAAGCTCGAAAAAACCGCGATCTGCGGCACCGACCTGCATATCTACAAGTGGGACGAGTGGAGCCAGCGTGTCATCAAACCGGGACTGGTGATCGGCCACGAATTCGTCGGCCGCATCGTCGACATGGGCCCCGGCGTGCGCGGGTATACATTGGGACAACGCGTGTCGGCGGAGGGCCACATCGTCTGCGGCGTATGCCGCAACTGCCGCGCCGGCAAGCAGCACCTGTGCCCGAACACCATCGGCATCGGCGTGAACCGCAACGGTGCATTCGCCGAATACATCGCCATGCCCTCCTCCAACCTGTGGCCGATTCCGGACCAGATCCCGTCCGAGCTCGCCGCGTTCTTCGATCCTTACGGCAACGCCGCGCATTGCGCGCTGGAGTTCGACCTCATCGGCGAAGACGTGCTGATCACCGGCGCCGGCCCGATCGGCATCATCGCGGCCGGCATCGCCAAGCACGTCGGCGCGCGCAACGTCGTCGTCACCGACGTCAACGACTATCGCCTGAAACTCGCCGCCGACATGGGCGCGACGCGCGTGGTCAATGTTTCCAAGCAGTCGCTCAAGGACGTGGTCAAGGACCTGCACATGGAAGGCTTCGACGTCGGCCTTGAAATGTCCGGCAATCCGCGCGCCTTCAGCGACATGCTCGACTGCATGTACCACGGTGGCAAGATCGCGATGCTCGGCATCATGCCGAATGGCGCTGGCATCGACTGGGACAAGGTCATCTTCAAGGGCCTTGTGTTGCACGGCATCTACGGCCGGCGCATGTATGAAACCTGGTACAAGATGACGCAGATGCTGCTCACCGGTTTCCCGTTGCAGAAGGTACTCACGCACCAGGTGCACATCGACGATTTCCAGAAAGGCTTCGACCTGATGGAAGCGGGCAATTGCGGGAAGGTGGTGTGTAGCTGGAACTGACAAACGCTGTCATTTCGGCATGGATTGCCGAAATCCAGTTGCCATGGATGGCAGTCCCATCAGAATTATTCACGTCCATGTGTTCTGGATTCCGGCAGCCCCTGCCGGAATGACGAGCAAAAGCATTCATCCCCGATTCCGGCGCCATCGCCAAAATGGTCGCATGCGTTTTCGAATCCCGGTATTTGCCTGCACGCTCGCCTTCGCCTGCTCCGCGCACGCAAGTGAGTCGTACGAACCCGAACCCATGCTCAAGGCACCGCAGTTGGTGCAGGCGCCGCTGCTGTCGGGTCCGGATTTTCGCATCGTGCCCGAAGTGGCGGTGCGCGGCTACATGGCGAATTTCCTGATCGACACGAAGTTCGGCCCGATGCGCGCCGACAGCGTGGAGATGTTGTCGATCCGCATCAGCGAACTGCCGGCGATGGAAGCACTGGATCAGGCCAGTCGCACCGGCGCATTTGCAACCGCACTGGCCGCGCGTGCGAAGAAGACCGGCTCGGCCATCCTCAACGTCGTCGCCCACCCGATCGATACGATCACCGGACTGCCCGAAGGCGTGGCGCGCTATTTCGGTGCGCAATGGGACAAATGGAGCAGCCGCGCGCAGTCGCTATCGGATCGCTCCCAACGCGAATTTGAAAATCGCGGCGATCCCTACCGCGCGCCGCCCGGTCCGATGACGGCACTGCGCGACGCGCCGCCGGAAAATCCGCTGCCACACGAGGATACGAAGAATCGCGCCTGGTACGCGCGCACCGGCAACGAAGTCGCACGCGAAGGCAAACGCTATCTGCAATTCAACTCGCAGCGACGCGCGATGGCCGAGCTGCTAGGTGTGGATCCGAATTCGAGCAACACGATCCTCAACGAAGAACTCGATACGCTCGCGTGGGCGGCAGTGTGGGGCAATTTCTCTGCCGGTACCGCGCTTGGCACCGTCGGCGGCACCGCGGCAAGCGTGATGAGCGATACCGGCAAACTCAATCAATACGTGTTGTCGAAAACGCCGGAACAACTGCGCGAGATCAATGAAAAAAGCCTGCTTGCGCTGTGCAGCGACGACACCGCCGTGCGCAGTTTCCTGCGCCGCGGCGGCTTCACCGACACGCTGCGCACGGCGCTGATTCAGACACTGGAAACTCTCGCCCCGAAATCCGGCTGCAACGGCCTGCTCGAACTCGCGGCGAAGACGCATGGCGAAGTCGAGGCGCGCTATCTGGTCAATGCGCTCAAGCTGATCGCGCAGCAACCGGGCGTGCATGGCGGCGAATTGTCGACGGCGGGCGCAGCGATCGTTTGGCGCACGCCAGCGAGCAAACTGATCCTGCCACTGCCGGTGGATTACCTCACCTGGAACACGGACCTGGCCGCATTCTTCAATCGGCCATCGCTGCGCGCCGCGAACAAGCTGGTGCTGATCGGCGGCGAAGCCTCGATGCTCGCGCAACGCGCGTTGACCCAACGCGGATGGGGCATCGCGTTGCGCGCGCCCTACGAAGGCGCACCCGCCTATGCGATAAATGGCGAATTCGGCACCGGCGCGCTCTGACGAAAACTATTGCGGACGCGCTTCGATCTTGTCCAGTTGGTCCTCGTAGTAAGTTCCGCCACTGGCGAAGATGAGGAAGTTTCGCGCCGCCCTGTGCGCCGCCGCGTCGGCGCGTGCATCGCGCAAGGTGTCTTCGGCTGCCGTGGTGAACAGCCTTTGCACATCCTGCTGCCACGCTTCGTATTGCCGGCGCAGGCGCCGGAACAATTCGGCGCGCCGCGTCGAGTCCCAGGCGTTCACCTGTTGCGACGCCTGCACGCGCAGCGCGGCGAGCGCCTCGACGTCGGATTTCGGTGCCGGGTCCGGCAGCGCGAAATGCAGACGTCCGAACGTGTCGGCGTAATCGCCTTCGTCCGCTTTCCACACCACGCGTTCGCCACCGCGCAGCAAGGCCTGCTCCGGGGCGCTCGCCGTGAAACGCGTGACCCGGCTGAGGTCGTCGAGCATGTCGCTGGCGATGCTCGCCCACTCCTTGTTCGCCGACGCCACGACGCGCGGCAGAAGTTCGCCCCACCACGGCAGCGCGGCCAGCACCAGCGCCGTCAGCACCCACAGCAACGCGCCGGATTGCCCGGTCAGCAGCGACAGGCCGATGCGAAACACGAACAATCCGGGAACCACGAAAATCACGGCGAAGATCAAGCCAAGCCACCAGGCTCCGCCACGTGCGTTCTCGACGATTTTCGCGGGCACGGCGGTTTCCGGATGCCTCGGGTCATAGGCGAGCGGAATGGCCTGCGGCGGTGATGTCCAACTCGACAAGGCCACATCGAGCGGCGCGTCGTGCGCCGCACGCAGATCCGCATAGGCCGTTTCGGGCTGAGGTCTGATGCGCGAATAGATGCTGGGCGGATGCGTCTTCAGCCAGGCGAGCACCGTCTTGCTCATGCGCAATTCCTGGATCGCGAAACCGTTCGCGTCGCGCGCGAACGAAAATGGCACATCCGGCATCAGCGTGTGCCAATCGTCGAGACGGAAATCGTCGCCAAACTGGAGGCGGTTGCCGCAGAAGCCGCGCTGCGTGGGCGCGCCCCAATCGCTGCCATATTCGACGATGACGCAGGGCGTGACCTTGCTCCAGGGCTGCCAGTAGAGCTTGCCTTTCGGCAACACGGACGGATCGAATTCCAGAGCGACCCAGCTTTCCACGATATGGCCTTCCGCATGCGCGGTGAACGGCGCGTACTGGCGTGCGTCGAGAAATGGTTTGGGTCCGACTGTCCAGGCAACGGCAAGGAAGATGCCGCCGAACAAAAGCACGAATCCGGCGATCAACCCAATCAACGGCGCGACGGCAATCATCGCCATGCGCTCGACCAGGAAGGCGCGCAGGCCCAGGATGCCGCCGGACGCGGCATCGGCGTCATTCGGTTGCCGCGCGCTTTCCGCGGATGGATCGCGTCTGTCCTGCTTCGTCGCCTGCTTGCGCATGTGCCGCCCTCCCCGCGCGGATTATCACGCGACAGGCTTTCCCGCGCACGCGCAGTGGCGGCAGCCGATAGAATGGCGCCTTTCCCGCCACGGATTCCGACCATGACCTACGCCGCCCAGAATCGCTTGCGCCAGGAACTCGATGCCATCCGCGATGCAGGCCTGTACAAGACCGAACGCGTCATCGCCACGAAGCAGTCGGCGTCGATCCGAACCAGCGACGGTCGCGAGGTGCTGAACTTCTGCGCGAACAATTACCTCGGCCTCGCCGACAATCCCGAGATCATCGCCGCGGCCAAGCATGCGCTGGACACGCACGGTTTCGGCCTCGCCTCGGTGCGCTTCATCTGCGGCACGCAGGATCTGCACAAACAGCTCGAAGCCGCGATCGCGACGTTCTTCGGCACCGACGATGCGATTTTGTATACCTCGTGTTTCGATGCCAACGGCGGCCTGTTCGAGACCATCCTCGGCGAAGAGGACGTGGTGATTTCGGATGCGCTCAACCATGCATCGATCATCGACGGCATCCGCCTGTGCAAGGCCGATCGCCGTCGCTACGCGAATTCCGATATGGTGGAACTCGAGAAGCACCTGCAGGAAACACAAGGCAAGCGCACGCGCCTGATCGCGACCGACGGCGTTTTTTCGATGGACGGGTTCATCGCCAAGCTCGACCAGATTGTCGCGCTGAAGAAGAAATACAACGCGCTGCTGATGGTGGACGACTCGCACGCGACCGGATTCGTCGGTCCGACCGGGCGCGGCTCGGCGGAATTGCACGGCGTGCTGAACGAGGTCGACGTGTTCACGTCCACCCTTGGCAAGGCGCTGGGCGGCGGCTCGGGTGGATTCACCACGGGCCGGCGCGAGATCATCGACCTGCTTCGACAACGCTCGCGACCGTATCTTTTCTCGAACACGCTGCCGCCGCCGCTCGTCGCCGCGTCGATCAAGGTGTTCGAGATGCTGTCGTCATCGAGCGCACTGCGCGACAAGGTCAACGCGAACGCAACGTACTTCCGCGAAAAAATGACCAAGGCTGGCTTTGACATCAAGCCCGGCACGCATCCGATCGCGCCGGTGATGCTCTACGACGCCAAGCTCGCGCAACAATTCGCCAAGGATCTACTCGACGAAGGCATCTACGTGATCGGGTTCTTCTTTCCGGTAGTGGCGCAGGGACAAGCACGCATCCGCACGCAGATGAGCGCCGCGCACACACGCGAGCAGATCGACCAGGCCGTGGCGGCGTTCACGAAGGTCGGGAAAAAGTTGGGCGTGCTCAAGGCATGACCGCCTTCACGCGCGCCATCGTCCGCCCGCCCGGCGCCAACTTCGCGCAGGGTTTGACCAGTGTCGATCTGGGCAAACCCGACTTGAGCCTGGCGCTGGAGCAGCATGCGCGCTACTGCGCCGCACTGGAGCAATGTGGGTTGATGCTGACGCACTTGCCCGCCGATGCGCGGTTCCCTGACTCCACCTTCGTCGAGGATACCGCCATCGTCACCGATCGCTGCGCGATCCTGACCCGCCCGGGCGCAGCCAGCCGCACCGGCGAGGTTGCCGCGATCGAGCCGGTCTTGCGCGGTGAATTCGAACGCACGCACGCCATCGTCGCGCCGGGTACAGTCGATGGCGGCGATATCTGCCAGGTCGAAAACCACTTCTTCATCGGCATTTCGGAGCGCACCAATGCCGAAGGCGCACGCCAGCTCGCCGCCATTCTTGCGCAGGAAGGCTTCACTTCGCGCACTGTCGATATCCGCGGAGTGAATGGAATCCTGCACCTGAAAAGCGGCATCTCGTATCTGGGCGACAAACGACTGGTGTTGATCGATGCGCTGGCCGGTCATGCCGCTTTCAGCGACTTCACCATCGTGCGCATAGCCGCCACGGAAAGTTACGCGGCGAATTTCCTGCGCATCAACGAATCCGTGATTTTGTCCGCCGGATTTCCGCAATTCGAATCGCGCGTGCGTGCATTCGGTTATCCGGTCGTTGCACTGGACATGTCGGAATTCCGCAAGATGGACGGCGCCCTAAGTTGCCTGTCACTGCGGTTCTGAAAACCAGCGACAAATCTGCACATACACCTCGCTGCGATCCAGCAAATCCAGGTGATTCATGCCGTAGCCGATCCATTGCCGGCGTTTCGGCAGCGCAAGGTTTCTGCGTCCGCGCGGATCTTCGCCGAGCGCACTGGCGATCGAGACGAGACCGTCGCCGAGCAGTTTTTCGCTGAGCTTGCCGCGCCGGCTCGCAATCGACGCGGCGATCGCGTAGCACTTCACGTGGGCCGGCAACGGCACGACACTACACCGCCGGCGCGAACGCGTGAAGCGGTCACGCTGCTCCCAGTCCGCATCGACCACGCTGCCAAAGCGCAGATCGGTGATGCCGGCGCTGCGGATTTTTCCCAGGCGCGCGAACGCGGTCGTGTAGGGACTGGCATCCAGCAGCAGGTCCACCCAGTTACCGCCGCGTTCCAGCGCCGCGCCGTGATGCGGCGTGCCGAGAAAAACCAGCTTGCGCAAATGCCGCAACCAGCCCTGTTGCGCGAGTTCGCTATAGTGGCAGGCGCTGCGCGCGACCAGACCACCCATGCTGTGGGCAAGGATCGCCAATTCCTCTACGCGCACCGGCCACGCCTGCAGCAGCGCCTCGATCTGCGCAGCGAACGCGCGCCCATTGGTGGAAATGTGCAAACCGGTGTTGTAATGCAGATACACCGACGTGAATCCGGCATCGGCTGCCAGCGCTGCGCCGTGATCGTGCCCCTTGCGCCGCCATTGCAGATCGTTCATGCACAAGCCGTGCACGAGCAGCAGCACCTTGCCGGTCGCCGCGGGAATCGCCGTCGCCAGTGCCGCGCGATCCAATTCGAGCGCCTGCCCGCCGCGACGCAACCGCAGCGGAATCGCCAGCGGATTCGCTCCAGCCTGCAAATGATCGCCGAGTACACCGTTCAACGCCGCCAGCACGGCTTCGCGTTCTTGCGACGATGCCTCGCCGTCGAACACCGGGATCAGCCGCCCGAGTACCGCATCAATGCTGCCACCGACCAGACGTGTCACTCCACGAACGGTCTTGTATACAAATCCAGTAATTCCTGACGCCGGCTCCTGCGTCGCCTTGCCGAGGACGCCTGGCGTGCGCAGGATATTGTGATGCATGGTTTCGACCAGACTGGCCAGACCGATCGTCGCGTCGACAACGAGGCGACTGGCGCCGCGAATGTCTGCAGTGCGGACGTGGCGGGTCATGACGCGGACTGCTTCAGCGCCGCAACCTCGGCGCCGCTCAGCACCCGCCACTGACCTTTCGCCAATTCGCCCAGCGCGAGCGCGCCGATTGCAACCCGAACAAGGCGCAACACCGCGATATCGAACGCGGCCAGCAGGCGCCGGATGTGCCGGTTGCGGCCTTCGTCGAGCACGATTTCGAGCCACGCGTTCTTTTCGCCACGGCGCAACTCGCGCACTGACTTTGCCAGCAACACTTCGCCGCCGTCAGTGACGCCGGCACACAGGCGCGCGGGCAAACCGGCATCGGGCAAGCGGTCAATCTGCACGTGGTAGGTCTTGTCCAGGTGCGAAGCCGGATCCGTCAATCGCGCCGCCCATGCGTTGTCGTTCGTGAACAGCAGCAGGCCTTCGCTGGCCTTGTCCAGTCGGCCGACCGGCGCCAGCCATGGGAAATGTCCACTTTGCAGCAAGGTATACACCGTATCGCGACCGTGTTCGTCGCTCGTCGTGGTGACGCAGCCACATGGCTTGTTGAGCATCAGGTAGATTTTCTCCGCAGCAACAATATCCGCGCCATCGAGGCTGATGCGCGAGCGCTGCGTACTCGTCGGCGCTTCGGGATCGCGCACGATGCGGCCATCCACGCGCACGCGCCCGGCCCGCACCAATGCCTGCGCTTGCGTGCGCGAACACACGCCCAGCTTGCTCAACACGCGCGCCAGGCCGTGGCACGGCGCCGGTTCGGCCGCGCCAGCGACCCTGCGATGACGCGGTGGCGGCGATGGGTTAGGCTTGCGGTTCATGCACGCACGTTGCCGTATTGTTGGCACTTCGTCAAAGCCGCGGGAGGGAAAGTATCATGTCGGATCATCGCATCACACTGGATTGGTCACGCAACGGCGGACCGTTCGAACGCGGCAACTACACAAAAAATCATGCCGTCCGTTTCGATGGCGGCCAGACCCTGCGCAATTCCTCCGCGCCCGGTGACTACGGCGGCGACGCTTCGGCCAGCAACCCGGAAGAGTTGCTGCTCGCCGCATTGTCGAGCTGCCACATGCTGACCTTCCTCGCGGTCGCGGCGAACCGCGGTTACGTCATCGACAGCTACCACGACGACGCCAGCGCCGAACTCGGCAAGAATGCCGATGGCAAGATGGCCGTGGTCAGCGCGACGCTCGCGCCGAAAGTGACGTTCTCCGGCGACAAGCGGCCCAATGCCGACGAATACGCGGCGCTGCAGGCCCGTGCGCATGCGGCCTGCTTCATCGCCAATTCGGTCAAGACCCAGGTCGAACTCAAGCTGTAACGCGTCGGCGTGGCTGGCAATGAAGGCGCTACGGCGGCATCTTCACTCCATCGTCACCGCATCCGTCCGAAACTTGCCCGCATAACTGGAGCGCCATGCGCATGAACTCCGTTTCCGACCATCACAAGCATCGTCCGCTGCACGCCGTCGCGCAGTGGTTCGACACCGACGCCGCCGCGCAGGACGACGCAGCGGCTGACGAGCGCATCGACTGGCTGCGCGTCGCGCCCTTCATCGCCATGCACCTGGCCTGCATGGGCGTGATCTGGGTTGGATTCTCCTGGACCGCCATCGCCGTTGCCGCCGCGCTGTACGCGCTGCGCATGTTCGCGTTGACCGGTTTCTACCATCGCTATTTTTCCCACCGCGCTTTCAAGACGTCGCGCACGCTGCAATTCGTCTTCGCCGCGATCGGCGCGATGTGCGTGCAGCGCGGGCCGCTGTGGTGGGCCGCGCACCATCGCAATCATCATCGGCATGCGGATACGCAAGCCGACATCCATTCGCCCGTGCAGCGGGGATTCTGGTGGAGCCACATGGGCTGGTTCCTGACCGCGCGCGGATTTCGCACTGATTGGCAACGGATTCCGGATCTGCGCCGCTATCCGGAACTGCGTTGGCTCGACCGCTTCGACATCGCCGTACCGATTTTGCTGGCGGTAGCGCTGTATTTCTTCGGCCGCTGGCTCGGTGCGGCATATCCGGAACTGCACACGAGCGGCGCGCAGATGCTGATCTGGGGATTCTTCGTGTCCACCGTTGTGCTGTTCCACGCCACGGTCACGATCAATTCCCTCGCCCATCGCTTCGGTTCGCGCCGCTTCGCCACCCGTGACAACTCGCGCAACAACTGGCTGCTCGCGTTGATCACCTTCGGCGAAGGCTGGCACAACAATCACCACCACTTTCCCGGCGCCGCACGCCAAGGCTTCCACTGGTGGGAACTGGACGTGACCTACTACCTGCTGCGCGCATTCGCCGCGTGCGGACTGGTGTGGGATCTGAAACCGGTTCCGGCCGCATTGCGGCGGGCGCGCTGATGCAAATTGCGGTGGTGGGATCGGGTATCGCGGGACTGGCCAGCGCGTGGTTGCTGGCCCGGGAGCACGAGGTGACGCTGTTCGAGGCCAACGATTACCTGGGCGGACACACGCACACGCACGACGTCGAGGTTGGTGGGCGGCGTTACGCGGTGGATACCGGCTTCATCGTGTTCAATCCACCGCATTATCCATTTTTGCACAAACTGTTTGGTGAACTCGACGTCGCATCACAGCCGACTACGATGAGTTTCGCCGTGAAGAACGAACGCAGCGGCCTGGAATACAACGCGACCGATCTGGCCGGACTGTTCTGCCGGCGCCGCAATCTGGTCTCACCACGCTTCTGGCGCATGCTCGCCGATCTCAAACGCTTCTACCGCGAAGCGCCGGCGCTGCTCGATGATCAGGACGCGGGGCCCACGCTCGGCGAGTATCTGGACGAACACCGCTATTCGCATGCCTTCGCCGACGATCATCTGCTGCCGATGGCCAGCGCACTGTGGTCGTCGCCGTCATCGCAGATCATGAAGTTTCCCGCGAAATACCTCGTGCAATTCATGGCCAACCACCAGATGCTGCAGATGCGCGATCGTCCGCAGTGGCGGGTGGTCAAGGGCGGTTCGCAGACCTATGTGCGCGCGTTGCGCAAGAACTGGCGCGTGCGCGAACGTATCGGCTGCGCGGCCACGCGCGTGACGCGCGACGTGGATGGCGTGACGGTGCAAAACCCCGCCGGCAGTGAGCGCTACGATCACGTCGTCCTCGCCTGCCACAGCGATCAGGCACTTGCGGTACTCGGCGATGCCGGAGTGCAAGAGCGCGAGATTCTCGGCGCGATGCGGTATCAGGACAACGACACCGTTCTGCACACCGACGCGGACCTGTTGCCACGCCGGCGCCGGGCCTGGGCGGCGTGGAATGCGATCGTGCCGCGCGCCGACACGCAGGCGTGCACGGTCAGTTACTGCATGAACCTGCTGCAGTCCCTCGACTGCGCCGAACCCATCGTGGTCACGCTCAACCGCACGGCGCAGATCGCACCGCAGAAGATCCTCAGGCGCCTGCGCTATCAGCATCCGGTCTACACGCGAGCCAGCGTCGCCGCACAGAAACGCAAGGCGGAAATTCAGGGCGTCAATCGCACCTGGTTCGCGGGCGCGTATTGGGGCTGGGGTTTCCACGAGGACGGCATGCGCAGCGCGGTCGACGTCGCCAATGGTCTGGGAGTGCGCTGGTCATGAACATGCCGTTCGCCAGTTGCATCTACGAAGGCTGGGTGCGCCATCGCCGTCATGCGCCGCACGCGCACGCATTCCGCTATCGCATGTACATGCTGTACCTGGATCTGGCCGAACTTGACCGCGTCTTCAGCGCACGCTGGCTGTGGTCGGTGAACCGGCGCAATCTCGCCCAATTCAAACGCAGCGATTATCTGGGCGACCCATCCGTGCCGCTGGCCGACGCGGTGCGTGCACGCGTGCGTGAGGCGACCGGACGCGCTCCGGATGGTCCGATTCGCCTGCTCGCGCACCTGCGTTATTTTGGCCACTGCTTCAACCCGGTGAGTTTCTACTACTGCTACGCGCAGGACGGCACGACGCTCGACACCATCGTCGCCGAAATCACGAACACGCCGTGGAAGGAACGCCACACCTACGTGTTGCCGGTCTCCGGCGCGCAGAGCCATGGCGCCGCGCTGCGCTGGGATTTCGCCAAGGCCTTCCACGTTTCGCCATTTGTGCCGATGCAGCGCGATTATGCCTGGCGTTTTACCGCGCCGGACGAGGCCTTGCGCGTGCACATGGACGTGATCGACGCAGGCAGGAACGAATTCGACGCCACGCTCGTGATGGAACGCAAACCATTGACCGGCGCGAATCTCGCTCGCGTGCTGCTGCGTTATCCGGCGATGACGCTGAAGGTCGTCGCCGCGATCCACTGGCAGGCGCTGTTGATCTTTCTTCGACGCAACCCCGTGTACGATCACCCGAAATCCGGAGCGAGCGACGCATGAGCCAGGACATTGCCAGCACCATCGAATCCGCGCCCGCCAGACCCTGGAGCGCACTGGACCGCGCCTTGCGCGCACGCCTGCATAAACAGATGAGCATGTTGCGCGAGTGTCGGCTACAAGTTGTCGATGCGCTCGGCGAAGTTGTGCTGGGTACGCCCGCGCGCAATCCGCACGACACCTTGCACGCGACGCTGGAGGTCGACGATGCCGCGTTTTACCGTCACGTCGCCGCGAACGGCAGCGTCGGCGCAGGCGAAGCGTACATGGACGGCATCTGGCGCAGCGACGATCCGGTCGCGCTGATGCGCATGCTGGTGCGCAACCGCGACCTGCTCGATGCGATGGAAACCGGTCTGGCGCGCTTTGGCGGCTTGGCGATGCGTGCCTGGCATGCGCTCAATCGCAATACACGCAATGGCAGCCGCCGCAATATCGCAGCGCATTACGACCTCGGCAACGATTTGTTCCGCCTGTTCCTCGACGAAAACCTGATGTATTCGTCGGCGCTGTACACGTGCGCCGACGACACGCTGGAGGTTGCGTCCAGGCGCAAGCTCGAACGCATTTGCGAAAAACTCGCCGTGTGCGCAGACGACCACGTCATCGAAATCGGGTCCGGCTGGGGCGGCTTTGCCATTCACGCCGCGCAACGGCACGGCTGTCGTGTCACCACCACGACCATCTCGCGCGAACAGTTCGATCTGGCGCGCGCGCGCGTGCACGCAGCAGGATTGAGTGATCGCGTCGAGGTGCTGCTGCGCGATTACCGCGATCTCGACGGTCGCTACGACAAACTCGTTTCCATCGAGATGATCGAGGCGATCGGCCATCAATACATGGATTCCTATTTCGGCAAGGTCGGCGCATTGCTCAAACCCGATGGCATGGCGCTGATCCAGGCGATCACGATCGAGGATCACCGCTACGCGCAGGCGCTGCGTGCGGTCGACTTCATCAAGCGCTACATCTTCCCCGGCAGTTTCATTCCAGCCGTCAGCGCGATGCTCGAAGCGTCGGCGCGCACGAGCGATCTGAAATTGTTCCACCTTGAGGACATCGGTCCGAGCTATGCGCTCACGCTTGCGGCCTGGCGCGAACGTTTCCATGCACGCGCCGCGCAGGTGCGAGCACTCGGCTACGACGAGCGTTTCATGCGCATGTGGGATTTTTACCTCGCCTACTGCGAAGCAGGGTTCCGCGAGCGCTCCACCGGCGACGTGCAGATGCTGCTGGTCAAGCCCGGCTGCCGGCGTGCGCAATTTGTTCCTGGCACGGACGGCATGGCATGAACAACTGGATCAATATCGGCTTCTATCAAGCGACCTGGCTCGCCGCTATCGCAGGCGCCGCGCGCGGCTGGTGGTGGGCCGGACCCGCGATGCTCGCCGTGTTTGCGGCATGGCAGCTCTCGGTATCGAACGAACGCCGCGCCGATCTCGAAGTGATGGCGTGCGCGGCAATTGCCGGATTCGCCGTCGATACGCTGTGCGTGCGCGGCGGCATTTTCACGTATGCAGCGCCCGTGCCTTCGCCGGACTTCGCGCCGATCTGGATCGTGGCGCTGTGGATGAGCTTCGCCCTGACCCTCAACCATTCGCTGACCTGGCTGAAAGCGCACCTGGCGCTCGCCTCCGTTCTCGGCGCAGTCGGCGCCCCGCTCGCCTACCTCGCCGCCGCACGTGGTTGGAACGCCCTGTCCTTCGCCGCGCGGCCCGCACTCGCACTCGGCGCGCTTGCCATCGCCTGGGCGATTCTGGCGCCGGCGTTGTTTTATTTGGCGCGACATCTCGTGCGCAAACATCGCGCACCACCAGTCTTGCACGGAGCGTTGCGATGAGCCCGATCAACATCCTGTACGTATGGATCGTCGCCAGCGCGGCAATGTTTGTCGGCTGGCTGATCCAGCGCCGCACGCGCAACGCCGGCATCGTCGATGCGGTCTGGGCGGCGGGCATGGGCGCCAGCGCATTGTTCTACGCCGCAGTCGGCAGTGGCGGATTGGCATCACGGCTCGCAGTCGCTTTGCTCGGCAGCCTGTGGGGATTCCGCCTGTGCCTGCACATCCTCGCGCGCGTGCTGAACGAAAACGAAGACGGGCGTTATCGCTACTTGCGCGAATACTGGCACGGCGATCAGCGCAAGTTCTTCGCATTCTTCATGGGCCAGGGCTTGCTGATCGCGCTGTTCTCGCTGCCGTTTGCGGCCGTGGCCGAGAACCCGCGCGAGACGTTTTCGGTCTGGTGCGGAATGGGCCTGGCGATATGGATCGTGAGCCTGGCCGGCGAATCCATCGCCGATGCGCAGTTGTCCGCTTTCCGTGCGAATCCGCAAAATCGCGGCAGGGCCTGCCGCAGCGGACTGTGGCGGTATTCGCGCCATCCGAATTATTTCTTCGAATGGCTGCACTGGTTCACTTACGTTTTCCTCGCCATCGGCGCGCCGTTTCCGGCATGGTTGCTCAGCCTGATCGGACCGGTGCTGATGCTCGCCTCACTGGTCTGGGTTAGCGGCATCCCGTTCACCGAAGCGCAAGCGCTGCGCACACGCGGCGACGACTATCGCGAGTACCAGCGCACGACCAGCATGCTGATCCCCTGGCTCCCGAAAAAATCCTCATGAATGACAACGTCACCGCCATTGCCACAAGCGAAGCCGCCGACGCTCCACGCGGCCTGATGGACTTGGCCGAACGCGGCCTGCTGCCAGACTGGGCCATTCGCGCCGGCATCCGCCGCCTGTGCGCGCAACGCCTGCGCGAGGAAGGCGCGGCAGATGCGGTTACTGCATGGACGCGCTTCCAGCGCTGCCTCGATAACCTGCGCGAAAGTGCGGTCGCGATACACACCGATGCCGCGAACGCGCAGCACTATGAATTGCCGCCGCGCTTTTTCGAATTGTGCCTGGGCACGCGCCTGAAGTATTCGAGTTGCTACTACCCGCACGGCAACGAAACGCTGGAGCAGGCGGAGGAAGCCATGCTGTCCCTGTATGGCGAGCGCGCACAACTCGCCGATGGGCAGGACGTGCTCGAACTCGGCTGCGGCTGGGGTTCGCTGACGCTGTGGATGGCACAACGCTACCCACAGTCGCGCATCACCGCCGTGTCCAATTCCGCGCCGCAACGCGAATTTATCCTCGCCCGCTGCCGTGGATTGGGATTAGGCAACGTCGAAGTCATCACCCAGGATGTGAATCGGCTGGAACTTGCATGCGCACGCTTCGATCGCTGCGTGTCGATCGAAATGTTCGAGCATATGCGCAACTATGCAACTCTGCTGGAACGCATCGCTTCGTGGCTGCGCGCAGACGGAAAACTCTTCGTGCACATCTTCTGCCATCGCGAGCTGATGTATCCGTTCGAGACTCGGGGTGAAGACAACTGGATGGGCCGGTATTTCTTCACTGGCGGACTCATGCCCGCTGCCGATACCCTGCTGTGGTTCCAGCACGACCTGACGATCGAACGGCAATGGCGACTGTCAGGCACGCACTACGAGAAGACGGCTAATGCCTGGTTAGCGAATCAGGATTCGAACCGCGCCGAAGTGCTGAAGGTCCTGGAGCAGGCGTATGGCGATCAGGCACGCGTCTGGCACCAGCGCTGGCGCATGTTCTGGATGGCCTGCGCGGAACTGTTCGGTTATCGCGGCGGGAACGAATGGCTCGTCGCGCACTACCTGTTTTCAAAGCGCTGAAAAGAAAAAGCCCGGCAACGCCGGGCTTTTTCGTGTTGCGGCAAGCGGAAGCCTTACTGACTTTCCACTTTCAACTCAACGCGACGGTTGCGCTGACGGCCCGCCGCGGTCTTGTTGGTGTCGATCGGGTTCGACTCGCCGAAGCCCTTCGGACCATCCAGGCGGCTGGCATCGACGCCATGCTCGGTCAGGTAGTCGTACACACCCTTGGCGCGGCGCTCGGACAGCTTCTGGTTGTAGGCATCGCTACCGACGGAGTCGGTGTAGCCATCAACCGAAACATGCACGTTCGGGTAGCGCTTGAGGGTATCGACAGCTTCGTCCAGGATCTGCACGGAGTCGGCAGTCGGCGCCTTCAACGACGGCACCAGTTTTTCGCCGACGCGCGGATGGTCGAACTTGAACTCGACGCCGCGCAGGTCGATCGCGACTGCGGGCGGCGGGGTGGCTTCTTCACGCGCCGGCGGCGCAGCCGGAGGCGGCGCGGACTCTTCGTGAGCTGGTGCCGGCGCAGGAGCCGAACCGCCACCGAAGTTGACGACCAGGCCAACCGTGGCCATTGCGTCGGTGAAACCACTGTGATGATTGAAGCCCTGCGCGGTAGCCAACGGGGAATTCAGCGAATTGTTGTCGCGGTCATAGCGACCGGCGATTTCGCCACGGAACGCCACGCGGTCGGACAGGTTGTACTGCATGCCGACACCAGCCGTGACCATCGGATCCCAGCCGCCAGAAGCGGTGTAGCCGGCGTTGCTGAGCAGGAAGCCCGAATAGGCCTTGTGGCGCATCACGCCAACGCCGCCCATGACGTACGGACGCCAGCCGGAACCGATCTCGCCGAAGAACCAGCGCGCGGCAACGTCAAGCTGCACGCTTTCCCACTGGTGGCCAAAACGCGGGGAATTGTTCTTGAAGTCCGCATTGTTGATGCCGTATTCGAAATCGACGGCCAGGTTCGGATTGACCCACACGCCGGCACCGATACCAGCAAACGCCGAATTCTTGGTCGTGCGGGCGCTGTCCGGCGCGACCATGCCGGTACGCGCGGCCAGATACCAGCTGCTGGCATCCTGGGCATTGGCGACGCCCACGCCGCCCAATCCCAGGGCGATCAGGACAAACAAGGTATTACGTTTCATCGGAGAGTCTCCTCATTGCTAGATTTTTAGGCGTCCGCTCCGCTGGTGCGGTACGCGACGTCACCGCTTAAACCTGCGGCGTTTGCGTCGCGTTAATTATACGTTAGCACATTGGCAACGCGAGCGGCTGCAGTCTAGCAAATTCAAATGACTTGCTCCAGCCTGACCGGTTCAGGAGGCAGTCAGCAATCCAAACCCCATCTTTCAGCCAAATGCTTGTCCGAACTCAAGATTTCCCGGACTCAAATCGCAAACAACTCCATGAACTGCGGCACCGGCAACTTCTCGAACGTGGCCGCATCACGGCTGGCCGCCACGATCCGTTGCACCTGGTGCGCGGGCAAATGCCCGGCCAGCGCCGCCTCGAATTTCTTCACCAGCACCGGGATGCCCTCGACGCGGCGCTTGCGGTGGCCGATCGGGTAGTCGATCGAAACTTTCTCGGTCTTGCTGCCATCAGCGAAAAACACCTGCACCGAGTTGCCGATATAGCGCTTGGCCGGATCGAAGTAATCGGTTGTGAACTGCGGATTTTCCTTGACCGTCATCTTGGTGCGCAACGCGTCGATGCGCGGATCGGCAGCGACCACGTCGTTGTAGTCGTCGGCGGTCAGGCGCCCGAAGATCAGCGGCACCGCGACCATGTACTGGATGCAGTGGTCGCGATCGGCGTAATTGGCCAGCGGCCCGGTCTTGTCGATGATGCGCACGCCCGCTTCCTGGGTTTCGATTTCGATGCGCTCGATCTTGTCGAGTTTGCCGGCGACCTGCGCGTGCAGTTTCATCGCGCACTCCACGGCGGTCTGCGCATGGAACTCGGCCGGGAAGGAAATCTTGAACAGGACATTCTCCATCACATAGCTACCGAAGTCGCGCTCGAACTCGAAAGGCTTGCCCTTGAACGCCACGTCGTAGAAGCCCCAGGTTTTCGCGGTTAATGCGGACGGGTAACCGACGCAACCCTTGATCGCATTCAGCGCATGCGTCACTGCGCGCCGGCAGGCATCGCCCGCCGCCCAGCTCTTGCGCGGACCGGTATTCGGCGCGTGCCGATACGTGCGCAACACGCCATTGTCGATCCAGCTGTGTGAAACGGCATTGACGATTTCGTCCTTGCCGCCGCCAAGCATCTGCGTGACCACGGCGGTCGAAGCCAGGCGCACGAGGATGACGTGATCCATGCCGACGCGGTTGAAGGAGTTCTTCAGCGCGTAGCAGCCCTGGATTTCGTGCGCCTTGATCGCGGCGGTGAGTACATCCTTGATCGTCAGCGGCGCCTTGCCCTCGCGGATGTTCCTGCGCGAAACATAATCGGCGACGGCGAGGATCGCACCGAGGTTGTCCGACGGATGCCCCCATTCCGCGGCGAGCCAGGTGTCGTTGAAATCCAGCCAACGCACCTGCACGCCGATGTTGTAGGCGGCCTGCACGGGATCCAGTTCCCAGCTTGTGCCCGGCACGCGCGCGCCGCCGGCCAGCGTCGCTCCCGGCACCAGCGGACCCAAGTGTTTCACGCATTCGGGAAACTTCATCGCCAGCATCGCGCAGCCCAGCGAATCCATCAGCATGTAGCGCGCCGTGTCGTAGGCCTCTTTCGAATCGATCTTGTAATCGGCGACGTAGTCGGCGATGTCGACCATCGGTTGATCGGGTTCGGGACGCACGGCGGAGCGGATGTCGTGGTGACTCATGGCGGATTCCGGATCGGGGAAAGTCGCCTATTTTGCCAGATTTGGCAGTCGTCTCGCGGCTTGAGACATGCGGCGGATAGCGTTGCCGCACCACCCGGAGGACAATTGCTCCATGCCGCTCGATAACTTTCACCCTGCCGTTGCTGCGTGGTTCGAAAGCGCTTTCCCCGCGCCTACGCCTGCGCAGGAACGTGCGTGGCCGGCGATCCAATCCGGCCGCCATGCATTGATCGCTGCACCGACCGGATCGGGCAAGACGCTCGCCGCCTTCCTCGCCGCGATCGACGAACTTGTTTGGCGCGGGGTCGCCGGGCAACTCGCCGACGAAACCGCCATCGTTTACGTCTCGCCACTCAAGGCGCTGTCGAACGATGTACAGATCAACCTCGAAGCACCGCTCGCCGGCATCCGCGACAAATTGTTCGAGATGGGCTTGCCGGACGTGGAAATCCGCGCCAGCGTGCGCACCGGCGACACACCACAGGCCGAACGCAACGCGATGAAGCGGCGCGCACCGCATATCGTGGTGACCACCCCCGAGTCACTGTACATCCTGCTCGGATCGGAATCCGGCCGCGCGATGCTGGCTTCCACGCGTAGCGTGATCGTTGACGAGATCCATGCGCTGGCACCCAGCAAGCGCGGTGCGCACCTGGCGTTGTCGCTGGAACGCCTCGATGCATTGTGCGGGCGGCCGTTGACGCGAATTGGCCTGTCGGCAACACAGAAACCCGTCAGCGAAATCGCGAGGTTCTTGATTGGCTCTTCGGATCGTCATTCCAGCGAAAGCTGGAATCCAGCTCTTGAGCATACCGCCGAAGAGCAAGAGCTGGGTTCCCGCCTGCGCGGGAATGACGAGCAAAGCAAGTGCGAAATCGTCGACGTCGGCTTCACCCGCGACCGCGACCTCGGCATCGAACTGCCGCCGTCGCCGCTTTCGGCGGTGATGTCCGGCGATGTGTGGATGCAGGTCTACTCACGACTTGCAGAACTGATCCGCGAACATCGCACCACGCTGATCTTCGTCAACACGCGGCGCATGGCCGAGCGCCTCGCCCGGCATCTGAGCGAACTGCTCGGCAAGGACGCTGTCACTTCCCATCACGGCTCGCTCGCGCGTGAACAACGCCTTGCCGCCGAACAGCGCCTCAAGCGCGGCGAACTGCGCGCGCTGGTCGCCACCGCATCGCTGGAACTGGGCATCGATATCGGCGATGTGGATCTCGTCTGCCAGATTGCCTCGCCGCGTGCGATCGCGACCTTTTTGCAACGCGCCGGCCGTGCCAACCATGCGGTCGATGGCATGCCGAAAGCACGGCTGTTCCCGACCTCGCGCGACGACCTGGTCGAATGTGCGGCCTTGCTAGACGCCGTGCGGCGCGGCGAGCTCGACACCTTGCATGTCGAGAAGAATGCGCTCGATGTGCTTGCCCAGCAGGTCGTTGCCGAGGTTTCCTGCCGCGAATGGAACGAAGCGGAACTGTTCGCGGTGATCACGCGCGCGTACCAATTCGCGCAACTGGCGCGCAAGGACTTCACCGCCATCGTGCGCATGCTCGCCGACGGTTACACGACGCGGCGCGGACCGCGCGGCGCCTACCTGCATCGCGACGCGGTCAACGGCGTGTTGCGCGCGCGGCGCGGCGCGCGCCTGACCGCGATCACGTCCGGCGGCGCGATTCCCGACACCGCCGACTACGAAGTCGTGCTGGAACCGCAAGCCCAGCGCGTTGGCACCGTGCACGAGGATTTCGCGGTCGAGTCCATCGCCGGTGACATTTTTCAGCTTGGCAACACCGCGTACCGGATTTTGCGCGTGGAACGCGGCAAGGTGCGCGTCGAAGACGCGCAAGGCGCACCGCCGACGATTCCATTCTGGCTCGGCGAAGCGCCGGGACGCACGGATGAACTCTCGTTCGCGGTGTCACGGTTGCGCACGGAAATTTCCGAGCACTTCAATGCTGACGCGAATTCGGCGCCAGCGTGGTTGCGCGGTGAGATCGGACTGTCCGACAGCGCAGCGCAACAGATCGCCGATTATCTCGGCGGCACCAAGGCAGCGTTCGGGATGTTGCCAACGCAGACAGAACTCGCAATGGAGCGTTTCTTCGACGAATCCGGCGGCACCCAGCTCATCATCCATACGCCGTTCGGCAGCCGCATCAACCGCGCCTGGGGACTGGCCTTGCGCAAGCGCTTCTGCCGCAGCTTCAATTTCGAACTGCAAGCCGCGGCCACCGAGGATGCAATCATCCTGTCGCTGTCGACCAGCCACAGCTTTCCGCTCGAGGACGTCACCCGCTTCCTGCACTCGAACAGCGTGCGTCATGTATTGATCCAGGCTTTGCTCGACGCGCCCATGTTCGGCGTGCGCTGGCGCTGGAATGCGGTTACGTCGCTCGCCCTGCCGCGCTTCGCCGGCGGATCGAAAGTACCGCCGCAGTTGCAGCGGATGAAATCGGAGGATTTGCTTGCCGCGGTTTTTCCGGATCAGGTCGCGTGCCTGGAGAACATCGTCGGTGAACGCCAGATTCCCGATCATCCGCTGGTTGCGCAGACCCTGCACGATTGCCTGCACGATGCCATGGACATCGACGGCCTCGAAGCGCTGCTGCGACGCATTGAAGGCGGCGAAGTCCGCTTCGTCTGCCGCGACCTGACCGCACCCTCGCCGCTTGCCGCCGAAGTGCTGACCGCGCGGCCTTATGCCTTCCTTGATGATGCGCCGCTCGAAGAACGCCGCACACAGGCGGTAATGAGTCGGCGCTGGGGCGATATCGAATCGACCGAGGATTTCGGCCGGCTCGATCCGGATGCGATAGCCGCCGTGCGCGAGGAAGCATGGCCGCAGGCGCGAACGGCGGACGAACTGCACGAAGCACTGATGGGGCTGGGATTTCTGACCGACACCGAGGTGCGCGCGAATATCACATGGCCAGGCTTGTGCGAGGAGTTGATCGCGCAGCGGCGTGCGGCGCGTCTGTCGGATTTGATCATCGCTGCCGAAAGCCTTCCGCAATTTGCGGCAATCTTTCCAGACGCATCGATCGATCCACCGATCATCGCTCCCGCCGAATTCACTGAACACGAATGGACGCGCGAATCTGCTCTGGCCGACCTCGCGCGTGCGCGCTTGACCGGACTTGGTCCTTTGCGCGCCGAACTGATCGCGCTAACGCTGCATCTTCCACAAAGTGACATCGATACCGCCCTGCTCGCGCTGGAACGCGAAGGTACCGTGATGCAGGGCCACTTCACGCCCGGATTGGATGCCATCGAATGGTGTGATCGGCATTTGCTCGCGCGCATCCATCGCTACACCGTGCAGCGCCTGCGTCGCGAGATCGAACCGGTCGAACCGCGCGATTTCATGCGCTTTCTGTTCAATTGGCAGAAAGTCGGAGCCGATGCGCGGGGCGAAGGCCCGGATGCTCTGGCTGCCGTGCTCGCGCAACTGGAAGGCTTCGAAGCGCCGGCGGCGGCGTGGGAAGCGGAGATCCTGCCCGCGCGCATCGCCGGTTACGAGATTTCCTGGCTCGATGATCTGTGCACAGCGGGTCGCATCGTGTGGTCGCGGTTGCGCCCACATGCGCCAAGCGGCGCCGAGCACGGCAGCGGGCCCGTGCGCGCGACGCCTATTGTGCTGCTGCAACGGCGCAATCTGAAGCTCTGGAATTCGCTTTCCACGACAGCGGATGAAACGACTCCGGCACTATCGTCGCGCGCGCAAACGGTCGCGGACTGCCTGCGTGCGCACGGCGCTTCGTTTTTCGATGAGCTGCTGGCTGGCACGAAACTGCTGCACGTCGAACTGGAGGAAGCACTGGCCGAACTCGTTGCCGCGGGACTGATCAACTCCGACAGCTTTGCCGGATTGCGCGCGCTGCTGGTACCGCAATCCAGGCGTCCATCGCCGAATCGCCGCCGCGGGCGCCGCACTGCCTTGCTTGGCATTGCGGATGCTGGAAGATGGTCGCTGCTGCGGCGCTCCGCATCTGGCGATCAGGAAAGCCGGCCCGAGACAGTCGAACACATCGCCCGCACCCTGCTGCGCCGCTACGGCGTGATCTGCTGGCGCCTGCTCGCACACGAAGCGGACTGGCTGCCGCCATGGCGCGACTTGATGCGCGTGTACCAGCGACTGGAAGCGCGCGGCGAGATCCGCGGCGGGCGCTTCATCGCCGGACTCTCCGGCGAACAATTCTCCTTGCCCGAAGCGATTGCGCCGTTGCGCGCGATTCGTCAACGCTCGCTTGATGGCGCCTTCGTCGCCGTTTGCGGTGCCGATCCGTTGAACCTCGTCAGCAACGTCCTCGCCGGGAAAAATGTTCCCGCACTGACCGGATCACGCATCCTCTATCGCGACGGCCTGCCCATCGCGAGCCTGGTATCCGGTACCTTCAACGCGCTCGAAGCGATGGATGCCGCCGCAGAATGGAAGGCCAAATCCTTCCTGCTCCGAAGCGGCGAGCGCGAGCCCGCCGCCGCAACCATCTAGGAACCACCGAGCAAGTTTCTTACCGCCCCCAATAACCGCGGTGATAGCACCAATGCGGGCCACAGCCGACCCAGCGCGGCTCGATCCAGCGGTAGCCGCGGCGCGGATGCGTCCAATAACCACCGACCCAGACATAGCGCGCGCCGCCCCAGCGCCAATAACCCGGAATCCAGACGTAACCCGGTCGTACCCCGACGCGCTCGACGCGTGGCGCGGGCGGCGCATACAGCGGCGCTGCAATCGTGACGCCGACTGCGACGCCTGCCGATGCCGGTGTTGAAACCATCGCTCCGAGTCCGGCAACGCCCAACGCGGTTGCCAAGGCCAGTTTGCGCATGCACATGATCGTTCTCCGTTTGCCTCCGGCGCACGATTGCGGCGGTTACCCCGGAGAACGCCGCAGACGACGCCCAGTTGACGTCCGCCGCCGCGGCATTCAGCCCGCGTTTTTCGATCTCGGCTTGCCCACGCAAGGAAAACCCGGCATCGTGCGCGTTTTCAAACACTCGTTCGACGCCATGACCGACGCGACCACCTCGCCCTATCCGCACCTGTTCGCTCCACTGGATCTGGGCTTTTGCACCTTGCCAAACCGCGTGCTGATGGGCTCGATGCACACGGGCCTGGAAGACCACGCGCGCGACTTCGGCAAACTCGCCGCCTACTTCGCCGCGCGCGCACGCGGCGGTGTCGGGCTCATGGTCACCGGCGGTTTTTCGCCCAATATCGCCGGTTGGCTCAAACCCTTTGCGAGCCGTCTGTCGATGCCGTGGCATGTCGGACCGCATCGGCAAGTCACGCACGCGGTGCACGCCGAAGGCGGGCGCATCTGCCTGCAGATCCTGCACGCCGGCCGCTACGGCTACCAGCCGCTGTCGGTCGCGCCGTCAAAGATCAAGTCGCCGATCACGCCATTTACGCCGCGTGCGCTTTCCGTCGGCGGCGTAAAGCGCACGATCCGTGACTTCGTGCGCTGCGCGCAACTCGCGCGTGAGGCCGGCTACGACGGCATCGAGATCATGGGCAGCGAGGGTTACCTGATCAACCAATTCCTCGCGGAGCGCACGAACCAGCGCAGCGATGATTGGGGCGGCAATCTGGAAAATCGCCAGCGCTTGCCGATCGAAATCGTGCGCCGCACGCGCGAAGCGGTCGGCCGCGATTTCATCCTCATCTATCGCCTGTCGATGCTGGACCTCGTCGACAACGCGCAGCGCTGGGACGAAATCGTGCGACTGGCCAAGGCCGTCGAGGCCGCCGGCGCGACCCTGATCAATACCGGCATCGGCTGGCACGAGGCGCGCGTGCCGACGATCGTGACCAGCGTGCCGCGTGCCGCATTCGCCTGGGTCACGCGCAAAATGAAGGAACACGTCCGCATACCCCTGATCACGACCAACCGCATCAACATGCCGGAAGTCGCGGAGGACGTGCTCGCGCGCGGCGACGCGGACATGGTGTCGATGGCACGGCCACTGCTGGCGGATCCCGCCTGGGCGAACAAGGCGCGCAGCGGACACACCGCGCTGATCAATCCCTGCATCGCCTGCAATCAGGCCTGTCTTGATCACGTATTCGAAAACCGGCGCGCCTCGTGCCTGATGAATCCGCGCGCCTGTTTCGAAACCGAACTGGTCGACGCACCGCTCGCGCGCAAGAAACGCATTGCCGTAGTCGGCGCGGGCCCGGCCGGACTTGCTTGCGCGACCACACTGGCACAGCGTGGTCACGCCGTGACGTTGTTCGAACAGTCGAACGAAATCGGCGGCCAATTCAACCTGGCCAAGCGCATTCCCGGCAAGGAGGAGTTCTTCGAGCCGATCCGCTACTGGGGCAATCTGCTCGATGAACTCGGAGTTGAAGTCCGGCTTGGCACGCAGGCCACGATCGAATCGCTGCACGGATTCGACAGTGTGATTCTCGCCACCGGCGTCACGCCGCGCGTGCTTGCGATTTCGGGCGCCAACCACGCCAAGACGCTCAGCTACCTCGATGTCGTGCTGCATGGCAAACCGGTCGGCAAGCGCGTCGCCATCATCGGTGCGGGAGGCATCGGATTCGACGTGGCCGAATTTCTCACGCAATCCACGCCTTCGCCGACGACGGATATTTCGCGCTGGTCACACGAATGGGGCGTCGATCAACAGTTTACAAATCCTGGCGGACTGACCACGCCCGTGCCGGAGCCGTCCGAACGCGAAGTCTGGTTGCTGCAACGCACGCCCGGCAATCCGGGCAAGCGCCTGCACAAGACCACCGGCTGGGTGCATCGTGCCGCGCTGAAAATGAAAAATGTGCAAATGCTCGGCGGCGTATCTTACGAACGCATCGACGATGCCGGCCTGCACGTCACGATTGATGGCAAGGCACAAATTCTCGACGTCGACAACGTGATCGTTTGCGCGGGACAGGAACCGCGCCGCGATCTCTACGATGGTCTCAAGACCGCCAGCATCGATGTACACCTGATCGGCGGTGCGGATGTCGCCGCCGAACTCGATGCCAAGCGCGCGATCGCGCAAGGCACGCGGCTGGGCGCGCAGTTCTGAGGGAACTGTGACGATGGACGCTTTCAGTTATCTCTCGGTTCTGCTGTCGATCATCATCGGCTTGGCGATCACGCAAATCCTGACCGGCTTTCGCGGCATCGTGCTGTGGCGCTCGCGCGTGCGCGTGTATTGGCCGGTGCCGCTGTGGGCCGGAACGCTGCTGCTGATCAACGTGCAAAGCTGGTGGGCGATGTTCGAACTGCGCGAAGTCACCGGCTGGACCTTCGCCGCATTCACCGTTGTGCTGGCACAGAGCATCGCGCAATACCTGCTGGCGGGTATCGTGTTCCCCGATTTTTCCCGCGACGCCGATATCGATTTGCGCGAACACTACTGGACGCACGTGCACTGGTTTTTCGGTCTGTTCGTGGCCGTGCTGCTGATCAGCCTTGCCAAGTCCGAGGTGGTCTACGGCAAGCTGCCCGATCGCGAGGACCTCTTCTTCCACGGCGTTTTCATCGCACTATCGGCGACCGCATTACTGACGCGTCGGGCACGCTATCACGAATTCCTGGCGCTGTTCGGAGCCTGTGTGTTCTGTGCCTACGTGATTACGCTGTTCACGCGGCTGCACTGAATACGATCAGCGCTTTTCCAGCGGCACGAACTTCAGGTTTTCCGGGCCGGTGTAATTCGCGCTCGGCCGGATGATCTTGCCGTCGATGCGCTGTTCGATCACATGCGCGCTCCAACCCGAGGTGCGCGAGATCACGAACAGCGGCGTGAACATCGCGGTCGGCACGCCCATCATGTGGTAGCTCACGGCGCTGAACCAATCCAGGTTCGGGAACATCTTCTTGATGTCCCACATCGTCGATTCCAGGCGCGCGGCGATATCGAACATCTTCATGTTGTTCTGCGCCGCCGACAGCTCGCGCGCGACTGCCTTGATGACCTTGTTGCGCGGATCGCCGGTCGTATAGACGGGATGGCCGAAACCGATCACGACTTCCTTGTTTTCCACGCGCTTGCGGATGTCGGCTTCCGCCTCGTCCGGCGTGTCGTAACGGCTCTGGATCTCGAACGCGGCCTCGTTCGCGCCACCGTGCTTGGGTCCGCGCAGCGCGCCGATCGCGCCGGCGATGGCCGAGTACATGTCCGAGCCGGTGCCAGCGATCACGCGCGCAGCGAAGGTGCTGGCGTTGAATTCGTGCTCGGCATACAAGATCAGCGAGGTATGCATCGCGCGCACCCACAAGTCGCTCGGCTTATTGCCGTGCAGCAGGTGCAGGAAGTGTCCGCCGATGGAATCGTCATCCGTTTCCACGTCGACGCGCCGGCCGTTGACGGCAAAGTGGTACCAGTACAGCAGGATCGATCCCAGCGATGCCATCAGCCGATCGGCAATATCGCGTGCACCGGGATGGTTGTGGTCATCTTTTTCCGGCAACGCGCAACCGAGCGCGGAAACGCCCGTGCGCATCACGTCCATCGGATGCGCAGATGCGGGGATCTGCTCCAGCACCGCCTTCACCGACGCCGGAATGCCGCGCAGCGATCTCAACTTCGTCTTGTACGCGACTAGCTCCGCCTTGTTCGGCAGCTTGCCGTGCACCAGCAGATGCGCGATTTCCTCAAACTCGGCCGTCGTCGCAAAATCGAGGATGTCATAGCCGCGGTAATGCAGATCGTTGCCGCTGCGCCCGACCGTGCACAGCGCCGTGTTGCCGGCGGCGACGCCGGACAGGGCGACGGATTTTTTCGGCTTGAAAGGAATGGCGGCTTCGCTCACGGGTTTCTCCTGATTCATTTCTTCGTCGCAAACAATTCGTCGAGCTTGTCTTCGTAGGCGTGGTAGCCGAGGAAATCGTAGAGTTCCTCGCGCGTCTGCATTGCCGGCACCACGGACTTCTGCGTGCCTTCGCGGCGCGTGACCTCGTAGAAATTCAGCGCGGCTTTGTTCATGGCGCGATAGGCACCGCAGCAGTACAGCGCGATATCCACGTTCGCGGATTTCAATTCGCCCGTGGTAAAGAACGGCGTCGAACCGAATTCGGTGAGATTGGCGAGGATCGGCACCTTCACCGCCGCCTTGAATCGGCGGTAGTCGTCCAGCGTCTTCATGGCCTCGGGAAAGATCATGTCGGCACCGGCTTCGACGTAGGCCACTGCGCGCTCGATCGCGCGGTCGATGCCTTCGACCGCAGCCGCGTCGGTACGCGCCATCAGCACGAAATCTTTGTCCCACTTTGCATCCACCGCGGCTTTCACGCGGTCGACCATTTCATCCTTCGACACCACTTCCTTGCCGGGGCGGTGGCCGCAGCGCTTCTGTCCGACTTGATCTTCCATATGCACGGCGGCGACGCCGATGCGCTCGAAATTGCGGATCGTGCGCCCGATGTTGAAGGCGCCGCCCCAACCGGTGTCGATGTCCACCAGCAGCGGCAGTTGCGTGGCATCGACGATGCGGCGCGCGTCGGTGAGCACGTCCTCCATGGTCGAGATGCCGAGATCCGGCATGCCCAGCGAATTCGCGGCCACGCCGCCGCCGGAGAGATACAACGCCTTGTAACCGACGCGTTTTGCCATCAGCCCGGCATACGCGGTGATCGCGCCGACCACCTGCAACGGCGATTCGGCGGCGAGTGCAGAACGAAAGCGTGTACCAGCGGATGCTTGACTCATGCGGCCTCCGGCAAAGCGGCTATTTTAGCTGATCCGGAAGATACGCGTCCCTTAGTTCGACGGTTTCGCGGACACGGCCTTCGCCTTCACTTCCGCCATATCCGGCAAGTCGGCATCGGCGGCATGCCAGTTGGCCAGCAATTGGCGATACGTCGCCGCCGCGGCAGCGGAATCGTGCGCTGCGGATTGCGCCCACGCGAGTCCAAGCAGATTCAGGCTGCGATTCGGCGCCTTCTTCAGCGCGGCCTTGAACTCCACCACGGCCTGCGCGGCCTGGCCGGCCTGCAGCAACTGCCTGCCGAGCAGCTCGCGTGGCGGCTTGAACGGTACCGGCGGACCGAAATCGAAGGCCATCGAATCGTAGCGCTGCGCGGCCGTGCGAATCGCCGCAAGACCCTCGTCCACGTGCTTCTGGTCGATCAACAGCAAACCACGCAAGGCGTCGTCCATCACCGCGAGGTACCCCGGCAATTGCGGATCGTCTTCCGACGTGGACGTTTTCTCGCGCCAGGCATGCAGGTCGGCCGACGCCTTGCGCGCTTGCTCGATGTCGCCGCGCCTGGCCGCCGCGTAGCCCTGCGCAAAATCGTTCCATGCGGCGTACGGGCCGAGGCCGGTCACGTCCACCGCGAGACGGGTTGCTTCGCTGTTCCAGTCGCGTGCTTCGATCACCGCGATCCCGCGCATGGTCACCAGCGAACCGTGCAGGTGTTTGGCGACTTGTTCCGGTGAGCCGTGTTCGGCGCGCAACTGCTGCGCATGTTCCTGCGCCCACGCGATCCCGAGCGGAAGAGTCTTCGCGCAGGCATCCAGCGTGCGCTGCGCCTCGCGGTAGCGGCCTTGCTGGAAATAGCCGTATTCCAGCCACTCGTCGTAATGCCCGCACTCGACCTCAGGTTTCCCCGCCGAGCGCGCCTGCGCATTGACCACGCCCATCGCATTGATGTTGGCCGTGACCAGGTCGTCCCACATCCCCAGCGCGATGAAGATGTGCGAGGTCATGTGCTGGGCATGGCCGGCATCCGGCGCGATCTTCGACAAGGCGCGCGCCGCTTCCAGCGCGCCGCTGGCATGCGCGGGATCGTCCATGCCGTGGATCCAGTAGTGCGCCGCGCCCGGATTTTGCGGATTGAGGCGAAAGCTGCGCTGCGCGATTTCCGCCGCCTGCAGGTAGTCGGTCTCGTTGCGCACGCCTTCGTTGCGGCCCATCAACGCGAGCGCGTAGAACAGCTGCGCGTCGTTATCCTGCGGATACGCAGCGGCCAGTTTGCGCATCGCTTCGCAGTAGTCCGCGTCGCGTTGCTTTTTCGTGCCCTTTCCGGAATACAGGATTTCCACGGCGGCGAGGTAGGCCTTCTCGCGCGCCGTCGGCACCTTGGCCGTGCGCGCGGCGGACGTCGCGCCGAGTTTTGCCAGCGCGGTGCGACCGGCGCCGGCATCGAGTTGGTTCCAGATACCGTGGTTGTAGGTCATCGCCTCGCCCCAGTAGGCCATGGCGAAATCCGGTTGCAGCTTCTGCGCCTGCTCGAACGCCTTCGCCGCTGTCGGATACTCGAACAGGTGCAGCAGCAACAGTCCGCGCATGAACGCGGTCTGCGCCGCATCGGATTTGGCCGAGGTCGGGAAGGTGGCCGTGCCCAGGCCTTCGATCGTCTGCGGTGCAGCGCCGCGCTCCGCGCAGGCAACGTTGGCGAACGTCGATGCGACGGCGACCATAACGAAAAGAGCAAAAAACCGCAGACTGGTTTTCATCGTTTCACTCCTGATTCGCGGACGCGAACAAGGATAACAAAACGCTGAATGGCGCCTGCATGCCACACAAACGCGCGTCAACTGATCGCATGCCGGTTCGTTCTACCGCTGCAAACGATCACAACCGGAGAACGACGATGAAACGCTACGCCAGAATGTTGCTCTTGACTGCCGTTGCCATGGCCCCGCTGTTCGCCACCGGCTGTGTCTATTACCCCGCACGTCCGTATCGCGCCGCAGTATGGGTGCCGGGATACTGGGGCGGCCCGTATGCAAACGTATGGATTCGCGGCCACTGGCGCTGAGTGAAAAAACGGCGCGCGGCCTGAACCGCGCGCCGTAGCTTGCATCGAAAAATGGCGTCAGTTGCCAGACCGGGGTTTCGCGTCCTTGACGTACTTGTCGAACCAGCGCTGCATTTCGTAGGCCAGCTGTTCCTGCGATTCCATCGCCGAATACCAGTGCGGTTCGTGCGGCAGCATGACCAGGCGCGTGGTGCCGCCATTGCCGCGAATCGCCTCGTAGAACGTCTCCGACTGCATCGGCGTGGTGCCCGGGTTCGCGTCGTCGGCGCCATGCACGAGCAGCAACGGTATCTTGATCTTGTCGGCGGAGAAGAACGGCGACACTTTCAGGTATACATCGGTGGCTTGCCACACCGAACGGCGCTCGTTCTGGAATCCGAACGGCGTCAGCACCTTGTCGTACGCGCCGCTGGTTGCGATGCCCGCGCGGAACAAATCGGAATGCGCGACCAGGTTCGCCGTCATCAGCGCGCCGTGGCTGTGACCGGTGACGCCGATGCGGTCGCGATCCACGACGCCGAGTTCGACCGCCTTGTCCACGGCGGCCTTTGCGTCGGCGAGCAATTGCGGCAAGTAGGTGTCGTAGGCGGACTTCGGATCGCCGACAATCGGGAACGACGCGTTGTCGATGATCGCGTAGCCCGCCAGCAGCAGCAATTGATGCTGGCGCAGCCAGGTGAAGTTGTTCTGCGTACCGGCCACCTGCCCGGCCTGTGCGGCATTGGCATAGTCGAGCGGATAGGCGTACAGGATCGCCGGCAGGCGCGTGCCTTTCTTGTAGCCGGGCGGCGTCATCAACGTGAACGAAAGATCCAGCCCGTCGGCGCGCTTGTACTTGACCAGGCGTTTCTTGATGCCGCGCACGGCCGGCAACGGATCGGGGCTATGCGTGAGCGCGGACGCGGATGACGAGAACGCCGCTTCGCCAGCCGCCGCCGCGATCGGCTTGCCGCGCGTGCGCACCCAGACGTTGGGAACGTCAGTCGGTGTCTGATGCCAGGTCAGGAATTGCTGCGTGCCGTCGCCAGCGAACGCGATGAAAGTTTCGAGCGCAGACTTGTCGCTGCGGAACAGGCGTTCGGTCTTGAGGGTTTTCAGATCGAGCCGGTCGAGAAACGGGCGAATGCCATCGGGGGAAGCGCCGGCGCCATCGAGATACATCGCATCGCCGTCGATCTGCACCACGCGTACGCCGTTCGCCAGTTCGCGCGTCACCGGCATGCCTGGATTGGCGTATTTCTCGTCGCTGGACATGTCCCACAGCAGGCGCGGCGCGCGCGCCGCGTCGTCGACATCGACGATGAAGGTGCGCGTCCAGTGACGATTCTCGTCGTACTCGCCGAGCAGCGCGACATCCGGACGCTGCGTCCATTCGATGCCGGTGTAGCGCTGGTCCGTGCGCGCGATTTCGACCGGCGGCGCATCGAACGGCGCCCTCTGCATCAGGACCTTGTCGCGCTTGGGCACGGTCGCATTCCAGTCGCCGCCATCCAGCGCCTCGGCCCAGGTCAACGTGGCCGGATCGGTCGCGCGCCAGTCGAAATCGCGCGGTCCGGTCGGCACGCCGTGGATCGGCACGCGATCGGCAAGCGGCAGGTCGGCAATTTGCTTGACCGCGACGTGCGCACGGTCGCCCACGTCCCACACCTGGACGGATTTCGGGAAGCGGCTGTAGGTGACGATGTACGAATACGGTTTGTGAATCGTCTCGACGAGAAGGTGTTTTCCATCCGGTGCGGCCTGCAGCGAAAGGAAATTGGCCGGCTTGCCCAGCGGCGCAATTGCCAGCGTCGCCGCATCGACAAGCGCAAGCTGCGATGACGCGTAGTAATCGAACAGATCCTCGTCATGCGCGTTCTTGAGCGTGTCGCGCACCTCGTAGGTGCTGCTGCGGCCGGCCTTGCCATCGCTTTCCTGGATGCTCGGCCCCGGCGGCACGGCGGGCTCCGGCGGCGGCGCGCCGAGTGCATCCGGCACGAGCTTGACCAGCAGCGATGCCTGGTCCGGCATCCACTGCATTTCGTCGTTGAACATCGGGTTGAGCCGCGCGCCCGGCACCTGTTTTACCGTGCCGGTACGGGTATCGCCGATCCACAACTGCACGGCATCCGTGGCGAGATTGACGAAGGCGAAACGTTTGCCATCGGCGGACCAGCGCGGCATGCCGGCGCAGGCATGCTCCGGCAAGGCGACAGGCGTGCGCTTGCCGTCGGCGACATGAACGAGCTCGTAGCCGATCATGCACGGCGTGACACCGTAGCCTCCAGGCGTGTCGTGTTTACTGTGGTTGCGCGGTTCCACGCGCACGCCGGCAAGGCGCAGGTACGGCTCGGCCACGCGCGCGATCGATGGATAGGCCAGGCGCGAGACGAGCAGGATGTCCGCATGCGTCGGACTGAGCGACGGCGTTGGCGGCAACGGTGCGTGCAGCGCCGCGAGAATGGGCTTGGACGGCTGATCGTATGCTGCCCGCGCGCCAACGGCGGTGAACAAGGCAGCACAGGCAACGGCGACCGCATAACCCGAACGGTTTCGGAACATGATGATTTCTCCCCGGCAAGGTCCAAAAGAATAAGGCCGCCCAAGGTTGGACGGCCTGTACCATTGGTCACGTCGCGCCGCAGCGCGGCTGATCACTTTTTCGCGAACAGGTGCTCGACGCCGGCGCGTTCTTCGCGCAGTTCCTTGTCGGTTGCGTCCATGCGCGCACGCGAGAAGGCGTTGATCTCGAGCCCTTGCACGATCGCGAACTTTCCGTCTTTACACGTGACCGGATAACCGTAGATCACGCCTGGCGCGATGCCGTAGCTGCCGTCGGAAGGAATACCCATCGACACCCAATCGCCCGCGGCGGTGCCGAGCGCCCATGAATGCATGTGGTCCACCGCCGCCGCCGCCGCCGATGCTGCCGACGAAGCGCCGCGCGCCTTGATGATGGCCGCGCCGCGTTGCTGCACGGTCGGAATGAATTCCTTTTCGTACCACGCCTGATCGACCAGCGACAGCGCCGGCTTGCCCTTCACCGACGCGTGATGGATGTCCGGGTACTGGGTCGAGGAATGATTGCCCCAGATGATCATCTTCGCCACGTCCGTATTGTGCGCGCCGGTCTTTTCGGCGAGCTGCGATTTCGCACGATTGTGGTCCAGGCGCACCATCGCCGTGAAGCAGTTCGGATCGAGGTCCGGCGCATTCTGCTGCGCGATCAACGAATTCGTGTTGGCCGGATTGCCGACCACCAGGACCTTCACCGAACGCTTGGCGTGTGCGTTGAGCGCCTTGCCCTGCGGGGCGAAGATCGCGCCGTTCGCCTCGAGCAGGTCCTTGCGCTCCATGCCCGCGCCGCGCGGGCGCGCGCCGACGAGCAGCGCGTAATCGACATCCTTCGCCGCGACGTTCACGTCGTCGGTACAGACGATGCCGGCGAGCAGCGGAAACGCGCAGTCGTTCAACTCCATCGCCACGCCGTTCAGCGCCGGCAGCGCGGGCGTGATTTCGAGCAGGTGCAGGATCACCGGCTGATCCTTGCCGAGCATGTCGCCGGAAGCGATGCGAAACAGCAAGGCATAGCCGATCTGGCCGGCGGCGCCGGTGACGAGAACGCGGACGGGGGATTTCATGGCGAATCTCCTTTACTTCAATTCGGCAAAAAACTCGGCGATGCGCTTGAGGCCTTCGGTCAGCTCCGCGGCCTTGCAGGTGTACGAGATGCGCAACGCGCGCGGCTCGCCGAACGCCGAGCCCGGCACGCAGGCCACGCCCTTGGCATCGAGCAGCGCGGCGCAGAAATCAACGTCATTGACGATCTTCTTGCCATCGTGCGATTTGCCGAACGCGCAGGAGACATCCGGAAAAACGTAGAACGCACCCTGCGGGCGCGGGCACTTTACGCCTGGAATCGCCAGCAGCGCGGCCATCACCTCGTCGCGGCGGCGCGAAAAGTCCGCGCACTTCTCGCGCGTGATGTCCTGTGGTCCGGATAGCGCCGCCACGCCGGCGGCGGTGACGACTTCGGGCAGGTTCGTGATGTGATTGGAATTGAGCGTGACCAGCGCCGTGGCAAGGCGCTCGGGCGCGGCGACGAAACCCACGCGCCAGCCCGGCATGCCGTAGGTCTTGGACAGCGAATCCATCACCGCGGTGCGATCACGCAATTCCGGCCGAGCGTGCACGACGTTGTGATAGCCGACGCCGTCGAACACCATGCGGTTGTAGATGTCGTCGGTGATGACCCAGGTATCCGGATGCTTGACCAGTACGTCGGCAATGGCGGCGATTTCATCGCGCGAATAGACCATGCCGGTCGGATTGGACGGGTTGTTGAACAGGAATACTTTTGGCTTGCTCGCGAGTGCCTTGTCGAGTTGCGCCGGAGTCAGCTTGTAATTCTGCTCGGGCGGGCACGGCAGCAAGGTGATCTTCGCGCCGAGGATCTCGGCGATGTCCATGTAGCTCGTCCAGTACGGCGTCGGGAACACGATCTCGTCGCCCGGGTCGAGCAATGCCTCGCACAGGTTGTACAACACCTGCTTGGCGCCGATGCCGGTGGCGAGGTTTGCGCGCGTGTAGCCGGTGAAACCGCTTTCCTTCAGATGCGCGAGGAACGCATCGAGCAGATCGTCGCGACCGCGGTTGGAACCGTAGGCGCCGGTGTCGGTTGTCAGTGCCGCGCGCACGGCGTCGTAGACGTGTTCGCCGGGCAGGAAATTCGGCACGCCGATGGAAAAATTGACGATGCTGCGCCCTTCCGCCTTCAACTTTTTCGCCTTGTCGGCGATCACCATGATGGCGCTGGGTTTGGCGCGGCCCATGCGTTGCGCAAGCTGGAGCATCGACGTATCCCGACTTTGCTGCGGAGCCGCAAATTCTAACACAGCCGCGCCTGCGTCCTTGTGCCGGAATTTGCTAAGCTGCACGCACGCCGGGGATGCTGGGGCCGGCGACAACGGCAACTACATTCCAAGGAGATCCCCAATGATTCATCTTATCTGGTCAGTCATCGTCGGCTTCATCGTCGGCTGGATCGCGAACATGTTCTTTCATGCGGTCAGCGGTTTCTGGATGACGGCCATCGTCGGTATTGTCGGCTCGTTGATCGGCGGCTTCATCGGCAGCCTGATCAAGAGGCCCGCCGCCGGCTCCATGTTCCACCCAGCCGGGTTTTTCATGTCCATCATCGGCGCAATCATCCTGCTGTGGATCATCCAGGTTACCGGTTTCCACATCTGAGGCGCTGCCCCGCTTCAAACAACAAAGCCGCCTCAGGGCGGCTTTTTTGTTGCCATCGCGTCATCCGTTTCGCCGATGGCGCGTTGTGCCAGCCGAATGCCCGGCTGCGCCTGCGTTTTCCCGGGCCCCAGAAACGCCAAATCAGGGTCGAACCATGAACACCATCGGACACTATCGCACGCTTGGCCTGCTCGGCCGCGGCGGCATGGGCGTGGTTTACAAGGGCCACGAAGCGTCCTTGAACCGCTACGTCGCGATCAAGGTGCTGGCCGATTCCCTCGCCCACGACGAGTCGGTGAAGGAACGTTTCCTGCGCGAAGCGCGCTCCATGGCCGCGCTCAACGATCCGCACATCATCTCGATCTATTACATCGGCGATGACGCCGGCCAGACCTATTTCGTCATGGAATTCGTCGATGGCGAATCGCTCGGTTCCCTGCTCAAGCGCGAAGGCAAGCTCAAGCCCGAGCAGGCCGCCAAGATCATCTACCAGACCGCCCAGGGTCTTTCCACCGCTCACGACAAGGGCGTGATCCACCGCGACATCAAGCCCGGCAATTTGATGCTCACCAGCAAGGGCGCCGTGAAGATCGCCGACTTCGGCATTGCGTTGTCGACCCAGGATTTCTCCAAGAAGCTCACTTCCACCGGCGAGTTCGTCGGCACGCCCGGATACCTGTCGCCGGAAGTGTGCCAGGGAAAACCCGTTGATCAGCGCTCGGACATCTTCTCGCTCGGCATCGTCTTGTTCGAATGCCTGGCCGGGCGCATGCCGTTCACCGACGAATCCCCGCTCGGATTGATGCTGGAAGTGGTCAAGGCCGAGATTCCGGACGTGCGCACGTTGAACGCGGAAGTCGATCCGGAACTCGAGCGCATCCTGTCCAGGATGGTCGCCAAGGATCCCGCCGAGCGTTACCAGAGTTGCCAGGAGCTGGTCGCGGATCTGGAAAAACATCGCGCCATCGCCGGCAGCAACGCGACGTTGGCCGCGCTGGTACAGCCGGCGGAAATCGTCATGCCGTCGACGACCTCGACGCATGTTCGGCAACCTCTGGCGGCAGTATCGACAAGCGATGCGAATTTCCGCACGCAACCTCCGACCCGGTTGCGTTCCGGTATCGCGGCATCCAGCCCGATGCTGCGATCCGCACCGGTACGCGCCACCGGTTGGGGGCGCAAGGCGGCGGCCGGCGTCGCGGCTACTTTGACGCTCGCCGCCGGCGCTTGGGCACTGCGCACCGAATTGCCATCGCTTGCCACGCCGGCCGGTGACACGACCGCAACATCCCTGCACGACACGATGGCGACTGCAGGTGCAGCCGTTGCGACAAACGCCACGCCGTCACCTGACGACGACTATCTGACTTCGACGGATCGCACGCCGAATAGTGCGCGCGGTTCGCTGGCGGCAAGCGGCGACGACGACACCGATCCGGACCTGCTCGACGCGCTGTCATCAAACGATGCGCCGGACGATACGTTGGATCCGGGCAATTACGATTACACGGCGGCCGCCTACGCAACAGGCCCCGGCGATCCGCCGCCGGCTTATGCGCCGGTCGTTTACTATCCGCCGTACGCGGTGCCTGCAGTGCCGGTCGCCTATTACGCGCGTTCGCCGTGGCGATTCGGCTTCGGCCTGTCGTTAGGCTGGGGCATGGGTTGGTGGGGCGCGAGTTATTACGCGCCGAGTTTCTACGCCCCGGTTGTGCAACCGGCCGGTTTCGCCGCGAGGCCGCTGCCGGGGACCATCGCATCCGGCCACCCGGTCACCGCGACACTCGCCAGCCACCCGTTGCCGAGTGGCGTTGCGGCATCAGCCGCTACGCCCATCGCCAACCGTGCGGTAAACGGTACAGCCAGTGCAAGGCCTATGCTGGCCGAGGCACAACAACGCGTCGTGCGGCAGCCGCGCAATCTGCAAGCCATGCAAGCGCGACGCGCGGCGCAAGCGCAGCGTCAGGAACAACTGCGCGAGCAGCAGCAGGCCCGCGCCGAAGTTCGCGAGGAACGCCAGAAAGAGCTGGCGCAACGACGGGAAGCGCAGCGCGAGGAGCACCCGCATCCCAAGGCCAGGCGGCACTGAGGCCGCCGCGCGGCATCAGCGCGCGTCGAGCGTCTGGTTCCACTGCTCGATGCGCGACTTCATTTTTTCGAACAGCGGCGCGGTGTCGCCGACGATGGTGATGGATTGGATCGCGTCGCCACCGCGAATGGCATCGACCACCGCCTGATCGGCGGCACCCAGCACGCGGCCGAACACGGTGTGCTTGCCGTCAAGCCACGGTGTCGGCACGTGGGTGACGAAGAATTGCGACCCGTTCGTCCCGGGGCCTGCGTTGGCCATCGACAGCACGCCGGGACGATCGTGCTTGAGGGCCGGCACGATCTCGTCCTCGAAGCGATAACCGGGACCGCCGCGGCCGGAGCCTTCCGGACAACCGCCCTGGATCATGAAATCCGGAATCACGCGATGGAAGGTCTTGCCGTTGTAGAAGCCGTGTTGGGCGAGGTTGGCGAAGTTCGCCACGGTCAGCGGCGTCTGTTCGGCGAAGAGCTGGATATGGATAGTGCCGCGGTTGGTGGCGATGTGGGCTTGCAGGTCTTGGCTCATGTTCGCTTGCTTCCATGTGGGATGCGACACAAATTCTATCCGAAGACGGGGCGGCGGAAAGCGAATTCCGGTATACTTGTCGGCTTCCCTTTCCCGCCATTCCGCCGACCGCCGGTGGAGCCGCCGCCATGTCCATCGAAAATCTGCGCAACATCGCCATCGTCGCCCACGTCGACCACGGCAAAACCACCCTCGTCGACTGCCTGCTCAAGCAATCCGGCACGTTCAGCGAGCGCACCGTGCTGGCCGAGCGCGTAATGGATTCCAACGACCAGGAAAAGGAACGCGGCATCACGATCCTGGCCAAGAACACCGCGATCACCTGGCGCGAGAACCGCATCAACATCGTCGACACGCCCGGACACGCCGACTTCGGCGGTGAAGTCGAACGCGTGCTGTCGATGGTCGATTCGGTGTTGCTGCTGGTCGACGCGATGGACGGCCCGATGCCGCAAACGCGTTTCGTCACGCAGAAGGCGTTCCAGATGGGCTTCAAGCCCATCGTGGTGATCAACAAGGTGGACCGCCCCGGCGCGCGTCCGGGTTGGGTGCTGGACCAGACCTTCGACCTGTTCGACCGCCTCGGCGCTACCAACGAACAGCTGGATTTTCCGGTCGTGTATGCGTCTGCCCTGCACGGCTATGCGAGTCTGGATCCGGAAGCGCGCTCGGGGGACATGACGCCGCTGTACGAAGCGATCATGAAGCACGTGCACGCGCCGAAGGTGGATCCGGAAGGCCCGTTCCAGATGCGCGTGTCGCAGCTCGACTACAACAGCTACGTCGGCCTGATCGGCATCGGCCGCATCCAGCGCGGCAAGGTGCGCACCAACATGCCGGTGGCGGTGATCGATCGCCAAGGCAAGAAGCGCAATGGCAAGGTCCTCCAGGTCCTGGGCTTCATGGGCCTCGAACGCAAGGAGGTTCCCGAAGCCGAAGCCGGAGACATCGTCGCGATTTCGGGCGTGGAAGGACTCGGCATCTCCGATACCGTCTGCGCGACCGACGCGCCGGAACAATTGCCGGTGATGACGGTGGACGAACCGACCATCAGCATGACGTTCTGCGTGAACAACTCGCCGTTCGCCGGCAGCAAGGAATTCAGCGGCGGCAAGTTCCTCACCAGCCGCCAGGTTCGCGACCGGCTGATGCGCGAGACCCTGCACAACGTCGCGCTGAAAGTGGAAGAAACCGACGACGCGGACAAGTTCAAGGTCTCCGGCCGCGGCGAATTGCACCTTTCCGTACTCATCGAAACGATGCGCCGCGAAGGCTACGAGCTCGCCGTGTCGCGGCCCGAGGTCATCGTCAAGGAAATCGACGGCGAGAAGCAGGAGCCGTACGAACAGCTCGTCGTCGACATGGAGGAACAATTCCAGGGCGGCGTGATGGAAAAACTCGGTGCACGGCGTGGACAACTGAAGAACATGGAACCCGACGGCCGCGGACGCGTGCGTCTGGAATACCTGATTCCCGCGCGCGGATTGATCGGCTTCCAGACCGAATTCCGCACCCTCACCGCCGGCACCGGCCTGCTGTTTCACGTCTTCGATCACTACGGCCCGCTTGCCGACGCGACACCGCGGCGCCCGAACGGGGTGATGATCAGCAACGGCATGGGCCCGGCGCCCGCCTATGCGCTGGTCGGCCTGCAGGAACGCGGCCGCCTGCTCATCGACGAGGGCGCGCAGATTTACGAAGGCCAGCTCGTCGGCATCCACGCCAAGGACAACGACCTCACCGTCAACGCGCTGCGCGCCAAGCAGCTCACCAACATCCGCGCCGCGGGCAAGGACGACAACGTGCAGTTGACGCCCGCGATCCGCATGTCGCTGGAACAGGCACTCGAGTTCATCGAAGACGATGAATTGGTCGAAGTCACGCCCAAGGCGATTCGTCTGCGCAAGAAACACCTCACCGAAAACGACCGCAAGCGGGCGATGCGCGCGGCGTGAACGTGCCCAGTTGACAAGCCGCAATACGCTTACCAAAATGCCGCGCCCTCGTATCAAGCAGACATCCGCCGGGACTATCCTCATGGACTGCGACCCTAGAAATTTTCACTTCCACCATCGCAATATCGTTTGCGATCCGGTCGCAGGCGCCCGCTGAGCAACGGCACTCGTTTCCGGTCGCACGAACGGAGACGAGCATGAAAAAAAGCATCTCGATTTATGCTGCCGCTTGCATGGCCGCGCTGCTTTCGGTTTTGGCCTGCGCGAACGACACCGCTTACTTTGTCCCTCAACTGCTCGACGCGCAGTACACGCTCGTCGATCAGCATCAGGACGCGCTGCGCTCGCCTTACGCCGGCCAGCTGAGCCTTGATCCGCGTGGCGACACCGAGCAATCGCACACTTTCGGCGCGTATTTCGGCGTGCCGCTCGGTGCGAATTTGCAGTTTTACTTCGACATGGAAATGTTCAAGGGCGAAGGCGTGAGCGGCACGACCGGACTCGGCGGCCTGACCAATGGCGACGTGATCCGTTCTGGTACTGTGAATCTGGGCAAGCGCCCCTATGTCGCGCGTCGTTATTTTCGCTATGTGCTGCCGTTGGGCGATGCGACGCAGACGCTCGAACGTGCGCAGGATCAGTTGCCGGGCGCGCAAGCCGTGCGGCGCATCGAGGTCAAGCTTGGCAAGATGGCGGTCAACGACGATTTCGACAAGAACCGCTACGCCAATTCCACGCGTACGCAGTTCATGAACTGGAGCCTGTGGAACGACAGCGCCTGGGATTTCGCCGCCGATACGCGCGGCTACAGCAACGGCGCAATGGTCGCTTGGGTGGACGCGGGCTGGACGTTGCGTTACGGCATTTACCAGATGCCGCGTGAAGCGAACGGCCAGACTCTGGAATGGCCGCTGGCGCGCGCGAACGGACAGAATCTGGAGCTGACCGTGCAACCACAGCCCGATGGCTGGGCGCTACGTCTGCTTGCATTTCGCAATACCGCGCGCATGGGCATCTATCGCGATGCCATTGCCGCGGCACAAACAAGCGGCGAAACGCCCAACATCGTCGCCGATGATCGCGACGGCCGCCACAAGACCGGATTCGCGCTCAATGGCGAATTGCCATTGGCCGATGGCGGCGACACCGGCCTGTTCGCGCGCTACGGCTGGAACGACGGCAAGACCGAATCCTTCGCGTTCACCGAAGTCGATCGCGCCTTCAGCGTCGGCGCGCAGCTTTCCGGCGCGCACTGGCAGCGCGCGCAGGATCGCCTCGGCATTGCCTTCGTCAGCGAAGCATTGTCAGCCGATCATCGCGATTATCTTGCCGCCGGCGGATCGGGTTTCGTGCTCGGCGATGGCCGCCTGAACTACGCGCACGAGCAAATCGTCGAAACGTATTACGCGTTCCAGCCGATCGCACACGTGGTGCTGAGCCCGGATCTGCAATACATCCGCAACCCCGGTTACAACGCAGATCGCGGTCCGGCCAGGTTCGCCGGATTACGCGTGCATCTCGAATACTGAATCGCCGAATTCAACCGCGCACGCGCTCGATCAGCGCGTCAGCAAAGGTTTCCGTGGTACCGCTGCCGCCGAGATCCGGCGTGGTGCGGTCATTCGCGGCCAGCGTGGCACGGATCGCCATGCGCAAACGCTGCGCCTGATCGACCATGTTCAGGTGATCGAGCATCTGGCAGGCAGCGAGCAGCAGCGCGCAGGGATTGGCAATGCCCTTGCCCGCGATGTCCGGCGCCGAACCGTGCACGGCTTCGAAAATTGCGGCGTCGGTGCCGATGTTCGCGCCGGGCGCAAGGCCGAGTCCGCCGACGAGTCCGGCGCACAAGTCGGAGATGATGTCGCCGAACAGGTTCGTGGTGACGATCACGTCGAACTGCTCGGGCTTCATCACCAGCTGCATGCAGGTGTTGTCCACGATCATTTCGTTGAACGCGATCTGCGGATAATCCTTCGCGATCGCACGCGCCACGTCGAGGAATAAACCCGATGCGGTCTTGATGATGTTGGCCTTGTGTACCGCAGTGACTTGTCTGCGACCGAGGCGCTGCGCGAGGTCGAACGCGTAGCGCACGATGCGCGACGCGCCGCGGCGCGTGTTGCGAATCATCGAGATCGCGGTTTCGCCGTCGGCGGACAGGCTTTGCCCTTCGGACAGGTACGCGCCTTCCGTGTTTTCGCGCACGGTGATGATGTCGATGTTGTCGTAGCGCGACTTCGTGCCCGGAAACGTGATCGCCGGACGCACGTTGGCGTACAGGTCGAAACGGCGGCGCAGTTCGACATTGATTGATGAAAATCCGCCGCCCACCGGCGTCGTCAACGGGCTCTTCAACGCCACGCGATGCTTCGCGATGGATTCCAGCGTCGCCGCCGGCAGCAGCTCACCGGATTTTTCCATCGCCGCGACACCGGCCTCGGCGAAGTCGTATTGCAGGCCGGTCTTGAGCGTGTCGAGCACGCGCAAGGTCGCACGCATGATTTCCGGGCCGATGCCGTCGCCCGGGATTACGGTGATGGTTTGGGTCATGAAGGCAATCCAGATGGCTGCGCATCGGGCCGCATGCAGCTCGAATCAACGCAGCATTAACGATAAACAAAGCAGCTGACAATTATCGTGTAGACTCGGGATGAGAACAAGGAAAACCCGCTTGAAACCGCGCTGCGCCATGCTGCATGCCGTCGTCCGCCATTGCGGACTGGCCTTGCTGTGCGCGCTTTTCGCGGCCGCGCCCGTATTCGCGCAATCGCTGGCCGCGGCGGCGGTGTCGATCCACGATGCCGGCAATCCGCGCGGCGTCCTGCCGGGCTGGAACCTCGCGATCGGCGGCGACTGGCCCACGCAATGCCCGCCGGTGCTGCAATCGGTGACGCTGGACGGCAACGACCTGCGCATCGACGCGCGCTCGGTGCTCGACTTGTGCGCGCGCCAGCCAACCGCATTCTCGATCGAGGTCAATCCGACCCTGGCCCTGGAGCGCCTGGCCCTTGCGCCGGGCGTGTACAAAGTCGGATTCTATGCCGCGGAAGGCGTGCAGGCGCAGCCTATATTGCGTGCGTTCGCACTGGTGGATCGCAGCCTTCCCGGCGCACCTTCGATCATTCCGGAAACCGGATTCTGGTGGAGCTCCGGCGCCGATCCGACCGTACTCAGCATGGAACTCCAGGGCGGCCAGTTGAGCGTCGCCCTGCTCAGTTACGATGCCGACGGGCAACCCGCCTGGCTGTTCGGCAGCGCGGCGTTCGACGGGCGCATCGCGCATCTGCCGCTGCTGCGCCTGGCCGGCGGCAGCGATCCGTTCGCCAAGTCCACCGCCACTCCGCATGGCGACGCGGCGATGACGCTGGACCTGCAGTTTTCCGCATCCGCGCATGCGCAGGCATGGCTGTCGCGTACGCGCGGCGACGATGGCTCGCTGCAATTGCGCACGCTGGACTTGTCGCGCCTGCCGCTTGCGGCCAGCACCGACGGCAGCGCGTGGCAGGGCGACTGGGTACTGGTCAGCGACGCGCAAGACGCGATACCGCGGCGCCTGCGCCTGGATCGATTCCAGGATCCGGATACGCAACACATCCGCATCGCTTCTGCCGATGGCTCGGCGACGCTCGACTGCGACGCCGGATCGGCACAGGCCGCGTGGCCGCCACGAGCGTGCACCTTGCAACTCGCCGACGGCTCGAGCGACCGTTTCGATTCCGTGGCGGTCACGCGCATGGACGGCACCGATGCAAACGGCGCTGCGGTGCACCTGTTGCGCATCAAGCCTTGACGCCGGATTCCAGTTCGTCGAGAAAATCCACCGCGCGGCGCAGGTGCGGGATCACGATCGACCCGCCGACGACAAGGCCGACGCTGAATACTTCGAAGAACTCGTCGCGCGTGACGCCGGCATTCTTGCATTCAGCGATGTGATAGCTGATGCAATCGTCGCAACGCAAAACCAGCGACGCGACCAGGCCGAGCATTTCCTTCGTCCGCACCGGCAGCGCGCCATCCTTGTAGGTTTGCGTGTCCAGCGCGAAGAAGCGCTTCACCACCTGGTTGTCGTGTTCGAGGATGCGCGCATTCATGCGCTGCCGGAACGCGACGAAATCATCCACGCGCTTGCCGCTCATGCGCCGGCTCCGGTCAGTTTCGCCAGTTCGCCGCTGCGCTCGGCCGCGACGAGGTCGTCGTAACCACCGACATGATGGTCGTTTACAAAAATTTGTGGCACCGTGCGCCGCTGCGCGCGCGCCAGCATTTCCTCGCGTCGTGCCGGATCGGTGTCGATGCGGATCTCGGCGTAATCCAGGCCCTTGCTCTTCAACAGGTTTTTCGCCGCCACGCAGTAGGCACAATTGGCGCTGGAATAGATCTCGATTTTCGCCATGGGTGTAATCCCTGAATCCAACATGGGTATTGTCCCACGCCGCCGAATCGGCGTGCGCACATTCGATTAACGACGGCGAAACGGCGATCGCGCGACAATGGCGCCAATGCGGCGGCTGCGCTATCGTGCCGGCGCGCCCACGTCATTTTCCGATCATGCGTCCTGCCCTGCTCCCCGCCGCCTTTGCATTCGCCTGCGCCCTGCTCGCCGGATCGCCTGCGCGCGCGATCGACACCAAATTGCCGGACATGGGCAGTTCGGCCGGGGCCATCGCCTCGCCGGAAGAACAGCGCCAGTACGGCTTCTACGTGCTGCACGAGCTGCGCAATCAGGGCATGGTGCTCGACGACGCCCTGCTCACCGACTACATCAACACGCTCGGCTACCGGCTGGTTTCGTACAGCCCGCAACCGGACCAGCCGTTTACGTTTTTCGTGGTCAACGATCCGTCGATCAACGCGTTCGCCTTGCCCGGCGGCTTCGTCGCGGTCAACGCGGGACTCATCACCACCACCGCGAACGAAGACGAACTCGCCGCAGTGCTCGCGCACGAGATCTCGCACGTCACCCAGCAGCATCTGGTGCGCGCGGTCGAAGCCGAACAGAAATACGCACCGCTCATGATCCTGGCGATGGTCGGCGCGATCATGGCGTCGTCGCGATCGGGACCCGGCAGCACCAGCAACGCGGATGTCGGCGCCATGGCCACGGCGACCGGGCTGATGCAGCAGATGCAGATCAACTTCACCCGCGCCGACGAGGAAGAAGCCGACCGCGTCGGCATCGAAACCCTGGCCAAGGCGAATTTCGATCCGGAAGCGATGGCCGGCTTTTTCCAGCGCATGCAGCAGGCGCTGCGCCCGGGCTTCGACGAAAACGACGTGCCGGCACTGCTGATGGATCACCCGGTCACGCTCAAGCGCATCAGCGAAGCCAAGGCGCGCGCGGAGACTCTGAAGAAGCAGATCAATGCGACCGTCGATGTCGGCGAAGTCGGCGCGGACGGCAAGGAGCGAAAACTCGCGTCGAGCAGCGAACGCGTGAACGTTCCGGCCATGCCGGCGGCACCGCTGCCGAATGCCGCGCCGGCGCCCACGCTGCCGCCGTTCCTGCGCAATTCGGTCGCCGCGTTGAACGAACTGATGCAACCCGGCGCCGACCGCAGCCAGCAGCGCAAGCGCTCGCAGGCGTACTACGAACTCATGCGCGAACGCGTGCGCGTGCTGGCCTCGACCCAACCGTCGCGAACCGTGAATTACTACGCCGACAATTTGAAAAACACCGCCGGCTTCGACACGCTCTACAACCGCTATGGCCAGATCCTCGCGCTGACGCGCGCCGGCGATGCCAAGGCCGCCGCCCCGCTCGCGGAAAAACTGGCGGCGCAGCATCCGGACAGCCTGGTGCTGCAAATCGCTGCGGGCCACGCCGAGGTGATGTCCGGCGCACGCGACGCCGCGCTCAAGCGTTTCAACGCGCTGGAAAAGGATTACCCCGACAACCGCGCCCTGGTGTTGACGCACGCGCAGGCGCTGTTGCAGGCCAATGACCTGGCCAGCGCGAAACTGGCGCAGAAGATCCTGCGTCCGCAACTGTCGAACGACGACGAGGACCCTGACCTGCAAAGCACATTCGCGCGCGCCTGCGAACTCGCCGGCGATCACGTGCGTGCCGGCGAGGCCCATGCCGAGGCGGCTTATCTCAACGGCCGTGCCGAGGATGCGCTGAACCAGCTCAAGGATCTGACCCGCCGCAGCGACCTGGACTACTACCAGCGCGCCCGCATCGAGGCGCGTATCGCGCAGATGACGCCGGTGGTGCTGGAGCTGCGGCGGCGCAAGATCAGTCCGCAAGACCAGGGCAAGCTCGCACTGCAACCAAACTGAAACCTGTGCCACGGCGGATTCGGTATGATTCCGGATCCATGACCGCATCCGGCAAATCCCAGCCTCCCGAGCTGCATTTCAACCGCGAGCTGGCCCAACTCGAATTCAACGTGCGCGTGCTGGCCCAGGCCCAGGACGAAAGCCTGCCGCTGCTCGAGCGCCTGCGCTACCTGTGCATCGCCAATTCCAACCTCGACGAATTCTTCGAGGTGCAGGTCGCCATCCTGCGCCACCACGTCGCCTTCGGCGACGCCGTCGCCGGCCCGGACGGCTTGCCCCCCGGCCGCGTGCTCGACCGCATCCGCGTGCGCGCCCTCGACCTGGTGCGCGACCAATACGCGCTGTGGCGAGAATCCCTGCTGCCGGCGCTGGAGCGCGAAGGCATCGCGTTTCCCGAACGCGCGCACTGGACGGCGAAGCGCAAGCGCTGGTTGCAGCAGTATTTCCGCAGCGAGGTGCTGCCGGTGCTCTCGCCGCTGGGCCTGGATCCCGCGCATCCGTTTCCGCGCATCCTCAACAAAAGCCTGAACATCGCCGTCGCCCTGCGCGGCACCGACGCGTTCGGGCGCGAAGGCCACGTCGCCCTGGTGCGCGCGCCGCGCTCGCTGCCGCGCATCGTGCGCCTGCCCACGGAGGTGTGCGACCACCCCTACGAGTTCGTGTTCCTGTCCAGCATCCTGCTCGAATTCGTCGATGAACTGTTTCCCGGCATGCGCGTCAAGGGCGCGTATCCGTTCCGCGTGACCCGCAACAGCGAATTGTTCGTCGACGAGGAAGAAGTCGAAAACCTCGCGCACGCGCTGCGCGACGAACTGCGCGGGCGCGGCTTCGCGCGCGCGGTGCGGCTGGAGATTTCCGAATCCTGCCCGAAAAGCGTCGCCGATTTCCTGATGCGCAACTTCGAGCTGGACGAAACCCAGGTCTACCGCTGCAACGGGCCGGTCAACATCCACCGCGTCGTGACCATCTGCGACCAGATCGCGCGCCCGGACCTGAAATTCCGCCGCTTCACGCCGCGACCGGTACCCGGGCTCGACGGCGAGCGCAACGTGTTCGAGGCGATCGCCGAGCGCGACATCCTGCTGCACCATCCGTTCGAATCGTTCGACGCCGTGATCGAACTGGTGCGCCAGGCCAGCACGGACCCGAAGGTGCTGGCGATCAAGCAGACCCTGTATCGCACTGGCGCGGATTCGCCACTGGTCGGCCTGCTCATCGACGCCGCGCGCGCCGGCAAGGACGTCACCGTGGTGGTCGAATTGCGCGCGCGCTTCGACGAAGAGCAGAACATCGCCTTCGCCAACCGCCTGCAGGAAGCCGGCGTGCAAGTCGTCTACGGTGTGGTCGGCTACAAGACCCACGCCAAGATGCTGCTGATCGTGCGCCGCGAACACGGCGCGCTGCGCCGCTACGTGCACCTGTCCACCGGCAACTACCACCACCTGACTTCGCTCATCTACACCGACCTCGGCCTGATGACGGCGGATCCCGACATCGGCGTCGACGTGCACGCGTTGTTCCAGCAGATTTCCGGCCTCGGGCCCGCGATCACGCTCAAGCGCCTGCTGCAGTCGCCGTTCACCCTGCACAAGCGCGTGCTGGAGATGATCGAACGCGAGAGCGCGCACGCCCGCGCCGGCAGGCCCGCGCGCATCATCGCCAAGCTCAATGCGCTGAACGAAGCCGGCGTCGTCGATGCACTGTACGCGGCCTCGCGCGCCGGCGTCGAAATCGACCTGATCGTGCGCGGCGCGTGCACGCTGCGTCCGGGCGTGAAGGGATTGTCGGAAAACATCCGCGTGCGTTCGATCATCGGTCGCTTCCTCGAACACAGCCGCGTCTACTGGTTCGCCAATGCCGGCGCGGCGGAAATCTACTGCGCCAGCGCAGACTGGATGGAGCGCAACCTGCTGCGCCGGATCGAGGTGTGCTTTCCGATCCTCGACGCCGAACTCGCGCAACGCGTCTACGATGAAACGCTCACGAACTATCTCGCCGACAACACCCAGGCCTGGATCCTGCACGGCGATGGCCACTACCAACGTCCGCCGCGCGGCGACGACATGCCGCATTCGGCGCAGGCCGCGCTGTTGGCGAAGTGGTGCGCATGAGCGCGCGCATAGCCGAGCCCATCCGTGACGGCGACTTGCTCGCCGCCGCCGACATCGGTTCGAACAGCTTCCACCTCATCGTCGCGCGCTACGAGCACGGCGAGCCACGCGTGATCGACCGCCTGCGCGACAACATCCGTCTCGCTGCGGGGCTCAAGACCGACGGCAGCCTCGACAGTGTCCACCGCGACAAGGCGCTGGAATGCCTGGCCCGCTTCGGCCAGCGCGTGCGCGGCCTGCCGCCGCAGCGCGTGCGCGCCGTGGCCACGAATGC
>QWHH01000003.1 GCA_021404785.1 Lysobacterales bacterium PRO7
TGGCGGCGAGCGTCCATGCGTCATACCACTCAAACGATTGATGATGCCCGATTTGCATGGCGCCTAACGCTTGAGCTAAGCGGCGGCTGCCGCGATGAGTTCCAGTTTACCGCAACCGACCCGCAGCCGTCCGCTTGAGCGAATAGTTAGCTGCGGGCTGAACGTACTGAGCCTCACATTGCGATGGCGCCATTATGCATTACGCGCAGCAAGGTGCCGTTATGAAACAGAAAGCCCCATTGCTCAAAACCGGTATACCCACCATAGCTATTTTTTGCATTAACCAGCACGGGTAGCAAGTACCCATAGTTGACCGCGCCACCCGAAATGAGCGGATCTTTCGTATAGCCGCGCTGAACGACGCCCCATTGATAACGCGCGCTTTCCGAGTCTTTTAGATGAAGGGTAAGCCACGACTCTGCCAATTGCTGCGCCGCCGATTGCTCAATGGAGGTGCCGTAGTCTGCTGCGCTTTGGGCAGCTTCTGTTGGTCGGCCATCAAGAAATGTGCCGTCACGATTGAGCGCGTTGCCAGGTGCGAACGGGCGATACATCATGGCGTCGCAGCCTTGCAGTACAAAGGCGACTGTGCAGAGAAGCGCCAACTTCGAAAACTGCATAGATTTTCCCCCGTAGCTAACGCTTGAGCTAAGCGGCGGCTGCCGCAGTGCCTAACAGTCTACCGCAACCGACCCGCAGCCGTCCGCTTGAGCGAATAGTTAGGTGGCAACTTCAGTGGCAAGTGTAGTCGGACTTGAACACAATGCCTGCAACCCGGTCTGGCGAGGGAAGAACGACGACACTCGCGCCCAGCTTGCAGAGCTCGTTGGGAATTGCCGGACTACTGCATTTCATGAATTCGTTAGCCGCAGCCGGTTGGCCGGCCTCATCGGTGTAAGTACCGCCACCCGGCTTGCATGTGTAGCCGAGACGGACAAGAGCTGACGCGGCTTCGTGGTAATTTGACCCAACGGGGACGGCCTCCAATATTCGGCTGCGCTCAAAGGCGGCGACGTCTCCTGGATCAACTCCGCACGCCGCAAGAATGGGTAATACCGCGAGCACGATTGCTCGAAACCTGACCATTGACACCTAACGCTTGAGCTAAGCGGCGGCTGCCGCGGTGCCTAACAGTCTACCGCAACCGACCCGTAGCCGTCCGCTTGAGCGAATAGTTAGGCACCTTTGGTGTGTTTCGCAAGCGAAGAGCACGGATTTGGCACCGTGCACAGATATGGATTGGTAGCGCATACGCAAAGTGTGCACAAGGCCGAATACTATTTCAAATTGAAGTGGAGAAACCCGCCTGATGTGAGAAATGCGGCGATAAAGAGCAGGCGGAATGCAACCCAATAGCGAAGTGTTTTGAGCCCGAATGCCTCGGGCATGGTTATGTTCCACAGCCATTGAAAAATTGCTGCGCCCGCAAAGTAAAAGACGAAAGCGAACAATATGAGAAACAAATGCATCGCTGAAACCATGTGAGGTTTGTCCTTGTCGAAATGTACGGAAAGGGGCCTAACGCTTGAGCTAAGCGGCGGCTGCCGCGATGCCTAGCAGTTTACCGCAACCAACCCGCAGCCGTCCGCTTGAGCGAATAGTTAGGTGTTACGCAACGCGTTACGCAACCACCAAAGAATTGGGAAGCCAGCAGCCGCGGCCAGCAAAGCGCTTACAACCAGCAAGGTGAACGTCGGGCTAGGATACGTTGCCGGACCGAGCGGGGGATTGAATATGTGTCGAAGGGTTGGATAGAAAAAACTCTGTAGACCCCAAAATGAAAGAAACGCCAAAAGCGAGTACAAGGCGCGGCGTTTAACAGAGCGCCACGCCAGAGCGATAGCTATAAGAGGGAATAAAAAAAGCGGGGTAGCAGTGATTGCGATGATCTCATCCAACAATAACTGTGTAGTGTCCATAAGTAACACCTAACGCTTGAGCTAAGCGGCGGCTGCCGCGATACCTGACAGTCTACCGCAACCGACCCGCAGCCGTCCGCTTGAGCGAATAGTTAGGGGCCAGCGGGACGTATCTGCAATGGCCGCCACACATATAGGTACCAGAAGATTGGCATTGCGATCATGTTGCCGAGGAACAATACGACAGCCCAGAGGGCGCGTTTCTCAACCGGAACATGTGTGGTCTTGAACAGATAGACGATGTAACTGGCAATGAGTACCCAACAGCCGAGAATAACGGCCATGTGTAAGCGAAACATGAAGTTGAACTGCGCCTCAGCCGCGCTATGGTCTTTTGGAAAAGGCGCTGACATTTCGCCGAAGAAGTAGAACATGTAGGCGAATGGCAAAAGCGTCACCAGCAGCCAAAGCAACGCGACGGTTCGATTCATTGATGCACTCTCACGATGGCCCCTAACGCTTGAGCTAAGCGGCGGCTGCCGCAGACGTATGATAGTACCGCAACCGACTCACAGCCGTCCGCTTGAGCGAATAGTTAGGCATGTGAACTGCCGAAGCCGATTGAGATAGAGAACTAAGAATACTGCAACGAAGCGACGCGTGCATAGCCAGCGGCGCTACGAAGCCGAGCGGCCGTGGCCTGCGCCGCGAGCGCGCCGATCAGCGATGGCGAGGGCTGCACGCTACGAAATAAGGGAATGATTTTTGATGACCCTGATGCGCGCCCAGCAGGAAACTGAGCGACCGATCACGCAGGCCAGCCAAGCGTTGCACAAAAGCGCCGAAAAGAACGTGAACCGGCATGCACGCAGTGGGCTGCGCCAAACACCAGAAATATAAGCCTGGACAGCCCTAACGCTTGAGCTAAGCGGCTGGCGCCGCGATGCCTTCCAGTATAGCGCAACCGACCCGCGCCAGTCCGCTTGAGCGAATAGTTAGACGGCATTCATACGCCGTACGACCAGAGCGGGATGAAACTCTTGCGGTACCGCCAGAACATTAGCAACCATACAAGCGCCCAGCCTGCGCCCCAAGCGTACATGCCGGTAAGAAAAGTGTGAAAAAACAGGATAATGACAACCGAGGGGCCTAGAATTGCTAGGCCCAACGGTGCGGTGCGCTGAAAAAGTAGTGCAAGCCCGCCGACGAGATAACATGCGGCCAGTGTTGGGTACATGAAGCCACTTGCCTCCAGCGCGTCTGAAAAGGCCTGCGCCGTCGAATTGGGCTGGTGCATATGAATGGCGGCACCGTGCAGCAGTTTACCCAACACAATGTAGCCGACATACATAAAGTACGCAGCGTACAACCAGCGCAGCAGTCTCCAGAACCAGGTTGCCAATTGACCTTGCATCGTTCTCAACCCCTCAGTGAGGAAGAATGCCGTCTAACGCCTGAGCTAAGCGGCGGCTGCCGCAGTGCCTAACAGTCTACCGCAACCGACCCGCAGCCGTCCGCTTGAGCGAATAGTTAGGCACCGTTGGATATTGCCCAAACGAGCTCGGCGAGCGCTTGACGCGCGGACGTGTGAAACCACTCGCGAGCACGCCCAGAGCGGGGATAGAGATGCCGAACCTGACGGAGAAGCTCCGCCTCGAAGCCCGGAAGCTGAGCAGCAGGCAACGCGAGAACGGGAAAGAACGCAACCTCGGACTGAAACGTTGCGATGTACTGCCGCTCCCGGGACGCGAAGCTGTGCCGCGCTATACCGACCTTCGTGTGCTCTGAGTTTACGAACGTCTTGTGCCCCGGATATGTAGGCTTCAATGTGGTACATGTGGGGAAGGCAAGGTAAACGCCAGTCGACGTTTTTTCGATGTTAGCAGCAACGTTCTCATAGCGCATGTTGAGGTGCCTAACGCTTGAGCTAAGCGGCGGCTGCCGCGATGCCTAACAGGCTACCACAACTGACCCGCAGCCGTCCGCTTGAGCGAATAGTTATGCGCCGCTGCTGCAACAAGAACTGCTCTGCTGGATGGACGGACACTTGACTGTGCCATACGAACAGAAAACGCAACAATCTCCGGGGAGCGGCTTGAGCAAAGCGTGACACCCCTTGCACTCGTAGAACCATTGGCATGCATTGGTGGGCATGGTTTCTTGCGCGGTGGCACCACACTCCGGACAGGTGATAACTGACTCTAGCTCGATACGCGACACGTTGGCACCTTGACGGGCAGGAGAAGATCTAGGACTGACATGAAAAGCATGAGCGCAATGCCTGCGTAGAAAAGGTAGATGCTCCAGTCTTGGCTCCAGACCACAAGCAGCGCAAACAATACTGCGACCGGGCCAAGCACCGAGAGTAAACCGCGTGCGATCTGGCGATGCCGGTACCACGCCCAGGCATTTACCAGGAGCGCAAGCACCGCCAGACCAGGCAGCAGCTTGTGGAACAGAAAGCCCTCGTACTGCCCGAGGAAGCCGAGGCCGATGGCAGCGCCGAGTGACCCCAACGCTGGAAAGCAGCCGGCGCAGGACATTGCAGAAACCAGCGCGCCCAAGCTGCTGGTTTTGTCGAGTACACGTGTGACGCTCATACTTTTCCTCAATTAACAGAGCAGTTTCAAAGGCGCATAACGCTTGAGCTAAGCGGCGGCTGCCGCGATACCTGACAGTCTACCGCAACCGACCCGCAGCCGTCCGCTTGAGCGAATAGTTAGGCATGTGGACCTCCGAAGCCAGCGGCGAGCGGTAACCTGAGCGGAGCTTAGCGAAGAAACACGAGCCTAGCCAGCGGCGCTACGAAGCCATGCGGTCGTGGCCTGCGCCGGATGGCGCGCCCGTCAGCACTGGCGAGGGCTGCACGCTGCGAAATAAGGTGATGATTTTGAGGACCCTGTGGCGCGCCCGTCAGGAAACTAAGCAACCGACCGCGCAGGCCAGCCAAACCTTGCACAAAAGCGCCGAAAAGAACGTAAGCCGACACACGCGCAGCAGGCTGCACCAAACACCAGAAAAATGAGCCTACACAGGCCTAACGCTAAGTATCGCCCCAAAACGGGGCGTTGGCCGGTATCGTCGACGCTGCAGGCGCGATCGTCAAGACGTTTTCCTACACGCAATCAGCCTGTTGCCTGATGGCTGCCCGATGCTGCGGCGCGCAAGATGGCGCGCATCTCTCCATCGGCGGGGTTGTGATGCGTTACGAGCATGAAAATGGGGGCGTAACAACCGGGGTTATCAAGTCGCCGAAACCACGCTTGATCGACGAAGTTCGCCGCAAGTTGCGTTACAAACACTACAGTTTACGCACGGAGCAAGCCTATCTGGGCTGGATTCGCCGGTTCATTTTGGCCAGCGGCAAGCGCCATCCGCGCGAGCTGGGCGGCGGCGACATCGAGGTGTTCCTTTCGCGTCTGGCGACGCTGGACAATGTAGCGGCGGGCACGCAGAACCAGGCGCTGTCGGCAATCCTGTTTCTCTACAAGCAAGTGCTGCGGATCGATCCGCCGTGGTTGAGCAACGTCGTCCGCGCCAAGCGCACGCGGCGCGTGCCGACTGTGTTGTCGCGCGACGAAGTTCGGCGTCTGCTGGCCGCGATGGATGCGCGACCGTGGCTGCTGGCGAGCCTGCTCTACGGCAGCGGCATGCGCATCATGGAAGCCTTGCGCCTGCGCGTGAAGGACGTGGATTTTGCGCACAACGAGATCACGGTGCGCGACGGCAAGGGCAGCAAGGATCGTCGCACCGTGTTGCCGCGCTCGCTGGTGGAACCGTTGCAGCGCGAGATCGAACGCACGCGCATCCTGCACGAGCATGATCTTGCCGAAGGCTTCGGCGCGGTCTGGCTGCCGCATGCGCTGGCGCGCAAGAATCCCGGCGCGGAACGCGATTTCGCCTGGCAGTATGTATTTCCTTCCGAACGCCGTTCGACCGATCCGCGCGGCGGCGCCGTGCGCCGCCAGCACGTCGACGATGCGGTGCTGTCGCGCGCGCTCAAGCAGGCGCGCGAGCGCGCGGGCATCATCAAGCCGTTGTCCGCGCACACGTTGCGCCACAGTTTCGCGACGCACCTGATCGAATCCGGTTCCGACATCCGCACCGTGCAGGAACTGCTCGGCCACAAGGACGTAGCGACCACGCAGATCTACACGCACGTACTCAACCGCGGCGGCAACGGCGTGATCAGTCCGTTGGATCGATGACGGTTACTTCAGGTTCGCCTCGAACAACTTGTAGATGCGCTTGTATTCATCCAACCACGAATCCGCGTTCGTGAACCCATGCCGGTCGAGCGGATATAGCGAGAGGCTGAAATTGTCCTTGTGCAGTTCGATCAGGCGCTCGTACAGGCGCGCGGAATCCTGGAACATCACGTTGTTGTCCATCACGCCGTGGCAGATCAGCAACGGATCGCGCAGGTTTGATGCGAACTCGATCGGCGACGAGCGCCGGTACGCCATCGGATCGTCCTGCGGCCGGTTGAGGATGTCCGAGGTATAGCCGTCGTCGTACAGCATCCAGTCGCTGACCGGGCGCAACGCCGCACCGGCGGCGAATTCGCCGGGCGCGCGGAACAGCGCCATCAGGGTCATGAAGCCGCCGTAGGAGCCGCCATAAACGCCGACACGTTTCGGATCGGCGTTCCAGTTCTTCACCATCCACGCCTTTCCGTCGAGCAGGTCTTCGAGTTCCGGATGACCCATGTCGCGGTAGATCGCGGTGCGCCAGTCGCGGCCGTAGCCTTCGGACGCGCGGTAATCCATGTCGATGACGATGTAGCCGTGTTGCAACAGCAGGTTGTTGAACATCTGCTCGCGGAAGTAGTACGACCAGTTCGCGGTGACGTCCTGCAGGTAGCCGGCGCCATGCACGAAGATCACGGCCGGATGCGGTTTGGATTTGTCATAGTCCGCTGGCGCGTAGAACTTGGCCCAGATCGAGCCCTTGAAGTGCGTCGATGGCACCTGCACGTACTGCGGGGCGACCCAGTCCAGCGCCTTGTAGGCGGCGGTGCGCGTGTCGGTGAGTTCGTGCGGCGCGCCGCTGCCGTCGGCATTGACGACCGCGAGTTGCGGCGGGATGTAGGGCGTGGAATGCGTGATCAGCAACTTGCTGCCATCGTGCGACAGCGAGAAGCTGTCCATGCCTTGATAGCGGGTTACTCGTTGCAGTTCGCCGCCGTCGACACTGACGCGATAGACGTCGTAAGCCCAGGGTTTTTCCGCATTCGCGCGCACGTAGAACCAGCGTCCGTCGTTCGAAAGCAGCGGTCGCGATACTTCGAAATTGCCGTGCGTGAGTTGTTTCGCCTTGCCGTCGAGCGATTTCGTATACAGATGTGCGTAGCCGGATTCCTCGGATACGTACCACAGCGTGCGGCTGTCGTTTTCCCAGCCGAATTCGTTGAAGTTCCAGTTGATCCAATGTTTGTCGGTGAGCCTGTCCTGCAGAACGAGGGTTGGCTTGGTGGGGCCCAAAGTCGCGATCCAGCGATCCTTGTTGTCGATTGCGCGCAATTGCACGGCCGCCTGTGTGCCATCACGCGTGAACGCGATGCCGGCGATTTGCAGGTCGCGCTCCTTCGCCTCGGTGGATTTGCCGAATTTTCCACTTTTATCTTTTTTCTCACCACCCTTATCGGAATCGGCCGCCTTGAGCAAGCCAGCCTTTTCATTCTCGGCACGGATCGCCGCGAGCGGGTCGTCGTGGATGCCGGGCAAGGTGCCGACATCGATCTTCGTCTGCGTGTGCTTGACCAGATCGAATAGCCACAGCGTCTGCGGCGCGGGCGGATTGCGGCCGGCGTCGCGGCGCAGCGATTCGAACTCCGGATAACCGGTGTCGGTGACGTAGCGGATCAGCTTGGGCTGTTCGCCGCGCTCGTAACCCTTTTCGACCGTGACCGCAAGCAGCCAGCGCACGTCGGGCGACAGTTCCGTATCCTCGATGCGCACCTTGTCGCCCAGATAAAACGGCAACGGCGCGCGGCTGGCGTCGCTGCGCTGCATCGCCTGCGCGTGTTCGCGGCTTTCCTTCTTGTCCTTGTCCAGTTGTTGCAATGTGCTGAACAGGCGCATCTGTTCGGCGCGCAGCACATCGTCCTTCGGCGCGGCGTCGGGATCGTCCTCGGTTTTCAGGATGGCGGCGGGCGACGTGACGCCACTGCCGATGTCGTGCACGAACCAGTCGTTGCCACTGTGGAAACTGAGCAATCGGCCATTCGCGGAGAACTGCAAGTCGGCGTGGCGCTGGTTATCGCGCGTGACCTGCGTCGTTGTGCCGCTGCGCAAGTCGCGCAGGAACACGTCGCCGTTGCGCACGAATGCGGCGCGCGTGTTATCGGCCGAGTAAACGGGCTGGCTGCCATCCGCATTTGCCATGGTCGCCGCGTCAATCGTCGCGTCCTTGCCATCGCCCAGATCGATGCGATGCAGGTCGTACACCGGCGAGCCGCTGCGCTTGAGCTTGTAATAGACGGATTTGCCATCGACGCTGAAATACGGCGCGCCGCCGCCTTCCTCGAATTCCTCGGGCACCTGGATCTGCCCGGCGATCCAGTCCGGATCCGCCATGATCTGTTCCAGACTGAGCGGTGCCGGCGCGGCCTGCGCGAGCGCGGCGGATGAGGTGATGAGTGAAAAGGCGGCAACGGCGGCGATGCGGGACACGGGCACATCCTCGAAACGAAAACGCGCAGCATAGCGTCAGCGCGCGCCTCCGCAAGCGGCCGAAAGTCATGCGCGCTGGCAGATGGGGGCCAAATCCGGCACCATGCTCGCGCCGCCGCCAAGGATCCGCCATGCCCCTGCCCTGCATCGAAAAGACCACCGGGCCGAACCCGCGTCATGCCGTGATCTGGTTGCATGGCTTGGGCGCAGACGGCAACGATTTCCTGCCGATCGTGCCGGAACTGGTCGATCCGAACTGGCCGCCGCTGCGCTTCGTGTTTCCGCATGCGCCGGTGCGTCCGATCACGATCAATGGCGGCATGGCGATGCGCGCGTGGTACGACATCTCCGGCATGGAGATCGCGCAGCGCCAGGATGAGGCCGGCATCCGCGCCTCGATCGGTTTGCTCGAAGAACTCATCCAGCGAGAAACCGCGCGTGGTACCGCGGCGGCAAACATTTTCCTCGCCGGATTCTCGCAAGGCGGCGCGATCGTGCTGTCCGGCGGCATCCGCCACACGCACAAGCTCGGCGGCATCATCGCCCTGTCTACGTACTTGCCGATGGCGGAAAAGACCGACGCCGAGGCGAGCGCAGGCAATCGCGCCACGCCGATCTTCATGGCCCACGGCATGCTCGATCCGACGATTTCGCATGCGCTCGGCGAGATGAGCCGAGACTACCTCGTGCAGCGCGGCTACACGGTTGACTGGCACGCGTACCCGATGGCGCACCAGGTCTGCATGGAGGAGATTGCGGATTTGCGTGCATGGATGTCGCCGAGGTTAGCCAATTGAGATTTTCAGAGATGAACGACGCATTTTCTTGTTCGTCATTCCGGCAGGGACTGCCGGAATCCAGTTGCCAAGGACGGCATCCCTGCAGTCTGGATACCGGCAATCCATGCCGGTATGACGTTATTCCATTACGAATCTCTCTCTAGCCGATGGCCGCATCCACCGACGAACGCCCCCGCTGGCTGCCGGATTTTTGCAGCCTGCCGGTGTTGTTCGCGGTAATGGTGGTAGCGGAGTTGCTGGTCCTCGTCGCGGAAATCGCGCCGAGCGACGAAACCCGCCCGCTGCTGCCACGCCTGGCCACGGTCAGCGTTTTCGCGCAATGGCTGGCGCTGGTGTGCGCGGTGTGCCTGTGCAAGCTGCGGCCGCAACTGGAAAAGCTCTCGCCGTGGCTCGGCGTCATCACCGCGTATGCACTGATGCTCGCGGTCACCGTGATCGGCAGTGCCCTGGTGTTCGAGATCGACCACCAGCTCGGCTTGAACCTTACCTTGCCGGCGCAATTCGAGGGCCGCTTCATCTGGCGCAGCGCGGTGCTGTGCGCCCTGCTCGGCGCGGCGCTGCTGCGCTATTTCTACGTGATCGAACAGTGGCGCGCGCGCGTGCGCGCGGAGGCCAAGGCGCGCTTCGAGGCGCTGCAGGCGCGCATCCGTCCGCACTTTTTGTTCAACAGCATGAACACGATCGCGAGCCTGATCCGCAGCCGTCCCGCGGATGCGGAACGCGCGGTGGAGGATTTGTCCGACCTGTTCCGCGCTGCGCTCGGGCGCGATTCGGCGCTGAGTACGCTCGGCGCCGAACTCGACCTGATGCGCCGTTACCTCGACATCGAAAAACTTCGTCTCGGCGAGCGCCTGCGCGTGGACATGGCCGTGGACGAACTTCCGCAAGACCTGCCGATTCCCGCGCTGCTGCTGCAGCCGCTGGTGGAAAACGCGATCTACCATGGCATCCAGGCGCTGCCCGAAGGCGGCACGGTGAGCGTGCGCGGCCACCGCGAAACGAACGCGGTAATCCTGGAAATCCGCAATCCGCAGCCGCCGCAATCCGTGCGCGCCGCGCCGCGCAACGGAATTGCATTGGACAACACGCGCGCGCGCATCGAGTACCATTTCGGCACGCGCGGAACGCTCGCCGTCGACAACGGCGCCGAGGAATTCGTCTGCGTGGTGAGACTGCCCGATGAAAGTCCTGATCGTTGACGACGAACCGCTGGCGCGCGAACGCCTCGCCACGCTGCTGCGCGATTGCGGCAATGTGGAAATCGCGGGCGAGGCCGGTGATGGCCGCACCGCGCTGGAAGCGGCCGCGCGTACGCATCCGGATGTCGTCCTGCTCGACATCCGCATGCCGCTGATGGACGGACTGGAAACCGCGCGCCACTTCGCCGGTTTCGAGAAACCGCCAGTGATCGTGTTCTGCACCGCCTACGACGAGCACGCGCTCGCCGCATTCGACACCGGCGCGGTGGATTATCTGGTCAAGCCGGTGCGCGTCGAACGCCTGCGTACCGCGCTGGAACGCGCGCGCCGGTTCAGCGCGGAAGACGTCGTGCGCATGGAATCGGCCACGGGCATGCCGGCGCGGCGTGGCCACCTGTGTGCGCGCGTGCGCGGCAACCTCGTGCTCGTGCCGGTCGCCGACATTCATTATTTGCTCGCGGAAGACAAGTACGTCGTCGTGCATCACGCCAAGGGCGAGGTGCTGATCGAGGAGTCGCTGAAGACACTGGAAGACGAATTCGGCGAACGCTTCGTGCGCATCCACCGCAATTGCCTGATCGCGCGTGATCGCCTGGGCGGACTCGTGCGCGCTGCGGACGGCAGCATCCACGCGCAGATCGACGGCGTTACCGCGACGCTGGAAGTCAGCCGGCGGAATCTGCCGGGGCTGCGCAAACTGGTTCGAAGCCTGTGAAACACGCGCTGCGCATTGCCACACGCAAAAGCGCGCTCGCGTTGTGGCAGGCCGAGCACGTCGCCGCGCTGCTGCGCGCCGCGCATCCGCAGTTGGGTGTGGAACTGGTGCCCATGACCACGCGTGGCGACCGTATCCTGGACCGTCCGCTCGCCGACATCGGCGGCAAGGGCCTGTTCCTGAAGGAACTGGAAGTCGCCATGCGCGAACACCGCGCCGACGTCGCGGTGCATTCGTTCAAGGATGTGCCGATGTTGCTCGAACCCGGCTTTGCCATCGGCGCCGTGCTCGAGCGCGCCGATGCCGCCGACGCCTTCGTGTCGAATGCGTTTGTGCATCTGGACGACCTGCCGCAGGGGGCGCGCGTGGGCACTTCGTCGCTGCGCCGGCAGGCGCAGTTGTGCGCGCGGCGCCCCGATCTGCAATTGCTGGATCTGCGCGGCAACGTCAACACGCGCCTGGCGAAACTCGACGACGGCGACTACGATGCGATCGTGCTCGCCTGCGCGGGACTCGAACGCCTGGGACTCGCAGGCCGCATCCGCAGCCGGCTCGAGCCGCCGCACTGGTTGCCGGCCGCCGCGCAAGGCGCGATCGCAATCGAACATCGCGCTGGCGATACGCGCATCGCCGAGTTGCTCGCGCCGCTGCACGACGACGCGACCGCGCGTTGCGTCGGCGCAGAACGCGCGATGACGCGCCATCTGCAAGGCAATTGCCAGGTGCCGATAGCGGCGTTCTGCATCGAAACCGAAATCGGCTTGCATCTTTCCGGATTGGTCGGCGATGCGACGAATGGAAAACTCATCCGCGCCGACGACGACGGGCAATCCGAAGCACCGGATGCGCTCGGCGAGCGCGTGGCGGGGCAATTGCTCGCGCAAGGTGCGGGCGAATTGCTGGGCCATAAATGACAACGGGCCCGCGCGGGCCCGTTGCCGTGTCGCGATCGTCGGGTCAGAAGTTGTAGACGAGATTCGTCGTAAACAGTCCGTCCGTCTTCTTGAAACCCGGCTCCACATCCGAGTTGTGGCGGATCTGGTAGCCGACCTTGAGCGCGAGCTTGCTGTTCATCTTCACCGCCAGGCCCGCATCGTTCTGGAAGAACTTGTTGTTGCTGCCGGCTTCGACCACGAACGTGTCGACAAACGCCACGGTGTCGCTGAAGTTGTGCTTGTAGGTGAGCTTGCCGCGCGCGACGAGGTTGTTCTCGGAATCCGGCGTGACCTTGACCGGCGGCGATTGCGGATCGACCGGCAACAGAATGTACGAAGCTGGCTGCGCGACCTTGTAACCCGGGCCGATTTCCACCGCCAGTTCGTCGCTCGCATTCTTCAGGATCTGGTAGCCATAGCCGATCGACACGATGTACTGGTAATCGTAGGACGAGAACTCGTCGTGCTCGTAGCGCGCCGCGCCGACGATGTAGCTGCGCTCGTCGAACTTGTAGCCGAGCGAGGCGCCGCCTTCGTAGCGGTTCGCGGTCAGGTCATAACCGGCCGGCGTATTGGCCTTGTTGCGCAGCGCAAGCAGGTAGAAATCGTCGGTCCACTGGTCGTCGTTGAACTTGATGTCGAGTTTGGCGTTGAGGTTCTGCGACTTGGTGTTGCCGCTGGCGATCGACAAGCCGGCTTCGCCGCTGCCCGACCAGCCGATCGGCGGCGCGGGGGGCGGATCAGCGAGCGCGGCCAGCGGCAGCGCGAGCAAAACGGCGGATGCGAGTAACGTCGTTTTCATGGGGATTCCTTGTTCTGGGGGAGCACGCCGCGTGCGATGCGACGGGCGCGCATTGTACGCGTACGCCGATGCAAAAATGTGGACTTGTGCGCAACGCGTACAAGCGCGGTTCAGGGATTTTGTGGCCGCGTGCCGCCGTAGTACAGCATCACCACGTGTTTCGCTTGCGCGAAGAACAGCCAGCGCTCGACGAACAGCCCGGCCGTGGCCGCGAATGCCGCAATGCATGCCAGGACCGCGCTCCAACCCGGCAACTCAGGCACGGCGGCAGCAGCGACGATGGGCACGGCGCCGATCAGGACGAGACAAATCGTGCGCAGGCGCGCGGCGTGCTGGCGCGCGAGGACGAAGCCCATTTCCTGCGTCAGGTAATTCTCTTCCGTGTGCGGTGCCTCGACGCTGCGCACGCGGCCGAAGCGGCCGAGTCCGGTGGCGGATTCAGGTGTCGATGTCGGCGCTTCGCTGTCGATATGCCGCCAGTAAGCGCGCTTGAGCACGACACAGGCGATGGCGAATGCGACGACCAACGCGGGCCGCGCTTGCGCGGTGCCGGCCCATCCGCCGATCAGCAACGACCAGCAGGCGCCGCCGAGCAATCCCAGCAGCAGATAACCCGGCAGCACATAAGGATTGTGCCATGCAGGAATCGTTTTCAGCGATGTGTAGATTCCCGCCGTGCACACAATCGTGATCGCCGCGAGTAAGGCGAGCAACGCGCCGAGTGCGCGCAACAACGATTCATCCGCGCCGCGCCACAGGCACCACGCCAGCGCGAGCATCGGTACGAAACTCGCCAGCGACGCCACGCCTTCGCGCGACAGCCACGACGTACGCCATTGCGAAAACGCGCGCCACGCGCGTTGCGGCTGGCCCAGGTGCAGGGTCGAGGAAAGCAGGCCGACGACGACGAACACGGCGCCGATGGCAAGCGCCAGCAACGCTTCGTTGCGCGCGATCAGCAAAGGATCCGATACGAACACGGCACCGAGAAGAAACAGCAGCCCGTAACCGCAGCCGGACATGACGGTGAAAAAGATGACGGAAAAAGCTGGGCGCATTATCTGGACAGCACCTTGTCGATCCAGCGCAGCAGCGGCGACGCAGTGGAAAAATCCGTTTTTTCATCGCTCGTGGGTTTCGGTGTGGAGCCGCAACCATCGCGCCGCGGCCGCGGCGGCAGGTACTTGTTCACCGGCTTGTAGCCCATTTCGGGCATGAGGTCGTAGCCGCCGCGTTCGGCGACGAGTTTCGACACAGTCGAATCCGGATCGCCCAGGTCGCCGAAATGGCGCGCGCGTGTCGGACATGCCATCACGCAGGCCGGCTGTCGATCGACCTCCTCGAACGATTCGTTGTAGATGCGATCCACGCACAGCGTGCACTTCTGCATGACGCCACGCACCTCGGAGTATTCGCGCGCGCCATACGGACACGCCCACGAACACAGCTTGCAGCCGATGCACTTGTCCTCATCGACCAGCACGATGCCATCCTCGGCGCGCTTGTAGCTCGCGCCGGTCGGGCACACGGTGACGCAATCCGGCGTCTCGCAATGCAGGCACGAGCGCGGAAAGTGCACCGTCATCGCCGGCTGGTTTTTCTGCGTCGGCTCGACTTCATACGAATGCACGCGGTTGAACCACACGCCCAGGGGTTCCGCGCCGTAGGGATCCGCGTCCGGCAGCGGGCCGAATTCGCCGCCGTCGTTCCATTCCTTGCATGCGACCGCGCAGGCGTGACAGCCAACGCAGATATCCAGGTCGATGACCAATCCGAGTTTCTTCGCGGTGGAAGGCGCCAAGCTCGTCATCAGAATGGCCAGAAGCGCGGGATCAGCCACATCGACAGCGCGCAGAACATCGCGATCAGCGGGATACCGACTTTCATGAAATCGGCAAACCGGTAGCCGCCGGCCGCGTACACCATGGTATTGGTCGGATAACCAACCGGTGTCGCGAACGACGTCGCCGCGGCAAAGGCCACACAGATCACGAACGGGGTCGGACTCACCTGCATGACGTGTGCGACGGAAATCGCGATCGGCACCATCAACACCACGGACGGATTGTGGCCCATCATCTCGGTGAGCAGCGCGGTGAGCAGGTACACCATGAGCAATGCCGCGAGCGGACCGTGCTGGCCGACCAGATGCATGCCGGCCGCGACGACCTCGCGCGCAAGGCCGGTTTTCTCCAACGCAATGCCGAGCGGCAGGATCGCGCCGAGCAAGACGATGACCTTCCAGTCCATCGTCTCGTAGACATCGTCGAACGAGAAGCAGCCGGTCAGTGCCATCGCCACACAACCCGCCAGCGCGCTGACCACGATCGGCAGGATGCCGAGCCCGGCGACGGCGACCACGGCGACGAGGATGCCGATCGCGAGCGGCGCCTTGCGCCGCGTCGCGCGCGTGTCGCCGCGCTCACTGAGCACGACCAGACCGGATTCGCGGCGCAACTGGCGCAGTGCCGGCTCGTCGACGAGCAGCAGCAGGATGTCGCCGACTTCCAGGCGCGTGTGCTTGAGCTGCTCACGCAGGATGCGGCTGCGCCGTTGCACCGCCAGCACCACGGCGTCGTCGCCCCAGCGCGCACCGAACTCACCGACGCTGTCGCCAGCGACGCGCGCGCCCGGCGCGACCAGCGCCTCGATCAGCACGCGCCGGCCGGCGGGAAGGTTCGCCGCCGGTGCGATCTCGAGCTTTAGCTTCAGCCGGAATTCCTCCAGCCGTTCCCAGTCGCCGCGTGCGAGCAGCACGTCGCCCTCGCGCAACTCCTGCTCGCGCGGCGCCCACAGGTGCTCGTCGCCGCGCAGCAGCTCCAGCACATACACCCCGAAACGCTCGCCGAGTTTCGCCGTCGCCACGGAATCGCCGATCAGCGGCGAATCGGCACGCACGCGCAGTTCGGTCACGAATTTGCCGAGTTCGAGATTCTCCGAATGATCGGTGTCGATATGCCGCGGCAACAGCCAGCGCCCGACCAGCATCAGGTAAATGATGCCGGCGACGGCAAGCAATGCACCGAGCTTGGTGAATTCGAACACGCCGAACTCGGGCATGCCGTGCTGCACGGCCAGACTGTTGGTCAACAGGTTCGACGAAGTGCCAAGCAGGGTGCACACGCCGCCCATCTGCGCCGCATAGGACATCGGGATCAGCACGCGCGCCGGCGAAGTCTTGGCGCGCGCGCAGACGCTCAACGTCACCGGCAAAAACGTCGCGACCAATGCCGTATTCTTCACGAATGCGCCGAGAAAACAGACGATGACAAGGATCGAAAGCGTCAGCAGCCACGGCCGCCGGATGCGCGACAGCGTGCGGATCAGGGGGTCGAGTGCGCCGGTACCGACGAGTCCCGCGTTCAGCGCGAACATCGCCGCGACGACGATCGTGGCCTCGTTGCTGAAGCCGGACAGGCCTTCCGCCGGCGTCAGGATTCCCGAAACGAGCAGGGCGACGAGCACGAGCAGGCCGACCACGTCGTAGCGCAATTTTTCGCTGACGAACAACGCCATCGCGCCGATCACGATGGCGGCGACGGCCCAGGCCTGCAGGCTCATGCGGCTTGCTCCGTGGCATGGGTGCGCACGATGCGCACCTTCAGGTCGAACCACGCCGCCTGCCCGGTCACGGCATCCGCATTCGCGTAGCGGTAGCCGTCGGCGCGCGGCGGCAGCAAGTCGTCGATCGCATGGTTGAGCAGGAACCCTTTTGTATACTCTGGCGCATCCGCGTCGAGCTTCCACGCGCCGCGCTGCTTGCCGATCGCGTTCCAGGTCCAGACCACGCCGGGCGCGGTGCCTTCGTGGAACTTCGCCTGTGCGCGGATGCGGCCGTGCGCGGATTCCGCGAATACATCGTCACCATCATTGATGCCGTGCGCCCGGGCGGTATCGGGATGCAGGTAGAGGAAATTGCGCGCCGCGATCTGGCGCAGCCAGGCGTTCTGCGAGCCCCAGGCGTGGTACATGAACATGGGACGCTGGGTGATGGCGGAAACCGGAAACGCCGCGTCTTCCGGCGCAGCCGCATGGTAGAAAGGCAGCGGGTCGAAGAATTTCTCGACGCGCGCACGTTCGCGCGCGGGCGGCTGCGCGGCGCCATGCCCCTGCGCAGCGAGGCGGAATTTCTGCAATCGCTCGGAATAGATTTCCAGCACGATCGCATCCGTCGAACCGACGAAGCCGAGCGACTTGGCCCAGGCGAGGTAATCGCGATTGGCCATCTTGTAATAGCGGCCGGCGTCGGGAATCTTCGTTTCCCAATGGCAATCGTGCGCCTTGTACGCATCGAGCTGATGCGGATTCGGTGCGCCGATCCCCGGCTTGTCGCCCGACGGACCGCGCCAGCCGGCGAGCAGGCCCACGCCCGGCGCGCGTTCGTGTTCGACCATGTACTGCGCGTAGCCGCGCGGATATATCGCTGCGCCATCCGCATCGACCATGCCCGGCAGTTTCAGGCGCGTGCCGAGATCGAGCAGCACGTCCTGGAACGGACGCACGTCTCGATCCGGATGGCATACCGGTTGGCGGATCGCGTCCGCGGCAGCGTCGGCATCGGAAATCGGCCGATCCAGCAGCGAGATGCAGTCGTGGCGTTCCAGGTAGGTTGTGTCCGGCAGCACGAGATCGGCGTAGTTCACCGTCTCCGACCAATACGCGTCGGCGTAGATGAAGCGTGGAATCCTGTACGTGCCGTCGGGGTCCTTGTCGCAGAGCATGCGCTGCGTGTCGTGCGTGTTCATCGCCGAGTTCCAGCCCATGTTGGCCATGAACAGGAACAACGTGTCGATCTTGTGCGGATCGCCGGCCCAGGCGTTGCGGATCACGGATTGCAGCATGCCGTGCGCGGCGAGCGGGAATTCCCACGAGAACGCCTTGTCGATGCGGCGCGGCGAACCGTGCGCGTCGACGACGAGGTCTTCCGGGGCGTGCACGTAGCCGAGCGGTCCGGCGTTGAGCGCGCCATTCTCCTTGCGCGATTTGCCCGGACGGGTGGCTGGTGGCACGGATTTCGGATACGGCGGTTGGTAACGGAAACTTCCCGGTGTATCGATCGCGCCGAGCAGCATCTGCAAGACGTGGATCATGCGGCAGGTGTGGAAGCCGTTCGCATGCGCGGCGATGCCGCGCATCGCGTGCATCGAAACCGGACGGCCGATCATTTCCTCATGCACGCGGCCGTGCGTATCGATCCAACGCTGCGGCAGGCGGATTTCCTGATTGAACGCGACGTCGGCGAGTTCCGCGGCGATGCGGCGAATCGTTGCGGCGTCGACGCCGCACTGCGGCGCGACATGTTCAGGTGCGTAATCGTCGCTGAGAAAACGTTCGGCGAGCAACGCAAACGCGGGCATCGCCTGGTGGCCGTCGGGCAAGGTGAATTCGCCCACGATGGCGGGTGCGGTGTCCAGCGAGTCCGCGGGCCGCGCGATGTTGCCGCGCTTGTCCCAGCACAGCGCATTGCCCTGCGCATCGCGCGCGATCAGTCCATCGTCCGCGCCGCCGGGATTGCGTACGACCAGGTGGTGCGCATTCGTGTACTTCACGAGGTAATCGAAATCGATGCGATCGTGGATCAGCAATTGGCGGATCAGCGCGCCGACGAATAGACCGTCGGTGCCGGGGCGAATGCCGATCCACTCGTCGGCGATCGCGGCGTAACCGGTGCGCACCGGGTTGATCGCGACAATCTTCGCGCCGCGCGATTTGAGCTTGCCGAGTCCGAGCTTGATCGGATTGGAGTCGTGATCCTCGGCGACACCGAACATGAGCAGGAACTTCGTGTGCTCCCAATCCGGTTCGCCGAATTCCCAGAACGAACCGCCCAATGTGTACATGCCGGCGGCGGCCATGTTGACCGAGCAGAACCCGCCGTGCGCCGCGTAGTTGATCGTGCCGAACTGCTGCGCCCACCAGCTGGTCAGCGCCTGCGACTGGTCGCGGCCGGTGAAAAACGCGAGTTCATCCGGATTGCGCGCACGGATGTCGCCCAGCCACTTTGTCGCCAGCGCCAGCGCCTCGTCCCATTCGATCTCGCGGAATTGGCCCGTACCGCGCTCGCCCACACGCAGCAGCGGTTTGCGCAACCGCGCCGGCGAATAGTGCTGCATGATCCCGGCCGAGCCTTTCGCGCACAGCACGCCCTTGTTGACTGGGTGCGCCGGGTTACCCTGGATGTAGCGCACGCGGCCGTTCTTCAGATGCACCTTGATGCCGCAGCGGCACGCGCACATGTAGCACGTGGTCGTCTTGACCTCGTCGCCCACGGGTTCATTGAGTTTCAGCTGCGTGTGCGGCATGCGCGCATGATAACGGATGCGGCACGGCGGCCCACATGCCGTACCATAGGAGAATGGATCGTTACGAAAGAATTCTCACGCTGCATCGGATCCTGAAATCCGCGCGCTATCCGGTGCCGCTGGCAAAAATCCTCGACGAACTTGGCTGCTCGCGCGCCACGGGGTATCGAGACATCGCCTTCCTGCGCGACGCGCTCGGTGCGCCGATTGACAGCGAGGGTGACGAGGCCGCGTTCCGCTACAACGCGGATGAGGCCGAGCGCTTCGAGCTGCCCGGCCTGTGGCTGACCAGCGAGGAATTGCAGGCCCTGCTCGCGCTCAACGAGCTGGTCGGGCGCACCGGCCCGGGCATCCTCGCCACGACGCTCGCGCCGTTCCGCGCGCGCATCGATCGGCTGTTGTCGAACCAGACCGACGGACAGAGCTTTCCCATCGAGCGCATCCGCGTGATCGGCTCGGGCACGCGGCGCGTGGACGAGGCCACGTTCCGCCACGTTGCCGGCGCGGTACTCGGGCGCAAGCGCCTGAAATTCGACTACCGCGCGCGTTCGACCAACGAGGCGACCACACGCACGGTTTCGCCGCAACGACTGACCCACTACCGCGACAACTGGTATCTGGACGCATGGGATCACGACCGCGACGCGTTGCGCAGTTTCGCGCTCGACCGGATCGGCCGCGCCAGCGTGCTCGAGGATGCCGCGCAGGATCGCGGTGAAGCGGAATTGAACGCGCACCTGGCGTCGAGCTACGGAATTTTCTCCGGCGCGCCAAAGGCCACGGCGACGATCCGTTTTTCCGCGCACGCCGCGCGCTGGGTCGCCGACGAACACTGGCACTCGCAGCAGCAGGGCACACGCCTGCCCGATGGCCGTTACGAATTGAAGGTGCCGTATTCGAATTCGCGCGAATTGCTGATGGACGTGCTGCGCTACGGCGCGGACGCGGAAGTGGTCGCGCCGGTGAGCTTGCGCGAGGAAATGAAGATCATGTTGCAGCTCGCGCTCGGCGCCTACAAATGAACGCCAACGCAAAAACCGTCTCGCTCGTCCTCGGTTCCGGCGGCGCGCGCGGCTATGCGCACATCGGGGTGATCGAGGAATTGCTCGCGCAGGGTTTCGAAATCCGCAGCGTGGCCGGCGCCTCGATGGGCGCGCTGGTCGGCGGCATTTACACAGCGGGCAAACTCGACGCCTATCGCGACTGGACGCTCACCCTGCAGAAGTTTGACGTGCTGCGCCTGCTCGACTGGACGTTTCGCGGCGGCCTGATCAAGGGCGACCGTATCATCGGCCGCCTGCGCGAGCTGATCGGCGACGTCCTGATCGAAAATCTGCCGATTCCCTACACCGCCGTCGCGGTCGATATCCTCGCCCAGCGCGAAATCTGGTTCACGCACGGACCCCTGTTCGACGCGATCCGCGCCTCGATCGCGATTCCGACCGTGTTTCGCCCGCATCATTACGAAGGCCGCGTGCTGGTCGATGGCGGCCTGCTCAACCCGGTGCCGATCACGCCGACCCTGCGCGACCTTACCGACTGCACGATCGCCGTGGACCTCAACGCCGCGCCGGACGATGCGAATTCCGCGTCGGCGCCGGACGCGAACACCGATCCGGGCCTGCTCGAAACTTTCGCGCGTTCGCTCGATGCGGTGCAGTCCACGCTCACACGCTACCGCCTCGCCGCGCAGCCGCCGGATTTGCTTGTGACGATTCCGCGCAGCGCCGGTGCGTTCTACGAATTCCACCGCGCGCCGGAACTTATCGAACTCGGTCGCGAGCGCACGCGCGCGGCGCTGGCGCAATGGCGCGGCCGCATCAAGTCCGATGGTGGTCCGGAACTTTCCTGAACGTCGCACGCCACAATTCCGGCGCGTCGGCGAGGATCCAGCCGATGAAGGTCAGCAGCCACAGGATCAGCGCGGCCCAGGCGAAGAACACCGCGATCGGCCGCAGCAAATCCATGTCCAGCGCACGCGCCAGGTTCCAGGTGCAGGTCGCGTACATGCCGAACGGAAACACCGCGCCCCAGTCCAGCGGCTCGTAGCTGAGCGGATAGCGTCTCCACAAATGCCGCCACGCTTCGAGCACGATGAGCAACGGAATCCACCACGTTGCCGTGGCCCAGAACAGCAAGGTGAAGCCGACGATGAAACTGCGCGCGGCCTGGATCACCGGCAAATCGGCGCCGTAATCGAGCAGATAAACGCCGGCGAGCGTGGAGATCGCCATCGCACCCATGCTGATCCAGTACGGCGGCGTCAGCTCGGACGGTGCAAGACGAAAAAATACGGAACGATAGAAAATCAGAGAGATGATCCAGATGTAGAGCATGCCACCGACCAACCACAACACCAGCGCAAGGAACAAATGTGCATGCGCATGCTCCGGAACGAGCGGCGCCAGCGCTGCACCGAGGATAGCCACCGCTTGCGTCGCGACAATCGACAGCAGCCAGCCGCCGTCGAGTCCGCGCTCGATGCGCGGTTTGCGTTGCTTGATGATCAAGGTGGCGAACACCGCGTACATGACTACCACCCATGCCAGAAAAGCCAGCCACCAGAACGCGATGACCAGCGCGGGCGGTGCACCGACGATGCGGCATTCCAGGCCCATCACCGCGGTCGCGGCAACGAAGGTGAAGTAACCCTGGGCGCGGCGATGGTCGGCCAGGTCCGCGACGCATTCCTGCGGATACACGATCAGGCGTGCGAGCGAGATCAGGATCAAGGCCGGGTAGACGACGACATTGACGGCGAACAGCGCATCCGGAATCGCACTCAGGCCGCTGTCGCGCAACGCGATCGACACGATGCTGGTGGCCATCGCGAGGGCGAAGTACGCCGGATGCAGCCGGCGCAGGTGCAGGCCGTGGCGGATGGCGTCCAGGCGCGTGTCGTGCATTCCGGCAGGATACGCCGATCGCTGCGATCGGCGATAATCGCCGCTTCGATTGCCGGACTTCCGCGATGAACGCCAATCAGTCCGCGCTGCGCAGCGGCGCTGCCAATACGGTACTGACGGTGCTCGGCGCCATCAGTTTCTGCCACTTCCTCAACGATCTGATCCAATCGTTGCTGCCAGCTATCTATCCGCTGCTCAAAACGCAATACGTGCTCGACTTCGGCCAGATCGGCCTGCTCACGCTCACCTACCAGACCACGGCGTCGCTGTTACAGCCGCTGGTGGGCTGGTACACCGACAAGCACCCGATGCCGTATTCGCTTGCGATCGGCATGGGCTTCACCTTGTCGGGATTGTTGCTGCTCGCGATCGCGACGAGCTTCGGCGCGTTGTTGCTCGCCGCTGCATTGGTCGGCACCGGATCGTCGGTCTTCCATCCGGAATCCTCGCGCATCGCGCGGCTGGCTTCGGGCGGCCGCCACGGTTTCGCACAGTCGTTTTTCCAGGTCGGCGGAAATCTTGGATCGTCGATCGGTCCGCTGCTCGCCGCGTTCATCGTGCTGCCTTACGGCCAGCACAGCATCGCGTGGTTTTCGATCGCGGCGCTGCTCGCAATCGTCTTGTTGAGCCGCGTCGGCGGCTGGTACGCGCAACACATGCGCACACGCGCGCAGTCGGTCGTGCATGAAGTCACGCATGGCTTGTCGCAACGGCAAGTGTGGATTGCGATCGCGGTACTGCTGGCGCTGATCTTCTCGAAGTATTTCTATCTCGCCAGCTTGTACAGCTACTACACGTTCTACTTGATTGAACGTTTCCACGTCAGCGTGCGCGATTCGCAGTTGTACCTGTTCGTGTTCCTCGGCGCGGTTGCACTCGGCACGCTCATCGGCGGCCCGCTCGGCGACCGCATCGGACGCAAGTACGTGATCTGGGCCTCGATCCTCGGCGTGCTGCCGTTCACGCTGATGCTGCCACACGCGAATCTGTTCTGGACTGCGGCGCTGAGCATCGTGATCGGCTTGATCCTGTCGTCGGCGTTCTCGGCGATCCTGGTCTACGCGCAGGAACTGCTGCCCGGCAAGGTCGGCACGATCTCGGGACTATTCTTCGGCTTCGCGTTCGGCATGGGCGGACTCGGCGCGGCCCTGCTTGGCGAGCTGGCCGACCGCCGCGGCATCGAATACGTGTATGCGCTATGCGCGTGGCTGCCGGCAATCGGCCTGCTCACGGTGTTCTTGCCGAATTTGCGGCAGCGCAAAAATTGAACTTTGCTCTTGCCCCCTCTCCCGCTGGCGGGAGAGGGTTGGGGTGAGGGGAAGTCCGGGAAGGTACTCCACAATTTTCCCTCACCCGCCGCGCTTCGCGCGTCGGCCTCTCCCGCATACGGGAGAGGCGAAAATCAGCGCTTCATCGCGTTGAAGAACTCATCGTTCGACTTGGTGTTCTTCATCTTGTCGAGCATGAATTCCATCGCGGCGAGTTCGTCCATCGGATGCAGCAGTTTGCGCAGGATCCAGATCTTCTGCAGCATGTCCGGTTCGATGAGCAAATCTTCGCGGCGCGTGCCGGAGCGGTTGATATTGATCGCCGGATACACGCGCTTCTCGGAGATGCGCCGATCCAGGTGCACTTCCATGTTGCCGGTGCCCTTGAATTCCTCGTAGATCACTTCGTCCATCTTCGAGCCGGTCTCGACCAGCGCAGTGGCAAGGATGGTCAGCGAGCCACCCTCCTCGACGTTGCGCGCGGCGCCGAAGAAGCGCTTCGGGCGTTGCAGTGCGTTCGCGTCCACGCCGCCGGTCAGCACCTTGCCGGACGAGGGCACCACGGTGTTGTAGGCGCGCGCGAGACGCGTGATGGAGTCAAGCAGGATCACGACGTCCTTCTTGTGTTCGACCAGGCGCTTGGCGCGCTCGATCACCATTTCGGCAACCTGCACGTGGCGCACCGCGGGTTCGTCGAACGTGGAGGAGATCACCTCGGCGCGCACGCTGCGCTGCATTTCGGTGACTTCCTCGGGACGTTCGTCGATGAGCAGGATGATCAGGTGTGCCTCGGGATAATTCTGCACCAGCGCCTGGGCGATATTCTGCAGCATCATTGTCTTGCCGGCCTTGGGCTGCGACACGATCATGCCGCGCTGGCCGCGTCCGACCGGCGCGATCAAGTCGAGAATTCGGCCGGTGATGTCTTCGGTCGAGCCGTTGCCGCGTTCCAGGTGGAACATCTTGCGCGGGAACAGTGGTGTGAGGTTTTCGAACAGCACCTTGTTCTTCGACGCTTCCGGCGGCTCGCCGTTGATCGTGTCAACACGCAGCAGGGCGAAGTAACGCTCGCCTTCCTTCGGATTGCGCACGCGGCCGGCGATATAGTCGCCAGTGCGCAAGTTGAAGCGGCGGATCTGCGAGGGCGAGACGTAGATATCGTCGGCACCGGCGAGATAGGACTCGTCCGGGCCGCGCAGGAAGCCGAAGCCGTCTTGCAGGATTTCGAGCACGCCCTCGACGCTGACGCCACCACCGGCGCGGGCATGCGCCTTCAGGATCAGGAACACGATGTCCTGTTTGCGCGCGCGCGCGACGCCTTCCTCGATGCCGAGTTCCTCGGCCATCTTGAGCAACTGGTGCGCAGGCTTGCGCTTGAGTTCGTTCAGGTCGATCAGCGGGCCGTCGCCGCCGCCGTTCTTGGACTCGTCGTATTCCTCGTCCTGTGGCGGCTGGAAGCGTTGCTGATTGCGGTCACCGCCACCACCTCCGCGATTGCGGTCACGGCCGCGATTGCGGCCATGGCGACCTTGCGGTCGATTGCCGCCTTGGCGCTGTTCGCCGCCACCGGCGTTTTCGCCCCCGGCTTCTGCGGCTGGTGGATTGGCAGCGGTGTTGTCGCCGGATTGGGTTTCGCGCGGCTTGGATTCGGCACGCGTATCGTTGGAACGGCTTTCGCCGGAATCTTTGTTATCTGGTTCGGACACGGACTGGCCTCGTGGGCGCCGTAAAAGTTACGGAGGGTTGGAAGAAAATCGGGGGAGGGCGGGCCGGGCGAACGCCCGGCAGACCGATGTAACTTATCACCAATCGCTGCGCACTGCCAAGCGTTTGGCGGACTATATTTTTAGCTTTTTTTGCGATTTACACAAGTAGCGATTGAGTACGGATCGTCTTCGTGGCCGCGGTTTTCTTTTCTCGTCATTCCGGCGAAAGCCGGAATCCAGTGTCTTTCTTGTTGGCATCCTGCCGCCTGGATTCCGGCCAATCCATGGCCGGAATGACGAATTTCGTCAGATCGTCCTGTCGATCAGCTGGGTCAACTGGGTCTTGCTCACCGCCCCGATCTGGGTCGCCTCGACCTTGCCGTTCTTGAAGATCATCAGGGTCGGGATGCCGCGCACATTGTAATTGCGCGGGGTTTTCTGGTTGTGGTCGATGTTGATCTTGGCCACCTTGAGCTTGCCGGAATAATTCTGCGCGACCTCGTCGAGGATCGGCGCGATCATCTTGCACGGCCCGCACCATTCGGCCCAGAAATCGACCAGCACGGGCTCGCTGGACTTGAGCACCTGCTCTTCGAATTGGTCGTCGCTGATCTGGGCAATGGCTGCGCTCACGGTGTTCTCCACGGATGGTATTGCGGGTTGACGACGGCGTTGTGGCCGCGGTTGGGGTATACTTGTTCAGGTTGCGCAGCGTCTGCGCGCTCGGGTTTCGCCGGGGGTGCTTCATTTGACCCCAAGCGGCGGTTCCGATCAAGTTGGGCCATTCGCCCCCTCATTCAAGCCGGACGAGACCCCGGCATTCATCATCAGGCCCGGAGCGGCCATCGCCTTCATGTCCGAGCAACAACCTCTTACCGACACTTTTTTCGACACATTCGACCTGCATCCGAGCCTGCTTTCCGGTCTGCACGCCGCGGGCTTCACCCGCTGCACGCCGATCCAGGCGTTGACCCTGCCCGATGCGCTCGCCGGGCGCGACGTCGCCGGGCAGGCGCAGACCGGCACCGGCAAGACCGGCGCGTTCCTGATCGCGATCATGCAACGCCTGCTCACGCGTACGGCTTTCGCCGAACGCGGGTCGGTCGATCCGCGTGCGCTGATCATCGCGCCGACGCGGGAACTTGCAATCCAGATCGACAAGGATTTCCGCAGCCTCGGCCGCGACACCGGCCTCAAATCCGCATTGATCTACGGCGGCGTCGACTACGACAAGCAACGCGAGCAATTGCGCGGTGGCGTGGACATCATCATCGCGACGCCGGGCCGCCTGCTCGACTATTACAAGCAACACGTGTTCTCGCTCAACGCCGTGGAGATCATGGTGATCGACGAGGCCGACCGCATGTTCGACCTCGGCTTCATCAAGGACGTGCGCTTCATCCTGCGCCGCCTGCCCGATCGCACGCGCCGCCAGTGCATGCTGTTCTCGGCGACGCTGTCGCACCGCGTGCTCGAGCTCGCCTACGAGCACATGAACGAGGCGCAAAAGCTCGCGGTGGAAAGCGACAACGTCACCGCCGACCGCGTGCGTCAGGTCATTTATTTTCCAGCCAGCGAAGAAAAACTGCCGTTGCTGATCAACTTGCTGTCGCGCATCGACGCGCACCGCAGCATGGTCTTCGTCAACATGAAGGTTGCCGCGGAAAAAGTCGCGCGGCGCCTGGAGCGGCAAGGCTTCCGCGTCGGCATGCTGTCCGGCGACGTGCCGCAGAAAAAGCGTCAGACCCTGCTCGGCAAGTTCCAGCGTGGCGAGATTGAAATCCTAATCGCCACTGACGTCGCCGCGCGCGGCCTGCACATTCCCGATGTCACCCACGTATTCAATTACGACTTGCCGATGGATGCCGAGGATTACGTGCATCGCATCGGCCGCACTGCGCGTTTGGGCGCCGAAGGCGACGCGATCAGCTTCGCCTGCGACATGTACGCGCAGGGTCTGCCTGACATCGAAGCCTACATCGGCCAGAAGATTCCGGTCGCGCGCGTGGAGCCGGAAATGCTGGTGATTCCACCGCCGCGTGCGCCGGTCGCCGGCGCCGAAGTTGGCGACGGCGAATCCAACATCGACACTTCGGCGCGCAAACCGCATGCGCCGAAGTCGCGTCACGGCGAATCGCGCCACGGCGATACCCGCAAACCACGTCGCGACGGCCCGCGCGAACGCGCGCACGAGCGCAAGCCCGCGCCTGCGCAAGCGACCGCAGCACCAACACATTCGGCACCGTTGCCCGCAACCAGTGCCGACGGCGCGCCGCGCAAACGCCGCCGTCGCGGCGGTCGCGGCCGTGGCGAAGGTGGCGACGTTTCGGCGCGCAATCACGAAGGCAATGGCACGATGCCGGAGAAGCGTCCGCGCGGCCACCAGCCCATCCCCACGACGCCGACACCATCTCCGCCGCTTCCGGCCGAGCGCAAGAAGCCGGGCTTGTTCCGCCGCATCGGGAACCTGTTCAAGCGTTCCTGAGCGCATGCTGCTAAAGTCTGCGGCGGGTTTTTCGACACCGCCGCATGCTTGCATCCCTGACTCACGCCGATCACGCACGCCTCTCGCGCCTGGCCGCGCTCGCTGCCTGCGCGATCTTCGCGCTGATCTGCCTGTGGCTGCTGGTGAAACTCGTCTGGCTGCTGGTGCCGCAGGGCGACAATGGCGTGACGGCGACGCCGGCTGCTGCCGCGCCGGCACCGGCGCCATTGCAATCGGTGGGCAAGTGGCATCTGTTCGGCAATCCGCAAACGATCGCGGTGTTGCAGCAGATGCGCAACGCGCCGGCGACGACGCTGAAACTCACCTTGCGCGGCACGCTGGCGATGGACGATCCGAACGACGGCATCGCCATGATCCAGGACGAACACGGCGGCGAGCGCGCTTACAAAGTGGGCGAGGCGGTCGGCGACAACGCGAAGCTCACGGCGGTTTACACCGATCACGTCGTGCTCGATCACGAAGGCGTGGCCGAGACGCTGAACCTGCCGCAGGCCGATGCGCACGCTACGGCGCCGCCAGCCAATCCGACGAATCTCGCCAGCGCAACCGGCGCGCGCGCGTCGAGCATCCCGCCGAACTTCGCGCCGCCGCAGTTGGGCGGGAACCTGGATTGGAGTGCGGCGCAATCGAAACTGCGCATCGACCCGGCCCAGCTCGCCAAGCAGGTGCACGTCGAACCCGTGTTCGAGAACGGCAAGATCGCCGGCGCGCGCCTGTCCGGCGGCGGCGAAGTGGCGCGGCTGATGAGCCAGGCCGGCCTCAAACCCACCGACCTCATCACCGCGATCAACGGCCAGTCGCTGTCGGCGGTGTCCAATCCGCAGCAATTCATGGACAATCTGGCCGGGGCCGGCAGCATTTCCGTCACCGTGTTGCGCGACGGCAAGCCGGCGACGCTGACCGTGAGCTTGCGTTGATCCGAATATACTTGTAGAGAAATACACAATGACGCGATTCCTCGTTGCCGCCTTCCTCGCTTTCGCCGCCGCACTGGCCTGCGCGCAACCGAAGTCGCCCGTCGCAGCGCCCGTCGCGAATCCGCCCGGCACGCACACGCTGAACATGAAGGATGCCGACATCCAGGCGCTGATCGCGACGGTGTCGGAAATCACCGGCAAGAATTTCATCGTCGGCCCGAACGTGCAAGGCAAGGTCACCGTGGTGTCGGCGCGGCCGATGAAGCCGGACGAAATCTACGACGTGTTCCTGTCGGTGTTGCGCGTGCACGGCTACGCGGCGATTCCTTCCGGCAGCATGGTCAAGATCGTGCCCGAGGCGGTGGCGCAGCAGGACGGCTCCGGCGGGCTCAACGGCACGCGCCAGCACGAGGCGGACGAGATCGTCACCCAGATCGTGCCGGTCAAGCACGTCGCGGCGACGGATCTGGTGCCGATCCTGCGCCCGCTGATGCCGCAGGGCGCGCAACTGATTGCGCATCCGGCATCCAATTCGCTGGTCGTTTCCGATCGCGCCGGCAATGTCGAACGCATGATCAGCATCATCCACCGCATCGACACGGTTTCCGATTCCGGCGTTGACGTGATCCCGTTGCAGCACGCCAGTGCCGCGGAAGTCGCGCGCATTCTCGGCCAGCTCGCCGATACCAAGGGCGCCGAAAGTGCCGATGCGCCGCACGTGTTCGCCGACGAGCGCACGAATTCGATTTTGCTTTCGGGTGGGAAGAGCGGCCGCCTGCGCCTGCGCGCGCTGGTTGCACATCTGGATACACCGATCAGCGATGGCGGCGAAACCCAGGTCGTGTATCTGAACTACGCCAACGCCAAGGACCTGGTACCGATTCTCGAAGGCGTCGCCGCGACGCTGACCGGCGACACGCCGCCGAACGCGAAGGCCGCCGCAGGCGCCGCGGCGGGCAGCGGCGCATCGTCCTCCGGCGCATCGACCGCGACGATCCAGGCCCACGAAGGCGACAACGCGCTCGTGATCAGTGCGCCGCCGGCGGTGTTTCGTTCGTTGCAGGCGGTGATTCGCCAGCTCGACATCCGCCGCGCGCAGGTATTGATCGAGGCGGTCATCGCGGAAGTCTCGGATGAAACCGCGAACGAGCTCGGCATCCAGTGGCAGATTCCGCTCGGTGACAAGAGCCATGTGCTGGGCGGCACCAATTTCACCGGCAACACGCCGGGCAACAACATCTTCAACGTCACCGGCGGCTTGAACGCGTCCGGAGGCCCGGCGATCAGCCTGGGCAACGGCCTGAATTTGGGCTACCTCGACACGGTCACGTTGAATGGCAAGCAGTTGCTCAGCCTCGGCGGCCTGCTCTCGGCGCTGCGCAGCAACGGCAAGAACAACATCCTGTCCACGCCATCGATCATGACCCTGGACAACCAGGAAGCGATGATCAAGGTCGCGCAGGAAGTGCCGTTCGTGACCGGCTCCTACACGACAAATACCGGCGGCAATTCAGGCAGCAATGGCAACACCACTGGCATCGGCAATCCGTTCCAGACCATCCAGCGCAAGGACGTGGGCCTCACCCTCACCGTCACGCCGCATATCAATTCCGGCGATACGGTGCGCCTGGACATCCACCAGGAAGTCTCCAATCTGCTGCCGCCGGTGCAGGGTGCGGTGGACCTGGTCACCAACAAGCGCGAGATCAAGACCACGGTGATGGTGAAGGACGATTCCCTGCTCGTGCTCGGCGGATTGATCTCGGACAACGTCAAGGACAGCGTGCAGAAAGTGCCCGCGCTGGGCGACATTCCGTTGATCGGAAACCTGTTCCGCTACCGCAGCAACGATCACCAGAAACAGGACCTGATGGTGTTCCTGCATCCGAAGATCCTGCGTGACGCGGCGAGCGAGGCGCAGGTATCCGGCGAAAAGTACAACTTCCTGCGCACCGAGCAATTGCGCATGCGCGAGAACAGCGAAACGATCACGCCGCGCGCCCAGCAGCCGATGTTGCCGGAAGTGCACGATTTCCTGAAATCGCCGGCACTGGACGTGGCGCCGAAAGACGCACCGGGAACGCAGCACCCATGAACGCGGCCGCGCATCCGCCGCGGCCCAGTTTCGGCTTCGCCCGCCGCAACGGCGCCACGCTTGTCGCCTGGCATGGCGACGAGGCCGAAGTCGCCTGGCGCGATGGCGTCCAACCTGAAGTCTTGAGTGAACTGCGGCGCTATCTCGGCACGCCGCTCAAGCTCGTGCGCCACGATACCGCCAGTTACGAACGCCTGCTGCGCGATTTGTACGAGCAAGGCGACGACGCACGTGCGATGGTCGCCGACTTCGACGACGAACTCGATCTGAAGACCCTTGCCGACGAACTGCCCGAGCCGGAAGACCTGCTCGAATCCGAGGACGACGCGCCGATCATTCGCCTGATCAACGCGCTGCTCACCGAAGCCGTGAAGGAAGGCGCGAGCGACATCCACATCGAACCGTTCGAGAATCGCCTCGTCGTGCGCTTTCGCATCGACGGCGTGCTGCGCGAAGTACTTAGCCCCCAGAAGGCGATCGCGAGCGCCGTGGTGTCGCGCATCAAGGTCATGGCGCGCCTGGACATCGCCGAAAAACGCCTGCCGCAGGATGGCCGCATCGGACTCAAGATTGCCGGGCGCCCGGTCGATGTGCGCGTCTCCACGATTCCGGCCGGCCATGGCGAACGCGTCGTGCTGCGCCTGCTCGACAAGCAGGCCGGCAAACTCGATCTGAAACAACTCGGCATGGCGCCGGATACGCTCGCTGCACTGGGCGACGTGATCCAGCGTCCGCACGGGATCCTGCTCGTCACCGGCCCGACCGGATCGGGCAAGACGACGACACTGTACGGCTCGTTGCTCCAGCTCAACGACGCCAGCCGCAACATCATGACCGTGGAAGATCCGATCGAGTACTACATCGATGGCGTCGGACAAACCCAAGTCAACACCAAAGTGGACATGACCTTCGCGCGCGGCCTGCGCGCGATCCTGCGCCAGGATCCGGACGTGGTCATGGTCGGCGAAATCCGCGACCTGGAAACCGCCGAAATCGCGGTGCAGGCCTCGCTCACCGGCCATCTGGTGTTGTCCACGCTGCACACCAACTCCGCGATCGGCGCAGTCACGCGCCTGCGCGACATGGGCGTTGAACCGTTCCTGCTCTCATCTTCGCTGATCGGCGTGCTCGCGCAGCGCCTCGTGCGCGTGCTCGATCCGGCGCAACGCGAGATGTACGCGGCCACGCCGCGCGAACTCGCTGCGTTCGGCAAGGCCGCCGACACGCGTGCGAATCTGTACCGGCCTTCCGCACAGGCCGCCGGTCGCCACGCCGGCTACCGCGGCCGCACCGGCATCTACGAATTTGTCAACGTCGACGAGGAACTGCGCCGCCTGATCCACGCCAATGCCGCTGAAGCGGAACTGGAACGCCACGCGCGCACGCGCACGCCGAGCATCCTCGAAGACGGCTGGAACAAGTGCGTGGCCGGCATCACGTCTGCCGAAGAAGTGCTGCGGGTGACGCGGGAGGAATAGGGCCGGCTTGCATCGCATCCATTTCGGATGTATTTTGCATCCACGGAGGACGCCATGCCCACCACCTTCACGATCAAGCAAGTGCCCGATGCGCTCGCCGACCGCCTGCGGCGGCGCGCGGAAGACAATCGTCGATCCTTGCAGCGCGAGCTGCTGCTGATTCTGGAAGACGCTGCGGCTTTGCGCGTGTCCGAACCGCCTGCGCCCGCGTGGCTGCCTGCGCCCGAGCATCGCTCCGCGCGCACGCGATCGCGCAAAGATGCCCGCCTCTCGCTGGAAGAGCTCTGGCAGCGCGCGCGCAAGCTCGGCAGCACCAGTCCTTCTGAATCCGCCGCCATCATTCGCCGCGATCGCGATGCCCGTCGTCGTTGATGCCTCGGCTATTGCTGCAGTGCTGTTCGACGAACCCGAAGCCGCGCCCATCCTCGCCAGCATCAAGGGAAAGCTCATCGCCCCCACACTGCTGCGTTACGAATTGGCGAGCGTGGCGACGACCAAAATGATCCGACATCCGGCGCGCTTGAAGGAAATCGATGCGCGTTACCGCCTCCTCGACGGGCTCGTGATCGACTATGCCGAACCGGACTGGCCCAGCCTGCCAGCGCTGGCGCGACGCTGGGCGTTATCGGCATACGATGCGGCCTATCTGCAACTTGCCTTGAACCTGCGCGCAGCGCTGCTCACGCTCGATGCGCGCCTGGCGGCGGCATGGGATGATGCAACGGATTCGGCCGGAATGAAATCGTGAACGACGCTGCGGCAACCACAGGCAAAACGACCACGCTTGCGCAATTTCGATTGTCGCCGCGATTGGGCCGGTAGCTGCGCCAGCCGCTACTGCCGGCAGGCAGTTCGCCCTTGCGCCAGCCGTTGCAGGCAATGGCGAGGATGACACTGCCGAACCCCAGCAAGAACACGATACTGAGCCAGCCCGGCATCACGCGTCGCGCGGCGGCCAGATGCGCCGCAGGATCGCCAGAACGGCCATCGCCGCGCTGCTCAACGCACCGGCGATGAGAACCTCGAACGGCCACAAATTGTGCGACGTGGGATCGATCGCGGTGCCAGTGATAATTCGCAACACGACAAATGCCATCAGCACGGCCGGTACGGCGGCGGCCAGACGCCAGCCGCCGCGCCAACGCCACAGACCCCACGCGGGCGCGGCGAATCCGAGCAACAACAGTGCGAGCATCGCCAGCATGAAACCGCCGAACAGTGCGGCATCGCCGCTGCTCGGCGCCTTGTTCATGCGCTTTTCGTAATCGGCGCGCTGCGCCTGCGCGTCGAGCGCAGACATGCGCTCCACCCATTCGGGTTTGTCCGCGCCGTTTGCGGCCGCATCGCTGCCCTGCACGTGCACGGCGTAACGCGCCACGTCGTGGGTGCCATTTGGCGAACCATCGCCTGCGCGGATGCGTACTTCATCAACCTGTACATCCGCATCCATGAGAAAAAACCAGCCAAGCGCTTCGCCATTGCCGTCGTAAGTGCGCGACGGATTGCTGCCGGCATCCGCACGTTCGCCTTCGAAATACGGCTCGGCCCAGATTTGGATCGGATGATCGGTCGAATAGCCCAGACGCAGGTAGAAATTCTGGTTGCGCACCAGGATGACGTCATCACCCGCCGGATACGTTTCCAGCACCTGCACAGTGGGCTGCGCTTGCGCGTGGGCGAGATGCGCGCTGCAAAGCCACAGTATGGCGCAAACGGCAGAAAAAAGACGGTTCATCGAGGTCCCCAGGCAGCTTTCCCCCGCTGCGCAGCATACACAAAAACAATCGCGGTCCGGCTGCGGTAATCTGTCGGCCACATCGCCTGATACGGAGTCGTATCGTGAAACGCGTGACCGGTATTGGCGGGATCTTCTTCAAGTCCAGGGACCCGAAGGCCCTAGCCGAATGGTATCGGGTTCACCTTGGCATCCCGATCGAAGCGTGGGGTGGCGCGGTGTTTCGCTGGGCTTCCCCCGACAACCCGGCGGGGACCGGCACGACGGTATGGAACCCGTTCAAGGCGGATACCGACTACTTCGCGCCGGGTTCGGCGTCGTTCATGATCAACTACCGGGTCGACGATCTGCACGCTTTGCTGGCGGCGCTGCGCGCGGAAGGTGTGCAGGTCGAGGACAAGGTCGAAGAGTCGGAATTCGGCAAGTTTGGCTGGGCCATCGATCCCGAAGGCAACAAGCTCGAATTGTGGCAGCCGCCGAAAGGACAGTAGGCGTTCGCCGCAGGCCCTGCTCGACTACACCGGTTGTTGTTCGGACAGGGTGTAAGCGTGGATACTGGCATCTCGAAGCCAGACACCGCCCGCATGCCTGATACCCGCCTGTTCGATTCGCAGCCGCTGGAAAGCGCATTCGCCTTGCCGGCGCCGTTGTATACGGATCCGCAATTTGCGCTGCGTGAACGCGCGGCGATCTTTTCGCGCCACTGGCAGCTGGTCGCGCATGCCGCCCAGTTGCGCGAACCGGGCGACCATGCAACCACCGAAATTGCCGGCGTGCCGCTCGTGATCGTGCGCGGCGACGACGGCGAATTGCGCGCGCTGCACAATGTCTGCCGGCATCGCGCCGGGCCGCTCGCGACCTGCGATGGACGCGCTGCAAAGGCGTTGCGCTGCAAATATCACGGTTGGACCTATCGTCTCGATGGCCAGTTGCGCAGCGCTCCGGAAATGGAAGGCGCGCGCGATTTCGACGTCGCTGCAATCCGCTTGCCGCAGGCCCATGTGTCGCAGTGGAAAGGATTGGTCTTTGCCGCACTGCAATCCCCACCACCGCTGGCGCAGGTACTCGACGGCATCGACGCACGCATCGGCGCGCACCCGCTGGCCAGCTACGTGTTCGATCGTCGTACCAGTTACGAGATCGGCTGCAACTGGAAGGCCTACGTCGACAACTACCTGGAAGGCTACCACGTGCCGCATATCCATCCGGCACTGAACAAGATGCTCGACTATCGCAGCTACACGACGACGCTGTCGCGGTGGCATTCGTTGCAGTTCAGCCCGCTGGAAAGCGCCGACACGCTGTACGGCAGCGGCGATGCGCTGTACTACTTCATCTGGCCGAACATCATGCTCAACATCCTGCCCGGCCGCGTGCAGACCAATCGCGTGATTCCGCTGGCGCCGGATCGCTGCCGCGTCGATTTCGACTACTTCTACCCTGCCGACCGCAACGATGCCGCGCACCGCGCGCAGGATGAAGCGTTCAGCGACGAAGTCCAACACGAGGACATTGCGATCTGCGAGTTGGTGCAGCATCGGCTGGCATCCGGTTCGTACACCGCCGGCCGCCTGAACCCGAAACGCGAAAGCGGCGTCTGGCATTTCCACGAGTTGTACCGCGACGCGTTACGCGGCGACGCATGACCATGCGCATCCTGCTGATCGAGGACCAGCGCGATATCGCCGCGAACATCTGGGACTACCTGGAGCACCGCGGTTTCGTGATGGATCACACCATCGATGGCGCCTCGGGTCTGCGCATGGCGCTGGATGGCGACTACGACGTGATCGTGCTCGACCTTGGTCTGCCCAAGCTCGACGGTCTTGACTTGTGCCGGGCGCTGCGCGCCGCGCAACGCGACACGCCGGTGTTGATGCTCACCGCGCGCGATACCCTCAACGACAAGCTCGTCGGCTTTGCCGAAGGTGCGGACGACTACGTGGTCAAACCTTTCGCCATGAAGGAAGTCGAAGCGCGCATTCGCGCGCTGTACCGGCGCGGGCGCCGGCAACAAGGCCAGACCCTGCGCCTTGCCGATCTGTCTTTGGATCCGGACATGCGCGTGGCCGAACGCGGCGGCCAGCGCCTGGCCCTGACCCATGCCGGCTTTACCTTGCTCGAAACCCTGTTGCGGCGCGCGCCAAACCTGGTGCGGCATGCCGAACTCGCCGACGCATTGTGGGGTGAAAGCGGCGGCGATATCGCGACCTTGCACACGCACCTGTCGGTGCTGCGCAGCGCACTTGACCGGCCCTTCGGCACACGTCTGCTGCATACCATCCACGGCTTCGGCTATCGCCTGACGGACGCACCCGATGCATGACGTGGCAGCGACGCCGCAACGCCTGGGCCTGCGCGCGCGCGTTGCGCTGACCTTCGCCGGACTCGGCTTCGTGGTCAGCACTTGCGTGGCGATGGTGGCGCTGCATTTTTCCGATGCCTATGTGCACCGCCTCGTCGATGAAATGCTGCGCGTCGAAGGCGAACACTTGCGCGATCGCTTCATGCTCGATGGCCGGCTGTCGAATCCGCCGCTGCGCCACTTCGACGTCTACACCAATACTCCGGGCGGAACGGCGCCGCCGCCACAGATGGCCGCGCTGGGGCCAGGCCTGCACGAGACCACCATCGCACAAGGCGAAGTCCACGTCGCGGTCTACGCGGCCGGCGCAAACAGGTTGTACGTCGTACTCGACGTTGCCGAAGAAAGCACGCGCGAGCGCCACCTTGCGCGCGATCTGATCGCGCTGGTTTTCCTCGGCACGGCGCTTTCGGCCTGGCTCGGCTGGGCGTGGGCCGGACGCGCGATCGAACCGGTTCGGCGCCTTGCCGGGCAGGTCGAGGTACTCGAGCCGCCGCGCCACGGCGCGACGCCACTGGCGCCGGGATTCGCCGCCGACGAGGTCGGCAAGCTGGCGCAGGCATTCGACCGCTATCAGGAAAAATTGCACGACTATGTCCGCCGCGAACGCGCGTTCACCGCCGATGCCAGCCACGAACTGCGCACCCCGTTGGCGGTGATCCGCGGCGCGATCGAAGTGATGCTCGATGGCGGCACCAGTCCCGCCGACGAGGCGCGCCTGAAGCGCATGCAGCGCGGCAGCGACGAATTGCGCGACCTGCTCGATGCCTTGCTCGTGCTTGCGCGCAGCGACGAGGACGAGACCTTCGCAGGCAACACGCCCGACCTCGACAAGGTCATCGCCGGCCTGCTCGGCGAGCGCGCCGACATGCTGCGTGAGAAAAACCTGCGCGTGCGGCATACCGGTGTCGCCGGCATCGTCGTGCCCGCGCCGCCACGCGTGCTCGGTGTCGTATTCAGCAACTTGTTGCGAGCCGCCACCGAGTTCGCCGATGGCGGCGAGCTCGACGTCGATGTAACGCCACACCGCGTGCGCATCGCGCTGCGGCACGCCGACCGTACCCAAACGCCGGTCCCGCGCGCGGACGACCGCGCCGACCGCATCCTCGGCCTGGGCATGATCCGGCGCGTATGCGAGCGCTGGGGCTGGAAACTGAACGAAAGCGGAGACGCGGGCACGAACCGCCGATTCGAGCTGCAAATCACGCAACCGAGCCCGTCGCGGGCGGATTTAGGCTGAAATTAACAATTCCGGAGTAGATTGGCCGCGCTGCCTTTCCCTCTGTCCCCCAGCAGACGGGCAGCATCCCCAGCGGCCGCTCTTTCCCCAGGAGCGGCCGCTTCTTTTTTGGGACTTGGTGGGCCCGGCAGGACTCGAACCTGCAACCAAGAGATTATGAGTCTCCTGCACTAACCATTGTGCTACAGGCCCAACTCGCGCAAGTCTAACGAAAACGCCCGCGGCTGCGGGCGTTTTGCCGATCGGTGGCGACGCCTTATTCCAGATCCAGGAACGACCGCAACTGCTCGCTGCGCGACGGATGGCGCAGCTTGCGCAGCGCCTTGGCCTCGATCTGGCGGATGCGTTCGCGGGTGACGTCGAATTGCTTGCCGACTTCTTCCAGGGTGTGGTCGGTGTTCATGTCGATGCCAAAGCGCATGCGCAGCACTTTCGCCTCGCGCGGGGTCAGGCCGGCGAGCACGTCGCGCACGGTTTCGGTCAAGCCCGTGCCGGTTGCCGCTTCCACTGGCGATTCGACGTTCTGGTCTTCGATGAAATCGCCCAAGTGCGAATCCTCGTCGTCGCCGATCGGGGTTTCCATCGAGATCGGTTCCTTGGCGATCTTGAGCACCTTGCGGATCTTGTCCTCGGGCATCTCCATCTTTTCGGCGAGCTCTTCCGGCGTCGGCTCGCGGCCCATTTCCTGCAGCATCGCACGCGAGATGCGGTTGAGCTTGTTGATCGTCTCGATCATGTGCACCGGAATGCGGATCGTGCGCGCCTGGTCGGCGATCGAGCGCGTGATCGCCTGGCGGATCCACCACGTCGCATACGTGGAGAATTTGTAGCCACGCCGATATTCGAACTTGTCGACTGCCTTCATCAGGCCGATGTTGCCTTCCTGGATCAGGTCCAGGAACTGCAAGCCGCGATTGGTATACTTTTTCGCAATCGAGATCACCAGACGCAGGTTCGCCTCGACCATCTCCTTTTTCGCGCGCCGCGCCTTGGCCTCGCCGATCGACATCGCGCGGTTGATTTCCTTGATGTCGGTAAGCGACAGGAACAGGGTCTTTTCCAGCGCGATGAGTTTTTCCTGCTCGGCGACGATGTCGGCCTTGTGCGCGCGGATCGACGATGCCCACTTCTGCTTCTTGCGGATCACCTCGTCGGCGAATTTCAGGTTGACCTCGTAGGCAGTGAAAGCCTTGAGGAAATCCTTGCGCGGCATCTTGGCCTGCCTGACGCAGACATCCATGATCACGCGCTCGTGGCCGCGAATCGTGGCCACCACCTCGCGCAACTTGCGCACGAAGGCGTCGATCATGATCGCCGGCAGCTTGAGCTTGAGAAACGCCTCGGCCATCGTGTCGCGCGCCTTCTGCGTTTTCTTGTCGTCACTGCCGTATTTGCCAGCCGCCTTTTCGAACTTGACGTACAAGCCGCGCAACTCTTCCATGCGCCGCGTCACTTCGGCCGGATCCGGGCCGGTTTCACCGGGGCCGGCTTCCTCGGCTTCGCCGTTCCCTTTCTCGTCCTTTTCGTCTTCTTCGTCCTCAGCCTCGGCCGGCTCGGCTTCGAGCATGGTGTCGTCCAAGCCCGGCACTTCGACATCGGCGAAACCGGTCAGCACTTCGGACAGGCGCTTCTTGCCTTCCAGATGCTGGTCGTATTCCTCGACCAGGAGTTTGATCGACCACGGGAACGTCGCCAGCGCGGTCTGCACCTGGCCCAGGCCTTCCTCGATGCGCTTGGCGATGGCGATTTCGCCTTCGCGCGTGAGCAGCTCGACCGTGCCCATCTCGCGCATGTACATGCGCACGGGGTCGGTGGTGCGACCGACTTCGGCGTCGACAGCGGACAGCACCGCGACGGCTTCCTCGGTCGCGGTTTCGTCGTCGGTGGCGACCGGGTTTTCCGGCAGCAGGGTCTCGGTATCGGGCGCGATTTCATGCACCTCGATGCCCATGTCGTTGATCATGCCGATGATGTCTTCGATCTGTTCCGGATCGACGATGTCGTCGGGCAAGTGGTCATTGACCTCGGCGTAGGTCAGGTAGCCTTGTTCCTTGCCCTTGATGATCAGGGTCTTGATTTCGGACTGCTGCGGATTGGTGTTTTCGATAGCCATGGGCGCGGATGCTTCATGCGTGAATACAAGACTGAAAAGTATAGGAGGGCTGTCAAATCGTCAGGATTCCAGCCAGAACGTGACCGGCCCGTCGTTGACCAGACTTACCTGCATATGGGCGCCGAAACGCCCGATTTCCACCGGAGAATGGCGATTTTTCGCGATTTCCACGAGGCGATCGAACCAGTGCATGCCAACCTCGGGCGGGGCAGCCGTGGTGAAGCTCGGGCGCATGCCCGAATCGGTATCGGCCGCCAGGGTAAATTGCGAAACCAGCAGCAAACCGCCGCCGGTATCGGCCAGCGAACGGTTCATCTTGCCGGCAGCGTCGGCAAAAACCCGATAGCCGAGTAGGCGCTCGCACAAGCGCTGCGCCTGCGCTTCAGCGTCGTTCGGCTGGACTGCGACAAGGGCCAGAAGGCCGGGGCCGATGCGGCCGACGGTTGCGCCATCCACGTCCGCGCTGGCCTGCGTCACGCGCTGGATCAGGGCGATCATCGATCCGTTGCCTGCCGGTACAATCGCGGTTTTCCGATTCCGTTGCCGTAATGCGCTGGCATGTTGCGATCCTGTATTTTCTGCTGCGCCTGACCGGCCGCTTGCCGTTGCGCGTCCTGCACGGCGCCGGCGCGACGCTGGGCTGGCTGCTGTGGCGGTTGCCGAACCCGTTGCGGCGCAAGGCGGTGCAGACCCTGTCCCATGTAAGAACGCAATTCGGCACGAAAAGCAGTCACGAGATACTCAAGCCGGCCTTGATCGAAACCGGCAAGGGCGCGCTGGAGCTTTGCAAGATCTGGTCCGGAGACCCGCAGGCCGCGCTGGGACTGGTGCGCGAAGTCCAAGGCGGCGAAATATTCGACGCCGCCGCCGCTTCAGGGCGCGGCCTCATCATTGCTGCACCGCACCTGGGTTGCTGGGAGTTGCTCAATTTCTGGCTGTGCAGCCGCACGTCCATCGCCATCGCCTACCGTCCGCCGCGACGGCCCGAGATCGAGCCGTTGCTGATCCGTGCGCGCGGTGCGCTGGCCGCAGAACAGGTGCGCGCCGATGGCGCCGCCGGAGTCCGCGCCCTGTACAAACGCCTGCTCGCCGGCGGCGTGGTCGGGATCCTGCCCGACCAGCAGCCCAAGGCCGGCGAGGGCGAATTCGCGCCATTTTTCAGCACACCGGCGCTGACCATGGTGCTGCTCTCGCGCCTCGCCCAGCGCACCGGCGCAACCGTATTGTTCGCTTTTGCCGAACGCTTGCCGCGCGGCGCAGGTTTCCGTATCCACATCCGGACTGCGCCGGAAGGCATCGCCGACTCCGACCTGCCAACCGCCGTCGCTGCACTCAATCGCGGCGTCGAGGAATGCGTAAGGATCGCGCCGGCGCAATACCAATGGGCGTACAAGCGCTATTCGATACGGCCGCAGTAGTGCCGCATGCCGTGGGCGCCGTTGCGCTCAACGCAACCAGCCGCGCCTGGCCAGGCTGCGCTGCGCGCGCCACGCGCGCAACCACCAGCCCCGGCGAAAACATGCGACAAGCACCTGCCGTGGTGATTGCGACAGGACATCTGCCGAGACTGCGCGACACTCAGCATCCAGCGAGGCATCGTCGCGCGGCAGGCTGCGCGCGACATAGGCCAGCGTGCGCAGGCAGAAATAATCCAGCGCGGTTCGGGCGTTTTCGTCGAAGCCTTCCGCAAGCGTAGTCAGGCCGTCGCGCAAATCGCGCAGCGCAGCCAGCAAATCGCGCACCTTGGCCGGTGTCATTGTCGCCATGATGCTGTCTGCGCGCCGACGATAACCGACCCACGCGCATGGTACGTGCCGCCATCGGCCGACACCCGCGACAAGCGCCGGGACCGCCGCCACATCCTCGAAGCAACGCCCGTGTGGAAACCGTACGCGCGTCCAGGCTTCACGCTTCGCAATCTTCGACCAGACGTGCAGTTGCCGCGCCTGCAGCAATCCGCTCAACAATGCGGAGCGATCCGTGGACGCTCGCCTGTCATCGCCTTCGTAGGTTCGCCGCTTGCTGTTTGCGCGCAGGCGGTGATGCCAGCGCAAGCCGTGCTCCAGTACGCGAAAATCGCAAAGCACCAGGTCGGGCGCATCCGCCTCGACCTGCGCGCGAAGCCCGGCGATCGCGCCAGGCAACAAGACATCGTCCGCATCCAGAAACCAGACGTAGCGACCGCGCGCCTGCGCCAGCAATGTGTTCCGCGCCGCCGCCACGCCGCGGTTGTTTGCGTGCCGCAGCAAGCGCAACCGTTGCGGACGATCGCGCGCCACCTGCTCGACTTTCACCCACGAATCGTCGCTGCTGGCGTCATCCAGCACCAATATCTCCAGTTCGCCGGCACCCTCGACCTGGCTCTGCACGGAATTCAGGCAAGCTTCCACGTACGCAGAAACGTTGTACACGGGAATCAGCACGCTCAACCATGGCGCCGCTCGCGCGTTGGCGGAAACTGGCGCTGAGGTTTCGCCGGGTGAATTCATCGGGACGCCAGTCGTCGCAGGAACACCGTCATTTCCTTTTCCGCCTGCTTGTCGCCGCGTCTTTGCGCGGCGGCGATGCCGTGTTGGTAGGCGTCTATCGCCGCAACCGAATCACCGGATTCGATCAGGATTTTTCCGAGCTGTTTCCACGCCGCGGAGTAGTCCGGATCGAATTCCAGCGCGCGGCGCAATTCGGCGATGGCCGATGCGGTGTCGTTGCCAGCAAGCAAGGCATTGGCCAGCGTCGCGCGCAGCAGGGCGCCATCGCGCGGCCCGCCGCATTGGGCACGCAGGCTGGCGATGCGATCCGTCATGCGCGCTCGCGCCGCGCCGCCTCGAGGCGATGCACGTCGTGCGTGGCGACGCCGACGTCGCGCGCGGGTTTGGCGAAGAAATCCGGATGCTCAAGCGTGCGTTCCATGTCGGCGCGGCCCGCCGCCCAATGCTCGCGCTGGGTGCCGATTCCGAAGGCGTAGTCCTTGAACTGCGCCTCGTAGGGCTTGGCCTGGTAGATCAGGTGCACGATGTTGATGACGTTGTCGCATACCCACGGCTGCAGCGTCTTGCGCAGTTGTGGGTCGACGCCACTGGCCGGCACCTGCTCGAACAATCGGCGTATCGCATGCCGCAGTGCGTGCAGGTGCGCCTCGTGGTCGGTGCCCAGGCGCGTGCGGCTGGAGTACTGGATGTCCTTCTGGCGTTCGAGCACGTCCGCCATGGTGCGCGGCAGTTCGCCGCGCGCACTCCACAAGTCCACTTGCAGGGCCAGCGTGTCGCGGCGCGGGGTTTCCGCCAGCACATGATCGAGCGGCGTGTTGGAGACAAGGCCGCCATCCCAATAGTGTTCGCCGTCGATGTCGATGGCGGGGAACGCCGGCGGCAGCGCGCCGGAAGCCATGATGTGCTCGGCGCGGATGGTGTCGTGCGCCGAGTCGAAGTAGCGGAAATTGCCGTTGCGCACATTGGTCGTGCCGATCGAAAGGCGCACGCCTCCGGCATTGACACGATCGAAATCAATCAGGCGCTCAAGCGTCTTTTTCAGCGGCGCGGTGTCGTAATAGCTGGTCGCCGCCGCACTGCCGTCGTTGAACAGGAATGGCGACTGCGGGCGCACGTTGAAGAAACCCTGCTGGCCGAACGCGAGTGCGCCAAGCGCACCGAGCGAATTGGCCCACGCGTCGATCTCGTGGGTGGCTGGCAGCCATTCGAGCAGCGCGCGCACCGAGGTCGCGATCGCCGCGCCAGCGCCGCCGGGTTCGCAGATCGTGTTCCAGAACGCGTGCAGGCGTTCGATGCGATGTTCCGGCGCGTTGCCGGCCATGATCGCCGCGTTGATCGCGCCGATCGACGTACCGGCAAACCAGTTCGGCCGGATGCCGGCCTCATGCAGTGCCTCGTAGACGCCGCACTGGTAGGCACCGAGCGCGCCGCCGCCCTGCAACACCAGGGCGACGTGCGCATAACCGCGCGCCGCCACGGCTGGCGACGCGACGATTTTCCGACGTTGCGGTTTGGCGGATTTTTTTGCGGTGCGCGTCTGCGCCATCACTGCATGAACCAGCCGTGGCTGACGACAATGCTCTGTCCGGTCAGCGCATTGGTCTCGAATCCGGCGAAGAACAAGGCGCAGGCGGCGACATCGTCGACCGTCGTGAATTCGCCGTCGACAGTGTCTTTCAGCATTACCTTCTTGATCACGTCGTCCTCGGAAATATGCAGTTCCTTTGCCTGCTCCGGAATCTGTTTTTCCACCAATGGCGTACGCACGAAACCGGGACAGATCACATTCGCCCGCACGCCGTGCGCTGCGCCTTCCTTGGCCACGACTTTCGCCAGACCGATCAGGCCGTGCTTGGCGGTGACATACGGTGCCTTGAGTTTGGATGCCTCTTTCGAGTGCACCGAGCCCATGTAGATGACGCTGCCGCCCTTGCCCGCCGCGTACATGCGCTTCAGGCATGCACGCGTGGTCAAAAATGCGCCGTCGACATGGATCGCCATGAGCTTTTTCCAGTCGGCATAGCTGAAGTTCTCGATCGGATTGACGATCTGGATACCCGCGTTCGAAACCAGGATATCGACACTGCCCAGATCCTTGACGGTTTTTTCGACGCCCGCCTCGACCTGATCCTCGTTCGTCACATCCATCAACACGGTCGTGGCTTTCACGCCGCGCGCACGGATTTCTGCGGCGGCCGCGTCCGCGGCGGCCTGGTTGATGTCGGCGATGGCGATGTGGCAACCGTTGTCGGCGTATACCTCGGCAATGCGCTTGCCGATGCCGCTGGCGGCGCCGGTGACGAGGGCGACCTTGTTTTTCACGCTCATGGTTTTCTCCTTGGGGTTGGTGTCAGTTTTCGGTTGCCGCGTTTTTCACATCCACCCCCAGGTCGCGCAGCTTGCGGTACAAATGCGTGCGTTCCATGCCGGCCGCCTTGGCCAGTTTGCCGACGCTACCGCCGGCGCGCTGCAATTGATGCAGCAGATACGCGCGCTCGAACTGCTCGCGCGCCTCACGCAACGGCAGGTCGAAGTCGATGCCGGCCGCGTTCGGCGCATCCGTCGCAGCGACCGCGCCGAGCGCAGCTTCGACTTCGGTCAGCTCGACATCCGCCGCGCCGCCCATCACGAGCAAGCGTTGCACGAGGTTGCGCAGCTCGCGCACATTGCCCGGCCAGGCGTAAGCACCCAGGCGCTTTTGCGCCGCCGGTGCGAAACGGCGGCCAAGCAGACGGTCGCGTCCGGCGAAGAAATCCGCATACAGGTTCAGAAGTTCCGGCACATCCTCGGCGCGCTCGCGCAGCGGCGGCACGGACAGCGGTAAGACATTGAGCAGGTAGTAGAGTTCCTCGCGGAACGCGCCGGCCCTAACCTGTGCGTCCAGATCGCGCGCACTAGCGGCGATCACCCGCATGTCGAGCGGCGCCGGTCCGCGCCCGCCGCCGCGCACCAGGGCGCGCTGCTGCAACACGCTGAACACGCGCTGCTGCAATTCGGCGTCAAGGTCGGCCACTTCATCGAGGAACAAGGTGCCGCCATTGGCCTGTTCGAGCAGGCCGGGTTGCACGCCGTTCGCATCCTCGGTGCCGAACAACGCGGCGACGAGGTGATCGCGCGGAATGCTGCCGGCGGCGACCGCGACGAACGGACCGTTGCGGCGCGGACCGTGCGCGTGCAGCCAGCGCGCGAGGGTTTCCTTGCCGGTACCGGCTTCGCCGCGGATCAAGACGTTGGCATCGTGCTGGGCGAGCTTTTGCAACTGCATGCGCAACGCCGCCATGACCTTGCTCGCGCCGACTGGCTCCAGCGGCAATGCCAGGCGCTGGCGCAGGCCTTCGTTTTCGCGGATCAAGCGGCTGGCCTCGCGCGCGCGCTCGAGCGTGAGCAGCAGTTTCGCCAGCGAAATGGGCTTCTCGATGAAATCCCAGGCGCCCAGGCGGGTGGCTTCGACCGCGGTTTCCACCGTGCCATGCCCGGACATCATCACGACGGGGCTTGCCGCCAGCACGCCAGCCGCCGCCCATTCGCGCAACAAGGCGATGCCGTCGGTGCCGGGCATCCAGATATCGAGCAGGATCGCGTCCGGATGCTCGCGTTCGCGCGCCGCTCGCGCCTCATCGGCATTGGCGGCGAGGATGGCACTATAGCCTTCGTCCTCGAGAATTTCCTTGACGGTGCTGCGGATATCCGGCTCGTCGTCGACGATAAGTATGCGTCCGGCGCTCATGGAACGGCCTGTGGCAAAAATGCGACGCACAAGAATAGCGCGTTTGGGCGCTTCGGGAGTACACGCTTGCGCCGCTAGAATGCGCCGCCTGATTCAACCGATTGTGTCGATGGCATCTTCCCCACCACTGCTGACGCCCCTGCTCGTCCGTTTCGGCCGCCTCGGCGACATGCTGTTGCAGGAGCCCCTGTTGCACTTGCTGCATCGCCGCTACGGACTTCCGTGCACGATTCTCACCCGCGGCGGCTGGACCGGCGAGCTGTACCGAAGTCATCCCGATGTCGGCGCGGTCTGGCAACTGCTGGGGCGCAACCGATTGCTCGCATTCAGTCGCGAACGCTGGCGGGCGATCGCTAAGTTGCGCGCGCATGATGGCCCGGTCTACATCAGCGAAGACTCACGCAGTTCGCTCAAGCGGATCCGCTGGATGCTGAGGTTCGCGGGCGTGCCGCGCGAGCGCTGCGTATTCCTGCGCGATATCGGCTTGCGCGAAGACGAACACTGGGTCGATCAGGCGCTGCGTTTCGGTCGCACCACGCCAGCCGCCTACCGCGAAGCCGATTACCCATGGCACGACAACGACATGCATGCGGCACCGCGCCTGTACCTTGACGCCGGCGACCGCGCCGACGCGGATTCCTGGTTGCGCCAGCGTGGTCTCGCCGACGCGCCGCTGGTACTGCTGCAAGCGGGCAACTGGCATGTGCATCGTTGGTGGGAGCCGCGCCGCTCCGATCCGAAATTCTGGCCGGTGGAAAACTGGGCACAGTTGCTGCGCGCCATGCACGCAACCCTGCCGCAGGCGAATCTTGTGTTGTGCGGCACGCCAATCGAGTCGGCGGTTTGCGAAGCAATCACTCGCGCCGCGAACCTAGCACAGGTGAAGCTGGCGACGTCGGATTTGCCGATACGTCGCCTGATGGCCGTGCTTGAGCGCGCGCACAGCATGGTGTCGGTGGATTCGGGACCGGCGCACCTCGCGGCGGCGATGGGCTGTCCGCTCGTGTTGATGTATGGCGGCAAGTACGGGCCGGAAAAATGGAATCGACGCAGCCCGTTCGGCAAGCCGGTGATCAATCTCGGCGTGAATCCGCGCGCGTCATCCGTCGCGGATATTCCACCCGGCGTGGCGGTCGACGCGTGGCGTCAAGTATCCAGCGCCGTGCGCTGATTGCGCGTATTTATTGGCACGGCGCCACGAACGCGCTGATTCCGGCCAACCACCAGTCGCGGCGATTGGCTTTGCCGACACGCTGCGCGTGGGCGTCTTCCAAACGCAGGCAGGCATCGGCGCCGGTATCGGGCTCGGGCAGCAGAATACGGCGCTGCGCGGGCTCGGCAGCCAGCCACGTCTGTGCGCGCTGCAACTGCTGCGTGCGCGTGGCGCTGAAACCGAAATCGACTGTTGCGCCGGCTGCCTGCAACAGGTCTTGTTCCTTCCAGTCGACCAAGCCGATCACGGTTTCAGGTCCGGCGGATTGACGCGCCGCGCGCATGAGATCGCGCGCGGAACTGCTGCCATCGAGTAGCGGATAAACAACCAGCCCATAACCGCACCACACGGCGATCAACAACACGGCGGTCGCGGCCACCGCGCGCGCCGGCCGCAAGATCAGCGCCGCAAGCGCGCCGATCGCGCCCGCACCGAGCAGGAACAGGCCGAGTCCGTGAACGGCTGCATCCGCGCCGCGATCATCGAGCAGGTTGTCGAGAAAACGTGCGTGTCCGAGCAGCACGCTCGCGCCGAGTCCGAGCAACAACATGCCGAGTCCGATGGCGAATCCCCACAACATCCAGCGAAATCCGCGCCGCTCGCACAGTGCTGGCAGGAACGGCGCGGCGGCGAGCGCGAACGCGGGCAGCGCGGGCAGGATGTACATGTCGCGCTTGCCGGCGCTGAAACTGAAGAACAGCACGACCAACAAACCCCACGCCAACAGCAGCCACACGCGCGCATCGCGCGCGCGCCAGGCGTCGCGCCAATTGCGCCACAACCAGAAAAACGCGAGCGAGAACGGCGCCCAGAACAGCAGGGCGATCTGCCCGAAATACCAGAACGGCTTCTGGTGATGCCACGCATCGGCATAGCGTTCGAGCGTCTGCCGGAACAACAGATCATGGACGTAAGCGCGGTGCTCAGGCGTGGGTTCGGCGTGCGCGGCGATCAACATCGGCTCCAGCCACAGCGCAATCGCAACGAACACCAGAACCAAGCCAAACGCCCACCGCCAAACATTGCCGCGACCCAACTCGGCGAGGCCTTGCCAATGCGCGCGACGCATCGCGGCGTACGGCAACAGGACGAGCAGCGGCAGGAAGCCGACGCCCTTGAGCACCACGCCTGCGCCAGCGGCGAAGCACGCGATCCAGAACCAACGCCAGTGCGGGCCAAGCAACAGATGCCGGCACAGGCCGTACAGCGAAAGCGTGGTGAAAAAGACAAGGCTCGGATCGATCTGGGCGCGCTTGAACTGGTAGACAAATTGCACGGCGCACAGCACCGCCATGCCGGCGTACAGGCCGGCGCGCGGGTTCCACAAGCGTCGCCCAAGATCGCACACCAGCCACAACACACCCATACCGGCGAGCAGGGACGGCAGCAGGAAACTCCAGCGCCAGTTGCCGACGAGAGCACGCGCGCCGGCGAGCAACCAGAAATACAGCGGCGGCTTGTCCGCGTACAGTTCGATCCCGCGATGCGGAAACAACCAGTCGCCGCTGTCGAACATCTGCTTCGCCACCAATACGAAGCGCGGCTCGTCCGCCGGCCATGGATCGCGCAGGCCGAAACCGGCCGCCAGCACAACGAAGGCGACCAGGAAAAACCAAAGCCATTGGCGGCGTTCGGCTTCGGTCACACCGCGCCGCCTTCACGCGGCAAGCGCAGGATGAAGATCGCACCGCCGCCGGCGCGATTCTCCGCGCGAATGCTGCCGCCGTGTTCCTCGGCAATCTTCTTCGCGACCGCAAGACCCAGACCCGTGCCACGCTGCTTGCTCGATGTGTACGGCTCGAACCAACGCTCGCCGAACCCTTCCGGCAGGCCCGGGCCGTTGTCGGCGACGCTCAGTTCAACCCACGTTCGCGCATTTTCCACAAGGTCTTGGGTTGCGACGTCGACATGCGGCTTGCGCGTATCGCCGATCGCTTCCAGCGCGTTCTTCATCAGGTTGTGCAACAACTGGCGCAGGCGGCCGGCATCGGCGCGCAGGATCGGCGCCTGCGCCTGAAACCGGCGCGTGAGCTGGATGCGCTGGTCGTTTTCATACAGGTCCAGCACTTCGCCGGCAAGCGCGTGCAAATCCAGTGCGCGCGCTTCGATCTGCGGCGGCCGCGCATAATCGCCGAACGCGTTGACCAGGGTCTTGAGCGCCTCGACCTGGGCGACGATGGTATGCGTGGCGCGGTCGAGTACCTCGGTGTCGTCAGGCGGCATACGGCCGATGAAGCGGCGACGCAAGCGTTCCGCCGCAAGCTGGATTGGCGTAAGCGGATTCTTCACCTCGTGCGCGAGGCGGCGCGCGACTTCGGCCCAGGCCGCGTCGCGCTGGGCGCGATCGAGCTGGGTCAGGTCATCGAACACGGCGACGATGCCGGAATCCGCGCCGAGCTCGGCGCCGCGCAACAACAGCAGGCGGCGTTCATCGTCGCGTGCCAGCACCACTTCCTCGCGCCATTCGCGCATTCCTTCGCGGGCGTGCTGCAAGATGGGGTCGAGCAAGGGCGCGAGTTGCGGATGGTCGCGGCGCAACATCGAAAGATGCTGGCCGATGTAGCGCGCCAGCGGCACGACCAGGATCGACTCGGCAGCACGATTGATGGTGCGCAACGTGCCGCTGCGATCGATGCCGAGCACGCCGGCGGACAGGCGTTCGAGCACGGCGCGCAAGTACGCGCGCTGGCTTTCGGTCTCCTGCGCGCTATGGGTCAGGCGCGCGTTGGACAACTCCAGTTCACGCTGCATCTGGTTGAACGAGGAAAGCAGGAAGCCGAGTTCGTCGCGGCTGCCAACCGGCAAAGGCGTGTCGTAGCGGCCCGCGCCGACCGCGCGCGTGGCCGCGGCGAGACGTCCGATCGGCGCGGTCAGGCGCCGCGCGATGCCGAACGCGAGCATCAGCGCGAACAGCACTGACAACAGCAAGACAAAGGTGAGCACCAGGGTGAAGGTAAGTTTGAGCGAGCCGCGCAGGAATTTCAGGCGCTGGAAATCGAAATTCGCCTGCTCCACACCCGTGGTCAACGCCTGCATACGTGCCGGCAGTGGGAACAGCGCTTGCAACAGGCGGTCGCTGCCGGCCGGCGTCGCCGGCAGCGGCTCGACCACGCGCAACACCAGACGCGCGCCGAGCGGCTCGGCGGCGGCATAGCGGCCGTTGCCTTGCACCTGCAACAGCACCGCCGAATCCGGATAGGCGGGCGTGAGCAGCTGCGGATCGGCGCTGGCGGTCGCCAGCACGGATTGATCCTTGTCGAACACCGCCAACTGCAACGCGCCTTGTACGTCGATGGCCGCGTCCACGCGCTTCTGCAGATCCGCATCGCTGGCGTCGCGCAATGTTTGCACCAGCGCCACGCTGTGCTGCTGCGCGCTTTGCAGGCGCTCGTCGAGATAGACGCGGCCGATTTCCAGCGCATCGTCCATGGCGTGTTCCATGCGCACGTTAAACCACGTGTCGATAGTCGCGTCGAGGAAATTCAGGGCAAATCCGTAAACCACGAATACCGGCGGCAGCGCGAGCACGATCAACATCGCCAGGACGCGTCGGTTAAGGCGCGCGCCCGGCGCATCCGCGCGCAATTCGCGACGCAAGCGCAACAGGCGCTGCACGATGATCGCGACCAGCACCAGCAGCGCGAGCACGCTGGCGCCGAGCAGCCACGGATACCATGCGCCGAGCCGGCTCGCGCCGCTGGCCGCATCGTTGGCGAGCACCAGCGCCGCGGCCAGCAGCACAACCACGGCCAGCACTGGCAGCGCGCGCCGGAAGATGCGCATCAGCCCTGGGCGCGCCATGTCCAGGTTCCGCTATCCATGCGCCAGGCCGCTTGCAGCATGGCGGGCAGGCGCAGGGCGCCGGGCAGGGCGTCACGATCGAGCGCGATGCGCACGTCCAAACGGGTCGCACCGGCACGATCCGCGCCAGCCAGCGGCAGGCGCAGGTTTTCCATCGCTTGCAGCGCCAGCGCGCGCACCGCGTAGCTGCGCTCGGTAGCGTCCTCGACATCGCTGACCTGGTATTGGCGCGACAACGGAAAGTAGCGCAACCGGATGTGCCGCCGGACGCGGGCTGTGTCGCCGCCGCCGTCAATGCGCGCGGTAACGACGAACGGAAGCTCGATGCCGTGATCGAGCGCGTCAAGCACTTGCGCGTCCGGCTGCCAGTCGCAGCGCACGACCAGCGCGCCGGCATCCACCGAGGCCGAGCGCACCACGAACGCGCCGGGCGCACGCGCGCATGCCGCCAGCGCGATGCAGAAAAGTATACTAATTGTGCTTTTCCACAATACCATAAAAAAATCCATCCATGCCGGATTCGCCCGTAAGGTTCTGCGCGCCCGTGCCCGCCGCATGCCACGCCAGCGGTACGGCGACCGCGCGCGCATCTGCATGGCGTTCCCGGAACGCGCCGATCTGGCGCGCGTTTTCGTCCGCAAGCACCGAGCAGGTGGCATAGACTAAGCGCCCGCCGCGTGCAAGCAAAGGCCATAGCGCATCGAGCAGGCGTGCCTGGGTCGCGGCAAGGGCGGGAATGTCGTCGGCACGACGGTGCAGTTTCACGTCCGGCTGGCGGCGGATGATGCCGGTCGCCGAGCACGGGGCGTCGAGCAGGATGCGCTCATATGGCTTGCCATCCCACCAGTCACGCGGGACTGCGGCATCGCCCGCGCGCACGTCTGCGGTCAGTCCCAGCCTCCCCAGGTTTTCGTGCAGGCGCGGCAGGCGTCGCGCATCTTTGTCGAGCGCGGTCAATGCCACATCCGCCGTTTCCAGAATATGCGCGCTCTTGCCGCCGGGCGCGGCGCAGGCGTCGAGCACGCGCTGGCCACCGCGTAAGTCGAGCAGCATCGCAGCCTGTTGCGCGGCGCCGTCCTGCACGGAGAAAAATCCCTGTGCGTAGCCAGGCAAGGTGATTACGTCACGGCTGGCATCGAGAATCAACGCGTCGGGCGCAGCGTCCGGCACGCGAGACTCGACGCCAGTGGCCGCCAGTTGCACGACGAAATCCGCGCGTGCGATGCGGCGACGATTGACGCGCAACCACAACCGTGCGGGCGCATTGTTCGCGGCGAGGATGGACTCGGCCTGCTCCGGCCAGTCGGACAGTAATTTCCCGACCAACCAGCGCGGATGCGCACTGCGCGTGGCCGCATCAGCATCAAGCGCGGCGTTGCGCGCCTCGCGCTCGCGCAACCAGCGCCGCAGCAACGCGTTGACCAGACCCGCAAACGATGGTTTGCGCAAGCTTCGCGTGGCCTCGACTGTGGCCGCCACGGCAGCGTAGTCGCTCAATCCCATGGTTTCCAGTTGCACGAGCCCGAGCACGAGCAGGGCATGGATATCGGCGTCGCGTTCGCGCAGCGGGCGTTCGAGCATCGCGTCCAGCGCGACATCGAAACGCAGCCACCAGCGCGCGCCCTCGTGCAGCAATGCCGACAGCAAGGCGCGGTCGCGCGGATCGCGGAGTTTCGCGCAAGTGTCGGCGAATGCCGCGCGCAACGACTGCCCGGCGGCGACGCCGGCCAGCGCCTGCGCCGCCAGCGCGCGCGGATCGGTTTTCGCACTCACGCGCGCTTCAACTCGGGTCGCGCGTTGAGGTAATCCGCCGCTGAAACGACACGCCCGCCCGCCCGCTGGAGCCGCAGGATCCGCAACGCGCCTTCGCCACAGGCGACATCGATGCCCTGCTTGCCGGCAGCCACGATCGCACCGGGACTCATGCCTGTGCCCGCCAATGCCTGCGCTGCCCAGACCCGTACGCGTTCACCCGATACATCCGCTTCGGCCACCGGCCAGGGATCGAAGGCGCGCACCTTGCGTTCGAGCGCGACGGAAGACTCGTTCCAATCCAGCCGCGCTTCGGATTTATCCAGTTTGTGCGCGTAGGTGACGCCCGTTTCCGGTTGTTGCTCGGCATCCAGCACCTCGCCGGACAGCGTGCGTCGCAAGCCATCGCCAAGCACCTGCGCCCCAAGCGCGGCCAGCTTGTCGTGCAGGCTGCCGCCTGTGTCGTTCGTGGAAATACCGATTTCGCGGCGAAGCAGAACCGGCCCGGTATCGAGTCCGGCTTCCATGCGCATCAGACACACGCCGGTTTGCGTGTCGCCGGCAAGGATTGCGCGCTGGATCGGCGCGGCGCCGCGCCAGCGCGGCAACAGCGAAGCATGCACGTTCCAGCATCCCAGGCGCGGAATTGCGAGTACCTTGCGCGGCAGGATCAGGCCATACGCGACGACGACGAGCAGGTCGGGGGCAAGTTCGCGCAGCCGTGACTGCGCTTCGGGTGATTTGAGTGATTCGGGTTGTTCGACCGTGAGACCGGCCGCCAGCGCCGCCTGCTTGACCGGACTCGCGGCCATTGCCCGACCGCGCCCGGCCGGGCGGTCGGGTTGTGTATACACTGCGGCAATTTCCACATTTTCAGCAAGGCACGCGCGCAAGTGCGGAACCGCAAACTCGGGCGTGCCGGCGAAAACCAGTCGAAAAGGGCGATACATGTCCAGGTGCGAAGCGGCCAAAAACGTCGCGAGCGAAGGCGGATTGCGGGTCGCCGGAGCGCAGGAACCGCAGTGTACACGTCAGTACATGAGGATTCCGAGTACCGCCGGCACGCGAGCTGCCGAGCGCAGCAGTTTTTAGCCCGCTTCGCGGTGGGCTTTTTCCAATTTCTTGCGCACTAGTTCGCGCTTCAGCGGCGACAGGTAGTCGACGAAAAGCTTGCCGACGAGGTGATCCATCTCGTGCTGGATGCACACCGCGAGCAAGCCATCGGCTTCGATCCGGACCGGCTTGCCGTCGCGATCGGCGGCCTCGACGACGATGCGCTCGGCGCGCTCCACGTCAGCGAAGATTCCAGGTACCGACAGGCAGCCTTCCTGGTAGACCTGCACGCCATCGCGCTCGACGATCTTCGGGTTGATCAGCACTAACGGGGCATTCTTTTCTTCCGAAACATCGAGTACGAGCAATTGCTGGTGCACGTTGACCTGGGTCGCGGCCAGCCCGATCCCCGGCGCGGCGTACATGGTCGCAAACATCGCGTCGATGAGCGTGTGCAAGGCCTTGTCGAACACGGCGACGGGTTTGGCCTTGGTGCGCAAGCGCGGATCGGGGAATTCGAGTATCGTCAGCATGGCACGGATATAGGGTCGCAGAAACACAGGAGCAAGCCGTGGCGGGGCACGGGAATGGGGAAAAATTCTACGCCGAATCGGCACTTGGCGCGAATTCGGAAGCATCCGGCCCGATCCATGGCCAAATCCGTGAAGGCCGTCATTTGCGCCGTTAAATTTTTCGTATACACTCGGGAAGCCCTTTGGGAATCAGGTAATTGGCAGCCATGCTTAAAAAACTACCTGCAATTTGTGCCGGTCTGCTGCTCACCGTGTCGGCGTACGCCGCTTCGGTGCAGCTTGCAAAGGATCACCCCGACACCTACACGGTGCGGAAGGGGGACACTCTGTGGAGCATTGCGGCGAAGTTCCTGCAAAAGCCGTGGCAATGGCCGGAAGTCTGGCAGGCCAACCCGCAAGTCAAGAACCCGCATTTGATCTATCCCGGCGACGTGCTCAGCCTCGCTTACCTGAACGGCAACCCGAGCCTTGGCATCGCCAACCGTGGCGGTATCGAGCCGCATACGCGCGCCGAGCAACTCGAAAGCGCGGTCAGGCCGGTGCCGCTGTCGGCGATCGAGGATTTCCTGAAAAAGCCGCGCCTGGTCAGCGAAGATGAATTCAAGCGCGCGCCGCACGTCGTCGGCATCGAGGATCACCACATCAATGGCGCAACCGGCCAGCTCGTCTACGTGCGCGGACTCGACACCCAGCCTGGCCAGCGCTACGTACTGGTGCGCCCGATCGGCCGCTACTACGAAATCACTGGCAAGGATGGCCGCCCGAACGAGGTCTTCCGCCAGGATATGCAGGATCGCGACGACCGCCCGAGCATGCTCTGGCACCACGGTCCGGATCATTTCACCCTGCATGGCAACGTGCATTTCCTCGGTTACGAAATGTTGCAGTTCGGTGAAGTCGAGGCCACGCATGCCGGCAATCCTGCGTCGGTCCTGGTGACCAGCACCGATTACGAGGTGCGCCCGGGCGATTTCGTGCTGCCGCCGGACAACAACCAGTTCGATTTCCAATACGTTCCGCACGCGCCCAAGCAGGTACCGGCAACCATGCGCGTGATCGCCTTCACCGACGCGCTGAACGCGGTCGGGCGCCTCCAGGTCGTGGCGCTGTCCAACGGCGCCGCCGACGGCATCGAGAACGGCCAGACCTTCTCGATCTTCCACAAGGGCGACGTGGTAACGGACCGCACCGACTACCCGGAAGGCAGCTTCAAGGCGTTTTTCAAGCGTGACGATTCCAAGGTGCAGTTGCCCGAGGAATACATCGGCCACGTCATGATCTTCCGCACCTTCGACCGCGTCAGCTACGGCCTGATCATGGACGGCATCCGGCCAGTGCACCTGGATGACAAGCTCTACGATCCGGATCACACCTAGCACTCGCGTAGGATTTTTCCGATTCTCCCGAACGGCGCGGTTTCCCGCGCCGTTCGCGTTTGTGCATCCGCTAAACTTCTTGCGATGCCGCTGGAACTTTCCCTCGATGAAACCCGCGCCTGGCTGGCGCTGCTGCGCGTGCCCGGACTCGGCGCCGGCGGTGTGCGAGAACTCGTCGGCAGACACGGCGGCGCGTCTGCCGCGCAGGCAGCCGCCGCGCGCGATGCGCGAGTCGGCGCAGAAGCTCGAGCGTGGCTGGGCGCGCCGGACGCAGCCGCCATCGAGCGCGACATTGCCTGGCTCGATGCACCGGATCACCACCTGATCGTTGCGACCAGCGAAGACTTTCCGAGCCTGCTGCGCGATGTGTCCAATCCGCCGGCGGCGCTGTTCGTTGCCGGCGACACGGCCTGCCTGTGGTCGGCGCAGATCGCCATCGTCGGCTCGCGCAGCGCCAGCGCCGGCGGCATGGCCAACGCGCGCGCGTTTGCCAAGAGCTTCGCGCAAGCGGGCAACACCGTCACCAGCGGCCTTGCCGAAGGCATTGATGGCGCCGCGCACGAAGGCGCACTGGAAGGCGGCGGCAAGACCATCGCCGTACTCGGCACCGGACCGGATCTGGTGTATCCGCGCAAACATGCCGATCTCGCGCACCGCGTTCTGAGTGCCGGCGCATTGGTTTCCGAATTCCCGCCCGGCACACCGGGCAAACCCGAAAATTTTCCGCGCCGCAACCGTCTGATCGCGGGCTTGAGCCTGGGTACGCTGGTCGTGGAGGCCGGGCTGAATTCCGGGTCCCTGATCACCGCGCGCATGGCTAACGAGGCTGGCCGCGAAGTCTTCGCCCTGCCCGGATCGATCCACTCTCCACTCGCGCGCGGCTGCCACAAGTTGATCCGTGACGGCGCGAAACTGGTGGAAACGGCCGAGGAAGTGATCGCGGAATTGCGCGGCGTCGGCGGACTGCTCGCCGAAGGCCTGCGCCGGCGCCTGGATTCATCCGTCGCGCCGGCGCCGCCAATGTCCGGCGCAGCGCAACGCGATCCGGAATACCGGCGCCTGCTCGAGGCGCTGGACGCCGAACCGGCGGCGCTCGATGAATTGGTCGAGCGCACGGGACTGCCCGCCGCGGCCTTGTCCTCGATGCTGCTGGTGCTCGAACTGGACGGCGCCGTAGCGGCCGAAAACGGGCGTTATGCACGGCGTTGAAGACAGCGCGTGCTTGACACGACAGCCGAACATGTGGGCACACTGAAATAAGAAGGGCTCGGGCGAACCGGGCCCATTGCATCTTTGAGACGGCATCCGCATGGCCAAGAACCTGCTCATCGTCGAGTCCCCGGCCAAGGCCAAGACGATCAACAAATACCTCGGCAAGGATTTCCAGGTGCTGGCGTCCTACGGTCATGTGCGCGACCTGAAGCCGAAGGAAGGCGCAGTCGACACGGATCGCGACTTTGCCATGCATTACGAGCTGATCGACAAGAACGAAAAGCACGTCGACGCGATCGTCAAGGCCGCCAAGAGCGCCGAGGCGCTGTATCTGGCCACCGACTTGGATCGCGAAGGCGAGGCGATTTCCTGGCATATCGCCGAGATCCTCAAACAACGCAAACTGCTCGACGGCAAAGCCGTGCATCGCGTGGTGTTCTCCGAAATCACGCCACATGCGATCCAGGACGCGGTCGCACATCCACGCGAACTATCGCTGGACCTCGTCAACGCGCAACAGGCACGGCGCGCGCTGGATTATCTCGTCGGATTCAATCTTTCGCCGGTGCTTTGGCGCAAGGTGCAGCGCGGTCTATCGGCCGGGCGCGTGCAGTCGCCGGCGCTGCGCATGATCGTCGAGCGCGAAGAAGAAATCGAAGCATTCAAGGCGCGCGAATACTGGACGATTGCGGCCGACTGCGCGCATCCGTTGCAGCGCTTTTCCGCCCGCCTGCTGAAGCTGCGCGGCAAGAAATTCGAACAGTTCGACCTGACCGATGAAAAGTCCGCGCACGCCGCGCGCGATTTTCTGTTCAAGTCCGCGCAAGGCCGCCTGATCGTTTCCGAGGTGCAGTCCAAGGAACGCAAACGCCGTCCGGCGGCGCCGTTCACGACATCGACTTTGCAGCAGGAAGCGGCGCGCAAGCTCGGGTTTTCCACCAGCCGCACCATGCGCATCGCGCAGGGCCTTTACGAAGGCGTGGCGCTCGGCGACGAAGGCACGGTCGGCCTGATCACCTACATGCGTACCGATTCGGTGAGCCTCGCCAACGACGCGATCGCGGAAATCCGCAAGGTCATTGCGCGCGATTACGGCGCGCGCGCGCTGCCCGAACATCCGCATGTCTACCGCGCCAAGTCCAAGAACGCGCAGGAAGCGCATGAAGCGATTCGCCCGACGTCGGCCCTGCATACGCCGGCGAGCATGGCGGCGTTTCTGAACGACGATCAGCGCAAACTGTACGAATTGATCTGGAAGCGCGCGGTTGCGAGTCAGATGCAGCACGCGACCTTGAACACGGTGTCGGTCGATTTCGACGCCGGCGGCGATTCGACGTTCCGCGCCAGCGGCACCACCGTGGTCGATCCGGGGTTTCTCGCCGTCTACGAGGAAGGCCGCGACGCGAAGCAGGTCGAGGATGACGACGAGAACCGCAAGCTGCCGACGATGAAAGTCGGCGAAGCCATACCGCTCGCGGACGTGCTCGCCGAACAGCATTTCACCGAGCCGCCGCCGCGCTTTTCCGAAGCGAGTCTGGTGAAAGCGCTGGAGGAATTCGGCATCGGCCGACCATCGACCTATGCCAGCATCATCCAGACCCTGCTCAACCGCGAATACGTGCTGCTGGATTCGCGTCGCTTCCGTCCGACCGACGTCGGCCGCGCCGTGGCGAAATTCCTGGCCGGCCATTTCACCCAGTACGTCGATTACGATTTCACCGCCAAGCTCGAAGACGAGCTCGACGCGGTCTCGCGCGGCGAGGAAGAATGGGTGCCGCTGTTGCGTAAATTCTGGACGCCGTTCAAGGCGCTGGTGACGGACAAGATCGAAACGGTGGATCGCGGCGAAGCTGGCGGCGAGCGCGTGCTCGGCACCGATCCCGTTTCCGGCAAACCGGTGTCCGTGCGCCTGGGCCGTTACGGGCCGATGGCGCAGCTCGGTGGCCGCGACGACGAGACGAAACGTTTCGCCAGCCTGCGCCCCGGCCAGAGCATCCATACGATCGGGATCGAGGATGCGCTGCAGCTGTTCAAGCTGCCGCGCGATCTGGGCGTGGCCGACGATGGCGAGAAAATCAGCGTCGGCGTCGGCCGCTTCGGTCCATTCGTCAAGCACGGCACGATGTACGCGTCGATCAAGCCGCCGGATGATCCATATACGCTCGAGTTGCCGCGCGCGAAAGAAATCCTGCATGAGAAAGCCGAGGCGCTGCGCAATCGCGTGATCGCGAGTTTCCGCGACGGCGCGATCCAGATCCTGCGCGGCCAATACGGCCCCTACATCACCGACGGCGAGAAGAACGCACGCATCCCCAAGGATCGCGAACCGGCCTCGCTGACGGAAGCCGAATGCGCGGAACTGCTGGCGGCGGCGCCGATCCGGCCCAAACGCGGACGCTTCGGCAAGGGCGCGAAGGGTGCGCCAGCGAAGTCCGCGGCGAAAAAAGAAGCGCCAGCGAAGAAAGCGGCTGCAAAGAAGACGCCGGCCAAGAAAGCCACTACGAAGAAAGCAGCGGCGAAAAAGGCCGCACCACGCGCGAAAAAATCCGCAGGCTGACGCGATGGACGCTGCTCTGCAAACTGCCGTGGCGGCGCTGCGTGCCGGTGGCGTCGTCGCCTATCCGACCGAAGCGGTTTACGGCCTAGGTTGCGATCCGCAAGACCACGCCGCATTCAATCGCGTTTTTACGCTCAAGCAGCGCCCGCCAACGCAAGGCGTGTTGCTGATCGCGGCGGATTTCGCACAGGTGGAAAGGTATATCGATGCCACCACGCCCGTCGCCGCGATCGAGCGCGCACGCGCGAGCTGGCCCGGCCCATATACCTGGATCTTCCCGCGCGCCGCGAACGTGCCGGGCTGGATCGCCGGCAACCACGCCGGCATCGCCCTGCGCGTGACCGCGCATCCTGTCGCTGCGGCATTGTGCCGGGCATTCGGCGGCGCCATCGTATCGACCAGCGCAAACCGCCACGGCGAAGCGCCAGCGCGTTCGGCCGAGCAGGTGCGCACGGCATTCGGCAGCGAAGTTTCGTATATTCTGGATGGCGCCGTGGGTGGACAAGAAAGGCCCACGACCATCCGCGACGCGATCAGCGGAGAACAGGTCAGGGCTTGAGGGGATTGGGGAACGTGTCAGCCGTCGTACAATCTCATGACGTCTTGTCCGCGAATGTGCCCATGCTCGCCGATGCGGACATGGCGCGCCCGATCGCGTGGCGCGACGGCAAGCCGGTTGCAGCGCGCGATTTCCTCGCCGATATCACGGCGCTCGCTGCGCAATTGCCGGCGGCACGATATGCCGTCAACCTGTGCGAGGATCGTTATCTTTTCATCGTCGCCTTTTGTGCTGCTGCCGTGGCCGGACAAACGAACCTGCTGCCCGGAACGCGCACGCCGCAGGCGATTGCGGAAACCGCAGCTTCCTATCCTGACAGTTACGTGCTGACCGATCGCGCGCAGGATGGTGTCGATGTGCGGCAATTCGTGATCCCGCAAGCATTGTCGCGAGCCGCTGCCGCAATGATGCCGGCACTGCCGCCGGATCACGTCGTCGCCATCGCCTTCACCTCGGGCAGCACCGGTACGCCGAAGGCGAATCCGAAAACCTGGGGCGCCGTGTGCGCGAGCAGCGCGTTCAATGCCGATGCGGTGTGCGCAGGTGGCGCGCCGAACATCATCGCCACGGTGCCGCCGCAACACATGTATGGACTGGAATTGTCCGTGCTGCTGCCGCTGCGCAGCCGCGCCGCGATCCACGCCGGGCACCCGTTCTTTCCCACCGACATTGCACTGGCACTCGCCCAAGTTCCGGCGCCGCGCGTGCTCGTGACAACGCCACACCACTTGCGCGCGCTGCTGCGTTCCGATGTCGCCCTGCCCGCGATCGATGCCATCGTCAGCGCGACTGCGCCGCTGGACGCCAAGCTCGCGCGCGCGGTCGAAGCGCGGTACGTCACGCGCGTGATCGAATTGTTCGGCTCGACCGAGACCTGTGTCATCGCGCAGCGCTGCGCGGCGCTGGATGAGCCATGGCATCTGTACCCGGGCGTGAGCCTGCATCCGCAGCCGGATGGAACGCTGGTGAACACGGCGTATTTTTCCGCGCCAACACTGCTGCACGACATCGTGGAAATGCTGCCGGGCAATAACTTCCAGCTGCGTGGCCGCAACAGCGATCTACTGGAAATCGCCGGCAAGCGCGCCTCGCTCGGTGATTTGAACCGGCGCCTGCTCGCGATTGCCGGCGTTGCGGACGGTGTGATCTTCCAACTCGACGCCGATCAGCGCGGCGTGAGCCGCCTCGCTGCGCTCGCGGTCGCGCCGGGAATGCGCGTGGAGCAGATCCTGGATTCGCTGCGCGCCGGAATCGACCCGGTGTTTTTGCCCAGGCCGCTCAAGATCGTCGATTCGCTGCCGCGCAACGCGGCGGACAAGTTGCCGAGAGCGGCGTTGTTGGACGCGCTTACTTCCAGTCAGCCAGCTTGAAATACACCGGTTGCACGGTGCCCGACGGCCCGGACAACTGCTGCATCAGGTTCGGCGGAATCACGGATGGGTTGTCGACGTAGAATTTCGTCGGCCCTTCCTTTTCCAGCACGCGCACGAACAACAGCTTGCCCTTCTTGCGGTATTCCTCGACGGTTTCGTTGCCGTTCTGGCGCACCGTCACGACCGGCAATTCGGCGACGTTTGCCGCCGCCTGAACCTCGGGTGGCAAGGTGGATTGCTCGGGCGCCTTCGCCGCCGGTTTGGGCTGCGCTGCCGTCGGAGCGGGAGTGCTTTCCGGCACGACGGCTTTGACGCCCGGGTCGTTCATGGACGGCGGCGCCTGCACCGGCGGCGGCGGATCAGAGGCGGGTTTGCCTTGCGCGAAGACGGTTCCCGCCAAGGCAACGAACATCAGGCCAAGCAAACGAAGGGATTTCATGCGGCACCTCCCGGATTTGTCGCGAGCATATCACGCACACCAAACACTGTTTACGACGCATGGCCAGGGTTTTGCGTTGCAAAAATCCCCGTGCTGGGCCAAGCTGAAAAACCCGCAAAGTCCGGCGCTGCCATGTCGCGTCCCAAGCTCGTCCTGATCGATGGCTCCGGCTATCTGTACCGCGCCTTCCACGCGCTGCCGCCGCTCGCCAATCGCATGGGCGAGCCGACCGGCGCGCTGTTCGGCGTTTTCAACATGCTGCGCACGACGTTGAAGGAAAAACCCGCGCATGTCGCTTTCGTTGCGGACGCATCCGGACCGACATTCCGCGACGCAATCTTCGAACAATACAAGGCGCATCGCCCGCCGATGCCGGACGACCTGCGTGCACAGGTCGATCCGATGCTGGAACTGGTCGGCGCACTGGGTTTCCCGATCCTGCGCGTGGCGGGAGTCGAAGCCGATGACGTGATCGGCACGCTCGCCGTGCAGGCGGCGGCGCAAGATATCGACGTGGTCGTGTCCACCGGCGACAAGGACCTGGCGCAACTGGTAAACGAACGCATCACGCTCGTCAACACGATGACGAATTCGACTCTGAATCCGGAAGGCGTGGTGGCGAAGTTCGGCGTGCGCCCGGACCAGATCGTGGATTACCTCGCCCTGGTCGGCGACAGTGCGGACAACATCCCCGGCGTGCCCAAGTGCGGCCCGAAGACCGCGGCGAAATGGCTGGGCGAATACGGCTCGCTCGATGCCATCGTCGCGAACGCGGACAAGATCAGCGGCAAGATCGGCGAATCCCTGCGCGCCGCACTGCCGCAACTGCCGATGTCGCGCCAGTTGGCGACGATCAAGACCGATGTGGAATTGGACGTAAAGCCATCCGGGCTGGCATTCCACGATCCGGATACGCAAAAACTGCGTGCGTTGTACTCGCGCTATGAATTCAAGGCGGCGTTGCGGGAACTGGATGCGAAAGAAGGTCCCGCCGAAACCGGACCAGCGTCGCAAGCCGTCGCGCATGGGTCAGCAGAATCCGCACCGGCGCAACCGGCAAATCGGAGTTACGATCTCGTCCTCACGCAGGATCACTTCGACGCCTGGCTGGAAAAACTTCGTGCTGCGCCGTTGATCTGCATCGATACCGAAACAACAAGTCTTGATCCGATGCGCGCGGAAGTCGTCGGCGTGTCGTTTTCGGTTGAGCCCGGTCATGCGGCGTACGTTCCCGTCGCGCACGACTATCCCGGCGCGCCGGCGCAGTTGTCGCGCGATGCGGTACTCACTGCGCTCAAACCGCTGCTGCAAGATGCGCAAAAACCCAAGCTGGGCCAGCACGCCAAGTACGACATGAACGTGTTGTCCAACTACGGCATCGCCGTCCGCGGCGTGCGTTTCGACTCCATGCTCGAATCCTACGTGCTCAATTCTTCCGGCAACCGCCACGACATGGATTCGCTGGCGAAAAAATATCTTGGCGTCGACACCATCCACTACGAAGACGTGGCCGGAAAAGGCGCGAAACAGATTTCGTTCGCGCAGGTGGACGTGCTGCGCGCAGCCGAGTACTCCGCCGAGGACGCCGACATCACCCTGCGCCTGCATCAGGCGTTGTGGCCGAAACTTGATGCCGAGCCGAAGCTGCAAAAGGTGTTCGACGAGATCGAGATGCCGCTGGTACCCGTGCTTGCGCGCATGGAGCAGACCGGCGTACTGATTGATGCAGCCAAGCTGAAACAGCAGAGCAGCGAACTTGGCAAGCGCATGCTGGAAATCCAGCAACAGGCATTCGCGATCACCGGGCGCAACTTCAACATGGATTCGCCGAAACAGTTGCAGGCGCTGCTGTACGAAGAACTGAAACTGCCGGTGTCGATCAAGACGCCGACCGGCCAACCTTCCACGAATGAAGAAGCGCTTGAAGGCTTGGCCGATCAACACGAACTACCGCGCCTGATCCTCGACTACCGCACTCTGGCGAAGTTGCGCTCGACGTACACCGACAAGCTGCCGGAAGCGGTAAATCCGCGCACGGGGCGCGTGCACACGAGCTATCACCAAGCGGTCGCGGCGACAGGACGGCTATCGTCGAACGATCCGAACTTGCAGAACATTCCGATTCGCACCGAAGAAGGCCGGCGCATCCGCCAAGCCTTTGTCGCGCCGTCGGGATTCAAGATACTCGCCGCCGACTACTCGCAGATCGAGCTGCGCATCATGGCGCATCTATCCGGCGATGCCGGCCTGCTCGCGGCGTTCCACGGCGGGCAGGATGTGCACCGCGCTACCGCGTCAGAAGTATTCGGCGTGCCGCAAGAACAAGTGGACGCGAACCAGCGCCGCGCGGCCAAGGCGATCAATTTCGGGCTGATGTACGGCATGAGCGCCTGGGGTCTGGCGCGCCAGCTCGGCATCGACCGCGGCGAGGCGAGCGCCTACGTCAAAACCTATTTCGAGCGTTATCCGGGCGTGCAGGCATTCATGAATGCGACGCGCGAGCAGGCGCATCGCGACGGCTACGTCGAAACCTTGTTTGGCCGGCGCCTGTACTTGAACGAAATCAACTCGCGCAACCAGGGCCTGCGCGCCGGCGCCGAACGCGCGGCGATCAACGCGCCGATGCAGGGCACCGCAGCCGACATCATCAAGCGCGCGATGATCGCGGTGGACACCTGGTTGCAATCATTGGATGGCGCGGCACGCATGATCATGCAGGTGCACGACGAACTCGTGTTCGAGGTGCGCGACGATGTGATTGCGCAGATAACCAATGGCGTGCGCGTACGCATGATGGATGCGGCGAAACTCTCGGTGCCGCTGATTGTCGATATTGGAACGGGATTCAACTGGGATGAGGCCCATTGAGAAGCGCGCAAGTAATTGAATTTCAAGTGGATGAATGATTTCTGAACCGGCGAGTGTAATCAAGCGTAAAACCTTGAACTTTATGTCCTCAGGCGTCATCTAACTCGTCAGGTGCACGCAACGGCACCTGGTTGGTTCACCTCCCTGAGCCAACCGCGAAGGCCGATCCCTCCCCTGATTGGCCTTCGACCCACGGCCCCGAGAGTTCCCCCTAACTCTCGGGGCTTTTTTATGGGTTGTTTTTGCAATCGTCCATGATTGCGAGGATCAACAAGCAGCCATCCCTGGCTGCACTTTTCAAGCAAGATAACCCCCATCCACGGCGAAGCTTGCGCCGGTGATGTAACTCGCCGCGGGCGAACACAGGAACGCGATCATCGGCGCGATTTCCTCCGGCTGCGCGGCACGGCCGAGCGGAATCGCGCGCAGCAGCGGTTTGAGGATTTCCGGATCGCCGGTCAGCGCACTGGCGAATTTCGTTTCGGTGAGTCCCGGCAGAACCGCGTTGACGCGGATGCCGGAAGGCGCCAGTTCGCGCGCGAAGGATTCCGTCATCGACAAAATCGCCGCCTTGGTCATCGAGTAGACGGCCTGCCCGGGTGCGGCGCGGCGGCCGTTGACGGAAGCCACGTTGACGATCGCGCCGCCGCGTTCGCGCATCGCGCGCGCCGCGAGCTGAGAAGTGTAGAAATATCCGCGAACGTTGACGGCGACGGTTTTGTCGAACGCCGCCATCGGCATGTCCGGTACGGGGCCGAAATACGGATTGGCGGCGGCATTGTTGACGAGGATGTCGGGCGACAGACCGCGCTGCGCCATCTGCGCGAACAACGCTTCGATGGATTGAGCCTCGCCGATATGCGCGGCGATCGCGACGGCCTTGCCCCCATCTCCGACAATCTGTGCCACGATGGCCTCGCAGGCATCCTGCCGTCGGCTGGATACGATCACTTGTGCTCCGCAGCTCGCCAGCAGTCGCGCTGCCGCGAGGCCGATGCCGCGGCTGGCGCCCGTGACCAACGCCGTCTGGCCACGCAAATCGAAGAGTGTGTCTATCGTCATCGTGGGTAGCCTCGAATCTGGCATAGAATTCGAGCATAGCAAACTCGGAGGCTGACGCCGTGGCGGAGAAACGCGTAGTCATCACCGGCGCCGGCAGCGGGCTCGGCCGTGCACTGGCGTTCCGTTTTGCCGAACACGGCTGGCGCGTGGCCTGCGCGGATATTCGTCTGGATCGCGCACAGGACACCGTGCGCCTGATGCGCGAGTTTGGCGTCGGCGCGATGGCGCTGAAGGTCGATGTCGGCAGCGATGCCTCGGTGGACGCGATGCACGACGAGATCCTGGCCGCCTGGGATGGCGTCGACGTGGTCGTCAACAACGCCGGCGTGGCCAGCGCCGGAAGCGTTGCGCAAACTCCGCTTGACGATTGGCGCTGGACGCTCAACATCGACCTGATGGGCGTGGTGCGCGGCTGCCACGCCTTCCTGCCGGTGCTGCTCGAACAAGGCAGCGGCCACATCGTCAACATCGCCTCGTTCGCCGGCTTTGCCAACGCACCACGCATGGGCGCCTATTCGGCGGCCAAGGCCGGCGTGATTTCGCTTTCGGAAACGCTGCGCGCCGAACTCGCCGGCAGTGCGGTCAAGGTGTCGGTCGTTTGTCCCGCCTTCTTTCCGACCAATCTGATGGACACGGCGCGTGCGCCGGCAGCCGACAAGGCAACCGCGAAAAAATTCATGGCCAATGCCACACAGAGTGCAGACGATGTCGCGGCCATCGTCTTTCGCGAGATCCTGCGCGGCACGTTCCTGATCCTGCCGACGAAAGGCGAGCGCGGCCGCTGGCGCATCAAGCGTTACGCACCAGAACTGTTTTTCCGCAAACTCGTGACGATGGCTGCCAAGACGGCAGGCAAGCCATGAGCCGCCTGCTGATCTACGGCGCGAACGGCTACACCGGCCGCCTGATTGCGCGCGAAGCCGCGCGGCGAGGCCTCAAACCCCTGCTGGCCGGACGCAACCGCGATGAACTCGATGCGCTGGCCAGGGAACTGGGCCTGCTGCGGCGCGTGTTCGAGCTGATTCATCCCGCCGAAATCGTGCGCAACCTCGATGGCGTGAGCGTGGTGCTGCATTGCGCTGGGCCGTTTTCACGCACCGCGGCGCCAATGCTCAACGCGTGCCTGGACGCGAATGTGCATTACCTGGACATCACCGGCGAGATCGACGTCTTCGAGGCCTGTCATCGCAGTCACGTCCGCGCACAGCACCAAGGCGTCGTGGTGTTGCCCGGTTCCGGTTTCGACGTGGTGCCGACCGATTGCGTCGCCGCGATGCTCAAGCGCAGGCTACCCGACGCGAATGCCCTGGTGCTCGCCTTCGAAGCCGGCGGCGGCCCGAGTCCGGGAACTGCGATCACCAGTATCGAAGGGCTGGCGCGTGGCGGCCGCGCGCGCATCGGCGGCGAAGTGAAGCCGGTTCCGTTGGCGTGGAAAACCCGCGAATTCCTGCGCGACGGCCAGCCGCGCAGTGCAATGACCATTCCCTGGGGCGACGTCTACACCGCCTTCGTCTCGACCGGAATCCCGAACATCGAAACCTACATGACGGTGCCGCCGAAGACGATCCAGCGCCTGCGCTGGCTGCGGCACATCCAACCGCTGCTCGCGCTGCGCCCTGTGCAGAACTTCATGAAGCGGCGCGTGTTGGCCGCAACGCCGGGGCCGAGCGAGCAACGCCGCCGCGACACCGGCTGCCATGTCTGGGGCGAGGCAAGCAACGTCGCCGGCAAGCGAGTCCGGTTGGAACTGCAAACACCGAACGGCTACGACCTGACCGTGACCGCATCGCTGGGCATCGCCGAATCCTTGCTGTCGCGCACCAGCCCGCCGGCCGGAGGTTATTTCACGCCGTCGCAAATGATGGGTGCCGATTACGTGCTCAAACTACCGGGCGTGAGCCTCATCGAGACCCCATCTGTTGCGGTAAGCACCTGATTCTGCTCTAATACGCGGCTCGCTGCGGCATTCGCGGCGATTCCCGGAATTTCCGGGGCCGATTCCACCCTGGCTAAGGGTGCTCCCGTTCTCATCATCGAGGTAGGTACGATGGCCAAAGTCTGCCAAGTCACCGGCAAGCGCGCGCAGTCCGGCAACAACGTGTCGCATGCCAACAACAAAACCCGGCGCCGCTGGCTGCCGAACCTGCACGAGCGCCGCTTCTGGGTGCCGAGCGAAAAGCGCTGGGTGAAACTGCGCGTTTCGTCCCAGGCCCTGCGCACGATCGACAAGAACGGCATCGAAACCGTTCTGGCCGAATTGCGCGGCCGCGGCGAAAAGATTTAAGGAGCGATAATCATGGCATCCAAGCGCGACAAGATCCGCCTAGTATCCTCGGCCGATACCGGCCATTTCTACACGACCGACAAGAACAAGAAGACCACGACCGACAAGATCGAAATGAAGAAATACGATCCGGTCGTGCGCAAGCACGTGATCTACAAGGAAGCGAAGATCAAGTAATTCCCGCTTGCCGCTGAAACAAAAAAGCCCGCCATTGGCGGGCTTTTTTTCGGATCGAGTCGATCTAATCGCGAACCGGCACCAGCGCGTAACCGCGCAGGCGGATGGAAAATTCCTGCAGGGTGCGGATGCCGCTCGCCTCGGCCTCGCGGCACCATTCCTGCAGGTTCGCCAGCATCGCCTCGCCGCTGCCGTTGCCGCGTTCGAGCACGGCGGCGAGCCGCGCACGGAAATCGCAGACCTTGGCCAGCAGCGGACGCTGCCCGACCGCCTCGAGCATGCGCGTCTGCGCGGCGCCATCGAGCCAACGCCCGCCGTTCGCCAGGGCCCGGCGCAGCGCGCGCGGCAGTGCCTTCATCTTGGCACCGGCGTGCGCGGCTTCTTCGCGCAGGGTCGGTGCGATCACACCCTTGAAATAATCCGTCATCACCTGGAAACGATGGCTGAGCAGGGCCTTGATGGTTTCCGTGTCCGGCAACGGCACGTTCGCGCGCACGTCCAGCGACGGCGCCACGCGCAGCACCTTGGCCAAACCAACCGTCTCGAAGCCGCGGATCACGGCCCAGCCGATATCGAACTCCCACTTGCGCAAGGCGAACTTGGACGAACTCGGGAACGCATGGTGGTTGTTGTGCAGTTCCTCGCCGCCAATCCAGAAACCCCACGGCGTGAGATTGGTCGCCATGTCGGCGGTCTCGAAATTGCGGTAGCCCCACCAATGGCCCAGGCCATTGACCACGCCAGCAGCCCAGAACGGAATCCAGACCATCTGCAATGCGGAAATCGCCACACCCCACACACCGAAAAAGAGGATGTTGACGATGAACATCAAGGTCGGGCCCAGATAGGGATGCCCGCCGTAGACGTGGCGTTCGAGCCAGTCCTCCGGCGTGCCACGGCCGTATTTTTCCATGTCGTCCGGCTTGCCGGCGGCGACGCGGTACAGATCCACACCCTGCCACAGCACGGTGTTGATGCCGAAAATCTTCGGGCTGTGAGGGTCTTCCTCGGTCTCGCACTTGGCGTGGTGCTTGCGGTGCACGGCGACCCATTCTTTTGTCACCATGCCGGTGGAAATCCACGACCAGAAGCGGAAGAAATGCGCTAGAACCGGATGGAAATCCACGCCGCGGTGCGCTTGGCTGCGGTGCAGGTACAAGGTCACCGAGAAGATCGTCAACTGGGTGACGATCATGAAATACACGAGTTTGGCCACCCACGAGGCATGGGTGATGCCGTGGATCAGGAAATTGAGGACGAAGTCGAGCATGGATGTATTCCGCAGCAGGACTAATCACTATACGTGAGCGCTTCCGCGCGGGCCAGTGCCGTCACGGCGCGTTGAGTTTTCGTCAGCGCGCTCGCGGGAGCACGTGCCAGCCTCTAAACTGCGCGAATGAGCGAAGCACCCGCCGACATCGCCCGTCAACTGGTCGAGCTGCGCATCGAGCACCGCGACCTGGACACGGCCATTGCCCGCCTCGCGGACGATGCGCATTGCGATGAATTGCAGCTCAAGCGCCTGAAGAAACGCAAGCTGTTGCTCAAGGATGCGATTGCGCGGCTGGAGTCGAAGCTGATTCCCGACCTGGACGCTTAATCCGTCGCGGGTTTGTCCTGGACCGCCAGCGCATCGCGCCGTTCCGGCGTGAGCTTGAGGATGCCGTGGCGGATTTCACGCGACAGGATCACCTTTGCGTCGCGCACGATGTCTTCCAGCGCGGCGTCGAATTCGAGCTTGCCGTTTTGATCGGGCCAGATCACGCGTCGTTCGCGAAGTTTCTGGATGAAACCACGGAACAGGGATTTGTCGAAGAACTCCGGCGCGTTGAGTTCATGCAGCAACGACAGGCGCTGCGCGGTCAGCGTGCACAGGTTTTCCAGTTCCGGCCCGGACAAGGTGTTCGGACCATTGCGCACCAGCGCGGCGATCGCGATGTAGTAGCGCTCGAACGCCTGCAGCATGCTGTGCGCGATCGTGCGTAACTGGAACGCGCTGTCGCTTTGGCCGGGTTCGCGCGCGAGGATGCGGCCTTCGTCCACGTGCGCGAGCAGGCCGCGCTCGACGAAGAATTCGATGATCGCATCCATGCGCTCGGTGAAGCCATCCTCGTCCCAGGGCAGAAACAACTCGGCCTGGATGAACGGATAGATCATGCGGCCCAATCGCAGGATGGTTTCGCGCGCGACGCGCCGGTTGTTGAGGAAACAGCACGCCACCCACGCCGCCGCCGCGATCAGGTGCAACACATTGTTGCGGAAATAGGAAAGCAGCACCGCGTTCTGGCCATCGCAGGTCAGAACGTCGCCGAGCGGATGCTTGATGCGGCCGATCCAGCCCATGCGCTCGCCATAGGCGATGATGTCCGCAGGCGCGAGCGGCGTCACGGTGACACGATCCGAATACGGCATCGCCGTGAGCAACGCCTTGACCAGGTCGAGCTGGGCGAGCAGATCGGCTTCCGCCATCGCGTGCTTGGGCGTGGACAGGATCGCAAGCGCCAGCAAATTCACCGGATTGACGTCGGTGGCGCGGTTGATGTTGACGAGGATCTTCTCGCCAAGCTGGTCGAGCAAGCCATTCAACCACTCGGGCTTGGCATCGGGATCGCTGCTCGCCTGGCGCCAGTCGGGACTGGCCGCGTCGAGCAGGGGCGTCAGTTCAATCGGCTCGCCAAAATTCAGCGCGACGTGACCGTAGTGCTGGCGCAGCACGCCGCGCACGCCGCGGATCAAGGCGAACCAGGATTCCTTCTCCTTCGGCTGGCCGGACAGTTCACCGATGTAGGACTTGCCCTCCATCAGTTTCTCGTAGCCGATGTAGACCGGCTGGAACAGTACCGGCCGGCGCGGCGCGCGCAGGAACGCGCGCAAGGTCATCGACAACAGGCCGAAGCGCGGGGCCAGAGTGCGGCCGGTGCGCGAACGCGTGCCCTCGATGAAGTATTCCATCGGCGCGCCCCGGTCGATGAGCTGGGCCATGTATTCCTTGAACACCACCGCGTACAGGGCATTGCCCTTGAAACTGCGGCGCATGAAGAATGCACCGCCGCGGCGCAGCAGCGGCCCGAGCACGGGCAGGTTCAGGTTCACGCCGGCCGCGATGTGCGGCACCACCAGGCCCGATTGATAGAGCTGGTAGGAAAGCAGCAGATAGTCGGCATGACTGCGATGGCAAGGCACGTACACCACTTCGTGTCCGGTCGCCGCCGCGCGCGCCTTGTCGAAGTGATGCACGGCGATGCCGTCGTAGAGCTTGTTCCAGAAGCTCGTGAGCAGGAATGACACCGACCGCACCACCGGATGCGAGTAGTCGGCGGCAATTTCCCAGGCGAAATCGCGCGCACGCTTGCGCGCCTGGTCGAAGCTCGTGCCGTCCTTGCTCGCCGTGGCTTCGATCGCCGCGCGCACCGGCTCGGAGTTGAGCAGGGCATCGACGACCGTACGCCGGTGCGAGAGGTCCGGGCCGATGACCTGGGCGCGGACACGGCGAAAATGCGCGCGTAGCACGCGCGAAATCTTGCGCAGCGTGCGCTCGAGCGGGACGTCGCGTTCGGCATCCAGGGTCTCGCGCACATGCACGGGTGGAGCGAACTGGACGATGGTCGTGCGACCGTTGAGCAGCAACGCGAGCAGACGCCGAAAGCGGCCGACCACGACCCAGTTTTCCGAGAACAGCACGCGAAACCAGCCGCTCTGGCGATCCGGCGCGCGGCCGACGAAGATCGACACCGGCACCAGTTGCGCATCCAGTTGCGGATCGGCGCGCAATGCATCAAGCAATTGCGCCAGGGTCTGCGAATGGGTGCGTGGCCTGGCGCGCCGATACAGCCAGCCCGCGCGCCGCGCCAGCGCGAACATCGAGCGCGGGCGGCGCAGCGCGCCGAGCTGCAATGGCTGCAGGGGTTCCGGCAAGCCGGCCTCGCGGCAGGCCTGCTCCAGAATCAAGGTGTCCGACAATCCGTAACGCTCGGTGACGTAGATCACCGGTTTTGCAGCGTCGATGACGGCGCGCACGTCCTGCGGTTCGCGACGAATCGTCAGCCACGGTTCCAGCACGCGGCCGCAGGCGCGCAACCACCACGCGGCGCGCGGCGCGGACGAGGTTTGATCCGTCATGGGTGCGGGCGAATCCATGCCGTCATTGTACGGGACTGCCGGATTCAGAAACCGTTCGGCCCGCGCCGGGCGGGCCGAATCGGGTTGCGCGACAAGAGTATATTACTTGCCGGAATCCACCGGCGGTTCGGCAGATTGCGCCGGCTTGGCCGCGGCGACGGCAGCCTCGGCCTGGCGCTTCTTCCACTGTTCGATCGCATTCTTGCCGTACCAGCGGCCATCGACCTTGACCATTTCGGCCTCGGTCGTGAACGGCTTGTCGAACGCGGTGTAGCTAATCGTGACCTTGGCGGTATCACCCACCGCGGGCGCAGCCTGCACCTTGATCGAATCCAGGGTCTTGTCCACGTTCAACCCGTACACGCCGAGCACGGATTTCACGCCGGCCAGCACGACGCCGGCCTTTTGCATGCTCTGGTCGTAACTTAGCGCGCGCGCCTCGTCGACGGACTTGAGGTTGAGTGCGCGCGCGGTCTTGCAGATCTGCGCAATCGCCGCCTTGACCAGCGCCGGATCGGTGAACTTCGTCGTCTGCGCCCACTGCGCGGTGGCGTCGAGCAAGGCCTCGGCCTGCTGTTTCTGTGCGTCGCTCATGTCCTTGCTTTGCGCGATCGTGCTCTTGGCAAAGCCCTGGCCCATGGCGATCAACATCGGCATCTGCTGTGCGGACTGCTTGTCGAATTCGGCAAGCTTGGGCTCGATCTGCGCGTACATCTTCGCCTCGGCGTCCGGCGCGGTGAGTTTGGCCATCTGCTCGGCGAACTGCTTGCGGTCTTCGTCGGTCACCGGCTCGGCGTTCATGTCCTTGGCCCAGTCCGCCTTCATCTTGGCCACTTCCGCGGTGGGAAGGGAATTGTCGATCAGCGCGGCGACGTTGTTGTCGCGCAGGGCCTTGATCGAAGCAGCGACGGCAGCGTCGGGCGAAGCCGGCGCGGCTGCCGCGACCGGAGCGGCCGGACTGGATGCGTTCTGCTGCTGGTTGCAGCCGAAACCGGCGGCCGCGAGCGCCGCGACGAGCGCGAATCGAACGAACTTGGTCATGACAAATCCCCAGGCGGTAGTGTGGGATGGCGACTGTAGTGAGCGCGCCGGCACAAGGCAAGCGCGCAGATTGCGTCGGTCAGGGTATGTTTAGTTCTCGTGCAACGCGGCGTGGATGGCCGCGCGCGGATCGGCGCGCAATTTCTTGTCCGGATTGTGCCTGGTCAAAGCCGACACCCACGAACCGTAGACCGGATTCGGCAAGGCGAACCAGCGCTGGCCGAACCAGCCGCGATACGGCGCGATACGCTCGGCGCGCGCCGCGTTATCCGCATCCGCGCCGTCGATGAAATCAGCGAAATTGTCGCCGAACATCGCGAGCACGCGGTATTTCTGCGCGACCAGCCGGCGCCGGCAGCCCTTGTCGGCAGATGAACGTTCCACGCAACCGGGTGTGGCGACTCCACGATTGAGCATCGCGCCATCGGCCAGCGGAAAGCCGTCGGCGACGAGATTGGCGCGGGTGGAATCGGCCATTTCCTCGTCGCGATTGCTGATGTAAAACACGGTCACACCATGCGCGGCGGCGAACTTGGCGTATTCCAGGGCGCCGGGCAGGGGCTTGGCGGAAGCCTGCCGCACCCAGGCGGCAAAGGCGGTCTTGCCGGAAGTCACGTTGTCGCGGACCAGGCGCGCCTCGAAAGGCGAGTTGTCGAACACGGTTTCGTCGATGTCGACGATCACCGCAGCCGGCAGGCCCTGCGCATCGTTCGAGCGTTCGCCCCTGGGCAGCGCATCCCAGTGCGGGTCGGCCAATGCGGCGAGCAATTGCGACTCGGCCATCTTGTAGATTCCGGCATAAACCAGATCATGCTCGATGCTGGTCTGCATCCAGGCCACCGCGTACAGCAAATCGTTGCCGGCAAACTTCGAATCAGCGGATGCACTGGCATGCGTGGCCGGTCTTTGCGGCGCGCTGGCGCATGCGCCGAGCAAGCACGCGATACACAACACGATGTCAAGCGAACGGCGCACACGTATCCAGATTGATGCGATCAAACGATTATTGCACGTTCAATTGGTTCGCAACGCCGCGCGCTTGGCAGCCTCGCGCTTGTCCTGCGGCAACGACCAGTCGTTGTTGAAAAGTGCCGGTTCCCACGAGCCATACGTCGGATTCGGCAGCACGAACCAGCGGTCACCGAACCAGTCCAGATACGGCGCGACGACCGCCGTGCGGCCGGCAGGCGTATTGGCCAGCACGTCCACGAAATCACCGATCTGATCGCCGAATTGCATCAGCACGCGATAGTGCTCGCCGATCAGCCTGCGGCGGCAGCCCTTTTCCGTACCGACCTGCTCGCAGCCGGGCACGACCGTGCCGAGTCCGAGAAAGCGGTCCGCGCTGTCCACCGGCAGGCCCACGCTGCGTAAATTGGCAACGGTGACTTCGTCCAGATCCTTGGCCCGGTTGGACAGGTAGAACACGGCCACGCCCTGCGCATGGGCATAGACGGTGAAGTCGACTGCTCCAGGCAACGCCTTGGCGCGGGCTTCCCGGCACCATTGCGCCCAGGTGACTTCGTTGTACATCCCGCCGTCGCGGACAAGGCGCGCCTGGTAGGGCGAGTTGTCGAGCACGGTCTCGTCGATGTCGAGGATCACCGCCGGCGGAAGGTTTTTCGGCGGCGTATCGCGCTCGTCATGCGGCAGTGCATCCCACGACGGATCGGCAAGCGCGGCGGCGAGTTTCTCGCGCGCAACCTTGTAGGTTTCGCGCAAGATCAGGTCGTGCTCGACGGCGGTCTGCGTCCAGGCGACGGCATTGAGATTGTCGTCGGCACCAGATTTCGCGGCAGGGCCCGGACCCGGCTTTTGTGGTGCGCTCGCGCAGGCAGCGAGCAGCGCGACGCCGATCAACAGAAAGGTCTTGCGCAATGCCATCGCGGATTCTCCAGATTCGTTTCGTCAATGATAGCCCGCATCCGCCGCCACCTTTCCGCGGAAAATGCGATAGGAATAGGCGGTGTAGGTCAGGACCACGGGGATCATGATGCAGGCACCGACCAGCACGAAACCCTGCGACGACGGTGGTGACGCGGCGGCCCAGATCGTCAGCGTCGGCGGCACGATGTTCGGCCAGATGCCGGCGACGAGACCGATGAAACCAAGACCGAAGAAGCACAGCGACAGCACGAACGGCGCGACCTCACGATTGCGGATTACGGCAAACCACAGCGCCACCGCATTGACGACGGCGAGGATCGGCACCGGTGAGAGGTACGCAAAATTCGGCCACGCGAACCAGCGCGCCATCAGACGCGGATCGAGAAACGGCAACCACGAACTGACTAGCAGCATGAACGCGATCACGCCGAGCATCAGCGGCCGGGTCAGATCGAAGGCGATGCGCTGCACGCGGCCTTGCGTTTTCAGGATCAGCCAGGTCGCCCCGAGCAGGGCATAGCCGAACACCACAGCGACGCCGGTGAGCATTGAGAACGGGCTGAACCAGGCGAACGCGGCAGCATGCACGTATTTGCCGCCGGTCAGCGGCATGCCTTCGATCAGCGCGCCCAGAATCAGACCCTGCATGAACGCTGCGATCAACGACCCGGCCGCGAACGCGATGCCCCACACCCAGCGCGAGCGTTGCGCCTTGAAGCGAAACTCGAACGCGACGCCGCGGAAAATCAGCGCGATCAGCATGGCCAGGATCGGCAGATACAGCGCGGACAGCACGATGGAATACGCTGGCGGGAACGCGGCCATCAGTCCGGCGCCGCCCATCACCAGCCAGGTTTCATTGCCGTCCCAGATCGGCGCGGCGGTATTCATCATGTGATCGCGCTGCGCATCGTCGTCGGCGAACGGGGTGAGGATGCCGATGCCGAGCACGAAGCCGTCGAGCAGCACGTACATCAGCACGGCGAAACCGATGATGAAGAACCAGATTACGGGCAGCGCGCCGGCGAGCGTCATGGGTGGTCTCCCAGTTCCTCATCGCCCAGCGACAACGGCCGCGCTGCAGTCTGCACGCCGCGGCGCGGCGGCGCGGTCACCGGGCCGGCGCGCAGCATCTTGATCAGATACCACGTCGCGAATCCGAACAGCAACAAGTACGTGGCGATGTAGGTGGTCAGCGATGCGAACACGCTGCCCGAGGTGATGTTCGGACTCACCGCATCGGCGGTGCGCAGCACGTCGTACACCACCCACGGCTGGCGTCCGACCTCGGCCACCCACCAGCCGAGCACCAGCGCGACGAAGCCGCTCGGCGTCATCACCATCCACGCGCGCAGATACCAGCGCGAGGTGAACGCCGTGCCGCGCCTGAGCATCCACAGCCCGATCCAGGCGACCGCGAGCATCGCGAATCCGAGTCCCACCATGATGCGGAAAGCGTAGAACGGTATCAATACGGGCGGACGATCGGCGGGCGCGAAATCCTTCAGTCCCTTCACTTCGCCGCTCCACGAGTGGGTCAGGATCAGGCTGCCCAAATGCGGCACGTCAAGTGCATAGTCATTGCGTTCGGCTTGCGCGTTAGGGATCGCAAGCAACGTCAACGGCACGTTTGTTTCGGTATCCCAGCGCGCCTCGATCGCGGCCAGCTTGGCCGGCTGGTGCTCACGAACCTCTTGACCGGAAAGATCGCCGACGAAGATCTGCAACGGCGCGACGATGGCGACGAATATCAACGCGCATTTCAGGCACAGGCGCGCTTTATCCGCGAACTGCCCGCGCGCCAGATAGAACGCCGAGACGCCGCCGATCACGAACGCGCTGGTCAAAAACGCCGCCAGCACCATGTGCGGCAGACGGTAGAAGAATGAGGGATTGAAGATCACGGCCCACCAATCGGTCGGATAAAACACGCCGTCCTTGAGTGCGTAACCCGCCGGTGTCTGCATCCAGCTGTTCGCGCTGATGATCCAGAAGGTGGAGATCAGGGTGCCCAGCGCGACCATGCAAGTGGCGAAAAAATGCGTGCGATGGCTCACCCGCTGCCAGCCGAACAACATCACACCGAGGAAGGTGGCTTCCATGAAAAATGCAGTCAGTACCTCGTAGTTGAGGAGCGGCCCGACCACGTTGCCGGCGGCGCTGGAGAATCCCGCCCAGTTGGTGCCGAACTGGAAACTCATCACGATGCCGGTGACCACGCCGACACCGAACGACACCGAGAAAATCTTCATCCAGAAAAAAAACAGGTCGCGTACCGCGTCATCGCGCGTGCGCAGCCACCACGCTTCGAGAAACGCGAGCCAACTCGCCAGGCCGATCGTGAACGCAGGGAACAGGATGTGGAACGAAATCACGAACCCGAATTGCAGGCGCGACAGCAGCACGGTTGTATCCATGCTGCGATTATTGCACCGTTGGATGGCGTGCGCGTTACTGCGCGAACAATTGCGCCAACCGCGCGATGTGCGCCGCGGCGGTTTCGTGCTTGACCTGAGCATCCTGCCCGGCGTCGCGGCCATCCCAGTGCAGATCGTCCTGCGGCAACTCGGCAAGGAAGTGGCTCGGTTCGTTGGCGATGATCTCGCCATAACGCCGCGAACGCTCGGCGTACGCCAGGCACAAGCGTTCCTTTGCGCGCGTGATGCCGACGTAGAACAGGCGGCGTTCTTCGTCCAGGCGACCTTCGTCGATGCTCGCCGCATGCGGCAACGTGCCTTGCTCGACGCCGATCAGGTACACGAATCCGAATTCCAGGCCCTTGGCCGAATGCAGCGTCATCAGGCGCACCGCATTGCCGGATTCGTCGCGATCGGCGTTCGTGAGCAGGGCAAGCTGCGCGGCCAGGTCGCCGGCGCGACCGCCGTTCCTGCCCATCGCGCGGAACCACGCGCCGAGTTCGGCGATGTTTTCCATGCGTCGTGCGCGCAGGGCTTCGTCCTTCGTCTCGGCGCGGATATGCGCCTCGTAACCCGTGCGCCGCAATATCTCGTCGACGAGGTCGGCTGCCGAAAGCGTGCGCATCGCCGATACCAATTCGCCGATCAGATGCGCGAATCCGGCGAGTGCGGCGGCGGGTCGCGGAGCGAGCTGTTTCAACACTGCGTCGCTGTGCGTTGCGTGAAACATGGACAGGTGCCGCGACTGCGCCAGCTCACCGAGTTTTTCCAGCGTGGTCGCGCCAATCTCGCGGCGCGGCACATTGGCCACGCGCAGAAACGCCGCATCGTCGTCGGGATTGACCAGCAGGCGCAGGTAGGCGAGCACATCCTTGACTTCGACGCGCTCGAAAAACGAGGTTCCCCCGGTCAGTTGGTAGGGTACGCGCAACGCGCGCAGCGCCTTTTCGAGCGGCCGCGACTGGTGGTTGCCGCGATACAGCACGGCGAATTCGCTCCACGGCGCCTTGCTCAACTGCTGCTGGTGCGAAATGTCGGCGGCGATGCGCTCGGCTTCGTGCTCGTCGTCGCGACAGGCCAGCACGCGAATCGGCGCGCCCTCGCGATGCTCGCTCCACAGGCGTTTTGCGTGGACATGCGGATTGTGCGCGATCACGGCATTCGCCGCGCGCAGGATACGGCCGCTGCAACGGTAATTCTGTTCGAGCTTGATCACTTTCAGCGCCGGGTAGTCGCGTGCCAACTCATCGAGATTGCCGGGATTCGCGCCGCGCCAGGCGTAAATCGACTGATCGTCGTCGCCGACGCAAGTGAATGCGCCGCGTTCGCCCGCGAGCAATTTGAGCAGGCGATATTGGGCAAGATTCGTATCCTGGCATTCGTCCACCAGCAGATAGCGCAGGCGCTCGCGCCACGCCGCGCACGCATCGACGTCGGATTCGAGCAAGCCCAGCGGCAGACGGATCAGATCATCGAAATCCACCGCGTTGAACGCGGCCAAGCGCTTCTGGTAGCGCGCATAAATATCCGCCGCTTCGCGCTCGCGCGTGCTGCGCGCGGAATCCGCCGCCTGTTCCGGCGTCAGGCCGCTGCCCTTGGCGTTCGAGATCAGGCTGCGCAGCGCGAACAAGGCGTCCGCTTTCGCCGCAGCCGTGGCGAGATCCTTGATGATCGCGGCGCTGTCGTCGGCATCGAATACTGAAAATCCACGCTTGAGTCCCAGCTTGGCGTGCTCGACCTGCGCGATCTTCAAGCCCAGCGCATGGAACGTCGCCACCGTGAGTTCTTCTGCTGCCGCGCCTTTGACAAGCCTGCCCACGCGCTCGCGCATCTCGCGCGCGGCCTTGTTCGTGAACGTGATCGCAGCGATCTTGCCGGGCTGCATTCCGCTGCGCGCGATGAGATGCGCGATCTTCTCGGCGATCACGCGCGTCTTGCCAGAACCCGCACCGGCCAGCACGAGCAGGGGACCGCCGGTGTATTCGACGGCGGCGCGTTGTTGCGGATTCAGGCTCATCGGCGCAAACGAGAAACGGGCGCGCATTGTAACCGCGCGCCCGTGCATTCGTGCCTGTCGCCACGCTTGCCGTGGCGACAGGTTTGCAGCATCGACTCAATTCGCAGGGCACATGGTTCCTGCAATCTGGGTCAGTCGCTGGATCGGCAACGACGTGTCGTTCGCGTTGTTGTAACCCGGCACATCCGAATGCCAGCTCACCGTGCCCGTGTTGCAATCCGTAAACGTGAACGTGATCGTGCCCCACGCGTTCGGCGGATTCGGGCCCGTACCCACGCGCCGCACATCAGCGGAATTGAAATTCGGTGGGAAGCGCGCACCAGTTTCCAGCACGGCCGGCAAGGTCACCGTATTCTTGGTGGTGTCGTAACTGCCCTGCGCGTAGATCCAGTTCTGGCCACTGCCGTCGTTCGCCGTGCTGCCAACTGGCGTGTACACGAACCAGATCGCGAGCATGTTGTAGGTCGTGCCGCCTGTGGACAGGTTGGTGAACTCAAGCTGGAATCCGTGGCCGCCCTGGCTTGGGTCGTACCAGTTGCCGGACAAATAACCACCCAACGCGATTGCGGGCGTCGTGCTAACCGAGTTGACCTGTACGATTCCCGCCATGCCGACTCCTCCAGGGCCGCCGTGCTCCGCGCAGAAGAAGCGGGACGTTCCGGCCGCAGTGAAGGTATGCGAGAACGACCACTTGTCCGTCGACGGAGCACCGCTGACATACGAGTTGTCGTCGGCCACGACATTGTGGTTACCGCCGCCGTTCACCCAGGTAACCGTATCGCCGACATTGATCGACACGGATGGGGGATCGAATTCGAAATTTCTCGCCGTAATCGTGTACGTAGCGGCCTGCGCTGCAATCGGCGACAGAGCCAGTAGCAGAATTTTCCATATCAATTTCAACATGATGGCACTCCTCACTCAAACCCGAAGAAACGAAACGGCTTGGCGCAAGCCGAAAACCGTCATCCACCGACGGTGCCTGTAGTGCCTGATTCGTAACTTGCGGGTGGGAATTACATGCCGCGGGCCGAAACCGACGAGACTGCGCTGGTCATCGTGGCGGCGTAATCCTCGCTCACGTACCAGTCCGGGTCTTTGGCAAGACCTTATCGATTGCTTTGGAATACCCTTGACAGGCGCTGTACTTCCCAAACCGTCGCAGCCTGACCTTCAGTTGCCGGGCGCGCGCCGCTACACTGCGCCTTCGTCACGTCCGGACCGACCATGGCCAAGCTGTACTTCTATTACTCGGCGATGAATGCCGGCAAGACCACGACGCTGTTGCAGAGCGCGCACAATTACCGCGAACGCGGCATGCGCACACTGATCCTGACCCCGCAACTGGACGATCGCCACGGCCGCGGCGTGGTCGCCTCGCGCATCGGCCTGAAGGCGCGCGGTCGCGTGTTCGCACGCAACGAAGACCTGTTCGACCTGGTGCGCGAGGACATTGCCGCAAACGGCGCCCTGCACTGCGTTTTGGTGGACGAGGCGCAGTTCCTCAGCCGCGCGCAGGCGTGGCAGTTGTCAGACGTGGTCGACAAGTTGCGCATCCCCGTCCTCGCCTACGGCCTGCGTACGGATTTTCGCGGCGAACCGTTCGAGGGCAGCCAGTACCTGCTCGCCTGGGCCGACGAGCTGGCCGAGATCAAGACCATCTGCCATAGCGGCAAGAAGGCGACGATGGTGGTGCGCGTGGACGACCACGGTCGCGCCGTCACCGAAGGCCCACAGGTCGAGATCGGCGGCAACGAGCGCTACGTGTCGGTCAGCCGCGCCGAGTTCAAGAAGATCGTGCGCGGCGAGGGTCGCATCGAGCTGCACCAGCCGGCGTTGCCGCTGGGCGAAAAGAAATCGTGAAACTCAGCGCTGGCAGCGCGGACAGAAGAACGTGCTGCGCTGGCCGAGCACGATAGCACGGATCGGCGTCGCGCAGACCTTGCACGCTTCGGTGGCACGGCCATAGACGAACAATTCCTGCTCGAAATAGCCCGGCGTGCCGTCGGGGCTGATGAAGTCACGCAGGGTCGTGCCGCCGCGCGTGATCGCATACGCCAGGATGCGCCGGACTTCGTCCGCCAGCTTCGCGTAACGCGCGCGTGACACCGAACCCGCTGCGCGATGGGGGTGGATTCCCGCCGCGAACAGCGCTTCGGCGGCGTAGATATTGCCGACGCCGACGACGACGTGCTGATCCATCAGGAAAGTCTTCACCGGCGCGCTGCGACCGCGCGAAGCGCGCCACAGGTAGTCGCCGTCGAAATCCTCGCCCAAAGGTTCCGGGCCGAGATCGGCCAGCAGCGGATGCGTGGCACCGGGTTTCTGCCAGAGCATGCAGCCGAAGCGGCGCGGATCGGTGTAGCGCAGGATGCGCCCGGACGACAGCCGCCAGTCGACGTGATCGTGCGCAGCGGGCGGCGTGTCACTGTGCAGGATGCGCAACGAGCCCGACATGCCCAAATGCAAAATTGCACTGCCGACGTCGGTATGCGCCAAAATATACTTTGCGCGTCTTTCCACATTTTCGATTTTCTGTCCGGGCAGGGCGCGGCGCAGCGCCAGTGGAATCGGCCAGCGCAGGCGCGGCTGGCGCACGATCAATTCCACCACGCGGCGGCCGATCAGATGCGGGGCGATGCCGCGAACGGTGGTTTCGACTTCGGGAAGTTCGGGCATGGCGAGAACCCTTCGCAATGCAACCGTCATGCCGGCAGGGATTGCCGGCATCCAGACTGCATGGATGCCATCCGTGGCTACTGGATTCCGGCAGTCCCTGCCGGAATGACAATATTCAGTGTACCGTTCCGGGATGCAACAACTCGCTTTCGGGTGCCTCCAGCAAGCGCGCACTGAAGCGATCCGGCACGCGCAGCAATTCGTCACCGATGCGCACGTAGCGGTCGTGGTCGATGGGGTCTTCGCCGCCGATATCGATGTGCGTATCGTTGGCGACGACCGTGAACTGCGGCGGATCGAGCCCGAGTTTGGCGGCATCGTAACTGGCCAGCTTCGCGCGCGTGCGCACGCTCGCGCGCACGACCGTGAGCAAGCGCGCGACCGCCTCGGGATTGGCCTTCGCAGCATGCGGCTGCTGCATCCACCACACGCCATCGACTCGATCGAACACGCGCGTCGCGCAGGATCGGCAACGGATTTCCAGGTGCGTCACGCTGGCAGGATCGAGCGCGGTCAGCGGTTGCGGTGCGAGTCCGCGTTCACGCACAAGTTCCGCGTACACCGTCGCGCCAAGTGCGATCGCGACGACGGCGAGGATCAGCAGGCTGCGCGTGGATTTGCGCATGTCACGCCCGCCGCCGACGCCACCAGATCACGCCGCCAATGATGGCAAGCAACAGCGGCAACACGGCGAGAAATCCCAAACCGATCGCGCCGAGCGCGCGTTGCGAAAGCTGCAAACGGCTGTCCGGCGCGCCCTTGTCGGGAATGTCGATCAACGCGTCGTCCTGCAACAGCCAGTCGAACACGCGCTGGCCGAACTCGCGGTTGCCGCCGTTGCCGAGAAACGCGTTTGAGAGGAAATCGCCGTCGCCGATCACGACCACGCGCTGCTCGGATTTGTCCGGGCTCGGCGACAGCCGGCTCAGCGCAATCCCTATGTCGAGCGGGCCGGGCAACTCGCCCTTGGCGGCGTCGTAGGCAATCGTGGTGGTATCGCCCTGTTGCGGAATCGGACCGATGCGCGTCCACGATTTGGCACTGGTGCGCAGCAGCGATTGCACATTCCATTGCGTACCACTGACCACACCCAGCGCAACGGATTGCGGGAACAGCGTCGTCAGCGAAAAATTGCGCGTGACGGCGTTTTGTGGATACGTGGAAATGGCGACAAAACTCGGATCACCCAAGCCCAGTGCCGCGCCGGCGCCGTCGACCACGGTGCCGTCAAGCACGCGCAGCGACAGCGCCTTGGCCAGCGCATCCGTACCCATGACTTGTCCCGGCTCGGTCAGCCACAGGAGATTGCCGCCGCGAGTGAGGTAGTCGTCGATTTCGGCCACGGTCGCCGGCGCAAGCGGCACCTGTGGACTGGCCAGCACGAACACGTCGACGTTCTGCGGGATATGCATGCCGGCAGTGAGCGCAAGGTTCATCGTGCGCACGCCCTGCCCCGCGAGCAACGCGCCGAAATTGCCGACGTCGGCGTTGGCCTTGCCGTCGGGCTTGCGCTCGCCGTTGCCGGACAGGAACGCGACCAGCCGCACGCGCGTGCGCGCCAGCCGCACCAGGGCGTTGTCGAACTCGCGCTCGGTCAGCACCTTCAATTGTTCGGTGCGCCCGCGATAGCCGATGTTCAATTCGCCGTCGATGGTGATGCCGGCCGCGCGCGTTACCGCGGGATCGGCGTCCGGATCGACGAAACGCAGCGAGATGTCGGACTTGACGTGTTGGTAGCGAGCGACAAAATCCGCGATCGCGGCGCGTAGTTGCGCATCTTGCCCGGCATAGGAAACGATCGTCACGGGCGCATCAAGGCGATGCAGCAATTGGACCGTGCGTGCGTCCAGACTCGAACGCTGCGCGTAACTGAAGTCGTGCTGCCAGCCGAAGCGCGTGGACAGAAACGCAACGCACAACGCCGCAGCGACGAGCAGCGCGGTAAAGACGAAACCGGCAAGACGACCGCGCATCAGCCGCGCTCCCGCTCGGTATCGAGACGACGCGCCGCCACAGTCAACGCGACAACGACGATCAGCACGAAGTAGACGACATCCACGCTCGCCACGATGCCGCCCAGGAACGGCTCCAGATGCGTGGGCAGAGCGAGATAGTTGATGAAGCTGCTGCTCACGCCCTCATGGCGCGCGCCGGCATCGAGCATCCACAACACGAGGTTGATCGACAGGGCAACGATGGCGGCGACGACGGCGTGTCGCGTGAAGCTCGACGCGGCGATCGCGATAGCAGACAGCGCGGCAGCGAACAGGATCAATCCCAGCGCGCCAGTGGCGATTCGGCCCCAATCCAGATGCGTGCCGATGGCGAGACTCGCCGGCATCGCCAGCGCGAGCACGATCAGCACGACGAAGAATCCGCACAGCGCGACGAATTTGCCGAACACGATTCCCGCAGCGCTCGTGCCGGAGGTTTGCAACAACGTCAATGTGCCGGATTGGCGCTCGCCCGCGATGGCGCGCATGCCGAGCAGCGGCGCGACGATGAGCGCGATGCTGGCAATGGCGCGCGCGAGCGGCAGCGCGACGAGATCGGTGACGCCGGGCGGGGACGGCATTCCCGCGAGCTTCGGCATCAGGCCGAGGAAGCCCTGCAGGGTGAGCAGAAAGAAATACGCAAGCACCGCGAGCGTGGCGGCGAGCAACGTCCACGCCAGCGGTTGCGCAAACAGGCGTTGCCATTCGTTGCGGGCGATCACGCGGCTCATGCGGCGGCCTGCGCGTCGTCGGCACTGGCAATGCGAAAAAACAGAGTTTCCAGATCAGCACCTTGCGCGCCGGTCAATTCGGCAAGTGCGCCATCGTGGCGCAAGCGGCCAGCGTGCAGGATCGCCACGCGCGCGCAACAGGCGGTGACGTCGTGCAGCAGGTGCGTGGACAGAATCACTGCGCGATCGCGGCCAAGTTCGCTGACGAGTTTGCGGATCGACGCGGCTTGCACGGGATCAAGACCCGACGCCGGCTCGTCCAGCACGATCAAGTCCGGATCGTGGACGATGGCCTGCGCGATGCCGACTCTTTGCGCAAAACCTTTGGACAGATTGCCGCACAACCGCCGGCGCACCTCGGTAAGTCCGCAACGCTCGATCACGTGATCCACGGCACGGCGCGCGTCCGCGGCGCGCATCCCGCGCAGTCGCGCGCAGAACGCGAGGTATTCGTCCACACGCAATTCGGCATACAGCGGCGGGGTCTCCGGCAGATAACCCAGGCGCCGCGCGAGCGCTGGTTCTTCGGCAAGTTCGCGGCCGTCGAACAAAACCCTGCCCGCGCTCGGCGCGAGCAAGCCGGCGATCATGCGCAAGGTGGTGGACTTGCCCGCGCCGTTGACGCCGAGCAGGCCGAGCACGCAGCCGCGGTCGAGCGAAAACGTCACGCCGTCGACAATGGTGCGCCCGGCGAGGCGGCGCGTCGCGCCTTGCAATTGCAGGATGGGCGCTGGCGACATCCTTCAGATTTCCTCGACGCTGCTGCGCTTGCTGCGCCGGATCAGCCAGGCGACGCCACGCAGATCGGCAATGCCGACAAGCGCGCGATTGAGGTTGTTGTACTTCGACGCGCCGCTGCCGCGCGGACGATGATTCACCGGCACGCTCACGGTCTTCCAGCCTGCGCGCTGCATCAATGCGGGCAGGTAACGGTGCATGTGGTCGAAATAGGGCAGGTCGAGAAACGCGGCGCGTTCGATCAGCTTGATCCCGCAGCCGGTGTCGGGCGTCGCGTCGCGCAGCAGGCGCGAACGGATCGCGTTGGCGATCTTCGATGCCCAGCGCTTGCTGCCAGTGTCCTTGCGATTGACGCGCCAACCGGCGTACAGCTTCACGTCCACGGGGCCGGCGTCGCGCGCAGCGATCAATTTCGGAATGTCGGCCGGATCATTCTGGCCATCGCCGTCGAGCGTGGCGATCCACGTGCCGCGCGCGGCCTTGATGCCGTTGCGGATCGCGGTGCTCTGCCCGCTTTGCGCCAGATGCTTGATCACACGCAGTTCCGGGAACTGCACCTTCGCCGCGCCAAGCACGGCCAGCGAATCGTCGCGGCTGGCATCATCAATGTAGACGACCTCGAAATCGACCTTGCCGCGCAGGGCAGTCGCGATCTCGGACAATAGCGGAACGATATTGCCGCGCTCGTTGAACACCGGCACGACGACGGAAAGTTGGGGCATCAGGAAATTCCACGACGCCAAGACCGGCGCGAAGCTGCGATTCTAGCGGCTTGCGCGCACCGCTACAAAAGCCGCACACTCCGCATGTGGAAGCCGGCGAGCGTCGGCGGGAGCGCACCGCACCGTGTCGGGACCACGCAACTTCCTGGCGGAACTGCAACGCCGCAACGTGCCGCGCGCGGCCTTGCTGTACGCCGGCGCGGTGTGGGCTCTGGCACAGGGCATATCGCAATTGAGTCCGGCCGTCGGATTGCCGGACTATGCGACGCGCTGGTTTCTGATTGCGGCGATCATCGGCTTTCCGTTCTGGATCGCATTCGCGTGGTTCTACGAATTCACGCCGCGAGGTCTCAAGCGCGAGAGCGAAATCGCGCAAGACGCATCGATCACGCGCTCGACCGGCCGCAAGCTGGATCGCGCGATCATCGCGGTGCTGGCGCTCGCCGTGGTGCTGCTTGTCACCGACCGTTTCGTTTCACATGGCGATGCCGGCAAGATCGCAATTCCGGACAAATCCATCGCCGTGCTGCCGCTGGCCAACGAAAGCGGCGACAAGGATCAGCAGTACTTTTCCGATGGCTTGTCTGACGATCTGATCAACGCGCTGATGCAGTTCGGCAACCTCAGGGTGATTGGCCGCGCGTCGTCATTCCAGTTCCGCGACAGCCGGGATTCCAGCGCTGCCATCGGCCACAAGCTCGGCGTCGCGTACCTGTTGACCGGCAGCGTGCGCAAGCTCGGCGACACGGTGCGCATCAACGCGCAACTGGTGAAGGCGGTGGATGGCAGCGGCGTGTGGTCGCACAGTTACGACCGGCCCTATACCGACCTGTTCAAGCTGCAGGACGAGATCACGCATTCGGTGGCCGATGCGCTGAAAGCGAAATTGCTGGACATCGGCAGCACGGCCACACAATCCGATCGCCCGCCGAGCGGCAATCTCGCCGCCTACAACGCTTACCAGCAGGGCCGATTTTACGCCGCGCGCAACAACGAGTCGGATCTGCGCACGGCGATCGAACACTATCGCGAAGCCATTCGACTGGATCCCGGCTACGCGGCGGCGTACGCGTGGCTTGGCAGCGCGCAATCGACGCTGGCGGGGAATTACCTGGGCGGCGCCGACGCCGACACCATGTACGCTCAGGCGCAGACGGCAATCGACACAGCGTTGCGGCTGAATCCCTTGTTGCCTCAGGCGTACATGACCCAGGCCCAGATCAAGACGAACCGCGATTTCGACTGGCGCGGTGCCCAGGCTCAGAGACAACGTGCGTTGGAACTCGCACCGAACGATCCGCTCATTCTCAACGCTTACGCCCGGGGTTTGGCCATTCTCGGGCAAGTGGGCGCCTCCACCAACATGATGGAACACGCCTTGCAGCTTGACCCGTTGCAGACCGGCACCCTCCAGGCGCTGGCGCTCGGACTGGGCGCAGAAGGGCGCCTGGATGAAGCGAAAGCGGTCATCGACAAGGCCGTCGAACTGCAGCCCAGTTCGGACACGTATCGGGTGATGCAAGCCTGCGTCGCGACGTGGCGCAATGATTTCCCCGCCGCGCTGGCAATTGCACAGGAGATGTCACCGGGCATGTGGCGCGACGTCGGCATGGCGCTGGCACTGCAGTTGGGGCCCGACCGCGCCGCCGCCGATGCGGCGCTGCAGAATCTGATCGACAAGCACGCCGATTCGTCGGGGTACCAGATCGCCGAAGTCTACGCATTGCGCCACGATCCGGACAGCATGTTCAAGTGGCTCGACCGCGCCTGGGACACCCGCGACGGCGGCATCGGGTTCTTGCTCAACGATCCCCTCCCGCTACGCTACAAGGACGATCCACGCTTTGCGGCGTTCGCGCAGAAAGTCGGCCTGCCTACCACGACGGATGCGAAGGGCTTGCCATAGCGGCAAGCCAACTCAGATCCGCGTCGCAGTCTGCAGCGTCGATTGCCATTGCTGCTCGATCTGCGCGAACTGACTGGCATCGTGACCGATCATGACCAAAGTGCCATGCGCCATCGGCACGCTGCGGCCGAGCCAGCCGTCGTGCGCAAAGTCGCTGCGCGAGGCGACGTGATCGTCGACAACGTACATCACCGTGACCGGACCATTCGCGCGCGGCATGACCATGTGCACGGATTTGTATTTCCCGACCGGGCAGCATTGCACGTAGCTGATGTCGGCCGGCACCTGCGCGATCTCGATGCCACGCTTGGCGAAAGCCTTGCGTACGGCGTCGTCGGCGACCGGCGCTGTCATGGCCAGTGCCGGCGCTTCCTCGCCGAGCATGTGCGCGATCGCCACATCGCCGAGCGGTTGCGCGCGCGTGACGCGCCAGCCAACGCCGACGGCGATCACGGCGGCGGCGGCGAGCGTGAGCCAACCCGCGCCGCCGGCCCAGCGCCGACGTTCACGCCGCTGCTGCGTTGCCTGTGCGAGCAGGATGGATTCGGCCAGGTTGGACGGCACCGGAATCGCCAGCGCGCGACCGAGCGTGACCTCGAACGCGACTGCGTCGGCCTGTGCCTGCGCGCAACGCGGACACTCGCGCGTGTGCGCGACGAAGTCCGCGTCAGTCGACTGCGGATGGATGTTCAGTTCGCGGCGGAATTCAAGACAGTTCATGACAATTGCGCTTCTTTGACGTCGCCCGAGAGCATGCTTTTCAGCTTTTGCCGCGCGCGGAAGACCTGGGTCATCACCGCGGCCGGCGTGATGTTCAATTCCCGCGCGATCTCGTCGCAGGAAAATCCGCCGAGCACCTGCATCAGCAGCGGCTCGCGGTACTTGGCATCCAGCCGGTGCATCGCCGCACGAATCAAGCCATCTTCGCCGACCGATTCGGGCGTGTATGCATCGCGCTCGTCGGCGATATCCACGTCATCCACGTCGGCGAATTGCGGCGTCTTGCGTTCGTACAGGCGCGCGTGTTCGCGGCGCAGGATCGTGATCAGCCAGGCCTTGGCCGACGCTGTGTCGCGCAGCGAATCCAGCGAACGCCACGCGCGCAGGAAGGTTTCCTGCACCAGGTCGTGCGCCAGTGCATCCTCGTTGCACAGCCAGTAGGCATAGCGGTACAGGTCGCCGGACAGGCTGCGCACGAGCGCGTCGAATTGCCGCTGCTTGCTGCTCACATCCGGTTTAGACCCGACGCTGGCCATGATTCTTTCAGCGAATCTTTTCGAGGATGCCCTCGAGCTCGTCCAGCGAGTGATAGGCGATGACGAGCTTGCCGCGCCCGCCGCGGCCGTGCTGGATGCTGACCTTGGCGGCGAGTTTCTCGGCCAGTTCGCGCTCCAGCGCGACGATGTCGGCGTCGCGCGCCGGAGCCGGTTTCGCCCTGGCTTTTCCCTTCGGCTCGGTCTGCGCGCGACGCGCGGCCTCTTCCAATTCGCGCACGCTCCAGCCGTGTTCGTCGGCCTGTCGCGCGAGCTGGGTCGCCAATTTCGGATCGAGCGTGACCAGTGCGCGCGCGTGCCCCATGTCGATCTTGCGCGCGGCAAGAAGCGCTTTCACCGCTTCGGGCAGCGTGAGCAGGCGCAGCAGGTTCGCAACCGAGGCGCGCGAACGGCCGACCTTGTCCGCCGCCGCCTCCTGCGTGAGCTTGAACTCGGCCATCAGTTGCTTGAGCGACTGCGCCACTTCCAGCGGCGCCAGATCCTCGCGCTGGATGTTCTCGACCAGCGCGATCAGTGCGGCCTGCTGATCGGTCAGCTCGCGCACCAGCGCCGGTATTTCCGCAAGGCCCGCCTGTTTCGCCGCGCGCCAGCGCCGTTCGCCGCCGATGATCTCGAACTTCTGCGCGCCGACCGCGCGCACCAGGATGGGATCGAGCACGCCGTGTTCGCGGATCGAGGCGACGAGCTCGTCGAGCGTTTCTTCGTCGAACGCCTTGCGCGGCTGGTACTTGCCCGCTTGCAGGCTGCCGACTTTCAGCAGGCGGTATTCGCCTTCGCCCTCGTTGCCTTCCGCCTCGGGCATGCCGAGCAGCACATTCAGATCGCGTCCGAGCGCGCTGCGTTTTTTTGCCGCCATTGTTGCTTCCTCAATTTACGTGTGCGGGGCCGACGTGCGGCGCCGCGCCGCCGCGTTCGCGCCGGATCATCTCGCCGGCAAGACCCAGGTACGCGATCGCGCCGCGCGATTCGCGGTCGTACAGGTTGATCGGCTGGCCGTGGCTCGGCGCCTCGGCCAGACGGATGTTGCGCGGAATGATCGAGCGCAGCAGCTTGTCGCCGAAGTGCTTGGTCAGCTGCGCCGAGACATCGTTGGCGAGGTTGTTGCGCACGTCGTACATGGTGCGCAGCAGGCCTTCGATTTCCAGATTCGGATTCAGGCGCAAGCGGACGGCCTTGATCGTTTCCAGCAGGCTGGTCAGCCCTTCCAGCGCGAAGTATTCGCACTGGATCGGGATCAGTACGCTGTGCGCGGCGGTGAACGCGTTGATCGTGAGCAGATGCAGCGACGGCGGGCAATCGATCAGTATGGTGTGGTAACGATCTCCAAGCTTGGCGATCTGTTCCTTCAGGCGCGATTCGCGCGCCAGCGCATCCATCAGTTTCAATTCCGCGGCGGTCAGGTCGCGATTGCCGGGCAGCAAGTCGAAGCCCGCCGGCGTCGGCACGATCGCGCTTTCGATCGTCGCTTCCTCGAGCAGCACTTCGCAGCCGCTCGGCTTGGCGACGCGCTTGTCGATACCGGCGGCCATGGTTGCGTTGCCCTGCGGATCCAGGTCGATCAGCAGGATCTTGCGTCGCGTTTCGGCCAGCGCCGCGGCGAGATTTACCGCGGTTGTGGTCTTGCCGACGCCGCCCTTCTGATTGGCGATGGCGATGATGCGCGTCATGCTGCCCGCTCCTGTGTATTCGTGCGCTTGATTATCGCAACCTGCCGCGCCGCGCCGAGGCCCGGCACCTCCAGCGCTTTCACTTCGGCGACGACGAATCCTGGCGGCACGCCGAGGATTTCATCCCGGGTCAACTGCCCTTTCAACGCCAGCCAGACACCGCCCGGCGCCAACAGGTGACCGCCGAGTTTCAACATCTCGCCCAGCGTGGCGAAGGCGCGGGCGGTGATGCAATCGAACTGGCCACGCGCGTCTTCCACGCGGGACTGTTCCACGTGCACATTGGTCAGGGCGAGCGTGCGCACGGCTTCGCGCAAAAAGCGCACCTTCTTGCCGTTGCTGTCGATCAGCACATGCCGGCGTTCGGGCGCAATAATCGCCAGCGGAATGCCGGGCAAGCCCGCGCCGGTGCCGAGGTCGGCGAGCGAATCGCCACGCACGAGTTTCGCCACGGCCAGCGAATCCAGCAAATGACGCGTCACCATCTCGTCAGGCTCGCGCACGGCGGTAAGGTTGTACGTCGTGTTCCAGTGCGCCAGCAATTCCAGGTAATCGAGCAGGCGCTCGCAGGCATCCGCGCCGGGCACCAGGCCCAGTTCGGCGAGTCCCGCCTGCAGGCGGGCGTAAAGGCTGGCGCGGTCGGAAGTGCTCATAAAAAAGGCCCTGCGCGCATTGCGCAGGGCCCGCAAGTATCCGTGGCTACGGGGTTTGGCGCAACCGCATCAACCGAACTGGACGCGCGTGACCAGCACGCCGCGCGGATTCAGTTCGCGATTGAGTTCCGATTTCAGGTGGGCGGCCCGCGCCACGGCATCGGCGCTGGACGCGTCTTGCGTGGCCAGCGCAGGCACGCGCGCGCGCAACAGGTCGGCGATGCCGTCGATCACGGCATCGGCACGTTTGGCGTCCAAGACCTGGAAATACACGCGTCCGCGCAGGTTGCCGTCCGCCAAAGGCGTTGCAATGTCGACGACGTTGCCAAACAGGCGGATTTTGTGGGTCACGCGCTCGAGCAGTGGCATTACCAGGTGCACGCCGGCGCCGACGGTACGCAAGCGTCCGTCGACGCGGCGCAGGGTGTAGGCCTGGCCTTCGGGTATGCGACGAAGGCATACCATCAGGGCAAGGGTCAGGCCGCTCAGCAAGGCCAGCAACAGCATCGGGGTATTCATTGTTATATCCTCTTTATCAAGAGGTTATCGTATATTACTCAAAAAAATATGAAGATTGCAAGCCAATTATTTGATCACAACTGAATTACGCACAAGTATTTCGCATCGTCGGCCAACCGTCGCTGAACTGGTTGGCGTTTTGCGCGTGACGGCATCGACGCCGCGCATCGCCTAAAATGCGTCACTGCATTTTTGGAGCCAGACATGGCTTTTCCCCAAACCCGGATGCGGCGCATGCGCCGCGACGCCTTCTCCCGCGCGCTGATGCGCGAAACCGTGCTCACTCCCGCCGACCTGATCCTGCCGGTGTTCGTGCGCGAGGGCCGTGGAGCACATGAACCGGTAGCGTCGATGCCGGGCGTGGAACGGGTTTCCATCGACCAGTTGCTGGTGCTCGGCGAACAGGCGCGCGCACTCGGCATCCCGGCCCTGGCGCTGTTTCCGGTCACCCCGGACAGCGCCAAATCGCTGGATGCTGCCGAGGCGTGGAATCCGGAAGGATTGGCCCAGCGCGCCGTGCGTGCGCTGAAAAAATCGCTGCCGGAACTGGGCGTCATCACCGATGTGGCGCTGGATCCGTTCACCACGCACGGTCAGGACGGATTGATCGACGAATCCGGCTATGTGGTCAACGACGAAACCGTCGCGGCCCTCGTCAAGCAGGCGCTGTCGCACGCGCAGGCCGGCGCCGATGTGGTCGCGCCCTCGGACATGATGGATGGCCGCATCGGCGCGATTCGGCAGGCGCTGGAAGACGCCGGCCACATCCACACGCGCATCCTCGCGTATTCCGCGAAATACGCGTCGGGGTTCTATGGGCCGTTTCGCGACGCGGTTGGCTCGGCGGGGAATCTGGGAAAAGGCAACAAGTATACGTACCAGATGGATCCGGCCAACGCGGATGAAGCGCTGCGCGAAGTCGAACTGGATCTTGCCGAAGGCGCGGACATGGTGATGGTCAAACCCGCCATGCCGTATCTCGACGTCGTGCGGCGCGTGAAGAAACGCTTCGGCGCACCCACGCTCGCCTATCAGGTCAGCGGCGAATACGCCATGCTCAAGGCCGCGATCCTCAACGGCTGGCTGGACGAACGCGCCTGCGTGCTCGAGGCGTTGACCAGCATCAAGCGCGCTGGCGCCGATGCGATCCTGACCTATTTCGCACTGCAAGCCGCGACGTGGCTGCGCGAATGAGCGAATCGAACTTCGCCGTCTTCGGCCATCCGATCAGACATTCGTTGTCGCCACGCATCCACTCCGTGTTCGGCCAGCAACTGGGTATTGCACTTCAATACACGGCGATCGACGCGCCGCCGGAAACTTTCGCCACGCAGTTGCAGGCATTCGACGGGCGCGGCGCGAATATCACCCTGCCGCTCAAGCAGGCCGTGCTGCCGCTATGCGCGGAAATATCCGATTTCGCGCGCCGCGTCGGCGCGGTCAACACGCTCACGCGCCGCCTCGACAACCACTGGCGCGGCGACAACACCGACGGCGCGGGACTGGTGCGCGACATCACCCAACGCCACGGACTGGATTTGCGCGAACGCCATGGCCTGATCCTCGGCGCCGGCGGCGCGGCGCGCGCGGCCGCATTCGCCTTGCTCGACGCGGGTGTCGCGGAACTGACCATCGTCAATCGCACACCTGAACGCGCCGATGCGCTTGCGGATGCGATTGGCGAACCGGATCGCGTGCACACACGCTATTGGGACGATCTGGATTCGCTCGGCAATTTCGATTTGATCATGAATGCGACTTCAGCCGGCCACTCGCGCGAATCGCTGCAATTGCCCTTCGCCATCGTCGCGCCGCGCGCGCTGTGCTATGACTTGTCCTACGGCGTGGCCGCGAGTGCGTTCCTGGCCTGGGCCCATGTCACGAAAGCCGGATATGTCCACGATGGCCTCGGCATGTTGATCGAGCAGGCCGCCGAGTCGTTCGCGATCTGGCACGGACAGCGCCCCGACACGGATGCCGTGTACGAAGAATTGCGTTCCGCGCTGCCGCTGCGCGCGAGCGATTGACGTGGATTGCCGAGTCGGCTGCGGCGCCTGCTGCATCGCGCCGTCGATCTCGTCAACGATTCCCGGCATGCCAAACGGCAAACCCGCCGGCGTGCGCTGCATTCAATTGGACGAAGCCAACCGCTGCAAGCTGTTCGGCAAGCCCGAACGTCCGGAAGTGTGTCAGCGCCTGCGTCCGCAACTGGAAATGTGCGGCGCGAATCGTGACGAGGCAATGGCGATATTGACGCGACTGGAAGACGCTAGCGCACCGCGTTGAGATACTCGTCTTTCAACTTCACGTAATGCTTCGCCGAGTAATACAACGCCTCGATCTGCGTGGCGTCGAGCTTGCGCACGCAGCGCGCGGGATTGCCCATCCACAATTCGCCTTCGCCGACGACCTTGCCGGGCGCGATCACCGCGCCGGCGGCAACGAAGCCGTGTTTGCGCACGATTGCGCCGTCGAGCACGGTGGCGTGCATGCCGATCAGACACGCATCCTCGATCGTGCAGGCATGCAGGATCGCGCTATGGCCGACGGTGACGTCCGAGCCAATGACGAGCGGAAATCCGCCCGGCGAATACGGGCCGTCATGGGTGACATGCAGCACCGCGCCATCCTGAACATTGGTGCGCGCGCCGATGCGGATGTAATTGACGTCACCGCGCACCACGGTGCAGGGCCACAGCGAAACGTCATCGCCCAATTCCACGTCGCCGATCAATACGGCAGCCGGATCGACATAGGCGCGTGCGCCGAGGCGCGGAAGCTGGTTGCGGTAGGGGCGGATGCTCATCGCGTCATGGTAGCACTCGCGTTACACTCGCCGCATGGATACGCCAACCGCAACAGCCGATCTCAACGCCACGCTCGCACAGCTCAAGCGCGCCCAGCAAACCAATGTGCCGACATATCGGCAGCGCATGGATGACTTGAAGCGCCTGCGCGTCGCGTTCAAGGCGCACAGTGAGGAATTCGCCAGCGCGATGAGCGCGGATTTCGGTCGCCGCTCGCGCCACGAATCGCTGTTGTCGGACGTGTTCACCGTACTCGGCGAGATCGACCACACGCGTCGTCACCTGCGCGGCTGGATGCGCAGCAAGCGCGCGCTGGCCGACTGGCTGTTCTGGCCCGCGACCACGCAAGTGCGCTTTCAGCCGCTCGGCGTGGTCGGCATCATTTCGCCGTGGAATTACCCGGTGAACCTCGCGCTGATGCCGCTGGTCGCCGCAATTGCCGCGGGCAACCACGTCATGTTGAAGCCCTCGGAACATACCCCGCGCACATCCGAACTGCTCAAAAAATTGCTCGACGAGGTATTTCCCGCCGATCGCGTGGCCACGATTCTCGGCGGGCCGGATGTCGCGAGCGCGTTCGCCGCCTTGCCGTTCGATCACCTGTTCTTCACCGGCTCCACCGCGGTCGGGCGCAAGGTTATGGCCGCCGCGGCGCAGAACCTGACGCCGGTCACGCTGGAACTCGGCGGCAAATCGCCGGCGATCGTCGCGCCGGATTACCCGATCGCCACAGCGGTGGATCGCATCGCCGCCGGCAAGTTTCTCAACGCCGGGCAGACCTGTATCGCACCGGATTACGTGTTGCTGCCGAAGGCGTCGATTCCGGCATTCGTGGAGGAAATGCAAAAGTATATTTCCCGGCATTACGGCGACATCGCCGCGAACCCGGATTATTCGAGCATCGTCAACGCCGGCCAGTATGCGCGCCTGAAAGGCTATCTGGACCAGGCGCAGGCGGCCGGCGCGAAGATCGTGGAACTCGCTTCCGGCGACGCCGGCCAGCGCGTGCTGCCGCCGACCCTGGTGCTGGATGCGCGCGCCGACCTGGCGCTGATGCAGGACGAGATCTTCGGGCCTATCCTGCCGCTGGTCGCCGCGGATTCGGTGGACGCCGCGATCGACTACGTCAACGCGCGGCCGCGTCCGCTGGCGCTTTACCACTTCGACCACGATCGCGCGCGCACGCGCCGCGTGCTCGATCGCACCGTCGCCGGCGGCGTCAGCGTCAACGACACGGTGATGCACATCGCGCAAAGCCGCCTGCCGTTTGGCGGCGTCGGCCCATCCGGCATGGGCCATTACCATGGTCGCGAAGGATTCCTCGCCTTCAGCAAACAGAAACCGGTGCTGTATCAGGCGCGCTTGTCCGGCATGTCGCTGATGCGCCCGCCGTATGGCAAGGTCGCGAACTTCATTCTCAAGTTCCTGACCCGCTGAGCGGTTTTTTGCTGGCCAGCACCTTCTCCACCGCGCGCCGCGTCATCGGATGGTAGCCGGGTTTGGCTTCGGCATAGATCGTGTCGGCCAACGCACGGCCATCCGGCGTTTTTGCCAGCGCTTCGTATAGCGGCACGACGAGGATCATGCGGCCGATGCGCAGCATGTGTTCGCGCATGGCCGGATACGCCGCGCTGTTGCCGCTGCCGATCGCGAGCTTGTACCAGCGCACGCCGATCACGGCGTTGTGCGTGCCGGTCAGGTGGTACGCGGCGTCCAGCGCCTGCATCTGCGCAAGCGGCAATTGGTCCGGCAACTGGTCGAGAAAATATTGCCATTCCTGGGTCGTCCACTTTTGCGCGTGCAGGCCGGCGGCATCGAGCTTGCCGGCAACGAATCGCGCGCGCTCGGCGTCCTCGCTGGCGAAACGCGCGGACGTCGGCATTGGCGCGTCCGCCGGAATGCCGGGCTGGTGAATCCACGCGTTCACCTGATCCATCGTCACCGTGCCCGGATGCTTGTCGAGCAGGTTCGCTTTCAGATACGCGACGAACTGATCCGTGGTGATACTCTGGAACGCGAAATGATCGAAGTAGCCGCGCAGGAACGGATCGAATGCAGCGCGGCCGAACTTGGCTTCCAGCCATTGCAGGAACCACGAACCCTTGGTGTAGATGATGTCGGATTGCACGTCGTCGGCGCCTCGGCCCGTGAGGTCAGGCACCAGGGGCTGATCGGCGGGCGGGATTTCGCCGTCTTTGATGCCGGCGCGCAGTTCGTTCGCGTCGATGATGAACTCTTCGTCGGCCTGCTGCTTGCCGTACACCGCTTCGACGATGCGGCCTTGCACATAGGTCGTGAAGCCTTCGTTTAGCCACATGTGCCGCCACGCGGCCATGGTGACGAGGTTGCCAGACCACGAATGCGCCAGTTCATGTGAAATGACGCTGACCAGCGATTTGTCGCCAACGATGATCGTCGGCGTGGCAAACGTCAGGCGCGGATTTTCCATACCGCCGAACGGAAACGACGGCGGCAGCACGAGGATGTCGTAGCGGCCCCAACGATACGGGCCGTACAGTTTCTCGGCGGTCTCGATCATTTTTTCGGTATCGGAGAATTCGCTCGCGGCCAGCGCGACGGTCGCGGGTTCCGCATACACCGCACTGCGCGGCCCGGTTTGCTTCACCGCCAGATCGCCAACGGCCAGCGCGAGCAGATACGAGGGGATCTTCTGCGGCATGACGAAGCGGAAATCGCCGTCCAGCGCATGTTTCGGGTCGTTGTCGGCGCTCATCACCGCGCGCAGCGCTTTCGGTACGCGGATGTGCGCGGTGTAGGTGAAGCGCACCGCGGGCGTGTCTTGCAACGGCACCCACGAACGCGCAGCGATGGATTCGGACTGCGAGAACATGAACGGATGCTTCTTGCCAGCGGTCTGGGCCGGATCGAGCCATTGCAATCCGAATGCATCCGGATTGGTGTGGTAAGTGATGCGCACCTGCGGATTGCTTGCGCTCGCGACGATGCGCAGCGCCGAGCCGAGCGCAGGATCTGGCTTGTCGAGGACGAATTTCGCCGGCGTCCAGTGTCCCGCTTTGTCCGCGACTTCGACGTTTTCGATCGCCAGATTATTCGTGTCGAGCACCAGTTCCCTGGCCGCCTTGTCGTGCCAATCCAGATTCAATGTGGCGCTGCCGGCCAGCTCGCGCTTGTCGAACGACACGGAAAGATCCAGCGCCAGCGCGGTCACGCGCACGACGTCGGGCTGCGCCCGGGAATGCGGATCGGCTTCGGCAAACGCGGATTGCGCGACAGCAAGATTCACTGCGGCGAGCGCCGCACAACGCAACAAGAACGACATGGCGGATAGTTCCGATGAGACACGACGCACGATTATGCCATCGTGCGCCGCCAAATCCGCCAATGATCAGCGCGGCGCGGCGCTGTCGTAGAAGTTCGCCAGATCCGACTTGAATTGCTTGAGCGCATCCACGTTCAGATACACCATGTGTCCGGATGGGTAATACGTGAATGTCACATTGTTGCGCAGTTTTGCGTCGAGCCCCAGGTGCGCCAAGTCGTATTCGGTGGCGAAAAACGGCGTGGCGAGATCGAAATAGCCATTGGCCGACAGTACTTTCAAGTGCGGATTCTCGCGCATGGTGATGCCCAGATCACCCACCATGATCGGCAACGGCACCGGCCAGTTCGAACCCGGCACCTTGTGTTTCCAGTCCCACACGCGGATCGCACCGGCCATCACCTTGTAGGGCACGTCACTGGGATATTTGAGTTCGCGCACGAGGTAATCGTTGAATGCCGCGGTGAACGCGCCGCTGATGGCGGTATCCGACGGATCGGTTTCCGGATCTTCACCGGCCGCATCCGAATCCACGCCCTCGAAACGCGCGTCGTAACGGCCCATGGTCAGGCGTTCGTCGCGCAACAATTCCTTGCGGAAGCGGCCCGGATTGACGCGCAGGTTCGCTTCCTTCAGGTATTGCACGCTCAGGCCGGTATACATGTGCAATTTTTCCGCGATCGCGTCGCGCTCGGCATCGGACAGCGCCGCGCCCTTGCTCAAGGCGACCTGATAGTCGCCGCGCGCGAAATCGCGCACTTGCGTGAGGAACGGTTCCAGCGTCGCCGGCTTGTTCGGCAGCTTGTTGTGGTACCAGGCGATTGCCGCATAGCTCGGCAGGTAGTTGACGTAGTTGATGTCCAGCCCGGGCAGATGCTCGGCGTAATTGAGGATCGACGACAGCAGCACCACGCCGTTGCAGGCGATGCCATTGTCCTGCAACCACTTCACCAAACCCGCTGAACGCGGCGTGCCGTAGGATTCGCCGAACAGGAATTTCGGTGAATTCCAGCGATCGTACTTGGTGATGTAGCGCTGCACGAAACGACCGAAGGCGTCGATGTCCTGGTCCGTGCCCCAGAAGCGCTTGTCGGGATTCGCATCCTTGTCCTTCTTGTCTTTTTCGTCGGCGATGCCGTGCGAATAACCCGTGCCGATCGCATCGACGAAGACGAGGTCGGTCTTGTCGAGCAGACTGTCGGCGTTCGGCACGAGATGGTACGGCGCCGGCGGCGTGGCGTCAGGGCTTGAGGTTTCGATGCGCACCGGCGCGAACGATCCCATGTGCAGCCAGATGCTCGACGAGCCCGGCCCGCCGTTGTACAGGAACGTGACCGGGCGCTTTGCCGCGTCTTTGCCGTCGCCGACGGTGTAGGCAACGTAGAACACGCTCGCGTCCGGTTCGCCTTTTTCGTTGCGGATGATCAGCGTGCCGGCGGTCGCCTTGTACGCGTAGCTGCGGCCGTTGATCGTCACGCTGTGCGCCGTGACGACGGATTTTTCCTGCGGCGCGGGCGCGGATTTCGCCTCGGATGACTTCGCTTCGGACTTGTCGTGATCGGCAGCGAACGCTGGCGTGAATCCGAACAAGGCCAGCAACGAACAGGCGAGTACAACGCGAATCGACATGGCGGTTCCCTGATGGCATCGGCGCCCCTGCGCCGGAAGCGCACGATTATGCGCCGCCACCATTCTTGCGCCCATGCCGAAAGTGCGATTTGCCGGCCGCAGGGTGTTAAATATTGTAATGAGCGACGATGCACTGACGATCTGGACCATCGGCCACTCGACGCGGACGGCCGCCGAGTTCCTCGACCTGCTTGCCGCCAACAAGGTCGAGGCACTCGCGGACGTGCGCCGTTATGCAGGATCACGCAAGTATCCGCAGTTCAATCCCGATCTGCTGCGCGCGGCGCTTGCGGACGTCGGCATCGAATATGTTGCGTTTCCGGAACTCGGCGGCCGTCGCCATCCGCGTCCGGATTCGCGCAACACGGTCTGGCGCAACGAGGCATTTCGCGGTTACGCGGACTACATGGAAACGCCGGAGTTTCACGCCGGAATCGAGCGGCTGCTGGAACTGGCACGGCGCAAACGCTCCGCTATCATGTGCGCAGAATCCGTGTGGTGGCGCTGCCATCGCTCACTGATCGCTGATTGGCTGAAATCGAACGGCATCGAGGTGCGGCATATCCTTGCTGCGAACAAAACCGAAATTCATCCCTACACGTCCGCAGCCAGGATCGATAATGGCGTATTGTCGTATGCAGCGGACGATTTGTTACACAATGGGAGCCGTCGGTCATGACCCAACGATTCAAGATCGGCGATCACGTCACCTGGAATTCGGAAGCCGGGTTCGTCAGCGGCACCATCATCCGCATCCACACGCAAGATTTCGACTACAAGGGCTACACGCACCGCGCGAGCGCGGATGATCCGCAGTACGAGATCAAGAGCGACAAGAGCGACCACATCGCCGCGCACAAGGGCAAGGCGCTGAGGAAATCCCCGTGACCGACTTTCCCAAAGACATCTACACCGAACCCGAACCCGATTCCGACACGCTCGCCAACCTGGGACCGCTGGCACCCATGGCCGGCATCTGGACCAGCGCGCAGGGGATGGACATCAATCCCAAAGCGGATGGCCCGGAACGGCAGCCGTACATCGAACGCATCGAATTGCAGCCGATCGATGCGCAGACCAACGGGCCGCAGTTGTTCTACGGGCTGCGCTACCACACCTACATCGTCAAGCCGGATGCGGTCGAAACCCTTCACGACCAGGTCGGCTACTGGCTGTGGGAACCGGCCACCGAGACGTTGATCCAGACCTTGTCGATCCCGCGCGGACAGACCGCGATGGCCGTGGGCCACGCTGACGCCAACGCGAAGTCATTTCGTCTGGAAGCGGTGCGCGGCTCGACCGTGAACGGCATCAGTTCCAATCCGTTTCTGGAATACGCGTTTCGCACCGATCGCTACACGATCACGGTTACTATCCACGACGACGGAACCTGGTCCTACGAACAGGAAACGGTGCTGATCATCCCCGGCCAGACGGAACCTTTCGCGCATACTGATCGCAACACATTGGTGAAGATCGGCGAACCCACGCCGAACCCGACCGCGCGCGGGACCTGAGACGATGGCTCATTTCTTCGATTCTTCCGGACTGCTGGCCCAGAACTCGCTGCCCGGCGCGGTATTTCTCGCCGTGCTGCTTTTCGCGCTGGCATCCGTGGTGGCCGTGCTGATCCGCAGGGGCGCGCGCCGTATCGAGCAACACCTGACCGACGTCACGGCTCTTGGCTTCGTCAGCGCCTTCGCGCAGTTGCTGACCTACCTGTTCGCATTCGTACTCTACGCGCACCTGATCCCTGCGCTGCGCGCCTTCGGCACGGCCTTGCTCGCCGGCGTGAGCGTCATCTCGGTGGTCGTCGGTGTCGCGGCGCAGAGCACACTGGGCAATCTGGTCGCCGGTTTTTGGCTGGTCCTGTCCGGGACGATTCGCGTCGGCGACAGCATCCACATGGCCTCGTCCGTGGGAACCTTCGACGCCACGGTGCGGCTGATCTCGCTCGGCTCCACCGTGCTCGTCGACGACCAGAACCGCGAGGTGATCGTTCCGAACGCCGTGATCATGGGCAGCGCGATCACCCGTGTTGGACGCGCACCGGAATCCTGAGCGGCGGCATGCCTGCCGTCACACTTTGTAACCGCGATGGATCGCGACGATGCCGGCAGACAGGTTGCGCACGTCCACGCGCGCGAAGCCGGCGGCTTCCATCATGTTTTTGAGCGTGGCCTGATCCGGATGCCTGCGGATGGATTCGGCGAGGTATTGGTAACTCTCGGCATCGCCCGCGATCATCGCGCCCAGGCGCGGCAACACCTTGAACGAATGGAAATCGTAGAGCGGCTTCAGGATTTGCGACTGCACCGACGAGAATTCCAGGATCAGCACGCGTCCGCCGGGTCTGAGCACGCGCTGCATCTCGCGCAGTGCAACGTCCTTATCGGTGACATTACGCAGGCCGAACGCGATCGTCACCGCGTCGAAACTTGAATCCGGGAACGGCAAGGACTCGGCATTCAATTGCGCGTAGGACAGATTGCGCACGAAGCCGCGATCCAACAACCGATCACGCCCGACGCGCAGCATGGCGGCATTGATGTCGCCGATCACCACCACACCACGCTCGCCGACCAATGGCACCAACGACGCCGCGATATCACCGGTACCGCCAGCGAGATCAAGCACGGCGTCGCCTTCACGCACACCCGAAGTCGCTGTGAACCAGCGCTTCCACAATCGATGCACGCCAAACGACATCAGGTCGTTCATCAGGTCGTATCTCGACGCGACCGACGTGAACACGCGGCCGACGAGTTTTTGCTTCTCCGCGACCGGCACGTCGCGGTAACCGAAATGGGTGGTGGTGGGATCGCTCATGCGGGCCAGTCTAGCGGCTCAGCCCCGCCGCTTCGAGCGCGTCGAGATACGCCTGCCAGTTCGCGTCGTGCTTGACGCCCAGACCGTGCAGGACGTCCCAGGAAAAAATGCCGGTATCGTGGCCGTCGTCGAAGCGCAGCAGCACGCCGTAATGCCCGATCGGTTCGATCGCAACGATATTGACGTCGCGTTTTCCGGGCACGAGTACGCGCTGGCTCGGGCCATGGCCCTGCACCTCGGCGCTGGGCGAATGCACGCGCAGATATTCGCAAGGCAGTTTGAACGTCTCCCCCGTGTCGAAGCCGACTTCGAGCACGTGCGACGCACGATGCAGGGTGATCGCGGTGACGCGCGGACTCACGAGGCTGGCATCGCCTCGGGCGGCAACGGCACTGGCGGCATGCCGGCGATTTTCGCCAGCAGCAGCATGTACTGCGTGCCGAAACCGATCGAGCCGATGCCGGGGAATTCGTAGGCGCCGGTATCCGGATACCAGGTCGCGTTCGGGTCGACTTCCTGCAGGACCAGCGCGTCCGACTCGGCGCCGGCAAGGCGGCCGATGTAGCTGACTTCGCCGTTTTCGTCGTCAAGCATGTTGAGCGAGATCATCGGGGTGATGCGTGCCGCGGATTCGGCAATGGCCTGCCAGTCGTCGAGCCTGAAATCGGCGAGCTGCGGAATCTGCTCGCCGTTCAGTTGCAGCGCCTTCTCGACGAATTGCTTGCCCGGGTCCTGCTCAACCACGTCGATGTCGCCGACTGCGAGTGCGAGAAAGCCGTCGAAATGCATGGCGTCGCTGACTTCGGCGATCAGGCAGAACTCGGCAGCCAGGCCGATGACGAATCCGTGCACCCAGCCCGGCGAGATCTGCGAACGCGCGATCTGCACCGGCACATGGCTTTCCAGTGCCTCGCGCAGTTGCGCGCGCGTGCCGCGGCCGCGGAACTGGACGACATTGCCTTCGCGGTGGTGTTTGATCGGGGGCATGGCGCGAATTGTACCAATTCCAACAACGTCATTCCGGCAAGGATTGCCGGAATCCAGTTGCCATGGACGGCGAACACGATCGGCTCGCATTCACGTCCCTGTGTTCTGGATCCCGGCACTCCCTGCCGGGATGACGGGCAATCACAAAATGTATCGACTCAAGTCTTGATCTTTCACCAGCGCCGCCAGATGGCCGTCGACGTAAGCCGCGTCGATCGTATACTTTTTGCCATTCTCGCCCGGCGCCTCGAAGGAAATCGTATCGAGCAGGCGTTCAAGCACCGTGTGCAGGCGGCGCGCGCCGATGTTTTCGGTGCGTTCGTTCACGCTGAACGCGATCTCGGCCATGCGCTGCACGCCGTTGGCGGCGAATTCCAGGCTCACGCCTTCGGTGGCGAGCAAGGCGACGTATTGTTTGGTCAGCGCGTGATCGGGTTCGGTGAGAATGCGCTCGAAGTCCGCCGCAGTGAGCGCCGTCAATTCCACGCGGATCGGGAAACGTCCCTGCAATTCAGGGATCAGGTCCGACGGTTTCGCGAGCGAAAACGCGCCCGAAGCGATGAACAGGATGTGGTCGGTCCTGACCATGCCGTGTTTGGTCGAGACAGTGGAGCCTTCGACCAGCGGCAACAGGTCTCGCTGCACGCCTTCGCGCGAGACGCCCGCGCCGCTGAATTCGCCGCGCTGTGCGACCTTGTCGATCTCATCGATGAAGACGATGCCGTTTTGTTCGCAGTTGTCCAGCGCCTGCGCCTTGAGTTCCTCGTCGTTGACCAGACGCGACGCCTCCTCGTCGATCAGCAGCGGGCGCGCGGCCTTGATCGGCAGTTTGCGCTGCTGCGTCTTGTTGCCGGCAATCGAGGAAAACATTCCGCGCAATTGTTGCGTCATTTCCTCCATGCCCGGCGGCGCCATGATTTCCACGCCCACGTTCACCGCGGTTTCGATTTCGATTTCACGCTCGTCCAGCGCACCTTCGCGCAATTGCTTGCGCAGTTTCTGGCGCGTGTCCGAATCGCCGGTGTCGGGCTGCGACGGTTCGCCCATGAATCCGTGCAACTGGCGCTTGGGCAACAGCGCGTCGAGGATGCGTTCCTCGGCGCGATCCTGCGCCTGTTCACGCACCTGCGTCTTGGCCTGCTCGCGCGCCATCTTCACCGCGGCATCGGCGAGATCACGCACGATCTGCTCGACATCCTTGCCGACGTAGCCGACTTCGGTGAACTTGGTCGCCTCGACCTTGATGAACGGCGCGTTTGCGAGTGCAGCGAGGCGCCGCGCGATCTCGGTCTTGCCGACGCCGGTCGGGCCGATCATGAGGATATTTTTCGGCGTCACCTCGTTGCGCAGCGCCGGATCGAGTTGCATGCGCCGCCAGCGGTTGCGCAGGGCGATCGCGACCGCGCGCTTGGCCGCGTTCTGGCCGATGATGTAACGGTCGAGTTCGGTGACGATTTCGCGGGGAGTCAATTCGGACATCAAAGTTCTTCAATCGTGATGTTGTGGTTCGTGTAGATGCAGATATCGCCGGCGATCTTCAGCGCGCGTTCGACAACTTCGCGCGCGGACAGGTTCGAATTTTCCAGCAGCGCTTTCGCCGCTGCCTGCGCGTAAGGCCCCCCGGAACCGATCGCGATCAATCCGTTTTCGGGTTCGAGTACGTCGCCGTTGCCGGAAATCAGCAGGCTCGCCTCCTTGTCGGCCACCGCCAGCATCGCCTCCAATCGCCCGAGGCGCCGGTCGGTGCGCCATTCCTTGGCGAGCTCCACCGCCGCGCGCGTCAGGTTGTTGCCATGCTTGTCGAGCTTGGCCTCGAACAACTCGAACAGGGTGAACGCATCCGCCGTGGCGCCGGCAAAGCCGGCGATCACCGCGCCGTCCTTGCCGAGCCGGCGCAGCTTGCGCGCATTCGCCTTGGCAACGATGTTGCCGAGCGTGACCTGGCCGTCGCCGCCGATGACGACGCGGCCGCCACGGCGTACGCAGACGATGGTGGTGGCGTGGAAGGAGTCGGACATGGCAGCCTCGTGGTTGCGAACGTTTCCAGTTGCGGGCGGCGCGCCGCGATTGCAAGGGTCTCAGCTTTTGCGCCTGGCCCTTGGATGCGCCGCGTCGTAGACCTTGGCCAGATGTTGGAAATCCAGGTGCGTGTAAATCTGTGTGGTGCCGATGTCGGCGTGGCCGAGCAGTTCCTGCACGGCGCGCAGGTCGCCGGAGGATTCGAGCACGTGGCTGGCGCAGGAATGGCGCAACAAATGCGGATACACGCGCTTCCACACGCCCTGGTCCTTGGCGCGGCGTTTCAGGCGCGCGCGCACGGCTGCGGGTGTGAGCGGCTTGCCGAGGCGCCCGCACACCAGCGGATCTTCGGCGCCGGCATGATCCTGTTCGCGTAGGGCTTGCAGCGCGGCGATGGCCTTGCCGCCGACCGGCACGATGCGCGTCTTGCTGCCTTTGCCGATGACTCGGATCAACCCTTCGGCCATGTCCAGATCGCGCCAGCGCACCGAAGTCAGTTCCGACACACGCAGGCCGGATGAGTACAGCAGTTCGAACAGCGCGCGATCGCGCAGGCTTTCCGGGTCGTCGGTGGGAAAGTCGAGCAATGCGCCGACTTCGTCGACATCCAATACTTGCGGCAGCTTGCGTGGTGCCTTGGGCGAGCGCACGCCGATGGCCGGGTTGGTCGCGACTTCGCCTTCACGCGCGAGCCAGCGGTAAAAACTGCGATATGCCGACAACATGTCGCGCAGCGACCCGGGCGAGAGTCCACCACGATGCGACTTGGCGATGAACGCCTGGATCTGCTCGCCGCGCACGTCGCGCCAGCGCATCACATTTTGCGTTTCGAGAAATTCGCGCAATTGGCGTAACGAGCGCGTGTAGTTGGCAAGCGTCGCCGGCGAGTAGCGTCGTTCGTTGCGCAGGTAGGCGGCGAATCCTTCGACGCGCGTTTCTAGCCGCTCGCCGGCCATCGTCGTTACGAATACCTGGCAATCGCTGCGGCGATCGTTTCGGCGATCAGTTTCAGGAACACCGTGCCCATGCCGGGATGGAAGCGATGCGCGTCGCCACTGCCGATTGCGAGCATACCGACGTCGCCAACGGGCATCAGCACCGAAGAAAGCACTTCGTCTTTTTGTGCGCCGAAAAGGTAATCGAGTTTCTCCGGTTGCAGGCGTCCGCACAACGGTTCGCCACGCTTGAAGAACTCCGCAAACGCGGGCAGCACGGCCGCGCCGCCCGGCGCGAGCAGCAGCCAGTCCGCGGCGGGCAGATCCTCGCTCGTTGCACGAAACAGGACGAGGCGCACTTTTTCGGTGTTGAAATCTTCGGTCAAGACGGCGGCGACACGGCGCACGCTGTCGCCGAGCGTGCGTTCGCGCAGCAGCGCCATCGCCAGCGTATGCGTGCGGATCATGAGCTGCTCGTTGTCCTGCGCGATGCCAATCAGCTCGTGCAAGCGCCGATTCAATTCGCGCTTCTGTTCGCGCAGCACGTCGAGCTGGTAATGCGCGAGCGACGTGGAAGCACCCTGGTCGCGCGGCATGGCCAAAGTCAGCGCAATGTCGGGATATTCGCTCAGGAATTCCGGGTGCCGGCGCAGGAAACTCGCCACATCGGTGGGATTGAGTCCGTCCCTGGCCGTGGTATCGCTCATATGTCCATCTCTCCTTCGAATACGAATTGCGCCGGGCCGCGCATCCACACCGGCTTGCCCTCGCCCTCCCACTGGATTTGCAAGGTGCCGCCCGGCAATTGCACGGCAACATCGGCGTCGAGTTTGCCACGCCGGCGCAGGACTGCAACCGCCGCACAGGCGCCGCTGCCGCAGGCCAGCGTCGCGCCCGCGCCGCGTTCCCACACGCGCAGGCAAACGTGCGCGCGATCCAGCACTTGCGCAAAACCGACGTTGCAACCTTGTGGAAAATGCGGATTTGTGGATAACGCCACACCGAGCGTATCCAGCGGCGCAGTTGTCACATCGGCGAGTTCGATCAGCGCGTGCGGATTGCCCATCGACACGGCACCGAATTCGACGTCCGCATCGCCAACACGCAAGCGATACGGATCCGCGGCGGGCAGGCTCAGCGGAATATCCGCCGGCGCAAAACGCGGCACGCCCATATCCACGCGCACGTCGCCGTTATCGAGCAGTTCCACCGCGACCGGCCCGGACGGACTTTGCAGCCGTGTCATGCCTGTCTCGATCGCGCCGGCGCGATGCAGCCACGCCGCGACACAGCGCACGCCATTGCCACACTGCATGGCGCGCGAGCCGTCGGTGTTCCAGATGCCGTAGGCGAACGCGCAATCCGGACTGCGCGAAGGTTCGATCGTCAGCAACTGATCGAAGCCGACACCTGTGTGACGATCGCCGATATGCGCGATCTGCGTCGACGACAAATTGAGGGGATGCGCGCGGCAATCGATCACGACAAAATCGTTGCCGATGCCGTGCATCTTGATGAAACGCAACTTCACTGCGGGCCGGAATCCTGCGGCGACGCGGGCGTTGCCGCGGGTTGCTGCGGTTGAGCCTGCGGTTTCTGGTCGGGCATTACCAGTGGACCTTTATTGCCGCAGGCGGCGAGGAAGGCGCACAGCACGAGTAGCATCACGATCTGACGCAATCGCATGAGGAGTTCCGGGTCGGTTGAGACAGTGCAAGTATACCGGTTGCGCCTCAAGCGGAAGCGCCGGGCAATCGCTGCGGATGGCTGTACACCACATGCCGGCCGGGACGCAGGAAGCCGACCAGGGTCAGGTTGCTGGCGCGGGCCAGTTCCACGCCGAGCGCGGTCGGCGCGGAAATCGCCGCAAGCAGACCGATGCCGAGGCGCGCGCTCTTTACCACCAGCTCGTAACTGGCGCGGCTGGTGATGAGTACGAATCCGGCACGCAGGTCGGCGCCTTCACGGCTCAACGCGCCGAGCAGTTTGTCCAGCGCGTTGTGGCGGCCCACATCCTCGCGCACACGCACGATGTCGCCCGCGGGCGTTGCCCAGGCCGCAGCATGCGCGGCGCCAGTGCCGGCGTTGAGCGGCTGGCGTTGTGTCAGCGTCGTCAACGCGCGTTCGAGTGCGCCGCCTTCGAGCATCGGTCCATCTGCTACCTCCAACGGCGGTCGCAGCACATCTTCGAGCTGGCGGCTGCCACACAACCCGCAACCACTGCGCCCGGGCAGCGCGCGCGCGGATTCCGGCTGCGCGAGCATGGTCGCATCGATATCCACCACAAAACCTTCCAATCGTTCGCTGACCGACACGCCACGGATTTCCTCGGCGCTTGCAACGTGGCCTTCGCTCAAGGCGAAACCGCAGGCGAAATCTTCCAGATCGGACGGCGTTGCCATCATCACCGCACAGGCTGCGCCGTTGTAGCGAATCTCGACCGGCGCTTCTTCGACGAGCCAGTCCTCGCCATGCTGCGCCGTACCGTTCTGGCGAATGGATACGTTGCGGCGCGCCAAGCCGCCTGTCGTTGCTGCAACAGTGTCCTGCGCAGGTGCGCACGAAAGTTCGACCGGCATCATGTAACCGATCATAGACCGGCGACGCCGGGCGGACCACTCCACCGTCTCACGGTTGCGCCATAATCCGGCCAGGACGCGTAATCAGGCGGCTGTCATGAACGAGGATCGCAAGCCCAAGGTCGAGCCCTACACCGCGCCAGCCGGTGGCTGGGGTTCGGTGAAATCGGTGACGGAAATCCTGCGCCGCGAAAAGGTGCCGATTCCGTCAACGGTGAAAGAGCTGTGGCGGCAGAACAAGCCGCGTGGCTTCACCTGCGTGTCGTGCGCGTGGCCGCAGCCGGAAAAGCCACTGACCTTCGAATTCTGCGAGAACGGCGCCAAGGCCAGTGCCTGGGAATTGACCAGCCTGCGCACCACGCCGGAATTTTTCGCGCAGCACACCGTGACCGAGCTGCGCGGCTGGAGCGATTACGAACTCGAACAAAACGGGCGCCTCACGCATCCGCTGCGCTACGACTGCGCCAGCGACAAGTATGTCCCCTGCGCATGGAACGAAGCGTTCGCGGAAATCGGCGCCGAACTGAAAAAACTCGATCCAAAATCGGCGGTGTTCTACGCCTCCGGACGCGCGTCGCTGGAAACCAGCTACCTGTACGCGTTGTTCGCACGCCTGTACGGCCACAACAACCTGCCGGACAGCTCCAACATGTGCCACGAAGCCACCGGCGTCGCGTTGCGCCAGTGCATCGGCACTGCGGTCGGCACCGTGGTGCTGGACGATTTCACCAAGACCGATTGCATCTTCTTCTTCGGCCAGAACGCCGGCGTGAACAGCCCGCGCATGCTGCACGACCTGCAGAACGCGGCGAAGCGCGGCGTGCCGATCATCGTGTTCAATCCGGTGCGCGAACGCGGACTGGAGCGTTTTGCCAATCCGCAAAGTCCGTTGGAAATGCTCACGGGAAGCGAGACGAAACTCGCCACGCAATACCATCAGGTCAAGACCGGCGGCGACATCGCCGCGATCACCGGATTATGCAAAACCTTGCTGGCGCTGGACGACGCAGCGATGAAGAACGGCACACCGCGCGTGCTCGACACCGATTTCATCGCGCAGCACTGCCACGGCTTCGATGCGTTCGCCGATTTCGTACGCGCGCAGTCGTGGGCGACAATCGAAACCGATTCCGGCCTGACCCGCGCGGCGCTGGAAAGCGCCGCCGCGGTGTACGCCCAAGCGAATGCCGTGATCGGCGTCTACGGCATGGGACTCACCCAACATGTGCTCGGCGAATACAACATCTACATGGTTGCCAGCCTGCTGCTGATGCGCGGCAATCTCGGCAAGCCGGGTGCGGGCATCTGTCCCGTGCGTGGACATTCCAATGTGCAGGGCCAGCGCACGGTCGGCATCGCCGACGATCCCGCGTTGGTGCCACTGGATCGTCTCGCCGAGCAATACGGATTTTCACCGCCGCGCGAGCGTGGCCTGCACACCGTCGATACCTGCAAGGGCGTGCTCGACGGCAGCGTGCATGGCTTCATCGGACTTGGCGGCAATTTCCTGCGCGCGATTCCGGATCAGGAACGCGTGCAGGCGGCGTGGACGAAACTGCGTTTGACCGTGCAAATCGCGACCAAGCTCAATCGCACGCACCTGTTCAACGGCGAAGTCGCGTATCTGCTGCCGTGTCTTGGCCGCATCGAGCGAGTGCTGGAAAACGGCAAGGCGCAGGTGCTGTCGACAGAAGACTCCACCAGTTGCATCCACGCCTCGGTCGGCAAGGCGGAGCCCGCGAGCGCCGACCTGTTGTCGGAAACGCGCATCGTGGTTGAAATGGCCAAGGCCACGCTGGCGCCGAATCCGAACGTGCCGTGGGACACGTGGAGCAATGATTACGCGACGATCCGCGACGCGATCGAAGCGACGTATCCCGAGCACTTCCGCGATTTCAACCAGCGCATGTGGCAACCGGGCGGCTTCCATCGTCCCAACACGGCGCGCGAACGCATCTGGAAAACCAAAAGCGGCAAGGCCGAGTTCATCGCACCGCCGGCACTGGTCGCCACCGGTTTCGCCGATGCGCCAGGCCGCTTCCGCCTGATGACGATGCGTTCCAACGACCAGTTCAACACCACGGTTTACGGCTACGACGACCGCTTCCGCGGCATCCGCGGCACACGCGACGTGGTTCTGATGAACGCAGCCGACATCGCCAAGGCAGGCCTGCGCGATGGCCAGACGGTGAAGTTGGTGTCGGATGCCGGCGACGGCATCGCGCGCGAAGTTGCCGGCTTGAGTGTGGTCGCATTCGACATCCCGCGCGGCTGTATCGGCGGCTACTACCCGGAATGCAATCCGCTGATTCCGCTGACGCACCACACGCTGTTCAGCATGTTGCCAGCGGCGAAATCGGTGCCGGTGAGGGTTGTGGCGGAAGCGGTGGCTTGAGACTGCGGCGGCGTCGCAGCAAACGGAAATTACACCGCCGTCAGATTCGCATACGCCACCACCAGCCACTTCGCCCCGGCATTCTCGAAATTCACCTGCACACGCGCATGCGCGCCCGAGCCTTCGGCATCGATCACGACGCCGTCGCCGAAGCTGGCATGGCGCACGTGCTGGCCGAGTTTGAGCGGCATCGTGTCGCCGCCATCGTCGACGAAACGTCCGGCATACATGGGGCGCGACACCTGCACGCGTGGCCGCACTTCATGCAACAGTTCGCGTGGCAGTTCGTGAAGGAAGCGCGATGGCCGGTTGTAGGTTTCCGATCCGTGCAGTCGGCGCGATTCAGCGTAGGACAAAATCAACGTTTGGCGCGCGCGGGTGATGCCGACGTAGGCGAGTCGACGTTCTTCTTCGAGGCGCCCGGGTTCGTCGAGCGATTTCTGGCTCGGGAACAAGCCATCTTCGAGCCCCACCAGAAACACGATCGGAAACTCCAACCCCTTCGCCGAGTGCAAGGTCATGAGCTGCACGCAGTCCTCCCACGCTTCACCCTGACTCTCGCCCGCTTCGAGCGCGGCGTGGGCCAGGAACGCGGTGAGTTCCGAGAAACCCGCTTCGATGTCCTCGGCGTTGCGTTCGAACCGGCTGGCGACGTTGACGAGTTCGTCGAGGTTTTCCACGCGCGATTCGGCATTGCCGCGCGAATCGGCTTCGTAGAAATCGCGCAGGCCGGATTGTCGAATCGCGTGGTCGATTTGTTCGGACAGTGCCATCGGCGCATCGCTGTCGCTGGCACAGACTTTCGAAAGTTCATCGATAAGCGCGACGAAGGCATTCAGCGCATTTTTTGCGCGCCCCGCCAATCCCGCGCCGGCGGCTTCCGCTTGCGTCGCTTCCCACATTGAAATTGATTGCGCACGCGCGCGCTGACGCAAGGTATCGAGCGTGCGCTCGCCTATCCCGCGCGGCGGCGTGTTCACGGCACGCTCGAACGCCGCGTCGTCGTTGCGATTGGCAGTCAGGCGCAAGTACGCCAGCGCATCCTTGATCTCGGCGCGGTCGAAAAAACGCTGGCCGCCATAGACGCGATAGCGGATGTCGTGTTGGATCAGTTGTTCTTCGAAGTTGCGCGACTGCGCATTCGAGCGGTACAGGATCGCGCAATCGCTGGACTGGCCGCCTTGTTGCACATGTTCGCGGATGCGTTCGATGACAAAGCGCGCCTCGTCCTGCTCGTTGTAGGCGGCGTACAGCGCAATCGCCGTTCCAGCCTCGCCGGCTGTCCACAATTTCTTGCCGAGGCGTTGCGGATTGTTCGCGATGATCGCGTTCGCGGCTTTCAGGATGGTGCCGGTGGAACGGTAATTCTGTTCGAGGCGAATGGTTTTTGCGGATGGAAAATCGCGCAGGAAGTGCTGCACGTTTTCCACGCGCGCGCCGCGCCAGCCGTAGATCGCCTGATCGTCGTCGCCGACCACGAAGACTTGTCCCGTCTCACCCGCCAGCATGCGGATCCACGCGTACTGGATCGTGTTCGTATCCTGAAATTCGTCGATCAGCAAATGTCGCCAACGCTCTCGATAATGCGCGAGCAGGACCGGATCGTTGAGCCACAACTCGTGCGAGCGCAGCAGCAACTCCGCGAAATCCACCAGCCCCGAGCGCTGACAGGTTTGCTCATAGGCGCGGTAGATGTCGATAAGGGTCTTCGTAAGCGGATTGTGCTCGCTGTGGAAGGCGTCGGGTCGCTTGCCTTCGTCCTTGGCGGTGTTGATGAACCATGCGGCCTGGCGTGGCGGAAAGCGCGATTCGTCCAGACCCAAGCCCTGGATCGTGCGCTTGAGCAGGCGCTGTTGGTCGTCGGAATCCAGAATCTGAAACGTCTCCGGCAACCTCGCCTCGCGCCGGTGCTGGCGCAGCAGCCGATGCGCGATGCCGTGAAAAGTGCCGATGGAAAGTCCGCGCGTGCCTTGCGTGATAAGCGATTCGGCGCGCGCGCGCATCTCCCCCGCGGCCTTGTTCGTGAAGGTGACGGCGAGAATCGACCACGGCGAGGCATGTTCGACTTCGAGTAACCAACCGATGCGATGCGTGAGCACGCGCGTCTTGCCGGAGCCCGCGCCGGCGAGCACGAGGTAATGTCCCGGCGGGGCGCTGACGGCTTCGCGCTGGGCGGGATTCAATCCATCGAGAAGGTGGGATACATCCATCCGCACATTGTACGGGCTGGCGTAGAATACGCGGCCCTTCGCATACGCTGCGCCATGTCCGTTTCCGCCGTCCGCAAGCACGAAATTGACGCCAACAAACTGGCCAAGCGCCTGCGCCGTCAGTGCGGGCAGGCGATCGCCGATTTCAACATGATCGAGGATGGCGACCGCGTGATGGTGTGTCTGTCCGGCGGCAAGGATTCCTATACGCTGCTTGCGCTGCTGCGCCAGTTGCAGGCCAAGGCGCCGGTGCGTTTTGAACTCATCGCCGCGCATCTGGATCAGAAGCAGCCCGGCTACGACGCAAACGTGCTGCCGAATTATTTGCGCAGCATCGACATGCCATTCCAGATCATTGAGCAGGACACTTACAGCGTCGTGAAGCGCGTCGTGCCGGAAGGCAAAACCATGTGCGGCCTGTGCTCGCGCCTGCGCCGCGGCGCGCTGTACAACTTCGCCGAACGCGAAGGCTTCACCAAGATCGCGCTCGGCCACCATCGCGACGACATCGTCGAAACCCTGTTCCTGAACCTGTTCCATCACGCCACATTGAAGGCGATGCCGCCGAAGCTGCTATCCGACGACGGCAAGCATGTGGTGATTCGCCCGCTTGCGTATTGCAAGGAAGACGACATCGTCGAATATGCGCACCAGCAGCAATTTCCGATCATGCCGTGCAACCTGTGCGGCTCGCAGGAGACGCTGCAACGCAAGGCGATCAAGCAGATGCTGGCCGAATGGGAACGCAAAACGCCCGGGCGCGTGGAAAACGTTTTCCGCGGAATCGGCGCGATCGCGCCTTCGCAGCTGGCCGACCGCAAGCTGTTCGATTTCGCATCACTTGGCAGCCGGGGCGGCGATCGCCATGACGATGCCGCATGGCTGCTCGGCGACAACGCCGCCGAATAATCTTTCTCACATCCCGGATCTCTCGCATGACGTGGTTTCGCAACCTCACGCTGTTTCGTTTCTCTGAAAAAACCGCCAAATCGCTCAAAGGCATCGAGGACAAACTCGACAAGCACCGCCTGCGCACGCCCGGACCAATCGAGCTGGCGACCCACGGGTTCATCTCGCCGTTTGGGCGAGGCGAGGAAGTTTTGACCCATAAGGTCGGCGATTTCATTCTCTTGAACGTCGCCCATGAGATCCGCTTGCTGCCAAATTCGGTAGTTAACGATGAATTGTCGGCACGTTTGAAGAAGATCACCGAGAAAGAAGGAAGAAAGATCGGTTCCAAGGAGCGCAAGCGCCTGAAGGACGAAGTTCTGACCGAGCTGCTTCCCCGTGCATTCACGAAAATGTCGCGAACTGCCTGCTATCTGTCGTTAAAATCCGGCTTCGCCGTTCTGGATACTTCCAGCCGAAAATCCGCCGAAGAAGCAATAAGTCAATTGCGTCAAGCACTTGGCAGCTTTCCGGCGGTTCCGATGGCGCCGGGGGAATCGCCGCGCCGCGTAATGACGGACTGGCTGATCCATGGCAAGCTACCTGCGGGTCTGGTGCTTGGCGACGAATGCGAACTGCGCGACCCGGCCGAATCCGGCGCCGTGGTGCGCTGCCGCCGCCAAGACCTTGAAACCGATGAAGTCCGCGAGCATCTAAAGTCTGGAAAGCAGGTGTTCGCACTCGGTTTGACCTACGAGGACCGCGTGAGCTTCACCCTTGGCGAAGACCTCGCCGTGCGCAAGTTGCGCTTCCTCGATGTAGTGCAGGACGAACTGGAAACTTCCGGACGCGACGCGGAAGCCGGTGAGTTAAACGCGACGTTCGCCCTGATGACATTGGAAATCGAGCGCCTGCTGCAGAAGTTGGATGAGTGGTTCGGTTTGCCCCGGCCGGACGACAAATAACGCAGGCGCACCGGGGCGGGATGAAGACATGACCGTCGCGGAAAATCAAAACTATCTGGAACTGGCCACGCCGGATGGCGAAACCATCAAGGTACTGCGCCGCGCGCATCCGCGCGCACGCCGCCTGCGCCTGACCGTCACCTCGGGCGGCGCGCAGGTGTCGTATCCGCAGGGCACGCATCCGGCGCAGGTGTTCGCGTTCCTGCGCAAGCATGCGAACTGGCTCGAGCGCAAACTCGACGAATTGGCGGACGCCGCTGCGCTGCCACCGCCGCTAAAACCTGGCGCGCCGACCGTGCTGCCGCTGCGTGGCGAAACCACGCGCCTGCAATGGCGCGATGGCGCGTATCCGCATATCGAACTCGCGGACGAGCGCCTGATCCTGTCACTGCCCAAACCGCACAACAAGCAGACCCTGCCCGCCGCGCGCGGATTGCTGCATTCGTTCTTGCACGCGCAGATTCGCCGCGACGTGTCGCGACACCTGGCGCGCTACACCGGTGAACTCGGCCGCGCGCCGAGCGGTATCCGCATCAAGCCGTTGAAAAGTTTGTGGGGCAGCCTCGACACGCGCGATCGCGTCACGCTCGATCTCGCGCTTGCGCTCGCGCCGCCCGAGGCGCTGCGTTACGTGGTCGTCCACGAGCTGTGTCACCTGCGCGTGCGCAATCATTCGCCGCGATTCTGGGATCTGGTCGGCTCGCTCGATCCGGATTGGCGAACGCAGCGTGATTGGCTCAAGGCCAGCGGGCAGGCGTTGAAGGCGGAACTTGCCAGGTTGATCGCGTCTTAAGCCGCCGCGGCGCGGAATTTCAGCAGCGCGTCGGCCACCGGCTGCGGATTTTCCATGTGCAGATGATGCGTGCCGGCAAGGCGCGCGACTTCGATGCCAGCCACCTGGGCGATGCGGGCATCCATGGCCGCCCGCGGCATGTAGGGTTGCTCGGGTTGCGCCACGATCAAGCCGGTCGGTGCACGGATATCGCGCAGCACGGCAAGAATCTGTTCCTCGACATAACGCACCGGCGACGCAAGCAGCAGGCGCGGATCGGTGGACCAGGTGAGGCCGCCGTCGGCCGGTTTGACGCCGCGTTCAACCAGCGCCCGCGCGGCCGCATCCGACAAATCGCCCGCACGCATTCGCGCAGCAACCGCCTGATCGAGATCGGCGAACACGCGCGGCGCCTTGGTGTTCGCGTTGGCGCGTTCGGTCAACGCGCGGCCGAGTTGCTTGCCTGCGTCGTCTACCGCGCCGGTGATCGGGCCGAGACCTTCGATCAACAGCAGGCGTTCGACGCGCTGCGGCAACGCGCCGGCAATCATGCTCGCGGCGGCCGCGCCCAGCGAATGGCCGAGCATGCCGAAGCGCGTCCAGCCCAACGCGTCCGCGGCAGCCAGCACGTCGCTCAGATAATCGACATAGTGGTACCACGCGCCCGCAGGCCGCCACTGCGAGCGGCCGTGGCCGGGAAAGTCCAGTGCCACAATGTGGAAATGTCCACAAAGCAACGTCGCGAGCGCGTCGAACGAGGCCGCGTTGTCCAGCCACCCATGCAATGCAAGTAGGTTCGGCAATGCCGGATCGCCCCATGCGCGCGCAGCAATGCGTAGTCCGGGCAAAGCCAGCTCGATCTCACGCACCTGCATCGATCCATCCTTGCGTATGGCGACGGATCAGGCTTGTCATCAGGCGCACCTGCGCGGCGGAATCGTTCAGTGCCGGGATGTAATCAAGACGTTGTCCGCCCGCTGCAAGAAATTGTTCACGGCCGAGTATCGCGATTTCCTCCAGCGTTTCCAGGCAATCGACCGCAAATCCCGGGCACAACACCTGCACATGACGCACGCCGGATTGGGCGAGTTGCGCCAGCGTCGCGTCGGTGTACGGCGCAAGCCACGGCTCGCGTCCGACGCGCGACTGGAACGTGATGGCAAGATCGGATTCAGCCATGCCGAGGCGTTCGCGCAACAGATTCGCGGAGGCCAGGCATTGATCACGGTACGGATCGCCCATGCTGACGTAACGCTCTGGAATTCCGTGAAATGAAAGCAACAGGCGCTCGCCACGACCGTGCGTGAACCAGTACTTTTCCACGCTAGCCGCCAGTGCCCCGATGTAATCCGGAGCGTCGTGGTAATCGGCAACGGTGCAGATTTCGGGTACGCGCCGCTCCGCGCGCAGCGCAGCGAAGACCACGTCCAGCGCCGCTGCCGTGGATGTGGCCGAGTACTGCGGGAACAAGGGCAACACCAGAATCCGCTGCGCCCCATCATTGACCAAGGCACGAATCGCTTCGGGAATTGCGGGTTCGCCATACGTCATTGCCGCAACGACGCGCAATCCGGCCATCGCCGGATCCACGCCCAGCTTTTTCGCCAACGCCATCGTGTTGACCAGCAGTGGGGAACCTTGCGGCGTCCAGATTTTCGCGTAGGCGCGCGCTGATCGTCGCGGACGAAGGCGCAGGATGACGCCATGCAGGATCGGCCACCACAGCCAGCGCGGGTAGTCGATTACGCGGCGGTCGCTCAGGAATTGCGCAAGGTATATGCGCACGGCGGGCACCGTGGGCGCCGAAGGCGTGCCCAGATTGAGCAGCAGCACGGCGATCGCCGGAGAAGGTTTCCGACCCGAATCAGACATGATGGGTAACCACGACTCCCCGGCGACACACTGAAAACCCAATATCTTGGGCAATCGGACGGCGAAAAACCATAGCGATTGGGGCCATCCGGGCCAATTTCCCGACAGTGTAGCATCGTCGCGCCAAAGCTTTGTTTTTCCTTGGGTTCACTGCTAGACTCGCGAGGCCATGTCCTCGACGATGTGGCAGACGATTACTACAAGAACTTATAAGAGAACATCGCATGCCCCTGCGCGCACTTCTTGCAGCGCTCGTGCTTGGCGTCTTCGCCAGTCAGGCACGCACCGCCGATCTCGTCGGTTACGGCGAGGCATTCAATGTGCTCTACAGCATCGACCTGACGACGAACACCGCCGTGCAGATCGGCAGCGCGGGTACGATCGGCGGCCAGCAAATCGCCAATATCGAAGGCCTGACGTTCAGTCCCGGCGGCGTGCTCTATGGCGTGTCGGATGCAGGTGCAACAAAAACCCTGCTCACGATCGACAAGACAACGGGCATCGCGACCGCAATCGGCGCCCTGAACACGGGTTCCAACAACCAGCTTGATCTCGGCCTTGCGTTCACTTGCGATGGCAAGTTGTGGATGTCGGCGAGTACCGGTCAGTTCTGGAGCGTGGATCCGGCAACCGCAAACGCCACCTTGCTCGGCAATCTCGGCGTCAAGCTCACCGGCCTGGCCGCGCGCGGTTCGTTGCTGTTCGGCACCGGCAGTCAGGGCAACAACAATTTGTATTCGATCGATCCGGTCAAGCCTTCGGCAACCCAGATTGGGAGCTATCAATCCACGGACTACGTCACGACGGTCAGCCCGGGCTTCGATGCAACTGGACAGTTGTGGGCCGTTCTCGACTACGTTCCGCCGCAACCAGGCAACACTGCGGTAGCCGCCTGGAGCGACCTGGCCAAGCTGTCGGTGACTACCGGCGCGCTTTCGAACCTGGGCAGCATCACGCCGCCACGCCCGATCGACACCAAATCGCTGGCCTACAACAACCTGTACCAGATCGGCCTCAAGGGTCTGGCGATTCCGTCCGGAATCTGCGCTGCGACCGCCACGAACTCGCCGACACCCGCGCTTTCCTGGCGTGGAATCCTCGCCTTGATCGTATTGCTCGCGCTTGTCGCCGGAACTCGACTGCGTCGCTGGCGTCCAAGCCTTTGATGCGTGGCCGTGCCGGCCGCGCCCGGCTCTTCGAAGGAATCCATTGATGTCACGCTGGATCACCCGGCTTGCCGCCTGTGCGGCAATGCTCATCGCCATGACCTTTTCTCCCGCCCACGCGGGTGAACAGGAAACAGCGCGCGCCAACAATGCGGTGCGCGTACTCAAGCAAATCATGCAGGCGCCGGACAGCCGAATCCCCGGGCATCTGCTGCGTGACGCCTACGCGGTCGCCGTGATTCCCGACGTGATCAAGGCCGGACTGATCATCGGCGGACGCCACGGTTTGGGCCTGTTGTCGGTGAAGACGCCGAACGACGTCTGGAGCAACCCCACGTTCATCGGCATGACCGGCGGCAGCATCGGCTTCCAGGTCGGCGTGCAGTCGACCGACGTAATCCTGATTTTCCGCACCCAACGCGGCGTGGATTCGATCGTGCACGGCAAGTTCACGCTCGGCGCCGACGCCTCGGTCGCGGCCGGGCCGGTCGGGCGCTCGGCCAACGCGGCCACGGACGCGCAATTGCGCGCGGAAATCTATTCGTATTCGCGTGCGCGCGGCCTGTTTGCCGGCGTCGCCCTCGACGGCTCGGTGCTGTCCATCGACAATACTGCCAATCAGGCGGTGTACGGCGAAGGCATCACCCCGCGGCGCATCTTCGAAGGCGGGCTGGGCAATGTGCCGGATGCGGTCGTGGATTTCCGCGATCGGCTGGAGGAGTACACTGCCCGCTAGGGAGCCTTTGGATATTCCGCTGCGCACGCCGCTGTCGGCGGTGCGGCATCCCGTACGTTGAATGACGCACACTTGACAGTTTCGGAGCACGAACATGGGCGGTTTGAGCATTTGGCATTGGATCATCATCGTCGTCGTGGTCGTGCTGATCTTCGGCACCAAGAAACTGCCGAACATCGGCGGCGACCTGGCTTCGGCGATCAAGAATTTCAAGAAAGGCATGCAGGACGACGACAAATCCACGACCGAGCAGTTGAAGGCGGACCCGCCGACGGCGCAAAACAGCCAGAACGCCGGCGACAAAACCGACACCAAGTCGCCGTAAGCACGCCATGTTTGATATCGGCACCGGCGAACTGGCGCTGATCGCGGTCGTCGCCCTGCTTGTACTCGGGCCCGAGCGCCTGCCCAAGGCCGCGCGCACTGCGGGCGCACTCGCGCGACGCGCGCGTGCAAGCTGGCAGAACGTGCGCGCCGAGATCGAACGCGAACTCGCTGCCGAAGAACTCAAGCAATCGATCAAGCGCGGACTCGACGAGGCGAACCCGAGCGCCGACATCAGCGCGGCGCTGCGCGACGCCGTACACGGCCCCGCCAAGCCGCCCGAGCCACCGGCAACAACCGATGGACAGCACTGAATCCCGACCGCCAGAACCGGATCAGGCGCAGGAACAATCCTTCATTTCGCACCTGATGGAACTGCGCGCACGCCTGCTCAAGGCGATCGCAGCAGTGCTTGTCGTGCTGCTGGCACTGCTGCCATTTTCCGACCGACTCTACCATTTCATCGCCGAGCCGCTGTTGCAGCGCTTGCCGCCCGGCGCACACATGGTCGCGATCGAGGTGGCTTCGCCCTTCGTCACACCGCTCAAGCTGGCCGCAGTCGCCGCGCTCGTGCTGGCCATGCCGATCGTCCTGTACCAGCTGTGGCGTTTTGTCGCACCCGGCCTGTACCGCCACGAAAAGAAGCTGGCCCTGCCGTTGCTGGTGGCCAGCATCGTGATGTTTTACCTCGGCTGCGCGTTCGCCTACTTCCTGGTCCTGCCGAAAGTGTTCGTGTTCCTGCTCGGCATCACGCCCGAGGGCGTGTCGATCATGACCGATATCGGCAAATACCTGGATTTCGTGCTCACGATGTTCCTGGCCTTTGGCGTTTGCTTCGAGGTTCCGGTCGCGGTTTTCCTGCTCGCCTTGCTCGGTTGGGTCAGCGCCGATCAACTGTCCCGGCAGCGCCCGTATGTCGTGCTTGGCGTGTTCGTGCTGGCCGCCATCCTGACCCCGCCGGATGCCCTGTCCATGCTCATGCTTGCGATCCCGATGTGCCTTTTGTACGAAATCGGCGTGCTTGCCGTGCGCCTGTTCGTGCGCCGCGCAACGCCGCGTCCTGATAAGGCGCCGCGTGGCTGAAGCGGACATCAATCGATCCCGTTCGTGCTGGTGTCGCGTTGTCTTTTGCGGCTTTCTGGAATAAACTCATTTGCCGCATTTGACACATTTTCCACTTCCCCGAACACCCCGAACAGGAGTCCATCCACATGGCAAAAAATGAAGATACACGCGACGCCAGTCTGCGCGTGTCGAAGAAGACACGCGACAGTCTGAAGGCCGCGGCGGCCGTCGCCGGCCGTCCCTTGTACGACGTCACCAACGAAGCCATCAACAACTATCTCGCCTCGGTCAAGGCGGGCGGTGCGCGCAAAGGCAAGAAGTAAACTTTTCCACTTCGTCCGCGTTCCGGTTTCCGTCGAACGTGGCTGCAACAGCAGAACGGCCCGCATGGGCCGTTTTCGTTTTCTGCCGTTTACACTTGCCGCCGGATCAATTTCGAACCAAGCGCGCAAATCGCCGCAGAATCGACTTGGCCTGCGGCGTGGATCGCACCTCACGCAGCAGCGCCGGCACGTCGAAATCCTCGTCGACCAATGCGCCGTCGCGCGCGCGGATGTAGGCGCGCATTTCACGTGCGCCAAACTCGGGGTGGAACTGCAAACCCCAGGCGCGCGGCGCGAAACGCACGGCCTGACAGGAATCCAGCGACGAGCGCGCCAGCACCACGGCATCGCGCGGCGGTTCGAGTACGGATTGCAGGTGCGTCGCCTGTGCGTCGAAAGCCAAAGGTGACGAACCCAATAGCGCATCCTGCGCGGATACCGGCAAGCGCCGGATGCTCACGCTGCCCATTTCACGCCCGTGCGGGTTGTAGCCAACGCGACCACCGAGCGCATGCGCCAGCAACTGGTGGCCATAGCAGACGCCAAGCACGGGGATATCCGCTTCGATCGCGCGACGCAACCAGCGCGCCGTGGTTTCGCTCCATTCAAGGCGGTCAGTCACCATCGCGCCGGAACCGGTAATGACGACACCAGAAACGGAGCGTGGCGGCGGCAGTTGCACGCCGCGATCCACGCGCGCGACACGGGTTTGGCGGGCGGATAATCCCAGACCGCGCCGAAACCATTGCGCGAAATCACCAAGTTGCCGGCGCACCGCCGGAATCGCTGAACCAGTCTGCACGATCAGCAGTTTCATGTTTCTATCGGCGGCAGCACGCCGACGACTTCGGCGATCGTCGTAACACCCCGCGCAACCTGTTGCGCGGCGCTCACGCGCAGGGGCCGCATGCCTTCGGCGAGCGCGGTTTCGCCGAGCCTGGCGAGATCGAGGGAGGACTGGATCATCTGCCGCAGATTCGGCGAGATACGCATCATCTCGTAGATGCCGGTACGGCCGAGAAAACCGGTGTTGCGGCATTCCAGACAGCCGACCGGCGCGAACACGCGCGGCGGCGGCGGCAGCCGCCAACGATGCACCAGCGCGTCCCAGCCGTGTGCGTCCAGCGGCGCTTCGACCTTGCAGTGCGGGCACAAGGTGCGCACCAGGCGCTGGGCGACCACGCCGGCAAGCGTGGACTGGATCAGGTAGTGCGGCGCGCCCAGATCGAGCAGGCGCGACAACGCGCTCGGCGCGTCGTTGGTGTGCAGCGTCGACAGCACCAGGTGTCCGGTCAGCGAGGCCTGGATCGCCATCTGCGCGGTTTCCAGATCGCGTATTTCGCCGATCATGATGATGTCCGGATCCTGGCGCATCAGCGTGCGCACGCCGGCGGCAAAATCCAGATCAATCGCCGGCTGCACCTGCATCTGGTTGAACTCCGGCGACACCATTTCGATCGGATCTTCGATCGTGCACAAATTGATGTCGGGTGTGGCCAGATGCTTGAGCGTGGAATACAGCGTCGTGGTCTTGCCCGAACCGGTCGGGCCGGTCACCAGAACGACCCCGTGCGGACGCTCGACCATTTGCCGCCAGATCGCTTCTTCCTCGGTCGAAAAACCAAGCTGACGGAATTCCTTGACCACGATGTCCGGGTCGAAAATGCGCATCACGACTTTTTCGCCGAACGCGGTCGGCATGGTCGACAAGCGCATTTCCACCTCGCGGCCTTCGGCCGAACGCGCCTTGATGCGACCGTCCTGCGGCCGGCGCTTTTCGGCCAGATCCATGCGCCCTAGAATCTTCACGCGCGAAGTCACCGCGACCATCACCGGCGTCGGCAACTCGAACACCTTGTGCATCACGCCGTCGATGCGGAAGCGGATCGGGCTCATGTCGCGGCGCGGTTCGAGATGAATGTCGGATGCGCGCTGGTCGAACGCGTATTGCAACAGCCAATCGACGATGTGCACGACGTGGCGATCGTCCGCGCCGATGTCGCCAGCCTTGCCCAGTTCCAGCAGCTGTTCGAAATTCAAGATCGCGCGGCCATCCGGACCGCCATCCAGCTTGGCGTCGCGGGCTTTCTGGATCGATTTCTGCACGCCGTAGAACTCGGCAAGGTACCGATTAAGATCAATCGGACTGACCACCACGCGCTGGATGTCGCGGCGCAGGATGTGGCCGAGGTCCGCCACCCAGCGTGTGTCGAACGGTTCGCTGGTCGCGATGACGACTTGCAAGGGACCTGCCGCCACCGGCAGGATGCGGTAGCGCCGCGCATAGTCGTGCGAGACGACCTGGGTCACCGCCGCCGCATCGATTTTCATCGGATCGATTTTCAGGTACGGCAGGTCCGCCTTCTCCGCCAGCCATTGCGTGAGCACTTCCAGACTCAGCGGTTTTTTGTCCTGCGGATTGGTCAGCTTCTGGTTCGCGATCAGCGCAATCGGATGCAATTCCAGCTTGCCGCGCACGCTGCGACCGTCGGCGCGCGTCTTGAGCAAGTCCGCTTCGTTGATCAGGCCGTCCTGCTTGAGCGCAGCCAGCACACTGTCCAGATCCAGCCGCCGGTGCAGCCCCAGCGGTGGCGCTTCCGATACTTCGAATTTCGGGCGTTGCGGTACGGTGGCCATGCACTACCTTCTCTAAAATCAGGCCCTGCGCCGCTATACTAACGCGCTTTGCGCAACGAGCCGTATTCCATGCCGGGCCCGACTTTCCAGGACGTGATCCAGACCCTGAACCGCTACTGGGCGGAACAAGGCTGCGCGCTGATCCAGCCGCTCGACACCGAAGTCGGTGCCGGCACGTTTCATCCCGCCACGTTCCTGCGCGCGCTCGGACCGGAACCGTGGGCCGCGGCCTATGTGCAACCTTCGCGCCGGCCTACCGACGGTCGCTACGGCGAAAATCCGAACCGCCTGCAGCATTACTACCAGTATCAGGTCGTGATGAAGCCCAATCCCGACAACATACTGGATTTGTACTTCGGCTCGCTCAAGGCGCTGGGCATCGATCCACTCGTCCACGACCTGCGCCTGGTCGAAGACAACTGGGAATCGCCGACGCTCGGGGCCTGGGGCCTGGGCTGGGAAGTGTGGCTCAACGGCATGGAAGTCACCCAGTTCACCTACTTCCAGCAGGCGGGTGGGCTGGAATGCAGACCGGTGACGGGCGAAATTACGTATGGCCTCGAACGTCTGGCAATGTACCTGCAAAATGTCGACAACGTCTACGATCTTGTCTGGACGGTAGCGCCGCATGGAACGGTTAGATATGGGGACGTGTTCCATCAGAACGAGGTCGAACAGAGCACCTACAACTTCGAGTACGCGAACGTGCCGGAGCTGCTGCACTGGTTCGATGTGTGTGAAGGCGAGGCCAAAAAACTGGTCGAACTCGGCCTGCCACTGCCGGCCTACGACCAAGTCTGCAAGGCTTCGCACAGCTTCAACCTGCTCGACGCGCGCCGCGCGATCAGCGTGACCGAACGCCAGCGTTACATCCTGCGCGTGCGCACGATCGCGCGCGCGGTGGCCGAGGCCTACGTCGCCAAGCGCGAAGAACTGCGCGCGGGCAAGGAGGCAGCGTGATGTCCGATCCGAAACCGCTGCTGATCGAAATCGGCACCGAGGAATTGCCGCCGAAGGCGCTGGACGAACTCGCCGCCGCATTCGCCAAGGGCATTTGCGAAGGACTGGCCAAGCGCGGCATCGACGCCGAAGTCGCCAACGCGAAAACCTACAACTCGCCGCGACGACTCGCCGTTCTGGTTCCCGGCGTTGCCACGATGCAGCCGGCGCAAAAATCCGAAGTACTCGGCCCGTATCTGAATATTGGCCTCGATGCGTCTGGCGTGCCGACACCTGCGCTACGCGGCTTTGCCGCGAAGAATGGTGTCGCCGTGGAAGATTTGCAGCGCACGAGTGACGCCAAGGGCGAGCGCTTCGTCGCGCGCAGCGAAAAGCCCGGCCAGCCAACCGCCGCACTGATGCAAGACATCATCGCCGAAGCACTGAAGGTGCTGCCGATTCCCAAACCCATGCGTTGGGGCGATCATGATTTCGCTTTCGTCCGTCCCGTGCACTGGCTTGTCATCCTGCACGGCGACAGCATTGTTGACGCCGAAATTTTCGGTATCAAATCCGGCCGCGAATCGCGCGGGCATCGTTTCATACATCCGCGAGCGGTTGTGATCCCCAATCCAGTTGCTTATGTTGATGCTCTGCGTACGGCGAACGTTTTGGTCGATCCCGCCGAGCGGCGCGCGCGCGTCGCGTCCGAAGTGGCGCGAGCCGCACAGGCAACCGGTGGCACGCCGCGGCTTTCGGACGCACTGCGCGACGAGATTTCAAACCTCGTCGAATGGCCATCTGCCGTCGCCTGCGCATTCGAGCGCGACTTCCTTGCGGTGCCGCCGGAAGCGCTGATCACGACGATGGAAACGAATCAGAAATTCGTTCCCGTATTTGATTCGGCCGGAAAGCTCACCGAGCATTTCATCGGCGTCGCCAACATCGAATCGAAGAATCCGTCCGAAATCCGCAAGGGTTACGAGCGCGTGATCCGGCCGCGTTTTGCAGATGCGAAATTCTTCTACGACGAAGACCTGAAGACGCCGCTTGCCGCACACCAGGACTCTTTGAAATCGGTGACGTATCAGCAGCAACTCGGCAGCATCTGGGACAAATGCGTGCGTGTGGCCGAGCTCGCCCGCGTCATTGCCAATCGCAGCGGCGTCGATGCGGCACTGGCCACGCGCGCCGCTGCATTGAGCAAATGCGATCTGCTCACGCGCATGGTCGGCGAGTTTCCCGAATTGCAGGGTGTGATGGGGCGCTATTACGCCAACGCCGACGGCGAGAACACAGACGTCGCAACGGCACTGGACGAGTTTTATCGCCCGCGTTTTGCCGGTGATGGCATTGCGCAGGGCAGGATCGCGCAGGTGCTCGCGATCGCCGAACGGCTCGACACGCTCGCCGGCATTTTCGCCGTCGGCGGCAAGCCGACCGGCAGCAAGGATCCGTTTGCGCTGCGCCGTGCCGGGCTTGGTCTAGCACGCACGTTGATCGAAGGACAACTCGAGCTGGACCTGGAAGCCGTGCTGCGCGAGGCCGTGGAACTGCTGCCTGCGATCGCGCCGCCCAAGGATCCCAAGGCCGCCGCCAAATCAGCGCAGGCCGACAGCAAGCAGAACCTGACCGACGCGCTGCTTGATTTCATCTATGAGCGCCTGCGCGGTTACTACGCCGAGCAGGGCTTCGGTGCGGATCAGTTTGACGCGGTGCGCGCGGTCGATCCCGAAACCTTGCCCGACTTCGACCGTCGCCTGCGTGCCGTGGCGGAGTTCGCCAAGCTGCCGGAAGCCGCTGCACTGGCTGCGGCGAACAAGCGCATCGGCAATATCCTCAAACAGGCTCCAGACGATGCCAGCGGACGTGTCGACGCCACGCTGCTCGATGCCGGCGCGGAACGCGAACTGCACGAACACATCGAACGCGCGGTCACCGCGATCACGCCACTGGCGCAAGCCAATCGCTACGTCGACATGCTGCGGGCACTGGCCGCATTGCGCACGCCGGTTGATGCCTTTTTCGATCAGGTCATGGTGATGGCCGACGACGCTGCCAAGCGTCGCAACCGCATCGCCCTGCTCGCCGGCCTGCGCCGGCTGTTCCTGCAAGTAGCGGACATTTCATTGCTGCAACAAGCGTGAAGCAAGTGTCGCTCGGAATCGCCGTCAGGAAATGCGCGGTGGCGCAATCACTTCGGATTGCACCACCGCGGATACTCCCCGCCCGTTATTTCTTGCGGTTGAAACATTCCCCGTCGAGGTAATTGACGATCAGGTTGCTGGTTTCACGCGCCTGACGCGGATACCACGGCATGCTGTGCGGCATATCCGCAATCACGTGGTACTGCGCGGGAACGATATCCTTGACCGCCTTGTAGAACGGTTCGGCATGGATGGAGGGCGGCGTGCGCACATCGCGGTCGCCGTCAAACAGCAGAATCGGCAGATGCGCCTTGCTCGCGTTTTTCATCGGATCCATGCCCTTGACCGTTTGCCCTTGCAGGATGCGCTGCAGACGGTTGTCGCTCCATGAAGTGCCCAGGCGACCGAGATCGGCGACCGGCGCTCCCGCGATGGCGCACTGAAATGGGGATGGCGAACGCACATCCGCCGCGACGGCGGCAAAACCGCCATACGAATACCCGAAGATCGCGATACGATCCTTGGCCGCGATGCCCTGCGCCACCAGCCAGGCAGCGCCATCGTCGAGGTCATCCGACATGGTCTGGCCCCACTGCCCGTCGCCGGCCAGCCAGAGCTTGCGACCAAGTCCGGACGAGCCGCGGTACTGGGGACGCAACACCGCGTAACCGCGCGACGTCAGCATCGGCACCCAGCCGGGCGCATCCCAGCCCATGTAGTCCCGCGCCCATGGACCGCCGTGCGGCATCAGGATCGCCGGTGCCACTGCGTCGCCTTTCTTCCAGCCTGCGGGCAGATCGAGGATTGCAGGAATCTCCATCCCGTCGCGAGCCTTGTACGTCACCCAGCTTTCCGCACCCGTCATGCCAGGCTTGACGGTCGGAAACTCGCTGCCGAGATTCACCACCTGTGCCTTGTTCAGCAACAGATGCCAGGCCGGGGGTGTGCTGGCGCTTTCGGTGCTGAACAGGACCTTGGAAAAATCGTCGGTGTAACTCGAAATCGAAATCTGCTGTCCGTCAAACGCCTTGCCGATCGATTCCTGAATGCCCTTGAGCGTGGGGTCGACAAATACCTGTTGCCGATACGGCCCATCGACGATGAAACCGACGATCTTGTTGAAATTGGTCGGCCGGGTGCTGAAGATCAATCCGCCGATCGAAAAACTGTTGTCGGCCAGCAGTGGTTCCGGATCGAACTTTTTCTGCGACGGATCGTACACGCGCGCCTGCACCTGATCCGAAAACTGATCGGTCAGCACGTAGTACTTGCCAGTCGCATCATCGACGCCAACCACGCTGACTGAATGCCGATCCGAAAGTTTCGTGGTCAACGGGTCCTGGACTTCGAATTTCCCGGACTTGGGATCAATGATCAGGAAGCGTTGGTCGTAGTCGTTGTCGCCAGTGGGCTCGATTTCGGATTTGACCAATACCTTGCCATTGCGTGCATCGAACAAACTTGGTGCCGCGCGCGCACCGCCGTGGAACAGCAATTCCTTCTCGCCGGTCTTGAGATTGTAACGGTAATAGTTGGACGAAAGACTGACTTCGCTCACTTGCTGGATGATGACGTTGTCCGGATCCAGCGGCAGCATGCTGACCAGCGAGGCGGTGCCGGCCAGCTCAAGGCAACGCTGAGTCTGCTTGCTGACGCCAACCGCCGTCTTGTCGTCGGCGAAAGCTTCTTCGAATTTCTTCTGCGCATCGCCGGTCAGGTAGGCCTTGGTCACGAACGTCTTGGTCGTGCCCAGGGATCTGCCTTCGACGCACCCGCCATCGCCTGTCCATTCCTGGCGAGCGATGGCCAGAATCTTGTCGGCCTTCAACGCAAACGCGGCAATGAATTTCATCTGCTCGCCGGAGGGCGTGACCACCTTGGGCCCGGACGCGAGGGAATCCAGATCCCAGGTTGCCAGTGCCGTTTCGTCGGGACTCTTCGGCGAGGGCACCAGACCGACCAGATGTTTGCCGCTCGGATCCATCGATACTGACTGGATCGCCGGCAGTCGCGTCAAGGCGTCGACCGGAATGGGTTCGGCTGCGCCCGCTAAAAGCGGAACCGCGAGCAGCCCCAGCGCACACGCGCGCGTTACGCAACGAAACAGATTAAGCATGTCGTTCTCTCCCGTCGATTTTCCCGCCTATCGGATTCGAACCGCAGGGCGCACGCCGCGTACACATGGGTTCGAAATGACGAACCGGCGAGGATACACGCGCCCCGCGGCGAAGAAAAGCTTGCTGCTCCGATTCGGACATGGCGAAAATGCAAATGGCGCGGGCAAAAAAAAGGAGGCGACAAGTGTCGCCTCCTCATATTCCACGCAGGATCTTTCGATCAGAAGCGCATGTTCAGGCGCGCAAAGTAGGTGCGGCCGAACCAGTCGTACTGCGAACCACCGAGCGGGGTGTTGCCCAACACGCCGGCGAAGGTGTCCGCGCCCTGGGAAACGCGGTCAGGCTTCGCATCGAACAGGTTGCGAATGCCAAACGTGACGTCCCACTTGCCGCCATTGTACTTGGCGGACACGGTGTGGCGGAACTGCCAGTCGGCCTTGAGATCGCGCGTAGCGTTCGGATAGCCGTTATATGTGAAGGTCTCGCTTAGATCCTTGTTCGACGTCGAACTGGTGTAGAAGCCCTGCCAGTAGTACGTCCAGTTGCCGCGCTCCAGGCTGGCATCGAAAACGCCAACCGTGTGCGGTCGTCCGATGTAACCGACGAATTCCGACGAGCTGAAGCCACTCGCTTCAGATGTGTCGAACAGCTGCACGACGTCAGAGATCGTGTAGGTCACTTGGGCGTCCGCCGAGAACTTGCCGAAGCCGAAGTCGCGGTTGTAATTCAACTGGAAATCGTAACCGCGGTTACGTTCCTGATTGATGTTCACGTAGGTGGCGTGCACGTCCGTGATCATGCTCGGATTGGCCGGATCGGTCGGCGAATTGCGGTGGAACATGTTGCAGAAACTGTTCGGATAGACAGGCGAACCGTAGCAACCATTCAGGATATCGCTAGCGCCGAGGCTGGCGATTTCACCGCGGATGTTGTAGTCGAAGTAATCGACTGCAACGTTCAGGTCGGCAAAGGTCGGAGTCCAGACGAAGCCCAGCGACTTGGCGCGCGAATTCTCGGGCTTGAGGAAACCCTTGCCACCACCGGTGTAGACCGTGGCCGAAGGGTTACCGCTCGCGCCGTAGTCACCCGGAATGCCCGCGGCCGCGCAGTTCTTCCTGATGAAGTCGTTGGTGCTGTCGCTCCAGTTGATGCACGGATCGATCGATGCCTGGGACAGAAAGCCCGACTGGTTGCCGAGATACAACTCATACAGACCAGGAGCGCGATACGAGGTGCCGATGGTGCCGCGCACACGGTAGCCCGGAGCGATCTGCCAGTTCAGGCCATACTTCCACACATGCGAGGAGTCACCGACGGAATCGTACTTGAAGATGCGCGCGGACACGTCGGCGGTCAACGATTCGACGGCCGGCAGACCCTGCAGCAGCGGAATGCCGATTTCGCCGAAGATTTCGTTGACGTTGTCGCTACCTTTGGTTTCGGAGGCACTGGTCAGGCCCCATGTACCCGGGGGCGGCTTGTCGTCGATGGTGTAGTGACGGTATTCGGCGCCAAACGCAGCGCTGACCGTGCCCGCCGGCAAGTCAAACAGGTTGCCGTTGGCCAGGGCATTGATCGTGGCTTGCGTGTACACCGTGTTGCCGGAAATGTTCTGGCCGATTGCGTTGACCAGCTTGTTCATGCACTGGCCGTTCAGTACGCACGGCTCGAAGTAGTTGATCAGCGGATTATCGAGTTCGTTGCCGGGATTGGCCAAGTCGCCGCTGTTGGCGAGGTTGATTCCCAACATGTTGTAATCGCCGTTTGAGCGCGTGTAGGTCGCGTTGGCTTCCCACGACCAGCTGCCGGTGGACGTAAATCCGCCCGACAATTTGGTGGCGCCGTAGAAGTAATCGACATCCACGTCCGTGTTCAACGGGAATGGCATGATCGGCTGGAAGTATGGCGGCTTGCTTGCATTGCTCGGCTTGAGCGGGTCGACCCAGCCCGCGGCCTGATCGGCATACACGACCGGGAAAAACTGGCGATAGCGCCGATCGCTGGTCTTGCGGTTGTTGTACAGCCACTGCGTATCCCAGTTCACGCTGCCGAAGCTGAAATTGCTGGAGCCATACAAGCTGGTGCGCTGTTGCTGGTCGATCGCGTAAGCGTTGCCGACGAACGGGAAGTTGAGCTGGTCTTCGTAATAGGCCTGCGGCGAGTTCGCGTAGGTCTTGGTCGGATACGGACGCAGGTGGTAACCGGGGAACGGGCCCTGCGTGCTGCCATCCGGCGAAGGCACGAAACGGTTGTTCGAGCCCCAGTAATAGATGATCGTATTGGCATACAGGTTGTTGCATCCCGAAAGCGGGGTGCCCTGCGTGACGGAATGATCGGCACGGTCTATGCGCTGGCCATCCGTGCCCCAGACCATGTCTTCATTGCAGGCGAGGAAGTCGCGCTGGCCGCGCTTTAGCGCTTCCTGGCGATCGACCTGCGCCGCAACGGAGATGTTGCCGTTCTCGAAATTCCAGCCGGTGCCGATCGAGGCCAGATACTGCTGGCCGCCGCCGTGTTCCGGAATGCCTTCGGAGAACGTCATTTCAGTCTGATCCATGCGCTTCTTCGTGATCAGGTTGACCACGCCGGAGATCGCGTCGGAACCGTAGATCGAGGACGAACCGTCTTTCACGATTTCGGCGCGTTGCAGGATGACCTGCGGGATGACGTTCAAATCGAAGGCGCCAACTTGGCCGCGCGTGCCGGAAGGTCCCGGGCGCTGGCCGTCAAGCAGGATCAGGGTACGGTTCGCACCGAGGCCGCGCAGGTCGACGGTCTGGACGCCCGTGCCGCCCTGGATGACGAAACCGCCAAACTGGTTGTTGATCTGTGTCGAACCGGCCGCGACTGCGGTCGATTGCAGGAAGTCCGCAGTCGTAAACTGTCCGGCGGCGATATCGGAATTAAGGTTGACAACCTGCACCGGCGACGTTGTCTGGTATTCCGGGCGGTTCAACAACGAGCCCGTGACCGTGATGCCCTGCAAGGTGCTGGCTTCTTCCTTTTTCTTCTTGTCGGCGTCGCTCGTCGAGGTCGAAGTGGCATCCTGCGCAGACGCAGGCTTGCTCTGAGGTTGCGATTGCGATGTGGCGGCATCCTGTGCGAATGCGGTGGCGGCGACTAACAAGCTGGCGCAAATTGCCGTAGCCAGAAGTTTACGATTCATAATGGTGTTACTCCCCAATGGGTACTGTTTGCGTGAAGTGAGACGAGTTACTTTTGCGCACCTAGGCGTTTCGATGTGCCGTTCGACGATGTCGACCCCAGACCACCAGCCTGACCACGCGCAAATGTAACCGGATGTTAACGCGACTTTCACAATGGATGCAAATGCCGGGGGCCAAATCCCCAGACTAGGCGTTTTCAATCCCTGCCCGCGCGCACTAGAATAGGCCGCTTCAGGACGGTCCGCCCCAGTTTTCCAGGCCTTCCTCCCCATTTTACGAACCGCCGATCGCGTCCTTCGCGCGCCTGCGCCACCCGGAGATCGAATCATGCGCATTTCCCCGCTTCCCGCCTTGCTGGCGTTTGGCCTGTTGGCCGGCTGCAATTCACAGCCACAGCAGACTGCGCCTGTCGCGCCGCAGATCGCGAACAGCGTCAGTGGCACGATCATGCTGCGCGAACCTCGCGCCTTGGGCGACAACGCCCGCGCCGAGCTCAAGGTCGTGGATGTATCCCAGCCGGATAACCCGCTGGCGCAGATCACCGTGGAACACGCCAACCACCCGCCGATCAGTTTCAACCTGCCGATCGACCCGAAGGCCGTGGATCCGCTGCGCACGTATGCCGTGGACGCCAAGTTGATCGACGGCGAGCGGCGCTTCCTGCCGGTGCTGCAATATCCGGTGTTGACGAAGAAATCGCCGTCGGTGGTACAGATCATCCTCGCGCCGGAGCCGACTCCGGCCGAGAAAATGTACGACGCCTACAAGAAGGCGTTTGCCGAGATCGGAACCCTGAAATCGGTCAGCGGCGGCGGGCAGACCCCGAATACCTCCACCGCGTGGGATGCTTTTTACAGCAACGGCAAGGTCAAGGTCGTGCGTGAAATCACCGACCAGTACGACGACAAAGCCAACGAAATCGGCCGTACCACCGTGAAGATGGCCTACCAGAACGACAAACCCTGGGTCGTGGTGAAGGAAGAATCCAGCGGCGAAGGCGCGCGCCCATCAACGGTGATCAAGGTGGGCTGGGACGACAGCGGCACCCTGGTGCTCAAGGACAAGATGTCGGGCGGCCAGACCGGGCAGGCGAGTCCTGAAGAAGCCACCGCGCTTTATCAGCACGCCGTGCAGGCCCTGGCGCAGGCGCAGGCCAAAGTGCCGAAGCCCAAGTAGGCCGATCCTTGCGCCTTCGCGCGAGCTCAGGCCGCGTGGCGGCGCAGGTGCACCAACAACAGTGAAATCGCCGCAGGCGTGACGCCGGATATGCGTTGCGCCTGGCCGATCGTCTGCGGCTGGTTGCGACCGAGCTTTTGCACCACTTCTGCGGACAAGCCGCGAACCTTGGCGTAGTCGAACGCCGCGGGAATCCGCGTTGCCTCGTGCCGGCGCTGGCGCTCGATCTCGTCATTCTGCCGATCCAGATAGCCGGAGTACTTGGCAGCAATCTGTACCTGTTCCGAAACCTGCACATCCGCGACCGCCGGACCGAGTGCCGGCACGCGCATGAGTTGCGCATAATCCAGCTCCGGCCGGCGCAACAAGTCCAGAGCGTTCGTTTCACGCGACAGCGGCACCGCCAGCGTTTTTTCGATCTCGCGTCCCAATACGTTGCCCGGCGCGGCCCAGATGCCACGCAGACGTTGTGTTTCGCCCGCGATCGCGTCGCGCTTGCGCAAGAATGCGTCATGACGAGCAGCATCCACGCTACCCAGCTCGAAGCCTTTCTCGGTCAGGCGCAGATCGGCATTGTCCTCGCGCAAGTGCAAGCGATATTCGGCGCGCGAAGTGAACATGCGGTACGGCTCGCTGGTGCCGTTCGTGATGAGGTCATCGATCAGTACGCCGATGTAAGCCTCGTCGCGCCGCGGTGTCCACGGTTCCAGATCATTCGTGGCGCGCGCCGCATTGATGCCGGCGATGATGCCCTGTGCTGCGGCCTCCTCGTAGCCGGTGGTGCCATTGATCTGGCCGGCGAAATACAGGCCTTCGATCGCTTTGGTTTCCAATGACGCCTTCAATCCGCGCGGATCGAAATAATCGTATTCGATGGCGTAACCGGGTCGCGTGATGTGCGCGTTTTCGAAGCCCTTGATCGAACGCACGAGATCGAGTTGCACGTCGAACGGCAACGAGGTGGAAATCCCGTTCGGATAGATTTCGGTGGTTTCCAGTCCTTCCGGCTCGATGAAAATCTGGTGAGAGCCTTTGTCGGCGAAACGAACGACCTTGTCCTCGATCGACGGACAATATCGCGGGCCGACGCCCTCGATCTTGCCGGTGTACAGCGGCGAACGATCCAGCGCACCACGGATGATGTCGTGCGTGCGCGCACTGGTGTGCGTGATCCAGCAGCTGACTTGGCGCGGATGGTCCGCCGCTGATCCCATGAACGAGAACACGGGCATCGGTTCGTCGCCGGGTTGTTCGGCGAGTCCGGAAAAATCGATACTGCGGCCGTCGATACGCGGTGGTGTGCCGGTCTTGAGGCGATCCACGCGCAGCGGCATCTCACGCAGGCGCGCGGCCAGTCCGATGGATGGCGGGTCGCCGGCGCGACCACCGGCAAAGTTTTCCATGCCGACATGGATCTTGCCGGCAAGAAAGGTTCCTGCGGTCAGCACGACGCTGCGCGCCGAAAAGGTCAGGCCCATCTGCGTGACCGCACCAGTCACGCGATTGCCGTCCAACGTCAGATCCTCGACCGACTGCTGGAAAATGACCAGGTTCGGTTGCGTCTCCAGCATGCGCCGGATCGCGGCTTTGTACAGAACACGGTCGGCCTGACAACGCGTGGCACGCACGGCCGGGCCCTTGGACGCATTCAATGTACGCCACTGGATACCAGCACGATCCGCAGCGGCGGCCATCGCGCCGCCGAGCGCGTCGATCTCCCTGACCAGATGCCCTTTGCCGATACCGCCGATGGCCGGATTGCAGCTCATCTGGCCCAGAGTTTCGATGTTGTGGGTCAAGAGCAGCGTGCGCGCACCCAGGCGCGCGGACGCCAGCGCGGCTTCGGTGCCGGCGTGGCCGCCGCCGATGACGATCACGTCATAGTCGTATGAGCTGTTTGCCATGCAGGAGGTTTTGCGAGGTGCCGGAAAGAGGCTGGCGCCCGGCGGTCTTAGGAACAGGGGAATCCAAGAGGACCGTATGCCGGGCGCCAGTGGCCAGTGCGGGCGAGGGCAATCGATCCGGCCCCCGCTCCGATGATTGGTGCGAATGATACCGCAAATGGCGCTTAGCGAAGTGTGAACAAGGTCATGTTGTGTCAGGACCTTGACGGGGTTGGCCGTCAAATTGCGCCAAAAAATGTCACGCCTGCAGCTGTGTCCGGGAAAAATGGCTTGTTTCCACGGTTGGCACGCCTCCTGCATTATCCCAATCACATCGAAGACTGGAGAGTGCCATGCTCGCTACCGCCACCGTGATGACCCTGAATCCTTTGTTCCTGCGCCATGATCTCATGATCGAAATGGGTCGGCTGGAAATGGCCATTGAGGATGTGCGCAATCATGCACCAGCGAACGACGCAGAGACGATCAGTCCGTTGAAAACCAAGCTGGCGCGCATCAATGAAGCGCTCAGCCGCCTGTCCGCCTGATTCGATTTCCACGATCTCCCACGCCCCGGGCGGATGCGAGCTGCCCGGGGCTTTTTTTGCCTGTCGTCAACGTACTTTCGTGTGATGCCGCTCCAGCACATAACCTGGCGCCGCGAAACTGTCCGTGCGGGCCACGTTCCAGAACACCTTGAACACGGCATGGTCTGGCAATCCACCGATCAGCTCACCAGGCTTGACGAAGTGATACAACGCGGACAGTGAGCGCACTTCCGTTGACGACACGCGTCGGATGATGTGCTCGGGCCCGAGTTCGTTCGGATGCCGCAACCCCGACGCCGCGATCAGGTCCTTCAACGCCTTGAGCGTGTTGTCGTGGAACATGCGCACGCGTTCGGCCTTGTCGGGCACGTCGAGTTTCTTCCAGCGCGATGGATCCTGCGTCGCGATGCCGGTCGGGCAGCGATCGGTGTGGCACTGGCGCGACTGGATGCAGCCGAGCGCGAACATGAAGCCACGCGCGGCATTGCACCAATCGGCGCCAAGCGCAAGCGTACGCGCGAGATCGAATCCGGTAATGACCTTGCCGCTGGCGCCCAGACGCACCTTGTCGCGCAGGTTCAGCCCAACCAGCGTGTTGTGAACGAGCAGCAGCGCCTCCCGCAACGGCGCGCCGACGTGATCGGTGAATTCCAGCGGCGCCGCGCCGGTGCCGCCCTCACCACCGTCGACGACGATAAAATCGGGGAGAATTCCGGATTCGTGCATGGCCTTGGCGATGCCAAACCATTCCCATGGATGGCCGAGCGCCAATTTGAAGCCGGTCGGCTTGCCGCCGGACTTCTCGCGCAGACGCGCGACGAATTGCAGCAAGCCCAGCGGCGTGGAAAACGCGCTGTGCGCAGCCGGCGAGACGCAATCCTGACCCATCGGCACGCCGCGCGCTTCGGAGATCTCCGCACTCACTTTCGCCGCCGGCAGCACACCCCCGTGGCCCGGCTTGGCGCCCTGCGAGAGTTTGATCTCGATCATCTTCACCTGTGGCGAGTTCGCGTTCTCCACGAAACGCTCTTCGCTGAAGCTGCCGTCGGTATTGCGGCAGCCGAAATAGCCGGAGCCGATTTCCCAGCAGATGTCGCCGCCCATCTCGCGGTGGTAGCGCGACAGCGAACCTTCGCCGGTGTCGTGGTAGAAGCCGCCGCGGCGTGCCCCTTCGTTAAGCGCACGAATCGCGTTTGCCGACAGCGAGCCGAAGCTCATCGCCGAGATATTGAACACGCTGGCCGAATACGGCTGCCTGCATTCGGGCCCGCCGAGCGTGATGCGAAAATCGTGTCCTTCGATCTTCGCCGGCGCCAGCGAGTGATTGATCCATTCATATTGCGTGGCATAAAGATCGAGTTCGCTGCCGAACGGACGCTTGTCTTCGACGTTCTTCGCGCGCTGGTACACAAGTGATCGTTCGATGTGCGAAAACGGCACATGATCGGTGTCGGACTCGACCACGTACTGGCGCAACATCGGGCGGAAGAATTCGAAGAACGTGCGTATGTGCGCGGTGACGGGGAAGTTGCGCCGCAGCGTGCTCTTGCGCTGGAGCATGTCGGCGACGCCGACCAAGCTCAACACACCGCTGATGCCGCCGAGCCAGCGCCAGGCCATGCCGTCCCGCCACAGGAACAGGGATACCGCGCACACCACAAGGCACAACACGAATGCGATGTAGCGTTGCGGCAACATGGGAAACTCCGTACGTGGGTCGCGCGAGCATAGCGCGACACGTTTACACTTACACCCATGCCCAAGCCGCCCGTTCCGAATCCCCGCCGCAGCGTAGCGGCGCGCAAACCACCACCGCGACCGGTCATTGCGGTGCGCACTCCCGCCGTTCGCGCAGCAGGGCGCACAGGCATCGACTGGCCGCGCGTGCGCGAACGCCTGGCGCAGTACGCGAAGCTCGCGCGCATGCATCGTCCGGTCGGCGCGCTGCTGCTGTTGTGGCCGACCTGGTGGGCGCTGTGGCTCGCGACCGGCGATTTTCCGTCGATCGGATTACTGGTCATCTTTACCCTGGGCGTGTGGCTGATGCGCTCGGCCGGCTGCGTGGTCAACGATCTGGCCGATCGCAAGTTCGATCCGCAGGTCAAGCGTACGCGCGAGCGCCCGCTCGCGGCCGGCACGGTCGCGCCGCGCGAAGCGATCGGCGTTTTCCTCGCATTGATCGTGCTGGCATTCCTGCTCGTGTTGCTGACGAATCGATTGACGGTCGAGCTGTCCCTCATCGGCGCATTTCTCGCCGTGACCTACCCGTTCATGAAGCGCTACACCTACCTGCCGCAGGTGTATCTCGGATTGGCCTTTGGCTGGTCGATCCCGATGGCATTCGCGGCGGTTGCAGGGTCTTGGGACGCCTTCGTGAAGGTGATGCCGCTGTGCGGCTTGCTGTTGCTGGCCAACATCCTGTTCGCGACGATCTACGATACGGAATATGCGATGGTCGACCGCGACGACGACATCCGCATCGGCGTCAAATCCACCGCGATCCTGTTCGGTGATGCGGATCTGCCCATCCTCGGCATCCTGATGGTCAGCTTTCTTGGTGCGATGGCACTGGTTGCGCAGCGTGGCCATCTGCACTGGATCTATTTCATTGGCGTCGGACTCGCGGCACTGTTGTTCGCCTGGCAACTGCGGATCATGCGCGCCCGCGATCGCGATGCCTGCTTCGCGGCATTTCGCAACAACAACTGGGTGGGGCTGGCGTTGTGGCTGGGGATGATGCTGGCTTATGCCTTGAAATAGCGCTTCGGCGCGCGTGCCACCGCCCACACGTCGACGCGTTGCGCGCCTGCACGCACTAGCGTGCGCGCGCACTCGCGCAGCGTCGTGCCGGTCGTCATCACGTCGTCGAACAAGGCGATATGTGCAGGCAGGGAAGCATTCGGCACCAGCGCAAACGCGCCTTGCAAGTTCTTGTGCCGTGCATCCGCATCCAGATGCGATTGCGCTGCGGTCGAACGCTCGCGCACAAGAATGTCGTTGTACAAGGCAATGCCGAATTCCCTCGAAATCGGTCGGGCGAGTTCCAACGCCTGGTTGTAGCCGCGCTCGCGCAGGCGTTCCGGATGTAGCGGCACCGGCACCAGCGCTTGCGGCAGCGGCGGCGGATTTTCGCGAGCCGCATCGATCCACAGTTCCGACAGCACGCGCCCTGCGGCGAGATTGCGGCCGAACTTGAAGCGCGTTTCCAGTTGATCCAGCGGATTCGCGTACACGAATGGCACACAGGCCGAAGCAAACGAGGGTGCGCTTTGCAGGCATTCGCCGCACAGCGGTGCCGGCGCATCCAGAGGCAGGGCGCAGCGCGGACAGCACACGCGATTGCGCAAAATGTCGGCGGCACAGGCAGCACACAGATCGCGTCCAATCGCGCCTGCCTGCCCGCACAACAGGCAGTGCGGCGGCAGCACGGCGAATTGCAGGCGCCGTAGTCCGTCAACCAGAATATGCCTCAATGAGTTGACAGCCATTGCGCCCCTGACCAGACTTGCATTTCCCCGCCTGCCGAACCTGCCCATGTCCCTGCGTCACGACTATACCCGCGCCGAAGTTGAGGCGCTGCTCGACCTGCCGTTCAACGACCTGCTTGCGCGCGCGCATGTAGTGCATGCAGCGCACCATGATGCGAACGCGGTGCAGGTATCGACCCTGCTATCGATCAAGACCGGCGGCTGCCCGGAGGATTGCGCGTACTGCCCGCAGGCCGCGCGCTATCACACTGGCGTCGAAGCGCAGAAACTGATGAGCCTGGACGCGGTGTTGGACAAGGCGAAGCAGGCCAAGGCCGCGGGCGCGACGCGCTTTTGCATGGGCGCAGCCTGGCGCAGTCCAAAGGATCGCGACGTGGAAAAAGTCTCTGCCATGATCCGCGAAGTGAAGTCGCTCGGCATGGAAACCTGCGCGACGCTCGGCATGCTCACGCAGGATCAGGCCGACCGCTTCAAGGCCGCCGGACTGGACTACTACAACCACAACCTCGACACGGCGCCGGAGTTCTACGGCGAGATCATCCACACCCGCGAATTCGCCGATCGCCTCGACACGCTCGAGTGCGTGCGCAACGCGGGCCTGAAGACCTGTTGCGGCGGCATCGTCGGCATGGGCGAGACACGCGCACAGCGTGCCGGGCTGCTGCAAACACTCGCGAACCTGCCAGAACATCCGCAATCGGTGCCGATCAATCGCCTGGTGCAGGTCGAAGGCACGCCGCTCGCAGACACCGCGCAGCTGGATCCATTCGAATTCGTGCGCATGATCGCGGCGGCGCGGATTCTCATGCCCGCCTCGATGGTGCGGTTGTCGGCGGGCCGCGCGGAAATGAGCGACGAGTTTCAGGCGCTGTGCTTCTTCGCCGGCGCGAACTCGATTTTCTACGGCGAAAAATTGCTGACCACCGGCAACCCGGATACCGAGCACGATCAAGCACTGTTCGCGCGCCTCGGCATCGTGCCGATGTGCGTCGAGGTCGAATCCGGCACGGTGCACGCGGATATCGCCGAAGACTGCCGCGAACATATCGCTGCCTGATCCGTACCATGTCGCGTCCCGATCTACTTGCGCGCATTGCCGACGCGCAAGCGCAACGCGCCCGCGCTGGCCTTTTGCGCCGGCTGCGCACGGTCGATTCGGTGGAAGGACCGCACATCGTCGTCGCCGGAAAATCGCTGATCGATTTTGCCAGCAACGATTATCTCGGCCTCGCCCAACATCCCGCGCTGCGCGAAGCGCTCACGCGCACGGCGAAAAAATGGGGCGTCGGCGCAGGTGCGGCGCACCTGCTCGGCGGCCATCGTGACGAGCATGCTGCGCTGGAGGAAAAGCTTGCGCGCTGGACCGGCCGCGAACGCGCCCTGCTGTTCTCGACTGGCTACATGGCGAACCTCGGCGTCGGCGGCGCGCTGCTGGGCAATGGCGACGTGTGCGTGCAGGACAAGCTCAACCACGCCAGCCTGATCGATGCGACGCGGCTGTCCGGCGCCGAGCTCGTGCGCTATCGGCACGCCGATGTCGACAGTGCGGGCCGCCAGCTTCGCGCGCGTCCGCATGCCGCCGCGATGCTGACTACCGATGCCGTGTTCAGCATGGACGGAGACCTTGCTCCACTTGTGGATTTATCCACATTGTGCAAAACGCATAATGCGACGCTGATGGTCGACGATGCGCACGGCATCGGCGTGCTCGGTGCCGATGGCGCGGGCAGCTTGAGCGATGCGGATCTTTCGCAAAACGATGCGCCCGTACTGATGTCCACGCTTGGCAAGGCGCTCGGTGTCACGGGCGCGTTCGTCGCCGGCAGCACCGCGCTGATCGATGGCCTGATCCAGTTCGCGCGCCCTTACGTCTACACCACCGCGATTCCGCCCGCGTTCGCCGCCGCCGCCAGCGCCGCCGTCGATATCGCGCGCGACGACAACGAACGCCGCGCACGCCTGCACCAGCACATCGCGCGATTTCGTGACGGAGCCGCGGCGCGCGGCATCGCGCTGCTGCCGTCACGCACGCCGATTCAACCCGTTCCGATAGGCGACAGCGCAACGGCATCGGCGATTGCGCAGCAACTTGAAGTCGCTGGCTTCCATGTTCCCGCGATCCGGCCGCCGAGCGTGCCAGCCAACGGAGCGCGTCTTCGCGTAAGCTTGTCCGCTGCGCACGCGCAAAGCGACATCGAACGCTTGCTCGATGCGTTCGTTGTAGTGCTTGGTCCGAAACGACATTGATGCATATCGAAACCCTCGGCGACGGCCCCGATATTGTCCTGCTGCACGGCTGGGCCATGCACGGTGGCATCTTTGAACCGCTGACGCGGCGGCTGCGCGAACGATTCCACCTGCACGTGGTCGATCTTCCCGGCCACGGTTACAGTCGCGATGATGATACCCATCTTGATCCGGCATCTTGCGCGAAAGCGCTTCTCGCAACACTGCCACGCGCGATCTGGGTTGGCTGGTCGTTTGGCGGACTCATTGCGATGCAAGCGGCATTGGCGAATGCCGCGGCCGTGCGCGGCCTCGTGACCATTGCCGCGTCGCCACGATTCGTATCTGCACGGGATTGGCCACATGGCGTGGCGCCGGATGTGTTCACCCAATTCGAGTCGGGACTGCGCCGCGATTACCGCGCCACGATCGAGCGCTTTCTTGCGCTGGAAGCCATCGGCTCGGACGACGCGCAGGCTGAATTGCGCGAGCTCAAAACGCATGTGTTTGAGCGCGGCGAGCCCGCCGTCACCGCCCTGGAATGTGGCATGCAGGTCCTGGAAACCGCCGATGTGCGCGCGCGCATCGGCGAACTGAACGTCTCCAATCTGTGGATCGCCGGGCGCCGCGATCGTCTCGTTCCCGCAGCCGCGATGCGCTGGGCATCGCGCCAAAGTCCACAAAGTCATTTTGTGGAAATTTCCTCGGGCCACGCACCCTTTATTTCGCACGCGGCGCAAGTTGCGGATGCGATCACCGTCTTTGCCGAGAACCTTCCCGCATGAGTCCGTTCGACCCCAGCCAGATCCGCCGCGCCTTCGGCCGAGCCGCGAAAACCTACACCCGCAACGCCGCCTTGCAGCGCAAGATCGAGGCGCGCCTGATCGAACGCCTGGAATATTTCTCCGGCAAACCCGCGCGCGTGCTCGATGTCGGCTGCGGCCCCGGTCACGGCAGCGCACTGCTGCGCAAACGCTTCCGGTCCGCGCAGGTGATCGCGCTCGATCTTGCCCAGCCGATGCTGCAACGGGTGCGTCCGGGCTGGCGACGTCCGCTCGCGCGCGTGTGCGCGGATGCGCGCGCACTGCCGCTGCCCGACGCCAGCATCGACGTGTTGTTCTCGAACCTGTGTGTCCAGTGGATTGCCGACTTGCCCGCGTTGTTTGCGGAATTCCGTCGCGTGCTGCGGCCCGGCGGTTACATCGCGTTTTCCACATTCGGGCCGGATACGTTGCATGAACTGCGCAGCGCATGGGCGGCAGCGGATTCCATGCCGCACGTCAGCGCGTTTGCTCACATCGGCCAAGTCGGCGACGCGATGATTGCGGCGGGTTTTCGCGATCCGGTGCTCGATGTCGAACACTTCACCTTGCACTACAGCGTCGCCGCCGACCTGATGCGCGAACTCAAATCCATCGGCGCGACGAATGCCGATGCGCAGCGTTCGCGTGGTCTCACCGGCAAGGCGCATTTCCGCCGCGCATTGGATGCCTACGAAGGATTTCGCCAGGACGGTTCGTTGCCAGCAACGTACGAGGTCATCTGCGCCCACGCGTTCGCGCCGGATTCGGGCCAGCCGCGGCGCGAAGCCGGCGCCGAAATCGCCACGTTTTCGGTGGATGCGTTGCGCGGCTCGCGGCGGTAATCGGCAAGAGCCATGGCTAGGGGCAACTCAGTCCGGCAGGCATCGTCAGGCGCGAAATCGGCAGCGAACCACTGGGATAGTAGCCGTAGCTGCTCGGCGTCGGCTGCCAGCTTACCTGTCCATGGTTGCAGTCCGTGAAATTGAAAATGATGGTTCCCCAGACCTGATTCAGAATTTGGGAGGCATTGAAGTTCGGCGGGAATTTTGCCCCGGCCCCAGCCGGGTAAAACGCCTGAAGCACCGCCGCGTTTCCCGTGATCGGCCCGGTAGCGACGATCCAGAATTGCCCGCCGTACGGGGCGAATACAAACCACTCCGCCAGCAACAGGTTGTCGGGAAGCACTTCCAGACTGAAGCCGTGACCACTCTGGCTCGGGTCATACCAGTTGCCGGTGAATCCCGGCGTGATCGAGCTGACCGTGGCGTTTGCCGACGCGACGCTCAACTGCGTCGACGTACTCGATTGCAGCACCGGGGTGCCTGACGACTGGTCCTGATAGATGTTCCACGTGACTGTGTACGTCCCCGGTGACAGGGCGCCGAGCACAGCAGTGAAATCAGACGTGGGCGGCGGCGGACTCGTAACGACTCCACAATTGACGATGCCGCTGGGGAAATGGGAACTGAATGTGAAAGAGCCGGCAGCGCTCGCCGTCAGCACGGGTTGAGGCGCTGCACAATTGAATGGCTGACTGAAGGCAACCACTACTGTTTCACCGGCAAGCGGGGCGGTCGGAACAAATGTCATGGATTGCGCAAATCCCTGGTCGACAACGAACATCCCTATGCAAAGCAATCCAATTTTGAAGACGTCGTGGTGCATACCCACCTCCTCGCGCATGCCGGATCGGCGCCCCACGATCTGAGCCGTTCAGATTCGGAGACGCGCCAGCGCACGGTTTCGTCGCAAGCAAATCCTGCGGCGTCAGACCTGTCTGTGCCTGAAACACCCCACGATGTGATCGTTCACCATGCCCGTCGCCTGCATGTGCGCGTAGACGATGGTCGAGCCGACGAAATTGAAACCGCGCTTTTTCAAATCCTTCGACAGCTTGTCGGAAACTTCCGTGCGCGCAGGCACCTGTTCGCGTTCGCGCCAGCGATTGATGATCGGCTTGCCGTCGACGAACGACCAGAAATAGGCGTCGAGGCTGCCGAATTCGGCTATGACCTTAAGCGTGGCGCGCGCGTTGCTGCGCGCCGAATGAACCTTCAGTCGATTACGGATGATCGCGGGATCAAGCAGCAGTTTTTCCAGCGCCGCATCGGTCATGCGCGCGACGCGCGCGATCTCGAAGCCGTGGAAGGCGCGACGATAGGCTTCACGCTTGTTCAGCACCGTGCTCCAGCTCAGGCCTGCCTGCGCGCCTTCGAGCACGAGAAATTCGAACAGGCGCGTGTCGTCGTGCAGCGGCACGCCCCATTCGCCGTCGTGGTAATTGCGCATCCTTTCGTCATCGCCGGCGGCCCAGTGACATCGAACCAATTCTTTCAGCATGCAAACTCCCTGCGTTGCGCTGTATGCAGCGCGTATCATACGCAACCCGTTGCGATTGCCGATCGATGACCGAAGTATCCGCCCGCCGCAGCGCACTGATCGCGCTCGCCATCCTGACCGTGGTCTGGAGTTTCAACTGGATCGTGATGAAGGCGGTGCTCGTCTACGTCGGAGCGCTCACGTTTTCGGCGATGCGCTATGTGTTCGGCACCGTGGTGCTGTTCGCCGTACTCGCGTTGCGCGGCGAGAACCTCGCGCCGACACCGTGGCGCGACACCTTGATCGTCGGCTTGGCCCAGACCACGGCATTTCAGGCACTGGTCCAGCTCGCGCTGATTTCCGGTGGCGCCGGCAAGACTGCGCTGCTTGCCTACACCATGCCGTTTTGGGTGATCCCGCTGGCTTGGCTCGTGTTGGGCGACCGCCCCAGTCCGCGCCAATGGCTGTATATCGCGCTCGCTGCGGCCGGGCTCGTGCTGGTGTTGCAGCCGTGGAATGCACAGGTCGGCATGTTGAGCGCAGTACTTGCGCTGCTCGGCGGTGGCGCGTGGGCGGTCGGCACGGTGTTTTCCAAGCGCTTGTTCCTGACCACGCAGGTCTCACCATTGCGACTGACCGCATGGCAGATGTTGTACGGCACGGTGCTGCTGGTCGTCATCGCGGCGTGCGTGCACGAGCGCGAAACGGTGTGGTCGCCGACGCTGATCGGCGCGCTGCTCTACAACGGAATCCTGTCCTCGGGCCTGGCCTGGGCGCTGTGGGCGTTCGTTGTGCAGCGCCTGCCGGCGAACGTGGCCGGACTTGCCAGCCTGTCCACGCCACTGCTCGGCGTCAGCTTCGCCTGGGCGATCCTCGGCGAGCGCCCGGATGCGAGCGAGGCGATCGGCATCGCGGTAATTGGCGTGGCGCTATTCGGCGTATTGCGCTCGCCGGCTAGGAACGCCAGGGCATAGCATCCAGATCGACATTGCCACCGCTCAATATTGCACCGACGCGCCTTCCCGCGAAATGATCGCGATGACGCAGGATCGCGGCAAGCACCACGGCAGACGACGGCTCGACCACGATTTTCATGCGCTCGAAGATCAGGCGCATTGCAGCAATTGTTTCGGCGTCGCTCACCGGCAAGACCTGGACGTCGTATTCGCGCAGCAGCTCGAAATTGACCTGCCCGAACGTCGCACGCAATCCATCGCAAATCGTATTTGGGACGATGTCGGTGACGCGCTCGCCACGTCGCATCGACTCGAACGCATCCGCCGCACCTTCGGGTTCCGCTGCAAAAATGTGAATTTCTGGAAAAATCCCTTTTGCAGTAATCGCGCTGCCGCCGATCAGGCCGCCGCCGCCGATCGGTGCAATCAACGCATCAAGTTCGCCGGTTTCGCGCAACAGTTCCAGCGCCACCGTGCCTTGCCCTGCGATCACATTCGGGTCGGTGAACGGATGGACCAGCGTGGCGCCGCTTTCGCGCGTGATGCGCGCGGCAGCCTCGTCGCGCGCCGCCAAGGTCGGCGCACACACGCGCAAGGTGGCACCGTAGTTGCGGATCGCCGCGACCTTGGCCGCGACCGCGCCTTCCGGCACCACCACGTGCGCCGCGATGCCGCGCGTTTGCGCCGCCAGCGCCAGCGCCGCGCCGTGATTGCCGGAGGAATGCGTCGCCACACCGCGACGGGCGGCATCGTCGGACAGCGCCCACACCGCGTTACAGGCGCCGCGGAACTTGAACGCGCCGACGCGCTGGAAGTTTTCGCACTTGAACGCGATCGCGCAGCCGGCGAGCGCGTCCAGCGAGTGCGAGCGCAGTACCGGCGTGACGTGCGCGTGCGACGCGATGCGCCGCGCCGCGGTTTCGACGTCGGCGTAGGAGGGCTTCATGTACCGGCGGTCGCCTTCGGCACGTATCCGCGCAAGTGTCGCGTCGCGTACATCGTCGTCAGCAATGCGGCGAACACCAGCAGTGCAGCCAGCGTGAATGCCACGCCCGGAAGATGCTTCACCGGCGCGTGGTCGGAGATGAACAGCGCGAACAGGTTCGCGAACAACGCCGGCCCGAAGATGCCGGCCAGGCTCTGCAAACTCGTCAAGGCACCCTGCAAGCGGCCCTGCTCGTGCGGATCGACCAGATGCGTGACCATCGCCTGCGCGGCGGGTCCCGCCAGTCCAGCCAAACAGAAAATCGGGATGGCGGCAACGAAAACCCACGGCGATGGCGCAAGGCCGAACATCAGATATCCCGCTACGGAGAAACTCAATCCGGCGAGAATCATGCGGCGCTCGCCGAGCTTCGGCATCAGTTTTCGCACCAGGCCGGCCTGCACGACTGCCGTACACAGGCCGACCAGGGCCAATGTCCAACCGACTGCCTGCGGTCCCCAACCGAAGCGGAAATCCGTGTACAGCACATAGGTTGAATTGATCGAGTACTGCGCCAGCGCGAGCAGGAAGAATACCGTCGCCAGGGAGAACACTTGTGGATAGCGCTTGAGCAGAACCACCGCGCCAAGCGGATTGGCATGGCTCCAGTCGAATCGCGCGCTGCGCCGCTCCGGCGGCAAGGATTCAGGCAACACGAAAAAGCCATAGCAGAAATTCATCAAGGCAAGAAACGCCGCCGCCCAGAACGGCAGGCGGATGGAAATATGACCGAGCAGGCCGCCGAGCGCAGGTCCGATGATGAAACCGATGCCGAATGCTGCACCGAGCATTCCATAGCTCGCCGCGCGCTTCTCGCGTGGCGTGATGTCGGCGATGTATGCATTCGCAGTCGAGAAGCTCGCGGCGCACATGCCGGATACGGCGCGACCGATGAACAGCAGCGCCAGGGTCGGCGCCAGCGCCATCACGATGAAGTCGATACCGAGGCCGAAGCTGGAAATCAGGATCACCGTGCGCCGGCCGAAACGATCCGACAGCGCACCCTGGATCGGCGAGAACACGAACTGCATCAGCATGAACAAGGTGCCGAACGCGCTCGACCACACCGCCGCCTTCGCAATACTGCCACCGACCAGTTCGATGATCAGGTGTGGCAGCACCGGAATGATGATGCCGAAGCTGAGGATGTCGATCAGCACCGTGACGAAGATGAAGGCCAGCGCAGCGCGGCGCGCATGCGCCGGATGTTGGACGGTGTTTTCCACGGGCGCCCTTATTTGCCTGCGCTATCGATGTCGATGAAGCGCAGGAACTCCGCCCGCGTTCGCGCATCCTCGCGGAAACTGCCGAGCATCTGGCTGGTGACCAGGGACACGCCGCGCTTGTGCACGCCGCGCGTGGTCATGCACTGGTGCACGGCGTCGACGACCACGCCGACGCCGCGCGGATGCAGCACCTCGCTGATGCAGGTGGCGATCTGCGCAGTCATCTTTTCCTGCACCTGGAAGCGGTGCGCGAACGCATCGACCACGCGCGCAAGCTTGCTGATGCCGACCACCTTGCCATCCGGCACATAGCCGACGTGGGCGCGGCCGATGATCGGCGCCATGTGATGCTCGCAGAACGATTCGAACTGGATGTCGCGCAACACGATCATCTCGTCGTAACCGGCGACTTCCTCGAACGTGCGGCGCAGGTAGTCCTGCGGATCTTCCTGGTAACCCGCAAACCATTCGGCGTAGGCGTCGACGACGCGCTTGGGCGTGTCGAGCAGGCCCTCGCGCGTGGGCTCGTCGCCGGCCCAGCGCAACAGCGTGCGCACCGCTTCCAGCGCCTGCTCGCGCGTGACCGCGGGTGAGGTCGGTTTGGATGCGGCGCACAGGGAGGGCTTGCCGGATTGGGACATGACGAAACTCGCGCGGACGAGGGCGCGACAGTTTAGCGCGTCGGCAAGACTGGCGCGCGTGCGTCTATTCGAATCCGTCGCTGAAGATCGGATCCGTCACCACGTCATGCACGTTGTGCCATAGATCGCGTAAATCGTTGGCGAGCGTTGCGTAGCTGTTGTAGACAAGAAACACCGCGGCCACGCCGGTTGAATTGTCGACCCACGGCGAGGTCGCAAACTTGCCGGTGCTCGACACCTGCACGGCGTTGCCTTGCGCATCGACGCTGTCGCGCCATTCGCCATAACCGTAGCCGTAATAGACGAACGGATCGGGCGTGTAGATGATCGGCGCGCCATGCGTCTGGTCCTTCTGCATGTCGGCGATATCGTTGGCGGAAAGATATTGAGTGCCGTTCCACTGGCCATGTTGGGCCACCATCTGCACGGCATTCGCGTAGTCGAGCATTGTCGAACGCAGGCCGCCGGCGACCTGCGGATTCGGCACGGTCACATAGGGCGGCTTGAGCGAGACCGTCGCGAAATCGGTATCGGTCATGCCGAGCGGCGTTGTCACCTCATCCTGGAAAATCTGGTCCCAGGTCTTGCCGGTCGCGAGCGTGGCCATGTAGCCGCCGACCTGCATGCCGTTGCCGGTGTAGGCGAAGGCGCTACCTGGTTGATATTGCAGTGTCGTGTTCAAGATTTTCTGCGCGCAGGTCGCCAGCGTGTAGTTCGTCTGGTCGCCGAGGCAGGCGTCGTCGTTCTGCGTGAGTCCCGATGTATGGCTGAACAACTGGCCCAGCGTGATGTTCAATTTGTCGGATGGCGCGCTTGGAATGTACTTGCCGATCGTGTCGCTCCAACTCATCTGCTGCTTCTCCACCAGCCGTTCAATCGCCAGCGCCGACAGCCATTTGCTCGCCGACGCGATGGGGATGCGCGTGGTGGACGTGTAGGTACCGAAATACTGGGTGTAGATGACGGTGCCATTGCGAATCACGATCAGTGACGCGCCGTTGATCGATGGATTCGCCTGCAGGATGCCGTCGATCTGCTGCGTGACCGGCGTGAAATCGTAGACCACGGCCGCGCGGCATGAAGTGGCGGCGAGCAATCCAAACAGCAGGGGCAAGAAGCGCATGCAATCTTTCCTGTGACGAATGAAGTCCGTCACAACGCGCCAAACCGCACCCCGTTGACGCCAAGATCAGCAAAAAAGTCGTTGCTTGTTGTCCAGACAATTATTTGTCTACACTACGGCCTCTCGTCGATAGCCAAAGGGGAATCCCATGTTGCGCATTCTGCGTTGCGTTTTCGCGTTCTCGATGCTGGCTGGTTTCGCGTTCGTGGCCCAGGCCGGCACGATCACCGTGGATTACGGTGGCTGCACCTTGTCGCAGGCCATTGCCGCAGCCAATGCCGCCAATGGCGTTGACGCCGCCAGCATCGGTTCGGCGACAACCAATTTGGGCAGTTGCGGCGGTGCGACGTCCGGCCTCAACACCATAGGTTTTGCAGCGGGCGCCACGCTGACGTACACGACAGTCGACAATTACTGGTACGGCCCCAATGCCCTGCCGCCGATCGCGAGTGCCATCTTCATCGATGGCGGCACAACCGGCGTAACTCTCGTGGCACAGAGTGGGTCCCGGTTTTTCTATGTTTCGGGCGGGCTGGCCGGCGAATTGCCCGCGGGTACGCTGGTCCTGCGCAACCTCACCCTGAGTGGCGGCGTGGCGCAGGGCGGCGAAGGCGGCGCAGGCGGCGGCGGCGCAGGCATGGGCGGGGCGATCTTCAATCAAGGCAGCCTGCAGTTGAATGGAGTCACCCTTGTGGCGAATACCGCGCTCGGTGGTAGATACGCCGCCAATGGGCTCGGTGGTGGTGGCATGGGGCAGAATGCGACAAGTACTGGCGGCGGCGGTTTCGGCTACAGCTCCGGTAATAGTTTTGGCGCTGGCGGTGCTGTTGGTGGTACCGGCGGCTCAGCTGGAGGCAGCAGTGGGGGTGGCGGCGGTGGCGGTGGCGGATTTTTGGATACAGCTACCGGAGGTAGCACCGGCAGTTCGAGCGGCGCCTCCGGCGGTGGTACGGGAGGATTGAGCGGAACCGGCGGTGGCGGCGGTGGCACCAGCGGTTTTCCGCAACCAGGAGGCAGTGGCGGCAGCAGCGGCGCGGGCAGCGACGGCGGTGGCGGCGGCAGCGGCGGCGGCACCACCACCGGCGAAGTTGGTCAAGGCGGTGGCAGCGGCGGCACCTTCGGCGACGGCGGGATTGCGAGTGCCAACGGCTCCGGATACGGTGGTTTCGGCGGAGGAGGTGGTGGCATCGGTGGCGGTGGCAGCTTCGGTGGTGCCGGTGGAGGCGACGCCTTCGGAGGCGGTGGCGGAGGTGGTGGCGGAGGTGGCGGGTTCGGTGGTGGCGGCGGCACCGGTGGTGGTGGCGGCTACGGCCCTGGCAACCCTTATTATCCTTGGGGCGGTGGCGGTGGCGGTGGCAGCGGCGGCTTTGGCGGTGGCGGTGGCGGTGGCGGTGCCGGCTACGGCTACGTCAGCGGCAGTTACACTGGCGCTTACGGCGGTGGTGGAGGTGGCGGCGGTTTCGGCGGAGGCGCCGGCGGCGCCGGCCTAGGCGGCAATAGCGGCCAAGCATTCGGCACCGGCGGTGGCGGCGCCGGCATGGGCGGCGCGATATTCAATCATCGTGGCTCACTGTCCATGATCAACGTGACGATGGTTGGCAACACCGCCATCGGTGGCGGCGGCAACATTAGCGGCAGCGGCCTTGGCGGCGCGATCTTCAATCTCAACGGCAGGGTCAACATTCTATATTCCACACTGGCGAACAATTCCGTCATCGGTAGCAACGGCAGCGCCGGTGCTGGCGATGCCACGGTCTATTCGCTGGCCTATGGCAACAAGATCGAAGATGGCTCGGCGAGTAACGCGACGCTGACTATCACCGACAGCATCGTCACCGGCACCACGGCCAGCAACAGCGCGGGCAACGACGATGTCGTTTCCCTCGAAGTCGATGGCGCCCAGACCAACACCGCCACCCTGACCTATACCGAAGCGAACCTGATCGGGCTGACTTCCGGCACGAGTTCCGGCCCCACGCCATCGACCACCGCGTCAAACCTCGGCGCGTTGTTCAACTACGGCGGCCCGACGCAGACCATGCGGCCAAACCTCGGCAGCCCGGCCATCAACGCGGTTGGTTGCACGAATGCACCGCCTACCGACCAGCGCGGCGTGACGCGGCCTCAGCCGTCAGGCGGCAACTGCGATATTGGCGCGGTGGAATTGAACGCGATCGAACTGGATCGCATCTTTGCCGACAACTTCAACGGGACGCCGACACCTTGATACGGAGCACCTACTCCACTCGACAAAACGCCGCCTTGAGGTAGCGCGACTCGGGCACGTGCGCCTGCCACGGATGATCGGGGCCGGCGCCGGATACCTTGATCACCTGCACAGTGCGATTGGCGTAGAACGCCGCGCGTCGCAGCATGTCGAGGAACTGCTCCTCGCTGACCAGGCCGGTGCACGAGCAGGTGAGGAACATGCCGCCGGGCTTGACCGCGCCGAGCGCGAGCTTGTTCATGTCGAGGTATTTCTTCAGCGCCGGAATCACCTGCTCGCGGTCGCGCGTCATCTTGGCTGGGTCGAGGATCACGACGTCGAATTTTTTGTCCGGATTGCTCGCCGTGTCGCGCAGCCACGCAAAGATATCGGCCTGGATGAATTTCACCCGCGCCTTGTTCAAGCGCGCATTCTGTTCGGCGATGCCGAGGATGTCTTCGTCCAAATCGATGCCGACCACTTCTTCCGCGCCGCCGCGCGCCTTGGCGTAGATACCGAAGCCGCCGGAATTGCAGCACAGGTCGAGCACGCGCTTGCCCGCACAGAACTCCGACAGGAACAGGCGATTGTCGCGCTGGTCGGCGAAGAAGCCGGTCTTGTGCTTGCTGCCGGGGGCGGCGTGGAATTGCACGCCGTGTTCGTGGATGACGCTGGGCTTGGGCGCCGGCGGATGCGCGAGATCGAAACTTTCCTGCTTCTGCACGTGGTCTTCGGCGAAGGCGTAGATGTCCGCGTCTGGAAAATGTTGCATCAGCACGCGCTTGATCAGCTCGCGTTGCTTGAAGAATCCGGCCGAGAAATATTCGACGACCAAAGTATTCGCGAAACGATCCACGACCAGACCGGAGAGTCCATCGCCTTCGGAATGGATCACGCGATACGCATCGGTGACGGCGTCGAGTTTGAGCACATCGCGACGCAGCGAAACCGCTTCGGAAATCTTGCGCGCGAAGAAGTCCTCGTCGACCGCTTCGTCGGGATTTTGCGTTAGCACGCGCAGCGCAATGCGCGAATGGCCGTTGTAGAAACCGCGTCCGCCAAACTCGCCGTTGCGATCGATGATGTCGACGATGCTGCCGGGCTTGGGCCGCGGATCGGGCTTTTCCACCATCTTCTGGAAAATCCACGGATGGTTGGAGCGGCGCTCGATCTTGAGGTGGACGACGGGGTTGCTGCTATTCATCTGCGCATGATAGCGCCTTGTGGCGCGCCGACCGCGCCCCCATGATTTCAAAAATGGACCTCGCCCCCGTTACCACTGAAGCGAACGCAACCGCCGTCGAACGCGACCGGAGCCGCGTGTTCTGGGCGGTGGTCGGTGCGACGGGTTTGGTTGCCGGCATCTGGCTGGCCTGGCTCGGCGCATTCGCGCTTGGCTGGGACATGGACGACCTCGGCATCCGTCCGCGCGATTTGCATGGGCTGATCGGCATTCTCACCGCGCCCTTCGTGCATGCCTCGTTCGAACATCTGATGTCGAACACGCTGCCGATGGGCCTGCTCGCCGCGCTGGCGCTGTACGCGTATCCGCGCGCCACACGCCTGGCGTTGCCATTTATCTGGATCGTGTCCGGCCTCGGCGTGTGGCTGTGGGCGCGGCCGTCGATCCACGTCGGCATCAGCGGCATCGCGCACGGCCTGATGTTCTATCTGTTCTTCATGGGCTTGCTGCGCCGCGATCGCCTCGGCATCGCGATCGCGCTGACCGTGTTCTTTCTTTACGGCGGAATGGTGATGACGGTGTTGCCGCGCGATCCGCAGGTGTCGTTCGAATATCACTTCTTCGGCGCGATGGCCGGCGCCATCGCGGCATTCGCGTGGCACAAGCGTGATCCGCAGCCGCCGCGCAAGCGCTACAGCTGGGAGATCGAGGAAGAAGAAGCGCAGCGCCAAGCGGCGGATCCGGAATTCGATTTGCCACGACCGGAAAACGTGCCGGTTCTCTGGGATGGCCCGCGCCAGTCCGTTGGCGGCGACAACGTGGTGCCGCTGCGGCCGCGCCGCGAAGAATGAAATCACCGGGCGCGCGGGCAAGCCGCCGCCGGGCCTGACACGCAGACACGGATCGCGGCACTGGCGGTGTGCTAGTTCCGCATTTGCTCCCCTCAACACCGGTTCGACGCAACCGGCGCAGGGGTGCGTCCGAACGGCCGCAGAGCGGTTTCCCGGGCCAGGGCAGCGGCATCTTTATGCGCTTTTTATGCCGCCGCGCCACATATTTACGACATCGCTATTCCGCAGGGCCCACAGTGACGGCCAGTCAAATGAAGCTGGTCCCATGGATGCCCTGTATCTGCTGTTGCTCGTCGCGCTGATCGCCGGCACCGCCGGCTTCCTTCATGTGTGCGCATGCCTGAAACCCAAGAAATGACCGGGAGGGTGTGCGAATGAACCTCGTCTACGGGATTTCAGGGTTGATCGCGGTTGCGCTCAGCGTCTACCTGCTCGCCGCGTTGCTCAAGCCGGAGTGGTTCGAATGACGGCGAACGACATCATCCAGCTCGGCTTGTACTTGGTCGTGCTTCTGCTGCTGGTGAAACCGCTCGGCAGCTACATGGCCGCGGTGTTCTCCGACGGACGAAACCGTGTCGCGCGCATCGGCGCGCCGATTGAACGCGTGCTCTATCGCATCTGTGGCATTGCTCCGGACGAGGAAATGAGCTGGACGCGCTATGCCTGGGCCATGTTGATCTTCAACATACTCGGCTTGCTCGCCGTGTACGCGCTGATGCGCCTGCAGGCGTGGCTGCCGCTCAACCCACAGAAGATGGACAACGTGCCGCCGGACCTAGCGATGAACACGGCGATCAGCTTCACGACAAACACCAACTGGCAGGCGTATAGCGGCGAATCGACGCTGTCATATCTCACCCAGATGCTGGGCCTTGGCGTGCAGAACTTCTTGTCCGCCGCCACGGGAATTGCCGTATTGATCGCCGTGATCCGCGGTTTCGCGCGGCGCTCGTCCGAAACCATCGGCAACTTCTGGGTCGATCTGACGCGCTCGACGCTGTACATCCTGCTGCCGCTGTCGTTCGTACTCGCGCTCGCACTGGTCTGGCAGGGCGTGCCGCAGAATTTCAGCGCGTACAAATCCGTGCCGCTGGTCGAGCAGACCACGACGACGGGAACGGTCAAGGATGCAAACAGCAACACCGTCAAGGACGCCGCGGGCAAGGATGTGACCAAGACCGCGCCGGTCACCGAACAACTGCTGCCGCTCGGCCCCGCCGCGTCGCAGATCGCGATCAAGCAGCTCGGCACCAACGGCGGCGGCTACTACGGCGCCAACTCGGCGTATCCGTACGAGAATCCGACGCCGCTCAGTGATTTCCTCGAGGCGATCTCGATCCTGCTGATCTCCGCGGCACTGTGCTACACGTTCGGCAAGATGGTCGGCGACAAGCGCCAGGGCTGGGCGTTGCTCGCGGCGATGCTGCTCATTTTCGTGCCCCTGCTGCTGCTTTGCACCTGGGCCGAGCAGGCCGGCAATCCGGCGCTCTCCCGACTGGGCATCGACCAGAGTGCATCCGTGCTGCAGGCGGGCGGCAATATGGAAGGCAAGGAGGCGCGTTTCGGCATCGTCGACTCCGCGCGCTGGGCCGCGGCGACGACGGCAGCATCAAACGGCTCTGTGGATGCGATGCACGACTCGTTCACGCCACTCGGCGGCCTGGTGCCGATGTGGCTGATGCAGCTTGGCGAGGTGATCTTCGGCGGCGTCGGATCCGGCCTGTACGGCATGCTCGCCTTTGCCGTGGTCGCGGTGTTCATCGCCGGGCTCATGGTCGGGCGCACGCCTGAGTACCTGGGCAAGAAGATCGAGGCTTACGAGATGAAGATGGCGAGCCTGGTCGTTCTGATCCCGTGCGCGCTGGTCGTGATCGGCACCGCGATCGTCGTTTCGGCGCCGCAGGGGCTGGCCTTGCTCACTACCAACGGCGGCGTTCACGGCTTCAGCGAGGTGCTCTACAACCTGTCGTCGGTATCGAACAACAACGGCAGCGCATTCGGCGGCATGAATGCGGACACGCCATTCTTCAACACGCTGGCTGGCATCTGCATGTTCTTCGCGCGCTTCCCGCTCGCAGTCGGCATGCTCGCGATCGCCGGCTCGCTCGCGGCGAAGAAGCACGTGCCGCCCTCCGCCGGCACGCTTCCCACGCATACGCCGCTGTTCGTCGTACTGCTGGCGATCACGGTCGTGATCGTCGGCGCGCTGACCTTCCTGCCGGCGCTGGCGCTGGGTCCGATCGCCGAGCACCTCGCGATGCTCGGCCGGTGACCCTCATCGAGAAACGCACATGACTACGCACACCCAAACCAGCGCGCTCGATCCCACGTTGCTGATGCCGGCCATCGGCGACGCGTTCCGCAAGCTGTCGCCGCGCACGCAGTTCCGCAATCCGGTCATGTTCGTGGTGTTCGTGTGCAGCATCCTGACGACGCTGCTGTGGCTCCAAGCGCTCGATGGGCACGGCGAAGCGTCGGCCGGGTTCATCCTCGCGGTGGCGCTGTGGCTGTGGTTCACGCTGTTGTTCGCGAACTTCGCCGAAGCGATCGCCGAAGGCCGCGGCAAGGCACAAGCGGCGTCGCTGCGCAACGCGCGACGCGACGTGGTGGCCAACAAGATTGCGTCTGTCGACAGGCACGAACAAGTCACGGTCGGGTCTGCACACGATTTGCGCAGGAACGACCTCGTCATCGTAAAGGCGGGCGAATTCATACCCGGTGATGGCGACGTAATCGAAGGCGCCGCAACCGTCGACGAAAGCGCGGTGACCGGCGAGTCCGCGCCGGTGATCCGTGAATCCGGCGGGGACCGCAGCTCGGTCACTGGCGGCACGCGCGTGCTGTCGGACTGGATCATCGTGCGCATCGCGAGCAATCCCGGGGAGAGTTTCCTCGACCGCATGATCGCGATGGTCGAGGGCGCGGCGCGGCGCAAGACGCCGAACGAAATCGCGCTGACGATCTTATTGGCCAAGTTCACGCTGATCTTCCTGCTCGCCTGCGCAACGCTGCTGCCGTATTCACTGTACGCGGTGCAAAGTTCCGGGCAGGGCGAACCGGTCACGATCACCGTGCTGGTCGCGCTGCTCGTGTGCCTGATCCCGACCACGATCGGCGGCCTGCTGTCCGCGATCGGCATCGCCGGCATGGACCGCATGATCCAGGCAAACGTGATCGCAATGTCCGGCCGCGCGGTGGAAGCCGCGGGCGACGTCGATGTGCTGCTGCTCGACAAGACCGGCACGATCACGCTCGGCAATCGCCAGGCGGTAGCGTTCCATCCGGCCACCGGCGTCGATGCGAGCGCGCTTGCCGATGCCGCGCAGCTGGCTTCACTCGCCGATGAAACGCCGGAAGGCCGCAGCATCGTGGTATTGGCGAAGGAAAAATTCGGCATCCGCGAATGCGACGTCGGTCGCGCGCAGATTCAATTCGTGCCTTTCTCGGCTTCGACTCGGATGAGCGGCGTGGACATTCCATCCGAGTCGCGCAGCATACGCAAGGGCGCAGTCGATGCGATCGAGAAACAGCTCGCCGCGGGGAAAGGCGTGCTCGCGCCGGAAGTGCGCCGCGTGGCCGAGGACATCGCGCGCAAGGGCGGCACGCCGCTCGTCGTGAGCGAATCGGCGAACGCATCGGCACGCGCGCTCGGCGTGATCGAGCTGAAAGACATCGTCAAGGGCGGCATCCGCGAGCGCTTCGCCGAGCTGCGCGCAATGGGCATCCGCACCATCATGATCACCGGCGACAACCCGCTCACCGCCGCGTCGATCGCCGCGGAAGCTGGCGTCGACGACTATCTCGCCGAAGCGACGCCGGAAGCTAAGCTGAAGCTCATCCGCGACATCCAAGCCGAAGGACGTCTCGTCGCAATGTGCGGAGACGGCACCAACGACGCGCCCGCACTCGCGCAGGCCGACGTCGCCGTGGCCATGAACTCCGGCACCCAGGCGGCAAAGGAAGCCGGCAACATGGTCGACCTCGACTCGAATCCGACCAAGCTGATCGAAGTGGTCGAGATCGGCAAGCAGATGCTGATCACGCGCGGCGCGCTGACCACGTTTTCGATCTCGAACGACGTGGCCAAGTATTTCGCGATCATACCGGCCGCCTTTGCGAGCACCTATCCGTCGCTCAACACGCTCAACGTGATGCACCTCGCCACGCCGCAGAGCGCGATCCTGTCGGCGGTGATCTTCAATGCGCTGATCATCATTTTCCTGGTTCCGCTCGCGCTCAGGGGCGTGCGCTCGCGCGCGCTCGGCGCGGGCGCGCTGCTGCGGCGAAACCTGCTCATTTACGGCATCGGCGGCATCCTCGTGCCCTTCGTCGGCATCAAGCTAATCGATCTTTCGCTGGTCCTGTTCGGATTGGCGTAAGTCAGCGTCTGGAAAGTAGTACATGAATCGTCGTCTTGTTTCCGCCGCCCTGCTCACCGCCGTCCTGCCGTTTGCAAACATGGCGTTCGCGAAAGATGCAGGCACGGCGGGTGCCGACACGCCGTACTCGGTCACCGGCAACGTCGCCATCGTCTCGGATTACATGTTCCGCGGCATTTCGCAAACCTGGGGTGGCCCGGCGGTTCAGGGCGGTGGCGACCTTACCTTGAAAAACGGCTTCGCTGCAGGTTTTTGGGCGTCAAGCATCAGCAAGAACAGCTATCCCGGCGGAGCGATGGAGCTCGATCTGTATGCAAGTTGCGGAGCCAGCTTCAACGACGGCTGGTCGTGGCGCGTTGGCCTCTACGGCTATGTATATCCCGGCGGCAATCTCGACCAGGCGAAGCCGCCGCTGCCGTCGCGTTCTTTCAACACGCTCGAGGTGAACGCCGCGCTGACGTGGAAATGGCTGACACTGAAATACAACTATTCTTTGACCGACTATTTCGCCGTCGATGCCGCCCAAGGTTACCGCGGCGATTCGAACGGTACGCAGTACATCCAACTCGACGCGGCGATTCCGCTCAACGACCGATGGAGCCTCGCGCTGCACGCGGCGCATACCAGTATTCCGGCGCGACTGGTCACGCCGGCGGGCCTGCTCGATCCGAGCTACAGCGATCTCGGCGCAACGCTGAAATATCAATTCTCCGCGCACTGGAACGCGAGCGTCGGCGCAACATACGCCACTAACAAATCGTTCTACGAACACACGGAGAGCTTTCTCGATCCGAACGATACGAAAAACGTGGGTGGTAGTCGCGGATTCGTGATGCTCCAGGGCACTTTCTGAGGGACAAGCCATGCTCAAGCTCATCCGACAATCGATCGTGATGCTCGTGCTGATGACGCTGGTCACCGGCGCCGTCTATCCACTCGTCGTCACCGGCATCGCGCAGCTGGCGTTCGCGCACACCGCGAACGGCAGCGTGATGGAAAAAGACGGCAAGCCGCTCGGCTCCGAGCTCATCGGACAGTCGTTTACCGATCCGAAGTACTTCTGGCCACGGCCTTCAGCGACGTCGCCGTTTCTCGATAACCCGTCGTCGTCCGGCGCATCGAACCTGGGGCCGACCAATCCTGCCCTGATCGACGCGATCAGGCAGCGCATCGAAGCGTTGCATGCGGCCGATCCGGGCAACACGGCGCCGGTGCCGGTCGATCTCGTCACCGCGTCGGCTTCGGGCGTGGACCCTGACATCTCGCCGGCAGCAGCCAGGTACCAGATCGCGCGCGTGGCACGCGTACGCGGGATGTCGGTCGACGACGTGACCCGGCTCGTCGACCGCGCCACCGCAGGTCGCCAGTTCGGAATCCTGGGCGAGCCGCGCGTGAACGTGCTGAAACTGAACCTGATGCTCGACCGCAAGTGGTAAGCGCGGCGCGAGTTGCGGCATGATGCCGCCATGTCGGCGAATCCTTCCGCAGATCGCCCCGATCCCGACGCGTTGCTCGCGCGCCTGCACGAGGACGATGCGCGCGCACGGCGCGGACGCCTGAAGATTTTCTTCGGCGCGGCTCCAGGCGTCGGCAAGACCTACGCCATGCTCGAGGCGGCGCGCGCGCTCAAGGCCGCCGGCACCGACGTCGTGATCGGCTACGTCGAACCGCACGGCCGGCCCGAGACCGAGGCGCTGCTCGATGGCCTGAAGGTCCTGCCGCCGCAGGAACTCGAACACCGCGGCATCCGCCTGAACGAATTCGACCTCGATGCCGCGCTGCGCCGCCATCCCGCCTTGCTCGTGGTCGACGAGCTGGCCCACACCAACCATCCCGGCGCGCGTCACCCGAAGCGGTGGATGGACGTGGAGGAATTGCTCGCCGACGGCATCGACGTCTTCACCACGGTCAACGTGCAGCACGTGGAAAGCGTCAACGATGTGGTCGCGCAAATCACCGGCGTGCAAGTGCGCGAAACCGTCCCCGACAAGGTATTCGACAGCGCCGACGAGGTTGAACTTGTCGACCTGCCGCCGGACGAACTGCTGCAGCGGCTGCGCGAGGGCAAGATCTACGCCGAGGCGAAAGTCGGTTCCGCGCTGGACTCCTTTTTCCGCGAGGGCAACCTGATCGCGCTGCGCCAGCTCGCCCTGCGCGCCACCGCGGACCGGGTCGACGCGGCGATGCGCGCCTATCGCGAGCGCCATGCGATCCGCGACGTCTGGGCCGCGGCCGAGCGCGTGCTGGTCTGCGTCGGACCCGACCCGCTGTCCGAGCGCGTCGTGCGCGCCGCGCGGCGGCTGGCAACCGCGCTGCACAGCGGGTGGATCGCCGTCTACGTCGAAACCCCGGCGCTGGCCGCCGCGCTCGACCGCGGCGCGCGCGACCGCGTGCTGGCAACGCTCAAGCTGGCCGAGTCGCTCGGTGCGCAGACCGCCAACCTCTCGGGCGAATCGGTCGCCGCCGAATTGCTGGCGTTCGCGCGCGCGCGCAACGTCAGCAAGATCATCGTCGGCAAACCCAGCCGGACGCGCTGGCACGACCGACTGAAGGCTTCCCTCGTCGACGAGATCGTCCGCGGCAGCGGCGCCATCGACGTGTACGTGATCACGGGCGAACCGGAGGCATCGGCTCCGGTCGCGCGCCGCCTGCCGAGCCGTTCGAGCCGGCCGTTTGCGTACGTGCAAAGCGCACTGGTTGTTGCCGGCGTCACGCTGCTGTGCGCTGCGCTGTTCGGCCACATCGAACGCGCCAACCTGGTGATGATCTATCTGCTCGGCACCGTCTTCGTTGCGGCGCGCTTCGGGCGCGGCCCCTCGGTAATGGCGGCGGTGCTGAGCGTAGGCCTGTTCGATTTCCTGTTCGTGCCGCCGCGCTATTCCTTCGCCGTCTCGGACGCGCAGTACCTGATCACGTTCGCGGTCATGCTGGTCACCGCCCTGCTGATCAGCCAGCTCACCGCGCGCGACCGGCGCCAGGCATCGATCGCGCGCCAGCGTGAACGGCGCACCGGCGAGCTGTTCACGCTGAGCCGCGAATTGATGCACAGCCGCGACCTTGCCGAACTCGGCACGATCTTGGTGCGGCATGTGCTGGCGGCAATCGATGGCGAAGCGGCCGTGCTGCTGCCCGACGCCGAAGGCCACGTTCTCGACCCGACGCACTTCTGCACGCGCGGCGCCGCGCCTTCGCACGTGATGCGCTATCCGGTTCCCGGCAACGACCTTGGCATCGCGCAATGGGCGCAGGATCATCGCGAAAGTGCCGGCTGCGGCACCCACACGCTGGCCAGCGCGGAGGCGGTGTACCTGCCGTTGAACGCGCCACAGCGCTGCATCGGCGTGCTCGGCCTGCGTCCGCGCGATCCGCGCCAACTCGAAATCCCCGAGCAGATGCATCTGCTCGAAGCGCTCGTCAGCCAAGCCGCCATCGCGATGGAACGCGTGCAGCTCGCGCAAGACGCGCGCAACGCCGACCGCCAGATCGAAGCCGAGCGCCTGCGCAACCTGCTGCTCGCTTCGATCTCGCACGACTTCCGCACGCCGCTCGCCGGCATCATCGGCTCGGCATCCACGCTGCTGGACAGCGCGGCGACAGCCCTGAGCGAAGAACGCCGCCGTTCGCTGCTCAGCGCCCTGCTCGCCGAAGCACAACGCCTGCACCGGCTCGTCGGCAATCTGCTGGACCTGACCCGGCTGACCTCCGGCCCGGTGCGGCTCAAGCGCGAGTGGGTGGCACTGGACGAACTGATCGGCGCGGTGCTGGGCCGGTTGGGCGATGTGATGGGCCAGCGCGAGGTGGCGGTCGACCTGCCGCCGGACCTTCCGCTCGTGCGCTGCGACGAAGTCATGATCGAACAGGTGATCTTCAACCTCGTGGAGAACGCGCACAAGCACACCCCGCCCGGCACGTCGATCCGGATTGCCGTGCGCGCCTGGCCGGCTCTGGTCGAGGTGCGCGTCGCCGACGCCGGGTCCGGGCTGCCTGCCGGTGAGGAACGCCGGGTCTTCGAGGCGTTTCACCGCGCCCGCGACGAATCGGCGCAAAGCGGTTTCGGCCTTGGCCTTGCCATTTGCAAAGCCGTCGTCGATGCGCACGGCGGGGAAATCCGCGTCCGCAATCTGCCCGAGGGCGGCGCCGAATTCGCCTTTACGCTGCCGCGCGATCCAGAACCGTCCGCATCTCCGCCATGACCGCGCCGCAGGCGAAGATCCTCGTGATCGAGGACGATCCGCAGATCCGGCGCTTTCTCGCCGCCGCGCTGGAGGCCCACGGCTACGCACTGGACATGGCCGCGACCGGTACGGAAGGCCTGCGTCTGGCGACGCTGCGCCTGCCGGACATCGTCATCGTCGACCTGGGCTTGCCCGACATTTCGGGGCTGGAGGTCATCGAGCGCCTGCGGGCATGGTACACGCGCGCCATCGTCGTGCTGTCCGCGCGCAGTCAGGAAGCGGACAAGGTCGCCGCGCTCGACCGCGGCGCCGACGATTACCTGAGCAAGCCGTTCGGCGTCGGCGAACTGCTCGCACGCCTGCGCGTCGCGCAGCGCCATGTGGCGACACGGCTCGGCGAAGAACCGCAGGCACGCATCGAAATCGGCGCACTCGCCATCGATCTCGCCGCGCGGCGCGTGCAACGCGATGGCATCGACATCCACCTGACTCCGATCGAATACAAACTGCTGACCATCCTCGCCCGGCACCGCGGCAAGGTAATGACGCACCGCCAGCTGCTGCGCGAGGTGTGGGGCGCGACGCACGTCGAGTCGCCGCATTACTTGCGCATCTACCTGCGTGCCCTGCGCCACAAGATCGAGCCCGACCCGGCGCGTCCGCGCTATCTGTTGACGGAGGTCGGCGTGGGCTATCGCCTGGCCGATGTGCTACCGTGAAAACCGGCGCGTTTCGCAATGATTCCGCAACGTCGTGCGCGCATCCAAGCGCCCGGACCGCGCGCGTGTCGGCGAAGCTGTCGCATGGCGCCGTGCAGGCGGCTCGTCGATTCGTGTTTGTGCAGCCGCGGTAGTAGCATTGCCACAACGTTGCAACCCTGCTTGCCATGAACGCCCAGCCGCGCCGCGTCGAACACCTGCAAACCGACAAGGGCAATGTGCCCGTCTACACGACTGCGGTTATCGAGCAGCCGTGGGCGAGTTATGCACGCGAGGATCACGCGACCTGGGCGGCTTTGTTCGAGCGCCAGCAGAAGATTCTCGTTGGCCGCGCCGCGCGCGAATTCAGCGAGAACCTGCGCAAGTTCGGCATGACTCCGGACGCGATTCCGAAATTCGATGACTTGAATCGTGTGCTGAAAAAAACGACGGGTTGGGAATTGATCGGCGTCGAAGGCCTGCTGCCGGAACTCACGTTTTTCGACCACCTCGCGAACCGGCGTTTTCCGGTGACCTGGTGGATCCGGCGACCGGATCAGATCGATTACATCAGCGAACCGGATCTGTTTCACGATTTATTTGGCCACGTGCCGCTGCTGCTGCAACCCGAATTCGCCGATTACATGCAGGCCTACGGCCGCGGCGGCGTGAAGGCGCACGGCATCGGCGCGGATGCGCTGGCGAACCTGACGCGCCTGTACTGGTACACAGTCGAGTTCGGACTGATCAAGCAGGCCGACGGCTTGCGCATTTACGGTTCGGGCATAGTCAGTTCGAAGGGCGAATCGATTCATTGCCTGGAATCGGCCGCGCCGAACCGCATCGGTTTCGACCTGATGCGCATCATGCGCACGCGCTATCGCATCGACACCTACCAGAAAACCTATTTCGTCATCGACAGCTACCGCCAGTTGATGGACGCGACCGCGCCGGACTTCACCCCGTACTACGCGCAACTGGCTCAACAGGAATCCATTCCCGCCGGAATGGTTCTACAAAGCGACTTTGTATACAACCGCGGCAGTGGCGAGGGTTGGGCGCAAGACGGGGATATCTGATCCAACTCGTCGCGCGTGGCGGCGTCGATCGATTCCTTTACACGCCTCAGGGATTGCTGAAAACGACACCGTGCGGAATGGCGCTGCCCTGCCAACCATCTGGCCACGCACGCGTCATGTCGATCGTGGCCACATCGAGCGTTAGTTTGCCGGAATGGCGATCGATCGTGGCGAAACGTACCCGGGTATTGAGTGCGCCATAACCGGTGATGGCCAGACGGTCCCCGCCCGGCTCCATCGCCAGCCAATGCGGATACTCATCCGCCGGCAGAAGAATGCGGTCGACCTCATGCGGATGTTCCGGATCGCGCATGTCGACACTGGCGATGGCGTGCCCGCTTTGCATCGTCTCCACAAGATAGTCACCAACGATCACCGGCACTTCGCAGGTGCGATAACCGAAGTCGTAGACATGTTGCAGCGAAGGGTTTTCGCTTGCCAGATCACGAACCACAAACAGGCCGCAGTTGAACGTCGGCACCACGACGGTCTTGCCGTCGGCCAACAGCCGAGGCTCCGATGCATCAGCCGCCGTATCGAAAATCCAGTCGGGAGCTTCAGGCAACTGCATGGTCTTGAGCAGCTTCAGGTCGGAGAGCCGCCACACCTGCGCAACATGACTGACTTGCGCCGCCATCATGTCAGCGCTACTGGTGACAACGCGATCCACTTTGGCATCGATAGCCAGGCTATACGGCCGAATGTTGGGATGTCCAGAGGCGGCCGCCGAAGCCGTCCTCACGACCTTGCCTTGCGGATCGTACTCGACCAGTCCACCGGCAGCCTTGTTGAATCCGCGGGAATACTGGAACGTCGCCAACGTGTCGCCGTTGGGAAGATACGCAAAAGAGTGCGGATAACCGTAGGCGCCGACGCTGCCGAATTTGCGCACCAGACGCGGATGCACGGGATCGTGAAGATCGAAGACGTAGGTGTCGTTTGCGAGCCAGTCGTTCGCGTACAACATATGGTCTGGCGGTTCCGCATAGTTCGTGTGATGAGCCTGCACTGCATCGCCGACCGGCAGCATCGCGACGAGTTTGCCGAACGCGGGACCCGGAGCAATGTCGAACACGGCGAGAAAATCCTTGCCCAATCCGAGTTTGCTGCGCCCCGCAGAAATATCGGCCGGTTTCATCATCATCGATACGGCTTGCGGGTGCCTGGCTTGCATCGCCCACACGAACAAGTAATGGCTGGAGCCCGGCGCAACAGCCGCGATCAAGGGGAAAATCAGGCCCAGAAGCAAAAGGCAGAAGAAAATTGCCTTCTTCATCGCTCGTCTCCGCTATGGCCAACGGCCGAGAGTACCGCCGATCAATTTTCTTTCGGAATCGCCAACCGTGGCATGCCGTGCGCGTCGCGTTCCTCGGCGATGGTCGCGCGCGTGTCAAGCGGCGCGCGCGCGGCATCGGACAATGCCTGGGTCGATTCGCCGCGCGCGATGCGCAGCGCATTGCGATAACACACGGACGCATTCGCGGCATTGCCCTGCCCGTTCATGCATTCGCCGAGCGTTTCCCACAACGCCGCCGATGGCGCGTGCGCAAGGCCGTGTTCGAGGTACTCGCGCGCCTTGCCCCAGAGTTTTTCCTGCACGCACAACCGGCCAAGCGTGAGCAACAACGCGGGACTCTCCGGCTGCGCGGCGAGCCAGCCTTCGGCGCGTGCCAGGCGCGTATCCGCATGTGCGGGCCCGAGCTGGCCCCAGACGGCGACGAGCCGCTCGGACCACTGCTTGCGCAACGCGGATTCGATTTCGTCCATCGCCGCAAGCGGCTGGCCGAGCGTGGCGGCGCGGCGCACATAAGCGGCGATTGCTTCAGGCATGGCGCGTTGTGCGCGCGGAAGTCCAGACCACAGCGCATTCAGCGCTTCGGTGTCGGACGTGCCAGCCAATGCAGCGGCGAGCACGCGTGCGCGCAAGGCGGCCAGCGATTCCGGAGTCAGGGCGTCGGCGGATGCAAGCGCATCCACGGCACGCAGGGCGAGCGTGTTGTCGCCGTCGAGCAACGCCGCTTCGGCGAGCAGGCGCCAGCCGACCGGCGGCAGGGCGTTCTGGTCGGCGCGCGGCTTGAGCAAGGCAAGCGCGGCCTCGGCATTGCCGTGTTCGAGCAGGAACTGTGCGCGCAGCGCAAGCGCCGCGGCCGGCGCGTGTCTGGAGGCTTCGTCCAGCGCCGTCTCGGTGCGCTCGCTGTCGCCGCGCGCATGCGCGGCACGCGCGGTCGCGAGCAGGGCCGGCGCATGCAATTCGGAATACTGCGATGCCTTTTCGAGCGCCTGCAAGGCGCGGCGGTGATCGCCCTCCGCAAGCGCCGTCAGGCCGGCGGCGAAGCGCTTGCGGCTGCGCCTGCGGCTGCGCGATTGCCACGCGCGCACCGGCCAGCGCAGGCCGCGCCAAAGCAGGCTGAGCACGATCCACGTCGCCAGCAAGGCGAATACGGCGAATACCAGCGTGGTGTCGATGTGGGTATGGCCGATGCGGATCGAGAGCAATCCGGGATCGGCGGCGAGCGCCTGCCAGCCCCAGATTGCCGCGGCGGCGACGACCAGCAGAACGATTGCAATAATCCACAATTTCACTTTTTCACCTCGTTGTGCCGGTCCGCCGCCTTGGCCGCGGCGAGCGCGTGGGTGGCGCGCAGATTGCGCAGGTCCTTCAGCGCGACGCCAAGGATGGCCGGCGCCGGCGGCGCGAGTTGCGCCGTCGCCAGGGCGTCGAGTTCCTTTTGAAACGCAAGAGTCTGTGGCGCCTGGGCGTCGAACGCGGCGCCGGTTTGTGCGCGCGCTTCGGACACGGCTGCACGGAAGCCAGCGTCGTCACGGGCCAACGCAGCGGCCTGCGCGGCACGCAGATCGAGCTGGACCAGGTCGCGCGCCAACGCGGCATCACGCACCACGGTTTGCGCCTGTGCGGTGCTGGTGTCGCGGCGCACCTGCACGAACGTGCCGAACAGGCGAGCGAACGTGGATTCGTTGGCGTCGACCGGCGCGGATGGCAGGCGTGCGGCTTGCGGCAATCCGGGGACTTGGGCGCGCAGGCGCGACAGGCGCGTGGCCAGCGCGAACGGGTCGGCGGCGTGCAGGTCATTCAGCGCGGCGATCTCCCCGGCAATGCTCTGGCGCACGATGGAAAACGCCGCGTCGTCGACTTCGGCCAACGCGGTGTCGGCCGCGCGATAAGCGGCGATTGCCGCCGGCGCGTCGTGGAATAGCGTGAACCGTTCACCGCCTAGCGTCAGCAGCAACTCGGCTTCGTCCAGTGCCAACGCGTCGTGGCCCGACATGCGCAAATCGGCGAGATTGGCGACCGCGTCTTCGGCCAATTGTACGCGCTGGCCGAGCGCGATCAGCTGCTGGCGCACGGACGCATCGACCTTGTCGCCGTCGTCCAGGCGCGCGCGGAAGGCGTCGGCATTGCCGCGTACGCGCGCGACGGTGTGGCCGAGTTCATCGACCTGGGTTTGCAGTGCGGCGATTTGCGCCGCGGTATCGCGGTGCGGCGCGTAACGCCACCATGCGAACCCGCCCGCCACGACGATCAGCAGCAGAACAAGGATGACAAGCGGTGCGCGGCGGCGCGGGGTTTGAGATGTGGCGGGATCCGGTTCGTCCATGCGCCAATGCTAGCGCGAAATGCACATTTACAGGCGATGCAGTGCCAGCGCGGCGCATGCAGTGGTCAGTAAATCCGCCGGCGCCGCGCTCGCGGCGACATGCACGTTCGCGAACAGGCTGTCCCGCGCGATCGCGGCCAGGCGCTCGCTGCTGACCACGATTTCACCCGCCGCCAGGCGCGCAAACAGGTGCAAGGTCAACGTCGCGTGCAGGTTCGCGAGCGCTTCGGCGCTGGACACGAGCAGCAGCAGCGGCGCGGGGGCCTTTTCCAGCGCCGCGAGTTGGCGCGTCGAATACCGCGGCGCTTCGCGGTGATAGACGTCAATGCGCGTCAATTGCGCGCGCCGCTTGCGCAGCGCTTGGGTGAGCAATTCGCGGCCGCCCGGCGCGCCGATCAGAACCACGCGCCGGCCACGCAAGGATTGCAGGGCAGGCAACGCGAGCAGGCCTTCGCTGTCTTGGCGATCGCGTGGCCACGCCGCATCGCGGATGCCATGCCGGTGCAAGGCACGCGCGGTTGCGGCGCCGACTGCGCACACCTGCGTGGCGCGTGCAAAGCGCAATTTTGGATGCGCCGCAAACGCGAATTTCACCGCGGCTGGACTGACGAAAATGGCGACATCCGCCGAACGCGCGGCGACCAGCGCTGCGCGAATTGCGGCACGATCCGGCGCCGCGCGCAGCACGCTGCCGGGCAGGCCGATGGCAACGCCGCCGAGTGCATGGATACGCCGCCGCAAGGGCCCCGACGTTGCGGCCGGACGCGTCACGATCACACTCGCGCCGGCGAGCGGGCCGTTGTTTTCGATCAGTCGCGCCATGTGCATGGATGCATGCTAACCCATGCTTGCGCCTGTGCAATGAACTGGCCACACTGCGCGGCCATGTCTGACGCCCTGCACACACTCGAAGCCACCGTGCTCGCCGAAATTCCGCTGGCGCGCGCGATGCAACTGCGACTGCGCGACTACTCAGGCGATTGCCTGACCATCGCCGCGCCGCTCGCGCCGAACATCAACGACAAGGGCTGCGCGTTCGGCGGCAGCCTGGTCAGCCTGCTTACGCTCGCCGGCTGGGGATTGATCGTGCTGAGATTGCGCGAGCTCGATCGCAAATGCGATGTCTACGTGCAGGACAGCAGCGTGCGCTATTTCGCGCCAGTGTGGGACGATTTCACCGCACAGGCGCGACTTGCGCCGGGCGAATTCTGGGAAACATTCGCATCCGCTCTCGCTGCACGCGGACGCGCGCGCCTGAGCGTGGATGGTCGCGTTGCGCTGGCCGACGGAGCGGATGCGTGTACGTTGCAGGCGCGCTTTGTGGCGATCGCCAAATCCTGAAGTGTCCGGAATTTTGCGGCACAATGCCGCGATCGCCACCGGAGTTTCGATCATGCGCACAATTCTGCTCGCTTGCGGATTCGCCTTGCTGGCCGGCTGCGCGTCGATGACGGCGCAATCGGAAAGCCGCGCACTGGAGCTGACCCTGACTGCCTATGCCAATGCGATCCGCTGGGGCGACATCAATCAGGCCATTCCGTTCGTCGATCCGGAAACCTTGAAGAAGCACCCGCTGACCCAGCTCGACATCGACCGCTACAAGCAGGTGCATTTCGCGTCGTACATCGAGCAGCCGGTGGTGCCGGTCGGTCCCCACGAGGTGCGCCAGATCGTCAAGATCAGTCTGGTCAACGTCAACACCCAGGTCGAACGCGGCATCGTCGACAACCAGTTGTGGCGTTACGACGAGGGGAAGAAACACTGGCTGCTGGTCTCCGGATTACCCGATATTACCCAGCACGCGACGCCGTAAGCGCTGGCGCGCGCCGGCATGCTGCCGCATAATCCGCGGCCTTTCCCCGCACGTCCGCGCTCATGTCCCAGTTTTTGCAACGTCTGCCGGAGTTCCTCGGCCATCATCCGTTTCTCGCGCTCGCCCTGGCCGGCCTGATCGCGGCGATCATCGGCAATGAAATCGCGCGCCGTTTCCGCGGCTTCAAGGAATTGACCCCGGGTGCGCTGACCTTGTTGATCAACCGCGAAAGTCCCTTGCTGGTGGATGTTTCCAGCGTCGCCGATTTCGAGAAAGGTCACATTGCCGGCGCGCGCCATGTCGCGATGAGCCAGTTCGATCCGGAAAACAAGGATCTGGCCAAGGTCCGCGAAATGCCGGTGGCGCTGGTATGCAAGACCGGCGCGACGTCCGCGCAGGCGGCAGCACGTCTGGTCAAGGCCGGGTTCACCAAGGTTTTCGTGCTCGGTGGCGGCATGACCGCATGGCGCGAAGCGGCCCTGCCAACCGCGCGGGGCAACAAGTAAACGCGTGCTTTAGGTGCCCCGGCATGGGATAATCCGCGCCCTTTTACCATTCGCAACGCATTCCGGAGTTTTCCATGGCCGACGAAACCATCCCAGTCAACGCCACTGGCGCGCAACTGTCCTTGCAGAAGGTCTACATCAAGGACGCCTCGTTCGAGGTACCCGGCGCCCCGCACATCTTCCAGGAGCAGGGGCAGCCGCAGGTGCAGCTCAACCTGCAGCAGCAGGTCGGCACGCTCGACGAGAATGTCTACGAAGTCGTGCTCACCGTTACCGTGACCTGCAAGCTCGCGGACAAGACCGCGTACCTGGCCGAAGTGCAGCAGGCCGGTGTGTTCGGCCTGGCCGGTTTCGATCCGACCAACCGCGACATGGTGCTGGCCACGTTCTGCCCGAATGTGCTGTATCCGTATGCACGCTCGGCGGTGTCGAACATGATCCAGGACGGCGGCTTCCCGCCGTTCCTGTTGCAACCGATCAATTTCGAGGCGCTGTACGCCGAACAGATGCGCCGCACTGCGGAAGGCGCCCAGCCGAACGCGTGAGTAAGTTTTTTGCAATCGTCCATGATTGCGAAATTCCGGGATGAGTGAAAAGCCTTCCGTCGCCGTGCTCGGCGCGGGTTCGTGGGGCACGGCGCTGGCCGCCGTGCTCGCACGCAACGGCGTGCCGACCACGTTGTGGGGCCGCGACCCCAATTCAATCGCGCGCATGGCCGCGACGCGCCGCAACGCGCGCTATCTGCCCGATCTGGTATTGCCGTCCGCGCTGGCGTTGAGCGCCGACCTAGCCGCCACAGTACACGCGGCGAATGTCGTGCTGATCGTGACCCCGAGTCACGCGTTCGCCAGCCTGCTCGACGACATCGCGCCACATTTTCCGCACGGCGCGGGATTGGCATGGGCGACGAAAGGCTTCGATCCGCCGAGCGGCCGCTTCCTGCATGAAATCGCGGCGCAGCGCCTGCCCGGCGCGCCGGCCGCGATCGTCACCGGGCCTTCGTTCGCACGCGAAGTCGCACAGGGTTTGCCGACCGCGGTGACCGTGCATTCGACGAATGCGGATTTCGCGCAGGCTGTCGCCAATCTTTTGCACGCGCCACACTTTCGCGCCTACACCGGCGCGGACATGATCGGCGCCGAACTTGGCGGGGCGATGAAGAATGTTCTCGCCGTGGCGACCGGCGTCGCCGACGGCATGAACCTGGGATTGAATGCGCGCGCCGGCCTCATCACGCGCGGTCTCAACGAAATGTTGCGCCTCGGCGCCGCGCTCGGCGCGCGCGCGGAAACCCTGATGGGCCTGGCCGGACTCGGTGATCTGGTCCTGACCTGTACCGGCGACCTGTCGCGCAACCGCCGCCTCGGGCTCGCGCTTGGCCGCGGCGTGGGCCTTGCGCAGGCCGTCGCTGAAATCGGCCAGGTCGTGGAAAGCGTGGAAACCGCCGACACCATCGTGCGCCTGGCGCAGGCGCACCAGCTCGATCTGCCGATCGCATCCGGCGTGCAGCGCGTGCTGCGCGAAGAAATCACCCCGGCCGAAGGCTTGCGCGAGCTGCTCGCGCGCGAGCAGAAGCCCGAGTACACGCAACGATTCCTTCAGAATTAGTCAGACGTCGTCGACGATCAGCGCCGTCTGCGTCAACGCGCGCCATAGTCCCGGCAATTTGAATCCCTCGCGGATCAGTCGCCACGAGATCATCGCGGTGATGCGGCTGACGTCGCGAAAAGGCCGGAAGTGGCTGGCGCGACGGTCGTCCGCGTAACGCGCCATGATCGGCACCGACACCGTGTGCATGCCGCGACGCGCGGCTTCGATCAGGATTTCGCTCTCGAACACAAAGCCCCCGTGCGGCAGGGTCAACGCCAGTTCCACCGCCGCGCGCGGGTAGTAGCGTTGGCCGCTTTGCGAATCGGCCACGCGCGCTCCGCAGGCCCATGACACCCAAAAATCGGCCTGGCGGTTGCCGAAGCGGTTCTTGCCCGGCGTGGCATCGCGACCCTTCAGGCGCGCGCCGATCACGATGCGGTTCGGATATTTGCGCGCTGCGGCGAGCAGGCGCGGCAGGTCTTCGCCAGCGTGCTGGCCGTCGCCGTCCATCGTCAGCACGCCTTCGGCGCCGAGTTCAAGCGCGCGCCGGAATCCGTCCTGCAAGGCGCTAGCCTTGCCCTGCGGCGAAGCGTGGCGGATGCATTCCACCGGCAAGTCGGCGATGGCCGCGCCGGTGCCGTCGCTGGAGCCGTCGTCCACAATGATCACTTTTCCACAATGTGCCAACGCGTCCTGCGCCACGGCGCGGATTGCGCGTTCCTCGTTCAGCGCCGGAATTACCACCACGCTGCGATCCCCAGATTCGGTCAAAACGAAATCTCCATGTCCAGTGAATATGCAGGCCCGGCGGCCACCTGCAACCGGCACGATTCGCGTCGCGCAAGCGCGGCCAGCAGCGGCAGGCAGGCGGCGGCGGGATTGCCGCTGGCGCTAGCGTGCAGGAGCGGCGGCGCGGACGCAACCTCGCCCACATGCATGTGCAGGCGCGCGAGCGCGCGCGACGATTGCGGTGCCAGCACGAGGGCCACTGCAAATGCGCGGCGACTGGGGATGATCTCGCGCAAGCGCCCGCAGGTGGCGACATCGCTGGCGACGAGCAACACGGGTTCGGATTCGACGTGCGCGCGCACCGCTGCTTCGAGCAGGCCCGAGCCAAAGCTCGCCGCGCCCGCGCTGACCGCGGTCGAAGCACGCATGCAGCCGCCGGCAATGGTCCAGTACCCCGCCGGCGCGTTGTGCACCGAATTGTGGAATTTCGTCGGCGACACCTCGTTCGGCGCACGCGCCAGCGTCGCGCACAAGTAGTCGTTGATCGCGATATCGCCATAGGCAGAAACGAACACATGCGCAAGATCGCCTGGATCTCGCCTCGCCATCGCGCAGGCCTGTTGCGCCGCTTCCACTGCAATCAACACGGACTCCGGCGCACGCCGGCGCTCACCCGCGGGCAGGATCGCCGCTGGCGGGCGCGCCACGGGATCGACCGCGACTTTCGCGCCATCCCCCAGTGCAGCGCGCGCCGACGGCCAGTCCGGAAATTCCGGCGACCACACGCCAATGCCTTCGATGCCGATCGCCAGCGCCGGATTCATGCATCCCCCGCCGCGAAGGCGAGGCAACAGTTGTTGCCGCCGAAGCCGAACGAATTGGACAGCGCCACACGCACATCGCGCTGCGCGTTGTCGATGCGGATCTGCGGGCCGCACGCCGGATCGAGCGCACGTGCGTTCAGCGTACCCGGGGCGAATCCACGCTCGATCGCGAGCAACGCAACGCAGGCCTCGGTGATGCCGGCCGCGCCCAGCGTGTGCCCGGTCCAGCCCTTGGTGGAACTTGCGAACGTGGTGGCGGGAAACATCCGCGCGATCAATGCCGCTTCCACTTCGTCGTTCTGCCGGCTCGCGGTGCCGTGCAGGTTGATGTAATCGACATCTTGCGCGCGCAAACCGGCCCGTGTTAGCGCTTCGCGCAGCGCGCGTTCGGCGCCCAGGCCTTGCGGATGCGGCGCCGACATGTGGTAGGCGTCGGCAGATTCGCCGCAGCCGACCAGGCGCGGTGCGGATTTGTCCACTTGACCATTTTCCAGCAGGGCGAATCCGGCCGCCTCGCCGAGCGACAGGCCGTGGCGGTCCGCGTCGAAAGGACGGCACGGCTCGGGCGATACCAGTTCCAGCGCGTTGAATCCGTACAACACGCTGCCGCACAGCGTATCGACGCCACCGACGATGGCGGCATCCGCAAATCCGGCATGCAGCAGTCGTTGCGCGCTTGCGAAAACCTTGGCGCTGGACGAGCATGCCGTCGCGATGGTCAGACAGGGTCCGTGCACGCCCAGCGCCTGCTGCACGAAGGCGCCGAGTGCATGCGTCTCGTGCACGCGGCGCTCGCGCTGCGCCACCATGAAGCGCCCGTCCGCATCGAGCGTTCGATACGCGTATTCGGTTTCGCCGATGCTTGATGTCGAGGTGCCCAGGATCAGGGCCACGCGCGAAGCGCCGTAACGCTCGATTGCCGCCGTCGCGCGATCGTGAAATCCGTCGGTGTTCAGCGCCATCCAGGCAAGGCGATGGTTGCGCGATTCCCATGCTGCCCAGGCCGACGGCAGTGGTGAATCCTCGATCCCGCCGACGCGGCCGATCCAGCAAGGCAGCGGATATTCGACAAGATCATTTTCACGCAAACCGGACTTGCGCTCGGCCAGCGCGCGTGCGAGCGCCGCGCGACCGCGACCGGCGGCGCAGGTGACGGTATGGGCGGTAACGGCGAGTGGAGCGAATTCGGCAGACAAGCGCGCGAGAAGATCGATGACGGCGCGAAAGTATAGCAATGCCCGGCGATGCGTTTGCTACCATTGGCATCGGCACGCGAGATTGGCGTGCCAGGGACTCAAACTACCTGCTTCGGGAGATTTCCATGTTGCGTTCGCGTTTGTCGTTGCTCTGGTTGGTGCCCGCACTGATGCTGCTGATGGCGTTCCGGCAAGTGCCATTGCAAGATCCCGCGCCGCTCGCCGTGCCGGCCAAGTTGACTGTCACGCAAGTTGCCAAAGCCGTCAAACAGGCCTTGGTGAAGCGCGAGTGGCTGATCAACTCCGATCAACCCGGAAAGCTGACCGCAACGTATGCGCGCCGCGATTTCAGCGTGCAGATCGGCATCACCTACGATCGCCAGCAAGTGCAGATCACCTACCTCGGCAGCAGCAACCTCAAGTACGAAGTCAAAAACGGACAGCGCTGGATCCACAAGAATTACCAAAGCTGGATCCAGAACCTGGAAACGGACATCAGCGGCAACATGGCGATGGAAAACTTCTGAGCGTATTGCAATGACCGCGCCGCGCGATGCCGTGGAAATGTACTTGCGCGGTTTGCAGGATCGCATCTGCGCTGCGCTGGAAGCCGCGGACGGCGGCGCGCGATTCGTCGAAGATGCCTGGATGCGACCGCACGCCCAGGCGGATTTGCGTGGCGGTGGTTGCACGCGCGTGCTCAAGGATGGCGCCGTGTTCGAACAGGCCGGCGTGAATTTTTCTCACGTTGAAGGCACGCGATTGCCGCCGGCGGCGACTGCGCAGCGCCCGCAACTCGCCGGTGCGGCGTGGTCGGCGCTGGGTGTTTCGCTGGTGCTGCACCCACGCAATCCGTACGTGCCGACCACGCACATGAACGTGCGCTGGTTCGAGGCGAGTCCCGCGAACGCCGATCCGGTGTGGTGGTTCGGCGGCGGTTTCGACCTGACTCCGTTCTATCCGTTCGACGCGGACGTCGTGCATTGGCACACGGTCGCACGCGACCTGTGCCAGCCATTCGGCGCAGACGTATACGCGAAATACAAGAAGTGGTGCGACGATTATTTCTTCCTCAAGCATCGCGGAGAGACGCGTGGCGTCGGCGGCTTGTTCTTCGATGACCTGAATGCATGGGGCTTCGAGCGCAGCTTCGCCTTCCAGCAAGCGGTCGGCAATGGTTTTCTCGATGCCTACTTGCCGATCGTCGAAAAGCGAAAGGCCACGCCGTACGTCGAACGCGAACGCGAATTCCAACTCTATCGGCGCGGTCGCTATGTCGAGTTCAACCTCGTTTACGATCGCGGCACGCTATTCGGCCTGCAATCCGGCGGACGTGCGGAATCCATATTGATGAGCCTGCCGCCGCGCGTGCGCTTCGAATACGGCTACACGCCGCAACCGGATTCACCGGAAGCGCGGCTTGGCCAATACCTCAAGCCGCGCGACTGGGTTTGATTGACCTGCTGCGCTCGACAATTTGCGCGCCGGCGCTGCTCGGGATGCTCATGTACACAAAAGTACACTCCGCTTCCTGCGCTCCGGCACGCAAATCCTCTTCGCTCGCGACGGTTAATCTTTGTGGTTACGCCGCCGCCTTTTCGCGCGCGTGGAACTGGGCCTCCTCGGTCGAACCTTTCAGCGCGACCGTGCTCGCGCCGCTGCCCTGGATCGTCTGCGTAACCGTGTCGAAATAGCCGGTACCGACTTCGCGCTGGTGCTTGACCGCGGTGAAGCCGCGCTCGGCGGCGGCGAATTCGGCTTCCTGCAATTCGACGAAAGCGCTCATCTGCCGGCGCGCGTAGCCGTGGGCGAGGTTGAACATCGAATAGTTGAGCGCGTGGAATCCGGCCAGGGTGATGAACTGGAACTTGTAGCCCATCGCCGCGAGTTCGCGCTGGAACTTCGCGATGGTCGCGTCGTCGAGATTCTTCTTCCAGTTGAATGAAGGCGAGCAGTTGTAGGCGAGCAATTTGCCCGGATATTTCGCGTGCACGCCTTCGGCAAAGGCGCGCGCGAATTTAAGATCGGGTTTTCCGGTTTCGCACCAAACCAGATCTGCGTAAGGTGCATAGGCGACGCCACGCGAGATCGCCTGATCCAGTCCGTTGCGCGTCTTGTAGAAACCTTCGACGGTGCGCTCGCCGGTGATGAATGGGGCATCGTTGGCGTCGATGTCGGAGGTGAGCAGGTCGGCAGCTTCCGCGTCCGTGCGCGCCACGAGCAGGGTCGGCACGCCGCAGACGTCTGCCGCCAGCCGTGCGGCGGCGAGCTTGTCGACGGCTTCGCGCGTGGGCACCAGCACCTTGCCGCCCATGTGCCCGCACTTCTTCACGCTGGCGAGCTGATCCTCGAAATGCACGCCGGCCGCGCCGGCTTCGATCATCGCCTTCATCAGTTCGAACGCATTGAGCACGCCGCCGAATCCGGCCTCGGCGTCGGCCACGATCGGTTGCAGGAAGTCGACGCTGTCGTCGCCTTCGGCATGATTGAGTTGATCGGCGCGCAGCAGCGCGTTGTTGATCCGGCGCACCACCGCCGGCACCGAGTCGGCCGGGTACAGGGACTGATCCGGATACATCTGTCCGGCGAGATTCGCATCTGCCGCCACCTGCCAACCGGACAGGTAGATCGCCTTCAATCCGGCCTTGACCTGCTGCATCGCCTGATTGCCGGTGAGCGCGCCGAGTGCGTTTACGAAATCCTCGTTGTGCAGCGATTTCCACAATTTCTCGGCGCCCAGGCGCGCCAGTGAATGTTCCACATGCACGGTGCCGCGCAGGCGCACGACGTCCTCGGCCGTGTACGGACGCGTCACGCCGTTCCAGCGCGGGTTGTTCTGCCAGTCGATCTTGATCTGCTCGGCGCTGGGCAAGGTGTTCTTCATGACGATCCTCGAATTTGGAAGGGGTTAGAGGCTTTGAGGCGGTATCCGGGCCGATGACCGACCGTGGCAGCAGACTAGACTTGGAAACAATGATTTGACAATCTGAATGTTTCAATCTATAGATTTGACATTGTCAAATATGTTGTATCTGATTGAATGAAATGCCTCTGAAATCGAACAATCGTACGAATCTCGGCAAAACCGGGTCGCGAAAGCGGCAGGCAACGCCAAAGACCACGGCTGCCGCCGTGGTCCGCCACTATTACAAAGGCAACCGTCTCAAGCAGCTTCGCGCCTTCTGCTACGCCGTGAAGTTCGGAACGGTCGCGCGCGCGGCTGAAGCGCTGTTCCTGTCGGCATCTTCGGCGAGCTTGCAGCTATCCGCCCTGGAAAAGGAGCTTGGCGCGCGCCTGCTCGAGCGCACGCGTCCGCGTCTGGCGCTCACCCGCGAGGGCCAGGTGTTGTACGACCTGGCGCGTCCGCTGATCGAGGGCATGGAATCGCTGGACCAGCAGTTTCGCGCGCAACGCACGGGGCTGGATTCAGGAGCGGTCAACATCGCCGCGGGCGCGTCGACGATCCAATATCTGCTGCCGCCACTGGTGCGCGAATTTCGCGAGCGCAGTCCGCAGGTGCGCCTGCAACTGGCCAACGTCACCGGCAAGGATGGCCTCGCGTTGCTGCGCTCCGACCAGGCCGATTTTGCGGTTGGTTCGATGCTCGACGTGCCGCATGATCTTTCATACGAGCCGGTGCACTGGTTCGATCCCATGCTGATCCTGCCGCCGGATCATCCGCTCGCGGCCAAGCATGAGATCGCGCTGGAGGACTTGTCGCCCTACGGTTTGATCCTGCCGCCGCAGCGCCTGACCACGTATCGCATGGTCGATCTGGTCTTCCAGCAACGCCGCGTGCCGTATCAGGTCGCCATCGAAGTCGGCGGCTGGGAAGTGATCAAGCAATACGTGGCGATGGGGCTGGGCATTTCCATCGTCACCGGCATCTGCATCCAGCCCGAGGACGAGACGCGCCTCGCCGTACGCAACATGCGCCGCTTTTTCCCTCAACGCAGTTACGGCGTGGTCGTGCGCAAGGGTAAATATCTGTCGCCGCAGGCGCGCGCATTCGTGGATCTGATCAAGCCGGGAATGTTCGCGCGCGGGGACTATTACGAGTCGGGACACTCCGAACGTTAGATCGTGCCGCGATTCTTGCCCTGCCATGGTTTGTAAAACTCGCGAACCTTCGCCATGTCGGCTTCGAGATCTTCGCTCGGATGAATCAATGGCCCGAATCCGATGATTCTCTCCGGATAGTGGAAGTACACCGGCAAAATCGGTACCTGCGCCGCGCGCGCAATGCGCCAGAATCCACTTTTCCACTCTTGCACATGTTTACGTGTACCTTCGGGCGCGAGCGCAAACCACAGGCGCTCGTTTGCCGCGAACAATTGCGTGATCTCGCCGACCACATTCTGTGCGTGCTTGCGGTCGATCGGAATGCCGCCAAAGCCACGCAGGATCGGGCCAAACGGCCAGACGAACGCCTCGCGCTTGCCGATGAAACGGATGTTCAGGCGCAAGCCGATCTTGGCCAGCAGACCCCAAATCACGTCCCACGCACTGGAGTGCGGTGCGACGATGGCAACGAGCTTGGCTACATCCGGCAACTCGCCGTCGATGCGCCACCCGCAGCGCGCATACACCCAGCGACTCACCGCACCTGCGCAGGACGGCGCCAATTGCGGCACCTGCGCAGGAGCCTCTGGAAACACTCCGTGCTTCATTCGCGATCCCACGACTTGGCGCGCGTGCGCTTGTGCTGCGCGCGTTTTTTCTTCGACGCGATGCGGCGCTCTTTGGATGCGCGCGTCGGTTTCGTCGCCACGCGCTTCTTCGGCACATGCAACGCGGCGCGCACGATCTCGGCAAGTCGCGCGCGCGCGTCCTCGCGATTCTTGGCCTGATCGCGGAAGCGATTGGCCTGGATCACCAGCACGCCATCCGCGGTGAGCCGGCGATCGCGGCGCGCGAGCAGGCGCATACGCACGGCATCCGGCAACGACGGCGAATGCGCCACGTCGAAACGCAACTCCACCGCGCTGGCAACCTTGTTGACGTTCTGCCCGCCGGGGCCCGAGGCACGGATGAAGGATTCGGACAGCTCCGAATCGGGAATGCGCAGCGATGCGGAAACCTCGAGCATCGCTAATCCCTGAAATTCTCGAATTGCAGCGGCATCTTGATATCCGCCGCGGCACGCAACAGCGCCATCGCGGTTTGCAGATCGTCGCGCTTCTTGCCGCTCACGCGCAGCTTGTCGCCCTGAATCTGCGCCTCGACCTTGAGCTTGGCGTCCTTGAAGCGCTTGACGATGTCCTTGGCCAGCGGCTGGTCGATACCCTGTTTGAGCGTCACGTTTTGCCGCGCCGTCGACAGATTGATTTCGGGGTCGGCAATCTCGGCGCAGCGGATGTCAATGTGCCGGCTCGCCAGTCGCTGTTTCAGGATTTCCAGCATCTGCTTCAACTGGAATTCGGCCTGCGCCTTGAGCACGACGGTGCTTTCGCCTTCGCGCTCGAACGCCGCGTCGGTGCCCTTGAAGTCGAAACGGTTGGTCAATTCGCGCGTGGCCTGATCCACCGCATTGGTCAGCTCGTGCAGATCGAGTTTGGAAACGATGTCGAACGATGGCATGACGGCACCTCTTTTCGCACGATTCTAGCAGTTGAGCGCGCCCGCCCAATCGAACCGCTCGAGCACGCGCTGCCACGCCGCATCGAGCGGCGCTTGCAGGCGGAAGCGTTCGCCGCTGCGCGGATGCGCGAACTCGATGCGCCACGCATGCAGCAGCATGCGTTGCAACTGGAAGTGGATGCGCCAGAGCCGGTTGTGATCGCCACGGCCATGGCTGGTGTCGCCGACGATGTGGTGCGAGACGTGGTGGAAGTGTTTGCGTATCTGCCGGTAGCGGCCGGTTTCGGGCGAGGCCTCGACCAGCGCGTAACGCTGCTCGGGATACCGTCCCATCTCGACCGGCACCGTCGTCGTGGCGAGTGTGCGCCAACGCGTCAGCGCCGGTTTGCGTGGCCCGTGTTCGCGCACGCCGGACAGCGGATAATCGATAGTTCCCTCTGCATCCGGCCAGCCGCGCACCACGGCGAGGTATTTCTTCGTCACCTCGCGCGCCATGAACGCGCGGCCAATCTCGCCGGCGACCTCGCGCGACTTCGCCAGCAGCAACACGCCGGACGTCGCGCGGTCGAGGCGGTGCGCCAGGTACAGATTCGAGCCGCACTGTTCCTTGATCCGGTCGAGCAGGAAATCGGTTTCGTCGTTCGCGATCTTGCTGCGATGGACAATCAGACCAGCCGGCTTGTTCACGGCCAGCAGGCAGGTGTCTTCGTGGATGATGGATATTTTTGCGTTCATCCCGATCGCAGCATCAAAAGCGACCTTCCGTGGTCGCACTTTTCAATTACGCCCCCGTCGCCACGCCACCGCAAACGACGCCGCACTGACCGCCAGCGCAATCCACGCCGACACGGGCACATGCAGACACTGCCCACCGTGGTTGTCGAAAGCGTAGAGCAAAGCAGCGCTGAGCAACGACGCGGCGGCGAGTGGCAGCACGGCGAGCTGGCGGCGTTGCGCACGCGCGAGGCGTTCGCGCTGTTCGAGTTCGACCGCGCGTGTTGTGTCGAAATCGCCGTCCGCGGCTTTTTTCAGGAAGGCATGCACGAGCTGCGGCATTTCCGGCGCAGTGGCGATCCATTCGGGCATGCGCTCGCGAATCTTGCGCAGGATGCGACGCGGGCTGCGGCGTTCGCGCAAGATCTGCGCAAGCACCGGTTTGGCAGTCGCCCAGATGTCGATCTGCGGATGCAACGAGCGACCGATGCCTTCGATGTTGAGCAGCGTCTTCTGCAACAGGATCAGTTGCGGTTGCAGGGTGAGCTGGTAGCGGCGCGCGACGGAAAACAGCTTCGCCACGACTTCGGCCAGCGAGATTTCCGACAACGGCCGCGTGAAATACGGCTCGCACACGGTGCGAACGGCGGCCTCGAGTTCGTCCACGCGCGCGTTGGCGGGAATCCAGCCGGCGGCGATGTGCAGGGTCGCGATGCGCCGGTAGTCGCGCTCGAACATCGCCATGAAATTCTCGGCGAGCCAGTATTGGTCGCGCTCGGGCAGCGAGCCCATGATGCCGAAATCCAGTGCGATGAAGCGCGGATTCTGCTTGCGCGTGGCATCCACCCAGATGTTGCCGGGATGCGCGTCGGCATGGAAGAAATTGTCGCGGAACACTTGCGTATAGAACAGGCGCACGCCTTTCTCGGCCAGCGCAATGCGGTCGATGCCGGCGGCGTCAAGCGCGGCCAGATCATCCACCGCAATGCCGCGCACGCGTTCGAGCGTGAGCACGGATTGCGCGCTGTGCGGCCAGAAAACCTCCGGCACGAGCAGATCCTCGCCCACGGCGAAATTGCGTCGCAGCAATGAGGCGTTCGCGCCTTCGCGTTGCAGATCGAGTTCGTTGGTCAGCGTGGTTTCAATTTCCGTCACGATATCGCGCGGGCGGATCTTGTCCGCGGCCGGGTGCCAGCGCTGCGCCAACTCGCCGAGCGCGCGCAACAGGGTGATGTCGGCGGCGATTTTTTCGTGGATGCACGGACGCAGCACCTTGACCACCACGTCGTGGCCATCCGGCAATTGCGCCGCATGGACCTGCGCAATCGAAGCCGAGGCGAGCGGCGTTTCATCGAGGGATTTATACAATGTAGCAATCGGCGCGCCGAGCGCGGCTTCGATCATCGCGCGTGCCTGCGCCCCGGGAAACGGCGGCACGCGATCCTGCAACAGTGACAGTTCGTCGGCGATGTCGGCGGGCAGCAGGTCGCGCCGTGTGGAGAGAATCTGCCCGGCCTTGACGAAGATGGGTCCGAGCTCGATCAGCGCCTCGCGCAGACGCGCGCCTCTTGGCAGTTGCGCTATGTTCGCCCGCGGACGCGGCAGCAATGGACGCAACCAGCGGATCGGCCGATACAGATGCGCACCTTCGACGAGATCGTCCAGGCGATAGCGCACCAGGGTCGCAGCGATGCGCAGCAGGCGCGGAACTTGCCGCAGCGGTGTCATGCGCGCGCTCCGATGCGGGCAATGCGCGCTTCGAGTCGATCCGTGCGTTCGCGCATGGCGTCCACATCGTCGAGGAATTGTTCCATCTCGGCAGGCGCGATCAAGTCGCGGGTTTCTTCGCGCAGGAATTCGGCAGTGTCCTGCGCCAACGCTTGCGCAGACTCGCGCACATGGGCGAACGCAGCGCGGAACGCGCGCGCCAGCGCGACGCCAAGCACGTCGCCGAAGGTTTTAGCGAAAACTTCCTCGAAGTCGGGACGAAATTCACGCGCGGCTTTTTCGAGCAGGCGCGCCAGTTGCGCGTCGCCGGAAATCTCGACCTTGCCCGACGGCAGCGGCGCGTCGTCGCCACGGCGCAGCACGAACGCGAGCAGGCTCGCGGGCGCGGCGCGCACATTCAGATCGGGTGCGCTTTCCCAATGCGGGCCGACGCGCAGTTTGCCCTCGCGCACGGCGATGGCGAGCGCGAGATTCATGCCGCGCAGTTCGACGCCGATACGCCGGCCTTCGAGCGTGGCGAGGTTTGTCCCGGATTCCGGATCGAGTATGAGCGCGCGGTTCAACGCACCTTCGAGAAGGGCGCCGAAGCGGGACAGCAGGGGATTGGGTTGGCGTGCGGCATCGGTCACGCCGTGATTCTATCCGGTCACGCGCTGGCTGGTCTCGCGCTAGCTGTTATCACGCTTCTGCAGGCGTTCACGCGTCAGCTGCTGCGCCACCCGCGCCATGCCTTCGGCCATGCTCACGCGCGGGACATAGCCCAGGTCGCGGCGTGCGGCGGAAATATCGAACCACAACGCGGTGGACAGGCGGTCGACGATGAAGCGCGTCAGCGGCGGGGCTTTCTGAATGCCCAAGGCGCCATAAGCGCCTTCGAAGGTGTTCGCCAGAAAGCGCAGCGGCGCTTCCGGCAGGCGCCGCGTCTCCGGGGGGAAGCCGCCGGCATTGAGCCAGCCGTTGAGCAGGTCTTCGTTGAACACCGGCTCGCCCTGACTGATGAAGTACTTCTTGCCCGCGATGAGCGAACCGACACCGAGCTTTTCCAGCGCCAGCACGTGCGCATCGGCCGCGTTGTCGATGTAGATCGTGTCGATTTTCTTCGGCGTCTTGCCGATGAAACGCAATTTTCCCGCACGCGCCTTGGCCAGCACGAGCGGCAGGAAGGTGGGATCGTCCGGGCCCCACACGATCTGCGGTCGCAGCACGACCGTGGCCAGTTGCGGACCATTCGCTGCGAGCACGTGCTGTTCGGCCAGCGCCTTGGTATGCGCGTAGGCGTTCATGAACGGCTGCGCGTATGGCGCGGATTCGTCGATGCCTTCCTGATCAGTGCCGTCCTGCACCACGCTCGGGCTCGACGTGAACACGAGTTTGCCGATCTCGTTCAATTCGCAGGCCGCGAGCACGTTGTCGGTGCCGCGCACATTGGTTTCGTAAAAATCCTCGAGCGGGCCCCACGGCGCCACCTTGGCCGCGCAATGCACGATCGCATCGACACCCTTGCTGGCCTCGATGACCAGTTCCATGCTGGCGATGTCGCCGAGGCGCTGCTCGACGCCGAGCGCATCCAGTGCTGCATGCCGGTTGCGGCTGAACGAGCGCACGGCGTGCCCGGCTGCGGCGAGCTGCTTGCAGATCGCGCTGCCAAGGAAACCGCCACCACCGGTTACGAGGATTTTCATCGGGTGGATTGTAGCGATTCCTTTGGCGCACGGGCGTGATCCACCTCGCAGCGCGCTAAACTGGCCACGTCAGGAGTAGACCCATGCAACGCATACTCGTCACCGGCACCAACCGCGGCCTCGGCCTGGAATTCGTGCGCCAACTGCTGGCCCGCGGCGACCGGGTCATCGCTACCTGCCGGCATCCGGGCAAGGCACTGGCATTGACCGAACTCGCCGCCGCGCATCCCGGACATCTGCACACCCTGCCGCTGGACCTTGCCAGCGAACGTTCCATCGCCGAAGCCGCGCGCGAAACCGCCGCGTTGACGGATACGCTGGACGCACTGATCAACAACGCCGGCATGCTGGTGTCAGGCGAACGCTTCGGCGCGGTCGAGCACAAATCGCTGGTCGACAGTTTCGCCGCGAACGTCGCCGGACCGGTGTTGCTGACACAGGCGTTGATTCCGCTGCTGGAGAAGGGCAAGAGTCCCAGGGTGTTGAGCATTACCTCACGCCTCGGATCGATCGCGGGCACGACGGCGTTCGGCACGCCGAGTTACGCGATGAGCAAAGCCGCGTTGAACATGGCCACGCGCCAACTCGCCGCTGCGCTCGCACCCCGTGGCATCATCGTGTTGTGCGCAAGTCCCGGTTGGGTGAAAACCGACATGGGCGGCGACAATGCGCCAGTCACGCCGCACGATTCCGTCGCCGGATTGCTCAAGGTGCTGGACGCGGCGACGAAAAACGATGCGGGACGATTTGTCGATTACAAAGGTGCGTCGATTGCGTGGTGAGCACCCGCGCCGGATTTGTCCGTCAGGAATTCCTCGACGCGCGCATTGAATTCCTCGATCGCATCGAACGGCGTGCCGTGGCGTGAGCCTTTCACGACCACGAATTCGGCGTCTTGGAATCGTGCGGCTTCGGTGCGTTTTTCGGTGAGCGCGGTGTAGTCGAATTCCGCGGCAATGATCAGCACGGGACAGGCGATGGCGTGGATGCGTTCGAGCGCGCTCCAGCCGATCAGGGCGTGGATGGTGGCCAGATAGGCCTTTTTCGGATTCGCCCCGACCACATCGATCACGCGCTGGCGCTTGGGCGCCTGGTCCTCGTGCGGGAACAGGCGGTTGGCGATGAGTTTCGCGGTGCGGCGCAGGCCCAGAACGTGCACGAGCGCGACCTGCATGCGCGCTTCCATCCATTTGCGCGGCGTGTCGGTGCGGTAGTTTGCGAGCGCATTGCACAGTACGAGCTTGTTTACGCGCGCAGGGCGCATCAATGCCATTTCCTGGGCGACCGCGCCACCGAGCGAAAAGCCGAGCAGGTTTGTGGATTCGATGCCAAGCGCATCGAGCAAGGTCCACAAATCCGCCGCGAATTGCGCGATGGAATATGGTCCCGGCGGCTTGGTGCTTCGGCCGGAACCGCGCAGGTCGGGCAGGATCAGGCTGAAATGCCGCGCGAAATCCTCACGCTGGAACGCCCAGTCGTCGCCGCTCGAACCCAGGCCGTGGATCAGCAGCAACGGCGGGCCGCGACCTTCGCATTCATAGTAAATTGACGCGCCGTTGACTTGGGCTGCGGGCATACTGGTCTCATGAAAAATTTTCTTGGCGCAAAAAGTATAGCCGCGACGGTGTTGGCGCTTGTCGGCCTGACGGTATCCGCGGCTGAAACATGGACCGGCCATGCCGCCTTGGCGGACGGCGGCGCACCGGTCTATAACGAAATCCATTACCTGTTTGGCGACGAGCGCCTTGTCGTCTACACCTGCCCCGATGGCCAACCCTTCGCGCGCAAGACGATTTCCGAAAACAGCAACGCGCAGGCGCCGGATTTCTCCATGCTGGATGCGCGTTGGGGCTACCGTGAAGGTGTACGCGGCAAGGACTCGTCGCGCGAGATTTTCGTGCAGCGCAAGCCCGAGATGGCGGAAAAATCCGCGCTGCTCGAGTTGCCAAAGGACGGTGTCATCGATGCCGGCTTCGATGCCTACGTGCGCAAACACTGGGATGCGCTGGCGCGCGGGGACACCCTGCGTTTCAATTTCCTCGTACCAAGCAAGCGCATGTTCTATGCGTTCGACCTGAGCCGGGTCGATTCCGGCAGCGACGCGACGCGCCTGACCCTGCGCCTGGCGCTCGGTGCGTGGTACGCATTCCTGACGCCGCATATCGACGTCACCTACGACCGCGCGACGCGACGGCTGCTGCGCTTCGCCGGCATGTCGAACATCCGTGACGAAAACCTGAAGAATCTCGACGTGCGCATCGAGTTTCCGCAGGCGCCGCGTCCGGCGACGCAGGAACAGGTCGCCGCTGCGGGCGCGGAACCGCTGGTGAATTCCTGTGCCGGATCGGGCAAATAAGACAATGCTGCACGTCGTGCTGTACGAGCCGGAGATCCCGCCGAACACGGGTAACGCGATTCGCCTGTGCGCGAATTCCGGTGCGCGCCTGCACCTGATCCGGCCGCTGGGTTTCGATCTGGATCACGCCAAGCTGCGCCGCGCCGGCCTGGACTACCACGAATTCGCCGATGTCGCCGTGCATGATTCACTCGACGCTTTCATGGCGGATGTAAAACCGGCACGCCTTTTCGCGCTGTCCACGCGCGGACGCAATTTGTATACGAATGTACAGTTTCGCGCGGACGATGCGGTACTGTTCGGCCCGGAAACGCGTGGCTTGCCACAAGCCGTGCTCGACGCGCTGCCACCGGAACAGCGCCTGCGCCTGCCGATGCGGCCCGACAATCGGAGTCTTAATCTTTCCAACGCCGTCGCCGTCGTCGCCTATGAGGCCTGGCGGCAAATAGGATTCGCCGGTTCGTCCAATCCCGGGTGATGGCGGCGCATGACACGGACAAAAAAAGAGCGCCCATAGGCGCTCTTGTCCCCAAGTCTCCCCAGCGGAGAGCATTGTCAAATCACTGGGAGAGAACTGTATTCGGGTTTGTCGGCCAGCGTGAGTGTAAGGATTTTATAAGGCAGTCCGGCTCAATCCGCTACCAGCCGATAGCCGACGCCGGATTCGGTGAGGATCAGCTGCGGATTGCCCGGATCGCGTTCGATCTTCTGCCGCAACTGGCCGATGTATACGCGCACGAACTGCGTGTCGGTCACCGCACTGCCCCAGGCCGCGGCGAGCAGCTGTTTGTGGGTGACCACTTGCCCGGCATGTCGCGCCAGGGCACGCAACAAGTCGTATTCCTTGCGCGTGAGGCGCACTTCGCGACCGCCGACGCTCACGCGCCGGCGCTCGAAATCGATTTCCAGGTCGCCGCCCGAATACGTGGTGGACTCGGCACGGCTTTGGCGGTGACGCAGCGCCGCGCGCACGCGCGCGAGCAGCTCGCCGGTGTGGAAGGGTTTGACCACGTAATCGTCCGCGCCGATATCCAGTGCCGCGATGCGCTCGTTCTCGGCTTCGCGCGCGGACAGCACGATGATCGGCACCTGGGTCCACTTGCGCAGCGCCTGGATGACCTCCTTGCCGTCCATGTCCGGCAAGCCCAGGTCAAGCACGATCGCATCCGGCGCCCAGCCCGCGGCCTGCGCCAGCGCCTCGCTGCCGGTGTAGGCGTCGGTCACTTCATAACCGGCGGCGATGAGCGACGGCTTGAGCACACGCACGATCGGCGCTTCGTCATCGACGATCATCACGCGCGCGAGGGCCGGGCTCATTCGCTGGTCCCTTGAATGGCGTGTGCTGGCAGATCCACTTCGATGCGCGTGCCGTGACCGTCGCGCAGCGGACTGGTCGCGTGGATGCTGCCGCCGAATGCCTCGACCAGGCCACGCGCAACGGCAAGGCCGAGGCCGATTCCGGAGCCGCGCCGGCGATCGCCACCGCCACGGAAGAATTTGTCGAACACATGCGGCAGGTCCGCAGCCGGGATGCCATTGCCGTCATCCTCCACCGCCAGGCGTGCGCGGCCCGCCGCGGTTTCCACCCGCGCCACGATGCGCGCATCCGGCGGTGTGTGTGCGACCGTATTTTCGATGAGGTTGACCAAGACCTGCTCCAGCAAAACCGGATCCACGTTGACATGTTCGCACGTCGCGGGAAACACGCGCACGATGTTGCGCCCGGCCAATCGCCGCTCGAGCCGGCGCAATGCCGCCGACATCGGCTCGCGTGGATCCACCAAGTAACGGCTGACCTGCAACGCACCGGACTCCAGCCGCGTCATTTCCAGCAGGTTTGCAAGATAACGGTTCAGGCGTTCGGATTCGTCCTGGATCACGGTCAGCAGGTCGCGGCGCGTGGCGGCGTCGAACTTTTGCTCGTATTCCAGCAGCGAGGTGGCCGAGGCAAGGATCGTGGACAACGGCGTGCGCAGATCGTGCGACAGCGACGACAGCAGGGCGGTGCGCAAGCCTTCCTTTTCGGCAACCACGCGCGCTTCGGCGATCTCCGCGATCAGGCGCGCGCGATCAATCGCGACCGCGGCCGAATCGAGCAGGGCGCGCATCCAGCGCACGTCGGGCAACGCCGACTTGCGGCGCGGCCATACCACGGCGATGCCGACGTTGCGGCCGCCGCTGGACATGTGCAATACGGCGCGTTCGGCAGACGCCTCATCGTGCACGGGATTCGCGCTCGCCAGCGCTGCAATTTCCGCTTCCTGCAACACAGGAGCCCTGGCCGATGCCGCGCATAACGTGTGCGTGCCGTTTTCGATCAGCCAGATCGCGCATCGGCAACCATTCGCTTCCAGACTGCGCACCACGCGCTCGGCCGCGCTTTTCGGATCGACCGCGGTTGCGAGGTCGCGGCTGGCTTCGAACAGCGAAGTCATGTCGGCCAGGGCGCGCTTGAGGCGGCGCGCGTGATCGCTCAGGCGGCCGGTAAGGCCACCCACGAGCAGGGCGCCGATCAGGAACGTCACCAGCGCGAAAACATCCTCGGCATCGATGGTGAGGGTGTAGCGCGGTTCCTCGAAAAAGAAATTGAACGCAAAAAACGCGAGCAGGGCGGCATACAGTGCCGGCCACATGCCGAGGCGATAACCGGCGATCAACACGCCCGCGAAAAACATCAACGGCAACTTGCTCGGCCACAACGGCTGCACCACGTAGAAGCCGAACAGCGAGGCAATGCTGATAACCACGGTCGCAAGAATGAAGTCGCGCCACCGCAATGGGGTTTCGTCGCGCAGCCACAGCGTCATGTTCGTCCGTCCGTCTCGTGTTGTTTCACTACTCCCCACGTTCGAACCGCTCCCGTCAACGCACCCTGGCGGAATTCCCGCTTCCGGCAACGACGAAAAACCGCGCGACTGTCGCGTTTCCACGCGCAACGGTCTCCCAGCAATGCATCTTCCCTGCCCCAGGCGAAAGTGTACCCGCTTGCGCGATGGCCGTCGCAAGCCGTGAGATTTCCCCCTGCTTGAATGCGCCTGCCGCAATCGTGCGGCCAATCGGGGGATTGCGATGAACCATTCCGATCTTGAGCTGCAGCTGCTGGCTCGGCTGCGCGCGAAGGGCAAATCCGCCGTCGCCATCGGCGTTGATCTGGGTACCACCAAGACCAGCGTGGCCCGCGCGCACTTCGATGGCGATGCCGGCACGTTGACCTGCGAGTGCCTGCGCTTTGCCCAAGGCGATGGCACAAATCGGGTCGCCGTACCGTCGGCGGTCGCGATCACCGAGGATGGATCGACCATTTTTGGAGCGCCGGCCCTGGCCCTGCGCGGCAAGCAAGGCACGCTGGCCGAGAAGAACCTGTTCTACGAGACCAAAAACCTGATCGGCCTGCGCTACACCTATGCGCGGGCGCCGAAAGAATTTCGCACGCCGACCGAGATTGCCTCGCAACTGCTGAATCACTTGCGCGAAGGCTTCGATGATCCACTCACGAGCAAAGCGAAGCTGCCGGTGGTACTCGCCGTGCCGGCGTCATTTCACGGCGCTCAGCGCACCGCGACCATGTGCGCGGCGGTCAAACCGTTCGCGGCGAAGTGTGCCCGCGACGTGCGCCTGATCGACGAGCCCTATGCTGCCTTCTTGGACCTGAAATTCCGCAGTCCCGATCGCGCCGATGCACTGCTGCGCGAGGGCGCGAACATCCTCGTGTTCGATTTCGGCGGCGGCACCTGCGATGTCGCCATCTTCCACATCGACGCCGTTCGCGGCGGTACGCTCGGCGCGCGCCTCGTCGGCACCAGCCGCTATCACCGCCTCGGCGGAGGCGATATCGACCGCGCGATCGTCCACGACGTTCTGATCCCGCGGTTGATCGAGGAAAACGGTATCGATCGCTTCGAATTGTCCTGGTACGACAAGCGGCGCAAGCTCGAACCGCGATTGCTCGAGGTCGCCGAGCGTCTGAAGATCGCTCTCAGCCATCGCCTCGCCGCGCTGCGCGCCGCCGGCTTGCCGGCCAGCGACGATGAAGTGGCGCGTAGTGTCGAGATGACCGTGGACTTGAACGATCAGATCCTGACGCTGAACGAACCGAGTTTGTCGGTCGAGCAGTTCAACAAGCTGATGCGACCGTTTCTCGATTCTGATCCACCACCGGAAGCGGGCGACGAATACGTGCAGCGTAGCTCACTGTTCGCACCGATCGCGCAGGCGCTGCTGCGCGCGCGCCTCGAGCCCGACGATATCCACGGCGTCCTGTTGTGCGGATCAAGCAGTCTGCTGCCGACTGTGCAGGACGCGCTGAAGAAACAGTTTCCGGAAAGTCAGCATGTCCTGCTCGGCAATGCCGAAGAACTGCAAGGCACAGTCGCGCGCGGCGCGGCTTTGCAAGCGCTCAGCTTGCAAGTGCTCGGTGAGCCGATCATCGCGCCCGTGTGCAGCGCGGATCTGTCGCTGCGCGTGGTCACCGGGGCGGTGCCGCTGCTGGCCGCCGGTGATGCCGTGCCGAATGCGTCGCGGGCACAAACCATCCTGCGTCCGCCACGCAACAGCAAACGCGACCAGGTGCCGTTGGCGGTCGAAGTCGTCGCCGACAACAACCGCGTGGTCGGGCGTTCGCTGTGGACCCTGCCGGCGCCGGTATCGACGAATGACCGATTGGCGCTGGAATGGACGCTGGACGACAACCAGTGCATCGAATTGCACTTGACGCGCATGGACGATCCGAACACCGATCCGTTCGTGCATCGCTTCGACGCGCCGATCATGCACCGCGATCCAGGGCAGATCGTGCGCTGCCGGATGCTCGAGCGCGAGGAGGACATTCGCAACGACAAAATCCCGCGCGCCGACTTCGGCAATGCCTTCGAAAAGCACGCCCGCGATTGCGCCGCGCTCGGCGAATTCGAAAAAGCCCTGCACTTCGTCGGCCTGGCGATGCAGGAGCAGGGTCAGACGCAAAACCTGTTCAACCTGCGCGGCGTCTACCGCGAGCGTATTGGCGACCGTGACGGCGCGATGGACAGCTACCACCAGGCTGGTGATTGGTCGACCACGAAGTTCAACTCCGGCCTGCTGCATTACAAGAGTGGTCAACTGACCGAAGCGCTGGCCGACGTGGATTTCGCGCTACAAAACGAAGCGAACCGCGCCTACCACTCATTGCGCGGCGACATCCTGAAGAAGATGGGCAAGAACGACGAAGCGCGCCTGGAATGGCAGGACGCCATCGCCGGCACGCCGGATCTGGCCGAACTGAGCGATTTCCAGTTGGGCTGGATCGAATCGGCCGCACGCGAACTCGACGACAAAGCCATGCTCGAACGCGTTCGCGACGCAAGAAGCAAACTCGCGCAGCGCACCGAGCGCGGCGAACGCGAAGGCGTGTTGCCGGCGCTGGCGCAGGCGGATGACCGGCCGGCGGCGCGGGAGATTTTGTGATGAAATAAATGGATGAACTACAAAACTGGTATCCCAAGATCGGCCAACCACTTGTAAGTCGGGTCGTAATAGTCGGCCGCCCGCGTCGGATCATCAACTGATCCTTCTGGTACCACGATCACCATGCCTTGGCGGGCGCGCGTGAGCAGGACACGATAGCTGTTTTGCAGATAGCGCTGCCGTGCCTCGCTGCGCACGCGCTTCCAGCGACTACCCTCAAAACTATGATGCTCCCAACCACCGGGACGAAAGCGCAAATCGCCATCCCACACGACGCACGACCAATCGAGTTCAAGCCCTTGCACCTGAAATTCGGTGGCGACATCTTCCAGATAGTACGATGAGCGCACATCATCCTTGCCGTCGAGAAACCAACGCACCGGATCGACCTTCACGCGGACATCGATGGCCAGCGGCTTGAGGCGTTGCGCGCGCGATGAGACAATCATGCCGTAACGTTCGTTGCCGCGCGCCTGCTCACGCAGCCACTCACGTGCCTTAGGCAGGTGTCGGGTCAGACGGATCGGGAATCCGTGCAATACTTCTCTCAGGCTGCGACGCGTGGCGTCTTCTTCTCGCGCCAGCAGGCAATTGACGAATTCCGCCACGCGCTCGGAGCGGAACGAGCGCATCGACGTCGCCAAGTGCAAGCACGACTCCCACTCGACTCCTTCGCGCCGAGCGAGCGCGTCCAGTGCGGCGTCTGCGTGATACTCGATTTCGCACAGCCGCGGTGAGAGGTACACACGCCAATCCGGGAAGCTGCGGCCGATGGCGGCCAACCATTCGCTGATGCCTGCTTCGCCCGTATTGATTTCCTGGCCGCTGCCGACCAGGCACACCACAACGGCCCAGTCCGGATGACGGTCAAGGCAGGAAATCAGGAACTCGGGTTCAGACTTGTCGAATCCCGGACGGTTCTTCTTGCGCGCCATGAAATTCACGGTCTGCGCGAGATCCCACGCGTGTTGTGCTTCATCAAACAACGCGACGTGTTCAATCGGCGGACCATCGTCGGCGAGACAATCGTCGCGGAAATGATGTACGTTCTGGATGAACTGCTTCACCTGGCTGCGTGCTTCGCCGAGGCGAATCGGTCTGCCTTGCTCGCGCAAGTTCCGGTGACGATCGCGCGCAAGTGCTTCGTGCAAAACATTGACCAATGGGCCATTGCCAGAAAGATAGACGCTGTAAAGTTCACTGTCCTTGTCCGTGTGGCGGTTGGCGATATCCAGCCCGACCAGCGTCTTGCCAGCCCCCGGCACCCCGGTGACGAAGCAGATCGCTTTCACGTTGGCGCGCCGAGTATCGGCGATTATCGCGGACAACCGCCTTGACGTGACGGCAAGGTTCTCGGCACCCGCATCACTGCGCGAAATTTCTTCCACTGCGTGGCCAGCGTAAAGCGCACGCGCGGCTTCCACGATGGTCGGTGTCGGTCGATACCTCCCGACTTGCCAGGATGCGGCATCGATGGTCTCGCCGCTGAAGAAGGCGAGAGCCTGCGCAATCACATGCGCGATGCCGTCATCGCCAATGCAGACCGGTCGTGCCAGGTGATCATAATCGGCCTGGAATGCAATCGTGACTGGTGAAGCAACGGCTTCGGTTGCAACGAGCACCGGCACGATCACGATGTGATGGCTGGCCTCGTGGAAGTTTTTCAGGTCCAGCGCGTAATCCCAAACCTGATCGATGGCGTCACGTGCGAATTGTTCGGCACCCGTCTTGAATTCGATCACGAACAAGACTTGTCCGAGCAGCAAGATCACATCGGCACGGCCGCCAAGGCGTGGGATTGTGTATTCGAAGTAGATCGCGCCCGGCGTTTCCGACCATTCGCCCAGCGCCTCGCGCAACAGTCCGATTTCCGCGAGCCAAGCTGCCTTTTGACTTATGAGGTCTGCAAACGCGGATTGTGTCGCAATCTTGCCGAAAACCTGTTCCACCGGTTCGGACAAAAAATACGCGGATTGTTCCGGCGTAGCCCCAGCGTTGCATCAAGTACTCCTGCGATTCCACGCCAGGATAGGGCAATATCGGGGGCAACTGTAAGGCGATGTGACGGCTATTCCTGGTCTGCACAAGCCGCAAATAATCATCGCAAAATGGCGCGCCCGGAGGGATTCGAACCCCCGACCAATTGCTTCGGAAGCAACTACTCTATCCAGCTGAGCTACGGGCGCGCATACAGACTTGATCAGTAGCGGCATTTTCGCATGGAACCGCTGCCACGCGCGATATACTCGTTGCATCCGGCAAGGGTGACGGGCATGCAACAGGTGGGTGATCCGGCAGTCGCTTCGTCGCAGCACACCGCGCTTCTCGCGCGCCTGTTGACCGCGAATCTGCGTGACCTGGTGGTTTGGTTACGCGCGGACGGCGAGCGCCTGTTCATGTCGGACGCCGTCACCGAGATCCTGGGCTGGACGCGCGAGGAAGCCGCAGCGATGCCGCCGCTGGCGATGGTCGATCCCGCCGACCGGGCGCAGATCCAGCAGGCCCTGGCGCGCCTGTTCAGCGAAGGCGGCGAAGCGATCGCTACGTTTCGCGGTTGTCACAAGGACGGTCGCGAGATCTGGCTCGAAGCGCTTGGCCGGCGCGTGCACGAAGACGCGATCACTGGCCAGCCCAGCATCATCTACACCGCGCGCGACGTCACCGCGCGCTTGCTCGCCGAGCGCGCGCTGGCGGAAAGCCGCCTGCAATTGCAGATCATCGCCGACAGCGTGCCGGCCTTGATCGTGCAGCTCGACGAGAACCAGCGCATCGTGTTTGCCAATGCGCGCGCCAGCGAACACACCGAACGCACGCCCGCGCAGATGCTGCAACTGAGTTTGCGCGAGGCCATGGGCGAAGAAGGTTACCTGGTTGCCGAACCGTATATCGTCGCGGCATTGCGCGGTGAGCGCGGCCGCTACGAACGGCAGATCCGGGCCGGCGACGAGCTTCGCGTCCATGAATTCGTGTGCCTGCCGGCATCCGGAACCGATGCGCTCAACCATGGCGCTTACCTGTTCGGTTACGACATCACCCATCGCAAGCTGGTCGAGATGCGCCTGAATGAGCTGGCGCGCTCGGACATGCTGACGGGACTATCCAACCGACGCGCATTCGACGAAAAACTCGACCTCGCCCTGATGCGGCGCGCTGGCGCGCCGCATCCGCTGGCGTTGATGCTGATCGACCTGGACCGCTTCAAGGAAATCAACGACACGCTCGGCCATCTCGCGGGCGACGCCGTGCTCAAGGTCGTCGCCGCGCGCCTGCGCGAAGCTGCGTTCGACATCGACGTGCTCGCGCGCCTGGGCGGCGACGAGTTCGCGATCCTGATCGGCGACACCGGCACGGCGCAATCGGCGGAACTGCTCGCGGCGCGGCTGAAGGTCGCCATGTCGCGGGCGATTCCAGTCGCAGGCAACACCGTAACCGTGACCTTGAGCATCGGCATCGCCTATTGCAACGGCGAACTGTCGGCGCGCGACCTGACCCATCTCGCTGACCGCGCGCTGTATGCCGCGAAAGAGTCCGGACGCAATACGTTTCGTGCGCTGCGCGCGTACGGCGACGGCTGAATCAAATCATTCCGCCGTTGACACCTATGACCTGTCCGTTGATGTACGCGGCGGCATCCGAACAAAGAAATGCCACCAGCGCTGCAACTTCGTCGGGCGTGCCGGCGCGGCCGGCGGGGACGAGTTCGCGGATTTTCTGCGCGTCGAACGCCGCGTTCGCGAGCCGGCCTTCGATGATGCCGGGGGCAACTGCATTGGCGGTGATGCCGCGCGAGGCCATCTCGCGCGCCAGCGACTTGACTGCACCGTGCAGCGCGGACTTCGCCGCCGCGTAGTTGACCTGGCCGCGATTGCCAAGCTGCGCGGCGACGGACGACACGCACACGACGCGTCCATATTTGCCGCGTGCCATCGGCAACAGCAGCGGCTGCGCGACGTGGAAGAATCCGTGCAATGACACGTCGATGACGCGATGCCATTGCGCGTCGGTCATCCCGGCGAGCGGCGCGTCGTCGTGGATGCCGGCGTTGTGCACGAGGATGTCGATCGCGCCAGCGCGCAAAATTTCTTCGAGTGCCGCGTGCGTGGCATCGGCGTCGGTCACGTCGAATGTGACGGCTTGCGCCTGCGTGCCAATTTCATCGGCCAGTTTCCGCGCACGGTCGGCGTTCGCGTTGGCATGGATGAATACAAAGCAACCTTGCAATGCGAGCGCGCGGCAGATCGCCGCGCCGATGTCGCCGCTGCCACCGGTGACAAGTGCTCGCCGCAATGGAGATTTTGTGTTCACGAGCTGTCCTTCGTCATCACCGCCGCGCGACCTTCAGCTAGCACAACACCGGAATGTTCGACGCGAAACGCGTATTGCATCGCATCGGCGCCGGACATGAGGTGCTGCGCATGCACGTCAAGTACACCGGCCAAATCATCGATGCGCGTGACATGCAGTTTCACCTCGCGCAGGGACACGAGCAATCCCGGCGCGGCGGTACTGCCGTCACGTCGTGCGAGCAACCCACCATGCACGGCCATCGCCTGCGCGCCGTACTCGCACAGGTTCACGGCAAGCAGGCGGCCATCCGCACGCAGGGGATTATCCGGATCGCGATGCGAGACGGCGCGCGCGTGGATGCGCGACTCGTCCCAGTCGATCACCGCATCGAGCAGGCACATCGCGCCGCGATGCGGAATCAGATGTTGCCATTGCGATTTATCGAGCATCATCAGCCCGCATCGCCATTTGCGTGGACAGGATGAAATGGAAAGAGACGCCGAGCGCGACTGTCGCACCGATCGCGCGCAACACCGGTACGGCTGACGTGGCAAGCAGGCCGAACACGAGTACGGCCGCGGCGACGCAAACCAGCGTCGCGTGCAAGGTGCGGCGTGCTTCGGCGGCATCGGCGACGGGACGCTCGAAGAACAACGCGTAGTGCAGGCCGAGTCCGGCGGCGAGCGTGACCGCAACAAGGTGGAACAAGCTTAACGGCACGCCGCAGGCGCGCAACACGGCGATGGCGAGCAAGGTTGCCAGCGTCATCGGCGCGAGCACATGCCAGGCGCGATGCCAATCGCGGAACGCGAGCCCGACCGCAAGCACGAGCAGTACGAAGGCCACGCCCAACGCCTGCAGAATGCGCATGCGGTATTGCGCGACCAGGGCTTCGGATTCGGATTTCAGATCCAGCAGCTTCACCGCACCCTGCGTTTGCGCGGCGATGCCGGCGAGCGCGGCCGGATCATGCACGCCATCGAGCGTCGCCAGGCCGTACCAGGCGCCATCGCGTTCGATGAGCATCGCGGCAAGGCGCGCGCCAAACGGTGAGCGCTCGAAGGTTTGCGCATCGAGCGGCGGCAGGCCGCGCGCGGCTGCCACGTCGTCGAGGAACGGCGCGAAGTAGCCGGGCTTGAATGGCACATCGGCCAGCGCCGCATCCAGCGCGGTCGTCAGCGCCGCGCGATCTGGCAATCTCGCCTGGCGCCCACGCTGGGTTTCCAGGCTTGGCAGCCAGCGCGAGGGCAGTTCCACGTCGTCCACGGCATGCGTCGAAATCCACTTGTCCACTTGTGGAGAAATGGCTTCGGCAAGGCGCAACACGCCATCGGCCGAGTTCGCATGCAGCACGAGCAGGTAGCGCACATCCGGTGCACCGAGCGCGGCGCGCAATTCGCTTTCGCGCGCCAATTCCTTGGCGGGTGCAGGAGCCAGTGCGGCCAGGTCGTTTTGCCACAGTGGCGCGGGCGCGAACCATAGTGCGAGCAATCCGAGCGCCAGCGCAACCCACGGCAACGCCCGCGGTCGCGGCATCGCAGCGAGCCAGCGGTGTGCGCGCTGCATGAGTGGCGACGATTCGACATCGCGAAATTTTTCCGGCAACAGGGCCGGCAACAACCAACGCGTGGCAAAGCCTGCCACGAGCAGGGCCACGATCGTGAACACGGCGAGTTGCTGCAGGCCCGGCACGCCGGACACGAGAAACGCCAGATACGCGATGCAGGCCGACACGATGGCCAGGCGCAGCAACGGCCACACCGCGCGCACGGTCTCAGCCGCGGTTTCGGCCGCAGCGCGGTGGCTGAATACGCGCACCGGATATTCCTGGGCGACGCCAAGCAGGGTGAATCCGAACGCAAGCGTGATGCCGTGCGCGCCGCCGAAGATCGCGATAATCGCGGCCAGCCCCGCCAACGCGCCGCTCGCCAGTGGCAGCGCAACGAGCGCGAGAACCGACCAGCTGCGGTAGGCGATCAGCAACAACAGCGCGAATCCCGCCGTGCCGATCGCGCTCAGGCGTTCGGCCTCGGCCCGCGTATTTGCCGCGACTTGCGCGCCGATATAACCCGGCCCGGAGATTTCGATTTTCGCGGACGCGGCATCCGGCAGCGCCGTAAACGCCGCGCGTACCGCTGCGCTCGCGTTCGATTGCGCCGCGGCGTCCAATCCCGATGCGCGTGTTGCCGCGATCAGCAGGGCTTCGCCGCGCGCTGAGAACCACACGCCATCGCGCAATACCGGCGCATGACGCGGCGTCCAGCGCTGCGCAAGTGCAAGCGTTTCCAGCGTGGGATCGCGCGACAAGATCTCTCCGAGCGCGGCGCCCGCGGGTGAGCCCAGATCCTCGATGCGTTGTTCGAGTTGGTCGTGCAGGAATGCCGCGTCGAATTGCGCGCGATCCAGCGTCGGCGACAGCAGGTAGCGATACGGCAACAGCGCCGGATCGAGCTGCGCCACTGATTCGCCGCCATCGAAGACCTGGGTGAAGCGCGCGTCGCCACGCAGCGCCTGCACGAGACCACGGCTCAAGTCCGCGAGCCGTTCCGCTGGCGCACCGGATATCGCCATCAGCAGCAGGCGCGATGCCGGCCCATCGCCGATCTCGTCCATCAGGACTTTTTGATCGGCATTGCGTGGCGGCGGCAGGAAGCCGCGCAAGTCGTTGCCGACAACCAGCGTGCGTTGCACGCCGAAAGCGGCCAGTGCGAGGACCAGCCACCACAGCGCAATCGCAGCGAAGCGGCGGCGCGGACTCATTGGGTGGCTCGACAGATCGCAGCCAATGCCGCAGAGGTGGGTGGCTGCGGCAGCGTCGTTGCGGCAAGCGCGCCGAGCAGCATCACACTGGAGTCGCCATTGGCTTGCTGCAAGGAAAAGCAACGCGGATCGGCAGCCGTGCCATCGATGACGAATTCGCGTAGGTGCTTCGACAAACCTGCATCGCGCGGAACCAGGGTCAAAGTCCAGTTTGGCGCATTGTCCACAAGTGCAATGGTGTACAACGACGTCAACGCGTTCGCGTCGCCGCCAAGCAGGGCCGAGAATCCGCCCATCAGCACCTTGAGTTCCGGTGCGCGCTCCAGATCGAAATGCCGCGGCGCGCGCCCGTCGCGCGTCACCGTGACGCCGTCGCCTTCGACTTGCGTGGATTCGCGATACGGCGCATCCACGCGCTTGCCGAGTTTGTTGGCGCCGCCGTAATCGAGCTCGCCGTGCAAGACCAATGGGCGCGTGAGTTGGTGCAGGAAACGCACTTCGGTGTAGGCCGTCGTTGCCGGCACCGGACGTTTCAGGCTGGCGATCAGCGCTGCCGCATCAGGCGTTTGCGATGACGTCGCGGCCAGCAGGATCAGTGCGGGCAGGAACATTCCAGAACTCATAGAAGTTGAACCAGTTGAACGGATCAAGGCGCGTGTAGTATTCCAGACGCGCAGCATAAGCTTGCACGAGTTCGGCCAACCGCGCTGCGCGTTCGTTGCGGGGAATCGCGGCACCGGCGCTGAGATCCTCGAAATACACGGTGTAGCGGTTGCCCCCGCGATACAGGCCAAAGGCCAGCACCACCGGTAGTTCGAGGATCGCGGCGATCAGGTGCGGCGCGATCGGAAATTCCGCTTCGCCATCGAAGAAACGCGCCGCGTGCGTCGCCTCGCCCGGACGGGCGCGGTCGCCGAGCAGGCCGATCAACGCACCTTGCGCTGCCGCGTCGCGGATCGCCAGAACCGCATCGGTGCCGTAGCCACCAGCATCGATGACCATGCCCGCCACGGCCGGGTTGAGCGCGTGCAGCAGTTCAGTCAGCGCCGGGGTCTGGCCGCGATCCATCAGCATGCGCACGCGCAGGTCCGGGCGTTGTTCGGCAAGCACGCGCAAGGCTTCGAAACTGCCGATGTGCGCGCCGAGCAGGATTGCGCCGCGGCCCTGCGCGATCCGCGCTTCGAGTTGATCAAGTCCGTGCACCTCGATCGCGAAGCCACGCGTGCCGCGCGCGAGCAGGAACACGCGATCCAGGATTGTCGCCGCATAACAGTGGATATGCTTGAGCACGTCCCATGTGCGCGCCGGCCGGCCGAGCGCGCGGGTGAGGAAGGCGTGCGAGGCGCGACGCTCTGGACCACGCCGGAAAAAAAAATACACGGTGATCGGATACAGCAGCGCGCGCGCCGGCATGCGCCCCATGCGCAAGCCGATTTCGCGGATCAGCCACAACGCGAAACGGCCACCGCCTTCGCGGCGCTCGCTCCAGTGCGCGCTCATGGCGCCAGTTCCAGCATGCCGGTGGCGACGAGTTCCGATCCGCGATGGATGGAAAACTTCGCGCTCGCGCCACTGCGCTGGATGCGCAATTCCGCGATTTCGTCCGGATACAACGGACGCAGGAATTTCACCTGCGGCAATCCGGTTGCCTGCGCGCCGAACGCGCGCCGCGCCGCAGCGGCGACGCGCTCAAGCAGGATCACGCCCGGCACGACCGGATTGCCGGGGAAATGTCCCGCCAGGGCCGGATGCGATGCGGCAATGTGGAAATGTTCACAAATTTCGCCAGTCATGGCACATGCCCTGTATCGCCATGCCCGCGCGCTCCCGGGCTTTCCCGATCGACCAGCAAGGCCGGCCAGCTGCGGATCAGGCGCAGCGTGAACGCCATGAACCCACGCCGCGGCGCCTGCGGCAGCAGCCAGCGCCGCAGCACGAATTCGCCGACGAACAATGCCGCGACCGCCAATGGCACGCCAAACGTACCGATACGCGACACGGCCGGCGCCGCCGTCCATGCCGCTACCGCCGCGACTATCGCCCACAGCATCAGATACACGGCCCACAGTCGCGTCAGTTGACGGGCATAGCGTGCCACCGCCGGATCGGCGAGCCATTGCGAACCGTCCACTGCCGCGATTGCACGTGCAATCAGCGGCGTGCGGCCGCGTTGCAGAGTGCAGGCGAACACGCCGGCAATCGCCACGGTAACAGCAACCGGCAGCGCGCCGCGCAACAGTGTGTTGCCGCTGGCGTATGCGCCAAGCGACAGCGCCAGCAGGCCGAGCCAGGCCAGGATGCGCGTCACTGCGTGGTTCGCGACTTCTCGACGTGCGCGCTCAATTCGCGCAGGCTGGAAAAAATGCGCTTGTTGTCGGGGTTGTCCGAGCGCAACGAAAAGCCATAGCGCTTGGAAATCGCCAGCGCGAGTTCGAGCGCGTCGATGGAATCCAGGCCCAGTCCGCCACCGAACAGCGCGGCTTCCGGCGCGATTGCCGCGGCACTGGTGCTTTCCAGGTTCAGGCTGGACACGATCAATTCGGCCAGTTCGTGTTCGGCAGGTGATTGCGTGGACATGCGTTCTGACTTTCCCCCAAAAACCGGTCTTGCGATGCCTTTTCCCAATGGTGTGCGATCAAGGATGACCACGTGTCCCATAGTATCATTGTCGCAATGACCGTCCGCCCCAGCCACGCCTTGGAGTCCGCCGCATCCGCAGCGCTTGCGCCGCTGCGCGTGGAATATTCCAGCGCATCCGCCACGGTTGCGCTGGCGCAATCCGGTACGCTGGCCGTAATCGGTTTCGGCAACATGCCGCAGGCGCTCGATGATCCGCGCTTGCTGCGTGTGCGCCTGCACAGCGAAGCACCGGCGCCATTGGAAATCTGGCGCACCTCGGGCCGCGTCGCGCATGACCGCGACGGTGAGCTGGCGTGGTCGAGCGATAGCGATTACGCGTTTGTCGCATTGAACGTGGACGAGGCCGCGCATGGCGGAATCAACGGAGCGGCGCAGCGCGCCTACGCGATACTGGCACGCTGGTCGCGCGCCAGCGCAACGCCGCATTTCCTGCGCATCTGGAATTATCTGGACGCGATCAACGAAGGTAGCGGCGATGCCGAGCGTTACCGTCAGTTCTGCGCCGGGCGCGCAGCCGGCATGAACGGCATGTTCGGTTCGTCCTATCCGGCTGCCACCGCGATCGGTTTGCGCGACGGCCAGCGCGTGCTGCAGGTTTACGCACTGGCAGCGCGCCTACCCGGATGCGCCGTCGAAAACCCGCGCCAGGTCAACGCGTGGCGTTATCCGCGCCAATACGGTCCGGCCGCGCCGGGATTCGCCCGCGCGATGCGCGCGCCGACTGCTCCGCCGCAACTGTACATATCCGGTACCGCCGCGATCGTGGGCCATGCATCGCATCATCCCGGGGATTTGTCGGCGCAACTCGATGAAACCCTGGCCAATGTGCACAGCCTGCTCGACGCAGCCGGTAGCCATGCGTCACTCGATGCGCAAAGTCCGCTGAAAGTGTATGTGCGCCATGCGCCGGATATGCCTGTCGTTCGCGACCTTTTGCGCGCACGCCTCGGCGATGCGGTACCGTTGCTGCTGCTCGAAGGCGATATCTGCCGGCGTGAATTGCTCCTGGAAATCGAAGGCATCCACGCGGGTTGAATTGTGACCGGGTTGGCACATTCGTTGCCAACTGCGCAACCCGGACCCCGCCAAATCCTGCACGGGGCCGGTTCAGCCAGCGGTGGTAGTATTTTCCTATCCTGCAACCGGCCCTGGGGGTCGTGGAGAACGCCATGAAAGAGCGTCTGGGTCATTACGACATCGTCGCTGAACTCGGCCGCGGCGGTATGGGCGTGGTCTACAAGGGCCACGAATCCTCCTTGAACCGCTACGTCGCCATCAAGGTGCTGGCCGAGTCCCTCGCCCACGACGAGTCGGTCAAGGAGCGCTTCCTGCGCGAGGCACGCTCCATGGCCGCGCTCAACGATCCGCACATCATCTCGATCTACTACATCGGCGATGACGCCGGCCAGACCTATTTCGTCATGGAATTCGTCGACGGCGAATCGTTGGGATCGCTGCTCAAGCGCGAGGGCAAGCTCAAGCCTGAGCAGGCCGCCAAGATCATCTACCAGACCGCCCAGGGCCTTTCCACCGCCCACGACAAGGGCGTGATCCACCGCGACATCAAGCCCGGAAATTTGATGCTCACGAGCAAGGGCGCGGTCAAGATCGCCGACTTCGGCATCGCCTTGTCGACCCAGGATTTCTCCAAGAAGCTCACCTCCACCGGCGAATTCGTCGGCACCCCGGGCTATCTGTCGCCGGAGGTGTGTCAGGGCAAGCCGGTGGATCAGCGCTCGGACATCTTCTCGCTCGGCATCGTCTTGTTCGAATGCCTGGCCGGGCGCATGCCGTTCACCGACGAATCTCCGCTCGGCCTCATGCTCGAAGTGGTCAAGGCCGAGATTCCGGACGTGCGCACCTTGAACTCGGAAGTCGATCCGGAACTCGAGCGCATCCTGTCCAGAATGGTGGCCAAGGATCCGGCCGAGCGTTACCAGAGTTGCCAGGAGCTGGTCGCCGACCTGGGTCGGCATCCGCTGGTTGCCAAGGGCGGTCCGATCACCCTGCAAACGCGCATGTCCACGGCCGCCGCGACCATCGTCGGCGGCAAGACACCGGTTTCGGGCCAGCGTCAGCTGCCGGGCACGACGCCGACACCGCAACCGCTGCCGATAAATCGATCCACGCCTGCTGCGGCGCAACCAGCGATGGGCGCGCACCAACCGGTCTTGCAGCCGCAGGCATCGACCAAATCCTCGCCGTTTGTGCCACTCGCGATTGCGGCGATCCTGATCCTGGGTTTGGCCGGCGTTGCCTACGGGTTCCGCGATCGCATTCCGATGTTGCAACAATATCTCGGGGCAAGCGCACCCGCCGCGGTGACACCCGCCACGCAAGCGCCGCAGATTCCGGCCTCGACGCCCGCGGTGCTGAATGCCCCGGCCACGCCACCGGCGCAAACCACGACCACGCTGGCATCTGTGCCGCCCGCCACAACGCAAGCACCAGCGACCGACCCGCGTTATGCGGAAAACGCGCCGGCGAATTCGGCGACGGCGATTCCGCCCACGCCCGCGCCGCCGGCCAATGTTCCCGCCGTACCCGCGGCGGATGCGGTGGCCACTGCCGTGCCTGCGCAAAGCGCGCCGGCATCTGCCCCGGTGCAGGTCGCCACGGTCGCGCAACCACCCAAGGCTTCGGCGCCGCCCAAGCCGCACGTGCCGACGATTGCGGTCTTGGCCGGCGGCGACGATGCGATATCCAATCCCGCGGTGGAGGCGATCGAGCGCACGCTGGAACGCAGCGGTTACCGGATCGTGGACGAAGGTTCGCTGCCGCGCGTTAGCCGCTTCATGGATGGCGAGCGCCCGCGTTTCGCCGAAGCGGTGCAAGCCTTGCGCGGCCATGCCGATGCCGTGGTGTTTGTGCACGCGCGCAAGGTCGGCGCACAGGAGATGAACTACTACGGCCAAAGCTCGACGCTGTACACGGCGCAGCTCGGCGTGCGCGCCTACTCGATCGAACAGGGCCGGCCGCTGGGCCCGCCATGGAGCGAGCAGGTGAATTTCACCAGCCTGAACGCGGCCGAAAAATCCAGGGAAGCGGTCGAACCGATGCTCGAGCGCGTCAGCGAGCGGCTTGTCGACTACAAGCCGGGCCGGCGTCGCGAGTAATTGCGGCGCACGCACGCATCACGGCAATTCGCGCGGCGCGTTGGCGCGTCCGAGCAGTTTCTGCGCGTAGGTGTAACCGGCCTCGATTGCGCGTTCGTAGGCCTTCCAGTCGAGCAGTTCGACGTCGTTCAACGGCGGCGTCAGCAACAAGCTCGTGTGGGCGCGTCGCTCCTGGCTCGCCGCTTCCGCGTTGACCATGCCCGAGCGCAACAGGATGCTCAGGATCCCGGGCCGCTGGTGGCGATGGAACCAGCGCTGCCACAACAATTTCCACCATGCCGGCAGGGCGAATTCCTCCACTTCGGCATGCAGCACGTCGTCGGCGCCGATGTCCACGCCGATGATCTCGCCCACGCCTTGCGCGCGCATCGCCTCGACCGGCAGGTTGTCCATCACCGCGCCATCGACGAACACTTCGCCGCGATGGAACACTGGCGGCAGCACGCCGGGAATCGCGCAACTCGCTCGCAGCCAGAACCACAAGGGACCGGCACGGTGGATATCGGCGCGGCCCGCAGTGAGGTTGGACGTGATGCAGTAGTACGGCAGGGCCAGGTCGGTGATGTCGCGTGGACCGAATGCCTCGCGCAGCAGGCGCGACACACGCCGCCCGGCGACCAATGCAATCAACGGAAGGGTGTAGTCGCCCAGCGGCTTGCCGAGCACGAAGGAGCGGTAGTAGTTGTCGAACATCTCCTCGTTCGACCAATCCGCGGCGACGCCGGCGCCGATGATCGCGCCGATCGACGTGCCGCCAACACAATCGATCTGCACGCCGGCTTCGCGCAAGGCACGCACCACGCCGATATGGGCGAAGCCGCGCGCGCCACCGCCGGACAGCACCAGGCCGATGCTGCGCCCGGTCAACAGGCGCGCGACGCGTTCGATGTCCGGCTCGCCACGCACATGGTGGTGGGCGACGCCCGGCACGGCATCCAGCCAACGTCGCGCCGCACCCGGCACGATGGTGCCGCCGCGATGCAACAGCAGCAGATGGCGCGGCCGATGCAGCGCCTGTTCGGCATCAATGCTGGATTTTTCCGGCCACACACTGGCCGGATCCGCGGCATTGGCGACCAGCAGCATGCAATCGGATTGGCGCACGCACAGGCTGCGCCATTCGCGATCGTCGCCGTCGCCGAGGTACAACACGAAGCGTGAGCGCGCTTCGAGTGCGCTGAACCATGCGCTGGTCCGGCCTTTGCCGTCGCTGGCGCCGATCAAGGTGCACTCGCCATAGCGCTGCAGCGCCGCGCGCAAGCGTTCGCCGAAGCCACGCGCGTCGACGCCGGCATCGTGCGCGAGGATGGCGAACGTGCGCGGTGTCGACACGCTTGCGCCATCGCGCCGCGCGACCAGGCGCTTGACCGCCAGGCGCGCGGTGACCAGCATCGCCTGCGGATGCCGTGCCACGAGTTTGTCGAAGCCGCTGCGCGAGAGGCGCAGCAGTTCCGAGTCGCGCAACGCACGCACCGTGGCCGAACGCGGCGCATCGACGATCAGGCCGAGCTCGCCCACGGTCTCGCCGGCCGCGACCACGCCATCGAGCACGAAGCCGCCATCAGGGGCCGGCTTGAATGCACCCAGGCTTCCCGACTTGAGCACGCACAGCGCGTCCGACGCATCGCCGTATTCGAACAAGGTGGCGCCGCCGGGCAGGGCGAACCATTCCAGTTCCGCTGCCAGTTCGTCGAGCGTGGCCGCGTCCAGATGGCGGAACAGCTCCAGTCCGCGCAGCAGGCGATGCGCGTCGTAGGTATCCCCGGGCCTGGATTCATTCATTGCCACGAATGCTAGCGCGAAATTCCGGCGCACGGCTTGATTTTCGCCGCACCGCCCGTCACGTTACGCCGATGAATCAAAATCCCCTGCTCGAAGAATCCGCGCTGCCGCGTTTTTCCGCGATCCGTCCCGACCATGTGCAACCGGCCATCGACGCCGTGCTCACCGAATATCGCAAGCAGGTCGATGCGCTCGTCGCCGATTCCGCGCCGCGTACGTTTGCCAACACCCTGCTGCCGCAGGAGGCGCTGGAAAATCGTGTCGAACACATCTGGACACCGGTTTCGCACCTGCATGCCGTGGCCGATACGCCCGCATTGCGCGCGGTGTATGCGAAGGCCGAGGAAGCGATCAGCGATTTCGGCGCAGAGCTGGGCCAGAACCGCGGGCTTTATGCGGCCGTCAAGGCCGTCGCCGATGATGCGCAATTTCGCCTGTTGCCGCGGGCAGCCAGGACCTTGGTCGAACACGGCTTGCGCGATTTCCGGCTCGCCGGCGTGGCGCTGGAAGAACCCGCGCGCACGCGCTTTCGCGACATCAGCAACGCACTGACACGGCTCGGCACCGAATTCGAGGAAGCCGTGCTCGACGCGACCCAGGCGTGGACGGAAAGTGTCGACGAAGGCGTGCTCGCCGGCCTGCCCGAGACCGACCGTGAACTCATGCGCGAAGCGGCACGCGAGGCGGGCAAGGACGGTTACCTCGTCACCCTGAAGCCGCCGAGCGTGCAGGCGGTGTTGACCTGGGCGGACAACCGCGGCTTGCGCGAACGCATCTACACCGCCTACCACACGCGCGCCTCGGACCAGGGTCCGGATGCAGGGCGCTTCGATAACAGCGCACGCATCGAGGAAATGCTCGCCCTGCGCCATGAAGCCGCGCGCTTGCTCGGTTTTGCCAATGCAGTGGAAGAGTCCCTTGCGACGAAGATGGCGGCCACGCCTGCGCGCGTGCTGGATTTCCTGCACGATCTGGTGCGGCGCGCCAAGCCCGTCGCCGAGCGCGAATTGGCCGAACTGCGCGAGTTTGCGAAATCCGAACTGGCCATCGCCGATTTGCAGCCGTGGGATATCGGCTATGCGTCGGAGAAATTGCGTCAGCGCAAATTCTCCCTGAGTGAAGAGGATCTCAAACCGTATTTTCCGCTGCCGTCCGTGCTTGGCGGCTTGTTTGCCATCGTCGCGCGTCTATTCGGTGCTAGCCTGCGCGAACGCGCCGGCGTCGACGTCTGGCATCCGGATGTGCGCTTCTATGACGTACTCGATGCGAGCGGCAAGATCATCGCAGGTTGCTATGTGGATTTGTACGCGCGTACCGGCAAGCGTGGCGGCGCATGGATGGACGTTTGCCGTTCGCGCTTTCGCGCCGACGGCGCCACGCAGTTGCCGATCGCCTACCTGACCTGCAATTTCGCGCCACCGACATCCACGCGCCCGAGCCTGCTCACCCACGACGACGCGACGACGCTGTTCCACGAATTCGGCCACGGCTTGCATCACCTGCTCACCGAAGTCGATTATCCGAGCGTGGCCGGCATCGACGGCGTGGAGTGGGATGCGGTCGAGCTGCCCAGCCAGTTCATGGAAAATTTCTGCTGGCAGCGCGAGGCGCTGAACCTGTTCGCCCGGCATTGGCAAACCGGCGCAACGCTGCCGGACGAATTGTTCGCGCGCATGCTTGCGGCGCGGCATTTCCATGCCGGCTTGTTCCTGGTGCGCCAGCTCGAATACGCGTTGTTCGATTTCCGCCTGCACCTAGAATTCGATCCCGCGCGCGGCACGCGCGCGCTGGACGTGCTTGCCGATGTGCGCCGCGAAGTCGCCGTGCTGCCGCCCCCGCCATGGCAACGCATGCCGCACAGCTTCACCCACATCTTCGGCGGCGGCTATGCGGCTGGCTATTACAGCTATTTGTGGGCAGAGCTGCTTTCCGCCGACGCATTTGCGCGTTTCGAGGAATCTGGGATCTTCAATGCCACGACGGGTACGGCGTTCCGCGACAGCGTCCTTGCCGTCGGCGGTTCGCGCCCGGCGCTGGAATCCTTCGTCGAATTCCGCGGCCGCGAACCGAACGCGGATGCGTTGCTGCGCAGTTATGGTCTGATGGCCTGAGGCGTAGAATCACCCGATGAAAATTGCAACCTGGAACGTCAATTCGCTCAAGGTGCGCCTGCCGCACCTGCGCGAGTGGCTGGGCAGCGCGACGCCGGACATCGTCGCATTGCAGGAAACGAAAACCGAGGATGCGAGTTTTCCCGCCGACGAAATCGCCGCGATGGGTTATCGCGTCGCGTTTTCTGGACAGAAAACCTACAACGGCGTGGCGATCCTCGCGCGCGAGACGCCACGTGATGTCGTCACGGACATTCCCGGTCTCGACGATCCGCAGCGGCGTATCCTGATCGCGACGGTCGGCGACGTACGCGTAGCGAACCTGTACGTGGTCAACGGTCAGGAAGTCGGCAGCGACAAGTTTGCGTACAAGCTCGACTGGCTGGCCAAGGTGCGCGCGTATCTCGCCGATGAGATCCGGCGCCATCCGAATCTGGTCGTACTCGGCGATTTCAACATCGCACCGGACGACCGCGACGTGCACGATCCACAGGCCTGGCATGAGCAGGTGTTGTGCTCGACGCCGGAGCGCGACGCGTTCAAGTCCATCCTCGGTCTGGGATTCGCCGACAGCTTCCGCCTGTTCAACGACGAGGCCGGGCATTTTTCGTGGTGGGATTACCGGCAAGCGGCGTTTCGCCGCAACCTGGGCCTGCGCATCGACCTGATCCTGGCCAGCGAGGCGTTGCGCTCACGCTGCCGTGCCAGCGTCATCGACCGCATGCCGCGCACCTGGGAACGCCCTTCGGATCACGCGCCGGCAGTTCTGGAGTTGGCCAATGCCTGACGACACCATGCCCGACAATATCAGCGACCCGGATTGGGAGCCCACGCTCGAGGACTCCGAACTCGAGGAACTGGACCAGTTCCTGCGCGCGCACGCAGGTGAGGATGCGCTGTTGCTCGATGGCGTACACGGACTGCTCAGCGCCGTGAACATCGGCCCGGAGCAGGCCACGCCCGAAGAATGGCTCCCCGAAGTCTTGCACGATCCTTTCGATGACGAAGACGAGGGCCGGCGCATCCTCGAATTGCTGGCGCGCCTTTCAGAGAGCATCGGCTACGAGCTCGAAACCGAACAATTCGAACCGATCCTGGGCGAGATCGAGAATGACGACGGCAGCACCGCGCTGAGTGCGCAAGGCTGGTGCGAAGGCTTTTCGCGCGGCGTGGACTTGCGCGCGCGTCTGTGGGAAGCGCGTTTGGGCGCCGATTCGCGCCTGACCGAATTACTGTCGCCAATCATGGCGCTGGCCGTGCAGGAAGGCGTATTCCAGACCGACGCTGAAATCGAACCGCTGACCGAGGCCGAATACGACGAGTGCCTTGCGCAATTGCCGGTCGCGATCGAGGCAGTCGCGCACTACTGGTCGGAGTCGCCGCCCACGACCGACGAACTCGCGCGCAGGACCGCGCCGGTCGACCGGACCACCGCACCACGCAGGCGCGGCGGTCATTGGGTGCACTGATTCAAGCGGACGTCTTGCCGCCGAACAGGATCGCGCGTTCGGCATCGCTCATCGGTCCCTGCGGCCGATCGAAATCGCCTTGCGCATACGCGCGTGCAGTCGCCGGGCGCAGGCGAATCGTCTCTTGCCAGCGCCGCACTTGCGCGAATTCGGCCATGTCCAGCGGCATCTTGGTGTAGGGATCGATCCACGGATAGCACGCCATGTCCGCGATCGTGTAGTCGTTTCCACAAATATACTCGCGTCCGTGCAGGCGCCGGTCGAGCACGCCGAGCAGGCGCCGCGCTTCGCGTGTGTAGCGCTCGATCGCGTAGGCAATCGGCTCCGGCGCGTACGTCGTGAAGTGTCCGTATTGCCCGGTCATCGGCCCGAGTCCCGCCACCTGCCAGAACAGCCACTCCAGACAGGTCATCGTGCCGCGCATGTCCGACGGAATGAACATGCCGTGCTTGCGTGCGAGATAGAACAGGATCGCACCCGACTCGAAGATGCTGATCGCAGTGCCACCACCGGGTGGATCGTGGTCGACAATTGCTGGCATCTTTCCGTTCGGAGAAATCGCCAGGTATGCCGGCGCAAATTGCTTGCCTTTGCCGATGTCGACGCGCCGGATCGTGTACGCCACGCCGGCTTCCTCGAGAAACAACGTGACCTTGTGCCCGTTCGGTGTGGGCCAGTAGTAGAGGTCAATCATGCGTTTTCCTTACTCTGCGTTTGATCCGGATTCTAGCGCCGAGCAAGGCGCGGCGGTCAGGCGCGATGTGTGACGCGAATAGTATTTGCGTCGTCGGCGTGTTCGTGCAGCAGGCGGCGCACACGCTCCTGCCAGACATCCGCGAAAGTCTTGCGCTCGACGGCAGTCGCGTCCGGCGCCAGTGCGCGTTGCATCAATACACGCATCAGCGGCGCTGGCTGGACCGCGGAAAGATCCATCGCCACATCGACTGTGGCGCCGGTATCGACGCGACGGAAACTTGCGATCGAGTCGCTGTCACCACTGCCGTAGGCAAGCAGGCCGTCGCGCACGAAGCGTCCGGCGATGCCATGGAAACCGTTGTTCGCGGCCGCGCCGGTGACAAGCGTGAACACCTGCGCGATGACGCCGGTGGTGCCTTCGTCTTCCGGCGCACTCATCGTCACCGCGATGGCGCCGCGCTCGCCGACTGCATCGGGATACAAAGCGCGTACGGCAGCGCGCGCCATCAGCCAAGCGCCGGCCACGGTCGGGCAGGAGTGTCCGGCCAGACGCACCGCATCCGCGTAGCCGTACTCGATCAGACCGCCTTCGGCCGCGCCGAGCGTTTCGGCCAGCGCATCGCGCATGACGATGCGCGGTGCGGACTCATAGAATGCGGGCAGGCTCATGCTGTGCTCCAACGGCAGGAAACGCACGCCATGCTACGCCGCGAGGATCGCGTCGCTCTGATCCATGTCAAGCGTCGCGGCGTACACTGCTGCGTTGCGCAAGGAACAGACCCAACATGAATCGAGATCGTTTCGCTGCGCGCCGCGCGGCTTTCCGCAAGCTGCACGAATCGGGCTGTTTCCTGATTCCGAATCCCTGGGACGCCGGTTCCGCGCGCGCGTTGGCTACGCTGGGTTTCAAGGCGTTGGCGACGACGAGTTCGGGTTACGCATGGTCGAAAGCAAAACAAGATCATGCGCCGGACGTGGACGCAGTGCTTGCGCATTGCCGCGAGATCGTCGAGGCGACCGATTTGCCGATCAACGCCGATTTCGAGGATGGTCACGCGAGCGATATCGATGGCCTCACGAAGAACGTGCGCCGCTGCATCGACACTGGCGTGGCGGGCTTGTCGATCGAGGATGCAACGGGCGATCCGGCACAGCCACTATATGCGTTCGCTGAGGCGATCGCTCGCATGCGCGCCGCGCGCGCGGCAATCGACGCGAGTGGTCAGGACGTGTTGCTGGTCGGTCGTGCCGAGTGTTTCCTCGTCGGCCATCCGGATGCATTGAACGAATCCGTGCGCCGCCTTCGCGCCTATGCCGATGCCGGTGCGGATTGCCTGTTCGCGCCAGGCGCGAGCGAGACCGGGCAGATTACCGTCATCGTCGACGCCGTAACGCCAAAGCCGGTCAATGTGCTGGTCGGGCGTCCGACGCCGTACACGTTGGCCGATCTCGCCCGTCTAGGTGTGCGTCGCGTCAGCGTGGGCGGCGCGCTGGCTGGCGCAGCGTGGGGCGGTTTTTTGAATGCCGCGCGCGAACTCGCCGTTGGTAGTTTTGGCGGTTTCGCCGGCAACGCGACGCATGACCAGATTGATGCGCTGATGCGTCGGCGCGATGACGCATAACGGACCGGCTGCGCCTATTTGCCGATGCAGAATGTCGAAAAGATTTTGCCGAGCAAATCATCACTGCTGAATTCACCCGTGATTTCGCCGAGCGCCTGCTGGGCCTGACGCAATTCTTCTGCCGCAAGCTCACCGGTGCGCTCTTGCAGGTGTTGTGCCGCGGTGCGCAGGTGTTCGGCGACGGTTTCAAGTGCTTGCACATGCCGTGCACGCGCACTGAACGCACCCTGCGTCGCGTCGCCGTGTCCGGCAAGACGCTTCAGTTCTTCACGCAGGATATCCAGCCCGGCGCCAGCTTGGGCCGAAAGCCAGATATGGATTTGCCCCTGTTGATCCGCTGCACGGTGCGGTTTTTCGCCGGATAGATCGATCTTGTTGTGCACGATGATACGTGCCGCAGTCGGCGGACAAGCGTCGGGCAATGCGCGATCGATTTCTGCTTGTCCGGTTTCAGTGACGAGGATTGCAACGTCCGCGCGTTCGAGTTCCGCGCGTGCGCGGCGTATGCCTTCGGCTTCAACGCTGTCGGCGGATTCGCGCAAACCGGCGGTATCGGCCAGGGTCAATACGACTCCATCGAGAGTCACGCTTTCGCGCAACACGTCGCGGGTGGTACCCGCAATTTCGGCGACGATCGCACGTTCGCTTTGCGCCAGCGCATTGAGCAGGCTGGATTTGCCCGTGTTCGGCCGGCCGACGATGACGACGTGCAAGCCGTCGCGCAGCACCACGCCGCGACGGGTGGCGGCGAGCAGATCGTCCAGTTGCGTTTGCAGCCGATGCAGGCCGTCGGTGAGCTGTGGCGCACTCAAGAAATCGATTTCTTCCTCGGGAAAGTCCAACGCCGCTTCAAGCCAGGCGCGCAGATTTGTCAGCGCCTCGAACAACATGTGAACCGCGCGGGAAAACTCGCCTTCCAGACTGCGCAATGCAGCGCGCGCAGCGGATTCGGAGCCTGCGGCGATCAGGTCGGCGACTGCTTCGGCCTGTGCCAGATCGAGCTTGCCGTTGAGAAAGGCGCGTTCGGAGAATTCGCCGGGGTGCGCCGCGCGCGCGCCGAGTTCACAGGCGCGTTGCAACAACAGGTTCAACACGACGGGACTGCCGTGCGCGTGCAGCTCGAGCACGTCTTCACCGGTGAAGGATTTCGGCGTGGCGAAATACAGGGCGAGGCCGCGATCCAGGATTGCGCCATTCCTGTCGCGGAATGCGCAGAAATATACTTTGCGCGCTTGTGGATTCTTGCCGGTCAGAGCCTGCGCTATGGCGCGGGCGCGCGGCCCAGAAACGCGTACGATGCCGATGCCACCGGCGCCCTGCGGTGTGGCGATTGCGGCAATCGTCTCGGTCGACTCCATCCGCACATTATCGCGTGGCTTTGGCGTCGGCTGCCTGCATCCGGTGGTTGATCACCCATTGCTGCAACAGGCTCAGTCCGCCATTGACCGCGTAGTACAGCACCAGGCCCGACGGGAAGACAAAGAACAACGCGCCGAACACGATCGGCATGAACTTCATCATCTTTTGCGAAGTCGGATCCATGCCTGGGCTGGGCGGCTGGAACAGGGCGGTTCCCGCCATGATCGCCATGTTGATGATCGGCAGGATGTAGTACGGATCCGGCGCGGACAGGTTCTGGATCCAGCCGAAGAACGGGGCGTGGCGCAGCTCCACGCTCTCCAGCAGCACGTAGTACAGGGCAAAGAACACCGGGATCTGGATCAACGCCGGCAGGCAACCGCCGAGCGGATTGATCTTTTCTTTCTGGTACAGCTCCATCGTCGCAGCGTTGAGCTTTTGCTTGTCGTCGCCGTAGCGTTCCTTCAATGCCTGCAGCCGTGGCGAGAGCTTTTTCATCTTCGCCGCGGAGCGGAATTGCGCTTCGCTGAACTTGAACATCACGAGCTTGATCAGCAGCACGAGCAGGATGATGGCTAGGCCCCAATTGCGCACCAGCGCGTGCAATTGCAGCAGGAACCAGTGCATGGGCTGCGCGATCGGCGTGAGCATGCCGTAGTCGGCGGTCAGGGCCAGACCCTTGGCGATGCCGGCGTCGCTGATCGCATCGAGCTGGCCGAGCAGGGTCGGGCCGACGTACAAATGCGCGTTGACACTGTGTGCTTGCCCCGGCGCCACCGTGATCGATGGCGACAGCGCCCGCACGAGGTAACGCGGCGCGCCATTCGCGCCATCCACGACTGCGCTCGAATACGTGTCGACCTCGGCTTTATCGGGAATCCAGGCGCTGAAGAAATAGTGCTGCAGCATCGCCGTCCAGCCACCGGCAAAGCTGCCGGTCAGCGGTTCCTTGGTGAACTTGTCGAACGCAAGTTTGTTGAACTTGTGCTCGGGGCTGTACCAAGCCGCGCCGACGTAGGCGTAGCGCTCGGGATTATTGAAGCCGGTTGCCTGCGGAGGCGCGACGCGTTGCAACTGGCGGTACGCGTTGCCGGTCCAGGCCGTATTGCCGCCATTGGCGATGTCTTCGCGCGTGCCGATCAGGTAACTGCCGCGCTGGAAAATGTATACTTTCGTCACTTTCAGGCCGGCGGCATCCGACCAGGTCAGCGGCACTTCCAGGGTGTTCGCGCCCGCTGCCAGTGCATAGTCGGTCTTGTCGGCATGGAACAGGGCCTGGTGATCCGGCGCGGCGCCCGCGCCCGCTGCGCTGACGAGTCCGGATTGGGCCACGTAATAAGTCGTCGCGGCATCGTCCAGCAGGCGCACGGGTTCGTGTTTCTTGTCTGCATCCGCCGCATACGCAAGCAATTCCGCGCGCACGATACTGCCGCCGCGGGTATCGATGGTCAGGCGCAGCACGTCGGTCGTTACCGTGATCGACGGCGCGGGCGCACTGGCCGTGTTCGTGCTTTCCGGCACGGCGGGCACGTTGGTGTTCGACGCGGCGGGCGCGGTGTTCGCGGTGGCGGCGGGTACATCCGCGCCTGGCGCTGTGGCGTTCGCGGCGGCGGGTGCCGTACTCGCGGTTGCCGCGGTCGGCGCCGGCGCCGGTTTCGGGCCGTAGTCCTGCTCCCACGCCTGCCACATCATCAATGCCACGAAGGCAAGGGCCATGAACAACAAGGAACGGGTGGTGGGCATGAAGACAAAACCGGTTGTCGGCGCGGATGCGCGTGAAGAATCAGGTGGCGATGACTGCCACCGGATCAAGGGAAACACTCAAGAGGCGCGCATTGTGCCGGTCATGCGGCTAGCGTTCAATGGCGGCGTCCTGCGCGGCGAGCCGTGACCAGAGCGACTCCAGTTCCTCGCGCAACTGCGCGTTGGTTTGTTCCGCCGCTGATTGCCGCGCGATCACCAGGATGTCGCATGCGGGCAGACGCGCGCGGTGCAAGCGAAAACTTTCGCGGATCTGGCGGCGGATGCGGTTGCGGACCACGGCCACCTTGGACACGCGCCGCGATACGGCCATGCCCAGGCGCGCGCCGGGTACCTCGCGCTTGCGGTACTGGATGCTCAGTTGTTGCGAATTGAGGCGGCGACCGGATTCGCGCAGGCGCGCGAAGTCCGCGGGTCGCAGCAAGCGGGCGCTTTGCGGGTGGCGCAGCGCCACTCGAACCCTTACGGGATGAGTTTCTTGCGGCCTTTGGCACGCCGCGCATTGAGCACCGCGCGTCCGCCGCGCGTTTTCATGCGCGCGCGAAAGCCATGCGTGCGGGCATGCTTGAGATTGCCGGGTTGGAAAGTGCGCTTGGTGGCCATGGTACGGATATCGTTGCAAAAAAGGATCGCGATTCTAGGGGTAAAAGTGTACTTGCGTCAATGTTTGCGCGCTTGGCGCGGCCCGCGTCGGGCGCTAGACTTCGTGATCCGCCCACTGCGGCGGATGCACCGGTAACCAATTCCATCATGAGCAAATTGTGGCGGCGCTGCCTGGAACGCCTGGAAGGCGAACTGAGCGTCGAGGACCTGCACACCTACCTGATGCCCTTGCAAGCCAGCGAGGACGGCGACGGCTTGCGCCTGCTCGCGCCCAACGCCTATACGTTGGACTTCGTGCGCATGAAATTCCAGGATCTGATCGAGCGCGTGCTCGCGCACGTGCATGGCGCTCCGGTCGCCTTGCGCCTGGAGGTCGGCACGCTGGCGAGCCGGCGCACGGAAAAGTCCGCTGGGCGGGCGGGCGCCGCTGCCGAATCGGAGGATTTCGAGCACAACCTTGATCCGCACTACACGTTCGATACCTTCGTCGAAGGCAAGTCGAACCAGCTCGGCAAGGCGTCGGCGATGCAGGTGGCGATGAATCCGGGTCGTGCCTACAACCCGTTGTTGCTGTATGGCGGCACCGGTCTGGGCAAGACGCACCTGATGCACGCGGCAGGCAACCGGATTCGCGCCAACAATCCGTCGATGCGAGTGATGTACCTGCGTTCAGAACAGTTCGTCAACGGCATGGTGCGTGCGTTGCAGCAAAAAGGCATGGACGAGTTCAAGCGCCGTTTTCGCGACGTGGATGCGCTGCTGATCGACGACATCCAGTTCTTTGCCGGCAAGGATCGTACGCAGGAGGAGTTTTTCCACACCTTCAACGCGTTGTTCGAAAGCAAACAGCAGATCATCATGACCTGCGACAAGTTTCCGAAGGAAGTCGAGAACCTCGAACCGCGCCTGAAATCGCGCCTGGGCTGGGGCCTGTCGGTGGCGATCGAACCGCCGGATTTCGAGACGCGTGCGGCGATCCTGCTCGCGAAATCCTCGGCGCGTGGTCTGGATATTCCCGAAGCCGTCGCGTTTCTCGTTGCCAAGCGCATGCGCTCGAATGTGCGAGATCTGGAAGGCGCGCTCAACACGCTGGCTGCGCGCGCGAACTTTCAGGGCGTACCGATCACGGAAGACTTCGCGCTGGAAGCGCTGCGCGACCTGCTCACCGTGCACAGTCAGGCGATAACGCTTTCGAACATCCAGAAAACGGTGGCCGACTACTACCAGATCAGCCTGCCGAATCTGCTATCGACCAGCCGTAGCCGGTCACTGGCGCGGCCACGCCAGTTGGCGATGGCGCTGGCCAAGGAAATCACCGACCACAGCCTGCCTGAAATTGGCAAGGCGTTTGGCGGGCGCGATCATACGACGGTGCTGCATGCCTGCCGCACGATTCGGGATCTGACGCACAAGGATGGCAAGTTGCGCCAGGATTGGGACATGTTGTTGCGCCAGTTGACCGGATGAGGCTTCGTGTGCGCCGGATGTGGATAAGTTGTGCAACAATGCGGCGCACTGACATATCCACACGCAAGCACGTAACAATCAACAAGCTTTCTACTGGTTTTTTGAATGTATTTTATTGATTTAAAAGGGGAAAAAAAGCAATCCCCGTGATGCACAGGCCCTATAACAGCTCTTTCCACATAAATAAACAAAATCACGGAAGCAACCACCATGCACTTCAGTATCCAGCGCGAAGTTTTGCTCAAGCCGTTGCAACAAGTCATCGGTGTGGTGGAACGCCGGCAGACGCTGCCCGTGCTGTCCAACCTGCTGGTGGTTTCCGGGTCGGGCAAGGTCAGCTTCACCGGCACCGATCTTGAAGTGGAAATGTCGGCAAGCGTGGATGCCGTTGATGCCGATGCTGGAGAAGTGACAATTCCGGCGCGCAAACTCTTCGATATCTGCCGCGCCCTTCCGGATGGCAGCAAGATCCAGTTCAAGCTCGCCAACGACCGCGTGACGGTCAGTTCCGGTCGCAGCCGGTTCACCTTGGCAACCCTGGCGGCAACCGAGTTTCCGGTCATCGAAAACATTGAGGTGATCGAGAAGATCACGTTGCCGAAAAATACGCTCAAGGAACTGATGGACCGCACCGCGTTCGCGATGGCCAATCAGGACGTACGTTACTACCTGAACGGGCTGTTGCTGGATCTGCGCGAGAAGTCCTTGCGTTGCGTCGCCACGGACGGGCATCGGCTCGCGATGTCGGAAACCACGTTGGATGGCGGCAAGGCGGCACAGCGCCAGATCATCATCCCGCGCAAAGGCGTCGTTGAATTGCAGGGTTTGTTCGAATCCGGAGAAGGCGATGTGGAGTTGCAGTTTGGCCGCAACCATTTGCGCGTGCGCCACAACGATGTCGTGTTTACCTCCAAATTGATCGATGGCCGCTTTCCGGATTACGAAGCGGTTGTACCGATTGGCGCGGACAAGGAAGTGCACATCGGGCGGGAATCCCTGCGCGGTGCCCTGCAGCGCGCGGCGATTCTGTCGAACGAGAAATACCGCGGCGTGAAACTCGAAGTCAGTCCCGGCAAGCTGCGCATCGTTGCGCACAATCCGGAACAGGAAGAAGCGGTCGAAGAACTCGAAGCACGTACCGGTGTGAACGAGCTCAGCGTCGGCTTCAATGTCAATTACCTGCAGGATGCGCTCAATGCCTTGCAAGGCGAGGAAGTGTTGCTGTGCCTGCGCGACGCCAACTCCAGCTGCTTGCTGCGCACGCCCGGCAGCGAGCAGTCGCGGCATGTGATCATGCCGCTGCGCCTCTGATCCGTCGCTAGCGCGGGCTGGAGTCGCAGCCATGCGCCTGGAACAACTGCACATCGAAAACCTGCGCAATATCGCCACGCTTGACGTGGCGCTGGCGCCGGGCATCAACGTCTTTGTCGGGCCCAATGGCGCCGGCAAGAGCAGCATCCTCGAAGCCGCCTACTTGCTGTCCCATGCACAGAGTTTCCGCCTGGGGACGACTCACGACCTGATCCGGCGCGGCGAAAAGCGACTTGCGGTAGCCGCAACCGCGCGCTGCGGTGAACGCGCTCGCCGAATCGCGCTGATTCGGGACGACTCGAGCTGGCACGGCCGCATCGATCAAACCGTCACCACGAACCTGGGCGCCGTCCTGGGCGAAACCGCCGTGGTGTGTTTCGAACCAGGCAGCCATGAATTGATTGCCGGTTCCGGCCGTGAGCGCCGGCGCTTTCTGGATTGGGGTGTGTTCCACGTGGAACATGCCTACCTCGCGACGGCGGCGCGCTATCGGCGCAGCCTGCGCCAACGCAACATGGCCCTGAAAAACGGTGCGGCCGATGGCGAGCTTGATGCGTGGGACGTGGAACTCGCCAGCGCAGCCGCGCCCATGGACCTGCATCGCCAGCAGTACTTTTCGCGGTTTCGCGACCGCCTGGCGGAACTGGCGGGGCAATTCCTGCCGGAGTTGGGGGAGGTCAACCTCGCATGGGATCGCGGTTGGCCGAGCGATGCGAGTTTGCTGGATCTGCTTGCGCAACGACGAAGCCTCGACCGCATTCGCGGTCACACCAGCCGCGGCCCGCATCGGGCGGACTGGTTGTTACGGTTTGAACAGGCGCCGCAACGCGGGCAATTGTCGCGGGGGCAGGAGAAGCTCTGCGCGCTCGCATGCGTACTCGCGCAGGCGCGGGTTCATGCGGATGCAAGCGGAGGTTGGCCGGTCATCGCACTGGATGACCTGGGTTCGGAACTGGATCTCGAACACCAGGCACGCGTGCTGGACTGGTTGCGCCGCGATGCCGACCAGGTGCTGATTTCCGGGGTGGACATCCCCGAGCCGTTGCGCGCGGAACCCGATGCAATCACCCTGTTCCACGTGGAACATGGCAGCCTGCGCGGCTTGCTATAATTGTTCGGTTATCCTCGAAAAACCTGCGTTGTACCCATGTCCGACAAAAACCAGAATCCCGCCGAAAATTACGATGCCAGCAAGATCAAGGTGCTCAAGGGGCTGGAAGCGGTGCGCAAGCGCCCGGGCATGTACATCGGCGACACGGATGATGGCTCCGGCTTGCACCACATGGTTTTCGAAGTCGTCGACAACGCGATCGACGAAGCACTGGCCGGTTATTGCGATCATGTGATCGTGACCGTGCACGCGGACGGCTCGGCCAGCGTCAGTGACAACGGCCGCGGCATTCCGGTCGACATGCACGAAGAAGGGCGTTCAACCGCGGAAGTCGTGATGACCGTGCTGCATGCCGGCGGCAAGTTCGACGACAACTCCTACAAAGTGTCTGGCGGCTTGCATGGCGTCGGTGTCTCCGTGGTGAACGCACTTTCCGAGCATTTGTGGCTGACGATTGATCGCGACGGTTATCGTCACGAACAGGAATACCGTCTCGGTGAGCCGCTGTACCCACTGCGCCGACTGGATGCCACGCAAATGCGCGGCACGACGGTACGCTTCCTGCCCAGTCCGGAGGTGTTTTCGAACACCGAATTCCATTACGATATCCTCGCCAAGCGATTGAGGGAATTGAGTTTTCTGAACTCAGGCGTGAAGATCGAACTGATCGACGAGCGCGTCGGCAAATCCGATGTTTTCCAGTACGAAGGCGGTATTCGTTCCTTCGTTGAGCATCTGGCACAGCTCAAGACGCCGCTGCACCCAAGCGTAATGACGCTGGCAGGCAGCGCGGAAGGCACCACGGTAGAAGTCGCGATGCAATGGACCGACGCCTATCAGGAAACCGTGTTCTGTTTCACCAACAACATCCCGCAGAAGGATGGCGGCACCCATCTGGCTGGCTTCCGCGCAGCACTGACGCGCACGCTCGGCAACTACATCGAGGCCAGCAACCTGCTCAAGTCCGCGAAAGTGGCATTGAGCGGCGATGACATGCGCGAGGGCCTGATCGCGGTGCTGTCGGTGAAGATGCACGATCCGAAATTCTCGTCGCAGACGAAGGACAAGCTCGTTTCGTCCGAGGTCAAGGGTACGGTCGAAACCATCGTCAACGCCAAGCTCGACGAATTCCTGCAGGAGAACCCGACCGAGGCGCGTGCGATTGCAGCCAAGGTCGTCGACGCGGCGCGTGCGCGCGAAGCGGCGCGCAAGGCGCGCGAGATGACGCGGCGCAAGGGTGCGCTCGACATCGCCGGCCTGCCCGGCAAGCTTGCCGACTGTCAGGAAAAGGATCCCGCGCTGTCGGAACTGTTCCTGGTCGAGGGCGACTCGGCCGGTGGCAGCGCGAAGCAGGGCCGCAACCGCAAGACCCAGGCGGTGCTGCCACTCAAGGGTAAAATTCTAAATGTGGAAAAAGCGCGTTTTGATAAAATGCTGTCCTCGGCCGAGGTCGGCACATTGATCACCGCGCTCGGCTGCGGCATTGGCAAGGAAGAATTCAACCTCGCCAAGTTGCGCTATCACCGCATCATCATCATGACCGATGCCGACGTCGACGGCTCGCACATCCGTACCCTGCTGCTGACGTTCTTCTACCGGCAGATGCCCGAACTCATCGAGCACGGCTACGTCTACATCGGCCTGCCGCCGCTGTACAAGCTCAAGCAAGGCAAGCAGGAGTTGTACCTGAAGGACGATGCGGCGCTGAATGCCTACCTCGTCTCCAACGCGGTCGACGGCGCCCAGCTCAATCCCGGTGGCGGCGCGCCACCGATAAGCGGCGCCGCGTTGGAACGCCTGTTGCTCGATTTCCACCTGGCCCAGGAACAGATCGGGCGCCTCGGCCAGCGTTGCGACGCCGCCGTGCTTGGCGCCATGCTGGATGTGGATGTTCCGCAAGACGTGTGGGCGCAAACACAAGCCGCGCAGGCCTGGATAGCGCGCTTGGGCGCGAAGCTCACCGCGCAAGGATTGGGCAAGCCGGTGTATCGCTTGAGCATACGCGCGGCCACCGCCGAGCATCCCGCCGCGCTGAGCGTCGAACGCGAACATCACGGCCAGCGCACGACGCAAATCCTGCCGGCTGCGTTTTTCACCGGCGTCGAATTCCGGCCGATCCGGCATGTCGCGCAGCAGCTCGACGGCCTGATTGGCACAGGTGCCAGCGTGCGCCGCGAGAACGCCAGCACCAACGTGACGGATTTCGCGCAGGCAGCGGCATGGTTGCTCGATCAGGCCAAGAAAGGCCGTACGATCCAGCGCTTCAAGGGTTTGGGTGAAATGAATCCGGAGCAACTGTGGGAAACCACGGTAAATCCGGATACGCGCCGCCTGCTTCAGGTTCGCATCGAAGACGCCGTCGCAGCCGACCAGATTTTCTCGACCCTGATGGGCGACGTGGTGGAACCGCGCCGCGAGTTCATCGAGCAGAACGCGCTGCGCGTGGCGAATCTGGACGTGTAGGGTTTTGGACGTATAAACGGCAACAAAATATTGAGCGACGCGATCTGCCGGGTTAACCCCGGTTTTCCCCGGCGTGCGGTAGACTGCGCGAGTCGGACATTGGAGGAGAGGGCCATGCGCAACAATCAAAGACATTTCATCCGCGCCGCGCTGAGCGTGCTGCTGACAACCGTTATTGCCGTCGCGAGCGTCGCCACGATCGCCAAGGACAAGAAGGAAGAAGCACGCTATCCGGAGGCGACACGCAATGCGCCGAAGTCGGACCTTTCCAGCCAGGCGGATCAGAAGGCACTGCAAGCAGCAATCGACGCGGTCAATAGCGGCGACGATGCCAAGGCCCAACAGGAAGCGCAGAAGGTCGCCGATGGCAGCCGCAGCAAGTACGCCAAAGGCATTGCGCTGCAAGTGTTGGCGAACATCAAGTTCAATCAGCAAGACTACAAGGGCGCGATCGACGATTACAAAAAGCTGATCGAACTGGATTCGGTCCCGAACGACACGTATTTCGACTCCATGTACAACATGGCCGCCGCTTATGTTGCCGACGCCCAATACCAGGCGGCATTGGACGAGTTGAAGATCTGGCGCGCGCAGGGCAAGCGCGAGACCGCGGACTCCTACGCCCTCGAAGGCAATGCGGAATACCGCTTGCAGAAGTACTCGGACGCGATTGCCGCCATGAAAAAGGCGATGTCGCTTACCGACAAGCCGAAGGAATCGTGGAGCAGCATCCTGATGGCAAGTTATGCTGAGAGCGGGCAGGCCAGCCAAGCCTCCAGCGTCATCGACGAGCAGCTCGCCAAGGATCCGACGAACAAAGCGCTGGCTCACAACGCGCTGGTCATTTACACGCAGGCCAACCAGAGCGACAAGGCACTGGCGCTGCTCGACCACGAACAGACCAGCGGCATGATCACCACCAACGAAGACTACGTCTCGGCTGCAAAATTTTATGCCAGCATTGCCCAGAGCGATGCCAAGCCCGAGGTCGCGCTCAAGGGTGCGGCGCTGCTGCAGCAAGGCCTGGACAAGGGCGCGGTCACGGCCAGCATGGAAAACTACAAATTGATGGGCGATTGCTACATGATCGGGCAGAAGGAAGATCAGGCCTTGGCCGCCTATGCCAAGGCGTCTCCACTGGCGTCAAATGGCGACATTGACTACCTGCGCGCGCAAATCCTGGGTTCTCAAACCGAATGGGCGCAGGCACGCGACGTCTTGCAAAAAGGCATCGCTCGCGGCGTCACCCAGAAGGGCAAGGCATACCTTCTGCTCGGCAAACTCAATCTTGGCAACAAGGACAAGGCGGCAGCCAAGGCGGCGTTCCAGAAGGCCGCCCAGGAAGCCGATACGCATGACGAAGCCCAAGCGCAACTGGCGAAACTGGGCGGCAAATAATCCCGGTTCGATTAGAGTATCTATACAAAACCAAGGCGCTGGTGTAATTTAATCCGCTCCCATTCAACCAAACGCCCGCACGAGTACTGCCACAATGGCAGCGTGCGGGCGGTGACTGACAAAGACTGGTTCACACGATGGCGTTCGACTCTTACCAAGAAACCGAACCGTTCAACTGGAAGCGCACCATCGGCCTTGCGGCGACGTTCGCGCTGCATGCGTTCGCTTTCATGATGCTGTTGGCGCCGGTAACGCCGCCACAGGCCAAGGACAAGACCAAAGACAATGTCGTGACGGTGGAGTTCATTCCGCCGCCGCCGCCACCACCACCGCCACCGCCGCCGCCACCGGAACCGCCGAAGAAGCCGCCGCCGAAGATCGTCGAGCACATCAAGCCGCCTCCGGTTGCACCGCCGCCGCCGCCAGCGCCGGTGGAAGCACCGCCGACACCGATGTCGATCCCGACGCCGCCAGCGCCGCCGGCACCACCGCCGCCGCCGCAGGATATCGCGCCGAGCGAAAACATCAGTTACCGCAGGATGCGTCCGCCGCGCTATCCGCCGATCGCGATCCGCGAGCACCATTCAGGGAAGGTGGTCCTCAAGGTTCTGATCGGGCTGGATGGATCGCCCAAGGAAATCTCGGTCGAAAAATCCAGTGGCTATCGTGAGCTGGATCAGGCCGCGATTGCCGCGGCCAAGACCTGGATGTTCAATCCCGGCACGCGCAATGGCAAGCCATATGAAGGGTATGCGTTGGTTCCGATCGATTTCAATTTGAACGAGCTTTGATTGGCGGCGGCTAGCATCCGTCCGCAACTGGTGACACCATAGGCCTCTCACTTCAAGGGTAGAGTTATGTTACAAGACGCAGGTTCGACTCAATCCGCGCCGCCGGCTGACGCCGCCGCCGCGGTTACGGCAGCACCCGCCGGCGCTCCCGTCGCCGGTCACGGCGATGCCGCGGCTCTCACCCACATGGGTTTTGCCGATCTGGTTCACCATTTCGACTGGCTGAGCTGGATCACGCTGATCGTGCTGGTTGTGATGTCGATCGGTACATGGCTATTCATCGTGATCAATGGTTGGCGCGTCCTCGCCATCCGTTCACGCGCCGAACGCGTTCGCCATGTGTTCTGGGAGACCTCGTCCGCGCAGGAAGCCGTGCGCGTGATGGAAGACCAGCCCAAGTGGGAACCGTTTTCGAAGATTGCACTCGAATGCGCTTCGGCAGCAGCCCACCACCAGCGCCATGAAGGCAGCCGCATGGTCGAAGCCCTGAACCGGTCCGAGTTCATCGACCGCGCATTGCGCCAGGGCGTGGCCCGCGAAAGCGCGCGCCTGGAAGGCGGCCTGACCTGGCTCGCCACCAGCGGTTCCACCGCCCCGTTCGTCGGACTGCTCGGTACCGTGTGGGGCATCTACCACGCCCTGATCAACATCGGTGCGTCCGGCAACGCCGGTATCGAAACCGTGGCCGGACCGGTGGGCGAGGCGCTGATCATGACCGCCATTGGTCTGGGCGTCGCCATTCCCGCGGTACTCGCCTACAACATCTTCGTCCGCGCCAACCGCGTGACCAACGCCCAGTTCGACGAATTCGCGCATGACCTGCACGACTTCTTCGCCACCGGCGCGCGCGTGGAAGGCGGCGCTGCACCGACCATGGGCAAGGCTGCCGCGGCCGCGCCGAGGAAGTAAGCCATGGCGATGAGTGTGGGCGGCAATGAAGGCGGCGTGATGGCGGAAATCAACGTCACGCCGCTGGTCGACGTGATGTTGGTGCTGCTGATCATCTTCATGATCACGGCGCCCTTGGCTTCGCACAAGATCAAGGTCGAATTGCCGATCGCGAGCTTGGATCATCCGCCCGACGAAGGCCAGAACCACCCGATCACGCTGGCCGTCAAGGACACCGGTGATCTGTACTGGGATGACGAGCCGGTTACTGAAGCGAGCATGCAGGCAAAGTTGCGCGTGGCCGCACAGCGCCAACCGCAACCGGAACTGCAGATCCGTGCCGACAAGGACACCGAGTATTCGCTCATCTCCACGGTGATGGGCGACGCGAAGGCCGCCGGCATGGTCAAGCTCGGCTTCATCACCCAGGCGCACAGCGCCACAACGCAATGACACGCCGCCGCCCGCGGGCGGCACGCGCTTTCGCATCGAGGTAACGCGACATGGCATTTTCCTCCAACAGCAGCAGCGGCGCGATGGCCGACATCAACGTGACGCCGCTCGTCGACGTCATGCTGGTGCTGTTGATCATCTTCATGATCACCATGCCGCTGCTGTCGAACAAGATCCAGATCGACCTGCCGCAGCCGTCACCGCCGCCAGCGGTGCCGCCGCCTCCGCCGCCGGAACCGATCCGTTTGGTCGTGCAGTCCAATGGACAGCTGTTCTGGAATGACGAGCCGATCAGCGAGGACGCCTTGCGTGCACAGTTGCGCGTGACCGCGCAGAAGGATCCGCAGCCCGAGCTCGACATCAAGCCGGATCGCACCACGAAGTATCAGCTCGTGGCCCAGGTCATGGCGGATGCCAAGAACGCCGGCATGATCAAGATCGGATTTGTGTCGCCGGCCGCTGCCGGCGATCAATAGATTGGCACAGAAGTTTGCGTCGCGACGCCGCGGAAACGCGGCGTTTGCGTTTCAGCGACCGAGAATTTCCAGATAGGCGCGCACGGTCAGCGCGAGTCCTGTGTACAACGCCTCACTGATCAGGGCATGCCCAATCGAGACTTCCGCCAGATACGGAATTGCCGCCTTGAGCGCGGGCAGGTTCGCCTGATCAAGATCATGACCTGCGTTCACACCAAGGCCGGCAGCGCGCGCCGCGTCGGCGGAAACGACACAGGCATCGAGCTCACGGGAGAAGTCGCCGCGTTCGAACGCGGCTGCATACGGGCCTGTATACAATTCCACGCGGTCCGCGCCAAGCTCGGCGGCGCGCGCGATTCCGGCTGCGCCGGCATCCATGAACAGGCTCACGCGGGTGCCGAACGATTTCAATTGTGCGATCAGAGGGCGCAGGCGCGGTGAATCAGCAGTGAGGTCGAAGCCGTGATCCGACGTGATCTGGCCATCGCCGTCCGGCACCAGTGTGCACTGTGCCGGGAGTACTTCACGTACCAGCACAAGCAGGCCGGGATAGCCTTCACGAGGCGGTGCGAATGCATTGCCTTCGATGTTGAATTCGATACCGTTCGTGCACAGTGGCGATAATGCGTGCACATCTTCCGGTCGGATATGGCGACGGTCGGGGCGCGGATGCACGGTGATGCCCTGGCAGCCCGCCGTGATGCAGGTGCGTGCAGCACGAATCACGTCAGGTGCTTTGCCGCCACGCGAGTTGCGCAGTACGGCGATCTTGTTGACATTGACGCTCAGCGCGGTCATGCGCGCAGGATACGCAAGCCGATTGCGGCGCGCTAGCGCAGTATCGGTGTGGCCCACACAACGCGATGTGCCTCACGTTCGGCGCCGGCAAGCACGAGCTTCATACCCGTCACTGCACGTGTTTCGTTGCGCAGGAAATGGACTTCGCAGGCGCCATCGGCATCGGCAAAACGGTCCGGCGCAAACGCGGTCAGCGTCAGAGTTTCGGAACCGGTAGCCTGAATGATCAGCGCGTTCTGCTTTTGCGTGACTCGCAAAAGCGTTTCGGCATCCAGCTGATAATCGCCGACGACCTCGCGCAATGTGTCGGCAGGTGGTGCCAGCGATCCACGAGCCAGTTGCGGAGCGCGCTCACTCAGGCGTTGTGCGAGTTCGTTCGCGCCAGCATGGCCGAGCAGAACCGACGTGACGACGGTTCCGGTGCGCTGAAACGAAAGCACGAAGGCATCGCCGGGAGCGGCGAACACGTCATGTCCGACTTTGCGCAACGCGACCGGAAACCGCCCGGGAAACTGCGCGCTCATGGCGCCAGATCCGGCGCGAACCGTGAAGGCCCTGCCACCGGAGAGGCGATACAAGCCCGAATAGGCCGTGAAATCGCCGGATTCAGGCGGTGGCGGTGGTGGCGGCAGTGGCGGTGGCACGCGACCTTCCAGCCAAGCGATGCCGGTGGCGCTCAAATCGGCATCGGTATTGCCGAGCAGTACCAGCGCCTGCTGCTGATCAGTGCGAAATCCGAGGAACGCCGAAAACCCGGCGGTGCGGCTGGCACGCCAGACCAAGGGCCATTGCTGGTCGCCATCAGTCACCTGCACGGTGTTCCAGCCCAGGCCCACGCTTTGCGGCGAATCCGCCAGCGGTTGGCGTGACAACAACAGTGCCGCGCGCAGCGGCGATTGTTGAGGTGTCAGATTCTCCTGCACGAAGCGCAGCAGGTCTGGAAGCGTCGAACGCAGGCCCGCCGCCCCGGCCAGCGCGCCGAAATGCCAATGCGAAACCGGCTGGCCATGACCATGGCCTTGCAGCAGACCTGCACCATCTCCCACGCCTGTGTTCGACATGCCGAGCGGATCGAGGATTCGCGACACCAGCACGACGGCGAAACGTTGCCCGTATGCACGGCCAAGCATGTCACCGAGCAGTCCGGCGTCGAGCACGGAATAGCCCGTCGCCAAATTCGGCGCGAGCTTCAAGTTGGCCAGAAAAGTCAGCAGCGCGGACTGGTCGAATCCGGCATAGGTATCGTCAGCGTCTGTGGGAAACAGATTCGGCGGAGCGGAAGGCAGACCCGAGCGACGTGTGGCAAGTTGGCGCACATTGATTGCGCCGACAGCCGGATCGGCGAATGGAAAATCCTTGGGAAGAAGGTCGCGCAAGGTCGTGTCCATGCGAACCTTGCCGTCGATCGCGGCCTGGGCAAGCAGCAGCCCGGTGAAGATCTCGCTGATCGCGCCGATTTCGAAAGTCGATTGTGCGTCCGGCTTCTGCGCGCCGCCGAAATACCAGGTCTGCTGCTGGTCGGGACCGGTCTGGGTGCCGTCGATCCAGCCCACCGCGAGTTCGCGATACAGGCCGCTGTCGACACCTTGCTGCAGACGCGCAAGATAGGTGTCAGGCGCTACCGGTTGCGCGCAAACCCACGCCGGAACGAGCGCAAACAGCAAGAGCAGAGAAGTCTTGATCGGATCACCGCCACTATGCCACCAGCGCGGAAGGATAGCCGAAGCAGTGATGAAGGATGTGGCCACATCCGTGTGGCCGCTGCCCGTGGGGGTATGCGGATTTCGACTGCAACGGGGCCGCCAAGTTCCCGATTACCGGCAATTTTCCGGAATCTCGCGCCACACAACCGGATCCCAATAGCCGCCATCGGCGAAATCGGCCGCCTTTTCGGTATTGAGTCGGGCAGCCAGCAAGGCGGTCGTGTTGGCCTTGACGGTCACGGTCAGCGTCTTGCTGGTGTCGCGACGGCTGCGCAAGCTGGCGATCGGGCCAACACCCATTTCCCGCGTCGGGATGTCTTCGGCAACGAGCAGCTTGTGCGTACCGGCAGTGACGCGAAACGATGGCGTGCCGGTCGGTCCGGGAGTGGAACCATCGAGCAACAGGATCCTGGCCCGATACAGATGCTGACCGCGCGGAGCGACATCAAAGGTGCTGATGCGGCCGCAGCCACCCGCGCCTGGCGGGTCGGAAGCGGTGTTGCTGGAAGAAGCGATTGTCGTGGAGGAGGATGCCGCGTCTGCAAGCACTGGCGCATTCAGAGTCAGGGTAGCGCCGCCACGCAAAACGCGCAGGCGCAAGGGCGTGGAGGCAGGCAAGCCTGCGATCGTTGCATTGAGTGTCGCGGCGGCGAGCGCGCGGCCGTTTGCGTCGGCGCCAAGATTCGCCAAGGCGACACCGTTGACATCGACGAGCACGTCGCCCGGGCGCAGGCCGATCTGGTCGGCAACGCTGCCCGGCGTGGCACCGAGTACGCGCAAACCGTCATGAGCGGCTTGCGCATCGGTCGAATCGACGAGCATGCCCAGTGCGGCAGACGGTGAAGCCGCCCATGCACCTGCCGAGCCAAGCAGCAGCAGACAAGCGCAAAGCGTTCGGACTTTCATGGCGATACCTCAGATTCGAACAGGAACCGGCTGCTGCCGACGCACCGACAACAGCGCATCGAGCAACTCGCTGCGCCGTTGCCACAATGGCTCGATGTCGTGACGCGCCGCACCGTGGTCGTAGGCGGCTTGCAGGCTGCTATCCAGATTTGCAATTTCGGATTCAGCCAGGCGTGCCAATGGCGCGCTGGTCGCCGGCAACGGCAGGGCATCCAGTTGCAACTCGAGTGCCTGCGCGCGCGCCTGCCAATCGGTCACGGGTATCGCCGCGTGCCGCCAGGCAGAGGCCGAAACCAGCACGGCAAAGGCGAAGGCGAGCGCGGCTCCGCCAGCCGCCATACGCCGCCAGAGACGCCTGCGGCGGCGCGACACATGTGCCGCCGCGATGCGCGGCCACAGGTCCGGCGGCAACGGTTCAACGGCACGCGCGGGCAAGCCGGCGGCGAGATCGTGGAAGCACAATTCATGCTCGTTCATAAGGCAACCTTTGATGCGTGTACTGTGGACGCGGCGAGTGCCTGCAGCCGCTTGAGTGCACGCGCGAGGATGGATTTGGAATAACTCTCGCTCTGTCCGAACAAGACGCCGAGTTCAGCATGCGTATAACCTTCCAGTTCGTGCAGCACCACGATCGCGCGCGCGCGTGGCGGCAGCCGCGCGAGCAGGGAATCGGCGTCGACCACGCTCGAACTGTCGGAATCCATGCCGACGGCGTGCTCAAGCAACGCATCGGTGTCGCTGCTGGCCAGATGACGCTGCCGGCGCAACCAGTCGATCGCGGTATTCGTGGTCAGGCGCTTGAACCACGCACCAAAGGGCGCTTCGCCCCGATAACTGCCGATTGTGTCCATCATTTTCAGGAAAGCCTCATGCACCAGGTCTTCGGCCGGCTGGCGTTGCCCGGTCAGACGCAATGCGAGCAGGAAGCAGGCGCGGGCGTAGCGTTGGTACAGCTGCGCAAATGCCGCCATGTCACCGCGCTGCGCGCGTGCCAATGTCATCGCATCGATGTCTTGGGCGAATCCCGTGGCCGGTTTGTCGTTCACTGCAGCCAAGACGCAACGCGAATGAGAAACGTCGCAGCCGCTACCAGTGAAGCAGCTGGATCTGGGTGATGCTGTCGCGGTTGATGGCGACCAGAGCGTTGCCGCCGCCACGCTCGATGCGCAGTTGCAGGTTGTGGTCGCCGGTCGAAGCCACGAAACCTTCGATCTGCTTGCCGCCACGCGTAATCAGGCGAACGTGGCGACCGGTCAACTGCGCCAGAGCCGGAAATTCGACGACGGTGTAGTCCTTCTTCACTGGCGCCGCTTCAGGCAATTGCTCGATGATGCCGGGTTTCCAGACCAGGGCCTGCGTCGAGTTCTGGGGAAGCGGCGTCGATGCCGGGGGTATTGCCGCAGGCGCCGAGCGGGCCTCGGGTACGCTTTCGGGCGCCGGCGGGTGTACGACGAGTGGCGGCGTGAAACGGGCCTCGGCATTGTCCAGGTAACTTGTGGAGTCGGCGGTGGGTTTTTTAGCGACCTGTGGGGTTTCCTGCGCAGGCTTTGCGATTGCACTGGATTCCGGTTTGGCAGCAACGGCAGTCGTCGCGGGCTGCGTTTCCGGCTTCAACGCTGACGTGGGCGGGATGGCCGGGGTGGCGACGGTCGCCGGAGCGGCTACCGGTGCCGGTACGCTTGGTCCGGCCGAGGCAGGAATGGTCGAGCCGCTGTCGGCTTCCACTGGCATTGCCGTGTCGAGGGAAGGTTCCGGCGTGAACGCAAGCCGGAACATGATCGGCGGCTTGTCCTGATACCGCGCGGTGACATTGAGTTGGCGCAGCAATTCTTCGCGCGAAGTCGATTTCCAGGATTTGATGGAAAACACCGCATTCGGAAGGCTCAACAAACGCAGGCTGCCGCCGTGTTCGACCAGGGTCTTGTACAGGCGCACAAGCTCGTCATCGGGCTGGATGCGGGCTTTTTGCAGCAAAGCCTCGACGGCGGTCGCATGATGATCCACGAATTGTGGCGTGCCCAGGCCTTCGCGTTTCGCACAGTAGGCATTGCGGCGCGGCATGAAGCCGTTGTCGGCATAGGTTGCCGAGAGCCGGTCGATCCGCGTCGTTTCCCAGAAGCCCGTTAGCAGCATTTTTGCGGGATCGAAGCGGCTCACGTCCGCTTCGAGCGCCAGGTCGGCGAATCCGGGCGTGGACAGGCGCAACGAAGCCGTCAGCGTCTGCTGGCCCGGGTCGTAGTGATATTCGAAACGGTCGCGCGATGCCGCGCCGGCATCAATGCCCATGCGACGATAGTCGGCGGTGTCCAGGGGCGATTGACAGCCGGCCGACGGAAACAACGCGTAGGTAGCCGGATCGAGCCATTGGGGGTCAAGCCACGGCTCCGGCGGCCACTTCACACCGGTAAAGGTTATGCCGAACTGTGCGGGCAGTTCATTCTCGTGCAACGCGGCATGCTTGAGCAGCCAGAGCAGGCCGGGAGAATCCAGCGTTGCTGCATCAGCGCGATAGACCCGATGCGAGCCCTTCGGCGCCACGCTCACGCCGGTGAGGGTAACACTGCCATCAAGACCGGCGCCAAGGCCGTCGTATTTGATGTCGGCATACGGCGCCAGGGTGTCGACCACGCGCTGTGCATCCTTGCCGACCGCGTACCAGGCGGCCAGCTTGAGCGCGCCGGCCAGAACGATCGCCAGCAGGACACCATTGCGCAACCACTTCCACATGGCGGACAACCCGTACGTGCGGAAAGGGAAACTTAGCCGGATTGCCCGTGCAGGGCAATGCTTGCCTCAGGTTTTGGCGACGAAAGCGCGTACCCGGCCGACTGGCTCGCGATGGGCCAGTGCGCCGATGTGCGCTGGGGATGGCGCGACGGCGTGTAAATGCCAGGGGTTGCCGGCGCACGATGAAACCTGGCCATACGCATCCAGTGTAAATGCGAAACGATCCAGACCCGAACTGATGCCGCCTCCCTCGGCTTTCAGAGCCGCCTCCTTGGCGCACCACAGGCGCAGGAAGGCAAGTTGGCGCAAGTCTTCAGGGAAAGTTGCGAGTGCCGTGGCCTCGTCGTTCGTGAAAAAGCGCCGTGCCAGTTCCAAGGCCGGCCGGGTTCTGCGACCAACCGATTCCAGATCCACGCCCAGCACATTGTTACGGCTCACGGCCAGCAACAAGGCATCGGTCGTATGCGAAAGATTGAATTCCAGTGAAGTGTCCGCCAGATGCGGCTTGCCGTGTTCACCGCGTTCAATGTGAATTGCTTCGACGGATCGGTCCAGATACGCCGCAAGCAGATCACGCGCCGGTGACGCGTGTGCCGCGTCGGCGATGCGTTGCCATTGTGGAAAAAGCCACAAGTGGATTTCACTGTCGTCCAGCGGCGGCGGCGCGCTGGCAGGAACGAAATCCGCGGCAGTAATCGTGCCGGCGTTCACCTCACCAGCCGCGTGTCGACCAGATGTTGCACGACGGACGGATCGGCCAGCGTGGAAATGTCGCCAAGCTGGTCCGGTGCGTTCTCGGCGATCTTGCGCAGGATGCGGCGCATGATCTTGCCCGAGCGCGTCTTCGGCAGCGCCGGCGCCCAATGCAAATGATCGGGCGTCGCGATCGGACCAATTTCCTTGCGCACGTGAGCGACGAGTTCCTTGCGAAGTGCGTCGTCGGGATCCACACCCATCTTGAGTGTCACGTACGCATAGATGCCCTGGCCCTTGATGTCGTGCGGGAAACCGACCACCGCCGCCTCGGCGACTTTCGCGTGCGCGACCAGCGCGCTTTCGACTTCTGCGGTGCCGAGGCGGTGGCCTGAGACATTGATCACGTCATCGACGCGACCGGTGATCCAGTAGTAGCCATCTGCATCGCGGCGCGCGCCGTCGCCGGTGAAGTAGGTGCCGGGATAGGTCATGAAATAGGTGTCGATGAAACGCTGGTGATCGCCATACACGGTGCGCATCTGGCCGGGCCAGGAGTCGAGCAGGACGAGGTTGCCTTCGCAGGCACCGTCCAGAATGTTGCCGGCCGCGTCGACGATTGCCGGCCTGACGCCGAAGAACGGCTTTGTTGCCGAACCGGGTTTCTGATCGATTGCACCGGGCAGCGGTGAAATCAAAATTCCGCCGGTCTCGGTCTGCCACCAGGTATCGACGACCGGGCAACGGCCGTCGCCGACCACGCGCCAGTACCATTCCCAGGCTTCCGGATTGATCGGCTCGCCGACCGAACCGAGCAGGCGCAACGATGCGCGCTTCCATTTTTTCACCGGCGCTTCGCCGTCTCGCATCAGCGCGCGGATCGCGGTCGGCGCGGTGTAGAAGATCGTCACCTTGTGCTTGTCGATGACCTGCCAGAAGCGGCCTGAATCCGGGTAGTTCGGCACGCCTTCGAACATCAACGAGGTCGCGCCGTTGGCGAGCGGGCCATAGACGATGTAGCTGTGGCCGGTGACCCAGCCGACGTCCGCGGTGCACCAGTAGACATCGTCCTCGCGCAGGTCGAACACGCACTCGTGGGTGTAGCTGACAAACACGCCGTAGCCGGCAGTCGTGTGCAACACGCCTTTGGGTTTTCCGGTGGAACCGGAGGTATACAAGATGAACAGCGGGTCTTCGGCGCCAATGGGTTCGGGCGGACAGACGGGATCCTGTGCGGCGACAAGCGCGTCCCAGGGCCGGTCGCGCGGTGCCTGCATCGGCACCGGCGCACCAGTGCGCTTGACCACGAGCACGGTTTCCACGCTGGTCGTGCCGGGTCGCGTCAACGCTTCGTCAACGTTCACCTTCAGCGGCACATGCTTGCCGCCGCGCAGGCTTTCGTCAGCGGTGATCACCACTTTCGAATGCGAATCCGCGATGCGCCCAGCCAGCGAGTCCGGCGAGAAACCGCCGAACACGACGGTGTGCACCGCGCCGATGCGCGCGCAGGCCAGCATCGCCACCGCCGCCTCAGGAATCATCGGCAGATAGATGCACACCCGATCACCTTTCTTGATGCCGAGATTTTTCAGCAGGTTCGCCGCGCGGCAGACCTGTTCATGCAATTGCCGGTAGCTGATCGCGCGCGACTCGTCGGGATGGTCGCCTTCCCACAGGATCGCGGTCTTGTCGCCGCGGGTGGTCAGGTGCCGGTCCAGGCAATTCGCGGCAAGATTCAGCTTGCCGTCGGCGTACCAGCGGATATGCAGATCCTTCGCGTCGAAAGAAACGTCGCGCACCTTGGTGTACGGCACGATCCAGTCCAGGCGCTTGCCGATGCGGCGCCAGAAACCATCCGGGTCACGCACGGATTCGGCGTAGAGTTTTTCATAGTCCATCGCGCCGATGCGTGTGCGCGCGGCGAAGTCGGTCGGAACCGGATGCACGACTGCCATGGCGATTCTCCCGTATGGAAAACCGCACTTTAGTCCGAATTGGTGATGCGTGAAACCTGCGCCACCGGATCGCTCAGGCAGGATTCGCCGGTGGTGGTGATGGCTTCTTGCGCATGCTTGCGCGCAAGGCGTTGAGGTCCTTGTCGGTGAGCAGGGTCGAATCCGGGCGCGAGGTTTCAGCGACGCGCGCGGCGGCGAATGCAAAAAACGCGGCAATCAGGAACACAAAACCGAGCACGAAGCCCAGGCCCATCAAGCCGGGTGCCTTCGCCGAAAATCCCAGACCGAATCCCAATACCGCGAGCAGCAGCAGAATCCAGCGCATCGTGATGTCCCCGCAAACGAACGTGCCGATCCTGCCACAATCACAGTCGTGCCGCGAGTGCGTAACGTCGAAGCGGCATTGCCTTGCCGACGGGCGGCATTCAGGCATCGCGCGTAAAATCGCGCACTGATTGGCATGCGGAGGTGGGCGATGGAAAACCTGCAATCGCTGGCGCTGGCAGCAGGCCTGGCCTGGGCCAGCGGCATCCGCCTGTACGCGGCCATTTTCATCGTCGGTCTGATCGGTCGGATGGGTTGGGTGCAGTTGCCGGAACACCTGCAGTTGCTCGAACACAACTGGGTGCTGGGCGCATCCGCCTTCATGCTGATCATCGAGTTTGTCGCCGACAAGGTTCCCGCTGTCGATTCGGTCTGGGACGCAGTGCATACGTTCATCCGCATCCCGATCGGCGCGATGCTGGCCTGGGGTGCGATCGGCAATGCCACCCCGGACGTACAGATGGCCGCGGCATTGCTCGGCGGCACCATCGCCGGCGGCACGCACCTGGCCAAGATGGGTACGCGCGCGGCGATCAATACCTCGCCGGAACCATTCAGCAACTGGACGATGAGTTTTTCCGAAGACGGCATCCTGCTCGCAGGACTATGGCTGGTGTTCCAGCACCCGCTGGTGTTTCTGGTGCTGCTAGCCGCGTTCCTGCTGCTGCTGATCTGGCTGATCCCGAAACTGTTCCGCTTCCTCGCCGGCATCTGGCGGCGCCTGGCCGGAGGGCGGTCACGCGCCGCCGTGCCGACCCGCTAGCGCGTCAGGGTTTGCCGTCAGGTTTGTCGGCGGCCGGCTTCGACTTGTCCTTGTCACCAGTATCGGCATCCTTGACGTCGCCAACGGTGACAGTCGCCTTCCATTGCGCATCGCGCAGCACGAAGTACTGCTTCGGATCCCAGCGTTCGGGCGAGTAGAGGTTCGACCCGGGACAGCCGGTCTTAGGCAACTCCATGCCATTGATCACTACGGTGCCACCGCCGGTGCAGGGATGATCCGCCTTGACCTGCACGCCGAAGTCGTAACCGATGTGGGAGCCGGTCATCGCCGTCCTGCCCTCGCGCAACTGCGCGATGATGCGCGGCTTGGCCACCGCGTCGCCATAACGGGCCTGCACTTCGGCAAGGATCGGTTGCGCCTGCTGCATCTGCTCTGGCGTCATCAACACCTTTTGCCGGTCGACCGCTTCCACGAATTTGGGATACCCGCGCTCCGCCGCCACTACGAGCCACGCATAGGCGGTGGCTTCATCCCGTGGCACGCCTTCGCCGTGCGCGTACATCAGGCCGATGCTAAGTTGCGAGAGCTTGTCCGCATAGAACGCACCGATCTTGAAATATTTGAGCGCGCCGGCGTAGTCGTGCTCGGCGTATTGGCGCATGCCGGCAAACTCGCCGAACAGATCCGGGTGATACCAGGTATCGACCTCGTCCATCGCGCGCAGGACTTTCTGCACTTCCGGATCCTTGAGCGGGTCGGCTTCGGTGGGGTTTGCGCGCGTGGCGGCGAAAGCCAGGCAGGCCGCCAGCATGCAAATCCACCGCTTTGAACTGTGCATGAAACTCTCCGGGGTTTTTGTTCAGTATAAGCCGCAGCGTGATCCCAATCGATGAGACGCGCCCGGCGTAGGATGCACGCATGAACCAGCCGGTACGCATCAAGGGCCGCGGCGCGGCATCGAATATCGAAGGCCGCTTCGAGAGGACAGCGTGCGAGGCCGTGGACGATGGTTGGGAACGCGAAGTCGAACTTACGCCGCATCCGGCGACCACGGTGACTGAAGAGCGTGCACGCAGCATCATCAGCCGCAACGATTCGCCGGATATCCCGTTCGAGCAGAGCATCAATCCCTACCGCGGTTGTGAGCACGGATGTGTCTATTGCTACGCGCGACCCTCGCACGCCTATCTGAATCTTTCGCCGGGACTGGATTTCGAAACGAAACTGTTCGCCAAGACCAATGCGGTGGAAGCACTGCGCACCGAATGGGCGAAGCCGGGCTATCGCGTCAGTCCGATCAACCTCGGCGCGAATACCGATCCCTACCAGCCGATCGAGCGTCTTTACCGGATCACGCGGCAGATTCTCGAAGCGATGCTCGAACACCGGCATCCGGTCAGCATTGTCACCAAGAACGCGTTGATCGAACGCGACCTGGATTTGCTCGTGCCGTTGGCGCAACGAAATCTGGTCTACGTCTTCGTGTCGGTGACCTCGCTCGACAACAAGCTCTCGTCCAAACTCGAGCCGCGCGCCAGCGCGCCGCACCGGCGCATCGCCGCGCTCAAGGCGCTGAGCGCAGCCGGTGTGCCCTGCGGCGTGCTGGTCGCGCCGATCATCCCCATGCTCACGGATCGATGGATAGAACAGATCCTCGAGCGTGCGCAGGAAGCCGGCGCGCAAATGGCCGGCTACACCATCCTGCGCCTGCCCTGGGAATTGAAGCAGCTCGTGCGGGAATGGCTGGAGCTGCATTTTCCCGAGAGCGCCGGGCATGTGCTGAGCCTGGTGCGGCAGATGCGCGGCGGTCGCGACAATGACCCGCGCTTCGGCAAACGCATGCGCGGCGAAGGCGAGTTCGCCGAACTCATCCGCCAGCGTTTCGCCATCGCCACGCGCCGGCTGGGCCTTTCGCGTGGCCGTAATCTCACGCTTGATTGCGCCAGTTTCATCGCAGCGCGCAAGACCACGCCGCAGGGCGAGTTGTTCTAGGTTTGCGCGTAAATCCTTTCCGCACGCTGAAACAAAATCCACGACGTGGCGATGTACTTGTTGCCACGCTTCGGCATGTTGCCGCGATGTGTGTGCGTGAACGCGGCCGGCGCGATCAGCAGGCTGCCGGTTTTCGGCGTGATCTTGCGGTGTTGGTAAAGGAACTCGGTTTCGCCCTCGTCGAAGCCATCATTAAGGTAGATCGTCCACAGCAGCGTGCGGTGCAGGGTTTCCGATTGCGCATCGCCGGGCTTGGGGTACAGCTCGCAGTGCCAGTACGGATAACCGCCCTGGTCGGAAATGTATTTTTGCAGATTGATGCTGCCGGGGCGCAGGGTCTTTCTGATCAGCACTTGTAGCAACTCGTCCGACATTCCAGCCATGCGCTCCGGATCGATCGCGACGGTGCCGCCGGCGCCGTCGGCCATGCGCAAGGACAGCGGCGCGAGCAGGGTGTGCGGATAGGTGCGCAGGTAGCGCATCAGGCCCGACATCATCGCCGTGTTCAGCGCGTTTTCCGCATCCGCCCACATCGGTTGGCCGCTGATGCGGATGTCCCAACTGTCCTTAAGCTTCACATCCACGCCGCTGCCGGTCTCGCCGCGTGTCGCTTGTCCGCTCGTATCGAAGCGGCGGATCAGCGTCGCGCATGTTGCCGCATCGAGCGCGCCGTCATAGACCTCGATGAAATCGCCGTTCACTCGCTGGCTGCTTCGCGGTGATAACGCGTCACGCGTTCGATCTCGTTCTTGGAGCCGAGGAATACCGGCACGCGCTGGTGCAGCGACTGCGGCACGATTTCCATGATCCGGCCATGGCCATTCGTCGCCATGCCGCCGGCCTGCTCGACGATGAAGGCCATGGGGTTGGCCTCGTACATCAGGCGCAGCTTGCCGCCCTTGTCCCTGATCTTCGCGTCGAGCGGGTAGACGAAGATGCCGCCGCGGCAGACGATGCGGTGCACGTCGGCCACCATGGACGCGACCCAGCGCATGTTGAAGTCGGCACCGCGCGGGCCGTTCTTGCCGGCCAGCAGTTCGTCGATGTAGCGCCGCATGGGCGGCTCCCAGTGGCGCATGTTCGACATGTTGATGGCGAACTCGCGCGTGTCCTCGGGGATGCGCAGGTTCCGCTGCGTGAGCATGAAGCTGCCGATCTCGCGATCGAGCGTGAACGCGTGCACGCCGTCGCCCAGCGTGAGCACCAGCATCGTGCTCGATCCGTACACGGCATAACCGGCGGCAACCTGTTGCGTGCCCGGTTGCAGGAAGGCCCTCTCATCAGGCTCCTTCACGCCGGACGGACACTTCAGCACCGAGAAGATGGTGCCGACGGAGATGTTCACGTCGATGTTCGAGGAGCCATCCAGCGGATCGAACACGAGCAGGTATTCGCCCTTCGGATAACGGTGCGGGATCGGGTGCGGGTCGTCCATTTCCTCGGACGCCAGCGCGGCCAGGTGCCCGCCCCATTCGTTCGCTTCGAGCAGGATCTCGTTCGACAGAACGTCGAGCTTTTTCTGCACTTCGCCCTGCACGTTTTCCGTGCCCGCGCTGCCGAGCACGCCGCCGAGCGCACCGCGGCCGACGGAAATCGCGATGCGTTTGCAGGCGCGCGCGACGACCTCGATGAGCAGGCGCAGATCGGCATTGATGTGTTGCTTGTCGCGCTGCTCCTCGATCAGAAATCGGGTCAGGGAAATGGGCCGGGATGATGTCGTTGCGGTCATGGCATGGCATTGGAATGAACGATGCGTGCATTGTCGCACGCAGTTCGGCCACACGCAGGACGAGCGACCGATGCGCGGCGCAAGTGAAGGTGCGATGATCGGCAATCGTCTGGAGAACCCGCAATGAAAATCCACACTTCGTTGTTGCTTGCGCTTGGTATTGCCGTGGCCGCTCCGGCCTGGGCAGGAACGCCCGATTGTGCCTGTTCGAAATCCGCCGCGCCGGCGCCGGGGTCCGCCGACGCCAGGTTCGTCGCGATCTACAGCGCCGAATGGAAATGGCGTCAACAACAGTTCCCCGGCAGCGACGACGACGGCGCCACGGCAGCAGTGCCCGATCGCCTGCCACGCGTGGACGCCAAATCGCAGGAGGCGCGGCTGGCGTACTGGAACGATGTGCTGAAAAAGCTTGCGGTGATTCCGGTCGACAAGCTCACGCCGGCGAACAAGATCAACTTCGAGGTCTACAAGCCGCAGCTTGAAAACCTCGCTGCCGACATCCGCTTCCGCCAGTACGAAATGCCGTTCAACGCAGACTCGCAGTTCTGGTCGGATCTCGGATTCATGTCCGGCCGGCATTTGCGCACAGTCAAGGATGCCAAAAACTATATCGCCACGTTGAACGACGTTCCGCGCTGGTTCGACGAAAATATCGTCAACATGCAAGCAGGTCTCAAGCGCGGGTTTTCGGTTCCGAAAGCTGTATTGCCGGGCCGCGATGTGTCGATTTCCACCTACATCGACATCAAGGACCCGACCGAAAGCGACTTCTACAAGCCATTCAAGTCGCTGCCCGCAACGATTCCGGCGGCAGAGCAGGCGATCCTGCAGGCCGAATGTGCGGCGGCGATCCGCGACAAGGTGATTCCGTCCTACGCGAAGCTGCTGAAATTCTTCCGTGACGACTACGTGCCGCAGGCGCGCGACACATTGGCTGCCGAGGCGCTGCCCGATGGCCGTGCCTATTACCGCCAGCAGATCCGCGAATACACCACGCTTGATCTGGATCCGCAGGCGATCCATGACATCGGCCTGAAGGAAGTCGATCGCATCCAGAAAGAAATGGACGCGACGATGAAGGCGACCGGCTTCAAGGGCGACATGCCGGCGTTCCTGCATTTCCTGCGCACTGACCCGCAGTTTTACGTCAAGACGCCGGATGAACTGCTGATGCATGCATCGTGGATCGCCAAGCGCGTGGACGCGAAGTTGTCGCAGTATTTCGGATTGCTGCCACGCGGGCGCTTCGGCATCGAACCGGTGCCGGCGGCGATCGCGCCATTCTGGACCGCCGGCCGCGGCGGAGCGCACACATACTGGGTCAATACCTACGATCTGCCTTCGCGTCCGCTCTACAACCTGACCGCGCTGACCCTGCATGAATCCGCCCCCGGGCACGCGCTGCAAGGCGAGTTGGTCGAAGAGATGAACGCAGTTCCGGATTTTCGCAAAGCCTACATTTCCGCCTACGGCGAAGGCTGGGCGTTGTATTGCGAATACCTCGGAAAAGAAATGGGCATCTATCGCACGCCCTACGACGATTTCGGCCGCGAATCCTACGACATGTGGCGCGCCGCACGTCTGGTCATCGACACCGGCGTGCATCATCTGGGTTGGACACGCGCGCAGGCAATCAAGTACCTCGCCGAGCACACTGCGCTCAGCCAACACGAGGTGGAAACCGAGGTCGATCGTTACATCTCATGGCCCGGGCAGGCGCTATCGTACAAGCTCGGCGAGTTGAAGATCCTCGAACTGCGCCAGCTTGCCGAGCAGGAGCTCGGCACGAAATTCGACATCCGTAAATTCCACGACGCCGTGCTGGAAACCGGCTCGGTGCCATTGCCGGTGCTGGAGGATCATATCAAGGCGTTTATCGCCGGGCAGAAGAAAGCGACGACGCAATGAGCGGAATTTGCCGCTCAAGGCAGGGGGCCGCTATACTTCGCGGCCGCAATCCGGCCGTTTGCGGCCTCATCTGGACGATCCGACCGTGACCAATCCCGTAAGCTCCACCGACCGCGTCTTCCTCCGCCATTTCTCGATGGTGATCGGCTTTCTTGCGCTGGTCATGATCGGCCTGATCCTGATGGCCATGCACATCTACAACAATCATCCGGCGCCGCCGCGCCCGGAAGCACAGCAGGAAATCGCCGCGCGCATCGCGCCGGTCGCGGGTGTGTACGCAGGCGATACGGGCCGCGCCGCGCTGGCAGCGGCGCAGGACGCCGCGAAAAAGGCCGCCGAATCGCAGGTCGCCTATGGCGGCACGCTTGACGGCAAGACCATCTTCGACAACCTGTGCACGACCTGCCATACCAATGCTGCCACTGGCGCGCCGAGCATCCACGACAAGGCTGCCTGGGCGCCGCGCGTGGCGCAGGGTCTGGACACCTTGGTCAAGCACGCGATCGACGGATATTCCGGCAAGGATGGCAAGGGCGCACTCATGCCGGCCAAGGGCGGCAATCCGTCGCTGACGGATGCGCAGGTCAAGGCCACGGTTGAGTGGATGCTTAGCCAGGTGAAATGACACACGCTTGCGTGATGCGTTGAAGCGCATCGCGCGCGTGGCATTTCGGTTGGGCCGAGACGGCCCAACGGCGAACGCTTCAGGGATGAAACGAAGGGCTATGCCAGTGTTTGTATGATTGCGCCCGATACCTTTCCCGCCGCAGCAACTGCGCTGATCCTTCCCGGCCCCGTCGGCGCGCTCGAAGCCGCGGTCGACGTTCCTGTCGCCGCCGAAGCGCGTGCGGGCGTCGCCATCATCTGCCATCCGCATCCGCAGCACGGCGGCACCATGCACAACAAGGTGGTGACGATGCTCGAGCGCAGCCTGCGCGAGTCAGGCCTGGCCACGGTGGTCTTCAATTTCCGCGGGGTCGGCGCTTCGCAAGGGACTTACGACGATGGCCGTGGCGAGACCGACGACCTGCTCGCAGTCGCCGCATGGGCCCAGCGCGCTCGGCCCGAGGACGTTTTGTGGTTGGCAGGATTTTCCTTCGGCAGTTACGTCGCCGCGCGCGCCGCGCCGCAGTTGCCGGTGCGGCAGATGGTCTCGGTGGCGCCGCCCGTGTCACGCTGGGATTTCGCGCATCTGGCGCATCCGCTGTGTCCGTGGCTGGTGATCCAGGGCGAGGCCGACGAGGTGGTGGATCCGGCAGCGGTCTACGCCTGGGTCGCCGCGCAGGTTGAACCGCCGACGCTGGTACGCATGCCCGACACGGGGCATTTCTTCCATCGCCGCTTGATGGACTTGCGCGGTGCGGTCAAGAACGGCGTGCGCGCGAATTTGCCGCCGCTGCGTAACGTCGCGTGACGGTCACCCAAACGCCAAGCGGTTTGTATGCGCAAGGTGCGGCGCAAAAACGCTGGGACAACGATCCCGCGCAGCGCGAAATTTTGCCGGTGCTCGATCGCATCCGTTACGGAATCCTCGCCGCGGCGCACGGCGGTTGGCGGCGCTGGTTGCCGATGCGTTCACACGCGCCGGTGCGCGGCCTGTACCTGTGGGGTTCGGTTGGTCGCGGCAAGACGTTTCTTGCCGATTTGCTGGTCGAATCGCTGCCCCCACAACTCGTGCTGCGTTTGCATTTCCATCGCTGCATGGGTCGCGTGCAGGCGCAGTTGAAAACGCTTCAAGGCCATGTCGATCCGCTGCGTGAAGTTGCGGCGGCATTTGCGGCCGAGGCGAAATTGCTGTGCCTGGACGAATTCTTCGTCAGCGACATCGGCGATGCGATGATCCTTGCTGGCCTGCTCGAACACCTGTTCGCGCAGGGCGTAACCCTGGTCACGACCTCGAACATCGCGCCATCCGGCTTGTACCGTGACGGGTTGCAACGAGCAAGATTCCTGCCCGCGATCGATTTGCTCGAAAGGCATTGCGAGGTTCGCGAGCTGATCTCGCCGCAGGATTACCGTCTGCGCGCGCTGACCCGTGCCGGCGTCTATTTCACCCCGTTGGGCGAACACGCCGAACATGAACTCGCCGCCTGCTTCGCGCGCATCGCGCCCGGCGCGCAGCGCGCCGATGCGAGTATCCGCATCAACGATCGCGATATTCCCATTCGCCGTCGCGGCGATAGCGCGATCTGGTTCGACTTCGATGCCCTGTGTGAAGGACCGCGCGCGGTCGCCGACTACATCGACCTTGCCCAGCGCTTCAACACCGTGCTGATCTCCAACGTGCCGCAGTTCACGCCGCAGACCGAAGATGCTGCGCGGCGTTTCGTCAACCTGGTCGACGAGTTCTACGACCGCGGCGTGAAATTGGTCTTGTCCGCGGCGGCGCCGGTAACCGAAATCTATGACGGCGAACGCCTGCGCGCCGAGTTCGCCCGCACGGAAAGCCGCCTGATCGAGATGCAAAGCGCGCAGTATCTGGCGATTGCCCACCGGCATTAGTTCTTGCGATCCTCCGCGATCGCCAGGAACACACCGGCATCCATGCCGGACTTTCCAGAAGGGTCGGCAATTTGCCGGGCCGGTTCGGCAAGAATGACCTCCGGCCCATTGCACATCGCGGCATCCCTCATTATCTTGACCGACCGGTTCGCTAATTGACGCGCAACCCGACGAAGGATTCGTTTATGCGATTTCGGATTTCTCCCGCTCCCGTCCTGATCTTCGCGCTCGCCGCCGCCGGTTGCGGCAAGGCCCAGCAACAGCAGATGCAGATGCCCCTCGCCGAAGTCGGCGTGGTCGTGGCCAAGGCGCAGGCCGTGCCGCTGACGCGCGACCTGGTCGGGCGCCTGTCCGCCACGCGTACCGCCGACGTGCGCGCGCGTGTGGCCGGCGTGCTGCAAAAGCGCGTGTACACCGAAGGCACCGACGTCAAGCAGGGCCAGCTGATGTTCCAGATCGATCCGGCGCCGCTCAAGGCCGCGCTGGATGCGCAGCTCGCCAATCTGGCCGCGGCCAAGGCGACCTACACCAACAACCATGTCGCCGCCGAGCGTGCGCGTTCGATTGCCGACAAGGGGCTGATGTCGAAGACAGACCTCGACAACGCGCTCGCCGCGGAGCGTACCGCCGCGGCAGCCGTACAGCAGGCGCAGGCAAACGTCGAAACCGCGCGCATCAACCTGGGCTACGCCAGCGTGACCGCGCCGATTTCCGGCTGTGCCGGCCAGCAGCAGGTGACCGAAGGCGCCCTGGTCGGGCAGGGTGAAGCGACGCTGCTGACCACGGTCGAGCAGATCGATCCGATCTACGTGAATTTCAGCCAGGCTGTCGGCGAGTTGGATGCGCTGCGCCGCGCACAGGCCGGTGGCCATGTCGCCCTGGACGAGGCGAACAAGGCCAAGGTCGACATCCTGTTGCCGGATGGCACGGCCTACGCGCATTCCGGAACGCTGGATTTTTCCGACGCGGCCGTCGATGCGGCCACCGGCGCGGTGAGCCTGCGCGGCATCGTGCCGAATCCGGATCGCCAATTGCTGCCGGGCATGTACGTGAACCTGCGCCTGACCCTGGGCCAGATCACGCAGGCGTATCTGATTCCGCAAGCCGCACTGCAGCGCGATCCGTCCGGGCCCTATGTGCTCGTGGTCGGCGCCGATGGCAAGGTGGCCAGGAAGCCGGTCGTGGCCGATGCACAGCAGGGCGGCGACTTCGTCGTCACCTCGGGTCTGGCCGATGGCGACAAGGTCATCGTCTCGGGCGTGCAACACGTGCAAGCGGGAGCGCCCGCCAAGGCGACGCCGTGGAAGCCCGACGCCGCGCCGCCAGCCGCCAAGCCCGCCCACTGATTGTTGAAAAGTGCGGCCAGGATGGCCGCTTTTTGATTCTCGCGATCAGGGACGAACGCAAAAGGAAATCACCATGTCGAATTTCTTCATCGATCGCCCGATTTTCGCGTGGGTCATCGCGATACTGATCGCGCTGGGCGGCAGCATCGCCTTGTTCAACCTCGGCGTGGAGTCGTATCCATCCATCGCGCCGCCACAGGTCGTGGTCAACGCCGCCTATCCGGGTGCGGACGCGGAAACCGTGGAAAAAAGCGTGACCCAGGTGATCGAGCAGCAGCTTACCGGCATCGATCATCTGATGTACTTCAGTTCGAGTTCCAGTTCGAACGGTGGCGTCGGCATCACCCTCACGTTCGAACCCGGCACCGACCCCGACACCGCGGCGGTGCAGACCCAGAACAAGGTGACCCTGGCCACGCCGCGCCTGCCCGCCGAAGTGGTGCAGCAGGGCGTGACGGTGTCCAAGTCCAATCCCGACTTCCTGATGTTCTTCGCCCTGCGCTCGACGGATGGAAGTCTTGATTCGTACCAGCTCAATAATTTGCTCTCGTCCGGCATCCTCGACCAGATCGCGCGCCTGCCCGGCGTGAGTACCACGTTCCAGGTCGGTGCCGAATACGCCATGCGCATCTGGCTCGATCCGGACAAACTGCACGGCTACAGCCTGTCGGCAGCCGATGCGCTGGCAGCGGTGAAGGCGCAAAACGTGCAGGTCGCGGCTGGAGCCATCGGCGCCGAACCGACGGTTCCCGGCACCGGCGTCACGGCGACGGTGCGCGCGGAAGGCCGCTTCAGCACGCCGGATCAATTCGGCAACATCATCCTGCGCGCGAACGCTGACGGTACCACGGTGCGCCTGAAGGACGTGGCGCGCATCCAGTTGGGCCCGGCCAGTTACGGCCAGCGCTCGGTTTTCAACGGCGTGCCGGTCGCCGGCGCCGGCGTGCAACTGGCCACCGGCGCCAACGCGCTGACCGTTGCGCAGGAAGTCAAGGACAAGCTCGCCGAACTGCAATCGAGTTTCCCGCCGGGCGTGGAGTGGTTCATACCCTACGACTCGACCACGTTCGTGCGCATCGCGATCGAGGAAGTGGTGATCACGCTCGCCATCGCATTCGTGCTGGTGTTCCTGGTGATGCTGATCTTCCTGCAGAACCTGCGCGCCACACTGATCGCGGCGATCGTGATCCCGGTCGCCCTGCTCGGCGGATTCCTGGCGTTGTCGGGCCTGGAATTCACCATCAACCAGCTTTCGCTGTTCGCCATGGTGCTGGCGATCGGCATCGTTGTCGACGACGCGATCGTGGTGATCGAGAACGTCGAACGCATCATGCGCGAGGAAAACCTCTCCCCGCGCGACGCCACGCGCAAGGCCATGCAGCAGATTTCCGGCGCCGTGATCGCGATCGCCCTGGTGCTGATGGCGGTATTCGTCCCGAGCGCGCTGCAGACGGGCTCGGTCGGCGCGATCTATCGCCAGTTCGCGCTGACCATCGCGCTGTCCACGGCGTTTTCCGCGTTCCTCGCCCTGTGCTTCACGCCGGCGCTGTGCGCGACCTTGATCAAGCCCACCCACGAGCATGCGCACAATCCGCTGTTCGTCTGGTTCAACAAGGCCTTCGACTGGACTCGCCATTCCTACACCGGACATGTGCGCAGCGCCGTGCGTCACGCGCCGCGCTGGATGATGGTGTTTGCCGCCGTGTCCGTGGTGTGCGGATTCCTGTTCTGGAAACTGCCTTCGAGCTTCGTGCCGGACGAGGACCAGGGATACGCGCTGACGATCGTGTCCTTGCCGGCCGGCGCGACGATCGCGCGCACAAATGCGGTGATGGACCAGGTCAGCGACATCATCCGTTCCAATCCGGAAGTCGAACGCGTGTTCGCGCTGTCCGGCTTCAGTTTCGTCGGCAGCGGCGAAAACGTCGGCATGGCGTTCATCGGCTTCAAGCCCTGGGATCAGCGCAAGGCGAACGTGACGGAATTGATCCCGCGCCTGCAGGGCCAGCTGTTCGGCCAGGTCAAGGATGCGATGGTGTTCGTCGCCAACCTGCCGACGATCCGCGGCCTGGGCCGCTTCGGCGGCTTCGATCTGTTCCTGCAGGACCGCACCGGCCAGGGCCACGAAGCGCTGATGAATGCGCGCAACATGCTGCTCGGCGCGGCGGCCAAGCATGCCGACACCCTGGTCGGCGTGCGCCCGAACGCGCTGGAAGACGCGCCGCAGTTGAAGATGACGGTCGACCGCGTGCAGGCGCAGGCGATGGGCCTGAAGCTTTCGGACGTCTATACCGCCATCCAGCTGATGCTCGCACCGGTCTACGTGGACGATTTCGATTTCGGCGGCCGCGTGCTGCGCGTGATCATGCAGGCCGACGCGCCGTTCCGCGCCGGCGTCGACGCGCTGCGCCATTTCTATGTCGCCGGCAAGGCTCCCGCGAATGGCGGACCTGCGCCGATGATTCCGTTGTCGAACGTCGTGCAAACGCAATGGACCATGGCGGCGCCGAGCCTGACCCGTTACAACGGGTATGAAGCGGTCGACATCGTCGGCGGCCAGGCGCCGGGCAAGAGCACCGGCCAGGCGATGGAACTGATGAAGAACCTGATCCAGAACGACCTGCCGCACGGCTTCGGTTTCGAATGGACCGGACAGAGTTTGCAGGAAGTCCTGTCGGGCGAGCAGGCGCCGAAGCTGTTCGCGCTGTCGATCCTGGTCGTGTTCCTGTGCCTGGCCGCGCTGTACGAAAGCTGGTCGATCCCGGTGGCGGTGATGCTGGTGGTGCCGCTGGGACTGACCGGCGCGCTGCTTGCGACCTGGGGGCGCGGCCTGTCGAACGACGTGTTCCTCAAGGTCGGACTCATCACGATCATCGGCCTGGCGGTGAAGAACGCCATCCTGATCGTCGAGTTTGCGGTGCAGGAGCAAAAACGCGGACGCCCGCTCGGCGTGGCCGTGGTCGACGCCGCGCGCCTGCGCCTGCGCCCGATCCTCATGACCAGCTTCGCCTTCATCCTCGGCGTGATGCCGCTGGTGGTGTCCAGTGGCGCCGGTGCGAACGCGCGTCACGCGATCGGCACCGGCGTGGTCGGCGGCATGCTGTTCGCAACCGTATTCGGCGTGCTGCTGATTCCGGTGTTCTACGTCAGCGTGCGTCGCCTGCTTGGCGACAAGCTCGAATCCGAAGACGAAACCCTGCGCGAGACGTTGGACGAGCACCAGCACGGTTGAGATTGGCGCTCCACGCGATGCGTTGAATCGCATCGCGTGCGCCAATCGAAGTGGAGGCAGGATGCCGACAGGAGGTGAGCTTCAGGGATGAACTATTGAGTTACGCCTCAATCGAAACCGTTGGCGAAGATGCGGTCGAGGTCGATGAAGTTCACTTCGAAGGCGCCCATGTCGCAGATTGCCGTGGCTTTGCCGGTGGCATTGTAGGGACGGCCCTGGCCGCGCTGATCGGTCGATTCACAGGTTGCGTTGTTGCCTGCGTCGATGGCCGGCGAACCGGGCAGCAGGGCAAGCGTCTGGGTCGGTCCGCCGTAGTGGGCGAGAGCACCGAGTTTGGGATCCTGGCCGAAGATATTGCCGGAGCCGGTGAATGTGCCGCCGCCCGTGCATGCGTAGCTGCCTTTGATCAGGCTGTTATCCGCGGTGACGCTGCTCGCGCCGTTCGATTGTGCCGTGCAGGCAATCTCGCTCATGCTGGGTGCCGAATTGTTTGCGATGATGCTGTTGGTGAAGTAACCATTCTGCTTCGAGATCCAGGCTCCGCCGCCAATACTGTTGGCGGTATTGCCGCTGATCGTGCTGTTGAACACGTTGATGGTGGTGCGCGCGTAAAACCCACCGCCGGATCCGTTCGCAGTGTTGCCGCTGATGGTGGTGTTGATGAGCGAGGTTGTTGGGTAATTCGCGGCAAATCCGCCGCCTGCGCTGCCGGCATAATTGCCGCTGATGGTGCTGTAATTGACATTCAGGGTTCCGGAACCCTTGTAGAAACCGCCGCCGAAGGTCTGTGCGTAGCTGTCCTGGATCGCGACGTGGCTCAGGGTCAGGTGGCCGTAGGCAAAATGCAATGCGCCACCCTTGCCGACAGTACGGCCACTGGACAAGGAGATGCCGGACAACGTCAACGAATTGCCCCCGACATAGACCCGGTCGTAGAAGATGCCGCCGTCGACGCCGCTGGCTACACCGCCGCCGGACACGGTAAGTAGATTCGCTCCGGGGCCCTGGATGGTCAGACTGTCGGTAATGGCGATATGCCCCTGGCTGGCGATGTCGAGCAGAATCGCGTCTCCCGACAGGCTCGATGCAAACGTGATGGTATCTGCGCCGGCGCTCAGGTTGGCCGCGGCAACGGCATCACGCAGGGTGCAGGCGTTGACTGTGCAGGTGCCAGTGCCGGCGTCGCCGCTGGTCGTAACGGTGTAGGTGGTGGCGTTGGCTACGCCCAACGCGACCGTCAGGGCAACAGCGAGTGGTACGCGCAGGGGTTTGCGAGTCCTAAGCAATTGCGGATTTGCGCTGAGCATGGTCGACCTCCCGGAGGGATGGAAAGCCACCTGTTTTCGTGGCTGGCCCATGTCGAAACGCAAAAGCGGCGCAATTGCTATCACGCACCCTGACGCGGAACAATTACAATATCCCGCTTACATTCGGGAGGAAACCATGACCGCATTTACGCCCACGCTGCCGGTTGGCGGCGAGAAGATCAGTATCGCCAACGGGCGCTTGAAAGTGCCGGATCGGCCAGTCATTCCATTCATCGAAGGCGACGGCACCGGCCCGGACATCTGGCGCGCCTCGGTGCGCGTGCTCGACGCGGCGGTGAAGAAAGCTTACGGCAGCAAGCGTCAGCTGATGTGGATGGAAGTGCTCGCCGGCGAGAAGGCGTTCAATCAAACCGGTAACTGGCTGCCGGACGAAACCGTCACGGCCTGTCGCGATTATCTGGTCTCGATCAAGGGCCCGCTGACCACGCCCGTCGGCGGCGGCATCCGTTCGCTCAACGTCGCGCTGCGCCAGATGCTGGATTTGTACTGCTGCGTGCGTCCGGTGCGCTGGTTCAAGGGCGTGCCGTCCCCGGTGCACAAGCCGCAGGACGTGGACATGACGATCTACCGCGAGAATACCGAGGACATCTACGCCGGCATCGAGTGGGTCGGCGGCTCGGACGAGGCGCGCGCGGTGCTCGAGTTCATGCAGGCGAAATTTCCCAAGCTCGCCGACAAGATCCGCTTTGGCACGCAGGCGAAGGTTGACGCGTGGCAGAAGCAGCTCGAAGCGATCGGCGCGCCGCCGCGCAAACTCGATGTGGATGTCGGCTTAGGGCTAAAGCCGGTCAGCCGGCTTGGCACCGAACGCCTGGTGCACAGTGCCATGGCCTACGCGATCCAGAACAAGCGCAAATCGGTGACCCTGGTGCACAAGGGCAACATCATGAAGTTCACCGAAGGCGCGTTCCGCGACTGGGGCTATCAGGTCGCGCGCGATTTCTTTGGCGCAGTGGAACTCGACGGCGGGCCGTGGCACGTGATCCCGCCGGGCAAGCCCGGCGCCGGAATCGTGATCAAGGACGTGATCGCCGACGCCTTCCTGCAGCAGATTCTCACGCGCGCGAACGAATACGACGTGGTCGCCACGCTGAACTTGAACGGTGATTACATCTCTGACGCGCTGGCTGCCGAAGTCGGCGGCATCGGCATCGCGCCGGGCGGCAACATCAATTACCTGAGCGGCCACGCCGTGTTCGAGGCCACCCATGGCACCGCGCCGAAATACGCGGGACAGGACAAGGTCAATCCGGGTTCGGTGATCCTTTCCGGCGAAATGATGCTGCGCTACATGGGCTGGAACGAGGCGGCCGACGCGATCATCGCCGCGATGGACAAGACCATTGCCGCCAAGACCGTTACCTACGACTTCGCGCGCATGATGGACGGCGCGAAGCTGCTCAAGTGTTCGGAATTCGGCGATGCGCTGATCGCCGCGATGTAACCACGAGGAGGTTGCCGTGAAAAAGCATACGTTTGCGCTTTCGATTCTTGCACTGACTTTGTCCGCCTGTGGCCAATCGCAGGCGCCCGCGCCGGAAACCGCGCCGCCGCCGAAGGTGGCTGACCAGCCGGCCAATCCGCCGCCACCGCAAAGCGCGCAGCAGATGTTCGACGCGAAGATCGACACAGTGCTCGCCGGCGCTTGGCGCGAGGCCGCGAACAAGGCGCGCGACCAGTACCGACATCCGAAGCAGACGCTGGAATTCTTCGGCCTCAAGCCCGGCATGAGCCTGATCGAGATCACGCCCGGCGCGGGCTGGTACGCGGAAGTGCTCGCGCCGCTGATGAGAGACGACGGCAGCTACACCGCCGCGATCACCATTCCGAAAAAACCCGAAGGCGAGGCCGCGCAGGACAAGACGGCGATCGAGAAGATGTTCGCCGCCGATCCCGTGCAGTACGACAAGGCCAAGGTTGTGCAATACGACCCGAAAGCACCGAGCCTCGGCGCGCCGAACTCGGCCGACATGGTGGTGACATTCCGCAACGTGCACAACTGGGTCATGGGCGAGTACGCGCCGGGCATGTTCAGGGCCTTCTTCGACGTGCTCAAGCCGGGTGGCGTACTCGGCGTGGTCGATCATCGCGCCACTGCCGGCGCGGACCTGGCCAAGATCAAGGACTCGGGCTATCTGCCCGAGGACTATGTGATCAAGCTCGCCACTGACGCCGGCTTCAAGCTCGAGGCCAAGAGCGAGATCAACGCCAATCCGAAGGACGACCACGACCATCCCAAGGGCGTGTGGACGCTGCCGCCGACCTTGACGCTGGGCGACAAGGACAAGGACAAGTATCTCGCGATCGGCGAATCGGATCGCATGACGCTGCGCTTCGTCAAACCCGCGGGCGACAAGATTTTTTCCGCTCCGGCGGATGCTTCCGGAAAATAGAAATCTGTCATCCCGGCAGGGAATGCCGGGATCCAGAACACATGGATGTGTGGGCAATTCGCGTCACCCAGTCGTCCATGACCACTAGATTCCGGCATTCCCTGCCGGAATGACGAGCTTGTAATGCTCATCGCGCTCAACAAACCGTTCAACGTACTGTGCCAGTTCACCGACCGCAGCGGCGCGCGGCGCACATTGGCCGAATTCGTGAAAATCCCGGATGTCTACCCGGCAGGGCGGCTCGATTACGATTCGGAAGGCTTGTTGCTGCTTACCGATGACGGTGTGTTGTCCAAGCGCCTGACCGATCCACGCCACGAAACGCGGAAAACCTACCTTGTCCAGGTCGAGGGCGATCCGTCAGATACGCAAATTGCGCAATTGTGCAAAAGTGTACTCCTTAACGACGGGCCGACGTTGCCGGCGCAGGCGCGGCGTCTGGATGCCACGCCGGACTGGCTGTGGCCGCGTGATCCGCCGGTGCGCTTCCGCAAGTCCGTGCCGGACGCGTGGATCGAGCTGACCATACGCGAAGGCCGCAACCGCCAGGTGAGACGCATGACGGCGGCGGTCGGACTGCCGACGCTGCGCCTGATCCGCGTGCGCATCGGCGATGTCGGGCTGGACGACCTGGCGCCAGGCCAAACGCGAGTAGTGCAACGGTGAGTGAATTCCTGCACTGCTCCTGCGGCTACGCCAGACGCGGCTAACGGTTCGTCAGCTGAATCTCGATGCGCCGGTTCTTCGCGTACGCTTCAGGCGTGTCGGCGGGATCCAGCGGCTGAAACTGGCCGAAACCATTGGCGGATAGCCGATTGGCGGGAATGCCCTGCACGACCAGATATTTGACGATCGCTACGGCGCGCGCGGTCGACAACTCCCAGTTCGAGGCGAATTGCGCGGTGTGGATGGGCCGCTTGTCGGTGTGGCCGTCGATGCGCACGATCCAGTCGAGGTTGGACGGAATCTCCGCCGCGACCTGATTCAAGGTCTCGGCAAGTTTCTTCATCTGCGCCAGCGCGGCCGGGCTCAAGTCCGCCGAACCGGATTCGAACAGCACATCGGTCGGCACCACGAAGCGATCGCCGACGACGCGGATGTCGGCGCGGTCGCCAAGCGCTGCACGCAGCTTGCCGAAGAATTCCGAACGGTATTTTTCCAGCTGATTCACCTTGTTTGCGAGCGCGAGGTTGAGCTGCGCGCCAAGGTCCGCGATCTGCCGGTTCTTGTCCTTCACGTTGGCGTTGGCAAGATCGAGTGCAGCCGAAAGCTTGCTCAATTGCTCGCGCACTGCGGCGAGCTGGCGATTGAGCAGTTCGACCTGTGCGGCGGATTTCGCATTGAGGTCGGTCGCGACGACGAGATTCTTTTTCGAGGTATCCAGTTCCGCGCTCATGCTCGCGACTTGTTGTTCGAGCTGGGCCTTGAGCGCCGCGAGCGCGGCGATGTCAGCGTTGAGTTTCGCCGCCTCGGCGTTCTTGGCATCGAGCGCCGCACTCGAGACGCCGAGCGAAGCGGACAACTCGTTGACCTTTACGTCGAGCTTGGCCTTCGCGTCCTGCGCGAGCGACAGCGTCTGCGCGAGTTGCGCAATTTGTGCGTTGAGATCGGCCAGCGCGCGGTTCTTGCCCGCGATGGTCTGCGACAGCACGAACTGGCCGATCGCGAAGATCAGCAACACGAACACCATGACCAGGATCAGCGACGACAGCGCGTCGACAAATCCCGGCCAGATGTCAAGCGAGCGCCGGCGGCGCGCGAGCGAATGCATCAGTTGATCTCGCTGCGCTTGCCGTCGACGGCGGCGGCGATCGTGCGCGAGAGCAGGCGCAGTTCACCGCGCAATTCGTCCGACAGGCGATCACGGCCCAGCGAATCGGTCAGCCGCGCCAGTTGCGTGTTCAATTCGCTGAGCTGCTCGCTGGAATTGTGCCGCTCGCGCTCGGATTCGACGAGCGCGCGCTGCATGCGTTCGAGGCCGTCGGCGGTTTGTTCGAGCAGCGCCTGCACGTAGGCCGGCACGCTGGCTTCGCCGTCGCCATGCAGCGCGCCGGACGACAGCCGCGTCATGCTTGAAAGCCAATCCTCGAGTTCGTTGTAGAAGCGGTTCTGCGCATGGCCGGCCTGCAGGTCGAGAAAGCCCAGCACCAGTGACGAGGCGAGTCCGAACAGCGAGGTGGAAAAACTTGTCGACATGCCCGACAGCGGTTCCTTGAGATTCTCCTTGAGCGCGGTAAACATTGCCGCCGGGTCGGTGCCGACGCCAAGCGAGCCGATGATGTCGGCGACCGAGCGTATCGTGACCAGCAATCCCCAGAACGTGCCGAGCAGACCGAGGAAGATGGCGAGGCCAACGAGGTAGCGCGACAGGTCGCGCGATTCCTCAAGGCGCAGATACACACTGTCCAGCACGGAGCGCAGCGACTGCGTGGACAGCGAGAACTTCGCGCGTTCGCGGCCGGCGAACATGCGCGCCATCGGTGCAAGCAGGCGCGGCTTGACCGGCAGTGGGCGGTCCGGCGGCGAACGCTTGAACGTCTCGATCCACTCGATTTCGCGCGAAAGCAGCAACACCTGGCGGAAGTTGACGACGATGCCGAACACCAGCACGGCCAGAATCACGCCGTTGAAAAACGGATTGGCTTGAAAGTTCGCGATCAGTTTCGTCGCTAGCAGGATCGCGAGCACGGCGACGGCGGCGAGAAAGCCAAGCATCCAGACGAGGGACTGCGAAGGTTTGGTCATGACAAGAACTCTGGGGATGGATGCGTCCGGGCTTGGACTGGCCCCACGTGGAATGGTTCCACGCGGATATGGCGGAATCCTGTCAATGTCTGGGTTTCGCGCGTGCCGTCGGTTTCGCGTTCCACGGATCATCGGGCCACGGGTGGCGCGGATAGCGGCCCTTCAATTCCTTTTTCACTTCCGGATACGTGCGTTCCCAGAAGCCGCGCAGGTCCTGCGTAACCTGGATCGGTCGCTGCGCCGGCGAAAGCAGGTGCAAGGTCACGGGAATCTTCCCGCGTGCGATGCGCGGCGTATCGGTCAGGCCGAACAGTTCCTGCAATTTCACTGCGAGTATGGGCGGCTTGCCGGGTTCGAAATGCAATTTGCGCTGGTTGCCACTAGGAACGGCGATCGACTCCGGCGCGAGTTCGTCTACCGTCTTGCGCTGCGCATGGTCCAGGCGGGAAGCCAGCGCTTCGCCGAGCAGTTGTGGGGTCAGTGCGTCGAGCCGCGTCTTGCCGGCGAGATACGGCGCCAACCATTCGTCGAGCGAATCGAGCAGCGCTGCATCGGCAAGATCGGGCAGTTCAAGTTCCGGACACCACTCGCGTAGGCAAGCCACGCGCGCGCGCAAGCCTTGCGCGTGTTCACTCCATGGCAGCGACGCAAGTCCTGCATCGCGAATCGCCGCCAGCAATGCGGGCAGCGCGTCCTCGGGTTGCGCCGGCACGCTGCGCCGTTCGAGCACGATTTCGGCGAAACGGCGTTCGGCGAATGTCTCGATGGCTTGCTTGTCGCGATTCCAGCACGAGACGCGCGTTTGTGCGAAATGCGCAGCGAAATCGCGCTCGAGAATATCCGGATCGAACGGCGCGGCGGCGAGAATCAAACTGTCACGTTCGTCGAAGCGCAGATCAGCGACGACCAGCCACGCTTCGCCATACAACTGCGTATTTGGATGCAGATGCGCGCCGCGTCCATTGCTGAGCCGGTAGCGATGCGCGTCACTACTGTCCTGATGCGCGATGCGGTCAGGAAACGCGTGGATGAGCAAGTTGCCAAGCGCAAGTCTGTCAGCGCTGTTCGACACGGCGGCTTTCGCGTCGAAGCGCCGTCGCCAGCCGGAAGCGGCACGGTCGATTGCAGTCAGCGCCGTGGCGTCAGCATCGCGTGAGCTGCGTTTGGTTGATCGCCATGCGTACACGGCATCCAGCCGCGCGTGAAAGTCATCATTGCGCCCGCTTTCACCGCGCAACGGATTGCGCGCTTCGACCAGCGCGAGGACATCGCAGGCCAGCGCGCGCTGCGCATGGGGCGCGCGCAAGGCCATCGCGGCCAGGCGCGGCGATGCGCCGGTAGCGAGCATGTCGCGGCCGAGTTGGGTGAGATGTCCATTTGCATCCAATGCGCCGAGCAGGGCCAACAGATCACGCGCGCTGGCGAGCGAACCCGTGGGCGGCGCATCGAGCCAGCGCAATTCGCGAGAGCCCCAGGCCGCGAGTTCGAGTACGAGCGAAGACAATTCGACTTGCGCGATCTCGGCGCGCCGCGAGGGTTCCAGGCGCTGGCTTTGCGGCCACAAGCGATAGGCCACGCCTTGCGCAATGCGACCGGCGCGGCCTGCGCGCTGGTCGGCGGATGCCTGCGAAATCGCGACGGTTTGCAGGCGCGAAAAACCCGAGTTTGGATCGAAGCGCGGTTCACGTGCAAGCCCCATGTCGATCACGGCGCGGATCCCGGGCAAGGTGACGCTGGATTCGGCCACGTTCGTCGCCAGTACGATGCGCCGCGTGCCCGCGCGCGTGGGCGCGAGCGCGGCGTGCTGCTCGGCCAGCGAAAGCTCGCCGTGCAACGCCACAATCTGTGCAGTCGCGCTTGCGTCCAGCACGCGCCGTGTCTGCTCGATCTCGCGCCGCCCCGGCAAGAAAACGAGGATATCGCCATCGGTCTCGCGCAGCGCAACGTCGACGATTCGGCGCAGATGGAACGGCCAGTCCTCGTTCGCCTTGGCCGGCGGATACTCGATGCGCACCGGAAAGCTGCGTCCTGCGGACGTGATGCGCGGCGCATCGAACCAGCGCGCGACGCGCTCGCCGTCGAGTGTCGCCGACATGATCGCGAGGCGCAGGTCGGGTCGCAGCGAGGCCTGCACGTCCAGCGCGAGCGCGGCGCCGAGATCGCCGTGCAGATGGCGTTCGTGGAATTCGTCGAACAGGATTGCGCCGATGCCGGACAATTCCGGGTCGGATTGGATCATGCGCGTGAGGATGCCTTCGGTCACGACTTCCACGCGAGTTCGCGCAGAAGTCTTTGCCTCAAAGCGAATGCGGTAGCCGACCGTGTCGCCGACGTCTTCGCCGAGCTGTGCTGCCATGAACTCCGCCGCGGCGCGCGCGGCGATGCGGCGCGGTTCAAGTACCAGAATCTTCTTGCCCGCGAGCCAGTCCGCATCGAGCAGGGCCAGCGGCACTTGCGTGGTCTTGCCCGCGCCGGGCGGGGCTTCCAGCACCAGGCGCGGATGGCCGGCGAGACTCGCCAGGATTTCAGGCAAAGCCTCATGGATGGGGAATTGTGTACTTTTCATCATCGTATAAACAACGATCCCGCCACGCGGGCGGGATCGTCGTTGATGCAAGATGCAATCACATGCACGTCAGGCCATTCATTTGAGTAAGCCGGGTCCACGACTTTGTGCCGCTTCCGGTCGGTACGCCCGCTGGCAATCCGGCAGCCGATTGGTAGGTGAACTGCATCGTGTTGCAGCTTGGGAACTGCACGTTGAATGTACCCCACAACTTCTGGGTAGCCGAAGCGCCGCTGCCAGCGAAACTGCCGCCGCTGGAATAGCCCAGCGTTACGGTCGCCGACGTATCGCCTGAGTTGAATACACCGCTGCCGAACAGCCAGTATGGAATGCCGGCAGAGTCATAGGTATACCAGGCAATGGTGATGTAGCGGGGGTTGTTGCTACCCTGAAGTTCACCGACTTCGACCTGGATGCCTTCGCCGCTATGCGTTATGTCGTACCAGTTGCCGGTCATGTAGCCGCTGATCGGCAGCGACAGCGCGGCCGCCGGGTACTGCGAGGGATTGTAGTTCGACAAGGGAAAGTTGGTATAGCGGTTCGGATCGTTGTTGTTCAGCGTATCGACGGTAAGCGTCAATGCGTTGTTGTAATTGAGCTGGATCGAGCCGCCGTAAAAATTCTCCAGCACGAATACGTCGCTGTTGATCAGCGGATTGAGCGAATACGCTGTCGAAAAAAACGTGTTTGGGTCATTGGCAAGGCGCACATAGATGTTGTTGCTGCCTTGCGCGACGGATACGGCCGGAAGCGTCGGATATAGGCTGGTGTTGCCTTCCATGCTCGATGGCCGGTCGATTTCCATCAAGGTCGCTGACAGGCCGCTCGTGCAGGCAACGCGAAATACGTAAATCTTGACGGTTTCGCTATAGGTCGCTTCATTGCCGCCAGCGTAGGGGTCGCCAATCAATTTGACCTGGCCGACCAGCGCATTCGGATCGTTCTGCCACATACCAAGCGGCATCGGCGAGTTCAGGCAGCTCGGCGGGTAGGCGCGATCGGGATTGGCAAACAATTCCGACGCATGTGTGCCGCCCGGCTTGGCACCAGCGACGCCGGTCTTCGTTGCTGCAACTTTGGCACCGGTGATTTGTGCCTGTACTTGCGCACGCGCCTGCTGCGCCAGCGCCAGATCCACCTGTGGCGTTGCAGCAACCTCAGGCACGGCTGCCTGGACGAGTGTGGCCACGCCTAATGCGGCGGTGCCGACGCAAGAAAAAAGGATGGACTGCTTCATGGACATGCTCCCGTATCGAATCCCCGTGTGCGCAGCCTGTGGCGCAGCCGGTTAACCAGCCGTGAACGCGCGCCGCGCGGTATGGGCATAATGCCAGACCCCATCGATAACGCACCAGCATGCAACTCGTCGACATCGGCGCCAACCTGACCCATGAATCCTTCCGGCACGATTTCGATGCGGTGCTGGCGCGCGCACATGCCAACAGCGTGACACAGCTCGTCGTCACCGGCGCATCCTTGCAGGGCTCGCGCGACGCGCTGGCCCTGGCGCGAGCGCATCCCGGCGTGCTGTTCGCAACCGCCGGCGTGCATCCGCATCACGCGGCGGATTTCGATGCCGATACGGAAAGTGCGCTGCGCGAATTGCACACGCAACCGGAAATTGTGGCGGTCGGCGAAACCGGGCTGGACTATCACCGCAATTTTTCCCCGCGTACGGCGCAGCTGTTCGCGTTCGAGCGCCAGCTTGAGCTGGCCGCAGAATGCGGCAAGCCGTTGTTCCTGCACCAGCGCGACGCGCATGCCGATTTCATCGCCTGCATGGACAATGTTCGCGGCCGCGTCGGTGCGGCCGTCGTGCATTGCTTCACCGGGGAGAAAGATGAGTTGTTCGACTATCTCGACCGCGATTTTTACATCGGCATCACCGGCTGGATTTGCGATGAGCGCCGCGGCACGCATCTGCGCGAACTGGTGAAGTCGATTCCATCCGATCGCCTGATGCTGGAAACCGACGCGCCGTACCTGTTGCCGCGCACCGTCAGCCCTGCGCCGTCACATCGGCGCAACGAGCCGATGTATCTCGCCCATATCTGCGCCGAAGTCGCGCGCGATCGCGGCGAGGAAGCGGTGGTCACCGCCGCGAAAGCGACGGCGGCAGCCAAAGCGTTTTTCGGACTGCCCTAGGACCGCAGCCCAACGCCACGTTTGAGAAGCGTCAGGCAGAACGCGCCGAGCACGACGACAAAGATCAGCATCACCGCATACGCCCAGGCCAAGTTGATTTCGTTGACGCCGAGCAAGCCGTAGCGGAACGCGCCGACCATGTACAGGATCGGGTTGAGATGCGAGATTTCCTTCCACGGACTCGGCAATTGCGCGACGTTGTAGAACACGCCGCCCAGGTAGGTAAGTGGCGTCAGGATGAAGGTCGGGATGATCGCGATGTCGTCGAACTTGCGCGCGAAGATCGCGTTGATGAAGCCGAGCAGGCCGAAGATCGTCGCGGCCAGCACGAAGGTGCTGAGCGTGACGAACGGATGGTAGAGGTGGATCTTGGTGAAGAACAGGGAAATGCCGAGCACGATCACGCCGACCATGAAGCCGCGCAGCACCGCGCCGGAAATGTAGCCGGTCAAAATCGTCCAGCTCGGCATCGGCGAAACCAGCATTTCTTCGACAAATCGTTGAAATTTCGCACCGAAGAAGGAACTGGTGATGTTGCCGTAGGCGTTCTGGATCACGCTCATCATGATCAGCCCGGGCGCGATGTATTCGATGTAGGAAATCGGCGCACCGGCATCCGTGCGCGCCATCTCGCCGATGCGGCTGCCGATCAGCGCCCCGAAGATTATGAAGTACAGCGTCACCGTGATCGCCGGCGGCAGCAGGGTCTGCGTCCAGATGCGCAGGATGCGCATCACCTCGCGGCGCACGATGGTGCCAAGCGCGATCAGTGTCAGTTCGGCGTTCATGCCGCCTCCTTGTCGTTCGCATCGATCAGGCGCACGAACAATTCCTCCAGCCGGTTCGCCTTGTTGCGCATCGAGGTCACGGTCAGGCCGCGCGCGGTAAGCGCCGCGAACAGGGAATTGAGATCGTGCGAGCGCGACATTTCCGCTTCCAGCGTCTGCGCATCGACGCGCGTTAGCTTCACGCCGTCCACGGCCGGAAGCTCGGCGCAGGGCTTGGCCAGGTCGAGCAGAAACGCTTCCACGTCGAGCTTGGCGAGCAGGGTCTTCATCGCCGTGTTTTCGATGATGCGGCCGTGGTCGATGATCGCGATATTGCGGCACAGCGACTCGGCTTCCTCGAGGTAATGCGTAGTCAAGATGACCGTGGTGCCGGCGGCATTGATGGCCTGGATGAATTTCCACATCGAGCGGCGGATTTCGATGTCGACGCCGGCGGTCGGTTCGTCCAGGATCAGCAGCTTCGGCTCGTTCATCATCGCGCGCGCGATCAGCAGGCGCCGCTTCATGCCGCCGGACAGCGTGCGCGAGACCTCGAACGCCTTGTCCCAGAGCGCGAGTTGCTTGAGGTATTTTTCTGCGCGGACCTTTGCCTCCGCGCGCGGCACGCCGTAGAAGCCGGCCTGGTTCAGGCAGATCTGGAACGGCTGCTCGAACATGTTGAAATTGATTTCCTGCGGCACCAGGCCGAGCATCTGCATGGCTTCGCTGCGCCGCTCGCGGATCGACACGCCGAACACGCGCGCATCGCCCGCGCTGGCATTGACCAGCGAGGAGACGATGCCGATCAGGGTCGACTTGCCGGCGCCGTTGGGGCCGAGCAGGGCGTAGAAGTCGCCGGGCTGCACGCTGAGCGAAACGCCCTTGAGCGCCTCGACGCCGTTGGCGTACGTCTTCTTCAGATCCTGGATTTCCAGCGCGGGAGTGGCGCTCATGGGCTGCATATTCGGTGCGGGACGGGTAGTATAGCGGCCCTTTCGATTTGCCGAATTCGCATCGTGGCCGATCACTTCCAACTCCGTTTGGTCGAAAGCCGCATGCTCGCGCCTGCGGTGCGGCACATGGCATTTGAGCGTGCCGACGGCGCGCCGTTCGCGTTCGTGCCCGGCCAGTTCGTGCAAATCCATTTCAATTATGCGGACGGCAAGCCGACCAAGCGCAGCTATTCGGTGGCGACAATCGGCGATGGCAGCGCGGTGGGGCGCATCGAGATCGCGGTCTCCTACGTCGAGGGCGGCGCGGCCACGAACCTGCTCGCGAACCTGCCGGACGGCGGGATGGTCGACGCGAGCGGCCCGTACGGGCGCTTCTGCCTGGACGACAAGGACGCCAATCGCCGCTACCTGCTGGTCGCCACCGGCACCGGCGTGACGCCGTATCGCGCGATGCTGCCGCAACTGGATAAGCTCGGCGCGCGCGGTGCTGAAGTTGCACTGGTCTATGGCGCGCGCAACGAAACCGAGTTGCTCTACAGTGAGGAATTCGAGGCGTTCGCGAAGAAGAATCCACATTTCCACTTCTATGCCTGCTTCTCGCGAGCGCCACGCTCGCAACCGCGCGCGCACGACCGCAATGGCCGCGTGCATGTTGCGCTGGATGAATTGAAGCCCGACGCCACGCACGACATCGCCTACTTGTGCGGCAATCCGGACATGGTCGACCAGGCGTTCGCGATGTTGAAGGAAGCCGGGCTGCCGGTGCCGCACATCAGGCGCGAGAAATACGTCTCGTCCCGGTAATCTTCCTGTAAAGGATGCTTGACACATCCGGCATCCGCCGCTACAGTGCGGCCTGTCAAGTTAGCTTTACATGTTGAGGAATGGCTGCGATGGTCCGCCTGAGCCGGCAAGCACACCAGCGTCGCATCATGATCGCCATGACGATCTACGTGGTCGTGCTGCTTTTGGTCTGGCCACTGGCGCGGTCCGAAACGGCGCTCTGGCTCAAGGCCCTGTATGCGCTCGCACCGGTGCCGCCGATCCTTTACGTGATCTGGTTGATGGCGCGCTGGGTGCTCGCCAGCGACGAACTCGAACAACGCACGCACCTGATCGGCCTCGGCGTGGCCGCGGCGACGGTTTCGGTCTTTGGCATCGTCACCGGCTTCCTGGCGGTGGCGCACGTGTTCACGCTGGACTGGGCGGCGACGGCGCTGATCTGGATATTCCCGCTGCTGATCGTCGTCTACAGTGCGGGTCGTGCCTATGCCGCAAGGCGCTACGGCAGCGGCACCTGCGACGAAGGTACGCCGGTCGCGGTGCGCTTTTTGTACGTGGCCGGGCTGTTGACCGTGGCAGCCGCCTACATGTATTGGCACAAGGGCGACGCCGGGAGTGCGGGATTCGCAGCCGGCATGGGCGCCGGCATGCTGGGCGGTGCGCTGTTCTTCGCTGTGCGCCAACGCCTGCGCCGGTCGGACGAATGAAGAACCGCGTGCGCGAGCTGCGCGAAAAGCACGGTTGGTCGCAGGGCGAGCTGGGCGAAAGGCTCGATGTGTCCAGGCAGACGGTGAACGCCATCGAGACCGGCAAGTACGATCCGAGCCTGCCGCTGGCATTCAAGATCGGGAAATTGTTCGGACAGCGCATCGAAGCATTGTTCGAGTACGACGAGGAGACGAGATGAAACTGGATACACGAACCGTCTTGCGCATCGCCATTGCCGTCGCGGTAGTCGGCTATCTGGCGTTCACGCAATTCGCCAAAACGCATGACGGCGACAGGCACGCGCCCAAGCTGGCTGCGCCAATTGCAGCGAACGCGAAGGCGTTCACGCTGGGCGCGCTGGCGTTCAAGACCTGCGAGCTGGCGCAGAAACATTCCGGTGCGACCACGAGCGCGTTCTGCGCGCCGTTTTCGGTGCCAGAGAATCGTGCGGATGCGAATGGCCGCAAACTTCAGCTACGTCTGGCGCTGATCAAGTCAGACGCGGCTGCCGCCGACAGCGATATCGTCGTGTTTCTCGCCGGCGGTCCCGGACAGTCGGCGGTCGATACCTGGCCGCAGGTCGCGCCGGCGTTCGCGCCGCTGCTCGCGCATCATCACGTGTTGCTGCTCGACCAGCGCGGCACTGGCGGTTCCAACGCACTGGAATGCAAAGGCGACGGCGCGGACAAGGAAGATGCCGACCGTGATGGCGGTTTCGATGCAGCCAAGGCGAAGCGTCATACGCAAGAGTGTCTGGATCTGGTTTCCAAACACGCCGATCCGCGCTTCTACACCACCATCGACGCGGTTGCCGATCTGGAAGCCGTGCGCCAGGCGCTCGGCGCGCCGCAATTCGATCTGGTCGGCGTGTCCTACGGCACGCGTATGGCGCAGCAGTACGCGATGCGCCATGCGGACGGCGTGCGCAGCATCGTGCTCGATTCGGTGGCGCCGAACGAGATCGCGTTGGGCCAGGACTTCGCCGAGAATCTCGACAGCGCGCTGAAACTGCAATTCGCGCAGTGCGACAAAACGCCGGCGTGCAAGAGCGCGTTCGGCGATTCCTACGTGAACCTGATGAAGCTGCGCGATGCCTTGCGCGACAAGCTGCAGGATTACATCTACCGCGACCCGGTCACATTCGAAACGCAAACGAAACATCTGAATGGATCGTCGTTGGCCGGTCTTGTGCGCATGTTTGCTTACACACCGGAGACAGCCGCATTGCTTCCCCTGTCGATCGCGGAAGGATTGAAGGGCGACTTCACGCCGCTTGCCGGGCAGACCCAGGTGCTGACCGGCGACATGGCCGATCTGGCCGAGAACGCGATGCAGTTGTCGGTGATCTGCAGCGAGGATGCGGACTTGCTCTCTCCAAGGTCACAGGATGAAAACCTGCTGCTCGGCAACCATCTCGTGAACGGCATCAAGACGGCGTGCGAGGTCTGGCCGCACGCTGCGCGGCCGGCCGATTTCCACGCGCCGCTGAAAACGGACAAGCCAGTCCTGATCCTGGAAGGCGCGTTCGATCCGGTCACGCCGCCGCGCTATGGCGAACAGGTAATGAAAGGTTTCTCGAATGCGAAGCTGATCGTCGCAAAAGGTCAGGGCCACAACGTCATCGGCCGCGGCTGCATTCCGAAACTGGTCGGCGAGTTCGTCGACAAGCTCGATCCGAAAACACTCGATGCGATGTGCGTGGATCGCCTCGGCCCGATGCCGGCGTTCGTCAACTTCAACGGTTCATCTCCATAGGATCAGGCCATGATCGAAGTCAGAAATCTGCACAAGGCGTTCGGCAAGGGCGCCAAGCGCATGGTCGCGGTGGATGGCGTGTCGTTCGTCGCGCGCGACGGCGAAATCACCGGTCTGCTCGGCCCGAACGGCGCCGGCAAGACCACCACGCTGCGTTGCCTGTACACCCTGATGAGCCCCGATTCCGGGCAGGTGCTGGTGGACGGCATCGACGCTGCAGTCGACCCGGTCGCGGTGCGCCGGCGCCTGGGCGTATTGCCGGATGCGCGCGGTCTGTACAAACGTCTGACCGCACGCGAGAACATCGATTATTTCGCGCGCCTGCACGGCATCCAGACGCAGACCATGCACGCGCGGCGCGAATCGCTCGCCGATGCGCTGGAGATGCGCGACATCCTGGATCGCCGCACCGAAGGCTTCTCGCAAGGCCAGCGCGTCAAGACCGCGATCGCGCGCGCGCTGGTGCACGATCCGAAAAACGTGATCCTCGACGAGCCGACCAATGGGCTGGACGTGATGTCCACGCGCGCGATGCGCACGTTCCTGAAATCGATGAAGACGGAAAGGCGCTGCGTGCTGTTCTCCAGCCACATCATGCAGGAAGTGGCGGCGCTGTGCGATCGCATCGTCGTCATCGCGCGCGGCCGTGTCGTCGCCGACGAGTCGCCGGATGCGCTGCGCGCGCAAACCGGCGAGACGAACCTGGAAGACGCATTCGTCAAATTGATCGGCACCGATGAAGGACTCGCCGCATGAACTCCGCCATCACCGTATTTTTCAAGGAAGTCCGCGAGAATATTCGCGACCGCCGCACCGTGATCAACACGCTGTTCGTCGGCCCCCTGATGGCGCCGCTGATCTTCGTGCTGCTGATCAACACCCTGGTCACGCGCGAGCTGTCGAAGGCGGAAAAGCCGCTGCCATTGCCGGTCGTCGGTGCGCAATACGCGCCGAACCTGATCGCGGCGCTCAAGCAGAACAACGTGGACATCAAGCCCGCACCCGAAGATCCGGATGCCGCCGTGCGCAACCAGGATGCCGACGTCGTGCTGCGCATCGGCCCGGATTTCGTGAAAGCATGGGACAAGGGCGAACCGGCGCAGGTCGAGATGATCTACGACGCCTCGCAACAGGACGCGCGCGGGCCGACCGAACGCCTGAAGAAACTGATCGAGGGTTATGGCCAGCGCACCGGCGCTTTGCGCCTGCTTGCGCGCGGGCTGTCGCCGTCGATCCTGAAACCCGTGGTGATTGCCGACCGCGACCAGTCCACGCCGCAAAGCCGCGCCGGACTCATGTTCGCGATGCTGCCGTACTTCTTCATACTCGGCGGTTTCATCGGTGGCATGGCGCTGGCCATCGATACCACTGCCGGTGAACGCGAGCGTCAGTCGCTGGAGCCCTTGCTTGCCAATCCGGTGCCGCGCTGGAAGATTCTCGGCGGCAAGTTGATGGCGACAACCGCGTTTGCGATCACGACGGTGGCGTTGTCGATCATCGCGTTCGCCGTCGTCGGCCAGTTCCTGCCGACGGAAAAGATCGGCATGAGCCTGACCCTCGGCCCGCGTTTCATCGTCGCCACCGTGTTCGTGATGCTGCCGCTGGCCGCCTTGCTCGGCGCCTTGCAGACGCTCGTCGCCGCGTTCGCCAAGAGTTACCGCGAAGCGCAGACTTATCTGTCGCTGCTCATGCTCGTGCCGATCATCCCGACCTTGCTGTTGTCGATCCTGCCGATCAAGACGCAGTTGTGGATGTACGCCGTGCCACTGCTCGGCCAGCAGGTCACGATCATGCGCCTGATGCGCGGCGATCCGGTATCGGACATGGCCTTGCTGATCTGCTTCGTTTGCACGTCCATCGCCGCGCTCGTGGTGTGTGCGGTCACCGCGCGGATTTACTACAGCGAGCGCCTGGCGATTTCGGCGTAGGGATCAACTGCTGCCGAGCGCGCGTCGATACTGGATCGCCTCGGTCAGGTGCGCCGTGGCAACACGTTCGGCACTGTCGAGGTCGGCGATGCTGCGTGCGACGCGCAGCACGCGGTGGTAGGCGCGCGCGGACAGGCCAAGCTTGTCGAGCGCGCGTTCGAGCAGGGCGCGGTCGGAAGGGGTAAGTGCGCAATCACGTGAAACTTCACGGTTGGACAATTGCGCGTTCGCCTTGCCAGCGCGTTGCAGTTGCCGGTCGCGCGCGGCGACGACGCGTGCGCGTACGACGCAGCTGCTTTCTCCACCGGGCGTCGTTTCGCCGAGTTCGACCAGCGCCACGCGCGGCACGGCAATCTGCAAGTCGATGCGATCGAGCAAGGGGCCCGACACACGCGCGCGGTAGCGGCGCACCTGCTCTGGCGTGCAGACGCAGCGGCCGGATGGATCGCCCGCGTATCCGCAGGGACAAGGATTCATCGCCGCGACGAGCTGGAACGCGGCGGGAAACTCGGCCTGGCGCGCCGCGCGCGAGATCACGATGTGTCCGGATTCCAGCGGTTCACGCAGCACTTCCAGCACGCGGCGGTCGTACTCCGGCAGTTCGTCGAGGAACAGCACGCCGCGATGCGCGAGCGAGATCTCTCCTGGGCGCGGCACCGGCCCGCCGCCAACCAGGGCGACGGCGGAGGCGGTATGGTGCGGCGCGCGAAATGGCCGCATTTTCCACATGTGGAAATCGATACCGCAACCGGCCACGGAACGGATTGCCGCCGCTTCCAGCGCCTCGGCTTCGGTCAACGGCGGCAGGATGCCGGGCAGGCGGCTGGCCAGCATGGTCTTGCCGGTGCCGGGTGGGCCGACAAAAAGCGCGTGGTGATTGCCGGTGGCGGCGATCTCCAGCGCGCGCCGTGCATGCGGCTGGCCGCGCACATCGGCCAGGTCGAGGCCAGGCGCTATCGCGGTGTCGACCGCTGCGAGACTCGTTGCGGCCGGGAGTTGCAATACGCCGCGCAGGAATGCACACACTTCCAGCAGCGATCCGGCGCCGTGCGCGGTTCCGCCACTTGCCAGCGCCGCCTCCGCGCCATTTTCGCGCGGCACGATCAGTGCGCGGCCGGATTTTGCCGCCTTCAGCGCGGCTGGCAACACGCCAGTGACCGCGCGCAGTTCGCCCGACAACGCAAGTTCGCCGAGAAATTCGTATTGCGCGAGACTTTCCTTCGGCAAGTGGCCTTGCGCGGCGAGAATACCGAGTGCGATCGGCAAGTCGAAACGTCCTCCATCCTTGGGAAGATCTGCTGGAGCGAGACTGACCGTAACGCGCCTGGCCGGATATTCCAACTGCGCATTCTGGATCGCCACGCGTACACGGTCGCGTGCCTCTTTTACCGCCGCTTCCGGAAGGCCGACGATATTGGTTCCGGGAAGCCCGCCGGACAGATGCACTTCCACCGTCACCGGCGGCGCCGAGACACCTTCTTGCGCGCGACTGTGGACGATGGCGAGACTCATGCAAAACCTCCGGACAAAACCGGCCCGTGCCGCGCGCGGCAGTCCGGGCGGTGTGGGGGAAATCTAGGGAGCGCCGGGTTTGCGTTCCAGCTCGTCCACGCGCGCTTCCAGCGCTTCGACCTTCTCGCGCGTGCGCAACAACACGCTGCGTTGCACGTCGAATTCCTCGCGCGTGACGAGATCCAGCTTGCGCAATCCCGCGCGCAACGCATCACGGAAATTGGACGCGAGATCGTCGCGCGCTTCACGTGCACCGGGCGGAACCAGATCAGCCAGGCGCCGGGCCAGGTCGTCGATCGCGGTGGCATTGAACATGGCAGTCATCCATTGCGGAACGTGCGGGCAGTGTAGCCAAACGCACGCACGCGCGCTGTCCGTGGGTTGCGCCGCGTCGCGTAGGAAATCGCCTACGTCGCGGGTATAGTTGCGCCGGGCAAAGTTTTTCGGAGTTCCGCATGAAAATGGTGATGGCGATCATCAAGCCGTTCAAGCTCGACGATGTGCGCGAGGCGCTGGCCGAGGCCGGCGTGCAGGGCATCACCGTGACCGAGGTCAAGGGCTTCGGCCGGCAGAAGGGCCACACCGAGCTGTACCGCGGTGCCGAATACGTGGTCGATTTTTTGCCGAAACTGAAACTCGAAATCGCCGTGTCGGACAACCTTGTCGAACGCGTGGTCGAGGTGATCACCAAGTCTGCCAACAGCGGCAAGATCGGCGACGGCAAGATTTTCGTGTATGCGCTGGATCAGGTGATCCGCATTCGCACCGGCGAGATGGACGCGGACGCCCTGTAACGTCTACTTTGCCGACGCTGGTGTTTCGCTGGCGAATCCGCGCTCGACCAGCGGCACCAGCGCGGTGGTGTAGCGTACGGCATCATCCGGTTTCAGGTGCGACCATTCCGGCGGATCGAAGCCTTGCAGTTCCGGATAATCCTCGAAATGAATGCCTGGCGCGCCGGTTTTGGCGAGCAGCACATCCCAGGTCTTTGCGCGCGGAAACACATGTTCGTCGAATTCGTGATACGGCCCGGCGTCGGGCGGACGCACGAACACGACTTCGACACCGCGTGCGCGCAGCTTGGCCGTCGCGTCGACCGCGCGCTGAATCTGCGTTTCGATCGCCTTCGCCACTTTTTCCGGCGTGTCCATATCCGGTGGCGGTGGGCCGTTCAGATGCTGCGCCCAGATGCTGCGCGCGAGATCCCGGTACGCGACATCGGTATAGACCTTGTCCCACATATGCGTGTTGCGGTCGGCTTCGCTGACGCTGAGTTTGCGCACATCGAGCCGGTTCGGTACGCCCGGTCGCGCCGGCCAATCCTGGCGCTTGGCTACTTTGGGCAGCGCGAAATCCTCATCGAAAAACGCGAAGTACGGTTCGATCAACTTGCGCGATAGCCAGTTGCCGATGCGCTGCGACGGTGTTTCCTTTTGATAGTATTTCAACGCGTCACCGCGATAGGCGAAGCCGCTGAAGAACAGATCCGGCGCCACGCCCACCAGCAAATGCCCGGTGAAATTCGGATCAGCGGCCAGGTTCTCCATCGTCACCAGCGACGTCGTGCCTTCGAGCGCCAGCTGAATCGGACGTTCGCCGGTCAATTTTTCCCACACCGGCAACTGCACGTCGAACAGCACGCGCGAGGAGCCGATCAGTACGGTCTTGTTGCCTTCGCCATTGTCGATACGGCGGCGCTGCTGCGCCCACTCGGCATTGCTGTTGTAGTAATCGGGCACGGCGCCCCACGCACGCCAATACCATTCCCAGACGCCGATCAGCACTGCGAACAGCACGAATGCGCCGAGCAGAATGCGCCCCCAAGGCTGCGCCGGCACCTCGCGCAGCGGCACCGGCTGGGCCACGCCGGGACGATCGGCGGCGGTGACGCGCGCGTAATCGCCGCGGCGCAGGTAGCGTGCCTGATCTTCTGGTGAAACTTCGCTGCGGCGCATGTCCATGATCAGAATTGAAAATAGATGAATGCCGCGCCTTCGCCCTGGGCGATGACGATGGCGAACGCAAGCAGGCCCCAGACCAGGCACAGCGCCGCCGGATGCGCGCGCGCGATTACCGACTCGAGCGTGCGAGCACGCATGAACCAGTGCGTCAGCACCAGACCGCCGACGATGACCGCGACGCTGAGCAGAAAGAACGTCGACAGAATCGGCTTGGCCGCCGCATTTGTGCCGAACATGCCGCCGAGCACCGTCCACGCCGTGCCGAAGGTCTTGGCGCGGAAGAACACCCAGGTGATGTTGACCAGTGCGTAGGTGAGCAGACCCAGCGCCACGAGCGCGAGCGTGCCGGGCCGGTAGCTGGAGAAATGCTTGCGCAGCAAGCGTTCGGCTGCCAGATACACGCCGTGCAATCCGCCCCAGACGACGAAAGTCCAGCTCGCGCCGTGCCACAGGCCTCCGAGCAGCATCGTCGTCATCAACGCGGCCAGGGTGCGGCGCTCGCCGTGGCGATTGCCGCCGAGCGGGATGTACAGGTAATCGCGCAGCCACGCCGACAGGGTGATATGCCAGCGCCGCCAGAAATCGGAAAAACCGATCGCCGCGTACGGAAAACGGAAGTTGTCCGGCATCGCGAAGCCCAGGCACAGCGCCGCGCCGATCGCGGTGGTCGAATATCCGGCGAAATCGCAGAAGATCTGTCCGCTGAAAGCGAGCGTCGCCGCCCAGGCATCGAGCGCGCCGGGAATCGCCTGCGCGTCGTAGATTTTCTCGGCCACCGGCGCGAGAAATCCGTCAGCCAGAACGACCTTGTTGAACAGGCCCAGCGTCATCAGGGCGAGGCCGAAGCGCAACTGATCGGCGCTAGCGCGACGCGGCTGCTCGAACTGCGGCACGAGTTCGGTCGGACGCATGATCGGGCCAGCGACCAGATGCGGGAAGAAGGTGACAAACAGCGCGTAGTCGAGGAAATTCTCTGCCGGCTCTGCGCGGCGCAGATACACGTCAAGCGTGTACGCCAACGTGGCGAACGTGTAGAACGAGATGCCGACCGGCAGCACGATGTCGTGTGGCGCTGGCTGGTAGGCAACGCCGGCTGCGTGCAGAATCGCAGCGAAGTTGTCGAGCAGGAACTGGCCGTACTTGAAGTAACCGAGCATGCCGAGGTTGGCGACCACCGACAACACCATCCACGCGTGCCGCGCCGATTCGCGCTTGGCTTTCACCAGTCCCTGCGCCGCATACCAATCGACGACGGTGGAGATCCACAACAGGATCACGAACGGCGGATTCCACGCCGTGTAGAACAGGTAACTGGCGAGCAGCAAGTTGACCTTGCGCCAAGTCCACGGCAACGGCAGGTTGTGCACAACCAGCACGAGCGCGAAGAACGCCACGAATGTGAGCGAGTTGAAAACCATTTCCCGGCCTCCCCCGAGAAAGGTCAACGGCGTGGATCATACAGGTTCCGGCTTGCGCCGCCACGGTCGCTGGGCGAGCGGCTGGTAGAATGGGCATCCAATCCGCCGTCACGACCGCCTATGTCCGTCCCCGCTGCCAAACTCGACCTCGATTACACCCTCGAGCACAAATACACCCGCGAGGCTGGGCGCATTTACCTGTCCGGCGTGCAGGCGCTGGTGCGGCTGCCGCTGATGCAGCAGATGCGCGATCGCGCGGCGGGACTGCACACGGCGGGTTTCATCTCCGGCTACCGCGGCTCGCCACTCGGCGGTTTCGATCTGGAGTTGTGGAAGGCGAAAAAGCATCTTGCCGCTTCCAATATCGAATTCACGCCGGGATTGAACGAAGATCTCGGCGCGACCATGGTCTGGGGCACGCAGCAGGCCAACCTGTTCCCGGGCGCCAAGTACGATGGCGTGTTTTCGATGTGGTACGGCAAGGGTCCGGGCGTTGATCGTTGCGGCGACGTGTTCAAGCACGGCAACGCAGCGGGTACGTCGAAAAACGGCGGCGTGCTCGCGCTCGCCGCCGACGACCACGCCTGCCGCTCGTCCACGCTGCCGCATGGCTCGGAACTAGAATTCGTCAGCGCGATGATGCCGGTGCTCAATCCCGCCGGCGTGCAGGACATTCTGGATATGGGCCTGCTCGGCTGGGCGATGAGTCGCTTCACCGGACGCTGGGTCGGCTTCAAGACGATTGCGGAAACCGTGGAGTCGAGCGCGAGCGTCAACGTCAATCCGCATCAGCTCGACATCGTGATTCCGCAGGATTTCGAGCTGCCACCGGGCGGCTTGAATATCCGCTGGCCCGATCCGCCGCTGGATCAGGAAATGCGCCTGCACCAGTATGCGGTGAAGGCGGCCTGCGCGTTCGCGCGCGCGAACCAGCTTGATCGCATCGTGCTCGATTCACCGAAGGCGCGGCTCGGCATCGTCACTACCGGCAAGAGTTACCTCGATGTCTTGCAGGCGCTGGAATACCTCGGCATCAGCGAATCGGATGCGCGCGAAATAGGTATACGCGTCTACAAGGTCGGCATGACCTGGCCGCTCGAGCCGATCGGCATCCGCGAGTTTGCCAAAGGACTGGAAGACATCATCGTGGTCGAGGAAAAACGCTCCTTCCTCGAATCGCAGATGAAGGAATACATGTTCAATTGGGACACTCGACCACACATCGTCGGCAAGTACGACGAGGACGGCAACTGGATCTTGCCGTCGACGAATGAATTGACGCCGGCAATGATCGCGCTGGTCATCGCCAAACGCCTGTCGCGTTTTTTCAGCAGCGAGGCGATGACTTCACGCGTGGCCTGGATCGAAGCCAAGGAACATGAACTCACCCTGCCACGCGCGAATTTCCCGCGCGTGCCGCATTACTGCTCCGGCTGCCCGCACAACACCTCGACGAATGTGCCGGAAGACTCGCGCGCGCTCGGCGGCATCGGCTGCCATTACATGGTGACGTGGATGGATCGGCGCACCGACACGTTCACGCAGATGGGCGGCGAAGGCGCGACCTGGTGCGGGCAGGCGCCGTTCACGGCGACGAAGCACGTGTTCCAGAACCTCGGCGATGGCACGTATTTCCATTCCGGCTCGCTCGCGATCCGGCAGGCGGTCGCGGCCAAGGTCAACATCACCTACAAGATTCTGTACAACGATGCGGTCGCGATGACTGGCGGCCAGCCGGTGGACGGGAAACTGTCCGTGCCCGACATCGCTCACCAGGTGCGCAGCGAAGGCGTGCAAACCATCATCGTGATGAGCGACGACATCGAGAAGTGGTCGGATCATTCGATTTTCCCAAGCGATGTGGAATTCATCCACCGCGACGAACTCGATGCGGTGCAAAAGCGTCTGCGCGAGGTGACTGGCGTGTCCGTGCTCATCTACGACCAGGTTTGCGCGACCGAGAAACGCCGCCGCCGCAAGCGCGGCAAGCTGGAAGACCCCAAGAAGCGCGTATTCATCAACTCGCTGGTCTGCGAAGGCTGCGGCGATTGCGGCAAGGAGTCATTCTGCGTTTCCGTGCTGCCGAAGGAAACCGAGTACGGGCGCAAGCGCGAGATCGATCAGTCCAGCTGCAACAAGGATTTTTCCTGCGTCAAGGGCTTCTGCCCGAGCTTCGTCACCGTGCACGGTGGCGGATTGAAGAAGCGCAAGCCCGGAAGCACCAAAGTGGATTTCTCCACATTGCCGCAACCACAATTTGCGAGCGACCTGTCCAAACCGTGGAACATTCTCGTCACCGGCATCGGCGGCACGGGCGTGGTCACCATCGGCGCGCTGATCGGCATGGCCGCGCATCTGGAAGGCAAGGGCAGCACCGTGCTCGACCAGACCGGCCTCGCGCAAAAGGGCGGCGCGGTCACCTGTCATCTGCGCATCGCCAAATCGCCCGCCGACATCCACGCCGTGCGCATTGCCGCGGGCGAGGCTGACGCCGTGCTCGGCTGCGACATGGTCGTGGTCAACGATTACTGGTCGCTGTCGAAAATCCGTGCCGGGCGCTCGCGCGTGCTGCTCAATTCCTACGAGGCGATGCCGGGCAGTTTTACGATGAAGCCCGACATGCAGTTTCCCGCCAATGGCATTGTCGATGCCGTGAAAACGGCGCTGGGTGGGCAGATGCCGGAAATCGTCGACGCGACGGATCTGGCCGTGAAACTGCTCGGTGATTCCATCGGCGCGAACCTGTTCATGCTCGGCTACGCTTGGCAAAAAGGCTGGGTTCCGTTGTCGCAGGATGCGCTGATGCGCGCGGTGGAATTGAATGGCGCCGCGGTGGAGATGAACAAGGCTGCGTTCAACTGGGGACGCATGGCGGCGCACGATATTGCGAAGGTCGAAGCCGCGACAGCGGCTGAGGGTGAGGCATGGATGCCGAACGGCGAACGCGCCAAGGATGGCTACTTGCCATTGGACGATTCGCACCTGAGCACCACGCTGGACGAGCGCATCGCGCGTCGCGTCGCTTTCCTCACCGATTATCAGAACGCGGCGTATGCGCAGAAATTCAAATCGCTCGTCGACAAGGTGAGTGTCGCCGAACAGGCGAAAACGCCGGGCTCCAGCGCGCTAACCGAAGCCGTGGCGCGCTACGCGTTCAAGCTGATGGCCTACAAGGATGAATACGAAGTTGCGCGGCTGTATACCAGCGGCGACTTCGAGAAACGCATCCGCGAACAATTCGACGGCGACTTCAAGCTGCACTTCCATCTCGCGCCGCCGCTGCTCGCGCACCGCGACAGCGAAGGCAAGCTGCGCAAGGGCGAATACGGATCATGGGTATTCGGCGCCTTCAAGCTGCTGGCGAAACTGCGGTTCTTGCGCGGCGGCGCGTTCGATGTCTTTGGCTACACCGCCGAGCGCAAGACCGAGCGCGCGTTGATCGATGAATATTTCGCCACGGTCGAGGAATTGCTGGCGACGCTGAGTCGCGAGAATCTTGCACTCGCCGTCGACATTGCCAGCGTGCCCGAACAGATTCGTGGCTACGGACATATCAAGCACACGCATCTGGAGAAGGCACGAGCGCGCCGCGAGCAGTTGCTCGGCGCGTGGCGCAATCCGGCGGCTACAAAAGCGGCCGCGTGAGGCGGCCGCTTTCGGATATCAGCGCAACCCGTACAACTTCATCGCATCTGCGCGCAATTCGGATTGGCTGTCGGCACGCGCGTAGAACATGTGGCCGCCGTTGTATTCCTTGACCTGCACGCGCGTCGGATCGCCCATCGCCGGCATCTGGTCGACGATCAACACCGAGGTCATGAACGGGCAGGACAGATCGTCCCAGCCGTGTGCGATCAGCACGCGCAGGCCTGGATCGTTCGCAACGGCTTGACGCAGTTGCTTGACCGAACCCATCTGCGCGTCATCGTCGTTGTGCCACAGCTTGTTCACCTGGTAGCTGAGCGCATTGTAGCGCGCGTCGATTTTCCAGCCGACGATGCGGGTGACGAAATCGACCATCGCGGTGGTGGTCGGCGCGATGATGCCGTTGAGCAACGGGTCGCCGGTCATCTGGTGCGGCGCATACGGGAACGGATCCCACGCGGTGACGTTGGAATCGTAACGGCTGCCGAGTTTGCCTTGCGCGCGATAGATTTCGCGCAAGTAGGCTTGCGTCTCGATGCGCCCGCCGGAGCGTTTGACGAAAACGGGATCCAGTCCCGTCAGTTCTGTGACCTTGGCGATCATCGCGTCGGTCGCGGCCGGATCGCTGCGGCCTTTCATCAACGTTTGCGCGTAGGTGGTGCGGGTGTAGTCGATGATGGGAGCCATCGCGGCGGCGGTGAGCTTGTGTTCGCGTTCCAGATTCGCTGCGGCAATCGAAGGCAAGGTCTGCATCCACGGCAGCGGCGAGACGTTGTCGTCATCGAACGCAGCCGGATCCAGGTAAGGTGACAGCAGCACCACGCCATTCATTGCGACGCCGAGCTGGGTTTGCATGTACTCGGTAATGCGCGGGCCGCGGAAGCCGCCGTAGCTTTCGCCGATCAGGTACTTGCGCGATTGCAGCCGATCATTTTTTACCAGCCAGTCGTAGATGATGCGCGACAGGTAGTGGATGTCGCTGTTCGTCGAATAGAAATCCGTGGTCGCCTGTTTGTCGTCGACCAGTGAACGGCTGAAGCCGGTGCCGACCGGGTCGATAAAGACGATGTCAGTGAAGCCCAACCAGGTGCCGGGATTGTCGCGCAGCACGGGCGGATCGGAAGGATTGTCGCCCTCCGCACCGAAGTTCACTTTCTTGGGCCCGATCGCGCCGAAATTCAGATACACCGACGATGCGCCGGGTCCGCCGTTGAGCGCGAACGTGACCGGACGATCCTTGCCGTCCATCGTGTAGGCGGTGAACACGACCTCGGCGATCTTCTTGCCCTTGGCGTCGCGCACCGGCAACGAGCCGACCGTGGCGGTGTACTTGAGCGTGCGCCCGTCGACCGTGACCGACTGGGCGACGTGCGCATCCTTGGGCAACGGCGGCAGGTTGAATTCGGATTTCTCGCCGGTATCGGCCGGGGCTGCCGCTTTGTGCGCGTCGGCGGCAAACGCAGCGGTTGTGGTCAAGGAAAGCGCGAGCAAGGCGATAAACGGATAGATGCGCATGGCGGTGTCCGGTGGGGAAACCCGCGTACTCTAGCAGCGTCGCCGCCGCACACCTGTGCCCAAAGGCATGGGCAGCCGGCATCGAACCGATTGCAAATGCTCGTTGCTTCGGGCTACATGCGCACATGCTCAACCTCATCTGGCTCGGGTTCTTCGTCGCGGCGATGCTGGCGGGTTTGGCGCAGTGGCTGATCGGTGGCCATCCGGAAGTGTTCGCGGCAATGGTCGACAGTTTGTTCGAGATGGCCAAGCTGTCGGTCGAGGTGATGATCGTGCTGTTCGGCACGCTGGCGCTGTGGCTGGGGTTCCTGCGCATCGCCGAACAGGCGGGGTTGGTGGAAAAACTCGCGCGCTTTCTTGGCCCGCTGTTCGCGCGCCTGATGCCGGAAGTCCCGCGCGGGCATCCGGCGATAGGACTCATCACGCTCAACTTCGCCGCGAACATGCTTGGCATGGACAACGCCGCCACGCCGATCGGACTGCGTGCGATGCGTGAGCTGCAAACACTCAATCCCCGCGCTGACACGGCGAGCAATGCGCAGATCCTGTTCCTGGTGCTGCATTCCTCATCGCTGGTGCTGCTACCGGTCACGATCTTCATGTACCGCGTGCAGCAGGGCGCGCACGATCCGACGCTGGTTTTTTTGCCGATCCTGCTCGCCACCTGTGCATCGGCTGCGGCCGGATTACTCAGCGTCGCCTTCGTGCAAAAATTAAAATTGTGGAATCCGGTGGTGCTCGCCTATCTGGGCGGATTCGCCGTGCTATTCGCGGCGTTCGTCACGATGCTCGCCGCGATGACGCCGACGGCGCTCGCTGCGTTTTCGTCCCTGCTCGGCAATCTCGCCATGCTCGGCATCATCGTGCTGTTCCTGATCGCCGGCGCGATCCGCCGCGTGCCGCTGTATGAATGCTTCGTCGATGGCGCCAAGCAGGGTTTCGACGTGGCGAAGGACATCCTGCCGTATCTCGTCGCCATGCTGTGCGCGATTGGCGTGCTACGCGCATCCGGCGCGCTGGATTTCCTGCTCGGCGGCATCCGCTGGTTGGCCGAGTCAGCGCATCTGGACACGCGTTTCGTCGACGCGCTGCCCACCGCGCTGGTCAAGCCGTTCTCCGGCTCCGCCGCGCGCGGCATGCTGATCGAGACGATGAAGAATTACGGCGTGGACAGTTTCCCGGCGTTGACCGCCGCGACCGTGCAAGGCAGCACGGAAACCACGTTCTATGTCATCGCCGTGTACTACGGCGCCGTCGGTATCCGCCGCATCCGCCACACGCTTGGCTGCGCGCTCATCGCCGATCTCGCCGGCATCGTCGCGTCGATAGGAGTGTGCTACTGGTTCTTTGGCTAAGCCCGCATCGTCCCGAGCAGGCGTCCCGGCAATGAACGGATGCGATTGAGCAAGGCGGCGGGCAGGCGCAGCGCGGACGTCGAGCTTTCGGCGTTCGGCGCGGCGGCGACAAAACGGCGCGCGGCCTGCGGATTCTGTTTTAGCTGCCAGTAGCGGCCGATCGCCGAATCCACGCTCAGGCGGCAGGTGCCCATGCGCACCGGCTTGATCAGCATGCGATAGACCTGACCCTCGTTGATCAGCTCGATCGCCGTCGCCGCATTCGCGCGTTCGGTCACGACCACGGTGGCGATGTGCGGGTGGTGCAGCTTGAGCGCCTTGAGCAGGGCGGTCAGGTCGCTGCGTCCGGCCTCGGTTTCGGAAATCACCACGCCGGTTTCGTTCTGCTCCATGATCTGCAGGGCGCGTTCGGCGTTGTTGGCGAAATTCACCTTGTAGTACGGCTGCAGGATTTCGCGCAGGCGCTGCTGCACGGCGGTGTCGTCTTCGATCACGAGGACGCCGACCTGGGTGCGCGCGCGGTCGTGTTCGGCCTGTGGCAGCACGTCGCGCGCGATCACTGGAGCTTCGCGCGCGATCTGGCCGGCGCTGGCGACGAGGTCGCGAAGCTCGGTGTTGTTCCATGGCTTGTTGACGAAGCGGAACACCTCGCCTTCGTTGACCGATCCGAGCACCGCCTTCAGGTCGGAATAGCCGGTGAGCAGGATGCGCAGCGCGCGTGGATGGGTTTCCTTGATTTCGCGCAGCACGTCGACGCCGACCTTTTCCGGCATGCGCTGGTCGCAGATGACCACATCGACGTCGTGCTGCTTCGCCAGCGTCGCCGCCTCCAGCGGATTGGTGGTCGTGAACGTGGTGTATTCGCGCAGCAGGGCCTTGAGCGCGCGCAGGATGCGCGACTCGTCGTCGATCATCAAAATGCGCAATGGATTGGCAGGCGTGTCGGTCATCGATTCAGGCGGCTTCGGCCGCGGCCGCGCCGCTGCCATCTACCGGCAGGCTAACCGAGAACGTGGTGCCTTTTCTGGGCGTCGTTCGCACTTTGATCGTGCCGCCGTGGCCCTTGACGATCTTGTGCACGATGGAAAGACCCAGTCCGGTACCTTCGCCGACCGGCTTGGTGGTGAAGAACGGATCGAAGATCTTCGGCAGAACGTCGTCAGGAATGCCGCAACCGGTATCGGTGAAGTCCATTTGCACCTGGCCACCCTCGGCACGGCTGTCGATGGTCAGGGTGCCGTCGCCGTCGATGGCCTGCGCGGCGTTCGTGATCAGGTTCAGGAACACCTGGTTCATCTGCGACGGCATGCAGCGCACCCTGGGCAGCGGTTGCAGGTGCTTGACCACCTTGACGCGGTCACGCAACTGGTGCTGCGCAATCATCAGCGCGCTTTCGATGCCCTCGTTGAGGTCCATCGTGTCCATGCCGTCGCGATCCACACGCGAAAAGCCTTTCAGGTTCAGCACTAGCGACGACAGCTGCGCGAGGCCTTCGCTGGCGTCGCCGAGCAATTCTTTGGCGTCCTTGAGCAGCGGACTCTTTTCGACGGCGGCGCGCGCCTCGAACAGCTTGCGCCGCGCTTCCTCGACATGCTTGACCAGCTTGTCGAGGCTGGCCTTGTCGGCATTGAAGATCAGGTCGACCGGCTGCAGGCAGACCTGCACGGCGGCGTCGTACTGCTTGACCAGTTTGCGGTAGTCGTCGAGCAGGTCGCCGACCACCTCGACATTGCTCTTGACGAATCCGAGCGGCGTGTTGATCTCGTGCGCCACGCCCGCGACCATCTGCCCGAGCGAGGCGAGCTTGGTGGTGTGGATGACCTGCGACTGGCTGGCCTGCAGGCGCTTGAGTTCTTCTTCGGATTCGGCGCTGCCGGCGCGCAGCACCAGCATCTGCCGGCGCGTGCGCATCAATTCGTAGCCGAGCCCGGCGCAAGCCGCGAGCAGCAAAATGATCACGAGCAGCATGGGCGATACCTCCTCCGTGACGGCGCAGTATAAGCGCGGCAATGCCGCAAAAGCGCGACGGCTTTGCCGATCGTCGCCGTTTCAGCGCGCCCGGCCACCTTGCGGCACTTGACGGGCTGCGCGCCTTCGCCGACGCTCGCGGTCGATTCGACAGTCCGGGGGGAGGGACTCATGAAATCCATGCTCTTGCTGGCCTTGCTGATGGTGTTGTGCGGGTTTGCCGGTGTTCCTGCGCACGCCGCAGACGCCGATGCGCGCGACCTGGCGCCTGGATTGCAGATTCCCGCCGCCGCACGGCCCGGCCCGAATTTCGATGTCGACAAGGCCACTGACGCCTACCTGAACCTGCTGTCGCCGCAGCAGCGCGCCCAATCCGACGCCTATTTCGAGGGCGGTTACTGGCTGCAACTGTGGGAATTCCTTTACGGCCTCGCCGTGGCGGCCCTGCTCCTGTGGGGCGGCATCTCGTGGCGCATGCGCGATATCGCGCGGCGAATGAACGCGCGACCCTGGGCGTATACCTGGATGTACGCGGTGTTGTTCGTACTCGCTTATTTCGTGCTGAGCCTGCCGTGGTCGATCTATGCCGGCTTCGTGCGCGAGCACCAGTACGGCCTGGCGACGCAGGATTTCGCCGGCTGGTTCGGCGATGCGCTGAAATCCCTTCTGGTCAGTGCGATCGTGCTGCCGCTGGTACTGGTTGCGATCTATGCGGCGGTGCGCCGCGCAGGCGCGCGCTGGTGGATCTGGGTCAGCGGCATCGCCTTCGTCTTCATCGTATTTGCGATGATGCTGGCGCCGGTGTACGTGGAACCGCTGTTCAACGACTACAAACCGCTGCGCGCGGGCCCCGCTCGCGACGCCGTGTTGTCGCTGGCGCGCGCCAACGGCATTCCCACCAATCACGTCGTCGAGTTCGATGCCTCGCGCCAGACTACGCGCATCAGCGCCAACGTCGCCGGCTTCGCCGGCACCACACGCGTCGCGCTCAACGACAATCTGCTGAACAAGACCTCATTGCCGGAAATCAAGGCCGTGCTCGGTCACGAGATGGGCCATTACGTGCTCAACCACGGACTGCGCCTGACAATCTATTTCACCCTCGTACTCGCGTTCGGCTTCTGGTTCACGCATCGCCTGTTCGACGGGTCGCTCAAGCGCTGGAGCGGACGCTTGCAACTGGAAGGACGCGGCGATCCGGCCGCACTGCCCCTGGCGTTCGCGATCCTGTCCATCTTCTTTTTCCTCGCCACGCCGCTGACCAATTCGGTCGTGCGCCAGGCGGAAGCCGAGGCGGATGCCTTCGGCCTGAATGCGGCGCGTGAGCCAAATGGATTTGCGATGGTGGCAATGCGCCTGTCGACCTATCGCAAGATCCATCCCGGGCCGCTGGAGGAGATGGTCTTCTACGACCACCCGAGTGGTTATCAGCGCGTGCATGCGTCGATGGTGTGGCTCAAGGAAAATCCAGACAACCCGACCGCGAACGCGCCGCTGCCGCCGCCAGGCTGAACCGCGGACAACGCCATGCGCGTGGATACGTGCCGCGTCAACCGGCGCGGCCGCGACGCGTTGCAGATCGTCAACCAGCCAGACGCTGGGCAAACCCAACCATGGAGACGACGATGCACCGCACCCTAATAGCCCTGGCATTGACCGCCGTATTTTCGGCCAGCGCCTTCGCCCAGAACGCCGCCACCGAAACCCAACGCGACACCAACCAGCAAAATCGAGTTGAACAAGGCCTGAAATCCGGCCAACTCACGACCAAGGAAGCCGGACAGCTCGAACGCGACGAGCAACTCATCGATCGCACCCAGGCCCACGACATGAAGGACGGCACGCTGAGCGCGCAGGAAAAAGCGCAGATCCAACGTGAGCAGAACCGGGCCAGTCGCCAGATCGACCAGGACAAGCACAATGCCGCGACCGGCAACCCCGCTTCGAAGTCGTCCGAACGCATGCAGGCCGACGTGCAACGCAACGCGAATCAGCAGGCGCGCATCAACCAGGGTGTCCGCTCGGGCCAACTGACCAACAAGGAAGCAGGATCGCTCGAAGGCGGGCAAGCACATGTGGATCGTTCCGAAGCGAACGCTGCGCGCAATGGCCGCGTGAGTGCGCGCGAGCAGGCGCGCACGCAAGGCAAGGAAAACCGCCAGAACGGCCACGTCTATCGCAAGAAGCACAACGACGCCACGCGTGACGACTGATTGCCTTCCTGCAAAGGGTCGACCGACGGGCGCTTCGGCGCCCGTTTTTTTGGCTAATCGGCAGTTCGGATTATGATGGCGGTTCCCCGCAGCCGAGGCAGCGGGTTTCCGCAGGGAGGACGCATGGCCGAACTCAAGCAAGCCAAGGTGCCGGATATCGGCAATTACACCAACATCCCGGTGATCGAGGTGTTGGTCAAGCCGGGCGACATCGTCGCCAAGGACCAGGGCCTGGTTACGCTCGAATCGGACAAGGCGACGATGGAAGTCCCGGCGCCGTTCGCGGGTGTCGTGAAAGAGGTCAAGGTCAAGCTTGGCGACGAGGTGTCGGAAGGCGCGGTCGTGGCGCTGATCGAAACCGGCGACGCGGTTGCGGCGGCAAAACCGGCGGCACCTGCCAAAGCCGAAGCTCCGGCACCCGCTGCGCCGGCGCCCAAATCGGCGCCTTCCATGACGGCTCCAGCTCCGACTCCGGCGCCTGCTCCCGTATCGTCGCCTCGGCCAAGCTCGCCGCCGGTGGCTTTCGGCGCGGATACCGTCCTGCCGGGCAAGGTGCCGCTGGCCAGTCCCGTCGTGCGCATGATCGCGCGCGAGCTGGGCGTGGACCTGGCGCAAGTGACCGGCAGCGAACGCAACGGCCGCATCACCAAGCAGGACGTGCGCGCCTACGTCAAGCGCATCCTCGAAGGCGGCGGTCCGGCACGCGCTGCAGGCGGTAGTGGATTGAACTTGCTGCCGTGGCCAAACGTGGATTTTTCCAAGTTCGGCGAAATCGAAACGCGCGCGCTGTCCAAGATCAAGAAGATTTCCGGCGCGAACCTCGCGCGCAACTGGGCGATGATTCCGCACGTCACCCAACACGACGACGCCGACATCACCGAACTCGAAGCGCTGCGCGTGCAGCTCAACAAGGAACACGAGAAGGCGGGAATCAAGTTCACCATGCTCGCCTTCATCATCAAGGCCATGGTCGCGGCGCTGAAGAAATATCCGGATTTCAATTCGTCGCTGGATGCGTCCGGTGAAAACCTGATCCTGAAAAAATATTTCCATGTTGGCTTTGCCGCCGACACGCCGAACGGACTCGTCGTGCCGGTGTTGAAGAACGCGGATCAGAAGGGACTGGTCGAGATCGCCACGGAGTCGAGCGAACTGGCGAAGAAGGCGCGCGACGGCAAGCTTGGCCCGGCCGACATGTCCGGCGGCTGCATTTCGATTTCCTCGCTCGGCGGCATCGGCGGCACGGCGTTCACGCCGATCGTCAATGCGCCGGAAGTGGCGATCCTCGGCGTGTCGAAATCGGCGATCAAGCCGGTGTGGGACGGCAAGGCGTTCGCGCCGCGCCTGCTGCTGCCGCTGTCGCTCAGCTACGACCATCGCGTGATTGACGGCGCCGCCGCCGCACGCTTCACCGCGCATTTGGCGACGCTGCTCGCGGACATGCGCCGCAGTTTGCTCTGACGCGACCGGCATGGACGAGTTCACCGACATCGTCATCGTCGATCTGGACGTAAACCGCACGACCTGGTCGCGCGTGCATTCGTCCATGCGTACCTTGCATCTTAAGCTCAACCGCGATCCGAATCCGGAATGGACGCGGCTGTTCTTCGAGGAACGCAATTCGCGCGTCGAACTCAAACGCCACGGTTTGTGGGTCGAGGATGGCTACATCGTCTTCGACTGTTTGCTGATCGACGTCGACGATTACCACCTGCCCGACATCCGCCAGTCGATCGACTACGCGAATGCGCGCTCGCGCGTGCTGGTCGAGGCGCGCCACGCCGAAGTCGAACGCTTGCGCGATGAAGCGCAAAGCGAAGCACACATGCTCGGCGCACTGCGTGCAGCCATCCGCACGCCAGTCGCTGCGCCGTCCCCAGCGCCAGTTGCCGCGCCGGTGACGGTTGTGGAACCGGCCAAGGCCGTGGAGCCGGTCACAACGGTTGTCGCAGCCGAAGCCGTGCCGGCGCCGGAATTGCCCATGCCCCCGGATGCGCACGTCGAGCCACTACACGCCGAACGCGAGGCCGTGCTTGAGGCCAGGCGCAACGACTGGCGCGCGCGTTTTCGCGCCGCGCTTCATCGCAACAAGTAAAAGGAGTACGCCGTGGCGACGACGGAAGTCAAGGTTCCGGATATCGGCAACTACACCAACATCCCCGTGATCGAAGTGCTGGTGAAAGCCGGTGACACGGTGAAGAAGGATCAGGGCCTGGTCACGCTTGAATCCGACAAGGCGACGATGGAGGTTCCATCCACTGTCGCCGGCGTGGTCAAGGAGGTGAAGGTGAAACTCGGCGACGAAGTTTCGGAAGGCGCGGTCGTTGCGGTGATTGATGCCATTGGTGCAACGACCGCACCAGTCGCCAGGGCGGAAACGCCTAAGCCAGCTCAACCGGCGAAGACGGAAAATGAGACACCCGCCCCGAAGGCGGCGAATTCTTCTGGCCGCAAAGCCGACATCGAATGCCAGGTGTGCGTGCTCGGGTCCGGCCCCGGCGGCTACAGCGCGGCGTTTCGCGCGGCGGATCTGGGCCTCAACACCGTGTTGATCGAACGCTACGCGACACTCGGCGGCGTGTGTTTGAATGTCGGCTGCATTCCATCCAAGGCGCTGCTGCATGCCGCGAAGGTCATCGACGAAGCCGCGCATGCGGCAGACATTGGTATCACCTTCGGCGCGCCGAAAATCGACATCTCCAAGCTGCGCGGTTTCAAGGACAAGGTCGTCGCGCAATTGACCGGCGGCCTGGCTGGCATGAGCAAGCAGCGCAAGGTTACGGTCGTGCAGGGCGTGGGCAAATTCGTTTCGCCGAATGAAATCGAAGTCGAAACGCAGGATGGAAAGAAACTCGTGCGCTTCGAAAAGGCCATCATCGCTGCCGGTTCGCAGGCGGTAAAGCTGCCGGGATTTCCGTGGGAGGATCCACGCATGATGGATTCCACCGATGCGCTGCTGCTCACCGACGTGCCGAAAAAATTGCTCGTGGTCGGTGGCGGCATCATCGGTCTGGAAATGGCTTGTGTGTACGAAGCGCTCGGCTCGCAAGTCACCGTGGTCGAGATGCTCGATCAATTGATGCCCGGTGCGGATGCGGACCTGGTGCGGCCGCTCGCGCAGCGGCTGGGCAAGCGCTACGCCGGCATTCATCTCAAGGTAAAGGTCGCCAAGATCGAAGCGACCAAGGCCGGTTTGAAAGCGACATTTGAGGGTGACAAGGCTCCCGAACCGCAAGTTTACGACCGCGTGCTCGTCGCCATTGGGCGCTCACCGAACGGCAAAAAAATCGACGCCGACAAGGCCGGTGTGCAGGTCACCGAGCGTGGATTCATCCCGGTCGACAAACAGATGCGCACCAATGTGCCGCATATCTTTGCGATCGGCGATCTGATCGGCCAGCCCATGCTCGCGCACAAGGCGACGCATGAAGGCAAGGTCGCCGCGGAAGTGTGCGCCGGACAAAAAAGCGAATTCGTTGCGCGCGTGATTCCGTCCGTGGCCTATACCGATCCGGAAATCGCCTGGGTTGGCGTCACCGAAGCCGAGGCGAAACAACAGGGACTCAAGTACGGAGTCGGCAAATTCCCGCACGCGGCTTCCGGTCGCGCCATCGGCATCGCGCGCACCGAAGGCTTCACCAAACTCATTTTCGACGAAGCGACACACCGCATCATCGGTGCCGGCGTCACCTGCCCGAACGCGGGCGAGTTGATCTCGGAACTCGCGCTCGCGATCGAGATGGGCTGCGAAGCCGGCGACATCGGCCTGACCGTGCATCCGCATCCGACCTTGTCCGAATCCGTCGGCATGGCCGCCGAGGTCTATGAAGGCACGGTCACGGATTTGTATATTCCGAAGCGAAAATAGCCGAACCTTGCGGCAGCTTTGCGCGCGGCTTGGCATCCATCGGCGCATAATCGCCAGCCCAGAGCGAGTCTTCTCCTGCGTGTGCCTCACTTTCCTGCTGCTGTTGATATTGACAGGCACGCTTTGTGCGCAAGTTGCACAGGGCGCGCCGGTCGCATCCGGCAACGCGCCGGTTGGCAGTTTGCAATTCCACTCGGTGGGTAGCGACCGGCCATTCCAGGCCGAAATCATCACCGAAGTGATGTTCGACCACGTCGGGTTTTTGTGGATCGGCACGCGCGAGGGCTTGTTCTTGCACGATGGCCGGCAGTTCCGCAAATTCCAGCACGAGGTGCAGAACCCGGATTCGATTTCCAGCAACGGCATCCGTGGCGTGTTCGAGGATAGTCACGACAGGTTGTGGATCAATACCATCAGCGGTGGGCTCAACCTGCTCGATCGCGCGAGTTGGCGCTTCCGCAGCTGGCGGCATAAACGCAACGACCCGGACAGTCTCGTCCACGATGGCGTGTTTGCCCTCGCCGAAGCGCCTGTCGGCAAGTTGTGGGTAGGCACGCAGGCAGGGCTAGATCTGTTCGATCCCGAAACCGGCAAATTTGCGCACCAGTTTCTGGTGACGGGAGGCGAGTTCGTGATCGCCTTGTTCAACGATCGCGATGGACGGTTATGGGTCGCCACGCTCGGGCAAGGCCTGTTTCGCCAACGCTCCGACCAAAGCGGTTTTGATCCGGTGCAAGGTGCAAACGGATCCGCGCCGCTGGAACCGTTTTCGCTGGCGCAGGCGGCCGACGGTACGCTCTGGGTCGGGGCACGCGATGGCCTGTATCGAATCGATTCCGGCAGTGGCCGTATCGTGCCCGCCGCGCTTGCGCCGAAAGCAGCGGCGGACAAACTCACTTTGGTCACGGCGCTATTGCCGACACCCGAGGGTGGACTGTGGATCGGCACGTTTGGCAACGGGCTTTTTCGGTTGCCGTCGAATTCATCGGTAGTGAGCGCAGTTGCACTGGCGCCGGGAGATCCAGGCGCGCAAGAAATCGATTCCGGTGCGATGGCACTGGATCGCAACGGTGACCTGTTTGTCGGCACGTTTGGTGCCGGATTGCTGCGGACCAGCCCCATGATCAACGGCCTGCAAACGTGGCAAGCCGCAGATGATGGCCATCCCGGGCTCACCGGTCAGGACATATACGCGCTGCTGGTCGAACCGGCTCCGAGCTCTGGCGGCAGCGCCAGTTTGCTGGCTGGAAGTTTCGGTGGAGGCATCGACGACATCGCGCTTGCCGATGGCACGATCCAGCATGCCCCGCTGCCGGTACCGAATGCGATGCAAGTGTATCTGGGCGGCATCACCGACCTGATGCGTACGCTTGATGGCGAGATTTGGGCGACAACCAACCAGGGCGTGTTCCGGTGGAATCGAAACAATGGCCGGTTTCATTTCTATCCGCCTGATCAACCGCCCGGTGCGAGTACCAATCCCGACTACAGCTTTGCCTTGCTGCAGGATCGGGAAAATCGGATCTGGGTGGGTAGTGCAGGCGGCGGGTTGTATCTCTACCAGCCGGAACGGGATACCTTCCGCAATTTCCGTCCCGTGCGCGGTGATCCGCGTTCCTTGCCCGACGATTTCGTGACCAACCTCATCGAGGACAGACGCGGCCGCTTATGGGTTGCCACGCGCTCTGGCGGTATTGGAGTGTGCCGGTTCGACGGCAAACTCGCATGCCAGCATATCGCGGCCGGTCCAGGCTCCAGGCAAATCAGCCATGACCAGGTTACTGCCATGCTCGAAGCCCGCGACGATGCGATCTGGGTCGCGACCGCAGGCGGTGGGCTGAATCGGCTGGCGCTCGACGCGGCGGGGGACGTGGCTTCCGTACGCCGCTGGTCTCTCGACGACGGGCTCAATGACGACAACGTGATGGCACTGGTGTACGGACCTGACGGTGCGCTATGGCTGACGACGCACGGCGGCATCTCGAGGCTGGATCTGCAAACGGACAAATTGACCAACCTCACGCCGACCGACGGCCTGCCGACGGCGATATTCAATCCCAAGGCCGCGCTGGTGTACGGACAGCGCCTGTATTTCGGTTCGGCCAAGGGCGTGGTCTCGCTGGATCCGCGCGCCATGCCGAAGGCAAAGGCGCCGCCGCCAACTGTCATCGAAGCCGTCTCCGGCCTGGACCAGGCGCACACGCCTGTCCATCCGGCATGGCAGCTCGATGCGCTGACTGTGCCGTGGCGTATGCCATTTTCGCTGGAATTCGCCGTGCTCGACTACTCCGGCGGATCTGCGCGTTTCCAGTACCGGCTCGGTCATTCCTCCGCGTGGACCGACCTGGGCGATCGCGGGCAACTGACCCTGCATGCGCTGGAACCGGGAAGTCATCGTCTTGAAGTGCGCGGCCGCCGCGATGGCCAGGGCTGGACGCTGGCGCAACCGTTGCTGCTCGACATCGTGCCACCCTGGTGGCGCAGGACCACAACCCAGATAGTCGCGGCGATACTGATGATGGCGATCGTTCTCGGCGGATTCGCCTGGCGCGTGCGCGAGCTCAAATCCCGCAATATCGCGTTACTGCGCGCGCACGATCTGCGCGAGCTTGCTTTGGCCGATGCGCATGCCAGCCAGCAACAATTGCAGGAGGCCTTCGCGATGTTGCGGCGTACGACCATGCGCCTGGAAGCGGCCACGGAGAATGAACGCAAGCGACTTGCGCGCGAACTGCATGACGAATTCGGCCAGGCGCTGACTTCGGCGAAAATCAATCTCGGCCTGGCGTTGGCGATGTCGCCAGAGCACGGCAGCGCGGCGCGCATCAGCGACACGATCGGCCTCATGGACCAGTTGATCGGCCAGGTACGCGCCTTGTCGCTGGATTTGCGCCCGCCCTTGCTCGATGAAATGGGGTTGGTGCCGGCGCTGGAGGGATATCTGAATGCGGTGTCGGTGCGCAGTGGCGTACCGATCGACTTCCGCTTCGATGACGGTCTCGCGTTCGCCGCGGTCGAACAGGAAATTGCCGTGTTCCGCGTCGTGCAGGAGGCGATCACCAATGCCATGCGCCACGCCGGTGCAAGCGCGCTGGAAGTGGATTTGACGGCGCAAGATGGCGGCGTCGCCATCCGCGTGCAAGACGACGGCAATGGATTCGATGCCGAGGCGATGCTGGCAACCGGAGGACCCGGACTGGGCTTGTTTGGCATGCGCGAACGAATCCACGACCTGGGCGGTACCTGGTCGGTGGAATCCCGCCCCGGTAGCGGTACGCTGATACGCGCGTTCGTGCCCACGCGCGACACCATCGAGGCCTGACAGCATGGCCATGCGAGTAATTTTGGCGGACGATCATCAACTGGTGCGCGCGGGCCTGCGTTCGCTGCTGCAATCGTTTGCCGATGTCACGGTCCTGGCCGAATGCAGCGATGGGCGCGACGCCTTGAAGCGCGTCGAAGCCATGCAGCCGGATGTGCTGTTGCTGGACATCACCATGCCCGGACTAAACGGGCTCGAAGTCGCGCGGCGAGTGCCGGCGATAAGCCCCTCGACCAAGGTGCTTGTGCTGTCGATGCATGTCGGCCCGGAATACGTGACCCAGGCCTTGCGCGCCGGCGTATCCGGCTACCTGATCAAGGACGCGGCCGTCGAGGAACTGCGCCTGGCGCTGGATGCGCTGGCCATGGGCAAGGCGTATCTGAGTCCGGCGATCTCGCAGTCCGTGCTGCATGAATTCATGCGCACCGGCAAGGAAGACCCGGATGCGGACAGTCAGCTGCAAAAACTGACTGCGCGACAACGCGAGATCCTGCAGTTGCTGGCGGAGGGGCACGCAACTCGCGAGATCGCGGCGCGCCTGTCGCTGAGTGCCAAGACGGTTGAAAGCCATCGCAGCCAATTGATGGATCGCCTGGACATTCACGATGTACCGGGCCTGGTGCGATTTGCGATACGCGTTGGCCTGGTGTCGGCAGACCTGGTCTGATCAAGCCGGAGCGGGTGCGCTTCGGCTTTCCGCGAACTCAGGTTTTTCCCTAGTCCAAATTGCGGATACGCCTCATTGTGGGCGATGCCATGGCGCAATACGGTTGCCGGGCCGCACGCTGCAGGGGTGGCGGTAACCGTTTCATCATCCGCGGGGATTTCTCATGAAAGTGTCCAAGTTGTGCAAACGGCTGCTCGTGGCTGCCGTCATGGCACTGACGTTGGCGGTCGCCAATGTCGACGACGCGCGCGCCAGCGTGCAAAAACAGAATATCGTCCAGCTCATCGCCAGCTCGCAGAGCATCGTGGCGGGTACGGTCAGCAAGGTTTCCGACGGCATCGATGCCAATGGATTGCCGTACACCGAAGTCACCATTGCGGTGGGCATCAGTCCCAAGGGCAAGATCGGGCATGGCGAATACACCTTTCGCCAATTCGGCCTGATCAAACCGCGCAAGCTGCCCAATGGACACACCATGCTGATGGTGACACCGGCGGAATTCCCGCAGTGGCATGAAAACGAATATGTGGTCGCCTTCCTGTATCACCCGGCAGCCAGGACCGGCCTGCAGACAACGGCAGGTTTGGCGCAAGGCAAGCTGGTGATGGTCAACAACAAGCTGTCGAACCAGTTCGACAACGCAGGCCTGTTCGACAACGTCAAGGTTGCTGCCGGAGTACTGCCAGCGTCCGAGCAGAAATTGTTCGAGTCGCATGGTCCGGTCGAGGCACAGACGCTGTTGAGCATGATCAAGCACGTTGTGCAGGGGCAACTGATCGAGAAGGGGAAAATCAAATGAGCAAGGCGATCAAATTCCCCGTACTCCTCGGCCTGGCAATTGCGGCCGCATCCGCGCAGGCCGCTGGACCGCTGATCATCAGCGATGAAACCGGCACGCTCAAACCGCTGGTGTGGGACACGAGCGTCGGCACGATCCCGGTGTACACGGATGGTGGCGCGGCATTCACCTTCAATTTCGATGGCGTCACGCCGTTCGTGACCATTGAACGTGCAAACACGATCACTGCCAATGCGTTCGCGCAGTGGAGCCAAGTGCCGACATCGACGTTCCGCGCCGCGATCGCGGGCACGATCGAATCGCAAACCGGCGATGCCGACGTGACTGCGGACAATGTGGCCAATTACGTCGGCGTCGAGAATGGCCCGGGCTTCTGGGTCATCTACGACACCGACGGCAGCATCATGGAAAACTTCTTTGGCGTCGACAAGTACTCGGTGCTGGGCATTTCCTCGCCGGAGTTCGGCGACGGTAATGGTCACATCACGGAAGCGTGGACGGTATTGAACGGTTTTGCCGTTGGCATCAGCGATAACGGTGGCGACGGCTCGGACGATCCCGACGTCATCCTGCGCAACGGATTTGAAGAAAACAAGCGCGGTTCGGAATTCGCCGGAGTGTTCACGCACGAAATCGGTCATGCCATCAACCTGTCGCACTCGCAGGTCAACGGCCCGATGGGTTACCAGAGCTATACCTTCTATCCGTTGTATCCGGGCGTGCCCGGCTGCGTGAGTCCGCTGTTCAGCTACAACGATTATTCCGCCGATCCTTCGCAAATGATCGATCCTTCTGCGATCGAAACCATGTTCCCGTTCATCGACCCGTACGGTAAGGGTGGCGAGGAACAGTCCAGCGTCAATGTGTCGGACGATATCACCGGCATTTCGAACTTGTATCCGACGGCTGCCTACCTTGCCAATACCGGCACGATCAATGGCATCCTGCATCTGAAGGATGGCGTCACCCAGTACAGCGGCATCAATGTGATCGCGCGCAATCTCGCCAATCCGCTGTTTGACGCAGTATCGGACATGACCGGCAGCGCAACGCAGGGCAAGCTCGGCCCGGATGGCCACTTCAGCATCCGCGGGCTGACGCCGGGCGCGCAGTACCAGGTCTATATCGAGGCGATCACTTCGGGCGGCTACCCGACCACGCAGCAGATGATGTTGTCCGAAGGCGAATACTGGAATATCGGCGAAAGTGCCGATCCGGTTTCCGATGCGGCGTGCAAATCGACTGCAATCACGGCAGTGGCGGCAACTTCGGCCGAAGCCGACATCACCTTCAATGGTTATAGCGACGGCGTGCAGCTCACGCCATTGGTCAGTGCCTACATGACCTCGTTGTCCTATGACGGTACCAAGGCAGGTGGTTCGACGGCAGGTGGTACCCGGACGGTGTACTGGGACAAGAGTTCCGGCGTGCAGCTGCTGCCGGTGTGGCTGGCCACCTTCAACGGCAACATCGACGGACCCGGCGCGCATGTGGCGGTGCAGGTCGATCCGGATGGCAATGGCATCCGGGAGCCGGCGATCTGGTCCCTGGATGGACACCTGGATTATCTGGGTGACTTGAACGGCAACACCTGTGGTGGCGGCAGCCAAAGCGGAACCGATAGCGCGGTAACCTTTGGCATGGACAAGTCGGCCCTGAAGCTGGTCGGCCTGGCATACCGGGACAACGACCACAACGGCACTTGCCAGGGCTCGGGCGATGTCGTGCCCTTCATCTGGGACAAGACCGGCGGCATGCGCACGCTGGACTACGATCCTGCCCAGTACTGGACGCGCGCCAATGCGATTTCCGGCAACGGCCGCGTAGTCGTGGGAACTTCAAACTTGCAGCAAGCCTGGGCGTGGGTCGATGAAGGCTCGCGCATCGACCTCACTGCCGTCACCGGTGCCATGGATGTCAACGGCGTCAACTACAACGGCAGCATTGTGGCCATGAACAGCATGGACATGAACACCTACCGCAATACCGGCATCGTGTTGTGGGATGCGCGCACCGGCAGTACCGATCCGAGCCTGTTCACCAATATCGACAGCCTGCGTTGGTGCGTCGACATGCCGTATTACGACTTCTTCGGCGACAACCTGTGCCAGACGATGACCGCGCAGGAGGTCTACGATCAGTACGGTGCGGTTCCGGTCAACGTATTTGCCATCAATGATGCGGGAACCGTCATGGTCGGTCGCGCCGGCGATTTCTTCACCGGCACCGCGGGTGCGATCTGGGTCAAGGATGTCGGCTGGATGGTGATCAACGACTTCCTGAAAAAGCAGGGCGTGATCTCGGCAGCGAACTTCTCGATCGACAGCCCGTTCGTGATCAGCGGCGATAGCCAAACGATCATCGGCGGAATCGCCGGGCTGGAGTTCTCCTGGCTGATCGATTTGCACCAGGTCTACGTGTGCAAGAACGGCGCTTCGATTGCGACCACCTTCCCGGATGGACTGCGCACCGAAGTTGCTAATGGCGCCCAGTTCGGCCGCTGCGATTTCATCAACTGAGTCAAGCGCAAAACGACAATCGTTACCCTAGAGGCGGGAAAACCCCGCCTCTTTTTTGCGATCACTTGCGTTTCCTGCGCTCGGTCTTGCCATCGTACGGCGGGGTGATCTGCTCGGCCACCTCGTAATGCCGCACCAGCGGTTCCATTTCGAGCAGGTAACGATCGTCTTCGGGGTAATAGACCGACTTGTCGGGATTCTCGCCGGCGAACGCGCGCACGGCGTCCATCGAATCCCAGAGCGAGATCAACATGAATTCGCAGTGTTCGCCTTGCTCGCGGCGCAGCACCGTGACGCCGCGATTGCCGGGTGTCGCCGCGTAGTCCTTGAGTCCGGTTTCCTGCAAATAGGCCAGGTAATCGTCGGCCTTGTCCTTCTGCGTGATTCCGCGCCAGATGCGAGCGATCATGGGCACCTCCCGCCAGGATGCGAGCGCAGCATACCCGAGTGTGCTTAAGTTTGCGTTTGCCTAGGATTCGGCGATCCCCGCGCGTCCGCGCAGGATCGCGGCGAGCACGTCGGGCGCGTAATCGAAGGAATCGTAGAACAAGCGGTCTTCCGGCAGGCTGGCGGCGACGAACGCACGCCGGCCCGCGTCGATCAGCGCAGGCGGGCCACTCATGTAGACGTCGAATGCGGACAGATCGGGATGATCTTCGAGTACCGCTTCGTGCACGAAGCCATGCCGTGTGGCATGACCATCTTCGGAAATCACCGGAACGAAGCGCAGGCTCGGCGCGACCGTCGTCCAGATCTCCGGCAGGTTGCGCAGGTACAGTTCCGCCGCGTTGCGCGCGCCCCAGTACAGCGTCATCGCACGGCGCGTGCCCAGGTGCAGGAAATGCTCGATCAGTGCCTTGACCGGCGCAAAACCGGTGCCACCTGCGACGAACAGCAATGGGCGTTCGGAATCTTCGCGCGGGACGAAGGTACCGAGCGGGCCCTCGATTCGCAGCGTCGCGCCCGTTTCCAGATCGGCGAAGACGTGGCGGGTGAAATCCCCACCGGCGACGTGGCGCACGTGCAGTTCGATCTCGCGGCCGGTGTGCGGCGCGTTGGCAATGGAAAACGCGCGGCGCTTGCCGCCGGCCAGCAACACGTCGAGATATTGTCCCGGCAGTCGATTGAGTGATTCGCCAGCAGGCGGCGCCAGGCGCAGCCGCATCACGTCCGGCGCGAGTCGATGCTTGTCGATCAGCGTCAACGTGAGCACACGCTTGGGCATAGCCGCCACGGAGGCGACTTCACGCGCGGCGACGACCAGATCCGAACGCGGCACGGCCTGGCACAACAACACCTGCCGATGCGCGACTTCAGCAGCGTTCAACGCGCGCGGCGGATTGTGCGGGTAGTGGCAATCGCCGGTGACTAGCGTCGCCTTGCAACTGCCGCACACGCCAGAAAGGCATGAATACGGCAACGCCAGGCCCGCGCGCCGCGCCGCTCCGAGCACGCTTTCGTCCTCGCCGACGGCAAACTGTTTGCCGCTGGCCTGCAGGGTGACGGTGAATTCCACGCGGCGATTGTCGCCGATGTTGCTATCCTCACGCGAGACACGTTTGGAGAGCGCTATGCCAATCTGGAAACAACCCGTCACCCTTGAACAGCTCAACGCGCTCAACCGCAACACGATGTTGAACGCCATCGGCATCATCTTCACCGAAATCGGCGACGACTACCTGCGCGCGACCATGCCCGTGGATGCGCGCACGTACCGGCCGTACGGACTGCTGCACGGCGGCGCCTCGGCTGCGCTCGCCGAAACGCTTGGCAGCACGGGCGGGATGATGACGATCGGCACGGAGTATGGGGACGCCGTCGGCATCGAAATCAACGCCAACCACGTGCGCGCCGTGAAATCCGGCGTCGTCACCGGCACGGCGCGGCCGCTGCATCTTGGCCGCAGCACCCAGATCTGGGAAATCCGCATCGAGGACGAGCAACAGCGCCTAGTCTGCATTTCACGGCTGACCCTAGCGGTAGTGCCGCGCAACGCCATCTAGCAAAAACCCGTAATGCTGCATTGCGGCGAAAAGCGCATCTGGATAACATCGCATGGATGCATTCCACGGCTGATCCATCGACCGAAACACGCCGTGACTGGCGACGACCGTTGCGTTATTTGTGGCGCACGCCGTGGATTTTCGTCCATGTCGTCGTTGCCGTACCGCTGACGTTGGTCGCGTTCAGTCCGGTCGGGCGAAATCTGCATTTGCGCGGCGAGCGCCTGGACTGCTGGCTGCAACGCTGGTGGTCGGCCGGCATCGTGCGGCGCTGCGGTTTCCGCATCGTGCGCGTGGGCGAACCGCTGCCCGGCCCGGTGCTGTTCGTGGCCAATCATGTTTCATGGCTGGACATCGAACTGATGCACAGCCAGCGCGTGATGAGTTTCGTCGCCAAGGCCGAGATCGCGCGCTGGCCGCTGATCGGTTGGCTGGCCTCGCGCGCCGGCACCATCTTCCATCGTCGCGGCAGCGGGCATTCGCTCAACGCGGTGATGGAACAGGCCGTCGAACGTCTGCGCGATGGCATGGCCGTGGGCGTGTTTCCCGAAGGCGGCACCGGACCGGGCGATCGCTTGCGCACCTTTCACGCGCGCATTTTCCAGATCGCCGCGGATGCGCAGGTGACTGTGCAGCCGGTCGCGATCAGTTACGGCAACAACGGCAAAATGGATTTGCGCGTGCCGTTTGCCGACGGGGAGAGTTTCTTCGCGAACGTCGTGCGCCTGCTCGGCGACCCTGGCGTCGAAGCTCACGTGCGCTTTCTCGATCCGGTCGAACTCAATGCCGAAGGCCGCCGACAGACCGCCGAAGCCGTGCGCACCGCCATTGCACTAGCCCTGGACTACACCGACGACGCATGACCGACTCTGCGCGCACGGATTCTGGTGTGTTCGATCCGCCGTTGCTGTTGCGCAATGCGCATGTGCAGTCGGTGTTGTCATCGAGTTTCCTGCGCCGCGCCGCGTTTCGCCGCAACGACGCAACGCTGGAGAACACGGCGGACGAGTGCATTCTCGACTGCGGCAATGGCGTGCGCTTGCAGGGGTTTCATTCCGCGCAACGCGTGCGTTCCGAGCCGCGCGCACTGGTCGTGTTGCTGCACGGATGGGAAGGCAGCGCGCAATCGAACTACATTTTGCATACCGGCGCGCGCCTGCTCGCCGAAGGCTGCGACGTGTTCCGGCTGAATTTCCGCGATCACGGCGGCACGCAAGCGCTCAATCGCGAGCTGTTCCATTCCTGCCGCATCGCCGAAGTCGTCGGCGCGGTCGTGGAAATCGCGCGACGGTTTCCAGTGCGGCCGCTCGTGGTCGGCGGATTTTCCCTCGGCGGCAATTTCGCCCTGCGCGTGGCCTTGCGCGCGCCCGCGGCGGGAATCCCGCTGGCGTGGACGTTCGCGGTGTGTCCGGTCATCAGCCCGCGCGCCGGTTTACGCGCCATCGAGGACGCGCCGTGGTTTTACGAGTTCTATTTCATGCGCAAATGGCGCGAGTCCTTGCGCCGTAAACAGGCGCTGTTTCCCGAGCTTGAATTGTTCGCGCGCGAACAACTGCGTGGCGGGCTGCGCGACTTGACGCGCCAACTGGTCGAGCAGCACACGGATTTCGGCACCCTGGAAAATTACCTGGATGGCTATTCCATAGCCGGCGACACACTCGCTGCGCTCACCGTACCGGCGAACATACTCACCGCCGAAGACGATCCGGTGATTCCGGTTGCAGGATTTCGCGAACTGAAACTGGCACCGCAAACCGAATTGACCATCGTCCCGCACGGTGGGCACTGCGGCTTCATCCGCGATTTTTCATTGAACAGCTGGGCGGAGGATTTCATCCTCGCGCAGATGCAACGGCGCTTGCCGATCTAAACCCAGACGCGCCTAGACCCTGCCCATTACCGGTACCAGCGCGCCGGTCACTGCGCTGGCGCGATCCGAAAGCAGGAACACGATCACGTTGGACAGTTGTGCGGGCGTGACCCAGCGCGAAAAATCCGCCTTGGGCATGTCGGCGCGGTTCGCCGCGGTGTCGATGGTGCTGGGCAGGATCGCGTTGACGGTGACGCCGCGATCCTTGAGTTCCTCGGCCAGTGCTTCGGTCAGACGCGCGACGCCGGATTTGGACGCCGCATACGCGCCCATGCCGGCGGCGGCCTTGATCGAGCCGGCTGCGCTGATGTTGACGATGCGTCCCGCACCGCTCGCCACGAGATGCGGAATCGCGGCCTTGCTCGCCGTGACGGCAGTGCGCAGGTTCACGCGATAGAGCAAATCCCAGGTGTCGACGCTGCCGTCGGCGAGCGTTTCCCAGCGAAACGTGCCGGCGATATTGACCAGGCCATCCAGCCCGCCGAGCGCCTTGGCTGCGGCGTCGATGGCGGTCCGGGCGGCATTCGCATCCGCCAGATCGACATTGCCGATGGCCGTGGCAGCGACGAAGCCATTCGGGACTGCTGCACGATCGATCGCGGCGACGCGCGCGCCAGCCGCGGTCGCCGTCTGCACCATCGCCGCGCCGAGCGCGCCGAACGCGCCGGTCACGGCGATGCGTTTGCCTTGAAGTTCCATCGGCGTGCCTCCGTTCTAATGCGGGTGTCCATTATCACCGAACCATCCCCGCGTGGTGCTCTCCAGCCGATCAGGCTGTTACCGGGCAAGTCTGCCGTTGGTAATACACTGCTTGTCAGAGGCGCATCGAACGTTTGCTAAAGCAATCAGATCCGCTCGTCATTCAAAAAGAGAGTGACTTGACAGGTTAAAGGGGGGGGGGGGCTAGCTTATCAGCATCGGCGAAACGAGCTGGTTCTGAAGATAGGGATTATGGGGAAAATCGATATGGTCAGGACTTTGACATGTTTTCTTTCGGGAGCGTTGCTGTGCGTACTTGGGTTCAGTCTTCATGCAGTTGAACGGGTCACAACTACCCAAATTGAAAAACAGCATTACGTAGTAGATGCAGGCAGCTCAAATGGGGCAGCAGTAATATCTTGGTTACAGCAGCGCGAGAGCGAAGGTCAATCGAGTGCGTTGATGGACAAGGGATTGATCAAGGGATTGGTTTTTTCGATCGACATAAGCACAACCGCTCAGCATACAAATGCGTTGTCGAATGCAGGAATGAACGAGAAGCTTGGCGGGGACTTTGGACCACCTCCGTCTACTGGAGTGGTCTTACCCAAGACGGGGTCGCCTGGCCAGACTATTACGATAACATCTTGCGAACCGGGTGTTGGCACGGTTTCTGAGACATATACTTGGAAGGTGGGGAAAGACGGTCGGGGAAGTTGGGAACTCACCGATGTAAAAACCCATCTCAACAGTAGCGTTACCTGTATCAGCCCATAGCGACATGTCGGAAATTGTGTAGGGCGGGAGCAGCGAAGCGAATCCCGCCAGTCGGCGTCGGCTTGGATACACAGCGCCGCTGCGCGGCTTCTGCCGCTCTACAACTGCTGTACGCAGACCAGAGTACCGCGCCTGCGGCATAATGGCGACCCGTCCCATCGCTGTTTGCCCGTGTCCGATCTTCAACAAGCACTGAAACTTCACCGCGCCGGCGACCTCGACGGCGCCGAGGCGGCTTACCGCGCGCTATTGATCGAAAACCCCGACGACACGGACGCGCTGCACCTGCTCGGCGTGGTGCTGCACAAGCGCGGCGACGCCGCGCGGGCCGAGGAATCGATCCGTGATGCGCTGATGCGCGATCCGGAATGCGCGCAGTTCCACTTGTCGCTTGGTGGCGTTCTGATGCAACAGGGCCGCGACGACGAGGCCCATGCCGCGTTCGAACGTGCCCTCGAGCTCGACCCGAATGCACCGGAAGCGCATGCGTTGCTCGGCTTCGTGCATGCGCGCTCGGGCGATCTGTCCGCGGCCGAGGAACGTTTCAAGATCGGCCGGCGCGCCGAGGCGGACGATCCGCTGTTGCTGCTCGGATTGGGCAATCTGTACCTGGCGCGCGACCAGCCGGACAACGCGCTCAAGTTCCTTGCGCGCGCTGCAGAGAACAAGCCGGAAGATGCATCAATCCAGTTCAGTCTCGGCCGTGCGTTTTTCGAACAGGGCAATTTCGCATTCGCTGACAAGGCGTTCGAGAACGCCTTGCGCCTGGATCCGGCGATGTCACGTGCGCGCCTGTTTCGCGGCCGCGTGTGCGTGCGCGAGAAGCGGCTCGCCGATGCGCAGGCGATCTACGGGGATTTGCTTGCGCGCAACGAACAGCAATTCGGCGCGCTGGCGGGGCTCGGTGACGTGGCGCGTCATCGCGGCCACGTGCTGCGCGCGCTGAAGTTCTATCGACGCGCGTTGGCCATCGAGCCGAATAATCCCGGCGCGGCGAATGCCTGTGCGTGGTGCCTGGAGCAGCTCGGTGACCTGTCCGGCGCGGCTGAATTTCTTTCCGGCGCATTGCAACGCGCGCCGGATGCCGATTGGGTGCGCACCCCGCTCGCCGGCCTGCTCGAACGCCTCGGCCGCGGCGAAGAAGCGGCGCGCGTGCGGGCCGGCTGATGCGCGCCGGCCTGTTCGTGGCTTGCCTGGCACTGGCGCCTGCGCTGGCCACCACCGCGGATGCCTTGCGGCTGGATGAGCTGCAATTGCCGCCCGGTTTCCATATTGCCGAATTTGCGCGCGTGCCGAATGCGCGCGAGATGACGCTTGGCGCGCACGGCACGCTGTTCGTCGGCTCGATGGGGGCTGGCAAGGTTTACGCGATCACGCCGGCCAGCGACGGCACGCATGCGGACAAGGTGCGCACGATCGCCGAAGGCTTGCGCATGCCTGTCGGTGTCGCGTTCAAGGATGGCGCGCTGTACGTGTCGGCAGTGGATCGTATCCTGCGTTTCGACGCGATTGAATCGCACCTGGACGATCCGCCCAAACCATTGGTCGTTACCGACAAGTTGCCAGCCGATACCGCGCACGGCTGGCGTTTCATCGCGTTCGGTCCGGACGCCAAGCTCTACGTGCCGATCGGCGCGCCCTGCAACATCTGCGACAAACCCGGCTACGCCCGTCTTACGCGCATGAACGCCGATGGCAGCGGCGTCGAGGATGTCGCATTCGGCATTCGCAACACCGTCGGCTTCGACTGGCAGCCGGGTACCCAGTCGTTGTGGTTCACCGACAACGGCCGCGACTGGCTCGGCGACGATGCGCCATCCGACGAATTGAACCGCGTCTCGCGCAGCGGCGAGCATTTCGGATTTCCCTACTGCCATCAGGGCGACATACCCGATCCCGAATTTGGCAAGGGCCATCCGTGCAGCAACTACACGCCGCCGGTGCTCAAGCTCGGCGCGCACGTGGCGTCGCTGGGCATGCGCTTTTACACCGGAACGCAGTTTCCCGCCGAGTACAAAAATTCCATCTTCATCGCCGAACACGGCTCGTGGAACCGTTCGCGCAAGGTTGGTTATCGCGTCGTCAACGTTCGCGTGAACGGTGCGAAAGTAACCGGCAGCGATGTCTTTCTCAGTGGCTGGTTGCGTCCCGATCAACGCGTGTGGGGCCGGCCGGCCGACGTGCTGGTCATGCCCGACGGCGCCTTGCTGGTGTCCGACGATCTCGCCGGCGCCATTTACCGGATTACCTGGTCGAAACCATGAATGCGAATGTCGATATCGTTGCTGCCGCGCTCGAACGCGCACGCCAGCTCAGCGCCGAGGGTCGCGGTGAAGAAGCATTGCCCGAATACAACCGCGTCCTTGCGGCGCTACCCGAACATGCCGAGGCGTTGCTGTTCCTCGGTTCGCGCGAGATGGCTTTGGGCCGGCCGCAAACCGCGATCGAATATCTTCAGCGCGCGGCGCAGTCCAGCCCGGACGAGGCGCAAGTCCACCTGACGCTGGGCAGTGCATACCTGGCAGCACGCCGGCTCGAGGAAGCCCGCACGACGCTCGCGCGTTGCCTGGAGCTGGCGCCGAGGGCCTACGTCGCGCGCTTGCAGTACGCGATCGCGCTGGAACAGTCCGGCGATACAAAAACGGCGCTGCCGAATTTCTTCGGCGCGATCATGCAGGCGCAGGAGCAAGGGCGCTGGATGAGCGATGCCAGCACCGCGCCGATGTTGCGCGCGCAGGTCAAGCACGCGATGCGCGTGACCTACGAAGGACGCAAGCGCCTGTTCGAAGCGCTGCTCGCACCGTATGTCCAGCGCCACGGCGAAGCGGAAATGGCGCGTGTGGCCAAGTGCCTGAAAATCTATCTCGGCGAGATTCCGCCGAACTATCCGGATCCGCGCCAGATTCCGAAGTTCCTGTATTTTCCGGACTTGCCGGCTGCCACGTATTTCGATCGCAAGCTGTTTGCATGGTACGAAATCCTGGAAAGCCAGTGGACGGATGTGCGCGACGAGATGAAATCCGTCCTGCATGAGCCGGATGCATTGGCGCCGTTTCTCGGCGAGCATCCGCCCGAGGCAATGAAAAGTTATCTCGGTGGCATCGAAAATCCGGTCTGGGATGCGTATTTCTTCTATCGCCACGGCGATCGCTTCGACGCGCATCACACGCGCTGCCCGCGTACCAGTGCCGCGCTAGAATCATTGCCGACCCTGGTACGCATTCGCGACCATGCGCCGGAAGTGTGCTACTCGGTGCTTACGCCCGGCACGCATATCCTCAAGCACCGCGGTGTCACCAACACACGCCTGGTCACGCACTTGCCGCTGGTCATTCCGGAAAACTGCGCGATCAATGTCGGTGGCGAGGAAAAGGTCTGGCGCGAAGGCGAGGTCTTCAGTTTTGACGACACCTACGAGCACGAAGCCTGGAACCGCAGCGACAAAACGCGCGTGGTCATGCTGATGGATGTGTGGAATCCGTACATGACTGCCGCCGAGTGCGAAGCGGTCACGGGTCTGATCGAAGGCATCGGCGATTTCAATGAGGTTGCCGGCATCGATCGGGATTGATGCATCGTATTAGTGCTATTTGGATTTACAGCCGATTCATATTGGTGCAAAGCAATTCGGAAAGTCCGCTGGATTAGATGCAACATATTGATTTGATTGAATGATCATCGTTGGCATCGGCCTTGCTGTATTTGCGGCGTCCCCCAATCCGGAGCCCGCGATGTCCACCGAAAAAGTCTTCGATCTGATCAAGAAGCACAACGTCGAATTCGTCGACCTGCGCTTTGCCGACATGCTTGGCAAACAGCACCACGTTACTTTTCCCGCTCACGCTGTCGACGCCGGCACGTTTGAAGACGGCAAGATGTTCGACGGCTCCTCGATCACCGGCTGGAAGGGCATCAACGATTCGGACATGGTGCTGATGCCCGATCCGGCCAGCGCCGTGATCGATCCGTTCACCGCGCATCCGACCTTGAACCTGGTCTGCGACGTACTTGAACCGTCGACTATGCAGGCCTATTCGCGCTGCCCGCGCTCGATCGCCAGGCGCGCGGAAGCCTTTTTGAAATCCACCGGTGTCGCCGATACCGCGTTCTTCGGTCCGGAGCCGGAATTCTTCATCTTTGATTCGGTGCGCTGGCACAACGACATGCACGGCGCCGGTTTCAGCATCGATTCCGAAGAAGGCGCGTGGAGTTCCAACCGCGAATTCGAAGGCGGCAACAGCGGACATCGGCCGGGTGTGAAAGGCGGCTATTTCCCTGTGCCGCCGGTGGATTCGTTGAACGACCTGCGTGGCGAGATGTGCAAGATCCTCGAGCAGGTCGGCCAGATCGTCGAGGTGCATCACCACGAAGTCGCCACCGCCGGCCAGTGCGAGATCGGCACCAAGTTCAGCACCCTCGTGCACAAGGGCGATGAGCTGCTCACGCTCAAGTACGTACTCAAGAACGTCGCGCACGCGCACGGCAAGACCGTCACCTTCATGCCCAAGCCCATCGTCGGCGACAATGGTTCCGGCATGCACGTACACCAGTCGTTGGCCAAGGGCGGCACGAACCTGTTCGCGGGCGACCTCTACGGCGGCCTGTCGCAGACGGCGTTGTACTACATCGGCGGCATCTTCAAGCACGCGCGTGCGATCAACGCGTTCACCAATTCCACCACGAACAGCTATAAGCGCCTGGTACCGGGTTTCGAGGCGCCGGTGATGCTGGCGTACTCCGCGCGCAACCGGTCCGCGAGCTGCCGCATCCCGTTCGTGCATTCGCCCAAGGCGCGTCGCATCGAAGTGCGCTTCCCGGATCCGATGAACTCCGGATACCTCGCGTTCACCGCGCTGATGATGGCGGGCCTGGATGGCATCCTGAACAAGATCGATCCGGGCGCGCCGATGGACAAGGATCTGTATGACTTGCCGCCGGAGGAGGAAAAGAACATCCCGACGGTATGCAGCAGCCTTGACCAGGCATTGGAATCCCTCGACAAGGATCGCGCGTTCCTGAAAGCCGGCGGCGTGTTCAGCGACGATTTCATCGACGCCTATATCGAAACCAAGATGGTCGAAGTGACGCGCTATCGCGCGGCAGCGCATCCGGTGGAATTTGCCATGTACTACAGCATCTGATTGCGGTTGTGTGGCCGCGTCGGCTGCATGCCGGCGCGGTTGAACGGGCGGGCACGTTGGCGCCATGGCGTACCGCGTTCACTGTCGCATTCCAGTTGCGTATTCGGAATCGTGCTGAACGGAATGCGCATCGGCGCGGCGTCGAGCGCGCCTTGCATGCTGCCGAAGTACAAGGTGTTGCCGCCATAGCGGCGGTTGATTCGGTCGAGCACACTATTCACCGCGCGGGATTTCGTCTCGTCCACGAATAGGCAGGCCGTGCTTTCGTCGCGTCGCTGCAGGCGGTGCAAGGTCACGCTCACTGCCAACGGCAGCGGGCTGGTGTCACGCAACGGCAGGCGCAGCGTGTCACGGTCGCGCTGCTCGAGCGCGCGTGCGAACTGGCGCAGGAATTCGCGGCTGTCGTCGGTGGCGTCGAAACGGATTTCTCCGTGCCAGGCGTCGGCGCGCAGATGGCGCACGCGCACCGACATCGCCTGCGCGACATAGCCCTCGTGGCGCAGCCGCATCGCCGCCTTGACCAGCAGTTTCTTCAGCACTGCGCGCGCCCCGGCGGGCGTGCGCCATTCCGGACCGAGCACATGGGAATGGCCGAGACTGGCGCGCGCGGATTCGCGGCGCACCTGCCACTGTCCGCGCAGCGCGTCGAAGAAACGCTCACCTTCGATGCCGCCCCACACGTCGCGCAGCGCTGTCGCATCCAGCGCGCACAACTGCGCGACGCTGCGGATACCGTGCGCGTGCAGACGTTGTTCCATCGCCGGGCCGATGCCGCACAGGTCGGACAATTCCAGCCGATACAGTGCGTGTGGAAGATCAGCATCCTCCAGCACGACCAGGCCGTCTGGCTTTTGCATGTCGGTGGCGGTCTTGGACAGGAAATGATTCGGTGCAATGCCGATCGAGCAACGCAGCCAGTCACCGACGCCGCGCACAGCGGCCTTGATGTTGCGTGCGATGGCAATGGCATTTGCGCGCGTGCGTTCGCGTCCGATCAGTTCGCAGGCGACCTCGTCGATCGAGCCGACGTAGGCGATCGGAATACAGGTTTCGATCGCCTGCTTCAGACGATGGTGGTAGTCCACGTACAGCGGCGGCTGCGCGAGCACGAGCTCGATCTGCGGACACAATTTGCGCGCATCGCGCACCAGCGTGCCGGTGCGCACGCCGAAGGTTTTCGCCTCGACGCTGGCGGCGATGCAGCAAGTGGTCTGCGCCATCACTGGCACCACGCCGACCGGTCGCCCGCGCAGCGCCGGATCGGCCTGTTGTTCGACCGAGGCGAAATAGGAATTGAAATCGACGAACAGACTGCGCAGACTCATGGCACGTTTCCGGCGAACGGTGCCGGGAGTTGAGCGTACTCCGATCTCAACGCGGGAGACTCAAAAATAATTTGCAGACTCGGCGCGCCCATCGCCATTTCTGCACTAAAATGGTGCAATGTTCGCAAGTAGCGAAAGCACCAGCATTTCCACGGATGTCGTGACTTTGCTCGACCAGTTGACGACGGGCGTTGCGGTGCTCGATGACACCCTGCGTTTCGTGCATGCGAATCCAGCGTTCGTCGAATTGACCGGTCTGGCGCGCTGGCGCGGATGCCCGCTGGAAACGTTGGGCGAATCCAGCTGTGCGCTGACGGCGCTGATCGAACGTGCGTTCGTGGCAGATTCGGCGTCGATGCAGCGTGGCCTGGAACTCTCCGTTCGTTCCGCGCACATTCGTATCGATGTCACCGCCAGCCGCTGCGACGCCGGCGTGTTGCTGGAAATGCATCCGCACAGTCCGCTTGATTCGACATCGGCGCCGGTGTCACAGTCCCTGCGCGGACTCGCGCACGAGGTGAAAAATCCGCTCGCCGGACTGCGTGGCGCGGCGCAACTGTTGCGTCGTCGCCTCGGCGACCCTGACCAACAGCGTCTTGCCGAACTCATCATCGCCGAGGCCGACCGCCTCGGCACACTGACCGATCGCCTGCTGCACCCGGGCGGCAAGCCGCATTTGTCCGTGGTCAACCTGCACGAAGTGGCCGAACGTGCGCGCGCGCTGATCGCTGTCGAAGCCGCGCCGGAAACTCGCCTCGAACGCGATTACGACCCCAGTCTGCCGGTATTCCGCGGCGACGCCGATCGCCTGCTGCAACTGCTGCTCAACCTGTTGCGCAATGCGCTACAGGCCGGAGCGACCACAATTCGTTTGCGCACGCGCGCCGAACATGCCGCCGTACTCGGCGGCCAATCCGTGCGCCTGGCGCTGCGTCTGGACGTGATCGACAACGGGCAAGGCGTGCCGGAGTCCTTGCGCGAATCGCTGTTCGCGCCATTGGTGTCTGGCCGCGCCGGCGGCACCGGGCTCGGTCTCGCGCTCGCGCGCGAAGTTGCCATTGAGCATGGTGGGCAACTGGATTTCCGCAGCCGACCGGGCCACACCGTGTTCAGTGTCTTGCTGCCGCTGGAGTTTGCGCATGGCTGAAATCTGGATCGCCGACGATGATGCGTCGATCCGTTTCGTGCTCGGCGAAGCCCTGCGCGAGGACGGCGCGACGGTGCGCGACTTCGCCAGCGCCGAGGATTTGCTCGCGGCGCTAGACCACAATGTCCCCGCTGTGATCGTGAGTGACATACGCATGCCCGGCGCAAGCGGTCTGAAACTGCTCGACGCGATCACCTCGCGCGGATTGCATCTGCCGGTAATCGTGATGAGCGCGTTCACCGATGTGGCCTCCACCGCCACCGCTTACCGCAACGGCGCATTCGATTACCTGCCCAAGCCTTTTGATCTGGACCAGGTCCGCGCAGCGGTCGAACGCGCAATGGCGCAATCGCGCCCACCACCGGCGCCGCTGCCTGCGACGGAACCCGAAGCAGAATTGATCGGCAGCGCGCCAGCAATGCGCGAGTTGTTCCGCAGCATCGGCCGCGTCGCGGCGACGGACTTGAACGTACTCGTCACCGGCGAAACCGGCACCGGCAAGGAGCTGGTCGCGCGCGCCCTGCACCGGCACAGCGCACGGGCGGCGCGGGCATTCGTGGCGATGAACACGGCGGCGATTCCGTCCGAACTGCTCGAATCGGAACTGTTCGGCCACGAAGCCGGTGCGTTCACCGGCGCGCTCAAACGCCATCCGGGCCGTTTCGAACAAGCCGAGGGAGGAACGCTCTTCCTCGACGAAATCGGGGACATGCCGCTGGCGTTGCAGACGCGCCTGCTGCGCGTGCTCGCGCAGGGCGAGTTCTATCGCGTCGGCGGACGCGAGCTGATCCACGCCGACGTGCGCGTGATCGCTGCGACGCATCAAGATCTGGATGCGAAGGTCGAAAACGGACAGTTCCGCGCCGACCTCTTGCATCGGCTTGATGTGGTGCGCCTGCATCTGCCGCCGCTGGCTGAACGTCGCGAGGATATTCCCCTGCTGGCGGCGCGCTTTCTCGCGCGCGCCGCGGCAGACATGCGCCTGGAGGCGAAGACATTTTCACCAGCCGCGCTCGGCGCGTTGGCGCAGATGGCATGGCCGGGCAATGTGCGCCAGCTCGAAAACCTGTGCCGGCGGTTGGCGGTGATGGCGCCGGGCCGCGAGATCCGTGTTTCCGATTTGCCCGCAACGAATGCCGAAACAACCACAGGCGCCGGCTGGCATGAAATCCTGCAGCGCACCGTGCGCGAACGCCTGGCGCGTGGTGAGCGTAATGTGTATCCGGAACTTCGTGCCACGTTCGACCAGGCCCTGCTCGAAGCAGCGCTGGCGGAAAACGGCAACCAGCGCGGGCGTGCCGCCGAGCAATTGGGATTGGGACGCAATACCCTCACGCGCAAACTGGGCAGTTCGCGCAGACGCAAACGGAGCAAACCATGATGCAAGGCGAAGCAGTTCGCATTCGTGCCGCGCGCGCCAGCGATCTGGACACACTGGTGGCGTACAACGCCGCGATGGCGCTCGAAACCGAAAGCAAGACGCTGGACCCCGCCGTGTTGCGCGCCGGTGTCGCAAGGGTGCTCGCCGAACCCGCGCGCGGCTTCTACCTGGTCGCCGAAGTCGAAGGGGCCGTCGCCGGTTGCCTGATGATCACGTTCGAATGGAGCGATTGGCGCAACGGCGACTGGTGGTGGCTGCAAAGCGTCTACGTCGTGCCGGCGCATCGCCGGCATGGCGTGTTCCGCGCGTTATATCAGGAAGTCGAACACCGCGCGACGGAACGTGCCGATGTCGTTGGCGTCCGCCTGTATGTCGAGCGCGACAATGCGCGCGCGCAGCAAACATACGAAGCGTTTGGCATGTGCGAGGATCAGTACCGCATGTACGGCAAGAAATTGCGTCCCCCTGTCGGTAAGGCAGTCGATGTCGACGTCGATGCTTGAGCGCCTGCGCAACGCCGCCGCCGATGCACTGATGCTGTTCGTCGTGCCATGTTTCGTGGCGCTATTGCCGTGGCGAATCGGCTTTGCTTTGCTCAAGCGCTTGGCGCGGAGCGAACGGTTGTATCGTCTTAGCGTGGAACCGGCTTGGAATGCCGCCCGCGCGCACTGTCCGGGCGCCGACGAACGTGAATGGAAGCATCGCTTCCGTCTGTTGCGCCTGGTCGATCATGTCGATGTGTATCTGACGTTGTTGCGCGGAGTGCGCTGGCGGAAGCGGCAGGTCGTCGAGACCGGAGGATGGCCCGCACAAGGGCCGGCGGATGGATCTGGCCGCGACTTCGCGAACTGGGATTCGATGCACACTTCGTCGCGCGCAGGGCTTCTGGCCGGGCTTTGGGAATGACACGCTTGTCGCATCGTTTCGGGATTTTTCGCGCGTGGGCGTTGCGTAGGAGTGGAAGCGCCGCCCCGATATTCACCGGCGCGAGCGCGAGCGAGGTTACGCAAGCGCTGCGTTCCGGCTGCAGCATTGTGGGAATGCTTGACCTGCCAGCACGTTCGGAACAGCAGGCAATGACAGTGCCGTTGCTTGGCCGGAGTGCGCATCTGCCCACCGGGATGGCGCGGATTGCCGTGTCTGCGAATGTGCCCATTGCCCTGATCAGTTGCGGCTTGGATCCGAACAGCGGGCAACGCGACATCCGCGTCGAAACACTGGCTCCGGGCCAGACGCTTGAGCAGATAATGCAGCGATACGCGACGCACCTGGATATGCGGTTGCGCGAAATTCCGGCCTATTGGCAGATCTGGCGAGAGGCGCCAGGACTTTTCGTCGACATGCCTGACGATCAGACGTTATGACCCTTGTACAAGGTACTGTGTGCCGGACGCCGCTCGTGTTCAGGCCGGTTCGTGGTGTAGTAGTACAAGGCGAGTGATTGCCGGTAGGTGCCTTCCGGAGCGGCCCAGGGTACCGGGTGCCCGTGGAACGTATCCGAGCGTGTGACGAACAGCACGGCGCGGTTGAACACCGGCTCGACCGTGCGCACTTTGCGTGTGCCGGTCGTGTCCCACAATTCGAGCTCACCGCCAAAACCGCTTTGCCAATGTGGCGTCAGGTAGACCAGCAGGTTCAGGCGCCGGTGCGCTTCAAGCTGCGGATGCCAGTTGAAGTCTGCATGGATCCCGAGGTGATCGCCAAGACGACTCAGGTGCAGTCCGCCACCGGCGAGATGCGGATCCGGCAGCAAATGTTCGATTCCGCTCAGGCGTTCGAGAAAACTCAGGAACGGGCCGGAATTCAGATCGTGCAAGGCCTGCCTGTGCGGCGCAGGAAAGCGTTCTTCGTGCGAGCTGCCGAGCTTCATTTCGACCGTCTGGATATTGAAGCGGTCCCACGCGATGGCGTCGTCTGGCCGTGGGAAAAGACGCGCAAGTTCCTCGGCACGATCGGTCCGCAAGAAATCATCCATGATGAGGTGTGGGTACGGATCGGCGCCCGCAAATTCCCCTTGCCTGATTTCAGCAAGGCGTGTCAGGGTATCCAGATCGAAAACGTAAGGCATACAATACGGAACATTGGCAGGCCGGGCATGATATCAGCACGGCCACGAGTACCCGTGCGAAAGGACGTTATCGTGACCACACCGCAACGCGTCGCCATCCTCGGCGGAGTTCGCATTCCGTTCTGCCGCAACAATACCGCCTATGCCGACGTCGGCAATTTCGGCATGGCGGTGAAGACGCTCGGGGCGTTGGTCGAAAAGTTCGGGCTGCATGGTGTGGAACTGGGCGATGTCGCCTTCGGCGCGGTGATCAAGCACGCCTCGGACTGGAACCTTGCGCGCGAGGCGACGCTGTCCTCTGGTTTGGCGCCGACCACGCCGGGCATCACCACGGCGCGCGCCTGCGGCACCTCGCTCGACAACGCGATCATCATCGCGAACAAGATCGCGACCGGACAAATCCAGGCCGGCATTGCCGGCGGCGCGGATACCACCAGCGACGTGCCGATCGTTTACAGCCGCGCGTTGCAGCAACGCTTGCTGCGCGTGAATCGCAGCAAGGGCGGCTGGGACAAGTTCAAGACCGCGATCAGCGGTTTCTCGCTTTCGGAACTCAAGCCCAGTTTTCCTGGCGTGATGGAACCGCGTACCGGCATGTCGATGGGGGACCACTGCGAGTTGATGGCCAAGGAATGGAAGATCTCGCGCCAGGATCAGGACGCGTTTGCCCTGTCCAGCCACCAGAAAGCCGCGGCGGCGTATGCGCGCGGATTCTTCAACGATCTGGTCGTGCCGTTTCGCGGCGTGGATCGCGACAACATCCTGCGTCCGGATACGACGCTGGAAAAACTTGGCCAACTCAAACCCGCCTTCGACAAGACTTCGGGGCAGGGCACGCTGACCGCGGGCAATTCCACGGCATTGTCCGACGGCGCTTCGGCGGCGCTGCTGGCGAGCGATGACTGGGCTGCGGAACGCGGGATCACGCCGCTGGCGTATCTGACCCACGCCAAGGTTGCGGCAGTGGATTTTGTGCACGGCGAAGGCCTGCTGATGGCGCCGACGATTGCCGTGTCGCGCATGCTCGAGGCCACCGGAATGACCTTGCAGGATTTCGATTACTACGAAATCCACGAAGCGTTCGCCGCGCAGGTGCTGTGCACGCTGCGCGCTTGGGAAAGCGTGGACTACTGCAAGAACCGGCTTGGCCGCGACAAGCCGCTGGGCAGCATCGATCCGGCGAAATTGAACGTCAACGGGTCGAGTCTCGCGCTCGGCCACCCGTTCGCGGCGACCGGCACGCGCCTCATCGCGACGATGGCCAAGCTGCTCGCGGACAAGGGTTCCGGCCGCGGCCTGATCTCGATCTGCACTGCCGGTGGCATGGGCGTGACCGCGATCGTGGAGCGGCCGTAAGGCGCGATCGTGTCGCTGCGGCGTGACCCGAAATCGCGGCGGTCTTGGCTACTGGCCGCCGCGCTCACGGCCTTGTGCCTGAGCATCCTGCGCGCGTTGTACCTGGAAAAAATCGGCGGCGAATACACATCGTGCCACGGCTGTTTTATGGTCCCGGCGCTGGGCCGCGATGCCTGGCTGTTGTGCGCGATGTTTGCCGTGCTGGCATTCGCGGCGGCATCACCGTGGCGCTGGCCGGCGCGGATCGCACGCGTCGTGGCGGCATTCGGCATCCTCGCGCAGGCGACGGATCTAGTCCTGTTGCGGCTGTTCAACCAGCGCTTCTATATCGCCGACTTGTTGCGCTTTTCCGGCGATGCGGCCGCCGGATGGAGCGTTGCGCGCGCGCAATTTTTTTCTATCAACGGCATCGGTTATGCCGCCGCTGCCGCGATCGTGCTGATCGTGCTGGCGGGATTGATCGTGGGCGGGCACGGTTCGCCGAAGCGGTCGCGGACTCTGTTCGTGCTGGCGGCGATCAGTGCATTGTTTGCCTTCACCTCGCAGCGGATGCCGTTGCGCTACGTGCACGAGGAATATGTCGGCAATGTGATGGAAGTGAATCTGCCGCCGGGCCGTGCGCGGGAGTTTTCGCCGGACTATGCGCAGAAACAATTGCGTCTGGACGAGACTGTGCCGCAGACCTGCGATGCAGGTTCACGCAGCGGCCGCAACATCGTCATCGTGATCACCGAATCGCTGTCGGCCTACCAAAGCGCCTTGCTCGGTGGACCGCGTGACTGGCTGCCGCGGCTGGACGCCATTGCGCGGGAGAACCACTATTTCACGCACTTTTATGCCAACGGATTCACCACCGACGGTGGCGAAATCGCCATTCTCACCGGGCGGTCGCCGTTGATCCCGCCAGGGCACGACTGGTATTCGCTCAAGGCGTTCGGTGCCGGGACGGACACCTTGCCCGGCATCGCCGGTCGCGCTGGGTATGAGGCTGCGCATTTCACCACCGAGAGCCTGAGTTTCCTGGATCAGGGAACCTGGTTGCGCGAATTCGGCTTCGATCACGTCGAAGGCAGCGAGAATCAGTACTACGCTAAGCTGCCGCGAGGGCAATTCGGCGCCGCCGAGGACGCGGCCTTGTTTGGGCGCTTCGAGCAATGGCTGGAGCAACGCCGCGATCCGCGTCCATTCCTTGCCGTGCTGTTGACTGTAAGCGGTCATCCACCGTTCGTGAACCCGCGCACTAGCAGGATCGATCCGCCGGGAACATTTCACTACGTCGATGACCAACTCGCCGATTTCCACGACGCGTTGGCCAAGCGCGGGTTCTTCGACAACGGCATCTTGCTGATTACCGGCGACCACCACAGCATGACGCCGATCGAGCGCGAGGAATATGCGAAATTCGGCGAACGCTCATTCGCGCGCATCCCGCTGATCGTCGCCGGTGCCGTGGACATGCCCAAGGTCGTGGATGCACCGTTTCAACAATCCGATTTTCCGGCATCGCTGGCGCACATCATGGGAGTGGACTATTGCCGGACGCCGTTCAGCGGGATTTTTCTCGACCCGAAACCGCAACCGCCACGCTACGTCGTGCAGGCGCGCGGCGACGATCGCAACCGCGTGGACGTGTACTACGACGATCGCGTTGCCAGCTACATGCAGAACGGCGATGCCAGCGGCTGGGCAGGCGCGCCGCCGCCGCAGGCGGACATGGTGGCTGCGTGGATCAATTCGCAGCGCATGCGTAATGGCGCCACGCCAGGTAAGCCTTGAGTTTCCGTCTCAGGAAAACTTGAACCGCGGAGCAAACGCCCCGCTCGGCGCATAGGATTGGCGCCGGCTGCGCATGCGCGCCTGCAATTCGGCGCGACGATCTTCCAGCCATTCCTCGCGGCCGAGCTTGGTCGCATCGGCGCCGCGCGCGCTGGCCTCGTTGCTGCGGTATTCGCAGAAGTCCGAATAGGCCTCGATTTCCGGTTGCAGCACGCGCTCGACGACCTCGATCATGATCGCGTCGTCGAGGTAACCCAGCACCGGCACGTTGTCCGGGATCATGTCTTCCGGATCGGAGAAATAGGTCAGCGCGGAAACCACGCGACTCTTGTCCTCGGCCGACAGGGCCCAGCCTTCGTCGGCGGCCATGGCAATGAGGTTTTCCACGTTCGCCAGCCGCGAACGGATGAACTCCGGCATCTGCTGCCCTTGCGAACTGGCGAAGGTCTTGGCGGCTTCGTCCAGGATCTGCTGGGCGCCCTTGCTGGCCGCGCGCTGCTCGGCGCGCTTCATCGCGTCCATGAAATACGGCAGATCCTGGTCGGTGATCTCGATGGTAAATTCAAGGGCCATGGCGGCATTCCGGTTTGATTGGCGGAACGCGCAGCCTAGCCAGCCCGGGCGATAACGTCAATCGGATCACAAAATCGAATGCAGCCCCGCGCCAAATGCGGTCACGATCCGGGTATAAATCGTCTTCAGCGGCAGGTCGACATCGGGAAAATCCCCGACATCCGTGTAACAGTCGTAAAAGCCGGGCGCGCCGGGCGGCAGCGGCTTGCAGCCGGGATCAAGCTCGAAGCTTGACGCATAGCGGTAGGGCCACAGGTCGAAGATTGGCAGGCGCGCGGAAAAATCGCCGATCGCGCGGTTCAGGCGGCTGACCCAGTTCGTGCCTTGCCGGCGCGCGATCGTCCATGCGTTTTCCGGCGCGCAGTCGCGCAGGATCGAGGCGCGCAGCATCTGCGCGAACGCAACGCCGTGGATGATGAATCCGGATTCGGTGTTGTAGTGATCCGAACGCGGATCGAAATTGTGCGAACCAATCAAGGCGATGCTGCCATCGATGACGATCGACTTGGCATGCAAGCCGATGCGGACGCCGTGCTCCTTCAGCGGCGCGCGGCCATATTTGCGGTAGCGCTGCGTGGATTCGCGTTCGTCGCCCAGCGTGTCGTATCCGGCGATCAATGCGCCGGCCTCGGCGGGAAATGGCTTGAATTCGTGGATCTCGAAGCCGAGCTTGAGGTAGCGCTTCTTGTATTTGTAGGACAAGGCGTAGACGTAGAACGCGTCGGTCGCCGCCAGCGAATTGGTCGATACGATGATGTGCAATTGCGGCTTGTGCTGGTGCTGCTGCGCGAACACGCGCCGCGCCGTGCGGCTGAGCACCAGGTACGGCGTCTGCATCACGACTTCGGTTTGCGCGTTCTCGAACAGTTGCAGGATGTGGCGGCTCAACTCGTCGTCGCGCGGCTGATCCGGATCCTCGGCCTTGTCCGGCGCATCGGAAAAGTACTCGACGTCGCCCACGCGCATGGCCTGGTCGGCAAAATGCGCGCGGATGTAGCCGGCATCGTCGGCGCTGCGTGACAACGCCGCCACACGTTGCGCGTCGGCGTAGGCGTGCGGGGCGTAGGGTCTTGCGTTCAATCCGTCCGCGAGGATGCGCGAGGAAACATCGCGCAGGCGCGACAATGGCACGCTACGTCGGTTGGCCCAGAAACGCTCAAACGAAGCCGCCATCTGCAGTGCAGCGGGACCGGCGACTAGCGCGTCGCGGTCGCGGTAATCGAATTCGTCGTCCCAGTCGAAATAGCGGTCCTCGTAGTTGCGCCCGCCGGCGATGCCGATGCGATCGTCGACCAGGAACAGCTTGTTGTGCATGCGTTGGTTGAACTGGAAGAAACAGCAGGCGATGCCGGCGGCAAATTCCAGCGGCCGTGTATGCGCCTTGTGAAACGTGGGGTTGTACACGCGCAGCTCGAAGTTGACGTGCGCACGCGCGAGCTGGGCGAGCAGCTCCGCGTCGTTGAGCGAGAACAGCTGGTCGACGATGACCCGCACCTTGACCCCGCGCCGCGCGGCCTTGACCAGTTCGTCGAGCATCAGGTAACCGGCATCGTCCTCGGCAAAGATGAAGGTCTGGATGTCGATGCTCTTGCGTGCGGCGCGGATCAGGTGCACGCGCAGCAGCAACGAATCCGCGCCCTGATCGAGCAGACTCACGAAATGTACCGGCGCACCGGGTCGCGATTCGCGCAGTGCCGTATCGGCGAGATCCTGGTAGGGCGATGCCATCGCGCACGCGTCGGCCACGGTGCAGGTGAGTGCATGATCCTGTGCCGCGGCGGCGGTCGCGGCGGCCCGGCGCGCGTGGATCGGATCGACCGCACAACCGCCGAGCGCGAACGCGGCGGCAACGAGCAGGCCAACGAATGCCGCACGGGTCACTGCGGCCGATCCACGTCCGGCAGCACGAAAATGCGCATGCGCAAGGCGACCTTGTCGGCCAGCGTGCCACGCCGCGAATGCATGCCGAAATCGTTGCGTTCGATGCTGCCTTCGGCCTGCACCGCGCAGGCGCCGGTCAGCGGCTGCCCGCATTGCGCCGGCAGGATGCGAAAGCGTACCGGTTTGTCGATGCCGCGCAGGGTTAGCAGGCCATCGAGCGCGCCGCCGCGGCTCAGGCGCACGAGCGGAATGTCTTCGGACACGAAATGGATTTGCGCATAGCGCGATGCGTCGAAGAATTCAGCGGATTTCGCCCAGGCTTCGTAATTCGCGCTGCGCATGTGCAGGTCGTCGACGTCGATGCGTGCATCGACCCGCGCGGTGCCGTGGAAGCGATCGATGTCCAGCGTGCCGCGCACCGCACCGAAATCGCCGCGCAGGCCGATCAGCCACAGCAGTTTGACGGTGAATCCGGCCTGCGAGCGCCCAGCATCCAGGTCGTGGGATTGGTGGCGCGGGACTTGCGCAAGTGCAGCGCCGCAGAGCAGGCCCAGGCATGGCAGCAACGGCAGCATGCGGATTGGTCGCATGCGTGGCTTTCGCTTACGGCGACCAGAACGCCTTCAACCGTCCACTTCCCGGCTCGGCCGTTCCGTCGAGCTCGAACCACGCGATACCGCCCGGCGGCATGCCGCGGAAGTCGCCGGACTGACCTGTCGCGAGCAGGGCGACGAAGGTTTCGAAGCCGGGATTGTGGCCGACCAGCAGCAAGCGCTGCGCATCGGCGTGTTCGTCGATCAGTGCATCCAGTTCGCCGGCCGTGGCTGCGTAGATGCGCGGTTCGATCTGCACGACCACATCGCCCAGCGCGTGTTCCAGCGTCTGCCGCGCGCGCAGCGCCGGCGAGCACAGCACGCGCGCCGGCATTGCGTTCTGTTCGCGCAGCCAGTGTCCGGCGGCGCGCGCCTCGGCGACGCCACGCAGCGTGAGCGCGCGCTCGGAGTCGTTCTGGCCAGGAGCGGTGTTTTCAGCATGCGCATGGCGCAACAGCACGATCTCGCGTTTCATCGATCCGTCAACCTTGTTTTTTCACCCAACGCAGCAATTTGCCCCAATCTTCCTGGTGACCGCGGATGATCTCGGAGTTGTAGTCGAAGATGCTCTTGCCCAGACCCGCGACCAGCACGTAGCCCTGGGTGTCGCGCAATTGCGCGACCAGGGGAAACGGCAGGCGCTTGATCTCCTCGACAGCTTCCTGCGAGGCCGTGGTCCAGGGTTTGAGCCGGTTCGCGACGAGGCCAACCGCGAGCGATTCGCGCTTGACCCGGCCCAGGCGCGAGACTTCCTGCAGGAAGTGTTCGCTGGCTTCCAGGTCGATACGCGACGGCAACAGTGGCACCAGCAGGGCATCCGCATCGTGGGCAAGCTCGGCGACTTCACCGCTGCGGATGCCGGCCGGGCCGTCGATGATGACGATCTGCGCATCTTGCGGGATCTTCTCGTTCCAGTCGGCGCGCAGACCGGAAATGGCCAGCACCGGCGCGGACATGCCGGCGCGCTTTTCCGCCCAGTGCATGCTTGAACCCTGCCGATCGGCATCCACCAGCACGGTGCGCTTGCCGTCTTGCGCGAAATACGCGGCGAGGTTCGTGGCTATCGTGGTCTTGCCGCAGCCGCCCTTGGAGCTGGCCACCAGAATCTTGCGCATGCGCGTATCTCCGATCGGCGAAGTCGGCCAAGCGTACAACGCCGATGCGGATTGCGGAAGCCGCTCAGGGTTGCGCAGGCGATTCGGGCGCGGGTGGCTGCCAATCCGCAGGCGGTTCCAGCGGCAGGTTCTGGCTATGCAAAACGGCGTCGACCGCGTCGCTTTCGCGACCGCCGGCGCGCAGGTTCTGGACGTAAATGCCGGTCACGCGGCTGTCGTTCGCCAGCCGATCGGCCACGTCACCGATGCCGCGCATGCGCCATGCCAGCGTGCGCGCCTGCGCGGAAGCGGCTTCGTGGGTTGCGCCGGGCGGGGTCAGCGCGAGCAGCAATTGCAGGCCGGCGTTGCGCGCGAACAGGCTGCCGCAATCGGACATCTTCTGCGCCACCGCAATGCAATCGGCTGCGATGCCGGCATCGTCCGGCGATTTTCGGCAGATGACGCCGAGCGCGTCCAGATACGGGTGCGGCAGCGCAACTGCGATGCCGGCGGAGTAGGTCAACTTGAATCCGGATGGACTGACCCCGGGCTGGTTGCTGGCGCGCAGGATGTTTTCCTCGACTGGCAGAATGCCGGCAGCGTCATACAGCACAGCCGTGAGGGCGCCAAAGTGATCGTCGAATTGCGTGGCCTGCGCAGCGCTGGTCAGGGCCGCGCGCGCGGTCGCCGTGGCGCCGGTTTGCTGCGCGCGGTGCAGCGCCCACAGCCACGCGGCGGCATTGGCCGGATCGGCTTTTTCAAGTTGCGTCAGAATTTCCTCGCGCGGGCAGGATTTTGCCTTGCCGCCACAGTCCAGCGCCGCCGTGACCCACCACACCAGCGCATCCGCGTCGGTGGCCTTCTGCGCGCGTGCGAGCAAGGCTGGCGTTTGCAGCACTTTGGGCCGCGTCGGATCGCCAGCGTCGGCTTGCGCCATCAGCGCGGCGGCAAGCAGGGAATGCGCATCGCCGCGCAGAGCGAGCAAGTTGATCTCATCGTGGTGGAATTGCGCCAGTACCTGCGCCGGCGGCATTTCGGGACTCGGCGGCGGATTGCCCGCATCCGGCGCGAACGGTTGAGCGAACGCGGGCGCGGCGAGCAGGGCGATAAGCAAAAGTGTACAACGCGGCATGGCAGTGAATCCTTGCGGAAGCAGGCGCGCAGTGTAGCTGGCACGCTTGAGCGTGAGCTTAATAACCTGCTGCCTGCCCATCCTTGCGCCCTTCCGAGGCGCCGATGTAGACGCCGTTTTTCGCATCCCATTCGATGGCCTGATAGCCGCCGTAAGGTCCGTTGGCGAAGCGCACGTCGTGACCCATCTGCATCAGGCCGCGCACGGTCGCATACGAGAATCCCGATTCCAGATCGACCCAGCCGCCGTCGGTCATCTCGGTTTCCTGACCTTCCGGCGAGGTCGAGCCTTCGTGCTGGATGCGCGGCGCGTCGCCGGCCTCCTGCAGGTTCATGTGCCAGTCGACCAGGTTCTGCACGATTTGCACATGACCTTGCGGCTGCATGTCGCCGCCCATCACGCCGAAGCTGATCCACGGCTTGCCATCGCGCGTGATGAAGCTTGGAATGATGGTGTGGAAGGGGCGCTTACCCGGCGCGAAGGTGTTGGCGAAGCCGTCCTCGAGCACGAACAGCTCGCCACGATCCTGCAAGCCGAAACCCAAGCCCGGCGGCGTCATGCCCGAGCCCATGCCGCGGTAGTTGGACTGGATCAGCGAGACCATGTTGCCCCACTTGTCGGCCGTGGTCAGGTAAATCGTGTCGCCGTGCAGCTTCGGTTCCTGACCCGGTTCGACCGAGCGCAATGCATGCTCGGGCGAAATCAGTTTGCGGCGCTGCGCGGCGTAGTCCTTGGAGAGCAGCCACTTCAACGGTACCTTGTAGAAATCCGGGTCGGCGTAGAAATGCGCGCGATCCTCGTAGGCGAGTTTCTTCGCTTCGACGAACAGGTGCACATGCTCGGCGCTGTCGAACGGGATTTTGGAAAAATCGTAGCCTTCCAGGACATTGAGCATCTGCAGCGCGGCGATGCCCTGACCGTTCGGCGGCAACTCCCACACGTCCACGCCGCGATAGTTCGTCGATACCGGTTCGACCCATTCGCCGTGGTGGCTGGCGAGATCCTCGTAGGAGAGGAATCCGCCCTGCGCCTTGATGTAGTCGGCAATCGTGTGTGCAATCTTGCCCTTGTAGAACGCATCGCGTCCGCCCTTCGCGATCGCTTCGAGCGTATTGGCGAGGTTCGGATTCTTCCAGATTTCGCCTTCCGTCGGCGCGCGGCCGTTGAGCGTCATCTGCTGCGTGAAGCCGGGGAATTTGGAGAGGCGCGGCACCGAGAGTTTCCAGTAATACGCGATGAGCTGCGTCACCGGAAAACCTTCGCGCGCGTACGCGATCGCGGGTGCGAGGTCGTCCTTCATCTTCAGCTTGCCGAAGCGATCGTGCAGCGCGAACCAGCCATCCACGCAACCCGGCACGTTCACCGGTAATGGCCCAAGCGGCGGCACCGCCTTGTAATCGTGATCCTGGAACCATTTCAGTGTGAGTGATTTCGGCGAGCGACCCGAACCGTTGTAGCCGTAGAGTTTTTGCGTCTTGGCGTCCCAGACGATCGCGAACAGGTCGCCGCCGACGCCGTTCGACACCGGCTCCATCAGGCCCAGCGCCGCATTCGCCGCGATCGCGGCATCCACTGCGGTGCCGCCTTTTTTGAGCACGTCGAGTCCGATCTGCGTCGCCAGTGGTACCGACGTCGCGACCATGCCGTGCGTGGCCAAAACCGGCGAACGCGTGGCGAAGGTCGCGCCGTTGATGCGGTCGCCGGCATGGGCGAGGCAGGTCAGGGAACAGGCGGCGAGTACGAGGGCTAAACGGTTCATGGCGCGTTGCTCCGGAATCGGGCAAGGTGAGCATACATCCAAGCCACACTGGTTCTGGGGGCACGCCGTGTTCGCAAGATTACACAAACCCTGGAAACGATTCGTGTCCGCGCCGCGCGGCTCACGCTTCCGCGCGCACCACGAACGCATGCGCGAAGGCCGGCACGCGCTGCGCACCGTTCTGGCGGTGGGATTCGGCCTGTTGCTGATCGCACTTGGCCTGATCATGCTGGTGCTGCCCGGCCCGGGGTTGCTCACCGGCATCATTGGTGCGGCATTGCTCGCTGGCGAATCGCGTATCGTCGCGCGCTGGCTCGACGGAATCGATCTGCTCAGCGCGCGCGCCTGGGGGCGCTGGCGCGGGAAAGCGTGAAGTTCAATCCTCCAGCGCAGCCTTGAGGAATTCCGGCATCGCCAATGCAGCCTTGTGGATTTCCGCGTTGTAGTACTGCGTGGCAAATTGCTTCATTTCCGCGCCGCGTTCGCGGAAGTCGGAAAGGTCCACGCCCTTGCGCGCGAGCGTGGCGCTCCACCAGCCGGTGGGATAGCACGGCTGCGGAAAGGTGAGCGTGCGCATGGCCTGGAAGCCGGCGCCCTTCATCGCCTTGCGGATATCCTTGAGCAGGGGCAGGTGCGCGAGCGGCGATTCGCTTTGTTGCACCAAGATGCCACCATGGCGCAGTGCCTTCAGGCACGAGCGGTAGAACGTCTCGTTGAACAGGCCTTCGGCTGGGCCAATCGGATCGGTGGAGTCCACGATCACGATGTCGAGCGATTCCGGCTCGCATTCGGCCATCCATTGGATGCCGTCGATGAACAGCAGTTGCGCGCGGGGATCGTTGTTCGACTCGCATAGTTCCGGAAAATACTGCTCCGCCAGCCGCGTCACGCGTTCGTCGATCTCGACTTGCACGGCGCTTTCCACTTCGTCGTGCTTGAGCACTTCGCGCAGCGTGCCGCAGTCGCCGCCGCCGATGATGACAACGCGCTTGGCGCGCGGATGCGTGAACAGTGCAGGATGCGACATCATCTCGTGATAGAAGAAGTTGTCGCGCGTGGTGACCATCATGCAGCCGTCGATGACCATCAGCTTGCCCCAGTCGGTGCTGTCCCAGATCTCGATGTTCTGGAACGGCGTCTGTTCGGCGTGCAGGCGCTGGGTCACGCGAAAGCCGATCGAGGAGCCGGCGTAGTCATGGCGCTCGTCGAACCACTGTTGCGTCGTCATGACGGATCCTGTTCCGTGAAAATGGGGCGCGATTGTAACGGTTCCGGCGTTACAATGCGTGCAGTCGATCCCGCGGCGTTGGTGGCTTCCGATCGGCGAATATCCCGCGTCAAGGCCCGCCGCTGCGACGTTCTGAAACCTCGTTATCCGGAGAACTTTCGATGACGAACGCTTGGAACGCCGCTGCCGCCCGCGCCCAATACGCGATCGCGAACTGGGGCGAAAATTATTTTGATGTGGATGCTGCCGGTCGCCTGACCGTGCATCCGCGCGGATCGGATGGCCCGACGTTGCCCCTGCCCGAAATCGTCGATGCTGCCTGCACGCAGGGCTCGCGTCTGCCTCTATTGGTGCGCTTCGCCGACATCCTCACGCATCGGCTCGGCCGATTGCAGGCCGCGTTCGCGCAGGCAATGCGCGAGCTGAATTACGCCGGCGGCTACAGTGCGGTATATCCGATCAAGGTCAACCAGCAGCACGGCGTGGTCAGCGAATTGGTGCGCGCCGGCAATGGCGGCTTCGGTCTGGAAGCCGGCTCCAAACCCGAGCTGATGGCGGTGTTGGCGATGGCGAATGCGAACAGCATCGTCATCTGCAACGGCTACAAGGATCGCGAATACCTGCGCCTGGCGCTGATCGGGCGCAAGCTTGGCCTGCGCGTGTTCATCGTGATCGAGAAGCCTTCGGAACTCGCGCCCGCGCTGGAGGAAGCCCGCGCGCTCGGGGTCGAGCCCCTGTTCGGCGTGCGCATGCGCCTGACCAGCCTCGGCGCCGGCAAGTGGCAGAACACGGGCGGGGAGAAATCCAAGTTCGGCCTCACGCCGCGTCAGTTGCTCACGTTGATCGATGAACTCAAGGCTGCGAATCTCGCCGCATCGCTGCAGTTGCTGCATGTGTTCATGGGTTCGCAGATTTCCAACGTGCGCGACATCGCCGCCGGCATGCGCGAGGCGACACGCTACTTTGTGGAATTGTGCAAAATGGGGCTGCCGATCGGCTACGTCGATGTCGGCGGCGGTCTCGGCGTGGATTACGAGGGCACGCGCTCGCGTTCGGCCTGTTCGATCAATTACGGTCTGGATCAATACGCATCGACAGTGGTGCAACCGCTGGCCGAGGCTTGCGCGGCACATGGATTGAAAGCGCCGCATGTGATCAGCGAAACCGGTCGCGCCATGGTTGCCCATCATGCCGTGCTCGTGGTCAACGTCAGCGACATCGAGCGCGCGCCAGAAGGCCGCGTGCCGCCCGCAGATGCGGACGAACCCACCGTGCTGCGGCGCCTGCGCGAAATTCACGCCGAAATCGCTACGCGTTCGGTGGTCGAGCTGTACCACGAAGCGCAACAGCAGTGGGCGGAAGGCCACGCACAATTCGCACAAGGATCGCTGACGTTGCGCCAGCGTGCGCGCCTGGACGATTTGTATTACGCCATTGTCAATGCGTTACGACCGCGTTTGAAGCCGGAAGAACGCTCGCACCGGCAGGCGCTGGATGAACTCAACGAAAAACTCGTCGACAAGTATTTCGTGAACTTTTCGATCTTCGAATCTATTCCCGATGCCTGGGCGATCGATCAGATTTTCCCGATCGTGCCGATCTCAGGTCTGGATCGTGCACCGGATCGCCGCGCCGTGATCGCGGACCTGACCTGCGATTCCGACGGCCGCATCGACGCCTACGTCGATGCCGATGGCGTGGACGTGAGCCTGCCGCTGCACGCGCCGGAAGCGAGCCAGCCGTATCGGCTCGGCATCTTTCTCGTCGGCGCCTATCAAGAGGCGCTTGGCGACATCCACAACCTGTTCGGCGACACCGACGCGGTCAACGTGCGGCTGACCGACTCCGGTTACGCGTTCTCGCACGTCAGGCGCGGCGACACCACGGACGTGATGCTCGATTACGTCGGTTACAATCTCGATGCGCTGCGCGCCGCGTATCGCGACAAGATTGCCACGGCGCAGTTGACCACTGACGATGCCGAACGCGTCGGCGCAGCGCTGGAAGCAGGGCTGACCGGATACACCTATCTTGCCGAAGGCTAGGCGTCCCGCGCCACCTGGAATCCCGCGAACGACTGCGTCACCGGCATCACTTCGATGCGGTTGATGTTGAGGTGCGCGGGCAAGTTGGCGAGCCACCAGATCGTCTGCGCAATGTCGTGGCCGGTGATCGGATGCGCGCCCTGATAGAGCTTGTCGGAGGCGACCTGGTCGCCTCCGGTGCGCACCAGGGTGAATTCGGTTTCCGCCATGCCCGGTTCCACACTCGTCACGCGCACGCCGGTGCCGTGCAGGTCGCAGCGCAAGTTCTGCGAAAACTGGGTAACGAACGCCTTGCTCGCGCCATACACATTGCCGCCAGTGTAGGGAAAGCTGCCGGCGACGGAACTGATGTTGACGATGGCGCCACGGCGCTCGATCAGGGTCGGCAATAGCTTGTGCGTGAGCGTGGCCAGCGCGGTGATATTGGTGTCGATCATCTGCCGCCACTGCGCGAGATCGCAATGCGGCGCCTTCGCCGTACCGAGCGCAAGTCCGGCATTGTTGACCAGCATGTCGATGGCGCGGAAATTTTCGGGAAGCGCGTCGAGCGCGGTCTGCATCGCCATTTCATCGCGAATATCGAGCGCGGCCGTATGGATGTTTGATCCGAATTCATCGGTGAGTTCTTGCAGTCGATCGGCCCGGCGCGCAAACGCGATCACGCGCCAGCCGGCCTGCGCGAAACGCCGCGCGGTGGCGGCGCCAAAGCCGGCGCTGGCGCCGGTGACGAGGATGGTTTTCGCGGTCATGGCGGACTTCCGGAGCAAAACGCAACGATAGCGGAATTCGCCGTCACACGGCGAGTGTGACGACGATTACGGTTTGCTTACGCGTGCCGGAGTACACATTTCCCTCCTCTAAGCGCGGAGCCGGTCATGAATCGATTCGGGTGGGTTGCGAGCTTGTTTTTCATCGCCACGTCGGCGTTGGCGCAGTTGCCGTCGGATATCGAGTTGACTACGATCATCGACAGCAATGCGGGTTTGAACAGCCCGGTGGTCGTGCGCGTTCCGCCGGATGGCAGCGGCCGATTGTTCGTGGCCGAGAACGGCGGCACCATCAAGATATTCGATGCGAAGGGCAATCCGCTGTCGCAGAATTTCCTGACGGTTTCCGTCACGTGTTGCGGCGAGCAGGGCTTGCTTGGGCTCGCTTTCGATCCCGACTTCGCCAACAACGGCACGTTTTACGTCACCTACACGGCGCCAGGTACCGACCCGGAACTCGGAGTGTTGCCGGATCAGGTGCTACGCCGCTATGTCGCCACGAATCCGGCGGCCAACATCTTCGCCGGTTCCAGTCAGGTGGTGTTGCGCGTGCCGGATCTGTACACCAACCACAATGGCGGCGACATCCTGTTTGGTGTGGACAATTACCTGTACTGGGGCATGGGCGATGGCGGCAGTGGCGGCGACCCGAATGGATTCGCGCAGTGCCTGTGGAAAAAGGCGGCCGATGGCAATGCGGCGACCTGCGGCAATACCAGTGGCAATGGTCCGTTTTACTACCTGCTGGGAAAGATGATGCGCCTGGACGTGCGGCACACGACCGCATCGGCCACGGCCAACATGTGCGGCGCGACGCTGGGGCAGCCGGCGCAGTATGCGATTCCGTCGACGAATCCGTATGCGGGTCAGAGCAACAAGTGCGCCGAAATATGGGATTACGGCTTGCGCAATCCCTGGCGCTGGGGCTTCGATTCGCAGACCCACGACCTGGTCATCGGCGATGTCGGCCAGAATCTGTACGAAGAGATCGATTTCGAACCGGCCGGATTCGCCGGTGGCGGCAACTACGGCTGGAACAAATGCGAAGGCAGACATTACTACTCGCCTTCCGGCAGCGGCACGACGTGTCCTGCGACCACGGCCACGATTGCGCCGGTCATCGAATACAGCCACGGCGGCGGCCGTTGCGCGGTAATTGGCGGTTACGTTTATCGCGGCCCGAGCCAATCGCTGCGTGGCATCTATTTCTACAGCGACTATTGCACCGGCGATATCTACTATGCCGCGCCGAAGCCGCCAGGAACGAGCTGGGACAGCGGCAACGGCACGATTACCTCGACCGGTCTCAACGCGGGCAGCACGGCTTCGTTCGGCGACGATGGCAACGGCAACGTCTATGTGGTCGATCTGAACGGCCGCGTGCTCATGCTGCAGACGGATACCATCTTCGCTGACGGCTTCGGCGGCTGAACGAGACTATTCGCCGGACTTGCGTGAGATCGGAATCGCCTTGATGCCATTTTCCGCGAGCGACTGCTTGGCAGCCTCGGTCGCGCTGGCGTCGGCATAGGGGCCGAGCATGATGCGGTTCCAGGTCTTGCCGTTGATCGTGACCGGTTGCACGCGGGCGACGATGCCGAGCAGGGCGAGTTTGGCCTTGGCCTCGTCTGCGGCATGGGCGTCGTTGTAGGAGCCTGCGAGCAGCATGTAACCGCTGCTGGATTCGGCGGGCGCCGGCAGCGCAACCCCCGCGGGCGCGCCGGCGGGTTGTGCCTGCGCCTGCGATGCGGCAAGCGCCTGCCGCGCCTGTTCCGCTTTTGCTTTTGCGGATAGCTCGGCATCCGGAATCACCACTTCCATTTCCGGCAACACGGAATAGAAATCGAAACTCTTTTTCGGCGGCACGGCGGCCTTGGCGGCATCGGCGACGGCTTGGTCGCTTGCCTTGGCCGCGACTGCCTGTGCATTGGGTTGCGGCAGGCTGGATTTGTGCAGCAGCGGCGCCCAATCCTTGAACAGGATCAGCATCGAGACCGCGATGCCCAATGCCACGCCGATGCCCAGCCACGCCCAGGCCGGCCAGCCGGGCTTGGTATTGCCGCGATACGCCTGTTGCTTGCTAGCCATTACATGCTCTCCGGTGCCGACACGCCGAGCAGCTCCAACCCGTTTCGCAGAATTTGTTGAGCGGCAACGATCAGGGCAATGCGTGCATCGCGCAAGTCGGCGTCGTCGACGATGAAATGATGGGCGTGATAGTACGTGTGCAGCGCGTTCGCCAGTTCACGCAGGTATTGCGCGATCAGGTGCGGTTCCAGGCTCGCCGCCGCGGCCTCGACGATTTCGGGATAGCGCGACAGCTGCGTCATCAGCGCCTGCTCGTGCTCATTGTCCAGGCGCGCCAAGTGTGCCAAGCCGTTGTCGCGGTTCCAATGCAAGCCGCGCTCGCCGAGCTGGCGCAGCACGCTGGCGACGCGCGCATGGGCGTACTGGATGTAGTAGACCGGATTGTCGTTGGACTGCGAACGCGCAAGGTCAATGTCGAACACCAGTTGCGAATCGGCCTTGCGCGCGATCAGGAAATAACGCGTCGCGTCGCGACCGACTTCGTCGATCAGGTCGCGCAAGGTGACGTACGAGCCTGCGCGCTTGGACAGTTTCACTTCCTCGCCGCCGCGCATCACCGTGACCATCTGATGCAGCACGTATTCCGGCCAGTCTTTCGGGATGCCGCAATCCAGCGCCTGCAATCCGGCCTTCACGCGCGCCAACGAACCGTGATGATCGGAGCCAAGTTCGGTGATCGCGCGCACGTAACCGCGCTGCCACTTGCTGCGGTGGTAGGCAATGTCGGGCACGAAGTAGGTGAACGTGCCATCCGACTTGCGCATGACGCGATCCTTGTCGTCACCGAAGTCCGTGGTCTTGAGCCACAGCGCGCCGCCTTCCTCGTAAGTGTGACCGTGGCCGATAAGCTCACGCACGGTTTCGTCGACCTTGCCGTCGGCGTACAGCGAGGATTCGAGAAAGTACACATCGAACGCTACGCCGAAAGCGGCCAGATCCGCATTCTGCTCGCGACGCAACGACGCCACCGCGAAACGGCGGATGGCAGCGATGTCGTTTGCATCTCCGGAGCCGATGATCGTTTGGCCATCCAGCTCAACGCTGGCGCCAGCCAGATATGCCTGCGCGACATCGGCGATGTAGTCGCCGTTGTAGGCATCGGCGGGCCATTGTGCGTCGCCGGGCTTGAGGCCCCTGGCGCGTGCTTGCGTGGATCGTGCGAGGTTTTCGATCTGCACGCCCGCGTCGTTGTAGTAAAACTCGCGCCTTACCGCCCAACCATTCGCTTCGAGTACGCGCGCGATGCAATCGCCGATCGCTGCTGCGCGACCGTGGCCGACGTGCAGCGGACCGGTCGGGTTGGCCGAGACGAATTCCACGCCCGCGGTCTTGCCTGCGCCAGAGGCGTTGCGTCCGTATTTTCCGGCATCGGCGTGAATGCGCCGGACTTCGCCATGGTACGCGGCCGGGGCGAGGGAAAAGTTGATGAAGCCGGGACCGGCAATTTCCACTTTTTCAATTAGTGGATTTTGCGGCAACGCTGCCACGAGTGCCTGCGCGAGCGCGCGCGGATTCGTGCGCGCGTGCTTGGCCAGCAACAACGCGGCATTGGTCGCGAAATCGCCGTGCTCGCGGTTTTTCGTGCGCTCGAGGACGAACGCCGCCGCCGCGTCGATGGGCAAAACGGCTTGCTCCCGCAGGCGCGCAATGGCCTGCAGGACGAGTTGGTGCAGGGAGTCTTTCACGCAGGAGGTTTCCGAAAATCGCCCGCTATTGTAGTCGGCGCGGCGCGCGCGCCAAAGGCAGCATTGTGCGGACAGCAAAAATCCGCATGACAATGCGGTTTCCAGGGCTGTGGATAACTGTGTGCGTATCGAACCACACGAAACCGGTTCGACGCGGCTGCCATTTCAGGAATGACCATTCCGGCGTTAGACGTATTCGTACAACTTGTTGATTCCATGTATAAAACCGTGACGAAAACGGATCGGCATTTTTGGACAAATGGCAAAATGCAGCGAATGCAGCATTGTGTATAAATCCACGCGAAAAACCGCATGGCGACGCCAAATCCGACTGCACAAACTGCCGAATCAGCGGGCTTTTTCCCGCAGGGCGCGGAACGCCGCCAGCACCTCATTGCCGGTGCGCGGAGCGGGAACGGCGGCGCGCAAATCGTGGATCAGCCGGCGCATCGGCTGCACGTTCGCCTGTTTGGCAGCGGCGAAGGCGGTGCGGCCCTGGGGCGAGCTGAACCGGTGCAGGTCGAAGAAATAATGCTCCTGTCCGCTGGTCAGGAAGTTCAGCATCGGTTGCGCCGATACGCCATCCACCGGGTCGCGGTGGCTGCGCATTTCGCGCTCCAGGCACAGGCGCTCGGCACTGACCATGAGCAGCGGAAAATCTTCGGCGACGTTTGCAGTATCCAGGTCCGCCGCGATCAGGGCGAGTTCCAACGCGTGCGCGATGCGCGCGTCGTCGCGCCAGCCGGACGCGTGCTTGTCCAGCTTGGCGTCGAGCTTCTGCGCCAGTGCGCCGCCGGATTCGACCACCAGTTCGGCACTGTTGAATTCCAGCGCCGGGATCGGCGGGCGCGCGTCGAAGGTGCTGCCGGCAATCATCAATTCGATGCCGATGAACACCTCGGCATTGGCGGCGTGGGTGAAGCCGCAGGCGTGCAGGATGCGAAAGGTTTCCTCGATGCTGGCGCGCTCGTTGCTGCCAATGCCGGCGTGATAGTGCGGGGCTTCACGCTGGCGCAGGTCGTGCGTCGCGGCGAACAACGCGAGCAGGAACCAGTCGCGCAGGCTCAACGCATCGATGCCGATTGCGTCGATCAGGCGTTCCAGGCGCGGGCCGAGAATTTCGAAAATGTGGCCTTCATTGTGGTAGGCATGGAAATCCTTGCCCCAGGTGCCATGCCGGAACGCGAGCCGGCAGAACGCCATCAGCACGGCGTCTTCGGCGCCGGCGATCGGGGGGGGATAGTCGGTGCGCGCGAGGATCAGCGTGGCGAAGCGCTCGCGCCGGTAAGCGAGCAGTTCAAGCAATTGCGGACTGCGTTCGCGTACGAGCACACGCGCCGTGACCGCGTCCGGCACGCGGCGCTCGACAGCGTCCGCCGGAAACTCCGTGGGATATCGGAAAATCAAGCGCGTTCATCCTCCCGCGCCGGAGTATAGCCCGAACTTCCTCAGAGCAAGCCGCGCGCGGCAAACGAGGTGGGCGCGCCGGCGCCGACGATGAAATGGTCGACGACGCGCACCTGGATCAGTTCCAGCGCGCGTTTGAGTTCGGTGGTGATGGCGCGGTCGGCCTGGCTCGGTTCGGCAACGCCGGACGGGTGGTTGTGCGCGAAGATCACCGCCGCGGCATTGTGCGCGAGGCAGCGCCGCACCACTTCGCGCGGGTGCACGCTGGCGCCATCGATGCTGCCGCGAAACAGTTCCTCGAAACCGAGGATGCGATGTCGGTTGTCCAGGAACAGGCAGGCGAACACCTCGTATGGGTAAGCGCCGAGGCGGGCGCGCAGGTAGTCCGCGCACGCCGCCGGGTGCGCCAGCGCTTCTGGCCGTTGCAGCTCGCAGGCAAGATAGCGCCGCCCCAGTTCGAGCGCGGCGAGCAGGCGGCAGGATTTGGCCACACCCAATCCGGGTTCGGCGGCAAGCGCGGTGGCATCGCGCTCCAGCAGCATTTTCAGGTTGCCGTGCCGCGTCAGCAACTCGCGGCCGATATCGACTGCGGTCTGCCCGCGTCGGCCCGTGCCGATGAAGACGGCGAGCAATTCCGCATCGGACAAGACCGAGGCGCCGCGCTCGCGCAGTTTTTCGCGAGGACGTTCGGATTCGGGCCAGTCGCGGATCGTCGTCATAGGATCATTTTCGCGCTGAGGCGATGCTTGCGGCAGACGGAAATCCGCCGAATTCCGGTAAGCTATCCGCCCTTCGCCGTGTCGGAAATTTCCCGCATGCCTCTGCGGCCGCTGGCCAACCTGCGCATCCTTCTCGGCGTCTGCGGCGGCATCGCCGCATACAAGGCGGCCGAACTGACGCGGCGCTTGCGCGACGCAGGCGCGGACGTGAAAGTCGTGCTGACCGCGAACGCGGCGCGCTTCGTCACGCCGCTGACATTTCAGGCCCTGTCCGGCCATCCAGTGCGAGCCGGTTTGTGGGATGAAGCCGCAGAAGCCGCGATGGGCCATATCGAGCTGGCCCGTTGGGCGCAGCGCATCCTCATCGCCCCGGCCAGTGCCAACACAATCGCGCGACTGGCCCATGGCGTTGCAGACGATCTGCTGACCACGTTGTGCCTGGCCAGCGACGCGCCGCTAGCGATCGCGCCAGCGATGAACCTGCGCATGTGGGCGCATCCGGCCACGCAGGCAAACGTGCAAACGCTGCGCGGCCGCGGCGTTGTGATCCTGGGTCCGGGCGACGGCCCGATGGCCGAGCCCGAATCCGGTCCCGGCCGTCTGCTCGAGCCGCATCAGATCGTCGCGGAACTCGTGGCGCTGCACGGTCCGAAACTGCTGTCCAGCTTGCGCGTGCTGGTCAGTGCCGGCCCGACCTGCGAAGACATCGACCCGGTGCGTTTCATCGGTAACCGCAGTTCCGGGCGCATGGGTTTCGCCATTGCCCAGGCCGCCGTAGCGCAAGGCGCCGAAGTGCATCTGGTGGCAGGGCCGGTTCATCTAGCGACGCCTGCCGGTGTCGAGCGCATCGACGTGCGCAGCGCGCGCGAGATGCGCGCGGCAGTGATGCAGCAAATTCCACAATGCGACATTTTCATATCCGCCGCGGCGGTCGGAGACTATCGTCCGGCGGAAATCGCAGCGCACAAATTGAAGAAGAGCGGCAAGGCGCTGATCCTGGAGCTGTCCGAAAATCCCGACATCGTCGCGGAAGTGGCGGCGTTGAAGAAGCGGCCCTTCGTCGCCGGCTTCGCGGCGGAAACCGAGAGTGTGGAAAGCCATGCGCGCGCCAAACTCGAGCGCAAGAAGCTCGATCTGATCGCGGCCAATCGCGTCGGCGGCGGCGCGGGATTCGATGCCGCCGACAACGAGCTGACCCTGCTTTGGCCAGGCGGCAAGGAACATCTGCATCGCGCGGACAAACTCACGCTGGCGCATGGCCTGCTCGAACGCATCGTAGCGTTGCGCGCGAAACCCGCAAAGGTGCGCCGTCGATGATTGACGTGGAACTGAAAATTCTCGATCCCCGCGTCGGCGCGGAAATCCCGCTGCCCGCGCCGGCCACGGCCGGATCGGCCGGCATGGACTTGCGCGCGGTGCTGGACGCGCCGCTGACGCTGGCACCCGGCGCGAGCGCACTGATTCCCACCGGCATTGCCATTCATATCGGCGATCCGGGTTATTGCGCGGTGATCCTGCCGCGCTCGGGGCTGGGCCACAAGCACGGCATCGTGCTGGGAAACCTCACTGGCCTGATCGATGCCGATTACCAGGGCCCGTTGATGATTTCGTGCTGGAACCGCGCGCAGGCGCCCTATACCATTGCGCCGGGAGAGCGCATCGCGCAACTGGTGTTCGTGCCAGTCGCGCGCGCGCAGTTTCGATTGGTGGAAGAATTCGCCGTCAGCGAGCGCGGTGCGGGCGGATTCGGACATACCGGCGCGCGCTGAACGACCCAGACGGATACGGCAGATTGGCGATGGCGAACAAGTCCGGCGAAAAACCATCCGCATTGCAACGCGCGATCGAACAGGCGCGCGCACCCGGTGCGCTGGCGCGATTGCTCGATCCGCGCAACGTGTTGTTTCTCGGTGCCTGCCTTGCGTTCGTGGCGGGCGCCTTCTGCGCCTGGCAGGCGTGGATGATGTGGAGCCGCATCAGCGGCACTTACCAGGTTGACAGCGTCAGCCGCGCTGAAGTCGTGGCGCTGAACCAATTTGTCGCGGACACGCGACTGCGCGTGATTCATGAAATCAACAGCGATGCCGTGGCCACCGCCCTGGCGACGGGCGATGAGGCTGGCGAGGCCGCCGCCGTGACTGTCTTGAAAAAGGGCATCCCCGACCTTGTCGCCGCGGACTTCTACCGCGCCGACCTGAGCGACGTGCTTGGCACCGATTTCGCCAAATTCGGTTATGCCAAGGCCGCCATGCTGGTACAGGCACACCAGTCGCAGATCGGCGCGCCGCTACAGTCCCACCTGGTCGCCGCGAAGCAGCGCGTGCTTGCGTTTGCGTTGCCGGTCACCCACGACAAACAAACCCTGGCCTACGCCTACCTCGAGTTGCCGTTCGAGCCACTGCTGAAGATTTTCCATGAACAGTCCGTGTCGAATGCGCGCATCGATTTGCGCCAGGGCGAGGGCCGCGGCGACCTGATCATCGCCAGCATCGGCAATGCGGCGGTGCGCGATTCGCTGACGGACCCCGGCATCGGCGTCGGCGGCAGCCTGTTCCGTATCGGCAGCTCGCTGGAAGAGTTCGACATCCTGCTTCCCGACAACCTGTGGCTGGCGATACCGCTGACCCTGATCCTGTTCGGCCTCGGCGTGTTCTTGCTGCAGGCGCGCAATATCGGCCTGCGCGAAGCGCTCGATCGATTCCTGCGCCGTCAAGCCACCGCGCCGGCCGCTGCTGAACAAACCCTGGCCCAGGCCATCGCCAAGCCGGCGCCGACCGTGAAACCCAGGCCCGCGCCAGCGGCTACCCAAGCCGAAGTTGCGGTGGATCGCAGCATTTTCCGTGCTTACGACATCCGCGGCGTGCTCGGCAAGACGCTGACCGTCGGCGTGGCGCGCCAGATCGGCCGCGCCATCGGCAGCGAGGCGCAGCAGCGCGGACTGAAGGAAATCGTGGTCGGGCGCGATGGCCGCTTGTCGGGTCCGGAGCTTTCCGCCGCACTGATCGAAGGCCTGCGCGCGACCGGTTGCAATGTGATCGACATCGGCGCGGTACCGACGCCGGTGTTGTACTTCGCCACCTATCACCTCAACGCCGGTTCCGGCGTGATGGTCACCGGCAGCCACAATCCCCCGGATTACAACGGCTTCAAGATCGTGCTTGGCGGCGAGACCCTGGCCGAGCAGGCGATCGCCGACTTGTACACGCGCATCAGTGAAAACCGGCTCGCCAGCGGCAGCGGTGGCCTGCAGACGATGGACGTGACCGCGGATTACACCGACCGCATCACCAGCGACGTGCTGATCGAGCGCAAACTGAAGGTCGTGGTCGATTGCGGCAATGGCATTCCCGGCGCGGTCGCCCCGGCGGTGCTCGAAGGCATCGGCTGCGAAGTACTGCCGTTGTATTGCGACGTCGACGGCAATTTCCCGAATCACCATCCGGATCCGTCCGATCCGCACAACCTGCAGGACCTGATCCTGTCGGTGAAGCAGATGCAGGCGGACGTTGGCCTGGCATTCGACGGCGACGGCGACCGCCTCGGCGTGGTCACCGCGAACGGCGAGATCATTTTCCCGGATCGCACGCTCATGTTGTTTGCGCGCGACGTGCTCACGCGCAATCCGGGTGCGACGATCATCTACGACGTCAAGTGCACGGGCAAATTGCAGTCGTGGATCCTGCAGGCCGGTGGCAGCCCGATCATGTGGAAGACCGGGCACTCGTTGATCAAGTCGAAGATGCGCGAAACCGAGGCCGAACTCGCCGGCGAGATGAGCGGGCACTTCTTCTTCCGCGAGCGTTGGTACGGCTTTGACGACGGCATCTATGCCGCGGCGCGGTTGATGGAAATCCTCGCCGCCGATCCGGAAGGCCGTGCGCCGCAGGAAATCTTCGACAGTCTGCCCAAGGGTGTGTCAACGCCGGAACTGAAAATCGAGATGGCGGAAGGAGAGCACTACCGTTTCATCGAGAAATTCAGGGAAACGTCGAACTTCGAAGGCGCGCGCGTCACCACCATCGACGGCGTGCGCGCGGACTGGCCGGACGGGTGGGGACTGGTGCGCGCCTCGAACACCACACCGGTGCTGGTGCTGCGTTTCGATGCCGATACCGACGTGGTACTGGCGCGAATCCAGGACACGTTCCGCAAACAGTTGCTCGCCTTGGACGCGAACCTGAAATTGCCGTTCTGAGGCAAGCCTACGGCTGTGAGCGCGGCTTCGCTTTGATCTCGCGGTAGTGTGCCAATTCAGCGTCGAACTTCGCCGCGCTGTCGCTTTTTTCCTGCTGCTTGGCAGCGATGTAGGCTTTTTGCTTCTCGATGTTCGCGCGCAGCGATTCGATCTGGTCGCTCAGCACCTTGGGTATCGGTTTGCCGGTGCGCTCGAGATCCGCGGCGTGCGAAAGGTTCGCGGTCAGGCTTTTTTCCTGGCTTTGCAGGCTGATCTGGGTAGCCTGGATGTACTGGTCGATCATGGCCAGTTGCGCCTGGTGTGCGTCGCTCAAGTCCGATTCGTTCGGATAGGCCGCGAGCATCTGCGCGTCATCGCGTGCCTGGTCGGCCGCGACCTTGTCTTGGGCTTTCTGCCTGGCCTTGGCTTTTTCGTCGGCCTTTTGTTCTTCGGCAGTCATCGGCGCTGCGACATGCCGGATCTTCATGCCGCTGCCGCTGACGACGTCGTAACCCGCCTGGATGGCGGTGTCCGACAGCACGTCGTCGAAATGCACGACGCCTTGCGCATCCTTCCAGCGATAACGGTCGGGTTGTTTTTCGGCGGCAAGCGCGTTGATTGCTGCGAATGCGAGCAGGGAAAAGGCAATCAGCAAACCGAAGCGGCGCATGAGAATATCCTCCGGGTTTCGAGTATACGGTGTGGCGCGTTAACCGGCATTACACGCCGTATTCGGCGCGGTAAGCCTGCAGGCGTGCGCGGTGCGTGGCCAGTTCGGGACGTTCGCCAACCAGGGCGAGCAATTCCTCCAGCCGTGCGATGGCGATGACGGGAATGCCGAACTCGGCGACGATTTCCTGCGCAGCCGATTGCGCGCCTTGTCCGCGCTCCTGGCGATCCAGTGCGATCAGCACGCCGGCGGGAGTGGCGCCGTTCGATGCGATCAACGCGATCGATTCGCGCGTGGCGGTGCCGGCACTGATCACGTCGTCCACGATCAGCACCCGGCCCTTGAGCGGCGCGCCGATCAGCACGCCGCCTTCGCCGTGATCCTTGGCTTCCTTGCGATTGAACGCCAGCGGCACGTCGTGTGCGTGCTCGCGCGCCAGCGCTATCGCTGCACTCGAGGCGAGCGGAATCCCCTTGTAGGCCGGGCCGAACAGCATGTCGAAGCTGATGCCGGCCTCGATCACGGTTTGCGCGTAGGCGCGGCCGAGTGCGTCCAGTGCTGCGCCGGTATCGAACAAGCCGGCGTTGAAGAAATACGGACTGAGGCGCCCGGATTTGAGCGTGAACTGCCCGAAACGCAACGCGTTCTTGCGCAGCGCCAAGTCGAGAAATTCGCGTTGATGGACAAGCATGAGATGCGCGTTCGTGGCGGGGGATTCGGGCTATTATCCACGAGTCCAGCATCCGGAGCCGACCGCCCGTGAGAATCGTCAGCTTCAACGCCAACGGCATTCGCTCGGCCGCGACCAAGGGTTTTTTCGGTTGGTTGAAGAAGCAGAATGCCGACGTCGTGTGCCTGCAGGAAACCAAGGCGCAGGAAGACCAGTTGGCCGATCCGAAGTTTCGCCCCGACGGGCATCACTGCTTCTATCGCGATGCGATGACCAAGAAGGGTTACTCCGGCGTGGCGATTTATTCCAGGCGCGAACCCGACGAGGTGTTGACGAATCTCGGCTGGGCGCCCTTCGACGACGAAGGCCGCTACATCGAGGCGCGTTACGGAAAATTGAGCGTGGTGTCGTTCTACATCCCATCCGGATCCTCGGGCGACGAGCGCCAGCAATTCAAGTACAAGGTCATGGATTGGCTCGGCGGTATTTTCGCGGATTGGCGCAAATCCAAACGTGAGTATGTCTTGTGCGGCGACTGGAACATCGTGCGCAGCGAAAAAGACATCCGCAACTGGAAGTCGAACCAGAAGAATTCCGGTTGCCTGCCCGAGGAACGCGCCTGGCTCAACGCCCTGATCGAGGAACACGGCTGGGTCGACAGCTATCGCACGCTCAAACCGGAAGGCGAGGACTACACTTGGTGGTCAGCGCGCGGCGCGGCGCGCGCGAATAACGTGGGCTGGCGCATCGACTACCAGATCGTCACTCCGGCTCTGAGCGCCAAGTTGAGATCCTGCGCGATCGCGGCGACGCCGCGGTTTTCCGACCACGCGCCGTTCACGGTCGATTATGCCGATTGAAGCCGTGGCCGCGGCGAACAAGCCGTCGTTGTGGCGTGCGTTCGCGACGCCTGCGGCATGGACGATGCTGCTGTTCGGCTTCTCGTCCGGCCTGCCCTTCCTGCTCGTGGCTGGCACGCTCGCTTACTGGCTCAAGCAGCGTGGCATTGCCATCGCCGACATCACCATGATCGCCAGCGCCGGCATGGCTTACGCACTCAAGTTCCTGTGGGCGCCACTGCTCGATCACTGGCGACTGCCGCTGTTTCAGCGCCTGGGACGCCGGCGCGGCTGGCTTCTATTTGCACAATTGGGTGTCGTCGCGGGGCTGCTGGCGATGGCAGTGATCACGCCGGACAATCTGGCGCCCTTCGTCGCCGCGGCATTGGCCGTGGCGATCTTCGGCGCCACGCAGGATATCGCCGTGGACGCCTACCGCATCGAGATCGCGCCGGTACGTGACCAGGGTGCACTGGTGGCGACCTATTCGCTCGGCTATCGCATCGGCCTGCTCGTGGCCGGCGCGCTGGCCCTGATCCTCGCCGATCATTGGTCGTGGCGCATCATTTATATCGCGATGGCCGCAACGATGTTCGTGCCGATCGCGGCGAATCTGCTCGCGCGCGAACCCGCTGCAGTTGCGCACGCGCCGATGCGCTGGCGCGAGGCGATGCGCGTGGGCATCATCGAACCGTTTGCGGATTTCTTCAGGCGCTATAGATGGCCGCTGGCACTGGCGACGCTCGCGTTCATCCTGCTGTTCAAGGTTCCCGAACAGGCGACGATCGGCGGCATCATGAGTCCGTTCTACCGCGACATGGGCTTCACGCTGACGCAGATCGGCGCGATCACGAAGATCTATGGCGTGGCTGTTGGCATCGCCGGCGTTTTCGTCGGCGGCGCGGCGGTGGCGCGCTTCGGCGTGTGGCCGACGCTGTTCGTCGCGCTCGTCGTCTGCGGTTGCAGCAACCTGCTGTATCTCGTGCTGATTGCGCATCCGGGCGATGTGTGGATGCTCACTGCGGTGATTTCCGGCGAAAACTTCACGCTCGGGTTCCTCGGCCCGCCGACGGTGGCGTTCCTGTCGTCGCTGGTCAACCGCGAACACACGGCCACACAGTACGCGCTCTTGGTGTCGCTGGTGAACCTGCCGGGAAAGGTGCTGGGATTTTTCGCCGGCGCAATCGTCGCGGCGTCTGGTTACGCGGTGTTTTTCGTCATCACCGTCTGCGCGATCGCGCCGGCGGTGCTGTTATTCGCGTGGCTGTGGCCGCGTCTGCGCAAGCTGGAAGCCACGCGCGGGGAGGCGTGAAATCCCGCGCAATTGCTGCCAGAATCCCGCCTGCAGGGGCACAGCCAAGGACCCAGCGGTGCCGGACATACTCGTACGCAACATCGACGACGCGCTGGCCGATCGGATCAAGACGATCGCGCGCGAACGCAACTGGTCGATCAACGAGGTGATCGTCCACGTGCTGCGTCACAGCCTCGGGCTGGGTGGCGAGGATGTCACCCATCGCGAAATCCACGACGTCGCCGAAATGCGCGGTACCTGGAATCCCAACGAATCGGCCGCGTTCCGCAAGGCGCTGGAAGCATTCGAGAAAGTCGAAGGCACGCCGCTGTTCGACGACCCTCGAAAATCGGGTCAGCCGCCGAAATAGATCCCGCCCAGCACGCGCGGCCCGCGTGCGCCGGTGACCGTGCAGATATCGTCGATAGCGCGTCGGGACAGGCGCTCGCGCGCCAGCCAGGCGAAGGCCATCGCCTCGACGTAGTCCGGATCGATCCCGCGCGTGGCAGTGCTCGCCACTGCGGCAGGAGCAAGCGCTGCGGAAAGCGCCCGCATCAACACCGGATTGTGCACGCCACCGCCGCAGACCAGCACTTCGCGCGCGGACGGCGCCTGTGCGCGCACCGCGTCGGCGATGCTGCGCGCGGTCAGTGCGACGAGCGTGGCCTGCACATCCGCCGGCGTCGTACGCATGTCTTGCAGATGCGGGTGTAGCCAGCCCAGGTGAAACACCTCACGGCCGGTGCTTTTCGGCGGCGCTGCCGCGAAATACGGATCGCCGAGCAGACGCGCGAGCAGCGTCTCGTCGGTTGTTCCGCGCACGGCGAACGCGCCGTCTCGGTCGAACGGCTCGCCAAGCTGTTCCTGCATCCAGGCATCGAGCAGGCAACTCGCCGGTCCGGTGTCGAATCCGCGCAGTGGCTTGCCGTCGAGAATCGTGATGTTCGCGATGCCGCCGAGATTGAGCACCACGCGGGCGACGCTATCGCGTGGCAGCATGGCGGCATGAAAGGCCGGTGCGAGCGGTGCGCCCTGGCCGCCGGCGGCGAGGTCGCGGCGGCGGAAATCCGCCACCGTCGCGATGCCGGCGATTTCAGCGATTACGCTGGGATCGCCAAGTTGCATCGTGTACGGCGGCGTTTGCTGCGGACGATGGCGCACGGTTTGACCATGCGATCCGAGCGCGGTAATTTTCTTCGCGGCGATGCCTTCGCGGCGCAGCAGCGCATTGGCTGCATCCGCGAAGCTTCGCGCGATTTCCACATCCAGCGCGCCGAGTTCGTCCAGCGCGATGCGGCCGTCGCCCTGCGCCAAATCCAGGATGCGCCGACGCAGGTCTTCCGGATATGGATGCGTCAACGCGGCGTGCAAACGCGGGGTCGGATCGAAACTCGCCAGCGCGACATCGATGCCGTCGGCGCTGGTGCCGGATATGAGTCCGAGGAAAAGCGCGGCTTGCGGCGCCACGAAGCTACTTGGCCGACGCCAACTGCAGGCTGTCGAGTTTGTCGAGCTTCGCCAGCATCGGCGCCGACTGCTGCTTGAAGCGCGCCAATTCAGTGGCCGGCAACGGCTCGGGCTTGGGCAAGGTCACCGTGAGCGGATTGCGGTGTACGCCGTCGACGCGGAATTCGTAGTGAAGGTGCGGACCGGTGGCCAGGCCCGTCATGCCGACGTAACCGATGGTCTGGCCCTGGCTCACATGCTGCCCGACCCTTTCGCTCGCGAAGCGCGACATGTGGCCGTACAGGGTGCTGTAGTGGCGGCCATGATCGATGATGACGACGTTGCCGTAGCCGTTCTGCCAGCCGCGGAAGACGATGCGACCATCACCAGCAGCGTGCACCGGCGTGCCGGTTGGCGCTGCGTAGTCCACGCCCTGGTGGGCACGCATGCGGCCCAGGATCGGATGCATGCGCGCCGTTTGGAAGCGCGATGAGATGCGCGTGAACTCGACCGGCGTGCGCAGGAATGATTTGCGCAAGGGCCGGCCGTCGGCGCTGTAGAACATCGTTGCACCGTGGCCATCCGCATAACGGATGGCGGAAAAACGCTTGCCGCGATTGACGAAATACGCCGCCAGAATGTCGCCATCGCGCAGCTTTTCGCCCTCGCGCCAGACGCTGTCGTAGATCACGGTAAAACTGTCGCCCGGGCGCAAGTCCTGGGCAAAATCGATGTCGTAGCCGAACGCATCCGCGAGCTTGATCACCATCGCATCGTCCATGCCGGCACGATTGGCTGCATCGAACAGCGAATCCGTGACCACGCCATGCGCGACTTCGGTGCGGCGCTCGACATCGCGTGCGGCGACGTCCTGATGCACGCCCGAAGCGTCAAAGGTAACCGTAACCTGGGTTTTTTCGTCGCGGTCGAAACGCAGCGCGGTCAGGTGGCCATCGGTGGCGTGGGCGAATGAGAACTCCTCGCCGGGATGAATGCGCACCAAGGCATTGGTATTGGCCGAATCCTGCAGCAGCGATTGCAATACATTGCCTGACACGCCTTGCCCGCGGAAGATCGCGCCGACGGTTTGTCCGGATTGTACGGTGACGGTTTGCCATTCCGCATCGCTACCCGCCGCGACCGTGTTCTGTTCGTCGGCAGGCAGCGGTGGAACCGGCAGATTGAGGGTGATGAAATCGCTGGCTACGGGATCGCGTGTGGCATTCGCGCCGCGCGGGGCGATCAAGCCGGCGAGCGCAACTGCCGTGAGCACGATTCCGGCCAAAAGCCAATGCCGGTGGCGCCAACTCATGGGAAGGGTTGCCACCTTGCGCAGCCACGAATGCACAACGTGCGATTTGTAGATATGGAAGTGCCGGCGCGGCAAATGGCGCCCTCGCGCTGCGCGATGAGCGGTGAGTCGGATAAAATGCGCAACACGGTTGGTCTGGGGCACGAGCTTGGATCCGGCAAACGCGCCGTACCTTAGCCCCTGCATCGAACCCCGTCAACGCCAGACGGCACAAGGCTTTGCGAGGGGTTTGCCGTTAACAAATACTTAACGGCGGTTGCCGAATTTCCGGCGTCTGCAGACGAGGCATGGAATGAACGATACAGCGGCGGCACTCGAACTGATTTCCCGCGGCGCCGAGGAAATCATCAAGCGCGAAGATCTGGAAGCGCGACTCAAGCTCGGGCGTCCGTTGCGCGTGAAGGCGGGATTCGATCCGACCGCACCGGATCTGCACCTGGGCCATACCGTACTGCTGAACAAGATGCGCCAATTCCAGGACCTTGGCCACCAGGTCATTTTCCTGATCGGCGATTTCACCGGCATGATCGGCGATCCGAGCGGCAAGAATGTCACGCGCAAGCCACTCACGCGCGAGGACGTGCTTGCCAACGCCGAAACCTATTCGGCACAGGTATACAAAGTGCTGGATCGCCAAAAGACCGAGCTGCGCTTCAATTCGGAATGGTTCGGCAAGATGGATGCCGCCGACATGATCAAGCTTGCCGCGAAGCATACCGTCGCGCGCATGCTCGAGCGCGATGATTTCGAGAAACGGTATAAAAGTGGACAGCCGATCGCGATCCACGAATTCCTGTATCCGCTGGTGCAGGGCTACGACTCGGTCGCGTTGAAAGCCGACGTCGAGCTTGGCGGCACGGATCAGAAATTCAATTTGCTGGTCGGCCGCCAGTTGCAGGAGGAGTCCGGCCAGCCGCCGCAGATCGTGCTGACCATGCCGCTGCTCGAAGGCACCGACGGCGTCAACAAGATGAGCAAGTCGCTCGGCAACTACATCGGCATCAACGAGGCGCCGAACGAGATTTTCGGCAAGGTCATGCGTCTGTCCGACGACTTGATGTGGCGCTACTACGAACTTCTTTCGTTCGACAAATCGCTGGCGGATATCAAGCGCATGCGTGAAGAAATCGCCGCTGGCAAGAATCCGCGCGATTTCAAGATGCAACTGGCAGCAGAGTTGACCGCGCGTTTCCACGACAAGGCGGCCGCGCAAGGCGCGATCGCGCATTGGAACGAGGTCGTACAGGGCGGCGGCGTGCCGCAGGATATTCCGGTCCAGGACATTCCCGTGCCGGCATCGGGCATCCGCATCGGCGCATTGCTCAAGGCGGCCGGGTTGGCGCCGAGCACGTCCGAGGCGATGCGCAAGCTCGGTGAACGCGCCGTGCGTGTGGATGGCGCCGTGATCGAAAATCGCGAGTTGACGCTGCCGGCTGGTGGCGAGCATCTGCTCCAACTCGGCAAGCGCGGCTTCGCCCGCGTGCGCCTGGCGCGGGGCGGCTAAAGGCTGCTCTCCAAATTGTTGACGAACTCAAAAGCTGTCGTATAATACGCGGCTCCCTTGGACGAAAGGTCTTTGGGCGGTTGGCGAAGAACAGTTGCTAACTGATTGAGATCTTTGACAGTGTGCGCAGGTGACTTGTGTGGGCGCCTTGGGATGGA
>QWHH01000007.1 GCA_021404785.1 Lysobacterales bacterium PRO7
GCGCTTGGTGCGGTATGCCCAGCCGCCGACGATGAGCAGGCCGCTGAACAACAGCAGCATGTAAAGCAGGCGTGCACGCGCCTTTTGCGCATCGACGGTCTGTTGCAGGGCCAGCAACTGGTTTTTTTCATTTGCCGCTTCGAGCTGGCGCTGCTTGTCGAGCACGCGCTGGTGCACGATCTGAAAAGCCAGGGCGCGTGAGCTGACGTCGTTGAGATAGCCTTTGTCGGCGGCGGCGTATTTTTCATAGTAACCGAGCGCGTCTGCGGGATCGCCTAGCTGCCGGGCGATCTCGTAAAGAATTTCGTAGGCCTTTGCAGCGGGCTCAGAATGCACCTGCTGGATGCCGAAGTCGATGGCGCTTTTGGCGAACTCGCGCGCCTTGTCGATATTGCCTTCGCTCAGAAGGCAGCGTGCCTGCAAGACACGGAACCACGAGATCACTTCCGCATCGTGCGTGGCGAGCGCTTCGGCGTCGTGGGGCGCAAGCTGTCGCATGGCCGGGGCGCAATCATCCGCGGTGATCAGCACCTGCGCCTGCTGGATGCGCAGCAAGCTGCCCCACACCGGGTCACCGATGCGCTGGCAGGCCTCGATGCCGTCGCGGATCGACGGGTCGTCGGCACGCAGCTTGCCGGCACTGTTCAGGACCATTGCCTTGCGCGTGAGCACCATGCAGGTCTGACGCGCGCCATTTTCGTAAGCAAGTGCTTCGTCGAGATAGTGCAGGGCAAGGTCGTACTGACCGGCGCCGTTGAACGCGCCTGCTGCCACCGTCAGCGTGGCGAAGTGCGCGTAGTGGTCCTTGATCTGCGGCAGTGATTCGATCAATTGTTCGACGTTGGCATAGGCGTCGGAATAATGCAGTGCATTGACCTGGTTATCGACCATCGAGATTCGCGCGCGCGCGCGCAGGGTCGTATCCTGGGTATGCGCCAGTATCGCCTCGAATGCCGATATGGCTTCGTCGTATCGGCCCGAGTAGCCAAGTTGCCAGGCCTGGAAGTAGTCAATCCAATCACGCTGCGACGGAGCGAGAGTGGACGCTTGCGCATCGAGCTGCCTGAGCAGCGCCTGGAATGCGGAATTGTCGCTGGTCTTGATGTCGTCGGCGCGGTGCAGCAGCTCGTCTGTCGTTTCGGCGTGGACGCAGCAGCACACGCACAGCAGGGCGACTGCCGCAAACAAGCGCCCGGCGATTGCTGCCGGGCGCCTTATCGCTCCGATGGACACGAAGGGTATTACCCGCTCACTTGCGCTTGGCAGGTGCCTTCTTCGCAGGTTTTTTTGCCGGAGCCTTCTTGGCAGGCTTCTTCGCCGCCGGCTTGGGTGTGCGCTGGTTTGGCGAAAACATGACTTCACGTGCGCCGAGCAGGGCGGCCAGGGGCGTACCTTGCAGCATGGCATCGCGCAGGACTTGTTCAACGTCGTTCGTGCGCATCGCATGCAACAACTGCTCGCGAGTGGCGTGGCGCAGCGCGGCATTGCGGCCGACATTTTCCAGAAAACCGATTGCGTTCGACATGAGTTCCCCTTGCTGGTGAGTTGGCGAAGTACGCGATTCCAACCGCATGCATGACCTACGAGCGGGACCGCCCGTCGATAGTGCAACAAACCTGACTCGCGGGCAATGCGCAAGGGATACGCTAACGGCCGCAGCCATCAGGCGCCGGAAGCGGCCTTGGGCTGATGCCGCACCACGCGGTTGCGTCCGGCATGCTTGGCCGCGTACATGGCGTTGTCGGCTGCCGCAATCAGGGTCGTGAGGTTGTAGCCGCAGGCGCGGGTCGCGGCGACGCCGAAGCTGGCCGTGACCAGCACATCCGAGAGCGGATCGTAGCGCTGGATGCCGGCGATCGCCTTGCGCATTTCCTCGGCGCGCTGGCTGGCCGGCATCTCGGTGCAGTCGGGCAGCAGGATGGCGAATTCCTCGCCGCCAAGGCGGCCGAAAATATCAACCGAACGCAATCGTTCCTGGCAGGCGGCGACGACGCGGCGCAAGGCGGCATCGCCGGCGGCGTGGCCGTGCATGTCGTTGACTGCCTTGAAATGGTCCAGGTCGATGACGATCAGGCAGGCCTCGCGCGAGGACTTGGCGCTGTAGCGCAAGGCGTCCTGCGCGGCCTCGAAGAAATGCTGGCGATTGAAGATGCCGGTCAGGCCGTCGCGCCGCGCCAGACGCTGGAACTTGAGCTGCGAGCGCTTGGTGCGGTAGGCCCAACCGCCGACGATGACCAATCCACTGAGCAGCAGCGCGATGTAGAGCAGGCGCGTTTGCGCCTTCTGCGAATCGACTTGCTGGCGCAGGGCCAGCACCTGGTTTTTCTCGTTCGCCGCTTCGAGCTGGCGCTGGTTGTCGAGCACGCGCTGGTGCACCATCTGGTAGGCCATTGCGCGCGCGCTGAGGTCGTTCGCATAGCCGGTCTTGGCGACGTCGTACTTTTCGTGGAAGGCCAGCGCGGCAGCATCGTCGCCCTGGCGCTTGGCGATCTGGTAAAGCATGTCGTAGGTATCGGCCGTGAACTTGGGATACCCCTGCCTGGGGCCGAGATCGATGGCGCTTTGCGCGTACTCGCGGGCGTGCGCGAGGTCGCCGGTCAGCAGGGCGGCGCGCGCCATCAAGGTACGGAACTGGCCGATCGCCGCGGGATAATGTGTCGCGAGTTCCTGTGCATCGCCGGCCTTGAGCAAACTCAAGGCCTTGCCGGGCTGGCCACCGTCCATCAGCGCGCTGGCCTGCCAACCGAGGATGATATTGCCCCACAACGGTTCGCCGATGCGCTGGCACGCCTGTATCCCGCTGCCGATGGCGGGATCGTTTGCCGCCAGCTTGCCGAGTTTGTAAAGCGCCTCCACTTTCATCGACATCGCCTTGCACGCGGCGGCGGGGTCGGCGGAATCATTCAGCCACAGGTCGGCGTAGTGGATGGCGAGGTCGTATTGTCCGGCCTGGTCATAGAGCAGGGCTGCGACGCCATAGCCAGTATCGCGCGCCAGTGCGTCCTGAACATGCGGCAGGACGTCGAGGAGCGTGCTCAGGTTCGAATAGGCGTCTACGTATTGCGCCGCCAGCGCCTGCGCATTGATCAGGGTGCTAAGGGCGCGGGTGCGGACGGTCGCATCCTGCGTACGGTCGATAACCGCCTGCAAGGCAGTCCCGGCCGCGTCGAAATTGCCCGTATAGGTCGACTGCCAACCCTTGAGGTAATCCAGGAAGTCGTGTTGCGCCGGCGTCAGGCGATCCGCTTGCGTGTCGGCCTGCTTGAGCAGCGCCTGGAATTGCGTGTTGTTCGCGGTCTTGATGTCGTCCGCGTGCTTGAGCAATGTGCCGGGATCTTCGCCGGCTGCGGAAGCGCAGGCGCCGGCCAGCAGCAGGATTGCCGCAAACAAATGCATGGCCAGTAGCGCTGGGCGCAAGCTGCAGGACACGGCCAAGATCCGGATCCCGAAGCGGACTAGGACTTCTTGCGTTTGGCGGGAGTCTTTTTGACGGGTGCCTTCTTCGCCGGCTTCTTCTTCGGCGGCGCCTTGGCGGGTTTCTTCTTCGCCGGTTTTTTTTTCGGCGGTTTCACGGACAACACGGCGCAATACATCTTTTCCCGAGGCGAGATGACCGTATCGGCAGCGGATTCTTGCTGCATCAGCCGCAGCAACTCGGCCCGGTTTGCGTGCCGCATCGCGGCGTTGCTTCCGGCCTGTTCCAGAAACCGGACGATGTTGCTCATGGTTTTTCCCCTATTTGATTGGTATGCAACGTCGCGCCATTCCGGTCGCCGCGGAATCCTGACACATCGGCGGATTTTCGTGCCGCCGAGCTGCGAAGCGTCCCTGCGAAAACCTGTTGCGTCGCAGAGCCTGCCTGCCGCTGTGTTGGCACGCCGATATTGCACCCAAACCGCGCTGGCGCGCAATTGGAAAAATGCCACCTCGATCAGGGCGCTCAGCGCCTCGCGCGCAAACGCAGGCGCGGTGTGAGGATCACGGTTTTTACGGCCCCAGCTTTTCCAGCCGGCGCAGCATTTTCGTATCCGGCACAAGTTTGCGCACCGGCGGAATCACCACCGTATCCGCCACTTCGATGTCGATTTTGGAAAGACGGCGCAACGCGATGCGGTCGATCCGCGGCGTGTCGATCGGCAAGGTCGCGGCGCGATACACGATAATGCGGTGCGTGAGCGGATAATCCTGCGCCAGCCGCTCGATCAGGATTTCACGATACGCGGCATTCGTTGCTGCGTGAGCGCTGCCGCGCCCGCCATCGCCCATTGCGCCGACCTGCCACAGGATCAGGTACGCGCTGGTGTCGATGCGACGTTTGTAATAGAGCAACTGGCTGGCTTCGTAATGCTGGCAGCCGGCCGCACCGGGGTCGATGCCCAGATCCGAGTAAAGGCAATCCTCGGCGGAAATCCCCGGTTCCATGTTTGCATCGAATCCTTCCTTGCGCGCAATGCGGATCGCTTCGTGCGGTGCCCACGCGAATACACCCGGATGGCCGTAGAACGCTGCGCAGACTTTTTTCCCGGCGCGAACCTCGGTCAGCATCGCGTTCACCATCTGGCGATACGTTTGTTTGCGCGATTTGTCCGCAGCGTAAAGCGGCTGCAGGCTGCGCACATCGGGATGCAGCGACTCGATCCATTTTTCGACGATGCCATCCGACGCAGCCAGGAACACCACATCGGATTGCTCGATGTGGCTGCGTGCCAGCGGGGTCAGGTGCGAGCCGAGCGTGATGCCGATACCGATGCAGGCGAGGGTGCCGTAGCTGGGTGCTGATCGGTTGTTATGTGCGGTTGGTGGCATGGGCACGTTCGTTGGCGCGTCATGGTGCAGGGTACACCCAAGCGCGCCAAACCCATCCTTGAGAACGATTCAATCCCATTCTTGAAACCTACGACCGTGGATGCTAGTGTGCGCGGCGGAATTCGCGTCTCGTTTTCCGGGGATTTGTGTCTGGGGATTGTGTCCGCTCGTTCACGAGCGGGCGAGTTTTTCCATTCCGGTGGTCGGCACGGTGGTGCCGGGCGCCGGTGACACTGTTGCCACCCCGCGGAGACAAAATCATGAAGAAGAGTTTGGCGATGCCCTTGGCCTTGCTGGCCGTCGCTTGCCTGCCTGCATGGGCATTGCAATTCCCGAAAGTGGATGATGAGGCTGCGGACACCAACGCGGCGCGCCAAGCGTATTTCGAAATGCGCCGGATCAATCCCTACAATTCGAACTTCGATGCCGCCGCTGCACGGCTGGCCGCCTACAACAAGTTCCGCGCCGATCTGGCCGCAGAAAAAACCAATCCGAAGATCATGGCCGTACTGGCCAACCAGTATCACTCGGAAGTCTGGCAAGGCATCGGTCCTGCGCCGATCTTCAACGGCCAGACGCCGACCAGCGCAACGGCCGCCAGCCGCTCCAATGTCTCCGGCCGCGTCAACGCGATCGCCATCGATGGCATTGACAGTGCCGTTTACATTGGCGGTGCCCAGGGCGGCGTGTGGAAGTCGGTGAACCATGGCGCCACCTGGACGCCCATCACGGATTACCTGGGTTCCCTGGCAATCGGCTCCATCACGATCGCGCCCGGCGCCCATCCACTGAATCAGGCGACGATTTACGTCGGCACCGGCGAGGGCAATTACAGCGGCGACTCATACGCCGGCGCCGGCATTTACAAGTCCACCGATTCGGGCCACACATGGGCACCGGTCGGCCAGAACTCGCTGTTCACCGGACGCGCTGTCCCCGCCATTGCCGTCGATAGCACCAATTCCCAAGTCGTGTTGGCTGGTACAGCCACGGCGTATGCCGGCGTCGGTGGAGAAATCCCACCCAATGCACCGCAACGCGCCATGTATCGCTCGACGGACGGCGGCAACACCTGGACACGCGTCCTACCTACAACGACGGCCACGCTTCGCATCTCGCGCATCGTGCAGGATCCGAATCCGGCCCTGCAGACCGCGGGCAGCACGCGCTTCTGGGCCGCCACTTCTCCTGTCAACAACGGCGATGGCGCGCTGTATGTGTCCAATGATTCTGGCGTGACCTGGACGCGCGTCGACGGCACGGGCGGACTGCCGACCGTCAATCCGAACGGCGCCCTGGTCCGCACCTGGATTACGGCGACCTACGCCGGCGGCAATACCGTGCTGTACTACGGCACGAGCCAGGCCAACGGTACCTTGTACAAATCTCTCGATGGCGGCACGACGTGGACGCAGGTAGCGGCGGCGACCGGTTTTTGTCAGGGTCAGTGCTTCTACGACATGCCGGTCTATGTCGAGCCCGGCACGACGAACGTCTACACGGGCGGCGCAGGGGATTCGGGATCGGTACCCAGTTCCTTCATGCTTTCGACCGATGGTGGTACGACGTTCACGGATGAGATGGTCGCTGTGGACGGCAATTCGGCCCTGCACGCGGACGTCCACGACATCACGACCTGGCCGGGCAGCCCGAACGAGGTCTGGGTGGGCAACGATGGCGGCGTGTTCTATTCGACCGATCGCGGCCAGCACTGGGTGAACGCGAACACCAACCTTGCCCTCACCCAGTTCCAGTATTGCGACCTGCATCCGACCGATCCGAACCAGGCCTATGGTGGTACCCAGGACAACGGCACCGACAGCTTCCTCGGCAACATCGGGGCGCTGCCCGGCGCCACGGCGTGGATGCACAGCGACGATGGTGACGGCGGGTTCGCCCTGATCGATCAGTCCGCGCCGCAGAACGTCACCCATACCTACTTCAACCAGCCGAACTACCTCACCGGTGCAGCGCTGGCCACCAACGGCCCGGCTTCGCAGCCCGCGGATTACGGCTATTTCGCTGGCGAAATCCCGGGCTACATCACCTCGGGGATGAATCCGGCCGACAACGTGTTGTTCTACGCACCGATGGCCCTGGATCGCGGCAATCCGACCACCTTGTACTTCGGCACGCAGTCCCTGTACATCGCCAACGACTACTTCAACCAGGTCGTCACCCAGGAAAACGCGCTGACCGGATCGCCGCCCTATACGGTGAACATCTTCAGTCAGCTCGGTGCCAGTACCAATTTCGGCGCGGCCATGCCGCCCTTGGCGGGCGGTGGTGTCATCAGTGCGATCACGACGGTGCCGAACATCCTGCCCAACACCAATGCCACGACGATCTTCGTCGGCACCAGCAATGGCAATGTGTGGCGCTCGACCGACTCGGGAGCGACGTTCTCCAGCGTCGATTCTGCGGTCGGTGCTTACGTGTCGCAGATTGCCGTATATCCGCGCAATCCCAACATCGTCGTGCAGGTACGCGCGGGATTCACCGGCGGATTACCGGCGCAAAACGTGCGCATTTCCACCGATGGCGGCACGACCTGGAACACCGCATCGAACGGCTTGCCGGACATTCCGGTGAATTCCGTGGTGTGGGACCCGGTTTTCCCTGGCCAGTTGTGGGCAGGCACGGATGTGGGTGTCTACCTGTCTCCCGACGAAGGCGCGACCTGGTATCCGTACAACAACGGCATGCCCAATGTCGCGGTGTTCTCGCTGACCGGCAATCGCGACACGCACACCGTGCTGGCATGCACGCACGGCCGCGGTGCGTTCCGCCTGAACCTCGACGCAATCTTCATCGACGGCTTCGACGGCAACTGATCGATCGCATTTCGATCGACGCCCGCGCCAGGTACGGCGCGGGCGTTTCTTTTTGTGCATCATGCGTGTGTACAAGCCCGCTTGGCGGCTGCACAGGCGGATGAAACAAACACTGCCGAGCGTATAAAAAACCCATAATTGTGCCCCCTGTCCGGGCGTGCTAAATCTGCGCCCGGTTTTGTCGTGGGGATGCTGTCACTGGGGTGCCGTGGACGCTGGGGTTCGCGGTACGAATTTCGAGATTCCTCGTCGTGGTTTCTTGCGCGCGTCCGCCCTGCGCAGGGCCGGCGCGTTCATTTTCTTGTGGAGAGTCAGGCATGAAGGTCAATCGGACGTTTCGCAATCACCGCATGTTGACGCTGGCCGGCGCCATCGCCATCACCTTGTGTTCCGGCGCGTCGGCGAGCCCGCCGAATTCGGCGCTCGCATTGTGGCGTAACGCGCCTGCCATCGGTGCGGGTGTCGTCATCGACGGTTCGATCGGCAAGAACATCGCCCTGAACATGCAGCACGGCGAGCGCGCCCGCTATACGGTGATCCTGAAGGAAGAGCCGGTTGCCACTTATGACGGACGCACGTCTGGCTTCGCGAAAATTCCGTTGGTCAATGGCCGCTTGAATACGAAATCCACCGAGGCGGCAAAGTACGTCAGTTATCTGCAGGCACGGCAGAACAAATTCCTCAGCGATGCGGGCACGCAGATCAAGCGTCCGCTCGGTGCGATCATGCAGTTCCAGCACGCCGTCAACGGCGTGGTTGTCGAGCTGACCAGCGCCGAGGCCGCCAAGATCGCCGCGCGCGACGACGTGTTGCTGGTCGATATCGAAAAAATGCTGCCGTTGATGACCGATCGCAGCCCGATCTTCATCGGCGCCGACAAGATCTGGGACGGCAGCGCCACGGGTGGCTTCGCCACGCAAGGCGAAGGCATCGTCATCGGCGATATCGATACCGGCATCAACTACGACAGCCCGTCGTTCGCAGGGGTCGGCCCGTTGGACGGTTACCAACACGTCAACCCGCTTGGCGCAGGGAACTACCTGGGCCTGTGCCAATCCGGCGGCTTCGATGAAGGTCATTGCAACGACAAACTTATCGGACTGTACAATTTCGTCTACAGCGTTTGCAGCGGCGCAGGCAATCCCTGCGGCGCCCCCGGCACGTGGAACGTCGGGCAGGGCGCGCTCGATGTCAACGGGCATGGATCGCACACCACGAGCACGGCCGGCGGTAACCACGCAACAATCGACTACAGCGGCGGCAACTTCACCATTCAGGGCGTGGCGCCGCACGCCTCGTTGATCGAATACACGGTCTGCTACACGGTGGTCAGCACTGGCCAGGGTTCGTGCCCGAGTACGTCCACCACGGCTGCGGCCAACCAGGCAGTTGCCGATGGCATCGTCGACGTTCTCACCTTCTCCATCGGCGGTGGCACCTCGCCGTGGACCGACAGCACCTCGATGGCTTTCCTCGGCGCGCAGAACGCCGGCATCTTTGTCGTCGCCGCGGCCGGCAACGATGGTCCCGCCGCCTCGACGGTGAGCCATGTCGAACCCTGGGTGGCCACCGCCGCCGCGTCTACCGACGATCAGGTCTTCGGCTACACGTTCAACCTCAACGGCCCTGGCACGCCGCCGGGCAATACCGTCGGTCTGCCGGTGCGCCCGGGCGCGAATCCGCAGCCGACGGGCGACCTGGTGAATCTGCCGATCACGCAGAGCCCCGGTTTTGCCAACGGCAACAATGATGGCTGCACCGCTTTTGCCAGCGCGCACACGTTCGACCGCGACCAGAGCGCTGACCGTATCTTTGCCGACGGGTTCGAAACCACGCCGACCCCGCCGCCCTACCAGAAAGGCATTGCCGTGCTGCATCTGGATGCCAGCAACAGTGGCTGCGGCAGCGTGACACGCCGCGGCAATGCGCTGAATGCGGGCGCCGCCGGCGTGATCTTCGTCGACAGCGCCTACATCAACCTGGGCGCGTCCGACACCTCGTATTCGATGATCTTCTCGGACTGGAACAACGTCTATGCGCAGATCATCGGCGATCCGGCCAATGCCACCGCGTCGGTGCTGCTGCCGCTGAAGGCCTATTTCACGGCGCAGGGCGACGTCATCGCCAACTTCAGCTCGCGCGGTCCGGCTGCCGGCATCGGCGGTCAGGCCATCGTCAAGCCTGAAATCGCCGCACCGGGCGTCGGCATCCTTGCTGCTTATATGGGCGCTCCCGGAGCCGCCGCGGTAGAGGACGGCACTTCGATGGCCACGCCGCACATTGCCGGTTCTGCGGCGTTGCTGCGCGCGCTGCATCCGACTTGGTCGCCGACGCAGATCCGTTCGGCGATGATGATGACCGCCAAGACTGCGGGCGTGGTCAATCAGGATGGATCGCCCGCCGGCATCTGGGATACCGGCAGCGGTCGCATCGACCTGCCGAGTGCGGCCAAGGCCAGCTTGTTGTTCGATGAAACCGGCGCAAACTTCCTGGCTGCCAATCCGGCTTTGGGCGGCAAGATATCCACGCTCAACCTGCCCAGCATTGCCGACAGCAACTGCGTCGGTCCGTGTACGTACACGCGCACGGTGCGCGGCGTCCATGCCGGTGCCGTCACCTACGCATTGAGCATCAACGGTTTTCCCGCAGGCGCCGCGTCAGTGGCTCCGGCGAGCCTGCTGATGCCGACCGGTGGCACCAAGACCTTCACCGTGACCGTCAGCGGAGACCAGTTGACTTCGGGCCAGTACACCCAGGGCCAGGTGACGTTCACGCCCAGCGACCCGAGTCTTCCGGTGCAACACATGCCGGTTGCGGTCAAGCCGGGCGGACCTGCGATCCAGGTCGCTCCGTCCGCGGTCTCCGCTTCAGCAGCCTTTGGCGGCAGTGCCGTGACGCAGCCGTTGACCGTGACGAACATCGGCAATCCCACGCTCAACTGGACTGTCGGGACCGGTAATGCGCCGATCACCGTGATGAATACGGCTACCACCGGCAACGGTGAGTTGGGCGGTTATTACAACAAGATCCCGGCCAGCAGCTATCTGGCCCAGAACTTCGATGTCTCCATGCCGACGCGAATCACCAAGCTGACCGCAAACGGGTTCCGCCTGCCGAGCGGCAGCCTGACGACAGCGAACACTCCGGCCATTACGTTCAAGGTCTACGCGGATGCCAGCGGCGTCCCTGCCGGCACCGTGGGCGATCCGCCGACGGTCAATATCGGCACGCCGCCGCTGTTCGATTACACGAACTCGATCGGCACCGCCAATGGCATCACCGCGACGAACGGCGTCATCAACCTCGACCTGACCAAAGCCGGCGTTCCAGTGCTGAATCTGGCTGCCGGTCGTTATTGGCTGGTGGTCGCACCGAACATCAATTCGAATGCGGGCAATACGGCTTCGGATCCGCTGTGGGCATGGCGCGTGAGTTCGGATCCGGTCATCGGCAACAGCGCACAGATCATTGGCTCACTGTGGGGCATCACCGCCTGGGAGGATGTCGAAGCCACGCCGACCATGCTGTCGAGCATCGTCGCCGGCACGGTCGGCTGCACCCAGCCGTCGTGGGTCAGCTACGTGCCGAACAGCGGCGCCTTGGGCTACAACGGCGTAAGCAACGTCACCGTCACGTTCGATCCGACCGGCCTGTTCGCGGGCAGTTATGGCGGCACGCTTTGCATCACCAGCAATGCGACGAACACGCCCACGGTGGTGACCGGACTGACGTTCACGGTAACCGGCACGCCGCCGACTGCGCCGACGCTAGGCGCCGCGTTCTCGCCCGGCAGCATTGTCACCGGCGGCAGCAGTGCGTTGACGCTGACCTTGAGCAACTCGAACACGCTGCCAGCCGTTCTCAGCGCCGACTTCACCGACGCGCTGCCCACCGGCCTGGTCGCCAGCAACGCGGCGACGACTTGCATTGGCGGGGCAGGTGCCAGCCTCGGCAGTGGCGGCAGTTCGTTGATCCTGGGCAATGGCGCCGCGATCCCGGCGGGTGGATCGTGCACGCTGACCGCGGACGTGACTTCTTCCGCAGCGGGCAACTACACCAACGCGATCCCGGCCGGCGCACTGCAAACCAACGCAGGCAACGCGGCAGCGACCTCGGCAGGGCTGACCGTTACCGGCATCAGTGCTCCGACCGTGGCCAAGAGTTTTGCCCCGGCCAGCATCACGACCGGCGCGGCCAGCACGCTGACCATCACGCTGTCCAACAACAATCCGGCCGTGGCTACGCTATCGTCTGACCTCACCGATACCTTCCCGAGCGGCATGGTGCTGACCGGCACACCGGCTGCGGCGACTACCTGCACGGGCGGCAGTGGCGTGTCCACGACCAGCGGTTCGATCACGCTGGGCCAGAACGCCACGATTCCGGCGAACGGATCGTGCACGGTAAGCGTCAACGTCACTTCCGCCAGTCCGGGCAGCTACGCCAACCAGATCGACGTCGGTGCGCTGGTGACGAATTTTGGCAGCAATACGGCGGCGGCGAACGACACGCTGACGGCAGTGGCGCCGGATCTGTACCGGCTGTACAGCAACCTCGGCACGGATGCGGGCAGCGATCTGCTCAACGGCAGCACCACGGTCGTCGGCACGAGTCGCTACACGCCCATGGTGTGCAGCCGGCTGACCCTGGCTCAACCCGGACAGCAGTTGATCACGAGCTTCACCTGGTCTTCGACGAATCACAACGCGGCTGCAGTTACACCGACCACCGGAATCACGTTCTACGACGATTCCGGTGCCAGCGGCGGGCCGGGCGTTCGCCTTGGCAACACCAACGGCTTGTACTATTCCGGCGGCAATTACGGCACCACGCTCAATCCGGGAACCAACTACTTCACCGGCAATCCGTTCGGATACACGGCGACGTACGTGCCCGCGCCGAGCGGCGGCGGCAACGCGAATGTCTGGGCCTGCCTGTATTACTACGGCGCCTCGGCAACGTTCACGGATACGCAGTTGTCGAATCTGGGCATGGAGAAATTCACGAACGCGCCGACCGTCGGTTCCACCACCGACCTTGCGTTCATCTCCACGGGCGCACCGAACGGCGGCAGCGGCGTCTGGATCGATAATCCTCCGGGCAATCTCGTTGCCGGCACGGGTGCCGCGAACGTCTTCGCCTGGGAGCTGACGACCCTGGGCACCAACATCATGCTCGACACCTACCAGATGAAGAACGCCAGCGGCACCGCGGCGACTGGTGCCATCGCCCTCAACAGCGCAACCGGTGTTGCCCGCAACTTCACCGGCTATGCCGCCACGATCACGGCGCCGGCAGGCGGCAACAAGTGGAGCGTGACCGGCTTGCAGTTGACGCCATTGTGCAACGCGATAAAGACATTCAACGCGGTGCAGGCCAAGATCCAGTTCTGGGATACGTTCGCAGGTTCGACCGCCACGCCGGTGTTCTCCAACTCCGCGCCGATCGCCTCGGTCACCGCCAATTTGGACCTGGTGACTGCAAATGGCTGCGCCACTGCCACCAGCTACTACATCCTGCCGGTGCGTCTGGATACGCCGGTGGCGGTCGGTGCGGGTTCGACGCTTGGTGTCACGATCGAATACCTGACCGATACGGGTTCGGGTCTCGGCGCCAATGCCGATCTGGTTTCCCTCACCAATTCGGCGAGCGCTGGTTTCGCGCCGGCCGTCGGCGCCAATGCTTCCACCGGCGCGACCGGCTGGTACAAGAGCGCCAGCAATCGCGGCGACCTCAACTTCGAGAATGGCGATTACGTGACGGGTACGCGCGTGCACATACCGGTGCGTGTCTACGGCAACCAGGTTTCAGCTACGGGCAGTATCGTGCCTATGGCGAGGGAGTTGACGTCGCAGAGCCCGCAGCAGCAAACGGAAGTGGAATCACCGATGCAGAACGGCCCGCTTTCGCTCGAAAAACAGTAAGGTTCAACGATTGCACTGAAAGCCCGGGCTCGCCGCCCGGGCTTTTTTTGGATCAATACGCCGCGCCGCCCAATTCCCGGTAGCGCACGAACACCTGCCGCGCTTCGTCGCGGCGGATATCACGGCGCACCGCAATGCCGCGCTTTTTCAGCTCGCCGATCCAGTCGGCTGGAAGCGGGCCTTCGTCGAATTCGGAAAGTTCTTCGACGTCTTCGCTGCGTGCGCCGATCAGCAGTTCATCGACCCCGGCCCACACCGTTGCGCCGTAGCACTGGCAACACGGCTGTGCACTGGTGGCGAGGATGAATTTCGCGCCGTCTTCGTTGAGGCGGAAGCGTTGCAGGCGCTGCTGCGCAAGCATGAAGGCCATCATCTCGGCGTGCGCAGCAGAACACGATTGCGGCACCACGCGGTTGACGCCAACGGCGACGAGACGACCTTCGCCGGTAAATACCGCTGCCCCGAACGGTCCGCCGCCGCGGTTCTCCACGTTGCCGCGTGCCAGTTCGATCGCCAGCGCGATCTTGGCGTCGTCGTCCGCGTACAGGCGCGTGTCGTCGACCTTGTCGCGCAGCCAGAGGGGCAGGGTGAGGTGCAGTTGGGCCGGAATCATGGTGCGCTCATTTGCCTGCCGCCTTCGCCCAGGAATCACGCAGGGTTACGGCGCGATTGAACACCGGCTTGCTGGGCACGTGGTCGTGGCGGTCGGCGACGAAGAAGCCCAGGCGTTCGAACTGGACCGCGGCTTCGGGCACGGCATCCGCGAGCGAGGCTTCCAGCCAGCCGCGCACGATGCGTTTGGAATCCGGATTCAGGTGATCGCGGTAGGTCTTGCCGTCGCTGTCGTCATCGGGATTCACCACATTGAACAGGCGATCGTACAGGCGCACTTCGGCTGCGATCGCATGCCGTGCACTCACCCAGTGGATCGTGCCTTTCACTTTGCGCTCGGCGCCGGGCATGCCGTGCCGTGTGTCGGGATCGAGCGTGCAATGCACGGCGATGATGTTTCCACTTGCATCTTTTTCCACATCCGTGCATTTGACGATGCCGACGCCGCGCAGCCTCACTTCACCACCGGGGACGAGGCGATGAAATCCCTTCACGGGTACTTCCATGAAGTCCTCGCGCTCGATCCACAGCTCGCGCGAGAACGCAACGCTGCGTGTGCCGAACGCTTCGTTTTTCGGATGATTGGGGAACGAAAGCGTTTCGGCGTGATCGGCCGGTAGGTTCGTGATGACCAGCTTGAGCGGATCGAGCACGGCAAAGCGGCGCGGCGCGTTTGCGTCAAGCACTTCGCGCACGCAAGCCTCAAGCACCGAAAACTCGATCGTGGAATTCTGCTTGGTTACGCCCGCGCGTTCCCAGAACGTGCGGATCGCGGCTGGTGGAAAGCCGCGCCGGCGCACGCCCGAGAGCGTCGGCATGCGCGGATCGTCCCAGCCGGCGACGAGGCCGTCGCGCACCAGCTCCATGAGCTTGCGCTTGCTCATCACGGTGTAGTCGAGGTTGCCGCGCGCGAATTCGATCTGGCGCGGCGTGCTCACGCTCGTCTTGAATCCGGCATCCACAAGCGGTTGCACAAGCTCGGGATGGTTGGCCAAGTCGATTTGCGCCAGGCACCAGTCGTACAGCGGGCGGTGATCTTCGAACTCGAGCGTGCACAACGAATGCGTGATGCCTTCGACCGCATCGGAGATGCAGTGCGCGTAGTCGTACATCGGATAGATGCACCAGGCGTCGCCGGTGTTCTGGTGCGGCACCTTGCGGATGCGATACAACGCCGGATCGCGCAGGTTGATGTTGCCGCTGGCCATGTCGATCTTCGCGCGCAGCGTTTTCGCGCCGTCGGCGAATTCGCCCGCACGCATGCGCTGGAACAGATCGAGGTTTTCGTCGGCGCTGCGATCGCGGAAAGGCGAGTTGCGACCAGGCTCGGTCAGCGTGCCGCGGTATTCGCGCACTTCGTCCGCGGAAAGGTCGCAGACGAAAGCCTTGCCGTCGCGGATGAGTTTCTCGGCGCACAGGTAGAACACCTCGAAGTAGTCCGAGGCGTGGCGCAGTTCCGACCAGTCGAAGCCGAGCCAGCGCACGTCGGCCTTGATCGACTCGACGTATTCAACATCTTCCTTCGCCGGATTGGTGTCGTCGAAACGCAGGTTGCAGCTGCCGCCGAACTCGCGCGCGATGCCGAAATTCAGGCAGATCGACTTGGCGTGGCCCAGGTGCAGGTAGCCGTTCGGCTCCGGCGGAAAGCGCGTGCCGACGCGGCCGCCGTGCTTGCCGGCGGCGCGCTCGTCGAGCACGATCTGGCGGATGAAATTGTGGCTGACGGGGCTGGTGTCGGTCATGGCGCGGGCAGTCGAATCGGATCGTCAAGTTTAGCAGGGCGGGCTTGGTCTGCGGCGCTTGCGCATGGGACAATCGCGGCATGTTGCACGACAAGAAAATCGCCGTCGTCATGCCGGCCTACCGGGCCGAGAAGACCCTGGAGGAGTGCTTTCGCGCGATTCCGCACGACGTCGTCGACGACATCGTGCTGGTCGACGACGCCAGCGACGATGCGACCCTTGCCGTGGCCGAGCGCCTGGGCATCCGCAGCCACCGGCATCCGCGCAATCGCGGCTACGGCGGCAACCAGAAGACGTGCTACACGCTGGCATTGCAGACCGATGCGGACATCGTGGTGATGCTGCACCCGGACTACCAGTACGATCCGCGCCTGATCACGCCGATGGCGGGCATGATCGCGTCCGGCGTGTACGACGTCGTGCTCGGCTCGCGCATTCTCGGCAACACCGCGTTGGCCGGTGGCATGCCGCTGTACAAATACGTGTTCAATCGCATTTTGACGCTGGCACAGAATCTCGTGATCGGCGCGAAGCTGTCGGAATACCACACCGGCTATCGCGCCTTTTCGCGTCGTGTGCTCGAGACCTTGCCGTTGGCGGCGAACTCCGACGATTTCGTGTTCGACAACCAGATGCTCGTGCAAGCGCTGGCGTTCGGCATGCGTATCGGCGAGGTGTCCTGTCCGACGAGGTATTTTCCAGAAGCGAGCCAGATCAGTTTCGCGCGTTCGCTGCGCTATGGGCTGGGCGTGCTCAAGACGAGCATCGCGTTCCGCTTGTGGAAATGGAAACTCGCCAAGCCGCGATTTCTTTCCGCCGAAGCGGGCCTGCGCTTGGCTGCGGCAGTGGAGGCCGATTCTTGATCGCCGGATTGCGCAAGGCCGTGGCGCCCGCGGCCGCATGGTGGATCGTCTTTACCATTGCGCTGGCCGCGGGAGTCTTCCTGCGTTGCTGGCAACTCGGCAGCCAGATCCTGATCGACGACGAATGGCATGCGATCCAGAAGCTGCTGTATTCGGACTACGCCGGCATCGCCACGCATTTTGGCGTCGCTGACTACAGCATCCCGCTGACGCTCTACGATCGCTTCCTGTCCCTGCACGGCGGTTTGAGCGAATGGCGCATGCGCCTGCCGATGTTGTTGTCCGGCATCGCGTTGATCGCCGTTGCCCCGTGGTTGATGCGACGGCGCGCCACGCCCGCGGCACTGGCGACGTGGAGCGTGCTGCTGGCGATTTCGCCGATCATGGTCTACCACAGCCGCACCGCACGGCCTTACGCGATCACGACGTTGCTCGTCTTCGTTGCCATCGTCGCTTTTTTCGAGTGGTGGCAAAGGCGCGAACGGCGCTGGGCGACGGCGTATGTATTCGCCACGTTCCTCGCCGGCTGGCTGCACCTGATCACGCTGCCCTACCTGCTGATGCCTTTCGCGTTTTGCGCCGGGACCGCGCTGCTGCGCGGGCGCGAACGTTGGCGCGATCTGGCGCACCTGTTGTTGTTCGGAGTGATCGTGGCGTTGCCGCTGGCCGCGGCGCTGTTGCCGCCACTGCTCAATGACATGGGCGCGCTCGCGGCGAAATCGGAAACCGGATACGTCACGGTGCATAGCGTCTACCGCGCTTCGATGCTGGCGTTGGGCGTGCACCAGGCCCTGCCTTTCACGGTATTGCTGGCCCTGAGCGGACTCGGCGCATGGTCATGGTGGCGACGCGAGGCGCAGTTCGTGGCGTACGTCGTCACAATTGTCGCCGTTGCGGCGGGCGCCGTCATGCTGGCGCACCCGGCATGGGTGCAGAATCCGGGTACGCTTGCACGCTACCTGCAACCCTCGCTGCCGTTCGTGTTGTTGTTCGCCGCCGAGGGCGTCGCCGTGGTGTTGTCGCGGCTCGCGCTGGCAGTGCAGGCAGCGATCATCGTTTTCGCAGCGGTTGCGCTGTTTTATGCCGGACCGATGCCCGGCTACCTGTATTGGCCTAACCAGCTCATGGGCCATCCGTATTTCCAGGCCGATTACGATCCCGCCTTCAATCCGTATTACACCCTGCTTCCAACCGGTCCGGTACCCTCGTTCTACCATCGGCTGTCACGGTTGCCCGCCGGATCCCTGATGCTTGTCGAGGCGCCTTGGTCGATCGTGTCCTACCAGGACCCGGAGCAGTTGTATCAGGCTGTACATCGGCAGTTCGTGAAAATCGGCATGGTCGCTCCGGAATGCGGCATGCCGCCGGCATACGGGCAATATCCTGAAACCCGTGACATGCGCTTGCGCGAAGTCCGGCATTTGTCCGCGATCCTGCGCGGCGAAGCGAAAGGCGCCGATTTCCTGGTCATGCACCTGCATGCATGGCCCGCGTATGTGCCGCCGCCGGAGTGGCCGGACGTGCGCGGATGCCTGCCGCTGGTCGAGGCGAAATTGGGGCCCGCGGTTTACCGCGATCGCGACCTGGAAGTGTTTGCCTTGTCGGCCAAGGCGCGTTCCATCGTGTCGACATGGCGCTGACGGCTTTACCGAAACCGCGGAAAGCAGTAGCGTGCGTTGCGACGCCACCGCGCGGGTGACTGGCATGCAAATCGTCTATCGGGCCGAAAACATCATCGACGCGAATCTGGTCAAGAACGCGCTCGAAGCCGAGGGCATTCCGGCCTTCGTTGGCGGCCAGTACCTGACCGGAGCGATCGGCGAGTTGCCGCCGATGCCGCTGGTCAATGTGATGGTCGCCGAGATCGATTTGCCGCGTGCGCGCGCAATCGCGGAAAAACTCGACACCGAACTCGCCGAACGCCGCGCCGAACCCGATCACGACGCCGGCTGGCTGCCGGAGCCCGTCTAGGAATCCCCATGTCAGCAATACCCGTCCTCGTCATCGGCAGCAAGAACTATTCGTCGTGGTCGCTGCGCCCGTGGCTGCTGTTGCGCGCATTCGGTGTTGCGTTCGATGAAATCCTGTTGCCGCTGGATGTGCCGGAATTCTACGCGCGCATCCACGACTACTCGCCGACCGGGCGCGTGCCGGTGCTCCACGACGGCGATGTGCGCGTGTGGGATTCGCTGGCGATCGCCGAATACGCGAACGAACGCTGGCTCGATGGTCGCGGCTGGCCGACCGACATGGCTGCCCGCGCGCTGGCACGGTCGATCAGTGCCGAGATGCATTCCGGATTCGCCGCACTGCGCAACGAATTGCCGATGAATTGCCGCAAGCGCGTGAAAAACCACCCGACGAGCAAAGATGCGCAGGCCGATATCGAACGGATCAAGGCGATCTGGCGCGAGGCGCGCGCGCTTCATGGCAAGGACGGGCCGTTCCTGTTCGGCGCGTTGGGCATCGCCGACGCCATGTACGCACCGGTCGTGCTGCGTTTCGAAAGCTACGACGTCGCGCTCGATCCGGTCGAGCGCGCCTATGCCGATGCGATTTTGGCCCTGCCGGCGCTGCGCGAATGGCTGGCCGCGACCGCGAACGAACCGCTTGCGCCGCTGCACGAGCAGGCGAAGTGATCGCGATGGTTCCGCGCGCCGCGCTGTGGCGCATGTTCGCGGGTGCCGCGCTGATCAGCACGACCAGCATTTTCGTACGCTGGGCGCATGTCGGCCCGACCGAATCGGCATTCTGGCGCATGGCTTTCGGCGGCGTGATGCTGCTTGTGTTGCTTGCGCTGCGCGGACAGTTGCGCGGCCTGCACTGGCGCGATTGGGCGTGGCTGGTGCTGCCTGCATTTGCGTTCGGCGCGGATTTGTTCGTCTGGCATCGCAGCATCGATTACATCGGTCCGGGATTGGCGACCCTGGTTGCGAATTTCCAGGTCTTCATCCTCGCCGCGATCGGTGTGGTCTTCTATCGCGAAAGGTTGACGCCGCGTTTCGCTCTCGGCTTGCTGCTGGCGCTGCTTGGCCTGTGGCTGCTGGTTGGCGTCGATTGGAACGCGTTCACGCCGCAGTTTCGCCTCGGCGTCTGGCTGGGACTGTTTACCGGCGTGTGCTATGCGGTCTATCTGCTCAGCTTGCGGCGTGCGCAAATCGTGCGCGGGTCGCTGACGCCGATGCGTGCGCTGTGCCTGAACAGCTTGCTGTGCGCGGCGATGCTGGCCATGGCCGTCGTCGCCGAACACGGTAGTTTCGCGATACCCGATGGCGAAACCTGGGCCGCGCTGCTTGGCCTGGGCCTGTTCGGACAGGTGCTCGGCTGGGTGCTGATCGCGAGCGCGATGCCGCAACTGCCGGCATCCCTCGTCGGCCTCTTGCTGCTGTTGCAGCCGGCGCTGTCGTTCGTGCTCGACGTGATCCTGTTCGCGCGTCCGACCAGTGCGCTGGACTGGCTTGGACTCGCGTTGTCGCTGATCGGGATTTTCATCGGGTCGGCGCGTGGCAAGCCCGCGCCCGTGGCGGAACCGGCTTGAGTTCATAAATAGCCGTCTAAACGTCTTGACGGCTAAAAAAGATGCAGATAGGATGCGCCCCATCGTTTCGGGGTGATCCGCCATGTCCGCAAGTCTGCAAACCCGACCCGCGCAACCGGCGTGCCAATGGACGCGTGGCGTGCTGGCGCTGCCCGATCCGTTCCGGCTCGAGTCCGGCGAGGTCCTTGATCGCGCGCAACTGGCGTGGCAATGCGCAGGCCCCACGCATGCGCCGCTCGTGATCGTGCTCGGCGGCATTTCCGCGCATGCGCGCTGCTGCGCGCCGGATGGCAGCGGTTGGTGGGAAAGCCAGTGTGGTAATGGCCGTGCATTGGATACGCGGCATTACCGGTTGCTAGGCGTGGACTGGCTTGGCGGCGCGGACGCCTCCAGTCCCGGGTGCGGTGCGCGTATTTCCAGCGGCGACCAGGCGCGCGCCTTGCTGCTGCTGATCAATCGCCTCGGCGTGCGCCTGGTACACCTGCTCGTCGGCGCCTCGTATGGCGGTGCGGTCGCCCAGCATCTGGCAGTGCTGCTTGGGGCACGTTTGCGTCATCTGGTGCTGTTGTGCGCCGCGCATCGCAGTTCGGCGTATGCGCGTGCGCTGCGTCATGTGCAGCGCGATCCTGGACCAGGGCGGCGATTCGCAGCTGGCGCTGGCGCGCCAACTGGCGATCCTGGGCTATGTCACCGCGCCCGAAATCGAATCGCGTTTTCCCGATGTGGACGCCGTCGTGCCGTGGCTGGCCCGTCACGGCGACAAGTTCGCCGCGCGCTTTACGGTCGACGCCTACCGCTGCCTTGGCGCATCGCTGGATACGCATCGCATCGATCCGGCCACGGTTCGGGCAGCGACGACCTTGTTCGGCGTGCGCGAGGATGTGTTGCTGCCTCCGGCGCTGCTGCGCGAGTACGCCGCGCGTGCACCACACTGCGAGTACGTGGAGATTTCCTCGATCCACGGACACGATGCGTTCCTGAAAGAGGAAGCGATCGTCGGCACGACGCTGCGCAATGCACTGGGAGACGCCGCATGAGCCGCAACTTGAACACAATCGCCGTGCGTGCTGGCGTGGACGCGGATAGCGCACATGGCGCCGTGATGCCGCCGCTGTACCTGTCGAGCAATTACAGCTTTGCGGGATTTGCACAAAAGCGCCGCTACGATTACACGCGATCGGGCAATCCCACGCGCGACGCGCTGACCGGCGCGCTGGCCGAACTCGAAGGCGGCGCGGGCGGCGTGGTGACCGCATCCGGCATGGCCGCGGTCGCGTTACTCACTGCGCAACTCAAACCTGGCGAATTGTTGCTCGCCCCGCACGACTGTTACGGCGGTAGCCACCGTCTGTTCCGTTCGCAGGCTGCGCGCGGACTGTACGCGGTCGAATTTGTCGACTTCTCCGATGCGACGGCGTTGACCGCGGCGCTTGCGCGCAAACCGAAACTGGTCTGGATCGAGACGCCGAGCAATCCGCTGCTGGGCATCACCGACATCGCGACGACGTGCGCGAGCGCGCATGCGTTCGGCGCGCTCGTCGCGGTCGACAACACGTTCCTGTCGCCGGTATTGCAGCAACCGCTCGCGCTCGGCGCGGACGTGGTCGTGCATTCGACGACGAAATACCTCAACGGCCATTCCGATGTCGTCGGCGGCGCGGTAGTCTGGAAGGACGCTGGCGTCGGCGAGGAACTGGCGTGGTGGTGCAACTGTCTCGGTCTCGGCGGCGCGCCATTCGACAGCTACCTCACCTTGCGCGGCCTGCGCACGCTCGGGCCGCGCCTGGCCGCACACCAGGCCAACGCGTCGGCGTTGGCGGAATTGCTGCTCGACAGCGACGTGGTGGAAAAAGTGTACTTCCCGGGCCTGAACCGGCATCCCGGGCACCTGCTCGCGCGACGGCAGCAGCGTGGCTTCGGCGCGATGCTGAGTTTCGATCTTGGCGGTGGCGAAACCGCAGCGGCCGCCTTCGTCGAAGGCCTGGAATTCCTCACCCTGGCCGAATCCCTCGGCGGCGTGGAAAGCCTCGTCGCGCATCCGGCGACAATGACGCACGCCAGCATGGATGCCGATGCGCGCCGCCGCGCCGGCATTGGCGATGGCTTGTTGCGTCTGTCAATCGGCATCGAAGCGCTGGAGGACCTGCGCGCCGACATCGAGCGCGGATTGGCACGCGCGGCGCTTGTGGCGGAGCGTCGCGCGGCGTAGATTTTCCGTTGTCGAGGCCATCGGGCGACCGTCGATGCGATGGGCGTTGATTGCACTGTGCATTGCCGTGGATGCGACTGCGTTCGCGCAGACGCCTCCGGCGGGCGGCCATGTCACGGGCGACGCGGATTTTGCCGATGCGCCGGTGCCACGGCAGCGTGAACAAGCCGATCGCCGCGCGGCCCGCAATCTGAAAATTCTGCAACGGATCGGCGCGCTGCCGCCGGCGTCTGAACTTGCGCAGGTCCCGGTCAATGACCTGCAATGGCCGCTGCGCCCGGTGCCGGGCTTCGATCAGTTCGATTATCACGGCACCAAGTATTTCGTCGATCACGATCCGCGCTATCCCGGCTTCGTGCAGGATTACACCTGTGGTACCCGCACCTACGATTTGGCCAGCGGCTACAACCACGCCGGCACCGATTACTACCTGTGGCCGTTTGCGTGGTTGATGATGGACCAGGGCGTGGTGCAGGTCGTTGCCGCCGCGCCGGGCACGATCATCGAAAAGGACGATGGCAACTTCGACCGCCAGTGCGCATTCGATGGCACAAGCGCCGCGAACATCGTCTACGTGCGCCAGGACGATGGCCTGACCGCGATCTACATGCACCTGCGCAAGGGCTCGCTCACGACCTTGCCCGTCGGCGCACGCGTGGCGGCAGGCGATTACCTTGGTCTGGTTGGCAGTTCAGGGCAGTCCACCGGGCCGCACCTGCATTTCGAGCTGCGTGACGCGAACGGGGCCGTGGTCGATCCGCGCCACGGCGAATGCAACGCGGGACCGGACCGCTGGGCGGTGTTCCAGCCGTACGAAGATCCGCACATCGATACGTTGAGCACGCATTCGGCCGAGCCCGACCAAATCGCCTGCGGTGTCGTTAATGGCGCCAACGTCGACGACGCAGCGAACTACAAGAGTGTGTTCGCGCCCGGCGATACGTTGTGGGTGTTCGCATCGTGGCGCGACCAGCGCAATGGCGAAGTGACGAATTTCAGCATCCTGCGACCGGATGGCAGCATATTCGAGCAATGGGATTTCGACCTTGCCAGCCAGAATCTGCCGTCGCCGTTCTATTCCGGCACTGCGTTCGACTGGCAATACGCGCTTCCGGCGAATGCACCCGCCGGCGAGTGGCAATTCAAGGCCGTGTTCGAAGGCCAGACCTACGTGCGCACGTTCGAAGTTTCCGTCATCGACGCGGCCAGCGCAGCGCATGCACGCAGCCAGATCGGCACAAACGCGACGCGTTGCCGGCCGGCAAGCGGACAGGCGTTGCCGGGTTGTTCACCATAGTGATCAGTGCCGTGGCGCGATCGTGAGATTCTCGACCCACACCAGTTCACAGGCGCCTGCTCCGCTGTCGCTGCGCGTCAGCGAGCTGACCCAGCGCCAGTCCTTGGTGCGGTCGGCTTCGACGAGGTAACCGTCGAAAGAGACCACTTCGCCCGCGCGTACACGTTTGATTTCGCGTTCGATCGAACGGTCTGCGGGGATCAGGTGCATGTTCGCGCTGGATTCGATGATTTCGCGTTCTGGAATCGGCAGTTTTTCATATGAATCCACGCGCCAGAAATAGAAACGTCCGGATTGGGATATGTCGATCTTGTCCAGCACCTGCGAATCGGACATGCGCCCCCAGCCCAAGGCCAGATCGACCGGTGCGAGGCTGGCTTCGCGGTCGAAGCGGTAATCCGCCCGCGACAGCACACGGGCCGTGATCGAGATTCGCGCGAGCGGCTTGATCGTGTAATCACCCTTGCGCCATGGCGTGGGTGGGTCGCCGAGCGCGGTTTGCACGGGAATATCCGGCGCAACTTCGCCCGGTGCATGCGGAATCGGCCGATGCGTGCGCTGCCAGACTGCCAGCGCAACCAGTGCGGCAAGCACGAGCAGCAGGTTGCGGGAGTTCAATCCAGGTCTGCGGCCAGGGCCGCACACGTGATCGCGTCGAGCGCTGTCGCGCCCTGGTAGGCCGGATGGTCGACGGCCATTTCGATGCGTTTGCCGCTCTTGAATGCGGCGACATGTGCCGGTGTCAATTCGAAGCGCAAGAAATGCACGGCCGAAGTCTTCTGTGCATTGCTGCGTTCCATGTCTTCGTCGGCCACGGCGACCACTGGCGCAAGCTCGCCGATGCGCAACGCAATGCGATGCTCGATGTCGTGAAGTTCGATGAGCTTCTTCGCGCGTACGTCCGGGTCGGGGTATTCGATCAGCAGCGTGGCCTTGAGATTGGCGCCATCCGGGATCAGCGGATTGTAGGCGTCGAGTTCGTCGCGAATGCCGGCTGCCTCGAAAATGCGCTCGATGCGCAGCATTTCCTGCACCTGGTACTGGATCGTCAGGCGATCCTCGAACAGCAGGGTCAGATGCGCGCCCAATGCCACCTTGCGTGCCTGCTTGTGTTCCAGCACGCGTGCGCGGAACGCGGGGCGTTCGCGCGCGTAGGTTTCGAGCGTCATCAAATCGCCGGGTTCGAGCTTTGGCATATTCAGATTCCGTAGGCCTTGCGCAGCAAACCGATCGGGCTTTCCGCGGGCGGCTTGTCGTGCAGGCCATGCGCGATGTGGCTCGCCGCCATCGGGCAGTCGCTGGCGAAATGCGCGGGCGCGAATTGCTCGACGCGCGTTTCCACGGGCTTGGCGATCTTGCGCGAGAACGCGTAGGTCTTCGTCTTGACGCCGTAGGTGCCGTCGTGGCCGGAGCAGCGTTCGATCATCTGGATTTCCGTGCCCGGCACGAGCGCCAGCACATCGCGCGTCTTCGGGCCGATGTTCTGCACGCGCTGATGGCAAGGCGCGTGATAGGCGATCTTGCCGAGCGGATTCGGGAATTGGGTCTTCAGCAGGCCGGCCTGGTGGCGCTGCCACAGGTATTCGAACGGATCGAAGATGTGGCGCTTCACGAGCTGCACGTCTTCGTCGTCCGGGAACATCAGCGGCAGTTCCTGCTTGAACATCAGTACGCACGAGGGAATTGTCGCGCTGATGTCCCAGCCGTCGCGGATTGCCGCGGCGAGCACGGGAATGTTCTGCTGTTTATACTTTTCCACACTTGCAAGATCGCCGAGTTCAAGCTTGGGCATGCCGCAGCACACTTCGCGCTCGATGAGCTTCACCGCGATGCCGTTGTGGCGCAGCACGGCGGCCAGGTCCTCAACGGGTTCGGGCAGCGAGAAATTGCAGTAACAGGTGGCAAAGATCGCGACGCGGCCTCGTGTGCGCCCGGCCGGTTGCACGTCGCCGGAGCCATCCAGATTCTTCAGGCGCTTGCGTGCCGTCTTGCTGGTGTATGTCGGCACGCGTGCATCCGCATCCACGCCGAGGGTTTTTTCCAGCAGCTTGCGCCCGATGCCGCTGCGGTTCGCCGCATTCACCACTTCAACTACGACCGGTATCGTCGCGAACTTGCCCACAGCCGTGGTCGACGAAAGAATCTTCGCGCTGAGGTTTGTTTCACCGCGTTGGTGCGCCGCGGCCTTGGCGCGCAGCATCACGTGCGGGAAATCCACGTTCCACGGATGCGGCGGTACGTACGGGCACTTGGTCTGGTAGCACAAGTCGCACAGGTAGCATTGGTCGACGACTTTTGCGTAGTCGGATTTCGCCACGCCATCGACTTCCATGGTCGATGATTCATCGACCAGGTCGAACAGGGTCGGGAACGCCTGGCACAGGCTCACGCAGCGCCGGCAACCGTGGCAGATGTGGAACACGCGTTCCATTTCCGCTTCGAGCGCGGCGGGGTCGTAGAACTGCGGATTCTTCCAATCCAGCGCATGCCGGGTTGGCGCTTCAAGGTTGCCTTCGCGGGTACTGGTGATGCGGTCGTCGGCCATGTTCGGGATGCCCTGGCTGCGAGGAAGCCCTTCTCCCGCGAATGGGAGAAGGGCGAGTACGATCAAACCAGTTCGTTCAACGCCTTGGTAAAGCGGTTCGCGTGTGAACGCTCGGCCTTGGCCAGCGTCTCGAACCAGTCGGCAACTTCGCCGAAGCCTTCGTCGCGCGCGGTCTTGGCCATGCCCGGATACATGTCGGTGTATTCGTGCGTTTCGCCGGCGATCGCCGACTTGAGGTTGTTGCGGGTGTCGCCGAACGGCAGGCCGGTGGCTGGATCGCCGCACTGTTCGAGATATTCCAGGTGCCCGTGCGCGTGGCCGGTTTCGCCTTCGGCAGTGGAACGGAACACCGCGGAGACGTCGTTGTAGCCTTCCACGTCGGCTTTCTGTGCAAAATACAGGTAACGGCGATTCGCCATCGATTCGCCGGCGAATGCGTCTTTCAGGCTTTGTTCGGTCTTGGAACCTTTCAAGTTGCTCATGGCACACCTCGTGTTGTGGTGAAAAATTGCGAGCCGTGAAAATACCCTGCGTCCTGCCTAAGCGTAACGCATTCGCTGGCTTCTTGAAAATCGATTATTCCGATTAATCCAATAGCTACTATCTATCGATGCGCATGTCGGCGCGGTGCAGTGGCATGTTCGGAAACGGCATTACGCGCATCCAGCAAGGGGCGCGGCAAATCGCGAAACGTTGCAGCGATTTTTTTCAGAAACCCGGCCATTGCCGAACTCTTGCGCCAGACCATGGCGATGCGCCGGCTCGGCGCGTGGTTGCGGAACGGCACCAGATGCACGTTGTCCGAATGCGCCACCGGCGGCTGCACGGACAGTGTGGGCAGCAAGGTGATGCCGACGTTGGCCGCGACCATCTGGCGCAGGGTTTCCAGACTGGTGGCGCGGAATCCGGATTTCTCGCTCGCGCCGGACAGGTGGCACACCTCCAGCGCCTGGTCGCGTAGGCAATGGCCGTCGTCAAGCAGGAGCAGGCTCTCGTCTTCAAGGTCTTCGAGCTTGAGCGACTTTTGTCGCGCCAATGGGTGGTCCAGCGGTGCTGCCAGCACGAAGGGTTCCTCGAACAGGAACTCGTTATGCAATTGATCGTCGTGAATGGGCAGGGCCAGTACGGCGGCATCGAGCCGGCCTTCGCGCAGCAGGCGCATGAGAACCTCGGATTTTTCCTCGACCAGCAACAATTCCAGGCGCGGGAATCGTTCGCGAATCTGCGGCACGACATGCGGAAGCAGGTAGGGGCCGAGCGTCGGGAATATCCCCAATCGCAACGTGCCCGATTCCGGATCCAGCGTGCGCCGCGCGATCGCCCGGATCTGGTCGACTTCGTTGAGCACCTCGCGCGCGCGCCGCGCGATCTCGCGGCCAACTTCGGTGAGCAGCACCTTGCGCGGCGTGCGTTCGACCAGGGCGACACCGAGTTCGTCCTCCAGTTTCTTGATCTGCGTGGACAGGGTCGGCTGGCTGACGAAGCTGGCCGCGGCGGCGCGGCCAAAATGCCGGTGCTCGGCCAAGGCCACGAGGTAACGCAAATCACGCAGATTCATGGGAGCCGCCTATCAATTGATAAGATCAATTGATATCATAACATCAATCAATTTGATTGATTGATATTCGGGTCATAGCATCGGTGTGCGCCACCTTGATTATCAATGCCACCACTTCCAACCGAGGAACCCGCCATGTCAACCGAAGCCAAATGCCCGTTCGTTCACTCCGCCGCGAGCTCCACGGCCCCGACTATCCAGGGTTGGTGGCCCAACCAACTCAACCTCGATATCCTGCATCAGCACAACAATAAATCCGATCCTCTGGGACCGGCGTACGACTACTCCAAGGAATTCAAGACTCTCGACCTCGACGCCGTGGTTGCCGACCTCAAGGCGCTGATGACCGACTCGCAGGACTGGTGGCCGGCCGACTACGGCCACTATGGCCCGCTGTTCATCCGCATGGCCTGGCATGCGGCCGGCACTTACCGTATCGGCGATGGCCGCGGCGGCGCGGGGCATGGCCAGCAGCGTTTCGCACCCCTCAACAGTTGGCCGGACAACGTCAATCTCGACAAGGCGCGCCGCCTGCTCTGGCCGGTCAAGCAGAAATACGGCAAAAAAATCTCCTGGGCCGACCTCCTGGTGCTGGCTGGCAACGTCGCGCTCGAGAGCATGGGTTTCAAGACTTTCGGCTTCGCCGGCGGTCGCCCCGACCAGTGGGAACCGGACAACTCGGTTTACTGGGGATCGGAAGGCAAGTGGCTCGACGACAAGCGCCAGGGCACCAAGGCGGCCGAGTTCGAGAATCCCCTGGCCGCGGTGCAGATGGGTCTGATCTACGTCAATCCCGAAGGCCCGGGCGGCAAGTCCGACCCGCTCGCCTCCGGGCAGATGGTTCGCGAAACCTTCGCCCGCATGGCGATGAACGACGAAGAAACCCTCGCACTCACCGCCGGTGGCCACACCTTCGGCAAGGCCCACGGCGGCGGCCCAGTTAGCCATGTCGGTCCCGAGCCTGAGGCCGCCCCGATCGAAGCGTTGGGCCTGGGCTGGATCAGCAGCTACAAGAGCGGCAAGGGCGGCGACCAGATCGGCAGCGGTCTGGAAGGCTCGTGGACGACCACGCCGACCACGTGGGATCCGACCAGCTATTTCAGGGTTCTGTTCGACAATGAGTGGGTCCAGACGAAGACGCCGGCAGGCGCCCATCAGTGGACTCCCAAGGAGTCGAACGCCAGCAACATGGCGCCGGCAGCGCATGACGCATCGAAGAAAGTGCCGATCATGATGACCGATGCCGACATGGCGATGCGCGAGGATCCGGCGTACCGCAAGATCGCGCTCCGTTTCCGTGAGCATCCGGAGCAGTTCACCGACGCCTTCGCCCGCGCCTGGTTCAAGCTTACCCACCGTGACATGGGCCCGCGCAGCCGCTACCTCGGCAAGCTCGTGCCCAAGGAGGTGCTGATCTGGCAAGACCCGGTACCGGCTGTCGACCATCCGCTGATCGACGCCAGCGACATCGCCGCGCTCAAGGCCAGGCTGCTCGCCTCCGGTTTGTCGATCACGCAGCTGGTCAGCACCGCATGGGCCTCTGCCTCCACCTTCCGCGGCAGCGACAAGCGCGGCGGAGCAAACGGTGCACGCATCCGCCTTGCACCGCAGAAAGATTGGGAAGTCAACCAACCGGCCGGCCTGACCAAGGTGCTGGCGAAGCTCGAAGCCGCGCAGAAGGAATTCAATGCGGCGGCGACTGGGGGCAAGAAGGTCTCGCTGGCCGACCTCATCGTGCTCGGCGGTTGTGCTGCCGTCGAGGCGGCGGCGAAGAAGGCCGGCGTGGCCGTCGAGGTGCCGTTCGCGCCTGGCCGCACCGATGCCACGCAGGAGCAGACCGACGTGCATTCCTTTGCCCCGCTGGAACCCTTGGCCGACGGCTTCCGCAACTACGCGCGCAAGGGCTACGCAGGCCATGCCGCCGAGATGCTGGTGGACAAGGCGCAACTGCTCAACCTGACCGCGCCGGAGATGACCGTGCTGGTGGGCGGCATGCGCGTGCTCGACGCCAATGCCGGTGGCAGCAAGCACGGCGTGTTTACCCAGCGTCCGGGAACACTGAGCAACGACTTCTTCGTCAACCTGCTTGACATGGGCACGAAGTGGCAGCGCACCGGAACGGAGGGCGTGCTGGAAGGACGCGACCGCAAGAACGGTGACCTGAAATGGACGGCAACCGTCGCCGACCTGGTGTTCGGCTCCAACTCGCAGCTGCGGGCCTTGGCCGAGGTCTATGCCCAGGCCGATGCGCAGGAGAAGTTCGTCAATGACTTCATCGCCGCATGGAACAAGGTGATGAACGCTGATCGCTACGACTTGGCGTGATCGCAGCGGAGTACGGCTCTATCGCGCAGCAGGCGTCTGCTGCGCGATGAAGGCCAGCGTATCCTTCAGGGTGGGGATGCGTGTTTCACGGCCACGCGCGAGCGCCAGCAGGATGCCGTTATGGCCGACATCCGGATACAGTTTCAGCGTCGCGGTGCCGTCCATCGCCTGGGCGCGTTCGGCCATCGCCTCGGCGTTGTTCGGCGGCACTTCGTCGTCGTCGGCTCCCTGCAACAGCAGCATCGGTGGCTCGTCGCCATCGACGAAATTGATCGGCTGCGAATCGTAGCGGCCTTTCGCATCGTCGCCGAAGATTTCCGGCTCGTCGTCGACGAAGGGCAGGAAGGCATATGCGCCGGCCACGCCGATCATGCCGGCGAGATCGCGCGGTTTCATTCCGACGTCTGCAAGATAGCGCTTGTCGCAGGCGAGCAGAGCGGCGATCTGGCCGCCGGCGGAGTGGCCCATCACGAACAGGCGCCGCGGATCGCCGCCGAATTCGGCGGCGTGCTCGCGCGCCCATGCGACCGCGCGCGCGGCGTCGTGCATGAACGCGGGGAAATGCACATCGGGATATTTGCGGTAGTCCGGAATGAGCACGACCACGCCGTTGTCCGCGAGCGCGTCGCCGACATAGCGGTACCAGTGCCGCTTGCCTTCGCTCCAGCTGCCGCCGTAAAAAAACACCACGACCGGATCGTCATGAGCGCCGGCGGGCATGTAGGTATCGAGCGCAAGATCGTGCTTCTGATCGAACACGATGTGGTCGCGCTCGGTCACGTTGCGCGAATATTCGAGACGGTCCACGACCGCGAAAAACACGTCCGCGCAGCCGCCCAGCGCGAGCACGCTGGCAGCCAGCACAAGGCGATTGCCAATCCGGCGCGCGGTTCCTATCATGCCCTTATTCTGTCACTTGCCGATGGGGATGGGAGCGATGGGGATGGAAGTGCCGCCCTCACAACGCACTACCGCGCTGTTCGCCGACATTCCCGAGCGCGGCACCACCGATAACCTGCTGCGTACCGCGCAACAGCATCATGTGGCGCTGTCGAGCATGGCCGACACCAAGGCCAACATCATCATCACCATGTCCTCGATCGTGCTGACCTTGACCTTGGGTCGGCTCAACGATCCGGATTTGCGCGTCGCCGCGCTGATCCTCGCCGCGTTCACGCTGATTGCCCTGCTGCTGGCGATCCTCGCGGTGTTGCCGAAGTACCGGCCGCCCAAGCTCAATGCCGACGGTTCGCTGCCGCCCGGATTCAACCTGCTGTTCTTCGGCCACTTCGGCCAGTTGTCGCGCGAGCGGTATCTGCAGGAGATGGCACAGGCGCTGGCGCGCGACGGCTCGCCGTATGCCACCTGGTCGGATGACATCTATTCGCTGGGCGTGTACCTGGCGCAGCACAAGTATCCGTACTTGCGCTGGAGCTACCTGTTTTTCCTTGCCGGGTTCGTACTCGCTTGCGCCGAGCAGGCTTGGCGTCTGCTCGTGCACGTGGGTCCAATCTGACCCCGGTTGGGCGCCAACTGCGTTTGATCCGCCACGTCCAATCCATGGAGTGCCGCATGCGTATCGGAATTTTGCTGTTCGGCTGCTTACTGGTTTCGTCCACAAGTATACAAGCGCAGGCGCCGGATGCGGAAATTCCATCCGCGTTGCGCGACTGGCGTGCCTGGGTCATGCACGATCTGGATTACCGCGCCTGTCCGTTCCTGGCCACGCGCACGCCGAACGCGGCGGGCGACTTCGTCTGCGCCTGGCCGGGCACGCTGCATGTCGATGCGAATGCCGATGGCGCCGTGTTCTCGGTTGGCTGGCGTGTGGAAGCGCCGAGCTGGGTCGTTCTGCCCGGCGATCCGGAGCACTGGCCGCAGCAGGTAACGGTGAATGGGCAGGCGGCCGCGGTGCTCGAACATGGCGGCGCGCCTGCGCTGTGGCTGGCGACCGGCAATTACGCGATCAAGGGTTCGATCCCGTGGCGCGAACGTCCGCAGTCGCTCGCGGTCCCGCAAGGCATCGGCTTGATCGCACTGGCCGTGGACGGCAAGCCGGTCACGCAGATCCAGCGCGATGGCGACGAATTGACCCTGGGCCGCGCCGCCGCCGCGGCGCCGCAGGCCGATCACATCGACGTGCGCGTGTTCCGCCTGCTCGCCGACGGCGTGCCCGCGCTGCTGACCACGCAGATCCGGCTCGCGGTTTCCGGACAGGCGCGCGAACAAACGCTTGGCCCCGTATTGCCCGACGGATTCGCGGCGGTGTCCATCGCCAGCGATTGGCCGGCGCGTCTGGATGCCGATGGCATGCTGCGTGTGCAGGTGCAACCCGGCAGTGCGATGCTGACGCTGCAAGCGCGCGCACTGGCGCCGCTGAAGTCGGTCGCCGCGCGCAGCGCGCCGACGCCGTGGCCGAAGCAGGAAATCTGGAGTTACGCCGCCGATCCGCATCTGCGCGTGACTGCCGCGAGCGGCGCCGTGCAGGTCGATCCGCGCCAATCCGAGGTGCCGGGCGAGTGGCAAACGTATCCAGCGTTCGCGCTCGTCGATGGCGCGAAAATCGACATCGAACAGCGCTCGCGCGGACTCGCGCCGGATGCCGCCAACCGCCTGCGCTTGCAACGCGAGGCGTGGCTGGATTTTTCCGGCGGCGGCTGGTACGCGCACGACGAGGTGCGCGGCACGATGGTCAATGGCTGGCGTCTCGACGCTACCGCGCCGTACACGCTCGAGCAGGCCAGCGCCGCGAACGCGCGCTCCGGCAACGAGGATTTGCTGGTCACGCGCGGCGCAATGGCCAATGCGAGCGGCGTGGAATGGCGCACACCGAATGTCGATCTGTCCGCCAACCTGCGCATCGCTGCCGCATCCGCAATGCCGGTCGCCGGATGGGTACAAGCTTTCGACAGCGTGAGCACGCGCCTGCATCTGCCATTCGGCTACAAGCTGCTCGCTGCGCCCGGCGCGGACAGCGCTGCCGGCAGCTGGATCGCCGGCTGGACCCTGCTCGACGTATTTGTCTGCGCCATCCTCGTCCTGCTCGCGTGGCGCCTGCTCGGTCTGCCCGGTGGAGTGGCGGCAGTTGCCTACCTGGTGCTTGGTTATCAGGAATCCGATGCGCCGCTGTGGAGCCTTATCGCCGTCATCGCGCTGGCCCTGATTGCGCAGGCTCTGCCTGCGGGAAAACTCGCGGATGCGGCGCGACGCCTGCGCGCGCTCGCGCTACTGGTCCTGGTTCTGATTGCCTTGCCTTTCGTTGCCACGCAAGTGCGCGATGCGCTGTATCCGCAACTTGAAGCGGGCGGGTATGTTGTCGCTCCCCAGCAGGCCCCGATGTCGCTTCCCACGCCCCCAGCACCTGCCTCGGCAAAAATCGCCGAACAACGCAAGGACATGGCAGTGTCCGCGCCGATGCTGCGCGCGGCACCGCAGGCAGCGGCATCTGGAGCAACGGAATCTGTCGTTGTCAGTGGATCGGGTTTCAAGCGCGTGGACGTGGTCGACCACTACAGCCAGACCACCGTCGTGCAAACCGGCGCGGGCATGCCGAGCTGGTCGCTTGGCAGCGAAGCGCAGTTGAACTGGAGCGGCCCGGTGCTGGCAACGCAATCGGTGCGCCTGCTGATCGCGCCGCCGTGGCTGGTGCGGCCTCTGCGCATCGTGCTGGTGGCCTTGCTCGCATTCCTGATACTGCGCCTGTTCCGTGGCACCAAGCCGGATTTCACGCTTCCGCGCCGCGCGGCGCTTGGGGCAGGTTTGCTCGCCTTGGGTGGACTCGTGCTGGCGCCGTCCGCGCAGGCGCAAGGCTATCCGCCGCAGGAATTGTTGCAGCAGTTGCGCCAGCGCCTCACCCAGGCACCGAAATGCGCGCCGCAGTGCGCGGATATCGCGCAAGCGCAGGTGACGGCGGATGGCGATGGCATCAGCGTTGCACTGGAAGTGCACGCCGGCGAGCGCGTCGCGCTGCCGTTGCCGGATGCCGGCGACAGCGCGATGCTGAAAAGTGTACAAGTGGACGGCACGGCCACCGACGCCGTCGCGCGCGGCTCCGACAACGCCGATTGGCTGGCGCTGACGCGCGGTGTGCACCGCGTACAACTCGTCTATGTGCCGACTGGCGACACGGCCACGCTCGCGTTTTCGCTGAAGCCGGCGCGCGTGTTGTTTTCGGGCAAGGGCTGGAATACCTCGGGTCTGGCAGACGATCACCTGCTGGCCGACAGCCTGACGCTCGCGCGTGTGCGCGCGGACGCGAGCGCGGGCACGAAGCCAACGTTTGGCGCGCAACAATTTCCGCCTTACGTCGAGGTGACGCGCCGGATCAATCTCGGGCTGGACTGGACGCTGACGACGCATGTCCGGCGCCTGGCGCCGCAAGCGGGCGGATTTACCGTCACCGTGCCGCTGCTCAAGGGCGAGCATGTGTCCACCGCCGGCATCGTGGTGAAGGATGGCGCTGTCGAAGCCGCCATCGCCGATGGCGCGGATGAGGCTTCATGGAACGGCAACCTCGACAAGGGCGGCGCATTGACGCTCACTGCGCCGGCCTTGTCCGATCGCGCTGAAGTCTGGCGCGTGGTGGTCAGTCCGACCTGGCATGTGGAGTTCTCGGGCGTGCCCGGCGTCGATCTGGCACCAGGCGACGATGCCAACGACTACCGCAATTTCGAGTTCCATCCGCTGCCCGGCGAAACCCTGACCTTGACGGTAACGCGCCCGGCAGCACTCGAAGGAGCGCAACGCGCGATCGATGCAGCCAGCCTGACCAGCGATGCCGGCCAGCATGCAGCCACCCACACGCTGCAACTGACCTTGCGCGCGAGCCAGGGCGGCGACCAGGTCATCGCCTTGCCGGTCGACGCGCAGGTGCTCGGGGTGACGCGCGACAACGCGCCGTTGAACCTGCACGCGCAGGACGGAAAATTGACCCTGCCGCTGACGCCGGGCACGCATCGTTTTGAAGTCCGATTCCGCACGGATGCGGCACTGGGCATGTTGACGCAGACACCGTCTGTCGCACTCGGCATGCCGGCGGCGAACGTGAACCTCGCGCTGAACCTGCCCGCGAACCGCTGGCTGCTCGCGACCTGGGGTCCGGCGGTCGGCCCGGCCGTGCTGTACTGGGGCGAACTGATCGTGATGATCCTGGTTGCGTTCGGGCTCTCGCGCAGCGGGCGCACGCGCCTGAAGTTCCGTGACTGGCTGTTGTTGGGGCTCGGATTCTCCACGTTCTCGTGGAGTGCGCTGATCGTCGTCGTGGTGTGGCTGTTTGCCTTCGACTGGCGCGGCCGCGAAGCGCAATCGAAAAACGAATCGCTGTTCAACCTGAGCCAGCTCGGTCTGGCATTGCTGACGTTGTTTGCGCTGGCGAGCCTGATTTCGGCGATCCCCCAGGGCCTGCTCGGATCGCCCGACATGCACGTCACCGGCAACGGTTCCACGGCGCAGGCCCTGCAATGGTTCACCGACCGCAGCGCGAACACGCTGCCGCAGGTCACCGCCATCAGCGTTCCGTTGTGGGTCTACAAGCTGCTGATGCTGGCGTGGGCGCTGTGGCTGGCGAATGCGCTGATCGGCTGGCTGCGGGATGCCTTCGCCGCGTGGACCCGCGGCGGTTATTGGCGCAATGCGCCGAAGCCAGCCGTTGCCGATGAGATCGCGAAGGAAAAACCGGCGGACGCTTCGTGACGGCGACAACCGTACGCGGCCTGCTTGCCGAGGCGCGGGCCACATTGACAGGCGATGAGGCGTGGGGCGAGGCGGAGCTGTTGCTCGCGCATGCGCTCGACCGCGACCGCGCATGGCTGGTCGCGCACCGCGATGATGCGGTCGCGCCGGCGTTGGCAGGACAGTTTCATTGTTGCCTCTCGCGTCGCGTGGCCGGCGAGCCGGTCGCATACATCGTCGGCCATCGCGGATTTCACGCGCTCGATTTTGTGCTGACGCCGGATGTGCTGATTCCGCGTCCGGAAACCGAATTGCTCGTTGATGCTGTATTGCAACGTATTCCACAAAGCGCAAAAGTGGATATCGCCGACCTGGGCACCGGTTCCGGCGTAATCGCACTGGCCATCGCGCATGCGCGCACGCAAGCGCGCGTGCTGGCGACGGACGCAAGCGCGGCGGCGCTCGATGTGGCACGCGGCAACGCCCGGCGGCTTGGCATCGACAATATCGATTTCGCGCAGGGCGACTGGTGTGCGGCACTCGGCCAGCGCCGCTTCGACGGGATCGTGTCGAATCCGCCCTACATTGCCGAATTCGATCCGCATCTGGCGCAAGGCGACCTGCGTTTCGAGCCACGCAGTGCGTTGGCGTCCGGCTTGGACGGTCTCGATGCGATACGCACAATTGTCCGCAGCGCCCCCGCACATCTGCAACCCGGTGGCTGGCTGCTGCTCGAACACGGATTCGACCAGGGCGCCGCCGTGCGTGGCCTTCTGCAGCGCAGCGGATTGGCGGACGTTTTCACCGCACGCGACCTGGAGGGGCGCGAGCGGGTGAGCGGCGCGGTTGCGCGGAACGCGGCGACATGAAATCGGTACGCGCGGATGGCGACGTGGAATGCGGGTTCTGGCGCATGGTTGCGGGCATCTTCGTCGTGCTGTTTGCGGTGCGTACGGCCATGGTCATCGCGTTTGCGCCCGAGATGCCTTTCTACGACGAATGGGATGGCGTGATAGTCGCGATGGCGCAACCGATGCTCGCGCACTCGCCCGCATCGGCGTTCTGGCTTGCCTTGCACAACGAGCATGTGATGCTGTGGAGCAAGGCACTGAGTTACCTGCAGCTGCGCATCGGTGACGTGCAGTACGACAATGTGCCGGTTTGCCTGGTCAGCCAGTTGCTGTACGCGGCGATGGCAGCGGCATTGATCGCTGGTGCGGCGCGGTCGCTGGGCCGCCATCGCGGCGCGTTCGTGGCGTGCGCGTTGCTGATCGTGGCGCTGCCGTATTCGTGGGAATGCGTCATCGCGAGCTGGGCCAATCCGTATTATTTTTTGATCGCGTTCAGTATCGCTGCAATTATTCTTGCGGTGCGCGTACGCGGGGCATCGGGCGTGGCGCTGGTTGTCGCGTGCATGGCTGGTGCGGAATTATCCATGGGTTCAGGCGCGTTTGCCGGCGCCGTCGTCAGCTTCGCCTACGTCCTGCGCTGTCGTAACGGCGATTTGCGTGTGGCGACGGCATGGGTGTTCTCTGCCGTCGTTGTGCTGGCGACGGTCGCGATATTCATTTTGCTGCCGCATGCTGCGCCGGTGGCCTTGCATTGGGGCTGGCTGCAAACAGGCGAGGCAATGCTTGCGATGCTGCTGCTCATGCCGGCGGCATGCCTGCTCGCGCGGATCGTGCAACGTCGCGGCGCGTCCTGCGACATCGTGTTCGTATGCGTTGCAATCTGGGGCGGGATGCAGTTGGCTGCGATCCTGCTCGCGCGACCGGAATTCCGCCTGTGGTATCCGATCTCGCGCTACATCGACGTACTCGCCTGCATGGCGTTTGCAAGCCTGGCCAGCCTGTGCCGCCTGGCGCTAGCCAACGGACAAATGTGGCCGCGTCTTGCGCATGCGGCGCTTGTGTTCGGCATCGTGGCGGCTTTGGCGGGCAGCCCGATTGCGTGGCACTGGATGACGTGGCGCGCCGGCAATGAAGCTGAAGCGGCGCTGCGCATCGAGCGCCACATCAACCACGGTGATCACGGCGCATTCACGCACGTTGCGCAGGAAATATTGCCGTATCCCGACCGCAACCGCCTCATGGCGCTGCTTGATGCGCCGGACGTGCGCTACATCCTGGGAGATCGCCTCGGCACGCGACCCGCGCCTTCGGCTTTTGTTGCCGCCACGCGGCATTTCACTGCGGCGCTTTCGCGCTACGCCTGCTGGCTGCTTGCGCTTGCGATCGGCAGCGGACTGCTGATCCTGATGCCGATGTGGCGACGCGAAGCCACGCTTACAGCGCCGACCTGACTCCGGCGACCGGTTTCACGCCGAACTGCGGCCAACGCGCCAGGATGGCCTTGCGGATTCCGCTCGCGTCGATGCCGGCTTCATCGAGAAGCTGCTCGCGGCTGGCGTGTTCGAGAAATGCGTCCGGCAGTCCGAGTTGCAGCAGCGGCGTTTGCAGGTTCCTTGCGGCCAGGAATTCAGCCACGGCGCTGCCGGCGCCGCCGGCGACGGCGTTGTCCTCGACGGTGACCAGCACCGTGTGCGACCGCGCAAGTTCAAGCACCAGCGCTTCGTCCAGCGGTTTGACGAAGCGCATGTTCACGACGCTCGCGCCGAGTTCCGCGCCAACGACAAGCGCATCCGCAAGCGGACTGCCGAAGGCGAGGATCGCAATACCCGATCCGCGCCGACGGATCTCGCCCTTGCCGATGGGCAAGGTGTTCAACTCGGATTCGACCTTTGCACCCATGCCGGCGCCGCGCGGGTAGCGCACGGCGGCGGGCCCTTCGTGTTTGAACGCGGTGGTTAACAGTAGCCGGCATTCGTTTTCGTCGGATGGCGTGGCGACGACCATGTTCGGAATGCAACGCAGGTAGGTCAGGTCGAAACTGCCGGCGTGCGTCGCACCGTCCGGGCCAACCACGCCGGCGCGGTCGATGGCAAAGGTGACGTCGAGGTTCTGCAGCGCGACGTCGTGGATGAGCTGGTCGTAGCCGCGCTGCAGGAACGTGGAATAGATCGCGACCACCGGCTTGATGCCTTCGCAGGCCATGCCGGCGGCGAGCGTGACCGCGTGCTGTTCGGCGATGCCGACGTCGAAATAGCGCGGCGCATGTTCCCTGGAAAAGCGCACCAGGCCCGAGCCTTCGCGCATGGCTGGCGTGATCGCAAGCAGGCGTTCGTCGGCCGCGGCCATGTCGCACAACCAGTCACCGAAGACATCGGTGTAGCTTTTCTTGCCGCCGGACTTTTTCGTCACACCCTTGTCGGGGTCGAACGGACCAACGGCGTGGTATTCGATCTGGTGCGCTTCGGCCGGCGCGTAACCCTTGCCCTTGGTGGTGATGACGTGCAGCAGCTGCGGGCCCTTGAGATCCTTGAGCGTCTTCAGCGCGTACAGCAGTTGTGGCAGGTCGTGGCCGTCGATCGGGCCGAAGTAGTGGAAGTTGAATTCCTCGAACAGCGTCGAGGGCACGAACATGCCCTTGGTGTGTTCTTCCCAGCGCTTGAAGAAACGCCACATCAGGCCGTCGCGCTTCATGCGCCGCTTGGCGCCTTCGCGCAGCGCGTTCAGGCGCCGGCTGGTCATCAGGCGTGCGAGCATCTTCGGCAACGCACCGACGTTTTCGCTGATCGACATCTGGTTGTCGTTGAGGATCACCAGCAGGTCCGCGTCGGCATCGCCGCCATGGTGCAGCGCCTCGTACGCCATGCCGCCGGTCAACCCGCCGTCGCCGATCACGGCGACGATCTTGCGCGCATCGCCAAGGCGCTGCGCGGCGATGGCCATGCCGAGCGCGGCCGAGATCGAGGTCGACGAATGGCCGACGCCGAAGGTGTCGTACGCGGATTCGTCGCGCTTGGGAAACGGCGCAAGTCCGTCCTTTTGCTTGATCGTGCCGATGCGATCGCGGCGACCGGTGAGGATCTTGTGCGGATAGCACTGATGGCCCACGTCCCAGACCAGGCGATCGTCGGGCGTGTCGTACAGATAGTGCAGGGCGACGGTGAGCTCGACCACGCCCAGTCCCGCGCCGAAATGGCCGCCGCTGCCGGCGACCTGCTCGATCAGGTATTCGCGCAATTCGCGCGCGACGCGCGGCAGTTCGCTTTCGGCAAGCTTGCGCAGGTCGGCAGGCGAGTCGATCTTGGACAGCAGCGGATAGTGCGTGGAGTCGATCATCTTTCTATTTTCGGCCACGGCGTCAGTCTGGGCAAGGATTGCGGCGCCGGCGTGGCGTTGGAGAGGCGTTTCAGAGCCTGGATTCCGGCTTGTCCCGGTGCAGCGTCTTGCGGATCGTCTGGCGGATGCGGATGTGGCGGTCGGCGTCGCGGGTTTCCTTTAGCCGGCGCGAATGCGCGGTGACCAGGTCCCCGCGCGTGAGCACGCCGGTGATCTTGCGCGGCGCCTCGCGCGCGACCACGATCACGCTGCCGACATTGTGTTCGACCATGTGGTCGGCGGCCTCGCGCAGCGAATGGTCTTCGTACACGACCAGCGGCGGCTGCGTGAGCAGGTCGCCGATGCGCGCGAGTTCGGCATGCGCGGGATCGAGCAACTCGCGGCGCGTGATGATGCCGCGCGCGTTGCCGGCGTCGTCGATCACCGGGTAGCCGAGGAACTGCGCCCTGGCGTCGCCGGAAGCCAGCCAGCGGCGGATCTCGCCGAGTTCATCGGAAGTCTTGAGCGTGGTCAGCTTGCGCGAGGCGCTGTCGCGCACCAATACCTGGTCCAGGTAATCGGCCGCGTACTCGGTCGGCACGCGCACGCCGCGCCGCGCGATCTTGGCGGTCATGATGGTGTCGCGCATGGTCAGGCTCGACACCAAATAGGCGGCCGCACAGCCGCCGAGCAGGGGCAGGATGCCAGCCGGTTGCAGCGTGGTTTCGAACGCGAACACCACCGAGGTGAGCAGCGCACGCGAGGCACCGGCGAAGATCGCCGCCATGCCGACGAGGCCGGCGATGCGCGGATCGATGCCCAAATGTGGAAAAAGCGACAATGCCGCGAAACCGGCGACGCCGCCGAAAGCGCCGCCGATGGTGAACAAGGGCGCCAGCGTGCCGCCGGAAGTGCCGCTGCCGAGCGCGATCGACCACGACAGGAATTTCATCACGCACAGGAACATCAGCGCCTGCGCGGTGAAGTTGCCGGACACGATCTGTTCGATATTCGTATAGCCCACGCCCAAGGTGAGCGGTGCGAAATAGCCGACGATGCCGACCGCGATGCCGCCGATCGCCGGCCACCACATCCAGTGCACCGGCAGGTGGTCGAAACCGTCTTCGATCGCGTAGACGAGCCAGGTCACGCCGACGCTGACGAATCCGAGCACGGCGCCGAGCGCGACGTAGAACGCGAGCGCACCGCCGCCGGGCGTGGCGATGGCGGGCATGGCGAACACGGCGTGCGAGCCGACCAGGGCGTAGCGGATGCCGGCGGCGGTGGTCGTGGCCAGCGCTACCGGGATCAGCGAGCGCGGGCGCAATTCGAACAGCAGCAGTTCGATGGCGAGGATCACGGCCGATACCGGCGAGCCGAACACGGCGGCCATGCCGGCGGCGGCGCCGGCAGCGAGCAGGATCTTGCGCTCGGTCGCGGTCACGCGCAGGACTTGCCCGATCAGCGAGCCGAGCGCGCCGCCGGTGGCGATGATCGGGCCTTCCGCGCCGAACGGTCCGCCGGTTCCAATGGCTATGGCTGATGAAATTGGTTTGAGGAACGTGATGCGCGGGGCGATTTTCGATTCGTTGAGCAACACCTGTTCCATCGCCTCGGGGATGCCGTGGCCGCGAATCGCAGCCGAGCCCCAGCGCGCCATCGCACCGACGATGAGGCCGCCGATCACCGGAACTGCGATCACCCACAAGCCCAGGTGATTGTCGGCCGGCGAGGAAAACGCGGTCGACCAGTGTCCATAGAAACTCAGGTTGGTGACCAGGCCGATCAAGGCTTTGAGAAATTGCGCGATGAATGCAGCGGCGATGGCCAGTGCGATCGAAATCGCCGATACCAGCACGACGCGCCTGTCGACCAGGATGGTCTTGCGCGGAATTCTGGCGTCGATCAGGGTGTCGGTCAGGCCTGGCGCGACCGGAACTGCACCGATACGCGCGCCGGAACGATCAGGCTGATCCGGATGCGAAGCAGTCATCGGAGTCGGGGAGCGCTGGATTTAGTGCGGCGCAGCATAGCGCCGATCGCGCATTCGGACAATGCGCGAGTGCTAGGCAACCTGGCGGCGATTCTTCGGCAGATGGTGGACGAGGAACTCCATCTGGTCGGCGAGGATGTTGCGGTTGGACAATATCAGGTGCTCGACCCAGCTCGGCCGGTACGGCACGGCGAGCAATGGCATGCCGGCCTGCTGCGGCGTGTGCGCGCCTTTGTGCACGTTGCACGAGATGCAGGCGCTGACGACGTTTTCCCACACGTCGAGCCCGCCCCTGGACAACGGGACGACGTGGTCGCGCGTCAACTCGCCACGCGAGAAATGCTCTCCGCAGTACAGGCACAGCATGCGGTCGCGCGCGAACAGCGCGGCATTGGTCAACGCTGGTGCCGGATCGATCAGGCTGGATTTCGCGTGACCGCGACTGGCAACGATGGGGTGCAGGTCGATGACGCTTTGCAACCCGCTATCGCGGTTGGTGCCGCCGTGCACGGTCAGGCACGCATCGCCCAGCGTCCAGGCCACGGCATCGCGCACATACAGACATACCGCGTCCTGCCAACTCATCCAGTCCAGGATGCGACCGCTGGAATCCAGCGACAGGACACGGGTGCTATGGATGTCGTTGCTGGATCTGACTTCCGCCAGCATGGGCTCCTCCGTCAAGGATGGGAACGCTGTCGGCTTTGCAGCATAGGCTTTTGCCGCGAGAAAAACCATCCCCAAGTCTTTTGGTCACAAATTATTTACCGTGACCGCACAGAATCCGTGTCGTGCGTTGGTTACGTTGAGTTCGTCATGGGAACAGGGCATCCGATTTTTGTTACGGAGAATCTCATCATGAACTGGAAGATTCGACTGATGCCATCTATATTGCTCTGCATAGGGTGTGTTTCATACGCACAGACATTTTGGCAGCTTACGCCGACTACTTGCCCAACTAGCAGCAACGGGCTGTTTACGACCGGCCAGCAGTATATTGACCCAAGCAATGGTGTACTACCAAATAGTTGGTCCATGCTGGTGCGTTGGCAAGGGAATCCTACTGTAGGGAATACCCAATGGATCGCAGATCCGTTGCAGTACAACGCCGGAACGTATACTGGTTTTACGCCCCCAACACCTTACTCAAATTGGCAGCGCGGGTTTCAGCCCGAGGATCAAGTGGCGGCTACACCCGGCGTTCAGTTGGACGGGTGCAATGCAGGAATGTTGATTAACACATGGTATTACCCGAGGACGAACCCAGCCGTTGCTGGGGGCTATTTCAACGATATGTATGGCTATGCGTGGGCAACAAATAACCAGCCAACAGCATTTACTAAGCTCGTAGTTCGCGGTGGTCAGTTCGTCTCTGTCCCCTCGGAACTCGTTCTTCAAGGCACGTTGGCGATCCCTATTATTGCCGGTTACTATGGAACTCTTGTCAATGGCAGCTGGAACTTTAGTCCGGCTACCAATCTTCATGACGCAAACGGATTCGGCCATATTCAATACAGTCTATTCGCTTACATTCAAGACACCATTCATCCGAATCTGCATCCGATCGCAATTTTATCGACAGTCTTCGAGAATTCGATTACGACGCCAACCTATCAGTGCCCTTCGCAGGCGAATATTCTTTGGGACTATGCTGCGGGGGTTTGGAGTACATCGTCCGGTGTTTGCACTACGGATACCACAACCGTAAGATATACGGGCGGGTACACGACCGGTACTCCGTTTTCAGCGCCAGAGTTTTTCCGTATTCATATCACGCCACAGAACCTCACAAATATGGTCAACCGCATCAACAGCCTAGACTGTGGCGGTGGGGCAGGGTCTTGTAACTGCACTCCGGGGGTGACATGTCCTAACATTGGGTACTCAACGAGTCCCGGGGCTTACAAATTGCAATACATGGGCGCCATTCTCGAAGTAGCACCCTGTGACACCAGCGCGAGTGGCGTCCATTGTTCGACGAACCTACCCGCGATTACTCCCACGCAAGACTCGAACCTAGGGGCTGCAGTGAGCGCTTCAAACATTGGGGCATTTAGCTATACAAATCCGTAACGATTGCAAGCTTGCATTTCCCGATCTCGCCGCACAGGCAACTGCGCGGCGAGGTTGCTTTGGGGGTTCTGAAACGAAATCGCTTCGTCCGATTCGCTGGCGTATCATGCGATTTAACCAGAATCCATCACGAATTAAGGATGCATTCGAGCGCTGGTTACCTCCATGCAGTTACCATCACCCGCTTGCCGTGGCGCAACTGTTCGTAGCCGTCGTCCGGCACCGGGAGCACTTCGGCGCGGCTGAAACCGACAGCCCGTAGCAACCATAGAAGACCTTCAGTGCTGGGCGCAAGGCAAATGCCTGTGACGCTGGCTTCCGGCGCGTGCGTTTCGTCGATTTCGTCGATGATGCCGAAGCAGCCCTTGAGCGGGCGCACGTATTCGTAGCTGCCCCAATCGACCATACCGGACAGGTGAGGCACGACTTGTGTTTCGATGACGCAAGCTCGGCGAGTGAGTGCGTGTGCCTTTCGCAACGCGCCGACGGGATTTTCCAGGTGATAGAGCAGGCCGAACATCAGTACGAGATCGTGATCGGCGGTATCCGGCATTTCGAAAACGTTCGTGCGCCGTGCATGCAGGTTGTCCAGCGCGTATATTTGGCGCAACAGATCCACGTCGTCGATGTGCTCCTGACGCACGTCCGTGGCATCGACGCGGCCGAAGCCGGCGCGCGCAAGCTGGATCGCGTAATAGCCCTGGTGGCAGGCGATGTCCATCGCTTGCAGATTCGACCGATCGCCGGGAAATTCACGCGCGAGCCAAGTCTCGAGCATGCATGCGCGCGTGATGTGGATGGCATCCACGCGGCCGTCGTGCGTACTTGGCAGTTTGCGGCCATCGGGTAGAACGAAGGGATAGAACCATTTTTGGTTCAGTGCTCGGGCGGCCGGGTCGGTCATTGGAATATTCCTGTCATCATTGCCCGGTTGGAAGCGACAACATTAGTATAGATGCGTTGGTGCGCGCGAACGACGTGCCGTCGCCATTGGCGAGATTGAAGGACACGGTGCCGGTCGGGCGTTGCGTTCCTGAGATCGGGTTCAGCGTCAGCGTCATGCTGCCGATTTGCACGTCCAGCTGGTTGCCTGGTGGCGGGCAGGTCCGGCAATAGCCATTCGTAATCGTGGACACCGGCATGGTCACGCTGTTGCCGATCAGCGTTCCGGAAGCCGTCGCCCAGGTTGGCTGGTTCGATTTTCCCGGATAGTAAATGTAGACGATGACTACCGGCGATGCGCTGCCGGTCTTTACGTCGATCAGATCAAATCCCCAGCCCGAGTCTGACGATCCCGCATACCAGTCGCCGTTGTAATCCGGTGTGGCGTGAGCGCTGGGCAGGACTATCGGCTGCATGCACCATGACGCGCTTTGATCGGTGGCGGGATTGCTCGCGTCGCTGCCGATCGTCCAGTACATCACCGCCAATTGCGACGCCTGGCTGCGATCGACATTTCGACAGATCGGCGAATTCGCGGCCTGGTTGAAGTCGACCACGACCGTGCCGTAGTAGCCGCTGTCGGCTGTCACGTTGAGTTGACCGGGCGCATTCGAGGCATATTTGACGCGCAGCAGGTTGCTGCCGTTCGCACTCTGGATCAATGGCAGAAAGACGCCATCCACGATATGGCCAACCGCCTGGTACCACTCCGGCACGCCGCTGTTGTCGTAGCTGTAGAAGGTCAGAACGTAGACGTCGCCATTGACCGCGTCGTGGGAGGCGAGCTGGAAGTCGAAGCCGTGGCCGGAATGCGAAACGTCGTACCAGTTGCTCGGGATCGGCTGTCCCCACGTGGGCATTGCGGCGGTAGCATTCGACCAGCCGATCGGCGCCAGCATCGGCACGGCCAGGCCCATGCTGCGCAGGTTCGCGTCCGAGTAATACGCATTCATCATGTCGCCGGCCTGCACGGTGTGCGACAGCGTCGAGCCGTTTTGCATGGCACAGTCGGTGGTCTTGCTCGTGTCGCAAGGTGCGTACAGGCTGGGGAAATTGGCCGGCGCGGTGTTGGCGGCATTGATGTTGATGCCGGTCGCGCTGGCGGCGGTCGCATCGGACCAACGCAGGCCGGTGCAGTTGCCGTTGTAGGTTGCACCACAGCTTGCGGCTCCGGTCGGACCGGGCAGATAACCGGATCCCTTGCCGCCGGTCACCATCGCCGTCGCGCGCGCGGTATCGCCGGTGCCGGTGACTTCGTAACCCGCGAATGGTGTGTAGGTACTGCCGTTCACGATCGCCACGCTGTCGTCGAAGATGTCGTCGAAGGGGCCGTCGGTCACGGCGCTGCCGAATCCGATCGACGCGCTGTTGCTGGCCTTGTCGACGATGATTCCCGCTTTGGCGCCCAAGGGACCTTGCGTGGCATCGGTGTTGACCAGGCCGAGGAATCCCAGGCCGTGCGTCATCTCGTGCATGGCAATGCTGATGAAATCCACGTCGCCGGTCGGTTTCAAGGTCGGGTCGAAGCCCAGGTAAAAATTCTCGCCTTTGAGCACGTCTGGCGTGCCGATGTCCATGTTGAACGTGGCGGCGATCTGGTCATTGCTCTTCGTATCGCAGGGGCCGCCAGTGAATCCGCACAGGCTGGAACCGTTGAGTCGTGCTGCGGCTGTGGACGGGTACCAGGTATATTTTTTCGGCAGCGAAGGCGACGGGTATTGTGGCTCGTCATAGAAATACGAAGTCGCACCGGCATGCGCCAGCGTGGCGGACTTGCTGTCTCCTTTCAGATGCGCGCCGCATGCCTGTACGGTAACGGTGGTCTGAATGCCCAGTTGCGTGACGAGTTCATTGGCTGCCTTGGCCAGCGCATTCTGGCGCTGCTGTCCCAGGGTCTGGCCGTTGTTGCCACCGATTGGAGCCGCGACGGTGGAGTCGGTCCAGAAACTGGTGTCGCAGTCCGTCGTCGGATCGGTGTTGCCGGTGTCCGGGCTGTTGAAATCCAGCACGATATTGCCAACCGGTTTGGTCGAGGAATAACTGGCGGTGAGCGTGCCATTGGCGGTTGAGCCGATGCCGGAACTGGCACCATTGATCAATGCGATATACCAGCGCCCAGCCTGCAGCGGCACCTTGTCCGAGGGCAGGATCAGGACGGATTCGTTCGAGGTGGAACTGATCGAATGGTATTGGCCATAGCGGTTGAGGAGGTCGTAGCTGACGGTCGGGTAACTGACGCCAGTGGCCTGCACCGGGAACGGCGATCCGAAACGTACGAACATGTCCACGTCGCCGCCGGTGGCATTGAGATTGACCGAAAGCTGCTGCGCGCCGGCCGGCACGTCGATGTAGTAGTTCGAAAAGTAATTGCCTGCGGGTAGTTGCGGCAGGTTAGTCACGGCGCCGGAATTAAGGCCGACATCGGCCCATGCGTTGGATGAAATGGCCAGCGCGGCTACAGACAGGGCAAGGCGGCGCATCATTGCTGTACCTGCGCGTCCGGTGAAACGGATCGATCCGGCGGCAGCGCGATTTTCGCGTGCGGGTTCGGTTCCTGATCGCACTGCATGCGCAGGCTGCCATCGGGTTGGCGCTCAAGACGAGTTACCGTAATCGTCGGAGGCGGCAGGCGCAGCTTGTCGGCGGGTTTGAATTCCGCGGCGGCACCGGACTTGGCCTGAGCCGACGGTGCCAGCGGGTGCGCGACCATCGGTGCATCGGCGCGGGCGGCGGATGCGGCCAGCAGGCCGGCGGAAAACACGAAGGGCAGTGTTTGGCGAAGCATGCGAACGTCCAGTGATGCACAAGCGCGCAATGATACCGCGAGCGTGTTAGTCGCGTGTTCAGTGGTTGAGTTCGAGCAGGCGCGTGTTCCCTGCGCCGCAGCGGTAACTGCGCGCGAGTGCGTTCTGCAAAAAGATTTCGGCATTGGCGACTGCCAAGCGCAGGTCATGGCCGCGCGCGAGTCCTGCGGCGATTGCCGATGCCAGCGCGCAGCCGGTGCCGCGGGCGCGAATCGGCAAGCGCGTATGGCGGAACTCAACGACGCCATCGGCGTCTGCGAGTAAGTCGCGCACTTCGCGGCCGCGCCCATGCCCGCCCTTGAGCAGTACCGCGCCGGCTCCGAGCGCTCGCAGATCCCGAACGGCTCGCGCCGGATCCTTGATGCGGTATCCGAGCAGGATTTCCGCTTCTGGCAGATTGGGTGTCAGCAGGCTGGCCAGCGGCAACAGCTCCTTGCGCAGCACACGCAATCCGGACGCCGACAGTAATGCGGCTGCGCTGCTGGATGCGAGCACGGGATCCAGCACAACGGGAGTCGACGGCGCGATACGCAGTGACTGGGCGACCACGCGCGCGATCGGCACCGTACCGAGCATGCCGATCTTGATGGCGCCGACGCGGAATTCCGCGAACGCGGCTTGAATCTGCAACTTGACCTGTGCTGCGGGGAGATGGTGGACAGCTAGGACCCGACTGGTGGTCTGCGCCGTCACCGCGGTGATTGCAGCCAACCCGTGCACATGAAAAGCAGCAAAGGTTTTCAGATCGACGGCAATGCCGGCGCCGCTGCTGGAATCCGATCCGGCAATGGTCAGGGCACTACGTATCTGCTCACTCATGGTTTGTATTTTTTTTACAACAAAATCTGATAGTGTTGCGGACTCTCGGCGGAAATGCTTGAAAAACATTGATCCATTTGTTGCCAAAGCGCTTGACGTGGTGTTGCGTTTTTGCCAAACTGGCCTTGGAGACAACCACTCCTAACGCATTCAGGGCTATGCGTCGGTCAACAGCGAAGGCAAAAAATCTTGCGGGAGCGATCGGGTTCGTCCTGGCGCTCCCGCTTTCTTTTGCCAACGCGGCCGAATCCCCGCGCGCGGATGTCTCCATGCTGGCTGCCTACGCGCAGTCGCAAAGTATACTCGACGCCTGGCGCGACTACGCGCTGGCCGACCTCACTCGCGGATTCGACTGGGCCGACAATGGCGGTGCGTCCCCGCAAGCACCCAGCCTGTTCGATCGTGGCATTGGACGCATTGCACAGCCGGCCTCGCATTTCACCGGTGCGGGCTCCGTATCGCCGATTTCCGTGACTTACCTCAAGGCAATTGCGGCCGACACTCCGTTTGTCACCGCGGCGAGCCAATCGGGTTTGCTGCGTGATTACACGCCGGGCTTGCAGCGCTACTTGCTGGCGCCATCGTACGCGCAGCGCTGGGGCGAGAATTCATCATTCAGCGTATCGGCGATTTTCGCCTATCAGCGCTTTGCCGGACTCGGACTGGGAATCGCCAACGTGCCGTTACAAAGCGGCGAAACCGGGATTTCCGTTACCGACAGATACCCGGGTTCCTACGGCACCGGCCTGCGCCTGGATTTCGACAGCCGCCTGAGCGAGCGCGTGAGTTGGCAGGTGGGCGTGCAGTCGCGCGTGAACATGGACGCCTTCAACAACTATCGCGGTGTGTATTCCGAGCCAGGCAGTTTCGATATACCCGCGAGCGCGAATATCGGCCTCGGGCTTGCCGTGGCGCCGGGACTCACCGCCGACGTCGGCGCCGAGCGCGTGATGTACAGCGGAATTGCGCCGTTCACCAGCGCCGCGCTGCCGACCCGTTTCCTGGTCCTGCTCGGCAGTTCCATTTCGCCTGCGTTCGCGTGGCAGAACCTCGACGTGTATTCCGCCGGCTTCAACTGGCGCGATGCCGGCAATGGCGAATGGTCGCTGCACTACACCACGCGCGAGCAGCCGTTGCCGACGTCGCCGTTGCTGCAGACGGCGCTTGAACCTTATCTCGCCTCGCACAGCATCGAATTCGGATTCATGCGCCCGTTCGGCAGCGCTTCGAGCCTGCACCTGGCCGCTTCGTACGCGCCGTCGGAATTCGTCCTCGGACTGCCCACCAGCAACAGTATGCGCAACGCCGGCAATGGCGGCCAGATCGAGTACCAGTTGCTCTGGGCAACGAAATTCTGAATACGCGACAACGGTTGAATTGAACGGGAGCCGCGAGGCTCCCGTTCTTGTTTGTGCGTTGGCTCAGAGCATCTCCGAAGCGTAATCGGCCAGTCGCGAACGCTCGCCGCGACGCAGTGTTACATGCGCCGAATGCGGCCACTGCTTGAAGCGGTCGACGGCATAGGTCAGGCCCGACGTGGTTTCCGTCAGATACGGTGTGTCGATCTGTTCGACATTGCCCAGGCACACCATCTTGCTGCCTGGGCCAGCGCGCGTGAGCAGGGTTTTCATCTGTTTGGGCGAGAGGTTCTGCGCTTCGTCGATGATGACGTAGCGATTGAGGAAGGTGCGTCCGCGCATGAAGTTCAGCGAGCGGATCTTGATGCGCGAGGCTAGCAGGTCATTGGTCGCCGCGCGGCCCCAGCCGCCGCCTTCCTGCGGCGTTGCCAGCACTTCGAGGTTGTCGGTGAGCGCGCCCATCCACGGCGTCATCTTTTCCTCTTCGGTCCCGGGCAGGAAGCCGATGTCCTCGCCGACCGAAACAGTCGCGCGAGTCATGATGATTTCGCGATAGCGCTGCTGGTCCATCGTCTGCGCAAGCCCTGCAGCCAGCGCGAGCAGGGTCTTGCCGGTGCCGGCGGTGCCAAGCAGGGTGACGAAATCGACTTCCGGATCCATCAGCGCGTTGAGCGCGAAGTTCTGCTCGCGGTTGCGTGCAGCAATGCCCCAGACCGTATGCGCGCCGTTGCGGAAGTCGTCGATGATCTGCAGACGGGCCTTGCCGCCTTCGACGCTCAGCACGCGCAATTCGACGTCTTCGTCGCCGGGCAGGTACAGGAACTGGTGTGGATGCCAGTCTTCGTCCTTGCGCAGCTTGACCTCATACAGACTGTGGCCGCGTTCGGACCAGGAACGCAGTTCCGGATGTCGATCCCAGAAATCCTTCGGCAGTTCGGCGTGGCCGGCGAACAGCAGGCTGAAATCGTCGAGGGCGCGGTCGTTCTCATAGTCCTCGGCCGGAATGCCGTGGATCGACGCCTTGATGCGCAGGTTGATGTCCTTGGACACGAGCACGACCGGTGCATCCGGCTTGTGCTCGCGCAACGCCACGATCGACGCCAAAATGAGGTTGTCCGGCAAGGTCTTGCGTTTGCCGTTTGCCCCGTTCGAATCGTAGTCGCGCGTCTGGAAGTACAGGCGACCGACCTGCGCCTTGCGATCCAGTTGCAGCCCCTGCGGCAATCTCAGCTCCAGTCCCTGGTCGATCGCCTGTTTGCGATTGCGCTCGATCAGCTCGTTGATGAAGCGGCTGACCTGGCGCGCATTGCGTGAGACTTCGGAAGTTCCTTTTTTTGCCGCATCGAGTTCTTCGAGCACGGTCATCGGCAGGAATACGTCGTGTTCCTCGAAGCGGAACAGCGCGGTCGGATCGTGCATCAGCACGTTGGTGTCGAGGACGTAGATACGCTTGCCTTTGGTCATGCGGTGCTTGCCCTGTGTGTCATGTAGCGGAGATTGCGTCGAGTACGGCCTGTGCGTGCCCGGGTACCTTGACGCCGCGCCATTCGCGCAGCAACTTGCCGTCAGCGCCGATCAGGAACGTGCTGCGCACCACGCCCATGAACTTGCGTCCGTACAGCGTTTTCTCGTGGATCACGTCGAACGCGCGGCACCAGGTTTCGTCCGGATCGGAAACCAGAGCGAATGTGAGTTTTTGTTTGGCGCGGAATTTTTCGTGCGATGCGAGCGAATCGCGGGATACGCCGAGTACGATCGCCTTGTGCCGGGTGAACGCCTTGACCAGATCGCGGAAATCCTGCGCTTCGCGCGTGCAGCCGGTCGTGTTGTCCTTCGGGTAGAAATACACGATGACGGGTTGGCCGCGCAGGTCGCGCAGGCGGATCGGTCCGGTCGTGCCGTCGCCACGCAGGTCGGGAACGGACTTGCCGATAGCTACCATCAGAATTTCACCGGATCCATGATCGCATCCAGATTCTGGCCGTCGCAGAATTCCAGGAAATCGTCGCGCAGTGCGGCGATATGCGTATTCGCCGGGATGCCGACGGTAATCTGCGCCGAGAACATGTCGGCGCCGGTCTGCATCGCGCGGTAGCGCATGGACTGCAACTGCTCCACGCTGATGCCGTGTTCCTGGAAGAACTCGGCGATCTGGAACAGGATGCCGGGTTTGTCCGCCGCAACAACCTCGATCATGTAGGGCAGCAAGTTGGTCTGCACCGGCTTGGGCCCGGTGCGGAAATGCATCAGCCGGGTATCTTCATCCCGTTCAAGTCGCGCCAGCGCCGTTTCGAGTTTGGCGATGGCGTCCCAGGATCCCTGTGCCAGCACGAGTACGCCGATTTCGCTGCCCAGCGCGGACACGCGCGTCTCGGCGATGTTGCAGCCGGCGTCGCTTACGCGCTTGGCGATCGCGGTGAGCGGCGAACGCGCGGCGGGCGCAAAGGCGTTGATCAACAGGTAGTTTTCGTTCGCGGCCGGACGCGGGGCTGGATCGATGGGTGCGGCGGCTTCCGGAATCTTGCGCATGTCGGGGTGATTGCCAGCGTCGCCTGCGAGAATACTTGCCGCTTCCGCGGGTGGCAAGTAACATCGCCAACCCACGCGATTTCCGGGCCAGGCCTTGAAGAATCTCACCGGCAGCATCTGTGCGCTGGCCACGCCGTTTCGCGACGACGCGCCTGATCTGCCTGCATTTGGCGCGTTGATCGAATACCAGATTGAGAGCGGCACGCAAGCGCTGGTCGTCGCCGGCTCGACCGGCGAAGCGCACGCGCTCAGCGAATCGGAATTCGACCGCTTGCTTGCCTTCTGCATCGAACGCGTGGGCGGACGCGTGCCGGTGCTCGCCGGAACCGGCACGGCGAACACGCACAAGACGATCCTCGCGACCCGGCGTGCGGCGACGCTCGGCGCCGATGCCGCCCTGATCGTCACCCCGTACTACGTGCGCCCGACCCAGGAAGGATTGTTCCGACACTTTTCCGTGGTCGCGGATGAGGCAGGGATACCAATTGTTTTGTACAACGTACCGTCGCGCACCGGTTGCGACATGCTGCCGGAAACCGTTGCGCGCCTGGCTGCACACGAACGCATCGTCGGCATCAAGGAAGCCGTTGGAGAAGTCGCGCGGGTTTCGGCGCTGCTGGCACTGCAGACGCCGGACTTCTCGGTTTTCAGTGGCGACGACCCGACCTGCGCGCGAGCGATGTTGGCTGGTGCGCGCGGTGTCGTGTCGGTTGCGGCGAACGCAGCGCCTGCCGCGATGCGGGCCTTGTGCGACGCGGCATTGCACCGCGACGACTCCGGCGCGGAACGCGTTGACGCCGAGCTTGCCGATCTTTACGTCCTGCTTGGCGCCGAACCGAACCCGATTCCGGTAAAATGGTTATTGCACGAGCTTGGCCTGGGTTCGCCCGAGCCGCGTTTGCCGCTGTTGACGCTGACCGCAGGACACCGTGCGCGCGCGAGGCAAGTACTCGATGCACTGCACCTGGTTCAGCAACGGCACAGCGGTGCCGCGTAAGCTCTCCGATTCAACGCTTCCCGACAGGATTCGCCGTGAACCGCATTCATTCCATTCGCTGGACCATTTCCCTCATCGCCGTCGCAGGCCTGCTCGGCGGCTGCAGCTGGTTTCGTCAAAACACCAACTACTACGACAAGGCGCGCGAAACCCAACCGCTCGAGGTGCCGCCGGACCTGGATACGCCGGTGTCCTCCGACACGTTGTCGATACCGCAGTCGGGATCGGGCAGTGCCGCACAGGCATCCGCCGCGCAACCCGGCAGTGCGCCTCCGGCAGGTGTGATCGCCGGCGGCGGCAGCTTGCGGATCAGCGATAGCGTCGATCATGCCTGGCAGCGCGTCGGCTTGGCCCTGGAACGCGCGCAAGCCGGCACGATCAGCGCGCGTGACGCCGTGGCGCACACCTACACGCTTGAAGTTTCCGGCCTGCGCGCGCCAGCTGCGGTTGCCGCGCCTGCCGAGCACCACTGGTATTCGCGCATCCTGCACCCGTTCGGTGGCGGATCGAAGACGCCCGCCGATACCGGCCCGGTGAGCGGAAACCTCACCGTGACAGTCAGCGCCGATGGTGATGGCGCGCGCGTGGAAGTGAACGGTCCCGAGGAGGCCGCGCGTCGCGTGTTGGCGATCTTGCGCGAGCGTCTCTCGTAAGCCGGACTTTTTTCAGCGTTCCAGCAACGGCAACTTGCCGGCCTTGCCGTCCCACTCCTTGGCGTCGGCAGGCGCGTCCTTGCGTTCGGTCAACACGGGCCAAAGGCGCGCCAGTTCGGCATTGAGCGCGACGAAATGCTCCTGGCCCGCCGGCACGTCGTCTTCCGGAAAGATCGCGTTGGCCGGGCATTCCGGCTCGCACAGGGTGCAATCGATGCATTCCTCGGGATCGATCACGAGGAAGTTCGGCCCCTCGTGGAAGCAATCGACCGGGCACACTTCAACGCAATCGGTGTATTTGCACTTGATGCAGTTTTCGACGACGACGAAAGGCATGGGCGACGCGCTGTTTCTTTTGATAGAAAAGTCCGGCCACGGAATGGCCGGTTCTTCTTTTAGTTTGCGATCAGGGAAGATCGCACAAATAACGGTTGGCGCTCCCAAGGGGATTCGAACCCCTGTTTAGGCCTTGAGAGGGCCCCGTCCTAGGCCTCTAGACGATGGGAGCGCGCGCGGGCCGCAGTATACCGGCACGCCCCTACATGGGACAATTCCCGCGTGCGCACGAAGCGCACCTGAAGAACATTCAATGAACGAATCCAATCCGAATCAGGCCGCGCTGCGCATCATTCCGCGTGAGGCGCATTGCATTTCCCGAAAGCAGATATCCAGCGGCGCACTCCGCGTCCTGTACCGACTCAACGAAGCCGGCTACGCCGCCTACCTGGTCGGCGGCGCCGTGCGCGATCTGCTGATCGGCGGCCAGCCCAAGGATTTCGACGTCGCCACGGATGCCACGCCTGAAGACGTGCGCCGGCTGTTCCGCAATTGCCGCCTGATCGGGCGGCGTTTTCGCCTCGCCCATGTCGTGTTCGGGCCTGAAATCGTCGAAGTCGCCACATTCCGCGGCAACGGTGGTGACGACATCGACACCGATGGCGACCGCCAGGTTGTCGATGGACGCATCGTGCGCGACAACGTCTGGGGCACGATCGAGGAGGACGCGCTGCGCCGCGATTTCACCGCCAACGCGCTGTACTACGACATTGCCGATTTCTCCGTGCGCGATTACGTCGGCGGATACGACGACGTGCAACGCCGCGTGCTGCGCCTGATCGGCGATCCGCTGCAGCGCTATCGCGAAGATCCGGTGCGCATGCTGCGTGCCGTGCGTTTGTCGGCGAAGCTCGGCTTTTCGATTTCGCCCGAAGCGCGCGCGCCATTCGCGGAACTTGGCGTGTTGCTCACGCAAGCCCCGCCGGCACGGTTGTTCGATGAATCCCTGAAGATGTTCCTTGCCGGCAGCGGATTGAAGAGTTTCCGTGCGCTGGAACAATTTGGTCTGCTCGGCGCTGTGTTTCCACTCACGGCGCGCGCGCTCGCGTTTCGCGGTGGCGAGTCATTCCGCGCCGTGCTGGAGGCCGGACTCGCGGGAACGGATGCGCGCGTGAGCGAAGGCAAATCCGTCACCCCAGCGTTTCTGTTCGCCGTGCTGCTGTGGGGCGCGGTGCGCGCGCAAGCCGAACGCGAAATTGCACGCGGCGTTGATCCGAATCTGGCCTGGCAGCGCGTGAGCCACCAGATCATCACCGAACAGGCCAAGCACGTGGCGATTCCGCGCCGCTTCGGACAGGTCATGCAGGAAATCTGGACGCTGCAGCCGCGTTTCGCCGACCGGCAGAAGAAAAAGGTGTTTCGTTTGCTTGCGCATCCGCGCTTTCGCGGCGCCTATGATTTCCTGCTGCTGCGCGCGCCAGAAGGCGCCGACATTGCCGAGCTCGGTCGCTGGTGGACGCATGCGCAATCCACGCCGCACGAGGCGCTGGCAGAAGAACTGTCCGCCGCACCGACATCCGCCGCTGCGCCTGCGAGTGACGCGCCGAAAAAGCGCCGGCGGCGCAGGCGCAAGCCGTCCGCGCAAGCCAGCGCTGCCACCGATTCACAGTGACACAATGGAAAATGTATACATCGGGCTCGGCAGCAATCTTGCCGATCCGAACGCACAGGTTGAAGCAGCCTTGGCCGTTCTTGCCAAGCTGCCCGCAACGCGCCTCGTTGCGCGTTCACGCCGCTATCGCAGTGCGCCCTGGGGGCGAGCCGATCAACCGGAATTCGTCAACGCCGTGGCGCATTTGCACACAGCAATGCCACCGCACGAACTTCTCCAGGCGCTGTTGGCGATCGAGCGTGCAGCGGGACGCGTGCGCGATGGCACGCGCTGGGGGCCGCGCGTGCTGGATCTGGACATCCTTGTCTACGGCGATCGGGTTTTGAACGAATCTGGCCTGCATGTGCCGCATCCGCATTTGCACGAGCGCGCTTTCGTGTTGGCGCCGCTTGCGGAAATCGCGCCGGATCTGGAAATTCCCGGCCTCGGTAGCGTGGTGTACCTGCTCGCGCATGTCGATGCATCGACCTGTTTGCGCATGGCAGAATAGGCGTTCGGCTTCCGGAGTTCGCCATGTACGCCAACGCCAAATCCACGGTGCGTACCGCCATCACCGTGCCGCAGTTGCACGCCATGAAGGGCAAGCGCGAAAAGATCGTCATGCTGACCGCCTACGACGCCAGCTTCGCCGCGCAATGCGACGCGGCGGGTGTCGATGCCGTGCTGGTCGGCGATTCGTTGGGCATGGTCGTACAAGGGCGTGACAGCACACTGCCGGTGAGCGTCGATGAAATGGTCTATCACTGCGCAGCCGCGGCGCGCGGGGTGCGCAGCGCGCTGTTGATCGCCGACATGCCGTTCCTGAGTTTTCGCGATGCGGATACGGCGTTGCGCAACGCCGGACGTTTGCTTGCCGAAGGCGGCGCGGCGATGGTCAAACTCGAAGGCGCCGGCTATGTACTCGATGTCATCCGCACGCTGGCACAACACGCGATTCCGGTCTGTGCGCACCTGGGCCTGACGCCGCAATCCGTGCACAAGTTCGGCGGTTACCGTGTGCAGGGCAAAACGAAAGACGCCGCCACGCAGCTCATGGCGGACGCACATGCAGTCGCCGAAGCCGGCGCCGATCTGCTCGTGCTCGAATGCGTGCCGGCGACGCTGGCCAGGCGCATCACTGCGGAAATTCCGATCCCGACCATCGGCATCGGCGCCGGCACGGATTGTGACGGCCAGGTGCTGGTCATCTACGACATGCTCGGCATCACGGTCGGCAAACGGCCGAAATTCACCAAGGATTTTCTCGCTGGTCGCAGCTCGATCGGCGATGCGATCCGCGCCTATGCGGATGAAGTGCGCAGCGGAAAATTCCCCGCTCCGGAGCACGCATTTTGATGGATGTCGTTCATTCCGCCGCAGACATGCGTGCACGCGTGTGCGCGTGGCGTCGCGCAGGCGCGCGCATCGGCTTTGTGCCGACGATGGGCAATCTGCACGCCGGCCATTTGTCGTTGGTCGAACTGGCGCGCAAGCGCGCAGATACAGTCGTTGCCAGTGTGTTCGTGAATCCGGCCCAGTTCGGTCCGAACGAGGATTTCGCGAGCTATCCGCGCACACTCGATGCCGATCGCGCCGGCCTTGCCGCGCATGGCTGCGATGCGTTGTTCGCACCGGGTGTGGATGAAATGTATCCCTTCGGCGTGGCCGAAGGCGTGCGCGTGGATGTTCCCAAAATCAGCGAAGTCCTGGAAGGGGAGTTGCGTCCCGGTCATTTCGCTGGCGTGGCGACCGTGGTGACGAAATTGTTCAACCTCGTGCAGCCGGATGTCGCCGTATTTGGCCAGAAGGATTACCAGCAGTTGCTGGTCGTCCGGCGGATGACGATGGATTTGCGTCTGCCCATCGACATCATCGCCGCGCCGACGCGGCGCGAGTCGAACGGGTTGGCGATGAGTTCGCGCAACCAGTATTTGAGCAGCGAGGAACGCGAACGCGCCGGTGTCATTTATCGCGCCTTGTGCGCAATGCGTGAACAATGGAATGCCGGGCGACCGATCGCCGCCATCGAATCGGATGCGCGTGCGGTGCTGGAGGCGGCGGGTTCGATTCCGGACTATGCAACGATCCGGCGTGCAGACGATTTGTCTGCACCATATCCGTCCGATCGCTGCGGTGCAATCGCCCTGATCGCTATTCGCATGGGCCGCGCACGACTGATCGACAATCTGCTTCTCGACCCCTAGCATTTGCGCAACGGCTGTGGTATTCTCGCCACTGCCATCGGGGTTTTTGCAACGTTCGCGCGTTGCCCCAGGCTAGCAGGGCGGCATCGTTCTGGTAATCGTCACTCCTATAATTCAACCCCCGCAGTATCTGCGGGGGTTTTTTTTCGGCTGTTTTTTGACCGGCCCTTCGATGTTGCGTAAATGAGACGTATGTCCGCATGCCGCGAATTTGGGTGAGCGTAAGTTTCAGACGACAGCCATTTCCCGGTGACGGCCTAGCGCCCAGGCGACATGTTCGCGTACCAGCACGGACGGATGGTCCGCGCGCGATTTCAGGGCAATTGTGATGGCTGCACTTCGTGGAGCGTTGCCCATGGCGACCGCAATATTGCGCAGCCAGCATTCGTATCCGATACGGCGGATCGCCGAGCCTTCGGTGCGGGCGAGAAATTCCGATTCGCTCCAGCCGAACAAATCGGCCAGCGTAGCGCCGTCTAGGCCGTGGCGCACGGCGAAATCAGGCTCCACGCTTTTTTTTGCGAACTTGTTCCACGGGCATACGAGCTGGCAATCGTCGCAGCCGTAGATGCGATTGCCGATCAGCGGGCGCAACTCGACCGGAATGCTGCCGCGCAGTTCGATGGTCAGGTAGGAAATGCAGCGGCGCGCATCGAGTTGCTGCGGGCCGACGATGGCCTGGGTTGGGCAGACCTCGATGCAGCGTGTGCAGGTGCCGCAGTGATCGGTTGCAGGCGCGTCGCTGGGTAACGGCAAATCGGTATACAACTCGCCGAGAAAGAACCACGATCCGGCACGATGATCGATCAGGCAAGTGTGCTTGCCAATCCAGCCAAGCCCCGCATTGCGCGCCAGCGCTTTTTCCAGCACCGGGGCAGAGTCGGAAAACGCGCGGTAGCCGAACGGGCCGATTTCCTGCGTGATGCGATCGGCGAGTTTTTGCAGGCGCGCGCGCATGAGCTTGTGGTAATCGCGGCCCAGCGCGTAGCGCGAGACGTAGCCGAGGGTGGGATCGTCAAGTATTTCCCAACCATCGCGCGCGCGGGGTGGGTCGTAATCCATGCGCGCCGAGATCACGCGCACTGTACCGGGATGCAACTCTGCGGGACGGCTGCGTTTCGTGCCATGGCGCTGCATGTAATCCATCTCGCCGTGCCGACCCTGCGCCAGCCAGTCGAGCAGATGTGTTTCGTCGTCGAAGAGCTGCGTCGTGGTGATGCCGATTTGCGCGAAGCCTATTTCCACGCCCCAATGTTTGATCGCGCTGGCAAGTTCGATGTAGTCGGGCGAGTTCATGGCACAAAGTATAAACTTGCAGGATGAGTACTCGTTTGTATACCGCCGCACAGGTGCGCGAACTCGACCGCCATGCGATCGAGGATTTGGGGATAGCCGGTTTCGACCTCATGCAGCGCGCCGCCGGCGCGGCATGGCGCGTGCTCGCCGCGCGTTGGCCGCGGATTCGCAAAATCGCGGTGCTGTGCGGTGCCGGTAACAACGGCGGGGATGGTTATCTGCTGGCTTGTCAGGCGCGCGCGGCCGGGTTGCAAGTGGTCGTGCTTGCGCTGGGCGAACCGGCGACGACCGACGCCAGACGCGCGCGCGACGCCTGGCGCGATGCGGGTGGGGACATCGTCGTCGCTGAACCTGGCCTGCCGGCGGCTGATGTCTACGTCGATGCGATGCTCGGCACGGGCTTGCAGCGTCCGGTGGAAGGCGAACTCGCACGGGCAATTCAACATCTGAACGCGACCGGCAAGCCGGTGCTCGCTCTGGATGTTCCATCGGGCATCGACGCTGACACGGGCGCGGTGCTCGGCATTGCGGTACGCGCAGAAATCACGGTGAGCTTCATCGCGCGCAAGCGCGGACTGTCGACCGGCGCGGCGCTGGATTACTGCGGCGTCGTCGTGCTGGATCGTCTCGGATTGCCGGAAGAAGCGTTTGCCGATGTGGCTTTTGACGCGCGCCTGCTCGATCCACGCCGGATGGCGTCTTGGTTGCCGCCGCGCGCACGCGGTGCGCACAAGGGCGATTTCGGCCATGTACTCGCGATCGGTGGCGATGCCGGCATGGGTGGTGCGATTCGTTTGTGCGCGGAGGCTGCGCTGCGCGTTGGCGCCGGTCTGGTCAGTGCCGCGACACGCGCGGAAAACATCATCGCCATCAATGCCGCGCGGCCCGAAGTGATGGCACATGCCGCAGGTGATGCCATGGAAATGGCGCCATTGCTCGAGCGCGCGAGTGTGCTCGCGCTCGGGCCTGGGCTGGGCCAGTCCGATTGGAGCTGCAAGATCTGGCATGCAGCTCTGGGTTCGTTCAAGCCGGTAGTTGTCGATGCGGATGCGCTGAACCTGCTCGCCGCGCAGGTGATGGTATTGCCGCCGGAAAGCGTGATAACGCCGCATCCCGGCGAGGCGGCGCGTTTGCTCGGCTGCGCTACGCCGCAGATCGCCCGCGATCGCTTCGCCGCCGTGCGCGAACTCGCCGCGCGACACCGCTGCGTGGCCGTGCTCAAGGGCGCAGGCACCCTGATCGCGCACGAACAAGGCGACGTGGCGGTGTGCCCGTGGGGCAATCCGGGCATGGCCTCGGGCGGCATGGGCGATGTGTTGACCGGAATCATCGCCGGATCGATGGCGCAGGGGCTCAATGCCTGGCGTGCGGCGCGACTGGGAGTCGCCTTGCACGCCCAGGCCGGCGATGCTGCTGCGCGAGATGGCGAGGCGGGAACGCTGGCCAGCGATTTGTTCGCGCATCTGCGTCGACTTCGAAATGGATTGACCGATGGCTGAAATTGCCTTGAATGGGATCGACGAGGATGCGCTTGTCGCGCTCGCACGCGAACTCGCGTCACGGGTGCGCAGTGGCGGCAGCATCCATCTGGCCGGACCGCTGGGTGCGGGCAAGACCACGTTCGCGCGCGCCCTGCTGCGCGCTCTCGGAGCCGGCGCACGGATCAAGAGTCCGACCTACACCTTGATTGAAACTTACGCATTGGCCGGTCTGACCGTGCAGCATCTGGATCTTTACCGCATCGCTGCTGCCGAGGAACTGGAATGGCTCGGTTTGCGCGATCTCGCCGACGGCCCGGTCCTGTGGCTGATCGAATGGCCGGAGCGCGGCACGGGAGCCATTCCCGCGCCGGATTTGACGATCCGGCTGGCGCACGCGGACTCGGGTCGCGATGTTCATCTGCACGCCCACGGCGAAAACGCAGCTGGCTGGCTGAAGGCCCTGCATATCGAATCCGATGTGAATTCAGGACAGCAGCTTAGCAGCGATTCCTGAGTTAGGCGGGAGGTTAGTCGCGCAAATCATCGATTCATAAAGAGAAAATACTTGAAATTCGCGGTGGTTTTGCGTTTGAATATGCCGCATGAGGGGAGTAGCGGCCCGAATCGGATGTTTTCTCGCCTGCGCAGCCGTGCTGGCCGCGCCGGCGCGGGCGGCAGAAATCCGATCTGTAAAGGCAAGCCAATCCGGCGACCGCGTGCGTGTCAGCTTCGATCTTTCTGGCATGGCGGACTACAAACTGTTCGAGATTGCCAATCCCGATCGACTGGTAATCGATGTGAGCGATGCCGCGATTGCGCGCGGATTTGTCGCGCCGGCTGCCACGGGCGTACTCAAGGGCGTGCGTACCGGTCGGCATGGCAAGGACGGCGCGCGCATCGTGCTGGACCTGTCCGCCGCGGCGCGGCCAAAAACCAGTGTACAGGCATACGGCAAGTCCGGCGCCTACCGGCTCATTGTGGATTTGTACACCAAGGAACGGGCCAGTGCAGTCAAGAGCATGGCAGCGCTCGCGGCCAAGCCGCGCGATGTGGTGGTTGCCATTGATGCCGGCCATGGCGGCGTGGACCCGGGCGCAACCGGTGCCGGCGGCACGCACGAAAAGGACATCACTCTGGCGGTGGCGCGCGATCTGGCCAAACTCATCGACAAGCAGTCGGGCATGCATGCCGTGCTCACGCGCGACAGCGACACCTTCATCCCGCTGCAGGAACGCTATCAGAAGGCGCGCGAGGCCAAGGCCGACCTGTTCGTGTCGATCCACGCTGATGCGTATGCCAGCGGCGACGCACGCGGTTCGTCGGTGTGGGTGTTGTCGCCGCGCGGCGCGACCAACGAGGCGGCGCGCTGGCTGGCGGATCGCGAAAACCGTGCCGATCTCGTCGGTGGCGTCAAGCTCGAGGACAAGGACAACACACTGGCGGCGGTGCTGCTGGATCTTTCCCAGGGCGCGACCGCCGAGGCGAGTGATGCCGTGGCCAAGCGGGTCCTGCAAGCGCTTGCGAAGATTGGCCCGACCCATCGCGGCTTCGTGGAAAAGGCGAATTTTGTCGTGCTGCGTTCGCCGGATGTCCCCTCGATTCTGGTCGAGACCGCCTTCATCTCGAATCCTTCCGAAGAAAAGCGCCTGAAGAATCCCGCACAACGCCAAAAACTGGCAACGGCGATTCTCGATGGCGTGCGTGGCTATTTCGAGGCCACACCGCCGCCCGGCAGCCTGTTCGCGGCGAATGCGCGCCGTGACAAGCTGCGCAATGTCGCGCGTCGCGATAAAGCGCAATCCGATTCGGATGCCGCAGACCTTGCCGACGACACGGTCGCTTCGCGTAGTCCGAAATCCTGAAGCGCGCTTGAGCGCATCTTGAAAATCTGTCGGCGCGTCGTCACTTGACGAATCTTGCGCGTGCGCTCACGCTGCCCGTGGAGCCGCGCCACCTCGCCGACAGGAATCGCAATGGAATCCAGCGTCAAGTCCGAAAAATCCTCTGCCATCGCCGAATTGCCGGTGCTGCCGCTGCGCGACGTGGTGGTCTACCCGCACATGGTGATTCCGCTGTTTGTCGGCCGCGAGAAATCCATGAAGGCGCTGGACATGACCATGGCCGGCGACAAGCGCATCCTGCTGGTCGCGCAACGCGGGGCGGATATCGACGACCCCAAGGCCGGCGATCTGTACCCGATCGGCACGGTCGCCAGCATCCTGCAATTGCTCAAGCTGCCTGATGGAACGGTCAAGGTTTTGGTCGAAGGCGGCACGCGCGCCGAGGTGGTGCGCTACGGCGAACGTGATGGCGTAATGACCGGCCACGTACGCGCGCTCGATCCTGCGTACACGCGTGGCGCGCGCGAGATCGAAGTTGTCGCGCGCACGGTGGTGTCGCAGTTCGAAAACTTCGTCAAGCTCAATCGCAAGATTCCACCAGAGCTGCTGACCACGCTGGCCGGCATCGACGACGCCTCGCGCCTGGCCGATACGATAGCTGCGCACCTGTCGATCCGACTTGCCGACAAGCAGCGCCTGCTCGAGACGCCCGATGTCGCCGATCGCCTGGAAATGCTGATCGGTTTCGTCGAAGGCGAGATCGACGTTCAGCAGATCGAAAAACGCATCCGCGGCCGTGTCAAGACGCAGATGGAGAAGAGCCAGCGCGAGTATTACCTCAATGAACAGATGAAGGCGATCCAGAAGGAACTGGGCGACAACGAGGAAGCGCCGAACGAAGTCGAGGAACTCGGCAAGAAAATCGAAAAGGCAGGCATGCCCAAGCCGGTCGAGAAGAAGGCGCGCGCGGAGCTCAACAAGCTCAAGCAGATGTCGCCGATGTCGGCCGAGGCCACGGTTGTGCGCAACTACATCGACTGGCTGGTCGGTGCGCCGTGGCGCAAGCGCAGCAAGGTGCGCAGGAACCTGAAAGCCGCCGAGGATGTACTCGATGCCGATCACTACGGCCTGGAAAAGGTCAAGGAACGCATCGTTGAATACCTCGCCGTGCAGCAGCGCGTGAAGAAGATGAAGGCGCCGATCCTGTGCCTGGTCGGCCCGCCGGGCGTGGGCAAGACTTCGCTCGGCCAGTCCATTGCGCGCGCGACCAATCGCAAATTCGTACGCATGTCGCTGGGCGGGGTGCGTGACGAAGCCGAAATCCGCGGCCACCGGCGCACGTACATTGGATCAATGCCGGGCAGAATCGTGCAGAACATGAACAAGGTGGGCACGAAAAACCCGCTGTTCATGCTCGACGAGATCGACAAGATGTCGATGGATTTCCGTGGCGATCCGTCCTCGGCCTTGCTCGAAGTGCTCGACCCGGAACAGAACCATGCCTTCAACGATCATTACCTGGAAGTGGACTTCGACTTGTCCGAGGTGATGTTCATCGCCACGGCGAATTCGCTGAACATCCCGGGTCCGTTGCTCGACCGCATGGAAGTGATCCGCATCCCCGGCTATACCGAGGACGAGAAGATCAACATTGCGCAACGTTATCTTCTGCCGAAACAGATCAAGGCGAATGGCCTGCGCGATACCGAAATCCAGATCGCCGAAGGAGCGCTGCGCGACATGGTGCGCTACTACACGCGCGAATCCGGCGTGCGCAACCTCGAACGCGAGATTTCCAAGATCTGCCGCAAGGTCGTCAAGGAGCTCACGCTTGCCGCGGACAAGGGCGCGAAGAAGCGCGGCAAGGTTTCGGTGTCGAGCAAGAATCTCGAACATTACCTCGGCGTGCGCAAGTTCACCTACGGGCGCGCCGAACAGAAGAACGAATTCGGCCTGGTCACCGGCCTGGCCTGGACCGAAGTCGGCGGCGACCTGCTCAGTATCGAGGCGACGGTGGTGCCCGGCAAAGGCAAGCTGATCCACACCGGTCAGCTCGGCGAGGTGATGCAGGAATCCATCCAGGCTGCGCTGTCGGTCGTGCGCGCGCGCGCGGAACGCCTCGGCATCGACCCGGAATTCCACAACAAGTACGACATTCACGTGCACGTGCCCGAGGGCGCCACGCCCAAGGATGGCCCTAGCGCGGGCATCGCCATGTGCACGGCACTGGTGTCGGCATTGACCCGCGATCCGGTACGTTCGGTCGTGGCCATGACTGGTGAAATCACCTTGCGCGGCCGCGTGCTGCCGATTGGTGGCCTGAAGGAAAAGCTGCTCGCGGCGCACCGCGGCGGCATCGAGACGGTGATCATCCCCGAAGAAAACGTCAAGGATCTGGCCGATATTCCGAAGAACGTGACCGGGTCGCTGACGATCAAGCCGGTGCGCTGGATCGACGAGGTTCTGGACCTGGCGCTGGAACGCCCGCTGTCGCCATTGCCGGTAAAAGTGGAAAACGCTGAAAAATCCACTCTGGACCCGGCGCGCAAGGATGATGGTGACGATACGCACCCGCGCGCACATTGAACGCGCCGGCTGCCGCATGCAAATTTCTTACCCGCGTGTCAAGCGGAATTTTTCTGATTGACCGGCATTTTTGTTTTTGGCGGATCCGCGCAAATCCGCATGGCGGCTTGTGTTGCGCCCGTTCGCGGGCGCTGGTATAAAGTCTGCGCCGCGATCCGGGTGACCAACAAGTCCGGGCGGTCGCGGGGAAGCGATGCGAATGCTGGCATCCGGATGCGGATCAACTTCGCCTCGCGCAGACATCACACGTTGCGGCCATCAGAATCCGCTCGGGAGAGATAAATGAATAAAGCAGAATTTATTAGTGCTGTGTCTGAACACGCCGGCCTGACCAAGGTCGAAGGCGGCAAAGCGGTGGAAGCCGTCATCGAAGTCGTCAAGAAGGCGCTTAAGAAGGGCGATACCATTGCGCTCGTAGGCTTCGGCACGTTCGTGGTGCGCAAGCGCGCTGCGCGTACCGGCCGCAATCCGCGCACCGGCCAGCAGATCAAGATCAAGGCCTCGAAGAATCCTTCCTTCAAGGCTGGCAAAGCGCTCAAGGATGCCATAAACTAAGCGGCTTGCCCGAAAGGTGTTTGTAAGGGTGCTTAGCTCAGTGGTAGAGCGTCGCCCTTACAAGGCGAGGGTCGGGGGTTCGAAACCCTCAGCACCCACCAGCACCTGGATGCGGATCATTCCGCAAGGAAATCCTGCAGCGTAAGGCCGCAGGATTTTCGGAAACAACGCGGAGTGGTAGTTCAGCTGGTTAGAATACCGGCCTGTCACGCCGGGGGTCGCGGGTTCGAGTCCCGTCCACTCCGCCACGTTTTCCCGAAGGGCGCCACAGGGCGCCCTTTATTTTTGTCCAAACGGTGTCGTCTATGGCTCGTACGCTCCACGAAAGGTTTTCCGGTCCCTTCGTCAAGGTCGTTCTTGGCATCATCGGTGTGGTATTCGGCGGATTCTTCGGCATCCAGCAGTATTTCAACCCGCGCAGTGAGACCTACGTCGCCACCGTCAACGGCCACGAGATTTCCCAGGACGAATTCCGCGATCGCTACAACAATTACCGTGCGCAGACGCAGCGCATGATGGGTGCGCAGTTCGACGCACAGGAATTCGATACTCCCGAACGCAAGCGCGAATTGCTCGACCAGATGATCAACGAGCAGTTGCTCCTGCAGGCGAACGAGAAACTCGGGATTGTGGTGCCGGTAACCGCGATTCGCGAGGAAATCATGGGTATTCCCGCGTTCCAGGTCGACGGCAAGTTCAACCCGGACCAGTACCGCCTGCTGCTCGCTTCGCAGCGCAAGTCACCGGAAGAGTTCGAGCAAAGCGTGAGCCAGGATATCGCACTGCGCCAGCTCACCGGCCAGATCGCCTTGTCCAGCCTGGTCACGACCGCCGACGTCAACACGTACTTGCGCCTGCGTGACCAGACCCGCGATTTCTGGTTCGTGAAACTGCCCAAGCCGGACGCGGGTGCAGCAATCGCCGATGCCGATATCGACGCCTATTACAAGGCGCACGCCGACCAGTTCATGACCCCGGAAAAGGTTTCGCTGGATTACGTCGAACTGGATGCCTCGAAGATGCAGTCCGACACCAAACCAGACGATGCTGCGCTCAAGAAAATGTACGACGAGCAGAAGTCGAAGTTCGTCAGCCCCGAACAGCGCGAGGCATCGCATATTCTCATCGCGGTCGGCAAGAATGCCGACGCTGCCGCGCAAAAGGCAGCGCTGGCAAAGGCCGAAGGCATCGAGAAGGAACTCAAGGCGGGCAAGGACTTCGCCACTCTGGCCAAGGCCGACTCGGACGACCTGGGTTCCAAAACCCAGGGCGGCGACCTGGGCTGGCTGGAAAAAGGCGTGACCGATCCCGCGTTCGAGTCCGCCTTGTTCGCGATGAAGAAGGGCGATGTTTCCGATCCGGTCAAATCCGCCGATGGCTACCACATCATCTGGCTACGCGACGTCCATCCGGAAGCGGTGCGCAGCTTCGACGAGGTCAAGGACGAACTGGCCAAGAAGTATGTGGACGAGCAGCGCGAGCACGAATACAGTGACATTTCCGGCAAACTGACGGATGCGATCTACCAGGATCCGTCGTCACTTGCGCCGGCTGCGAAAGCGCTTGGCCTGGAAGTGCAGAAGACCGGATTGTTCGCGCGCAGCGGCGGCACCGGCATTGCCACGAATCCGGCCGTGGTCAAGGCCGCGTTCTCGAACAGCGTGCTCTCTGAAGGCAACACGTCGGATCCGATCGAGCTGGGCACCGACCACATCGTGGTCGTGCGCGTGGACCAGCACGTCAAGCCGGAACCCCAGCCACTGGATGCCGTGCGTGAGCAGATCCGCACGACGCTGAGTGCGCAACAATCGGCCAAGGCCGCCAAGGAGCGCGCCGATGCATTGCTCGCGCGCCTGCGCAAAGGCGAGGCGCTGGACAAGGTTGCGGCGGAATTGAAGCTGGCCCCGGTCGAGGAAAAGGGCATCGGCCGCGATGCCGCGAACCTGGAAAAGCCGCTGGTCGACGCCGTGTTTGCGCTGCCGCGTCCGGCAGCCGGGAAATCCGTGCCGGGCATGGTTGCGCTGAACGCCGACAGCTATGCGTTGTTCCAGCTCGATGCAGTCAAGGAAGGCGATCCGTCCAAGCTCGACCCGCGCACGCGCGAAGCCGCATTGAACCAGCTGCGTCAGGGCGTTGGTTACGAATCGATGACCGGCTTCCTCGACAGCCTGCGCAAGGCGGCAAAGATCGAGATCGCGGAAAACCGGCTGCAGTAATTGGAAACGGGGTCAGATCCAGTTAATCTGCCAATTAACTGGATCTGACCCCGTTTTAGCTAGAGTCCAGTCATGCCGAGAATGTTGTATCCGGCATCGACGTAGGTAACTTCGCCGGTGATCCCCGAGGCGAGGTCCGAGCACAGGAACGCGGCGGCATTGCCGACTTCCTCAATGCTCACGCTGCGACGCAGCGGGGCGTTCTGCTCGGCATGGTCGAGCATCTTGCGGAAGTTCGCGATGCCCGCCGCGGCCAAGGTCTTGATCGGGCCGGCCGAAATCGCATTGACGCGCGTGCCTTCCGGCCCGAGGTTGTAGGCGAGATAACGCACGCCGGCCTCCAGGCTGGCCTTGGCCAGCCCCATCACGTTGTAATTGGCCAGTGCGCGTTCTGCGCCGAGATAGGTCAGGGTGAGGATCGCGCCATTGCGCCCCTTCATCAGCGGCCGCGCGGCTTTTGCCAGGGCCGGCAGGCTGTACGCCGAAATATCGTGGGCGATCCGGAAATTCTCGCGCGTCAGGCCATCGAGGAATTCGCCAGCCAGCGCGTCACCGGGGGCGAAGCCGATGGAATGAATCAGGATGTCGAAGCCGTCCCAGCGCTTGCCCAAGTCCGCGAACAACTGTTCGATCTGCGCATCGCTGGTTACGTCGCACGGCAGGACGATATCCGAACCAAAGGTCTTCGCCGCTTCATCCACGCGGCCCTTGAGCTTGTCGTTGACATAGGTGAAGGCCAGTTGTGCGCCTTCGCGGTGCATCGCTTCGGCGATGCCCCAGGCGATGGAGCGTTGGCTGATGATGCCGGTGATGAGCGCGCGCTTGCCGTGCAGAAATCCCATGGTCGAGTCCCGATGTGTAGCCGTGATGGACGCTGATTCTAGCCGACACGCCGTACCACGTCAGTCCGGACTTGCCACGGCCGTGGCGGACACGCCGCCGCGATCCGGCGCCTGCAGGCGCAAACGCTGGCCGGGACGCAAGACCGAGCGTGGCGTCAGGTCGTTCCAACGCAGCAGGTCGGACAGCAAAACATGCCCGTCGCGGGCGATGCTCCACAAACTGTCGCCCGACCTCACGATGTGGATGTCGGCGGGAATGGCAGCGTTCGCTCGCGCCGGCTCTGGCGGTTCTTCGCCGCGTCCCGGCAGCAGGACGCGCGTTCCCGCGGCGAGCGTGGCATCCATGGCAATCGCATTCGCGGCGGCAAGCGTCGGCGCATCCAGGCCATGCGCCTGCGCGAGCACATCCAGCGGCTCGGCGTTGCGCAGTACGATCTCGTGCCAGTCGCGCCACAGCGGTTGCGGCACATGGTCCAATGCCGTCGTCAGAGTGCGGCCTTGCTGCTTGGGAAGCAGCAGCCGGAACGGCCCGGAGGGCGGCATGCGGCCGCGCAAGTAGCCGGGATTGAGCTGGCGCAGACGCGCGGCGTCCATGCCCGACATGCGCGCGGCGAGGGTCAGGTCCAGCTGGGCGGGAAGGTGAACCACCTCGAGGTCGTCGCCGGCATCGGGTTCCGGCAGTTTGACATCGAATCGCGCTGGATCCGACACGATGCAGGCAACGGCCAGCAGCTTCGCAAGGTGGCGGTGCGTGTGCGCATCCACGCGCAGGCGCGACAATTCCGCCGCGCTGGCTGGCACGTCCGAATCACCAAGCAATTTGGCAATGCGGTAGGGGCCGGCATTGAACGCCATGTCGGATACACGCCAGTCGCCGAAGCGGTCGTGGTAGCGATCGAGCAGGTTCAGCGCCGTGTCGGTGGCTGCGACGACATCCAGGCGTCCGTCGTAACCGCTACCGATGTGCAGGCCGGCTTCGCGCGCGGTGTCCGGAAGCAACTGCCAGATGCCGGCCGCATGGTCGCCGGTCGAGGAAATCGGCACGTAGTTGCTCTCGATGTACGGCAACAAGACGAACTCGCCCGGCATGCCGCGCTCTTCGACGCTGTTCGCAACGTAAAGCAGGAATGGCAGCGCCTGGCGCAGCGACTCGGCAAATCCGCTCGGGTCGGCGGCAAACCAGTGTGCAAGGCGTGTGACCTCAGGGCTGTAGTCACAGTCGGCCAGTGCAAAACGGTTGCGCAATTGCTGCCACGACGAAAGCGCCGGTACGGCTTCGGGTGGCGTGGATGTAGCAGGTGCAGCTTGCGCTTCAGCGGGAATGGGACTTGGTGTCGTTGCCTGTTCTGCTATCAGTGGTTTTTGCGGTGCGGTGCTGCAGGCCGCGAGCAACACGCAGATGGCACCCAGGGTCGTGCAACCACTGCCAAGCAATGCCAGCCGCCAATCGCGCTCGTGCCGTGGCGGCGATTTCCCGGGCAAATGGTGGCTGGCAGGTATGACGCGCCGCATCCTCGGTTTGCCCCTCCCCGGGCAAAAACGGGCGCGCACTATAACAGCGAACGGGTAAGGGGCCGTTATCCCGAATCGTGCGGTGCAGCATGCGGGTTTACCCGTCGCCATCGTTTCGCGCACAATCGGGGTCTGTGAGCCGAGCACGAAATCCATTGATGGCCGAAGTTGCCGATGTTTACACCAGTGCGCCGATGCGGGCCTTGCTTGCGCGCGAGACGGCGGCGCTGGCGCCAATCCTGTCTGGCGCATACGGCAACTACGGCTTGATCCTGCGTCCGTGCCAGGTCAGCGCGGACCTGCCGCCACATCTGCTCGGCACGATTGCCGAGATGCATGTCGACGCGCACGGGATGCTCGCCGGATCCGTGCAATGCGCGCCATGGCAGTTGCCGTTCGCCAGCGAGAGTTTCAAGCTGCTGATTGCGCAGCATGCGCTGGAGCGCATCGTGGATGGCAGCGATTGCATTGCCGAGCTTGCACGCGTGCTTGCGCCCGAAGGCATTGCGCTTGTTCTCGGATTCAATCCCTACGGTACCTGGCGGCCGTGGTTGTTGCGACGTGCAAGCGGTTTGCGCCTTGGTTCTGCGCAAACATGCAGCGCGCAATTCGCGCGCGAACGCATCGACACCTTGCAGGTGCGATTCCCCGGCTTGATGTGGCCGCGCGCGCAAGCGAACGTTGTGGAAACGCCAGTCTCGCGGCTCGCCCGGTTCGGCAGCTCATGGTTGCTGATCGCGCGCAAGCGTCGTAGCGCACTTACGCCGATCCGGCCGCGTGCCAGCGCACGCGATCCGGCGCGCACGCCGCAACTGGCGCCCGGCGCGCGCAGGAATGTCGCGTGAGCATTCCCCATGGCGTCGAAATATTCACCGACGGCGCGTGTCTGGGCAATCCCGGACCCGGCGGATGGGCGGCGTTGTTGCGCTACAAGACGCTGGAAAAGGAGATCAGTGGCGGCGAACGCGAGACCACCAACAACCGCATGGAGTTGATGGCGGCGATTTGTGCGCTGGAATCCCTGCGCCGCGGCAGTACCGTGCGCTTGACCACCGATTCCCAATACGTGCTGCAAGGCATCCAACAATGGTTGCCGCGATGGTTGGCCAATGGCTGGCGCACCTCCGATCGCAAGCCGGTGAAGAACCAGGATTTGTGGCAGCGCCTGTCCGCTGCCATTTTGCCGCATCGCATACAGTGGCAATGGACGCGCGGTCATTCGGGGCATCCGGAAAACGAGCGCGTCGATGAATTGGCGCGTGCGGCGGCGCATGCCGCAGCGGAGGCACGATGAGACAAGTCATACTCGACACGGAAACCACTGGCCTGGAGGTTGGCAAGGGCCATCGCATCATCGAAATCGGCTGCATCGAGCTCATCGAGCGCCGTGCCAGCGGGCGCCGCTTCCACCGCTACCTGAATCCGCAGCGCACGGTCGACGAAGGCGCGCGCGCGGTGCACGGGATCAGTGACGAATTCCTCGCCGACAAGCCGCGCTTCGCCGAGGTCGCCGCTGAGTTCCTGCAATTCGTCGAAGGCGCCGAGCTCGTTATCCACAACGCTACGTTCGATCTGGCATTCCTCGACGCAGAACTGGCGCTGGTCGATCCCGGACTGGGACGCATGACAGACCACACCAGCGTACTCGATACTCTGGCGCTGGCGCGCGAAAAATATCCCGGTCAGCGCATTTCGCTGGATGCGCTGTGCAAGCGCCTGAACATCGACAATCGCCATCGCGAATTGCATGGTGCGATGCTCGATGCGCAACTGCTCGCCGATGTCTATCTTGCAATGAGCGGCGGGCAGGGCGATCTGGGCCTGCTCAATGCGCCGCTTGCCGCCGCGACAGCACACGTCGGGCAACGGCCGGTTTCGGATTCGCCGTTGCGCGTGCGTCGGGCAAATGCCTTGGAGCAAGCGGCGCATGAAACGCGCTTGCAGGCCATCGACAAGGCTAGCAAGGGCCATTGCCTGTGGCGCGCCTGATAGCGTGACGGTATGATCGCCCGGTAGGTCGGACCGGTCCTGGGGAGGAAGGCGATGAAAGCGACGACTGCGCTGCTCGCGTCAATCATCTTGTGCGCAACGGCTGCTCGTGCCGAATCTGCGGTCGATACCATTGCCGCGCACAAGCACATGGGCGTGGCCACCTGCAGCAACAGCGTCTGCCACGGCGCGTCGCAGCCGTTTCGCGATTCCGACATCGCCCAGAACGAATTCGCGATCTGGCAGGAGTTCGATCCGCATGCCAAGGCCTACCAGGTACTCGAGCAGCCGCGTTCGCAGTCGATCGCGCGCAAACTGGGGCTGGGCGATGCAACCAAGGCCAAGGTTTGCCTGGACTGCCACGCCGACAATGTCCCGGCGGGTGATCGTGGCGAGCGTTTCCAGATTTCCGATGGCGTGGGTTGCGAAGCCTGCCATGGCGGCGCCGAGTTGTGGCTGAACTCGCATGCGGACCGCAAAGTCACGCATGCCGACAATCTGGCCAAAGGCATGTACGCGACGGCCGATCCGGTCAAGCGCGCGCAATTGTGCCTGTCCTGCCACATGGGCGAAAAGGAACGCATGATCACGCACCGGATCATGGGCGCCGGACATCCGCGGCTTTCGTTCGAGCTGGATACCTTCACCTGGCTCAAGCCGCACTACAAGATCACGGCGAACTGGATCAAGCGCAAGGGCGAATGGAATGGCGTGCGCGACTGGGCCGTGGGCCAGGGTGTCGCGGCCGAAAATCTGCTCGATCTGTTGGTCGACCCGAAAACCGGGTGGCAGGGCATTTTCCCGGAACTCGTGCTGTTCAATTGCCAAGCCTGCCACAAGCTGATGAAGGACAACAGCTGGGGACCGCGTCAAGGTACGGGCCTTGGCCCCGGCGTGGTCCGGCTCAACGACGCGAATCTGGTGACGTTCCGTTATGCGCTCGCGCCGGTGGACAAATCCGCGGCGCAACGCGTGTTCGAACAGACACGCGCGTTGCACCAGGCCACTACGCAGAGCCGCGATGCCACGTTCGCCGCGGCGCGCAATTTGCGCGGCACGCTTGAATCGATCCTGCCCAAGGTCGCCGCATACGACTATGCCGCAACGAGCCTGAATCCGATCCTCGACGCCATGCTCGCCGATGCGCGCAATGGCGAATTCCGCGATTACGCGGCGGCCGAGCAGTCGGCGATGGCTTCCGAGTCCATCGTTCTGGCGTTCGAGAACGACGGCAAGCTTGACAAGGCCATGGCTGCATCGCTGCACACAAAACTCGATGCCTTGTACGTGACCGTAAAGGACGAGGATCGCTATTCGATGACGCCGTTCGTGGCCGCATTGAAGGACTTGCGCGCCGCCGTGCCATGAGTTGCATGCGATGACCGAAAACGTCCAGGTATCCGGCTACAAACTGGTTCAGAAAATCGGCGAAGGCGGCATGGCCACGGTCTATCTGGCCATGCAGGAGTCGCTCGACCGCGAAGTCGCGCTCAAAATCATGGCGCCGACGCTGGCCGCGAACGAGACGTTTCGCGAACAGTTCATGAAGGAAGGCCGCATCGCGGCCAAGCTGACGCATCCGCACCTGATGACCGTCCACGACATCGGCTCGGAGAAGGGTGTTTATTACCTTGCCAGCGAATATCTTCCAGCCGGTACCCTGCGTGACCGCATGCAACGACTCAACACGGCTGAAGTACTCGAGATCGTGCGCGACGTGGCATCCGGACTTTCCTATGCGCATGAAATGGGTTTCGTGCATCGCGACGTGAAACCCGGCAACATCATGTTCCGCAGCAATGGTTCGGCGGTGCTGGCGGACTTCGGCATCGCCAAGGCGATCAAATCGGTAAGCGCGGCGACGATGGCGGGCAATGCGATCGGCACGCCCGACTACATGAGTCCGGAACAGGCGCAGGCGACGCCGGTGGATGGGCGTTCGGACTTGTACAGTCTTGGCGCCGTGCTGTTCGAGTGCCTGGCCGGGCACAAGCCTTACGAGGCTGGCGACGCGTATGCCGTCGCCTTGATGCATGTGACCGAGCCGGTGCCCAAGTTGCCGGAGAAACTCGGCTGGCTGCAACCGTTGATCGACAAGTCGATGGCCAAGCAGCCGGCCGAACGCTTTGCCACCGGCGATGCCTTTGTCGCCGAGCTCGATCGCCTGCTCGCCGCGAATCCGAAGATGGATGCGGTGATGCGCGAATCGCGCAGCGCGCGCCGGCGCGCAGTGTCGGCGGCCAAGTCCTCGTCTTCCACCGCGACCGCGCCGGGCGGCCGAAAATGGATTTTCGCTATCGGTGGTATTGCCGCGGCGATTGTATTGGCAGGGTTGTCATGGTGGTTTTGGCACGGCAGGGCAGCAACTCCGGCCGCAACGACAATCGTAAATGTCCCGCCACCAACCGAACCGACATTGACCGCGCCGTCGCCGATTCCCGAGCCTGCCCCGGCTGCCGACGCAGCCCTCGTGCAACTGGACCTGCCCACCTTGCTTTCGCGCGGCAGCGAATACTTTGCCTATGGCCAGAAAAACGGCGGCGAAAAGATGAGTTTTCCACCCGGCGATAACGCCGTGGATTTGTTCCACGAGGTGCTCAAGCGCGATCCCGGCAACGCGCAGGCGACCCAAGGTTTGCAGAAGATCGCGGACTTCTACGCCAACGGTGCGCAGACCGCACTCAAGAACGGGTTGTACACGGGTGCGGATGTGCTGGTGGAATCGGGATTGCGCGCGGATCCGAAAAATGCCGCCTTGCTGCAACTCAAGACGCAACTGGCGAAAGCCGAGGGCGGCGGCTGAAATAGCTAGCGGTCGCGGATCAGGATGACCGTTACATTATCCGATCCGCCGCCTTCCAGCGCGGCCAGGATCAGGTGGTCGACGCATTCCTGCGCGGAAAGGTCCTGGCGCGCCAACACGGCGCCGATGTCCTTGTCGTCGACTTCCTCGGTCAAGCCATCGGAGCACAGCAACACCTGCATGCCCGGTTGCAAGGTGCCGCGGATCGTCTCCACACGCAGGCTTTCCGGATCGGTAACACCCAGCGCCTGGGTGACGACATTGCGGTGTGGGTGGGTACGTGCCTGTTCGTGCGTGATCGCGCCTTGCTGGATCAGCTCCTGCACATAGGAGTGATCGCGTGAAAGTTGCTTGAGTTCGCCATTCCACAGGTAAACGCGGCTGTCGCCGACCCAGCAGATTTCGTAGTCGGCGCCCTGCAGGCGCATTGCGGCGATGGTGGTGCCCATCGGCAGCGCCTCGGCCTTCTTGCTCGAATGCTGGATGATTTCCTCATCCGCGCGTTGCACCGCGTGGGCCAGCGGCATGCCGGCCCCGATCTCGCGCACGACCGCGTCGCGCGCGATTGCGCTGGCGACTTCGCCATGTTCGTGCCCGCCCATGCCGTCGGCAACCAGCCACAGGCCAAGTTCGGCGTCGGCGTAATACGTGTCTTCGTTGTGCTCGCGGCGCAATCCGACATGGGTGCTGTGGCCGAATTCGATCATGCTGACGGTGTCATCCCCGGGCGCGGGCCGATCTTGCTGTGGCCATCTCGCGCGACGACCATAGCATGCCGTGTCCACGCCCGTGCGCGCAAGTAGAGTCCGCAGTGCGAGGTATCGCGCATCCTCAGAACTCAATACGGATTCCGACGGACAAGCGATCGGCGTGTGCGCCGGCACGGCCGGCCATGTGTTCGTAGTACACATAGGCGGAACGCCCTTGCGCGAACACCGCGTTCAGGCCCAGGCCGAGGTTGAAGTAGTTGGAATCCGGCGCCTTGTCGGTCAGCGAAATCGGCGTCTGCGTCGGGTCGGCAAGGAAGCGCACCACGACGGTCTGCGGGTCGTTGCGGAACTCGTGGTTCCACTCGACTACCGCGTTCGGCACGAGCACGCCCCAGTCGGTGCTCATGGTGTAGCTCACGCGCGCACCCGCAACGCCCAGCATCGAATCCATCGAACGACTCGCCACGGACGTACCAAGTCCGGCGCCGGCGGCATTCGGGTCGGACATCGTTTCGCTGAAACCGTCCAGGCTCGTGTGCGAATACACGCCGCGCAGGTAGGGGCTGAATGTCCACGCCTTGCGATTGAAATCACGTCCCGCCGACAGCGAGAACGAATTCTGGTCGCCGCTCGGCGATGCGAGGGCGGTTTGCGCCACCGTGGTGGTGCCGCCCGACAGGCTCGCGATCTGGTATGTGATGTTGCGGCTCAGGTCGAAATCGAGCTTGTCGTAAATCAGCGAGCCTTCGACGTACCAATCGCCCCGGTACCAGCTGAAGTAGCCATTCAAGCTGTATGCGTTTACGTCCGTCTTGCCCGCATTGGCATCAAAGCTGGAATTGTTCTGGTTGTAACCGAACGCCGCGCCAGCCACGAACGAATCGGTGAAGCGATAGTCGACACCTGCGGTCAGCGAGGCATTGTGGTAGTCGAATCCCGGGCGCAACGCGGTGGCATCGAAGCCGCCGCGCTCGATCATGCCGGTGGCGAAGAATCCCCAGCGCGAAAAATCCTTGCCGACCTCATCACTATTGGCCGGATCCTTGCGGAACAGGTCGCCGAGCATGGCCAGCGGCAAGCCATGTCCGTCCAGATTGAAGGTCAGTCCGCCAGCACTGAATCCGCTCGCGCCTTGGCGCAACTCGGCAAAGCGTGTGTTGAGATTGTCGAACTGGCCTTGCTGCACACCCTGCGCCATGGCGCGTTGCGGCAGCGCCTTGTTGTTGAGCATGGCGTCGAGCGCATCCGGCACCTGCTGCGGATTGCTGCCTGATCCGATCACGAGTTCCGAGCAACGCTGCAGGAAGTCCTTCTGCTGTGGCGTCAGCGGTGCGTTTGCAGTAGCCAGGGCCGGGCAGGCCTTGTCGATGGTGTTCGCAACTCCACTTTGGGCTGGTGACAGGCCAGGCAGATTTCCCACGCCGTTGCTGAAGGTGAACGACAGCGGCGGGATGCTGGAAATCCCTGCGATTTGCGCCGAGACCGTATAGCTGCCCGGAAGGACAACGGTGAGCGTGTTCTGCGCAGTTCCGTCTGCGCCGGTCGGGGTATTTGCATTGGCCAGGCTACCGGTTGCGCCGGTGACGCTCCACTGGATAACCGCGCCAGGTACTGCCGTGCCATCGGTCGAGGCGAGCTTGACCACCAGCGGTTGCGATGGCTGATTGGGCACGAGAGCCTGGTTGTTGCCGGATACGATCGTAAAGACCGTGCTGCCGGAGCTGATTTTTGGAATCGCGATCGCACTGAACGTGATGCTTCCGGCTCCGGCCACGGTCGCTTGCACAAGATTGGTGCCGGGGTTGGTGCCGAGCGTCAGGGTATTGCTGGTGCGTCCGCTGGCGTCGGTGACAGTCTGCGACGAAGCAAGGCTGCCACCGCCTTGCAACACCGACCACGTCACCGCGATGCCGCCCAAGGCGGCCGGACTCGAAGACTGTACGCCGCTACCGGTGGATCCGGCTGGGCCGATCTGCACGACAAACGGTTGCAACGTCGTGCCGACTTGGCCGGTTTGGCTGCTGCCGCTGATGGCGTTTACTGCAGGAGCATAGGCGCTCGCATTGAAGGTCACCTGGCTGCCACCGACGCTGGCCTGGATTGTTAGCGGCCCGGGCGCAGTGCCATAGGTGAACGTGATCGATGCGTTGCCATTGCCGTCGCTGATCGAGCTGGTTGCGCCTAGCGTGGCCTGACCGCTGCTGACTGTCCACGCTATGGACTGGTTGGCCACGGGAACGCCGTTGGAGGTCAATTGGACGGTTAGCGGAGCGCTTGCAGAAGTACCCGCAGGACCACTTTGGTTGTTGCCCGACACGATCTGCAAGACAGATTGCATGGTCGTGAGGTTGTAATCTTGGATGTAAGGATCCCCGCCTTGCGTGGCGCAAAGGTTGCAGAACGCCCTGACCAGTACAGGCCCCGGCGTCTGTCCGAGGACTACGTGGACCGATGTGGGTAGTGAGAACGGACTGGCACCGGACGGCAAAGAGATGCTGTCGTCATAACGCGGACCGTTGCCTTCGACGATCGTCGCGCTGCCTTTGAGAACTTGCCAGACAATGGTGATCGAACCACCGTCACTACCGGCCTTGATCTTCAAGGCGGCTGCCAGTGGCTGTGGCAGTGTAGCGTTTGGCGAGCCGGTCTGGTTGTTGCCGCCCACATACGCCAGCGTCGGTGCGTAGGGATTGTTGGATTGGGCCGCAACTTGTGTGGCAGTACTACCCAGCACAACGCACGGGATCAGTAAAAGCCAGCAGATCGCTTGTCGTGCTTCAGAAAATACGCAACGCATGACGCATACTCCCCGTGACCGCCCTATAATGAAGAGTATAGCGGCAAATCCTGCACATGCAGGTTCATACCACTGCGGGAGATCGTCATGGGGATGCTCGGAACTTTGCGCTATCGCTTGCGGCCACTTGCCCTGGCTGCCGGCTTCGTGTGTGCGGGAATCGTGGGCCTGTGCGTGCAGGTTCAACCGGCGCAGGCCACGGTCACCACACGCAATCCGGAGGACCTGTTGATCGTCGATTGCCTGCTGCCGGGCCAGGTGCGCAAGCTTGGCCGCGCGGCCACCTACATGAGTGCGCGCCGGCCGATTCGAACCACGCAATCCGATTGCGAGATTCGTGGCGGCGAATATGTGTCCTATGATCGCGCCAATTACGAAACTGCGCTCAAGGTCTGGATGGGGCAGGCCGATTCAGGCGATGCCGAAGCGCAAAACTATGTGGGCGAGATCTATCTCAAGGGGCTCGGCACCGAGCCCGATTACGCCAAGGCGCGCGCATGGTTCGAGAAGGCCGCCGCGCAAGGCGACAAGCGCGCGCGCATCAATCTGGGTTATCTGTACGAACAGGGTCTGGGCGTTCCCAAAGACCTCGCCAAGGCCTTGAACCTGTACGGCGAGGCCTCCGGCGTCGACAACGACAAGCTGGTTTTCGCATCGACCGTCACCGCGCAGGTGCAGGAAGCGAAGAACGAATCTGCGGCCTTGCGCGAACAGCTGAGCGCCGAGCAGCAGAAGTCCGCCCAGTTGCGCGCGCAAGTCGGCAAGCTGCAATCCGAGTTGCAGCAAAAGCAGCAAAGCTATCAAAAGTCGCAAAGCGAACTGGACAGCATCCGGCGCGAGCTCGATGCCGAGCAGGCGCGTGCTGGCATCGACAAGAATCCGGATTTCGTCAAGCTGCAAGATGAAACGCAGTCGCGCGAAAAGGATCTGGCCGCGCAACGCGACGCGTTGAAGGCGCAACAGGATTCGTCAACCAGGCAGCTTGCCGATGCCGAGGACCAGATCGCGAAGCTCAAGGCGCGCGAGCGCGAATTGCTGGCGCGGCAGTCCTCGCCCGACAACGATCAGGCCCTCGCCACACTACGCGCATCGGCGTCGCAGATGGATACGGCCTTGCGCGAAAGCCGCGAACGCCTGCAACTCGTGCAGCAGCAGATGGCGCGGAACGACCAGCAGCGCCAGGAAGCACAGGCGAAGTTCGACCAGGCACGCGCGCAACTCGCGCTCGAGCATGCGCAGAACGAGAGCTCGAAGCAATTGCTCAAGCTGATGGAAGCGCAGTTGTCCGAGAAGCGTCAGGAACTTGCCAGCCAGCGTACGCAGATGGCGAGCCTGCAAAGCCAGATCGACGGCGCCAAGTATGCTTCCTTGCCCCCGGGATTCGCGACAGCCAGCCTGACCGGCGATTTGCGCGTGGAAATCCTGCAGCCCGCTCTCGCCGTCACGCGCGGCTTGAACAAGCCGGCGGCATCCGTGCCGCCCGCGCAGAACGGCATCGACGTGGTCGGACGCGTGCAGGCGCCAGCGGGCCTGACGTCGGTCACGCTGAACGGCCAGACCGTGGCGGTCGGTGCGGGCGGCTTGTTCAAGACCCACGTGGTTTTGGCGGGCGGCAATGACACGCCGGTGCGCGTTGCCGCCTCCGACAAGACCGGAGGCGAGGCCGTACTCGACTTCATGCTCCTGCCGGGGCCGGGCGGCAAGGCCGTGCGAGAGGCGGCGCCGAGCGGGCAGTCGCTGCCAGCCGGCGTGCGCCTGGGAAAGTACTACGCATTGATCATCGGCAACGACAGCTACGCCGCATTCCCGGCGCTGGCCAGCGCCGCGGAAGACGCCAAGGCCGTGGGCGGCGTGTTGCAATCGCGCTATGGCTACGACGTGAAAACGCTGACCAACGCGAACCGTTTCGAAATCCTGTCCGCGCTCAACGACCTGCGCGAAGCGTTGACCGACAAGGACAACCTGCTGGTGTATTACGCGGGGCACGGCGAAATCGATGCGCAGCGCCAGGGCTACTGGCTGCCGGTGGATGCGCAGCTCAACCAGCCCAACAGCTGGATTTCCAACCGTGCGATCAGTGACATTCTCACCACCATGCAGGCACGGCATGTGCTGGTGATCGCCGACTCGTGCTATTCGGGCACGATGACGCGCTCGGCGCTGGCGACGTTTGGCGGCGGCATGGCAGACAACGTCTGGGGCGACTGGGTCAAGGCCATGAGCGCGGGCCGCTCGCGCACGGCATTGACCTCGGGCGGCGTGCAGCCGGTCGCCGACGCGACGAGCAAGGGCGGTCATTCCGTGTTCGCCACGGCACTGCTGACCGTATTGCGCGACAACAACCAGTTGCTCACCGGTCAGGAAATGTTCCGCGAGATCGCCGCCGGCATGGCCCTGCGCAGTGCGAACGCCGGCTTGCAGCAGGCGCCGGAATATGCGCCGATCCAGTTCGCCGGGCACGAGGCGGGCGAATTCTTCCTGATGCCGGAAAACGGCGGACGCAAGACCGCCGCGCTGGCCGGGTCGCGCGGCGACGGCGTTTAGGCACGCCGCGATTTCGCCGGGCGTACGGTCGAGGCGGCGCGTTTGGCCGCCTTGCCGACTCCGGCGATTGCGCTTTTGGCCGCGCCCAGCGACCACGCCACGATGCGGCGTTCGTCGATGCCGGTGAAGGCGCGCAGCGCGTCGGGCATGCCGGCGATGGGCACCTGCGGCAGTCGTGCCGCTGCCTGTGCGCGCTTGCCGATCGCGTAGGTCACCGTCGCGTTTGCCAGTGCCGAAGAAAAAATGGCCGCCACCGGCAGCGCACGCCCTGCGACGAGGCTTCCAGCGCTGCGCAACAGGCGATGCAGCAGGCCACGGCCAATTGCGTCGCTGGCTACGCTTGCGCCGGTTCCGAACAAGAGCACTTTGTGTACAAGTGAATTTTGCAGCACGGCAGGCAGGTTCAGCCCATACAGGCGGAAAGTTTCCTCGATGAGTTCACGCTGGGTCGCCGCCAGCATTTCCGCATCGATGAGTTCGCCGAACACCACGCCGAGCGCTTTGCCGAGGCCGGGCAGGGACTCCGCCGCCGCGGTGCAAGCGCCGATGGTCGCGGCGCGCACGCACTTGCGCCGCAGCAGCGCAAGAAACTCTTTCGCGTGCGGATCCGATGGCCGTGCTCGACGTCGAATTACGACGATTTCGCGGCTGCGGACAACGAGAGATTTCATGCGCCAATGCTAACAGCAAGTGGACGCATCGGTTATCCTGCGCATCTTTGGAACCGCACATGCCGTCACTTGACCATCACGATACCATCCGCGCGGTCACTTGGACTGATGGCGTGTTGCGCCTGCTCGATCAGCGCCGCTTGCCTTTTGTTGAAACCTGGCTCGATTGTCGCAACGCGGACGAAGTCGCTGCCGCGATCCGCGATCTGGTCGTGCGCGGCGCGCCGGCCATCGGCATCGCCGCTGCTTGGGGTGTAGTGCTGGCCGCGCGGCAGGGCGCAGACCTCGATGCGGCGATCGCACGCCTGCGCGCGGCACGGCCGACGGCGGTCAACTTGATGTGGGCGCTGGACCGGATGCGTGCGCGCAGTGCGGCCGGCGCTGATGCCGCCGCACTGGAACGCGAGGCGCAGTCGATACAAGACGAAGACCTGGCCGCCAACCGGCGCATGGGCGAACTCGGCGCCGCGTTGATCGCGCCCGGATCGAGCGTGCTGACGCACTGCAATACCGGATCACTTGCCACCGCCGGCTTCGGCACGGCATTGGGTGTGATCCGCGCCGGGTACGCGAATGGAAAAATTGCACAAGTATACGCCGGCGAGACACGGCCCTGGCTGCAGGGCGCACGCTTGACGATGTGGGAACTTTTGCGCGACGGCATCCCGGCGAAATTGATCGCCGATTCGGCGGCTTCGCACTTGATGAAGTCGGGTGCCGTGCAATGGGTGATTGTCGGCGCCGACCGCATCGCCGCGAACGGCGACACCGCGAACAAGATCGGCACTTATCAGCTCGCCATTGCCGCGCGCCATCATGGCGTCAAGTTCATGGTCGTGGCGCCTTCCTCGACAGTCGACATGCACACAGCTACCGGCGCCGACATCGACATCGAACTGCGCGATCCCGCCGAATTGTTCGCCGTCGGCGGGCAGCGCACCGTGGTCGCAGGCGCGCAGGCCTGGAATCCGGTGTTCGACATGACGCCGCATGAACTGATCGATGCCATCGTCAGCGAACGCGGCGTGATCGAGCGTCCGCACGCTGAACGCCTGCGCGCGGTGTTCGGTGCATGAAATCACATCTGCGCCGGCTGGCAATGTTCAGTCTTGTCGGCGTAGTCGGCTTCATCGTCGATGCCGGCGTTCTGCAACTGCTCGTGCTCGGCCTGGCCTGGGACCGCTACACGGGCCGGTTGATTTCATTCCTGTTCGCGGCTACGGCAACCTGGCTGCTCAACCGGCGCTATACGTTCCGCGGCCAGCGCACGCATTCGCTCGGCGTGGAATGGGCGCGTTACATCCTCGCCATGAGTGGCGGATTCGCCTGCAATTTCGCCGCGTATTCGGCGCTCGTATACTTTTTCAACGTCGACCGGCAGTGGTTGATCCTCGCCGTCGCCGCCGGCTCCGTGGCCGGCCTTGGGGTCAATTACACGGCCTCGCATTACTGGGTTTACCGGCACCAGCGCAGGCCAGCGGCGCACAGTGGCGAAGGCGCCGCGAAATGACCACAGTAAACAGGCATTCTATGTAGTAAAATCAATGGCTTACGCTGCATCGTTGGATGCCGGAATGTGGTAGAATTCCAAGGCTGAAAAACCCCCTTCCAGGGCCCGTGCAAGGCGGGTCCTGAAATCCGAAAAATTCCAGGGAAAAAACCTCAATGGCGGAGCTTGCCAAAGAAGTCATTCGCGTCAATATCGAAGACGAAATGCGGCAGAGTTATCTCGATTACGCGATGAGCGTGATCGTCGGTCGCGCGTTACCGGATGTGCGTGACGGGCTCAAACCCGTGCATCGACGCGTGCTGTTCGGCATGTACGAGGCGAACAACGTCTGGAATCGCGCCTACGTGAAATGCGCGCGCATCGTCGGTGACGTGATGGGTAAATTCCATCCGCACGGCGACTCGTCGATCTACGACGCGCTGGTGCGCATGGCCCAGGATTTTTCGTTGCGCTATCCGCTGGTCGACGGGCAGGGCAACTTCGGTTCGGTCGACGGCGACAACGCCGCGGCGATGCGTTATACCGAGTGCCGTCTCGAACGGCTGGCGTCGGATCTGCTCGCCGACATCGACAAGGAAACCGTCGATTTCCAGCCAAACTACGACGAAAAGGAGTTCGAGCCAACGGTACTGCCCACGCGCGTGCCAAATCTGCTCGTCAACGGTTCCGCCGGCATCGCCGTGGGCATGGCGACGAATGTGCCGCCGCACAATCTCGGCGAAATCGTCGATGCGACGATCGCGGTGATCGACAACCCGGAAATTTCCTTCGAGGAGTTGCTGCGCCTGGTGCCGGGCCCCGATTTTCCCACCCACGGCATCATCAATGGCGCCGCCGGAATCATCGAAGCCTACAAGACCGGTCGCGGCCGCATCTATGTGCGGGCCAAGGCCGATATCGAAACCGAAGACAACGGTCGCGAGACGATCATCGTCACCGAGCTGCCTTATCAGGTGAACAAGAAGCGCCTGATCGAGGCGATTGCCGAACTGCACAAGGAAAAGAAGATCGAGGGAATCTCGGAGCTGCGCGACGAATCCGACAAGGACGGCCTGCGCATCGTTTTCGAAGTGCGCAAGGACACCATGGCCGAGGTGCTGCTGAACAACCTGTACCAGCAGACGCAGATGCAGGTGACGTTCGGCATCAACATGGTCGCCCTCGTCGACGGCCAGCCGCAACTGCTCACGCTCAAGCAGATCCTCGCAGCGTTCGTGCGCCATCGCCGCGAAGTCGTCACCCGGCGCACGATTTTCGAACTGCGCGAAGCGCGCAAGCGCGCACACGTGCTCGAAGGCCTCACCGTCGCGCTCGCCAACATCGACGAGATGATCGAGCTCATCAAGACCTCCGAATCCGGCGACATCGCCAAGCAACGCATGCTCGCCAGGGTCTGGGAAGCGGGCTTGGTGCGTACCCTGCTTGCCGCGGCGGGCGCCGATGCATCGAAACCTGAAGACCTGCCGCCGGGAGTTGGCCTTTCGGCTGCCGGTTACCAGCTGACCGAAATCCAGGCACAGCAGATCCTGGACATGCGCCTGGCCAAGCTCACCGGCCTGGAGCAGGAAAAGCTCACCGACGAATACAAGGAATTGTTGACCACGATCCAGGGCCTGCTCGCGATCCTGATGGATGCGGACAAACTGCTCGCGGTGATCCGCGAAGAACTCACCCAGATCAAAGCGCAATACGGCGACGTGCGCCGCACCGTGATCCAGGCCAGCCAGGAAGATCTCGACGTGCTCGACCTGATTGCGGCGGAAGACGTCGTGGTCACCTTGTCGCACGCCGGCTACGCCAAGCGTCAGCCGGTGACCGTGTATCGCGCGCAACGCCGTGGTGGCAAGGGTCGCTCCGCGACGAACATGAAGGAAGAGGATTTCGTCGAAAAATTGTGGGTCGTCAACACGCACGACACGCTGCTCACGTTCACCAGCCTCGGTCGCGTGTACTGGCTCAACGTGCACAAGATTCCGGATGCAGGCCCGAATGCGCGCGGCCGCCCAATCGTCAACCTGCTGCCGCTGGAAGACGGCGAGAAGATCCAGGCTGTCTTGCCGGTGCGCGATTACGCCGAGGATCGTTTCGTGTTCTTCGCCACGCGCAACGGCACGGTCAAGAAGACGCCGCTGAAGGAATTCGAATTCCAGTTGCAGAAAGGCAAGCTCGCGATCGGCCTCGACGAGGGCGACGGACTGGTCGAAGCCGAGCTGACCGACGGCAAGTGCGACATCCTGCTGTTTGCGTCCAACGGCAAGGCCGCGCGCTTCGCCGGCGGCGAAGTGCGTCCGATGGGCCGTACCGCGCACGGCGTGCGCGGCATGCGACTGACCGGCGCTGCGCGCGTCGTGTCGATGATTGTCGCCGACGAGCGCACCGAGGCGGAAAATTGCGACGTGCTTACCGCGACGGAACGTGGCTTCGGCAAGCGTTCCGCGCTCGCCGATTTCCCGCGCAAGGGCCGCGGCTCGCAAGGCGTGATAGCGATCCAGTGTTCGGAACGCAACGGCGCGCTGGTCGCGGCGACCGTACTCGACGATTCCCACGAACTTATGTTGATTTCCGACCAGGGCACCCTGGTGCGCACACGTGCTGCCGAAGTAGCTCGCGTGGGCCGCAACACGCAGGGCGTCACCCTGATTCGCCTGCCGGAAGAGGAAAAGCTCATCGGTGTAGTGCGCGTGGATTCGCTCAACGGCGACGACGCCGAAGAAACGGAATCCGCTGACGCGCCGCAGCCGACGGCCTGAAGAAACCTCCCGCTGATTGCGGGAGGCGGTTTCAGGCAAGCGTTTCCAACATCGCCTCGGCGGCGGATACTTTGAATTCGCCCGGCGCCTCGATGTTGAGTTTCTTCACGACGCCATCCTCGGCATAAAGGGCAAAGCGCTTGCCGCGCATGCCGAGGCCGAACGCAGTGCCGTCCATATCGAGTCCCAGCGCTTTCGAGAACGTGCCATTGCCGTCGGCGAGCATGCGCAGGTTCTCCGGCACTTTCTGGTTCTTCGCCCAGGCATCCATCACGAACGCGTCATTGACGGCGAGGCATGCTACATCGATGCCCTTGTTCGTGAACTTGGCAAGGTTCTCGACATAGCCGGGCAAATGCTTGGCCGAGCAAGTCGGCGTGAATGCGCCGGGCACCGAAAACAGCACCACCTTCTTGCCCTTGAAGATTTCGTCCGTGCTGATTGCCTGCACGCCGTCCTTCAGGTAGTTGAGCGTGGCGTTGGGAATGCGGTCGCCGATCTGGATCGTCATGGGCTGTCCTTCGATGATTTTGGAGGCTCCATGATAGCGGCGCCATGGCGCCGGCGACACCCTTGAAAGTGGGGACGGCGCCCACAACTGGTGCGCATACGGGCCTGCAGTGCCCGATCCACAGCAACGGAGGCAATCATGGCAATCGTACGTTATGAGCCCTGGGGCCAGTTCGACCGCTTCCAGGAAGAGATGAAACAGGTTTTCGGCCAGTTCTTCGGCGAAAACGGCGACCAGTCCAACGTGGTGACCAGCCAGTGGGCGCCGCGCGTCGATATCCGCGAGGAAGAAAAGCGTTTCGTGATCCTCGCCGATATCCCCGGAGTCGACCCCAAGGACATTGAAATCAGCATGGACAAGGGCATCCTCTCCATCAAGGGCGAGCGCAACGCCGAGAACAAGGAGCAAGCCGGCAAGTTCACGCGCGTGGAGCGGTCGTGGGGTTCGTTCTACCGGCGTTTCGCGCTGCCCGACAGTGCCGACGCCGATGGCATCAGCGCCAGCGGCAAGCATGGCGTGCTGGAAATTTCCATACCGAAGAAGCCGGAAACCACGCCGCGCAAGATCGAAATCAAGCACTGAGCGAGCAACCGCTGCAGCGATACCCGCGGCTGTCTCGCACAGCCGCGGGTATTCGTGTTCAGGCGAGGCGTGTGTTTCGACTTCGCGCGCCAGGCGCGCTACGCTCAGCGTGAACGGAGTGACCGACGATGCAATTCAAGGATTACTACGACATCCTCGGCGTGAAGCCGGGCGCGAGCGACGCGGAAATCAAGACCGCGTATCGCAAGCTGGCGCGCAAATACCACCCGGATGTGAGCAAGGAAAAGGGCGCGGAGGAGAAATTCAAGGGCGTCAACGAAGCGTACGAGGCGCTCAAGGACCCGGCCAAGCGCAAGGCGTATGACCAATTGCGCGCGCAGGGTTACCGGCCCGGCGAGGAGTTCCATCCGCCGCCGAATTTCGGCGAGGGACAGGGGTTCGATCCTTCCGATCTTGGCGAAGGCGGATTCTCGGATTTCTTCGAGTCGCTGTTCCGGCACGAACGCGGCCGCGGCGGGCAGCCGCGCCCGCGGCGCGGTCGCGATGTGCAGGCGCGGATCGAGATTCCGTTGGCCACGGCGTTTAGCGGCGGTCGCGAACGTTTTAGTTTGCGCGACGGCGGCGGCGAACGCACGCTCGAAGTGAAGATTCCGGCCGGCGTCCTCCCCGGCCAGCAGATTCGATTGGGCGGGCAGGGCTCACCCGGCAGCAATGGCGCGCCGTCGGGCGACCTCTTGCTGGAAATCGGCGTGCGCGACGATCCGCGCTTCCATCTGGAAGGCCATGATGTGCACTACACGCTGGCGCTGCCGCCGTGGCAAGCCGCGCTCGGCGCGACGGTCACGGTGCCGACGCTCGGCGGCGATGTGGAGTTGAAGATTCCGGCTGGCTCCGACAGCGGCAAACGCATGCGCTTGCGCGGACGCGGTATGCCGGGCGCCAAACCGGGCGATCAGTTCGTCACCCTGCAAATCCACGCGCCTCCGGCACATACCGAGGCACAGCGCAAGCTCTACGAGCAGATGGCCAAGGCTTTTGCCTGACGTCGTTGGCCGGATCAGGCTGCGGGCAGGAGTTTGTTGATCGTCTCCACCAATTCGCTTTCGTTCACGGGTTTCGTGACGTAGGCCTTGGCACCCTGACGCATGCCCCAGACGCGGTCGGTTTCCTGGTCCTTGGTAGTGACCAGGATGATCGGGATATGGCTGGTCTTGGCGTCCTTGGAAATGCTGCGTGTGGCCTGGAAGCCGTTCAGGTTCGGCATGACCACATCCATCAGGATGAGATCGGGGACTTCGCGCTTGGCCGCCTCGACGCCCGCGGCGCCATCGTCAGCCGTGATCGTCTGGTGGCCGAGTTTCTCCACGATCCGTTTGATTCCGACCAACTGCGAGGGCGAATCGTCCACGATAAGAATGCGCGCCATGAGTTACCGGTTCCTTTCACCCCCGCTTGTGCGGGCATCGCATTCTAAGACGCGGCGCGACGATATTTCCAGCGCGACACAGATCGCAAAAAAATCTTCTTGTGTTCCAGATTGTTGACGCGATTTCTTGATCAAAAATCGAGATCGAATTCCGCTCAAAGTTTGACCACGGTGCGTCCGAACGAGCCGCCCGCGAGCATCGTGTCGAACACGCCGGGCAGGTCGGCAAGGCCGACTTCGCGCGTGGCGATGCGCTCCAGGTGCGCCGGTTTCCAGTCCGTGGACAACAGCGCCCAGACCTTGTCGCGAATCGTGCGCGCGGTCCCGGCCGAGGCGATGCCGAGCAGGCTCAGCCCGCGAATGATGAACGGCATCACGGTGGTTTGCAGTTCCGGTGCGGCGGCGAGTCCGCAACTGGCGATATTGCCGTAGGGCTTGATCACGCGGGTTAGCCCGGAGAGCATGTCGCCGCCGACGTTATCGATCGCGCCGGCCCAATGCGCTGATTCCAACGGGCGCTGGCCCCAGTACAGGTCCTTGCGCGAAATGCACTGTTTGGCGCCAAGCGCGATCAGGTCATCGAAACGGTCAAGCTTGCCGGTTATCGCATGTGCGTCGAAGCCGGCGCGGGTGAGTATGTCGATCGCGAGCGAGCCCACGCCGCCGGTCGCACCGGTGACGACGATCGGACCCATGTCCGGGGTTTGGCCATTGCGCCGCATCTGATACACCGACAGCGCCGCGGTGAATCCTGCCGTGCCGATCACCATCGATTCGCGCAGAGTGAGCCCCGTCGGCAGTGGAATCGTCCACTTCGATTCGAGGCGCGCGAACTGCGCGTAACCGCCGTCGCGCGTTTCCGATAGTCCGCAACCGGTGCACAGCACCTCGTCGCCTTCCTTGAATTTCGGGTCGGTCGATGCTGCAACGTAACCGGCCACATCAATGCCGCCATTCAACACCGGCTCGCGAAGGATCTTGCCCTTGCCGGTTCCAGCGAGCGCATCCTTGTAGTTGACCGACGAATACGCGACCTTGATCAGCACTTCGCCGGGCGAAAGCTCGTCCGTGCGCATCGATTCGATGCCGGCGCGATAGGGTTTTTCCTCGGCGTGGATGCGGAAGGCGGAGAAGGGTTGGTTTGTGGCACTCATTTGCTTTGCTCGTCATTCCGGCAGTCCCTGCCGGAATGACATTAGTTGGCCTTGTGTATCGCCCGCTTGTCCACCGACATCGCGGCTTCGTGCACCGCTTCGCTTAGTGTCGGATGCGCGTGGATGATACGCGCCAGGTCTTCCGACGATCCCTTGAACGACATCGCGACGACGCATTCGGCGACGAGTTCGGAAACCTCTGCGCCGACAAGGTGCACGCCCAAAATGCGATCGGTCTGCGCATGGGCAATCATCTTCACGAAGCCGGCGGGTTCGTTCATGGCGACGGCGCGGCCGATCGCGGCGAACGGGAACGAACCGGTCCTGTACGGAATGTTCTCGGCCTTGCACTGCTGCTCGGTCTTGCCGACCCAGGCGATTTCCGGTTCGGTGTAGATGACCCACGGGATGACGTCGTAGTCGACGTGGCCGGCCTTGCCGGCGATGAGCTCGGCGACGGCAATGCCTTCCTCGAAGCCCTTGTGCGCGAGCATCGGTCCGCGCACGCAGTCGCCGACCGCCCACACGCCGTCGACGCCGGTCCAGCAGTGTTCGTCGACGACGACGCGGCCGCGCTCGTCGAGCTTGACGCCGGTGCCGTCGCCGAGCAGGCCGTCGGTGAAGGCGCGACGGCCGACCGCGACGAGCAGCTTGTCGACGACGAGTTGTTTCTCGCCGTCCTTGCCGGCGTAGGTGAGCTGCACTTCGTTGCCCTTGACCTCGGCTTTCGACAGCTTGGCGCCGAGTTCGATCTTGAGGCCCTGCTTGGTCAGTTCCCGGAGCGCGGCCTTGGCGACTTCCGCATCGGCCGTGCCGAGGAAGTCGGGTAATGCTTCGATGATCGTTACGTCGCTGCCGAGGCGTTTCCACACGCTGCCGAGTTCGAGGCCGATGACGCCCGCGCCGATCACGCCGAGGCGCCTGGGTACGGCTTCGAAGGCGAGCGCGCCGGCGTTGTCGACGATGGTCTTGCCGTCGAACCTGGCAAACGGCAGTTCGATCGGTGCGGAGCCCGTCGCAATAATCACGTTCGTGCCGGCGATCGTCTGCTTGCCGCCGTCGGGCGCGGTGATCTCGACCTGGCGATCCTTGAGCAGCCGCGCCTTGCCGAGGAACGAGGCGATCTTGTTGCCCTTGAACAGCATCGCCACGCCGCCGGTGAATTGTTTGACGATCTTGTCCTTGCGGCCGACCATCGTCTTCACGTCGATGCTCGGATTCGCGGCGTTGATGCCGTGATCCTTGAACGAATGCGTGAGGTTGTGGAACTGCTTGGACGAATCGAGTAGAGCTTTCGACGGAATGCAGCCGACGTTGAGGCAGGTGCCGCCGAGCGCGGCCTTGTTGTCGGCGCCGGTCCACGCATCGACGCAGGCGGTCTTGAGGCCCAGTTGCGCGGCACGGATTGCGGCGTGATAACCGGCGGGACCGCCGCCGATGACGATGACATCGAATTGCTCTGCCATGTTTTTTCCTTCGCGAGCGAGGCGCTTACATTCCAAGCAGCATGCGCTGCGGGTTCTCGAGCTGGTTCTTGATGTCGACGAGGAACAGCACCGCATCCTTGCCGTCGATGATGCGGTGATCGTAGCTGATCGCCACATACATCATCGGCGCGGCGATCACCTGCCCGTTCTCGACCACGGCGCGTTCCTTGATCGTGTGCATGCCGAGGATCGCGCTCTGCGGCGGATTGACGATCGGCGTGGAGAACAGCGATCCGAACGTGCCGCCGTTGGTGATCGTGAACGTGCCGCCTTGCAGGTCTTCGAGCTTCAAACCGCCTTCGCGCGCGGCTTTGGCGTAAGCGGCGATGGCTTTTTCCACGTCCGCGAAACTCATGGACTGCGCGTCGCGCAGCACCGGCGTGACCAGGCCCTTGTCGGTGGACACGGCGACGGAGATGTCCTGATAACCGTGGTAGATGACGTCGTTGCCGTCGACCGACGCGTTGACGATGGGATGGCGCTTGAGCGCCTCGCAGGCGGCCTTGACGAAGAAGCTCATGTAGCCGAGCTTGATGCCGTTGGCCTTCTCGAAGGCTTCGCCGAGTTCCTTGCGCATCGCCGCGACCTTGGCCAGGTTGATCTCGTTGAACGAGGTCAGCATGGCGATGGAGTTCTTCGACTGCATCAGACGCTCGGCGATCTTGGCGCGCATGCGCGTCATCGGCACGCGCTCTTCCGGACGCGATCCCGGCGTAGGCGCGGCCGTCGGCACAGACGCGGCCTTTGCTGCGGGTGCGGCGGGCTGGCCGCCGCGCATGAAGTTGACCAGGTCTTCTTTGGTCACCTGACCACGCACGCCGGTGCCGGCGACCTGCGCCGGATCGATCTTGTTCTCGGTCGCAACGCGCTGGCCGGCCGGCGAAAGATTCGCGGCGGCCGGATTCTGTGCTGGCGCTGGCGGCGCGGGTGCGGCGGGTGCGGCAGGCACAGGTGCGGCCGCCTTCGGCGCTGGCGCAGTCGCTGGCGTTGCAGCGGCCACAGCGCCTTCCTCGATGATCGCGAGCAATTGCCCGCTCGTCACCGTCGCGCCGGTCTGCTGCTTGATTTCCTTGAGCACGCCGTCGGCGGGCGCAGGCACTTCGAGCACGACCTTGTCGGTTTCAAGGTCCACAAGGTTCTCGTCGCGCCGGATCGCGTCGCCGGGCTTCTTGTGCCAGCTCGCGATGGTCGCGTCGGCAACGGATTCGGGCAGTACCGGAACTTTGACTTCGAGTGCCATGATTTGCGTCCTGTGACTGTATATTTTTAGTCGGCTGCGTAATTCGTGCCGGGTGCGGCGACCAGCGCCTGCTCGACCAGCGCCGCCTGTTCGACCAGGTGCGTGGCGAGGTGTCCGGCTGCCGGAGCGGGCGAACGCGTGCGGCCGGCGTAATGCAGCGAGCGGCCTTCGCCGAGCACGTTGAGCAGGTGATGCTCGATCTGGTACCACGCGCCCTGGTTCATCGGTTCTTCCTGACACCAGAAAAGTTCTTGCGCGGCCGGATACTTCGCCAATTCCACGGCGACTTCCTTGCGCGGGAACGGATACAACTGTTCGACACGGATGATCGCGACATCGTTGACACCACGCTTGGCCGCATCTTCGACGAGATCGTAATAGACCTTGCCCGAGCACAACACGATGCGGCGCACTTTCTGTCCCGGCTTGGCGCTGGAATCCGGGATAACGAGCTGGAAACTGCCATTGGCCAGGTCATCCAGCGACGACACCGCGAGTTTGTGACGCAGCAGCGACTTGGGCGTCAGGACGATCAGCGGCTTGCGGCAATCGCGCAGCATCTGCCGGCGTAGCATGTGGAACATCTGCGCGGGCGTGGTCGGTACGCACACCTGCATGTTCTGCAGCGCGCACAGTTGCAGGTAGCGCTCAAGGCGCGCGGACGAATGCTCGGGCCCCTGGCCTTCGTAGCCGTGCGGCAGGAACAGCGTGAGCGCACACAAACGATCCCATTTGGCTTCACCGGCAGCAATGAACTGGTCGATGACGACCTGCGCGCCGTTTGCGAAATCGCCGAACTGGCCTTCCCAGATGACGAGCGTGTGCGGATCGGCGGTGGAATAGCCGTATTCGAACGCCATCACTGCCTCTTCGCTGAGCAGTGAGTCGATGACCTGCACGTTCGCTTCTTTGCGCACGTCCTCGAGCGGCACGTGGATCTTGCCGGTCTTCTGGTCGTGCAGCTCGGCGTGGCGATGGAAGAACGTGCCACGGCCGGAATCCTGTCCGACCAGACGCAGATCGTAGCCGTCGGCGAGGATCGTGGCGTAGGCGAGGTTCTCGGCGAAGCCCCAATCCATCGGATGCGTGCCCGCTGCCATCGTCACGCGATCGGCGTATATCTTCGCCACGCGTGGATGCAGCACCAATTCCGGCGGCTGGGTGAGGATCGTCGTGTTGAGTGCAGCGAGTTTGTCCTTCGCCACACCGGTTTTCACCGGTTGGTCGAGTTTGGCGCCGATATGCTTCGTCCAGTCGACCGCGAATGCGTCCTTGAACGCGGTGTCGATGTTGGCGATTTCCTGGCCGGCCTCGAGCTTGGCGCGATAGGCATCGACAAGTTTCTGATCGTCGCCGCTGGCGAGAACGCCATCGGCGACGAGCCTCGAAGCGTACAACTCGCGTGCGGTCGGTCGCGCGCGGATGATCTGGTACATCAGCGGCTGCGTCGCGGCGGGTTCATCCGCCTCGTTGTGGCCGTGGCGACGGTAACAGACGAGATCGATCACGACGTCGCGCTTGAACCTGGCGCGGAAATCGAACGCGAGGCGTGCGCAGAACACTACGGCTTCCGGATCGTCGCCGTTCACGTGCAGCACTGGCGCGTTGACCATCTTGGCAACATCGGTGCAATACAAGGTCGAGCGCGCATCGTGTGGATCGGACGTGGTGAAACCGATCTGGTTGTTGATCACGACATGGATCGAGCCGCCGACGCCAAAACCGCGCGCCTGCGACATGTTGAACACTTCCATGTTCACGCCTTGACCCGCGAGCGCGGCATCGCCGTGGATCATTACTGGCAATACTTGTTCGCGATTGACGTCCTTGCGCCGCGTCTGCCGCGCACGCACGGAACCGGCTACCACCGGATTGACGATTTCCAGATGCGAGGGATTGAACGCAAGCGCCAGATGCACCGTGTGGCCGGCGGTTTTCACGTCGGCGGAAAATCCCATGTGATATTTCACGTCGCCCGAATGCGCCGGGTCGTCGACGTGATCGAACTTGCCTTCGAACTCGGCAAAGAGCTTTTGCGGCGCCTTGCCGAGCGTGTTGACCAGCACGTTCAGGCGGCCACGATGCGCCATACCGATGACCATGTCGCGCACGCCGTCCTCACCGCCACGACGTATGAACTCGTCGAGCATCGGGATTAGGCTGTCGCCGCCTTCCAGCGAAAAACGCTTCTGGCCGACGTACTTGGTGTGCAGATAGCGTTCCAGCCCTTCGGCCTGCGTGAGCAATTCCAGCGTGTGCTTGCGCTCGTCTGCCGACAATCCGAATTGCCCGGCCGCGGCTTCGAGGCGCTCGTGCACCCAACGCCGCTGTTCGGTGTTGCTGATGTGCATGAACTCCGCGCCGATGCTCGTCGCGTAGGTCGCTTTCAGGCGTGAGATCAGGTCCTTGAGCTTGAGCGTCTGCGGGCCGGCCAACGCGCCGGTGGAGAACTCCATATCCATGTCCGCGTCGGTGAGGCCGTGGAATGCGGGATCCAGATCCGGTGCGGGCAGTTTTTGCGCCATGCCGAGCGGGTCGAGATCGGCGGCCAGATGTCCGCGCGAACGATAGGCGGTCACCAGTTTCAACACTGCCGCCTGCTTCTGCGCCTGCGCGTCGGGAACCGGCACGGCAAATGCGGCGCGCGCGTGGCCGTTGCGTTGTTGCGCCGCCTCGATGCGCGCGATCGCGTCCGCGTGCGGCACATCCCCGGCTTCGCGGCCCTTGAACGTGTCGAAGTAGTTGCGCCATTCCGGCGCGACAGTATCCGGGTCGCGCAGCCAGGTTTCGTACAGTTCTTCGATGAATCCGGCGTTCGTGCCGGAAAGCTGGGAGGTTGCTGCAAATTGCTGGAGAAGACTCTGACTCACGATGTCCTGCCGGGGGTCGAAATCGGCGCTCGCAGGGCGCGGACGCACGAACCGGGAATTATACGCAATTCGGGGCGGATGTTGCGGTGCGCAAGAGCCGGTTACAGGCTCAACTGCCGCAAATCCTCGCTGGTCTCGGAACGCTCCCAGACCTGGTTGAAGTACTCCTGCAACTGCGCGTGGCGGCCCGGACCGTAGTTCACCGCCTCGCCTTCGAAACGGTTGCCGAGTACACGGAAGTAGTAGCCGCGCGCGTCGTTGATGAGAAACGCCGAAGGATATTGCAGGTCGTTGTCCTCGACTGGCGTGCGCAGCGTGAACACGCTGCTCAAGCGTTGCGCCAGTGGCAACAGGCGATGGCCGCGCGTGGCTACGCTACGCGGGTCCTGTATGAGCATGCGGATGCTCGCGCCGCGTCCTGTGATCGCCACGCGCTTGAGCGCTTCGAGCGCCGCGTCGCTTTCGAACAAATCCGGATCGAGCGCGCGGGTGTAGATGCACAATTCCCGTTTCGCGTCGCCGATCAGGCGTAGGGTTTCGGCCAGCGCCTGCTCGCGCGAATCCACCGCGACGTTGCGTACCTCGGGGCGCGGCGGCAGCGGCGCGAATTCGCGGGCGGCGAGCGGTTCCAGCTCGCGGCGCATGTGGGAATGCCTGATTGCGCATTCCTCGAATTCGTCGCCAAACTTCTCGAAGCCGAACTTCGCGTAGAACGGCACCGCATGCGTCTGCGCATGCAATTCCAGTTCGTGATAGCCGAGCGCGCGCGCCTGCTCGAGCAAGAGATTCATGATCGCCTCGCCGACATGTTTGCCGCGCCAGTCGGCGAGCACGGCCATGCGACCAATCTTGCGTTCCGGCGTCAGCCGTCCGGTGCCGATGGGATTGCCGGCGAGGTCGCGCGCCAGGACGTGGCGCGACGTTGCATCGAGGCTGTCCCATTCGTCCTCGCGCGGCACGTTCTGGCCGATGATGAACACCTGCTCGCGCACTGCGCGGCAGGCGTCGCGCTCGGCGTCGTTGTTCCAGTCGATGGTGCTGATGGTGAAGTCGGTGGGGATCATGGCTGCCAAAGGAGGCTGGATGCTTAAGGGATTGTAGCGGCGGCAGCGCTGCTCTAGGAATCTCGTCATCCCGGCATGGATTGCCGGGATCCAGTTGCCAAGGATGGCGCAGCTTCACGAAGTACCACGTCTATGTGTTCTGGATTCCGGCAGTCCCTGCCGGAATGACGATTTATAGCAATCGCAAATGTCCGCCATTGACCAGTGTTGCAAGCGTTTCTTGCCCGCCCAGTCGCGCCAATGAAGCGCCTTCGAGTTCTCGCCTCGCGCACAACGCCTGTGCGAGCGAGATGGAACACGCGTGGCTTTCGCCAGCCACGAACAGCAGCGCGCCGCGCCCCAAGCGCGTCCAGGAAAAACGGCTGAACGGATTGCGCAGCAGGCGGGCCGACGGCAGCCGCTTCGCCAATTGCGCAGGCGACAGCGGCCGTTGCGGAGAAACCGCAATCTGCGCACTGCGATAGCGCGTGATGAAGCATCCGAACCAGCGCGCGATTGTCACATTGTCCACACTGGAAAAATGCGGCATTGCGGCGCGCACGCGCGAAATCGCGGCGGCGTCGATCTCGCCGATATTGCGCACGGGGAGCAAATCCGGATCGGAGAGACGCTGTTCCTCGCCCAGCGGTTCGGCGAGGAATTCGGAAAAATCCAGTAGCAATTCGGCCTGCGATGGCGCGCGCATGCCGACGGAAAAAGTCGTGCACTCGCCGATGGCGGTGCCTTCATGCGGTACGCCGGGCGGCAAGTACAGCGCGTCGCCGGGTTCGAGAACCCAGTCGTGCGTGGCGACGAATTTGCGCAATAGTTTAAGCTCGGCATCAGCTCGGAAATCCTTCGGCGCGCGTGGATCGGTGCTGATCCGCCAGTGCCGCTGGCCGATGCCCTGCACGAGGAATACGTCGTACTGATCCACGTGCGCACCGACGCCGCCGCCGTCGGTGGCGTAGCTCAGCATTACATCGTCCACACGCCACGACGGAATGAACGCGAACGCATCGAGTAGCGCCGCCACGTCCATGTCCCACTTGTCGACGTCCTGGACCAGCAAGGTCCAGTGTGTCTTCGGCAGCTTTGCGAAATCCGATTCCGCGAACGGACCATTGTGCAATGTGTAGCGATCACGTTGCGCGTCGTGCAGCACGATGCGCGACAACGCCGCTTCTTCGCAGGCGAGTCCGGCCAGATCATCCGGCGCGATGGCCTTGCCGAAAGTTGGAAATCCACCGCGTATCAGCAATGGCCGCTTCTGCCAGTAATCGCGCAGGAAACGCGCCGGCGACATGCCGAGCGGCTGCCGGGGCGTTGCGCCAACCTCGATGCTTGGCGCGCGCTTCACGCCGCCAGCTTCCGCTTCGGCGCGGCATCATGCCTGAGTTTGGCCCCGACCTTGACGATGGCGTCGAGCGCGGGCAGCAACTCCTGACCAAGTTCGGTGAGTTCGTATTCTGCCGACGGTGGCGAGGTGTCGAGCAGGCGGCGCACGATCATGCCGCGCGCTTCCAGCTCGCGCAGGCGTGCACTGAGCACGCGCGCAGAGATGCGCGGGATGTCGTGGCGCAGCTCGCCGAAACGGCGCGCGCCGCCGCGCAGGTACCAGAGCACGTTCGGCGCCCAGGCACCGCGCAGCAGATCCATGCACATGCTCAGCGGACATTGTGGCGGCGGCATGACCTTGCTTTTGCGTAACGGCAGTCCCATGGCTGTTGTCCCTGGTAATTGCGGGGTGAGCGGGTAACCGCCCAGTTACCACATTCTATCAGTAATTAATGGATATGTGGTATCGAATAGTAACTAGATAGTGATAGGATACTCCACGTCGCCAGTCTGCTGGCGCGAATTCCCCCAATCAAAAAAGGATGGAAGCCATGAAACTCTATTATTCACCCGGCGCCTGCTCGCTGTCCCCGCATATCGTCGCGCACGAACTCGGTCTGCCGGTGGCGATCGAAAAGGTCGACACCAAGACCAAGCGCACCGCGACCGACCGCGACTATTGGCAGATCAACCCGAAAGGCTCGGTGCCCGCGCTGGAGCTGGACAATGGCGAAGTGCTGACCGAAGGCCCGGCGATCGTGCAGTATCTTGCCGATCTCAAGGGCAATACCGCGCTCGCTCCTGCGAATAGCACGCTGGCGCGCGCGCGCCTGCAGGAAACACTCAACTACATTACCAGCGAAATCCACAAGACCTACAGCCCGTTATTCAGCGAAGCCACGCCAGAAGCCACGCGTGAGGAGCGCAAGGCGTATCTGAACAAGCGTTACGCCTTGATCGAGAAAATCCTGGCCAAGCAACCGTATCTGCTGGGCGATCACTTCACCGTGGCCGACGCCTATCTGTTCACGGTCACGCGCTGGGCCGATTTCGTGAAGCTGGATCTGTCCGCGTTCCCGTCGCTGCAAGCGTTCCAGAAGCGCGTCGCCGCGCGTCCGGCGGTACAGGCCGCGATGGCTGCGGAAGGTTTGATCAAGGCGGCGAAGGCAGCGTAATTTTGTCGTGACAAGCGCCGGGCGGAGCGATCCGTCCGGCGCTGTTCAGTCGAAGACTTTCCCGCCCGCCTTGCGCATGGCGGCCACAAGTTGCCGGTCGAAACTCGCCAGACGCGCATCGCTGCGCAGCGCCAATTCCAGGTAGGCGGCATCGTAGACCGACAGCGTGAAGCGGCGCGCCAGTTCAAGAACGATGTCGCGCCGCGTTTGCATGGGCGCCGAATCGGTGTCGATCGGAAGGGCGTTCAGGCGCGTGAGGAAATCTGTGGATTGTGCTTCGCTGGCGATCTTGCGCCGTTCCGCAACGACCAGTGCGTTGCAGACCTCGCTGTGCCATAGCGCAGGGACCAATCCGCCGTCTTCGGCGAGCGCGTCGAGCATGGTGTCCGCGCGTTTGCGTTCGGCCTTGTCGTCGCGCCCGAACAACCAGGCCAGCGCGGCCGAGGCATCGAGAACCACCGTCACTTGCGGCCCTCGCTGACCCAGGCGCGCACGGACTGTCCTATTGGGACCCGCAATTTCGGCACGGCGCGCATCGCCGCGATTGCGGCACGGCGATCGCTGCGGGCTGCAGGTCGGCTTGGCACCAGATCCGCTACGGGTTTGCCGCGCAAGGTAATCGTAAAAGCGCGGCCGGCTGCGATTTCGCGCAGCAATTCCGGCAGACGCGTCTTGGCATCATAGGAACCGATTTCCGGGTGCATGGCCAATTCCAATCTGGTCGGCAGACTGGTCTAGTCTAGCATGATTTGGATCGACCGGCGCTGTGGTGAAACCGTCGTCTCACAACGCCTGCCGCAACAACACCCGCAGGCGCGTTCCCTTCCGGTTGCCGACAACACGCACGAGTCCGTTCAATGCCAGCGCGCGGTCGCGCATGCCTTGCAAGCCATGACCGCCGCGCGATGCGGCCGTCGCATCGGCGATGCCGATGCCATCGTCGCGCAAATCCAGTATCGCCAGCGCGTTCGCGCCGCGCACGCCCACGCGCAGGCGTGCACGGAAACTCGTTGCGCGCGCATGCCGCACCGTATTCGTCGCCGCTTCCTGTACGATGCGCCAGATCGCGATTTGCGTGGCTTCGTCTAGCGCTGCGATCAGCGTCGGGTCGCCGCGCAAGTCGAATTCGTAGCGCAACCCGGCGCGTTCGACGAGATCGCGCAACGGCCCTTCGCGCAACGCGCGCACGAGGCCGAATTCGTCCAGCACCGGCGGGCGCAGCGAATCCATCAGCCCGCGCACCGAGCCGCGCATGGTGGCGAGAATCTCGTAGATCGACGTGGTGACATCGCCCAACTGCGCCGCGTTCAGGCGATCGGCGGCGAGCTTGACGCGCGTGTGCACGGCGGTGAGGTTCTGGCCGAGTTCGTCGTGGATTTCCGTGGCGATGCGTCGGCGTTGTTCCTCCTCCATGCGCAAGTTGCGCTGCGCCGCTTCGCGCAGTTCCGTGCCGAGGTGATCTAGCCCTGCGTTCGCCGATTCGAGTGCGGCATTCTGCATCGTCAGCTCGTCTTGTGCCGCGCGCTGCGCGTCGATGGCCGAACCGAGCAGCAAGGCCGCCGTGCCGGCGATGGCGAGCAGCATCTGCGTGAACAGGTCACGATACGCATCCGCCGGATGCAGGGCTGGCACCAGCGCGACAAGCGTGCTGCACAACGCGAGCGCGATTGCGCCACCGCGCCAGCCGTGGCGGAATGCGATGAGAAATACCGGGATCAGCACCAGCGCGCGACTGTATTCGTAGATCACGATATGCGATTGCAGACGCATCAGCGCGGCGTAAGCGACCCCGACCGCAATCAGCAAAACCGCATCCGGCCACGCCTCGCGCCAGCGCCAAGGCCGATCTGCCGGCAGACACAACGCGAACACAGCCGGCGCTACGGCGATCACGCCGATATAGTCGCCAGTGATCTTGCCGGCAATAAACCGTGTCGCGCTTATCGGCAAATGCGGTGGCGGTGGGGTGAACAGGACATTGATGATATTGCCCAGCGAATCGCCGATTGCGCTGACAAGGCAGGCCAGCAGAACATATCCCATGACGCGCGGTTGGCGCAGTTGCGCCAGATCGGGAACCCAACGACGTAGGTACCACGATCCGGGCAAAGCCAGGATCGGTGCCAGAAAGATCACCGTCAGCGAGTCCCAGTTCCACACTCGCAGGAAAAAATCCGATAGCGAATGCGGATCGAGGAGACTCGCGGCATAGTGTGTGCGCGCAAGAAACTCGCCCGCGATGATCCACGGCCACCAGCGCAGAGGCAGCAGCGCCAGACACGCCACCCGCAACCCGCACGGCACAAACCAGTAGAACCGCGCGACGTGGGTCAGCAGCAGCCAGTACACCAGCGCGAACGCCAGCATGGCGAGCGGGCGCAGGATGGCGTAGGGGAGGCGGGGGCTGTCGATTATTCGCGCACCGGCGATATTGGGCGGTTCAAGTTTCATTGACCGAGCATTGTAGGGCGAGAACTTACCGACCCGCGGCAATGCCGGTCACCACCATGTTAACCGGTGCAACGGCTGATAACGACGATCCTGCTGTCCTTCTATTCGACCGGGCAAGACAGTGATTCCGACTCAAAGCCGTTGCGATCGATGAGGTCAGCACTCAACACCGTCAAGCCAGTGCCGTGATGCGCTACGGTTCGAACCCGTTGACGAAGATCACGTCAGATGACCAAGGCACGGTTTGACCATATACGCGCGTGCCGAGAAGATCTGCCTGCGGTGCGGCGGTGAGTTGATTATCGGTCGGCTCGGTCGTGCCAGTAATCGTCAGTGCGTATGCCGCGAACAAATAGAAATGTGTCTGACCGTCAGGGGGTGCGCACGGGCCGCCGTAACCGTACGTTCCAAACTGATTATTTGCTTGTGTGCCAGCCGGCATTGTCGAAGCGTAGTTGTAGGGCAATGACACGCTCGTTCCGGAAACCGGAATACCCCACGCATACCAATGAAGCCACGGGTTGGTTATATCGTACAGCTGGATTGCTAGTGTATTTGTGCCGGCTGGGATGCCGGATATTGCTAGCGGCGGGGACCAGTTGTTTCCGCCCGTGCACTGCCCCGGGGGGCCTTGGTTGTATTGAAACGGATCAGGAATCGGATTGCCATTGATAAAGGCCGACGAAGTAATGCTCATCTGGGCGCTCGCCGCGGTGGCGACAAGGATGGAACCGAATATCAATCGACGAATGGCGGATTAGGCGAAGCGCAGCATTGCTATTCCTTCATGGGGAACGACAGTAAACGCCTCGCAGCATAGCCATGCGACGAAAGTGGGCAATCAGAAAAATTCCTACCTTGCGCACCCGTCTGCGCGCGACAATGCCCGCATGATCCGCATCGCACTCACCGACGACCACGCCATCGTGCGCACGGGTTTCCGTGCGCTGATCGAGCGCGAGGCGGATATGACAATCGCGGCGGAGTGCGGTTCACTGGCGGATGCCGAACGTGCGCTGACGGATCACACGGTGGATGTGCTGGTGCTTGATCTGACCCTTCGCGGCGAAAGCGGAATCGAGGCGTTGCCGTCGCTGCGCGCTCGCTTTCCGGCGCTACGCATCCTCGTCATGAGCATGCACGAGGGCGAATCCTACGTGGACGAGGCGCTGGCGCGCGGCGCGGATGGTTACGTGACCAAGGCGGTCGCGCCGGATGAGTTGGTGACGGGAATCCGCGAAGTGATGGCGGGACGGCGCCATCTGAGCAGCGATCTGTGCGGACGCAAATCCGTCGCAGTGCCACTCGACCGGCTCAGCGCGCGTGAGCGCGACGTATTCCTGCTGCTGGCGCACGGCAAGACGACCAAGCAGGTGGCGGATGCGCTCGGCGTCGCGGCGAAGACGGCATATGTGCATCGCGCGCATGTGCTGGAAAAACTCGCCGCGCGCAACGACCGCGAGTTGTACCGTATCGCGCTGGCGTGTGGGTTAATCGGCGCGTGATTGCCTTGTGTTGCCGATTGTGTAAGGATTGACACATGGCAACCAATCTCGCTATCGACGAACATCTGCTCGAACAGGCGCTGCGCGCGGGCGGGCATCGCACTAAGAAAGCGACGGTGAACGAGGCGCTGGCCGAGTACATCCGTCGGCGCCAGCAACTCGGCGTAGTCGCGCTGTTCGGCAAGGTCGATATCGATCCGCGCTACGACTACAAGAAGCAGCGGCGCGTGAAACGGTGAATGTGCTGGTCGATACCTCGGTATGGTCGCTCGCCTTGCGTCGCAAGGCGGCGCACGCCGGGGACGAAGCGCGGGCGCTTGCGGAGCTGATCCGCGAAGGCCGTGTGCTGATGATCGGCCCGGTGCGTCAGGAACTGCTTTCTGGAATCCGCGACAAGGCGCAGTTCGATGCGCTGCGTGAGCATTTGCGCGCGTTCCCGGATGAGCCCTTGCACGAACCCGATTTCGAGCAAGCCGCCGCCTGTTACAACCGATGTCGCGAAGGTGGTGTGCAGGGATTGAATACGGATTTTTTGCTCTGCGCTGTTGCGTTGCGACGCAAGATTCCGGTATTCACCACAGACAAGGATTTCGACCGGTATGCCGTTGTGCTTGGCCTGCAGCTTTATCGACCGACGCAGTAGTCGCGGAGCAATATCGGGAGCTAAGCATCAATCCGACCGACCATGCTCCAGGTGAAACCGGTGCAGGAACCGGTGCACGATGGGCGCGAAGATGATGCCGGCGATCGCAATCACCATGAAGCCGCAATACAACGCGTAGAGTCCCGCGAATAGCTTGCCACCGGCCGTGTGCACCGGGTCGACCGGTCCCATACCACCGAGCAGCATCGACGCGTTCACGAATGCATCGAGCCACGAAAGATTTTCGAGGATGTGGTAGCCGAGCATCCCGATGACCAGCGAAACGATGATCAAGCCTGCGCCAACAGTCGCGCAGCGGACAAGACGGCCGAAAAATTTCTGGCGCGGCAGCAGCGGGTCGGTGCGGTGTTCGAACACGTTGCTCAGATCTTCGCTGCCAGTTCCGCGGCCAACCCGGTGTAGCTTGCCGGTGTCAGCATCAGCAAACGCTTCTTCGCATCCGCCGGCAGCGCAAGACTTTCGATGAACGCGCACATCGATTCACGCGTGATGCCTTGGCCGCGCGTCAACGCCTTGAGTTGTTCATAGGGTTCGGGCAATCCGTAGCGGCGCATCACGGTCTGCACGGCTTCGGCGAGAACTTCCCAACTGGCATCCAGATCCGCAGCGATGCGCTCGGGATTCGGATTGAGCTTGGCCAACCCGCGCAGCAGCGAGTCGAGCGCGATCTGGGTGTGGCCGAACGCGGTGCCGATGGTGCGCAGCACGGTGGAGTCGGTGAGATCGCGCTGCCAGCGGCTGATCGGCAATTTTTCCGCAAAGTGTGCCAGTAGCGAATTGGCGATGCCGAAGTTGCCTTCGGCATTTTCGAAGTCGATCGGATTGACCTTGTGTGGCATCGTGCTCGATCCGACTTCACCGGGTTTGAGCGCCTGTTTGAAGTAGCCGAGCGAAACGTAGCCCCAGACATCGCGCGCGAAGTCGACCAGGATGGTGTTGGCGCGACGCATCGCATCGCACAATTCGGCAATGCAGTCGTGCGGTTCGATTTGCGTCGTGTACGGATTCCAGACCAACCCGAGCGACTCCACAAAACGTTTCGACAACGCCAGCCAATCGACTTCCGGATAGGCGACGACATGCGCGTTGTAGTTGCCGACCGCGCCGTTGATCTTGCCAGTCAATTCCACCGCCGCGATCTGCTTGCGCTGGCGTTCCAGGCGTGCGACGACATTCGCGATTTCCTTGCCAAGCGTCGTCGGCGACGCGGTTTGGCCGTGCGTGCGCGAGAGCATGGACTGGCCCGCAAGCGCGTGCGCCAGCTGGCGCAACGTGTGAACGAGTTTGTCGAGCGTCGGCAGCAGCACGCCGTCGCGCGCGTCGCGCAGCATCAGCGCGTAGGCGAGGTTGTTGATGTCCTCGGAGGTGCAGGCGAAGTGGACGAATTCTTTCGCCTTCGCCAGATCCGCGTGGTCGCCGATTTTTTCCTTGATGAAATACTCGACTGCCTTGACATCGTGGTTCGTCGTCGCCTCGATGGCCTTGATGCGTTCTGCGTCTTGCAACGAAAAGCCATCCGCCAACGTCGTCGGGAATTGCCGCGCACCGGCGGGCAGGGTGCCGAGTCCGACGATGGCCTTTTCACCGGCCAGTTCCATGAGCCAGCGCACTTCGACGAGCACGCGGCGCTTCATCAATCCGGCTTCACTGAAAATTGGCCGCAGTGCCTCGACTTTGCCGGCGTAGCGGCCATCCAGCGGCGACAGGGCGGTGAGCGGCGACAGCGGCATGGCAGGCTCGTGGCGAGAAAACGCGAATGATACACCGAGGGGTTATAATCGCCGGCCGATTCCTGACCTGATTTTTGGAGTTTTTCGATGGCCGATTTTCGCATCGAGCGCGACAGCATGGGCGAGTTGAAAGTCCCGGCCGCCGCGCTGTGGGGCGCGCAGACCCAGCGCGCCGTGGACAACTTCCCGATCTCGGGTCTGACCATGCCGCGTGAATTCATCCGCGCGCTTGGTTTGATCAAGTCTGCCGCCGCTCAGTCGAATGCGGATTTGGGACATCTGGCTAGAACCAAGGCCATGGCGATCCGCAAACAGGCCGAGCGCGTGGCTGCGGGCGAGTTCGATGCACAGTTTCCGATCGACGTGTTCCAGACCGGCTCGGGCACTTCGAGCAACATGAATGCGAACGAAGTGATCGCGCATCTTTGCGCGCGGGCTGGCACGAAAGTGCATCCAAACGATGACGTCAATAACGGCCAATCCTCGAACGACGTGATCCCGACCGCGGTGCACGTGAGCGCGGCGTTGACCGTTTCCGAACACTTGCTGCCGGCGCTGGCGCATCTGAAGAAAACCCTCGACAAGCGCGCCAGGGAATTGGGCAGGGTTGCCAAGACCGGGCGCACGCATCTGATGGACGCGATGCCGGTGACGTTCGGTCAGGAACTTGGCGGCTGGTCGGCGCAGATTGCATCGAATATCGAGCGCCTGAACGATTCGCTCAAGCGCGTGCGCAAGCTGCCGCAGGGCGGCACCGCCGTTGGCACCGGCATCAATGCGGATGCGAAGCTTGGCCCGTCCATCTGCAAGGAACTGACGAAGATGACCGGCGTGAAGTTCGAGTCTGCCGACAATTTCTTCGAGGGCATGTCCTCGCAGGACGCCGCGGTCGAGTTGTCCGGTCAGTTGAAGACGCTCGCGGTTTCGTTGATGAAGATCGCGAACGATTTGCGCTGGATGAACTCGGGCCCGCTGGCGGGAATCGGCGAAATCGAGCTGCCGGCGCTGCAACCGGGATCGTCGATCATGCCGGGCAAGGTCAATCCGGTGATCCCCGAGGCGATGGCGATGGTCTGCGCGCAGGTGATCGGCAACGACGCCACGATCACGATTGCCGGGCAGTCCGGCAATTTCCAGCTCAACGTGATGCTGCCGGTGGTGGCATTGAACTTGCTTCAAAGCATCGGGATTTTGACCAATGCCTCGCGTCTGCTCGCGGACAAGGCAATTGCCGGCTTCAAGGTGCGGCAGGACAATATCAGGCAAGCACTGGACAAGAATCCCATTCTGGTCACGGCGCTCAATGCCGTGATCGGCTACGACAAGGGCGCGGCCACGGCGAAGCGGGCGTACAAGGAAGGGCGGCCGATCCTCGACGTGGCGCTGGAGACAACAGGTTTGCCAAAGGCGAAGCTGAAGGCATTGCTCGACCCGATGGCGCTGACCCGTGGCGGCGTGCACGGTGGTAGCGCTGGAGGCTGACGTGCCGAACGTCGCATGCCTGCAGATGCGGTCGTGGCAGACGTGCAAACCGTTTTTTATACCGAGTGGTTCAACAGGGTGCCGGAGATGAAAATGTACAGATTTATACCTTTTGTCGTGCTGTTGTTTGCCGGCAGCGCGCTGGCGCAGCAAGTCGATGTCAATGGCAAGGATTTCCTGTCCGGCGCGGGCGACGCCAAGCTCGCCGCCATCGCGCAGCAGGCGTCTGCTGCCGGAAAATCGCTGGAAGTGACCGCGCCGTCGTACTGGCAGGCCAAGGTCGCGGCCAAATTGCACGCCGGCGCCGCGAATGTGCCGATCAAGGAAAACGACGGTTTTTTCGAAAATGTACTGGTAAAGATGGTCGAGGCCGCTCCGGCAAAACCGGCGGCGCCATCGGCTGATGCCTCCGCAGCGAAGGCTGCGGCGGAAAAGGCTGCTGCGCAAAAGGCCGCCGAAGAAAAAGCCACGCAGGAAAAAGCCGCTGCCGAGAAGGCGGCTGCTGCGCGCGCGGCAGCTCAGGCGGCCGCTGCAAAGGCAGCCGCGGAGCAGGCTGCCGCGGACAAGGCTGCGGCCGAAAAGGCGGCGGCGGACAAACTGGCTGCAGAACAAGCCGCTGCTGCGAAGGCAGCCGCGGAAAAAGCTGCAGCGGAAAAGGCCGCTGCCGACAAGCGCGAGGCCATGCGCAATAGCATGCTCAAGAATCTCAATGGCGGCCGCCCCGCCGAAGGCGACTTGCAGGCTGGCCAACTGCTCGCGGGCGACGTGGTTTATGTCGATGGCGACCTGCGCGGCGTCGTGCGCCGCGGCAGTTCACGCTTGCAGTTCTACTGGCTGCAAGGTGACCTGAATCTGGAACGCATCGAGCTGGCGCCGAATGGCGAGGGCCGTTACACGGTGGTGCGCGCGATCGACATGAATGCGACCCCGGTGTTGCGCACGCGCAGCGGCGGCACGCTGGCAGCTGCCGTTCCGGCATCGGGTTCGCAAGCGCGCAAGTCCTTGCAGGATCAATACGCGGATGGGCGCGAAGTTGTCGATTCGCTCAAGCCCGTGGATCTTCGCCAGGGCGACACGCTTTACACCGGGCAAGGCGCCGCGCTGGTGGTACGGCGCGTTGGCGGACAGCTGGCGCGTTTCTGGCTGACCGGCTCGCTGGACCTTGGCCAGATCGGCCTGCAGAGCCAGGGCGGTAATGTGTACAAGGTTCTTTCCGACACGATCAAGTGACCGATGAAGCGCGGGCCGCCGCTATGGCGGCCCGTGCCGGTCCGTTCAGTCGGGTTTGCAATCGTCCACTTCGCGCTGCCCTATTGTCGCGTAGGGTTTGAACGACGGCACCGCGCTGGCGAGATCGTCCTGCGCCTTCGCCAGCATTTGCAAATCGACGCAAAGCTTGTTCGCCGCGGCGTCGACCTTTGCCGCGCTCGCGTTCACCTTCGCATCGATCGAGTCGGTATCGCCCGAGGCCAATCCCGCGGCGACGCTGGTGATCGCGGTCGCCGCAGTGGCTGCACCTGCAGCACCAGTCTTCACGGCGTCGCTGCGTAGCGCCATGGCGCTGGTGAAATAGCGCGCCACGATTTGTGATTGTGCCGCATCCAGCGTGACGGGCTTGCCGTCGATCAGAAGGTCGCCCTGCGCCGACACGATCGCATCCGTGCCGGCATGCGCATGCACCGCGATGCGGGTGTCGCTGAGCACGCTCAAATGCTGGAATACCGAGTCGTCATATTGGACGCAGCCAGCGGCGGCGACCGACAACGCAGCAATGCAAAGGATTTTCGTCGTGATCATGATCTCATCCTCCATCGATTACGCAAGAGCTCGTTTCGGCCAGGTCCACGCATACCAGATGGTCAGTAATCCGATTGCGATCTCCAAGGCACCCAAGAGAATGTAAAACGACCATGCCCCGGGCATGGTCAAGGCCATGATGGCAATGTAGGCAGCAGCCAAAATGATGTTGAGCCAGCGGGTCAGTTTTGGCGGCAAAACCAGCGAAAGAAACACCATGATGCCCGGGACCGCCAGCATGATCGAGGTGGCAATCAAGGTGTTTTGACTAACGGGCCCAAAGGGTCCTTCGCCGGCGAGCATTCCCTTTAGCTTTCCCGGGACATAAAGGCCGAAGTAATCGCCATAGATGTAGCAAAACATCAAGGTAGCCCAAAGTGCAGACAATTTGATCCGCACGTGTACCTTCAAGTCGTCCAGATGTGCAGTAGCCATAGGGTCCCAAGGTGGATTGTTGAATGGAGAGGTGGACTAACGCGCGTGGCGTGCACGCACGCCGACTACGAGCAGCCAGAGACAAATGCCGATTTCGCCCGCTGCGGCCGGGAACAACACGAAATCCGGGAAGCGGATAGTCGGAACGAGGACTTCCCAGAACACTTGGGCCACATAGCCAAGACCACCGAGAAACAGAAGGATGCCGAGGATCTTTGGCAGGAACCCGGACCGTATGACCAGGCATCCGAAGGGGAGCAACCAAAGCCCCCAAAACAGGGTTGCGACCAACAGGCCATTGCCGTAAGCGTTGAGGGCCAGCACGGCATGCGATTGAATCTGGTTTGGTGAGAGCGCCTGACTGTACGAGCCACCGATGATATCCAGCACATCCAGCCGATTCGTCAAACTGACCAAAGCGATCGGCACGCTGACAGCGGCGAGCGCTACCATGAGGACCGCCATGCTTTGGTGAACGGGACGCAGCAGTTTGAACAGCGCGAGCGGCAGGAGCAGAAACGCCACTTGCTTGATCAGGAACACCGCGATGCCGGCTCGAAACAAGGAGTTGTGAGCGACGATGTTACCGACGGTTGCATGGGCATCGCCGGACACGTTGACCTGGGAAGGCACATACAAAAGGCTGAACAGACCGGTCACGACCACGACGAGGTAAATGGCACCGGCCAATCTGCTGATCTTGTTTTCGTTGCTCATCGATAAATTCCGTTGCGTGAGATTAGGAATACGCTTCCACGCGCTTGCGCCGCAGCCAGATCGCAGCGGCGATCATGGCGAGGCCAGCGGCGACACCGATCACGAAATTCGCGCTGGCCATCCGGTCGGCAATCGCGCCGAACGAGAACAAGTTGCTCAGTGCTATCGACGGATCCGCGCCGGCATGGTCGAGCGACTTGAGGCTTTCGAGATTGATCCAGCTTTCCGGAATCAGGCTCAGCAGCACTCGACCGATGACGTGCTGCCAGAACCAGCCGCTGTGCAACGAGAACGATTGCATCAACTGCATCCAGGTGATGATCACGCCGGTGACGACCGGCAGCATCACCGCCCACAGGAACGGCTTGGAGCGCGCCCAGGCCGAGCACAGCAGCAGCCAGCCCATCGTCGGCAGCGCCCACAGCGCGTTGACCGGAATCAGCACGGCAAACTTGATCCACATCGCTATCAGATGCGTCGGCGACCAGAGATACGGCAGGGCGTTGATGCCGTGCAGCGCCGCATACAACGTGAACAGGATCAAAAAGCCCAGTTGCAGCACGATCATGCCGAACACGGCGAGCGCCGGCGCGAGGATTAGCCCAGCGGCGACCTTCGACAACACCGTTTGCGTATCCGACAGCGGCAGCGACTTCCAGAACAGCACGCTGCGGTCGGCGCGGTCGTTGTACAACGCACCGAGCGCGTAGAAGAACACGACCACGAACAGGGCGATGCGGATCGGCATTCCCATCGTGATCAGGCCGACGTCGAGCGCGCCCTGGAACTTGGCCATGTCGTCCGCGTCGATATGGCTGGTGAGCTGATCGATATGAATGCCGTTCAGGGTGAAGCCGGCTCTTTGCGCGGTGAGTTCGGCAGTCACCAGGCCCATTGCGATGAAGGCGAGCATGACCAGCGCGATGATCACCGGAGTCCACAGGAATCCGCCGCGGTGTTCCCAGAATTCGCGCTTGATCTGCCAGAGGAATTTGCTCGAAGGAGTGATGGCGTTCATGCGTACGTTCCTTTCATGGTCGCGACGAACAGATCGGCGACACTCGGTTTATGCAATTCGCCCAGTTCCGCCAGGCGCGACTTGTCGATGCCGTCGAACAGGAAAATCGACTTGCCGAAGATCTGGCGCTCGTACAGCGGCTTGAGCGTGCGCGCCGCATCGGCCTTGTCCGGATTGACCATGACTTCGGCGAAACGCTCGCCGACGTCGTCCATGGTGGCATCGAGCACAATCTTGCCTTCCTTGATGAACAGCAGGTCGGTGAGGATGTGTTCGATCTCCTCGATCTGGTGCGTGGTCACAAGGATGGTTTTCTGCTCGTCGAAATAATCGCTGAGCAGGTTGTTGTAGAACTCCTTGCGATACAGGATGTCCAGGCCCAGGGTCGGTTCGTCGAGGATCAGCAATTTCGCGTCGATCGCCATGACCAGGGCCAGGTGCAATTGCACGATCATGCCCTTGGACAGTTCGCGTACGCGCTGGGTCGGCTTGATCTTGGTGCGTGCGAGCAGTTTTTCGCATTTCTCGCGCGAGAAGCGCGGATGCACGCCGCCGACGAAATCCACCGCATCACCCACGCGCAGCCAGCGCGGCAGCACGGCCACGTCCGCGATGAAGCACACCTGTTCCATCAGTTGCGTGCGGTGCGTGCGTGGGTCCAGACCGAGCACGGACAGCGATCCGTCGAATTCCGCCAGGCCGAGGATGGCCTTGAGCGCCGTGGTCTTGCCGGCGCCGTTTGGGCCGACCAGGCCGACGATGCGGCCAGCTTCGATGTCGAAACTGACATTGTCCAACGCCACCGTGTTGCCGTAGCGCTTGGACAGTCCCTTTGCCTGCACGACGGCGGTCATGGCTTTTCTCCCGTGTTTTCAGCGTTCTTGACCAGTGTGGCCAAGTCCAGGTTCATGCGCTGGATGCGCGCGAACACGGCGGGCCATTCTTCCTTCAGGAATCGTTCGCGCTCGGATTTCATCAGCGCCGCGCGTGCGCCTTCGCTTACGTACATGCCCAGTCCCCTGCGTTTTTCCACGAGTTGTTCGTCCACGAGTTCCTGATATCCCTTCGACACGGTGATCGGGTTGAGTTGGAAGTCGGCCGCGACCTGGCGCACCGAGGGCAGCGCGTCGCCGGGCTTGAGCACGCCGTCCAGAATCATCGCCACCACGCGGTCGCGCAGTTGGCGGTAGATCGGCGCGTTGTCGTTCCAGGTGATACTCATGCTTATTCCTTGGCGCCGATGCGCGGCAGAACCTTGCCGAAGGAATAGTAGGGCATGTCCAGGCGCGCGCTGGCCGAAGGTTTGTTCGTCGGCACGCCGGCGTCAACTTCGAACACGGCATGGATGAACATTCCCGTTCCCGAGGGTACGGAGGGTTGCGCCGCCGCCATGCGCTGCGCCAAGGTGGGTCGCACATGGATTGTCGGCAAGGTCACGGGCTCGGCGACGCTGACCGTATGGGGTTTCACGGACAATGTCGGCTTGGCGGTAAATGCTTCGGCTGGCTTTGCATGGTTCAGCGCAATGCCGGCGGCCATTGCCAGGCCGGCTGCGATCGAAACGCTGGCGCGGATCAGCAGGGCTTGCAGGTTCATGGTGGACTCCTCTTGGTGAACTGTAGTACTAGTGTTGTATGTAAGTATAACACCTAGACGAGACTTGTCAAGCACCCAATTGCAATCCGGTATAACCTGAGTATCCGCAGTGGGTGTTTTCTGGGGGAGAATCATGCGCAGAATCCTTTGCGCGACCGTCGTTGCGCTTGCTTCGCAGTCGTTACCGGCACAAAGCTGCACCGGCCTGTGCCTGCAACAACAAATCTGCCCGGGTGGCGGCAGCACGACGGTCAGCGGGACCGTCTACATGCCCAACGGGACCGTGCCGTTGCCCAATGCGCTGGTGTACGTGCCGAACGCGCCTGTCGCAGCATTTACGCCAGGCGTGGCCTGCGACAGTTGCTCGCCCAGCGGCTCGCCGCTGGTCAGTGCGATCTCGGGCCCGAACGGCACTTTTGCCATCACCAACATGCCGGTTGGCGCGAACATTCCGTTGGTGATCCAGGTCGGCCGCTGGCGTCGGCAGGTCGTCCTGCCCAACGTCGTGGCGTGCGTGAACACGCCAGTCCCGGCGTCGATTTCACGCTTGCCGCGGACCAAGGCCGAGGGCGATATCCCGCTGACTGCTGTCGTGACCGGCAATGTGGACGCGGAGGAGTGCCTGCTGCGCCAGATTGGCATGGACGACGCTGAATTTACCAATCCCTCCGGCAACGGGCGAATCCGGTTCTACACCGGGAGCGCTCCCGGTGGCGCAGGCGCCGTGATCAACGTCAATACGCCGGACGAAACGAATCTGGTTGCTTCACAGGCGGCCATCAACCAGTACGACGGCGTCCTGATGAATTGCCAGGGCATTACGGCAAATCCGTCGGCGGCTGCGAAAGGGTATTTCACCGGTTTCCTGAACAGCGGTGGCCGCGCCTTGATGTTTCACTTCGCCGACGGCTATTTGCAGAACAATCCACCGCTATCGTCGTTGGTGACCTGGAACCCCGGTGCGGGCGGCATCACCAGCGACCCGCAGACCGGATACATCGACACTGGCGACGCGGACGGTGCGAGGTTCGCACAATGGCTCCAGCTCGTGGCCGGCGGAACCTACGGTCAGCTCACGTTGGGCCTGTTGCGCCACGACTACGATGGCGTCATCGCGCCTGCGGTCAACCGGATCAGCCTGAACCAGTCCGGCCAGATCATTCCGCAGCAATTCAGCTTCAACGCACCGGTCGGTGTTCCGGCCGGCAGTCAATGCGGGCGCGTTACGTTTCTCGACAATCATCCGGTCTACACGTCGGGTACTGCCGGCATAACGTTTCCTGCCGAATGCACCGCCGGGCCGATGACTGCACAGCAATTGGCCGCTGCCTACACGTTGTTTGAGACGGAAAACTGCCTCGCAGGAGCTTACGATCGCATTTTCGCCTCGGGATTCGAAACGGGGGGCTGATCGAGCCGAACCGACGCCTGTGGATCAGCCGCTCGCGGCTTCCAGCTCCTCGTGTGCCGTCAGCCAGCGCGCTTCCAGATCGGCCAATTCGGATGCCAGGCTGCTGGCTTGGCGGGTCAATTCCTGCACGCGCGCCTTCGAACTGTCTTCGTACAATTCCGGATCATTCAAGGCGGCATCCGCCTGACGCTTGTCCGACTCGACCTGCGCGATGCGTTTCTCCAGACGCTGCACTTCCTGCTTCAGCGGCGCAGTCCGCGCACGATCGTCAGCGCGCGCGCGGCGATCGCCTTGACGTTTGTCACCGGATGCGGCTTTATCGGATGTCTGTGCTGGCGCATTCGCAGCTCGCATCACCTGGCGCGCATAGTCATCCAGATCGCCCGAATACGGAGCGACACACCCGCCGCCAACATGCAGCAGTGTGTCGCAACAAGCGCGGATCAGGGCGCGATCGTGCGACACCAGAACCACCGCACCCGCGAAATCGTTCAGCGCTTCGGTCAAGGCCTCGCGCATGTCCAGGTCCAGGTGATTGGTCGGCTCGTCGAGCAACAACAGGTTCGGACGCTGGAAAACCGTCAGCGCCAGGCACAGCCGCGCCTTCTCGCCGCCGGAAAATGGCGCGACGGGCTCCAATGCGCGTTCGCCGGCAAAGCCGAATCCGCCGAGAAAATCGCGTGCGGCTTTTTCGCCGAGGGCAGGGTTCAACTCCAGCAAGTGGGCGACGGGGCTAGCCGCCGGGTCGAGCTGTTCGAGTTGATGCTGGGCGAAGTAGCCGATGGCGAGATCTTTCGCGGAAATGCGTTCTCCGGCGAGCGGCGCAATTTCACCCGCCAGCAGTTTGACCAGCGTGGACTTGCCCGCGCCATTGGCGCCGAGCAGGGCGATGCGGTCGCCGGGGGCAAGAATCAGGGTGATGTCATCCAGCACGTGGCGCTCGCCGTAGCCGGCGGCGGCGTCGTCGAGCTTGAGCAATGGCGCCGGCAGGCGCGCCGGTTCGCGGAACTCGAACTGGATCGTCGACGCGGCGCGGATCGGCGCGATGTCGACCATGCGTTCCAGCGCCTTGATGCGGCTTTGTGCCTGGCGCGCCTTGGTCGCCTGTGCACGAAAGCGATCGACGAAGCGTTGCAGGTGCGCGCGCTCGCGCTGCTGTTTCTCGAACGCCGCCGATTGTTGCGCGAGTTGTTCGGCGCGCTTGCGTTCGAAACCTGTTAGATCGCCGGCGAACAAATCGGCGCGGCGATCGGCGATCGACAAGACATGAGTGACGACGGCGTCGAGAAATTCGCGGTCGTGCGAAATCAGCAGCAAGGTGCCCGGATACTTCGACAGCCAGTCCTGCAACCACAAAACCGCATCGAGGTCGAGGTGATTGGTCGGCTCGTCGAGCAGCAACAAATCCGATCGGCACATCAGCGCTTGCGCCAGGTTCAAGCGCATGCGCCAACCGCCGGAGAACTGCGCCACGCTTCGTGTTTCGTCGCCGGATTTGAAGCCCAGGCCATGCAACAAGGCGCCGGCGCGCGCGGGCGCCGCGTAGCCGCCGATCGTGTGCAGGCGCTCGTGCAGGTGCGCGATGCGCATGCCGTCGTGGGCATCTTCGGCGGCAACCAGTTCACGTTCTATGGCGCGCAGTTCGGCGTCACCGTCCAGCACGTAATCCAGCGCCGTGGTTTCCAGCGCCGGAACTTCCTGCCGCACCCAGGCCATGGACCAGTTGGCCGGACGCTCGAAATGGCCGGCGTCCGGCGCCAGTTCGCCGGCAACAAGGGCAAGCAGGCTGGATTTGCCCGCGCCATTGCGGCCGCTGATGCCCACGCGCCAGCCGGCATGCAGGGCAAGGTCGACGTTTTCGAGCAGGACTTGCGGCCCGCGGCGCAGGGTAAGGCGATCGAATCGGATCATCCGGTGATTTTAGCGTACCTGGCGGGGAACCCTGTCGTCGGGTTGCAGTCCAAGCCGAACCCGTTTGCCTTCGGCGGTCCGGAACCTCACAATACGCGGCCGCCAAGATTTCCAGGCATGCCGCGCGATCGGCAATACCATCCATCCAGGAGCACACATGACGAAGTTTTTACGCAAGACCCTGACTGCCGCAGCCGTTGCCGCTGCGCTCGCCGCCGGCTCCGCCGGTGCGGCCGAGACCAAGCCCG
>QWHH01000004.1 GCA_021404785.1 Lysobacterales bacterium PRO7
CTGGGGCGACGGCTGGCTCGCGGCCCTGGTCGCGGTGGCGGCACTGGCCTTGCCACTGGTGTGGATCGCGCGCACCGCGATCGCGCCGATCCGGCGCCTGCTGCGCGCGCTGTCCGGCAGCGTCGCCAGCTATCGCGACGGCGATTACAGCCTGTCGCTGGCGTCGCGCCGCGGCGATGAAATCGGCGCACTGATCAAGGCCCACAATGCACTCGGCCAGGCGTTGCGCGGCCAGCGCCAGAACCTGGTGCAGCGCGAACTGCTGCTCGATACGGTGATGCAGCACACGCCCACGGCGCTGCTGCTGGTCGATCCGCACCTGCGCGTGGTCTATGCCAATCTCGCCGCGCGACACCTGTTGAACGACGGCAAGAGTCCGCTCGGCATGGATTTCGCCGAAATGCTGCAGGCGTGTCCCGCGCCGATGCGCGAGGCGCTGGCCAGCGGCAACGACAGCCTGACCGCGGTGACGCTCGACGGCGCGGAGGAGATGTTCCACATTTCCTGCCGCGACTTTCGCCTGCAGGGACGCGCGCACCGCCTGCACCTGGTGCAACGCATGACGCGCGAATTGTCGCGCCAGGAAGTCGCGGCGTGGAAACGCGTGATCCGCGTGATCAGCCACGAGTTGAACAATTCGCTGGCGCCGATTTCCTCGCTCGCGCATTCGGGCACGGAACTGGCGCGGCGCGGCGACAGCGACCGCCTGCCGCAGGTCTTCGCCGGCATCGGCGAGCGCGCACGGCATCTGCACGACTTCATCGCCGGCTACGCGGATTTCGCGCGACTGCCGGCGCCGCGCTGCGCGGACATTGCCTGGGGGCCATTCGTGGAAGGCTTGCGCCAGCACGCGCAATTCCAGCTCGAGGGCAACTTGCCGAAAGAGCCCGGCTGGTTCGATGCGGTGCAAGTCGAACAGGTGCTGCTCAACCTGCTCAAGAACGCATACGAATCCGGCAGCGCCGCCGATGCGATCCGCGTGCGCGTCACGCTCGGCGCCGACCAGCGCATCGAGGTGCTCGATCGCGGGCCGGGAATGAACGACACGGTCCTGGCGCAGGCACTGCTGCCGTTCTATTCGACCAAGCGCAGTGGCACCGGCCTGGGCCTGGCGCTCGCGCGCGAGATATCCGAGGCGCATGGCGGCCGCATCACTCTGGCCAATCGCGACGGCGGCGGTTTGCGCGTCATGCTGCAACTGCCGCGGCGCTGATGATGCGATAAAGCGCGGGCCTTTCGCCGTTCCCGCCCGATGCTATGATGGCGACGGGGGTTGCAGCGATGGGCAACGGCTACATCCAGATACCGGGGTACGAAATCCTGCGTCCGCTGGGCGCGGGCGGCATGTCGACCGTGTACCTGGCCCTGCAGCGATCGCTGGATCGCACCGTGGCGATCAAGGTCATGCGTCGCGGCGTGGACGCGGCCGCAGCGGAGGCGGCGCAGTCGGAAAAGCGCTTCCTGCTCGAAGGCCGCATGATGGCCAAGCTGCCGCACCGCAATATCGTGGCGGTATACGACATCGTCAGCAACGAGGACATCGCCTACATCGCGATGGAATATCTTTCCGGTGGCGCGCTCACCGATCGCATGCGCACCGGCATCGCGCTCGGCGACGCGGTCGCGGTGATCGTGCAGGTCGCCGCGGCGCTGGAATTCGCGCACGAGCACGGCGTCGTGCATCGCGACCTCAAGCCCGCCAACATCATGTTCCGCGATTCGGGCACGCCGGTACTGACCGATTTCGGCATCGCCCGCTACCAGGATGGCTCTGCCACGCGCCTGACCCAGACCGGCATGCTCGTGGGCACGCCCACCTACATGAGTCCGGAACAGATCAACGGCCTGCAGGTCGATGGCCGCGCCGACCAGTACAGCCTTGGCATCCTTTTTTACGAATTGCTCACCGGCGCTCCGCCGTTCCGCGGTGACACGCCGATCGCGGTGCTGATGGCGCATCTGACCCAGGCGCCCGCGCCGCTGCCGACGGAATTCGCCGCGTTCCAGGACATCTTCGATCGCGCGCTGGCCAAGAAGTGCGACGACCGTTATCCGACGCTCAAGGCCTTCAGCGACGACCTCAAGTCGCGCCTCGTGCACAGCGATACCTTGCTCACGCGCCTGCAGCTCGATCCGAACCAGACCTCGTCCGAACAATTGCGTGCGCTCGGTTTCTATACCAGCATGCCGAGCAGCGGCGGCGCGCGCATGTCCGTGTCCGGGCAGATCCCCGCGCCGGCGACGGCGGATCAACCGGCAGCGACGCCTTCAGCAGCGCCCGCCACGCCAGCGCGCAAGCGCAACGCATGGATTGCGATCGCGGCCGTCATCGCGGTACTCGCGATCATCCTCTGGGGCAGGTTCGGGCACCGCCGCCTGAGCCATGACGAGCAGGAACTGGTGAACCTGTGGAACGACCGCGCCGCGGCCCTGATCCAGTCCGGGCAATTGCTTGTCGCCGCGCCGGGCAGTGACGGCAGCGCGCTGGATTTCGTGCGCAAGGTCGAGCAGAAGGATCCGGGCAATGCGCGTGCCGAGGAAGCCCGCGAACAGATCGGCAAGCAACTCGCCGCGCAAGGCGATGCGGCGCTGGCCGACAAACGCATCGACGACGCGGCGAAGATCGAAGCCGACGCACTCGCCGCCCTGCCCGGCGACAAGTCCCTGGCCGCCTTGCAGCAACGCATCGCGCAGGCGCGCGAACAGGCGCGCGCGCAGGCCCAGATCCAGATGCAGACTGCCGAAAACCGGCAGAAGGCACACGCCCAGGTGACCGCCTTTCTCGACGCCGGCACGGACGCCGAATTGCGCGCCGCCTTCGATGGCATCACCCAACTGCTGGCAGCCGATGCGACCGACAAGGACACGCTCGCTCTGCGCACGCGCGCCGTCGAGGCCATCGGCAAACGCCTGCAGGCCGCGGCGAACTCGGACGATTTCGACGCGATGGCCGCATTCGTCAAGGGCCGCGGCGATGATTGGACCGCGGATCCGGCGTGGGCGAAGCTGGTGCAGGACATGCCCGGCTGGCGCGCCGGCATCGTCGCGGCCGCGCAGGCGCAGGCCGCCGCGAATGCCGGCGAGTTGCTGCTCAACGCAACGCCGTGGGCACGCGTGGATGCGGTGGCCGACGGCAACGGTCGCGCAATCGCGCTGCCCGACGACAACAGCACGCCGCTGTTGCTCAAATTGCCCGCCGGAACCTACAGCGTCGTCTTCCGCCAGCCGCTCGACGGCAAGAGCAGGCAGATGACGATTGCGGTCGAGGGGAAACAGCGTGCCACGCTGACAGCCGGCTTTGCGGCGCCGGATGCGAAGGAGTATTTCAAGCATGCCGGTCTGTAGCCGCGCGCTTGCCGTGCTTGCCCTCGCGGCCTTGCTCGCGCCGGCGATCGCGCGCGCCGATTTCGAGGACGATTACACCGATGGTCTGGCGGCGCTGGATCACGGCGAATACGGTCGTGCGGTACAGGCCTTGAAAAAAGCGCTCGCGGTGCGACCGGAATCGCCGGTCATGGTGAGGATCGAAGGCGTTCCGCAACCCTATCTGCCGCACCATTTCCTCGGCATCGCCTATTTCAAGCTTGGCGATTGCGCCGCGGCGAAAGCGCAATGGAACGATCAGTCGAACCTGCGCTCGCTTGGCCGCCTGCGCCAGTTGCGTGCGCAAGAAGAGCAACTCCAGGCGCAGTGCACGCCGGTTGCCGTGCAAGCGCAGGAAGCTCCCACGAAAACGCAGTCGGCGCAGGCGGTGGTCGCAACACCTGCCACGCCAGAGTCTGCGCCGGTATCCAATCCGCCGCCGAAACCAACCGCGGTTGCCGTCGCCGGACCGCCGCCCGCGCTGATCCGTGCCTATGTCGATTTCAGCGCGGGCCGCTTTGCGAATGCAGCGCGTCTGGATGTCGATGCGGTCAACGGCGCGAATGTACGCTTTCAGGCCTATCTGTTGCGCAGCGCCGCGCGTTTTGCATTGGCGCGATCGGGAGAGGCATCACAACTCGAAGGCGCGCGCAGCGACGCTCGCGCGGCGCGCCATCTGGATGCGAACGCGCTGCCTGACGAGCGCGTGTTCTCGCCCGCGTTCCGCGCGTTCTTCGCGGCCGCGCACTGACGCGGCGCCGCGCTATACTCGAAACCCTTCTTGCCGTTTTGCGGAGATCGCCATGGGTGGGTTTGTCGCATTGGTTCTGCTGGTTGTGGTCGCCATCTTTGTTTCCAAGACCGTGCGCGTGGTGCCGCAGGGCTACGAGTGGACCAAGGAAACTTTCGGTCGGTACACCAGCACGATGGAGCCGGGCCTGCACATCCTGATTCCGATCTACCACACGGTCGGCCGCAAGATGAACATGATGGAACAGGTGCTCGACGTGCCGTCGCAGGACGTGATCACCAAGGACAACGCCGTGGTGCGCGTGGACGGCGTCGTGTTCTACCAGGTGCTGGATGCAGCCAAGGCGGCGTATGAAGTCGCGAACCTGCAACAGGCGATCCTGAACCTGGTGATGACCAACATCCGCACCGTGCTCGGCTCGATGGACCTGGACGAATCATTGAGCAAGCGCGACGAAATCAACGCGCGTCTGCTCAAGGTTGTTGACGAGGCCACGCATCCGTGGGGCTTGAAGTGCAACCGCATCGAGATCAAGGACATCCAGCCGCCGCGCGACCTGGTCGATTCGATGGCGCGCCAGATGAAGGCCGAACGCGAGAAGCGCGCGAACATCCTCGAAGCCGAAGGTTTTCGCCAGGCCGCGATCCTGAAAGCCGAAGGCGAGAAACAATCGGCCATTCTTTCCGCCGAGGGCAAGCGCGAAGCCGCATTCCGTGAAGCCGAGGCGCGCGAGCGTCAGGCGCAAGCGGAAGCCAAGGCGACCGAGATGGTTTCCGAAGCGATCCGCAAGGGCGATATCAACGCCATCAATTATTTCGTCGCGACCAAGTACGTGGACGCACTCAAGTCGATGGGCACCGCGCCGAACCAGAAACTGTTGCTGCTGCCGATGGAATCGATGGGCCTGCTCGGTTCGCTGGCGGGCATCGCCGAGGTGGCCAAGTCGAGCCTGGAACAGCAGCAGGCGGCCAAAGCGCTGCCGAAGGCTTGACATGCTTGCGAACCTGACAATGCACTACGGCTGGTGGCTGCTCGCGCTGGTGTTGATCGGCGCCGAGATCATGGCCCCCGGATTCTTCATGCTCTGGATCGGCATCGCCGCCGCGGCGCTGGGCGTGGTACTGCTCTTTGTTCCGGACATGGGTTTCGGCGTGCAGTCGGTGGTGTTCGCCGTGTTTGCCGTGATCAGCTGCTTCGTGTACTGGCGTTTCGTGCGCCATGCGATGGACGAGCGTTCCGACCTGCCGCACTTGAACCGTCGCGCCGAACAGTACATCGGTCGCCGCTTCGTGCTGGAGACGGCCATCATCAATGGCCAGGGCAAGGCACGCGTCGGCGATTCGCTGTGGCTGGCCGAAGGCCCGGATCTGCCCGCCGGCACGCCGGTCGAAGTCGTCGGCGTGGACGGTTCGACGTTGAAGGTCAAGGCCGCCTAGCGGCCAACCAGTTTTTGCAGATGCTCCGGATAACGCGCGCCTTGCAGCGCGACGCGCGATGATGCCTGTGCGATGTCGCGCAGGTCGTCCGCGCTCAGTTCCACGCCGGCGGCGCCGAGGTTCTCGTCGAGACGGTGCAGCTTGGTCGTGCCCGGAATCGGCACGATCCACGGTTTTTGCGCGAGCAGCCAGGCCAGCGCGATCTGCGCGGGCGTCGCGCGCTTGCGTTCGGCGATGCCGCGCAGCAGTTCGACGAGCGCGAGGTTGGCGCGGCGTGCGTCCGCCGCGAAGCGCGGCACGACGTTGCGGAAGTCGCCTTCCGCGAATTGCGTGTTCGCGTCGATCGCGCCGGTGAGAAAGCCCTTGCCCAGCGGGCTGAACGGCACGAAGCCGATGCCGAGTTCTTCCAGGGTCGGGATGATTTCCTGTTCCGGCTCGCGCCAGAACAGCGAGTATTCGCTTTGCAGCGCCGCGACCGGCTGCACCGCATGCGCGCGGCGTATGGTGTTGGCGCCGGCTTCCGAGAGGCCGAAGTGCTTGACCTTGCCCTGCGCGATCAAATCCTTGACCGCGCCGGCGACGTCTTCGATCGGCACCGCATCGTCGACTCGGTGCTGGTAGAACAGGTCGATCGCGTCGATTCCCAAACGCTTGAGCGAGGCCTCGGCGACGGCCTTGATGTGTTCGGGCCGGCTGTCGAGTCCGCCGGTCGGCTTGCCGTTCGCGTCGATGCCGAAGCCGAACTTGGTCGCGATCGCCACCTGTCCGCGAAACGGCGCGAGCGCGGCGCCGACCAGTTCCTCGTTCGCGAACGGGCCGTAGATTTCCGCCGTGTCGAAGAACGTCACGCCGCGTTCGGCCGCCGCGCGGATCAGCGCGATGCCCTGCTGCTTTTCGACCGCGGGGCCGAGACCGAAGCTCAGCCCCATGCAGCCCAGGCCGATGGCCGAGACTTCGAGGCCGTTTTTTCCGAGTGTGCGTTTTTGCATTTCGTGTTCTCCGCGAAGGTCTTTCGATTTCAGGGTTGGGGCGGGCGTTCATCGAATACGCGCTGGGCGATGGTCAAGGCGGTCGTCGCCGTCGGCCATCCCGAATAAAAAGCCAGGTGCGTGATCAGTTCGACGATCTCGTCCTTGTCGATGCCATTGTCGAGCGCCTTGCCGAGGTGAAACGGCAGCTCGTTCGTGCGGTACAGCGCGATCAGGCAGGAAACCGTGATCAGGCTGCGATCGCGCGGCGACAGGCCGGCCCGTTGCCAGACGTCGCCGAACAATATGTCGTCCGTGTAATCGGCGAGGGCAGGCGCGATGTGGCCGAAGGCGTTGTGGGCGGTGCGGATGGGCGCGGACATGATGTTCTCGGCGGCAGGTTGGATGGCGCACACTCTAGCGCCGGCACGTCGCCGCGATAAGATGGTAAATTGCGCATGTACTCATGAACAGGATTCATGAATGGTAACCGCCAATCTCGACGACCTGCGCGCTTTCGTCGCCGTCGCGCGCGAGGGCAGCTTCACCAAGGCGGCGGCGCGGCTTGGCGTGTCGCAGTCGGCGTTGAGCCATACGCTGCGCGGCCTCGAAGCGCGCCTCGGCCTGCGCCTGCTCAACCGGACGACGCGCAGCGTCGCGCCAACCGCCGCCGGCGAACGCCTGTTCGATTCGGTCGCGCCGCGTTTTGCGGAGATCGAGGCCGAACTCGCCACCCTGTCCGAACTGCGCGAGAAACCCGCCGGCACCATCCGCATCACCACGGGCGAGCATGCGGCCGCGACGATACTGTGGCCGGCGCTCGCGAAATTCCTGCCCAAATATCCCGACGTCAAAGTGGAATTGAGCGTCGATCGCGCGCTCACCGACATCGTCGCGCAACGCTTCGACGCCGGCGTGCGCCTCGGCGAGCAGGTCGCGCAAGGCATGGTCGCCGTGCGCATCGGCCCGTTGCAGCGCATGGTAGTCGTGGGCGCGCCGGCGTATTTCCGGAAGCATCCGGCGCCGAAACATCCACGCGACCTGACGCAACACGACTGCATCAACCTGCGCCTGGCGACGCGGGGCGATCTGTACGCCTGGGAATTCCAGAAAGGCAGCCGCAAGATCAACGTGCGCGTGGATGGCCGGCTCGTGTTCAACCATTCGGCGCACATTCTCGACGCCGCGCTGGCCGGATTCGGACTCGCCTTCGTGATGGAAGACGTGGTCGCGCCGCATCTGGCAAAGAAGAAGCTCGTCGGCGTGCTCGACGACTGGACGCCGCCGTTTCCCGGCTATTACCTCTACTACCCGAGCCGGCGGCAATCCTCGCCGGCATTCGCGCTGCTGGTCGATGCGTTGCGCTGGCGCGGAACCGGCGCCGACGGCATACGTTAGAATGCGCGTCCGATTTTGTCCGGAGCCGGGACGATGACCCAGAAAACGATACTCAACGACGCCCACCGCGCGCTCGGCGCGAAGATGGTCGACTTCGGCGGCTGGGACATGCCGCTCAACTACGGCTCGCAGATCGAGGAACACCATGCCGTGCGCCGCGACGCCGGCATGTTCGACGTCTCGCACATGACCGTGGTCGATCTGCACGGCGCCAACACGCGGGATTTCCTGCGCCATCTGTTCGCCAACAGCATCGACAAGCTGAAAGTCCCGGGCAAAGCGCTGTATTCATGCATGTTGAACGAGCAGGGCGGGGTGATCGACGACCTGATCGTCTATTACCTAGCCGAGGATTTCTTCCGCGTCGTGGTCAACGCGGCCACGCACGATAAAGACTTGGCCTGGATCGAAAAGCACGCCCCCGCGTTTGGCGTCAAGGTCACCGAGCGCAAGGACCTGGCCATGATCGCCGTGCAAGGGCCGAACGCGCGGGCCAAGGTGCAATCACTATTGAGTCCGGGCACGCGCGAGAAGGCCGCCAAGATCGGCAAGTTCGTCGCCTGCGAGGGCGACGGCTTGTTCATTGCCCGGACCGGCTACACCGGCGAGGACGGTTACGAGATCATCGTGCCCGAGGCGCAGGCCGTGGAATTGTGGAACAGGCTGCTCGCCGCAGGTGTCAAGCCGGCGGGCCTCGGCGCACGCGACACGCTGCGCCTGGAGGCTGGCATGAATCTGTATGGTCAGGACATGGATGAAGCCATCACCCCGTGGGAAGCGGGCCTCGCGTGGACGGTCGCGCTCGACGAAGGCCGCGACTTCATCGGTCGCGCCGCATTGGAAAAGCAAAAGGCCGCTGGCGTCGCGCGCGCGATGGTGGGCCTGGTGATGGACGAGAAAGGCGTGCTGCGCCACGGCCAGCGCGTCGTGACCGCGCACGGCGACGGCGAAATCCTTTCCGGCACGTTCTCGCCGACTCTCGGCAAGGCGATCGCGTTCGCACGCGTGCCCGCTGGTGCGCAGGACGGCGTGAGCGTCGATATCCGCGGCAGGCTGGCGCCGGTGCGCGTCGTGAAATATCCTTTTGTAAGGGACGGCAAACCAATCGATGGCGTTTGACCTCACCCCGCCAGTTCGTGTGTAGAATCGGCATCGTGAAATTCGACATCGCAGCATTGGACCTCGCAATAATCGACATCTAGGAATCTCGGTCATGAACGAAATCCCCGGCGATCTGAAATTCATGAAGTCCCACGAATGGGCACGCATCGAAGACAACGGCACGGTCACGGTCGGCATCTCCGATCATGCCCAGGGCCTGCTCGGCGATTTGGTCTACGTCGAGTTGCCCAGTGTTGGCGACGAGGTCAAGGCCGGCAACGCCTGTGCCGTGGTCGAATCCGTCAAGGCGGCATCCGACATCTACGCGCCGATCTCCGGTGAAGTGGTTTCGGTCAACAGCGCGCTCGCGGACAAACCGGAAACGATCAACGAAGACGCGTTCGGTGAAGGCTGGATCTTCGTCGTGAAACCGAGCAACCTTGCCGAAGAATCCGAAGAGCTTCTTGATCCGGATGCGTACGCCGAGCTGATCGAAAACGAAGAACACTGACGCGAACGCATGCGTGCTGTGTCACGCGCTGCACGAAATAATCTTCCAGAATTTTCCTCGCGCGCATCGTCACCCGATGCGCGCGATGCGTTTGCGGGTTCGAAAAAGTTGCGCAATTTTGCGCAATCACTGCGTTCGATCACGCGTTTTTCACCTCGGGAAGAAATATTTTTTTAGGGGCAACAGCGCCGGCCAGGCGGTGATATTCGAGGGTCTCGCGCCTGGCCGGGCTGTGTCCGGCATCGTGAATCGAAAGATACGTGCGCATGGTTGTTGTATTGCGGATGACGCGAGTGTCGTTGCGTCACGAAGACAGTGCGATTGCTTGCAGCCCGCATGTTTGCTGGGGTTGCGCGCCATCTTCCAAAATGGCGGGATGACATCGGCATGTGTTTGTGGATTGGGATGAAAGACGTATAGGCGTCTAAATCAGATTGGACTTTGTGTGCTCGCCAGTGATTTGTGGCGTAGCCATCGCGCTTGCGTTGCGTGTTTCGCAACCGCGGTTTGCCTGGGACGGGTTGCAAAAACCTGTTGACAGGAAAAAAAACCGGGAATAATTTTTGCCCCGGCGTTACACGCGCATTGCAGGATTTATGGCGGGAGCGAAGTTCGTACAACCTTACATTGAGCACGGCCACAAATCTGTCGCCGTGAAAAAAGTGACGGTGTCGATACCGCTTCACGTGCTCAGACTTCTCTCCGATGAACGTACACGCCGGCAAGTGAACAACCTCAGGCACGCAACGAACAGCGACCTGCTGTGCGAAGCGTTCCTGCACGCTTTTACTGGGCAGCAACTACCCACTGACGAGGAGCTAAGACGCGATATGGCTACGAAGAAAGCTGCAAAAAAGAAACCCGCTAAGAAGGCCGCCAAGAAAACCGTGAAGGCCAAGGCCGCCAAGAAGACCGCTCGCAAGACCGCGAAGAAGAAGTAAGACTTCGCACCTTGTAACCACTTGCAATACCAGGCTCCTTGCACGGCTGACGGAACAGCCTGAGCCGACCGGATGAGGAACCCGCATCCGGAAATGTCCTGAAGCCGGGCGCAAGCCCGACTTCACGACCGGAAATGCCAAAGCAATAACTTTCAGCAGTACGGTTCACTCTCCCTGTGACTTGCCCAGCGCAGGGAGAGTCCTTAACCCCAGTTCTCATATTCCCGGTTTCTTCTGCAGACCACACTGTGATGCAGTCGCTGGTTTGCGCATCTCGGCATGCCTAGTCTCGATATCCCTTCATCGGAGATTGGTGCGTGCGCAAGATCATTGTATCGCTGCCGGCAGTGCTTTGGTCCGGCATCGTGGCCGCTGCCGCGGTCAATGTCGGCGTCGATCTGACCGCCAACGTGCATCCGTTCAGCCCGCTGATTTTTGGCGTGGCCTACGGTGATACGTCCCGCAACGCGCAGATGGGTTACACCGTGGATCGCTGGGGAGGAAATTCGACCACGCGCTACAACTGGCAGACGGATTTTCACAACACGGCGAACGACTATTACTTCGAAAACATCCCGGATTGCACGGCGCCGACCTGCGCCGGCACACCGCCCGCCGGCAATTCCGCCGACACGTTTGTGCACGGCGCGTTTGGCGCGGGCGCGCAGCCGCTGCTGACGATTCCGACCATCGGCTGGACGCCGCGACCGGACAGTGCGAAGCAGCATCCCTACACGGTCGGCTTTTCGGTGGCGAAGTACGGCGCACAACAGTCAGTCGATCCCTGGGACACCAACGCCGGCAACGGGTATCGCACCAACGGCACGGCAATTACCGGCAACGATCCGGCGGATACGTCGGTGGTCGCGCCGCCATCGTTCGAACAAGGCTGGATCGCGCATCTGCAATCCGCGTTCGGCATTGCGGCGAACGGCGGCGTGAAGCTATACACGCTAGACAACGAAGTGATGTTGTGGAATTCCACCCATCGCGACGTGCATCCTGCTCCGGCGACGTACGACGAAATCTGGAGCAAGACCGTCGCCTACGCGAGCGCGATCAAGCAGCAGGAGCCAGGTGCGCTGGTGACCGGACCGGTGACGTGGGGCTACTGCGATCTGTTCGGTTCGGCCGCGGACAATTGCGTGGACGGCACCGATCGCCTAGCCCATGGCGGCCTGCCGTTCGTGGCCTGGTACCTGCAGCAGGTTTGCGCGAACCCGTTGTCCGGCGGCAAGCACCTGGTTGACTATCTCGATCTGCATTATTACCCGCAAGGCACCAACGTATCACTCAGCGACGCCGACGATCCAGCGACCGCCCGCGTGCGGCTGCGTGCGCTGAAAGAGCTGTACGATCCAACTTGGGTTTCGGAATCGTGGATCGCCAACCTCGGCGATGCCGACGCCAACCATTACGACAAGCCCGATCTGATTCCGCGGGTGCGCGCCTGGATCAGCCAGTACTGTCCCGGCACCAAGCTGGCGATCACCGAATACAACTGGGGCAACGACGGTACCGTGAGCGGCGCCGTGGCGCAGGCCGAAGTGTTGGCGATCTTCGCTCGTGAGGGCGTGGACATGGCCACGCGCTGGATTGCGCCAGCTGCCGGCACGAACGCCGAGAAGGGTTTTTCGATTTTCCTGAACTATGACGGCTCCGGATCGAAAGTGCTGGGCGATAGCGTCGGTGCGACCAGCGCCAATGTCGACCAGATCGGCGCCTATGCCTTCCACGGCGATGCCCGTACGTTCGTGCTGCTGACCAACAAGGACAGCGTCGCCCATGAAGTGTCACTGACCTTCAATACCCCTCATGTGGCGGCGTGGAAACTGTACGGCTTCACCGGCGCGACGGCGCTTGCACAAACCGGCAGCGGCAGCATGAACAGCCCGTCGCTCACCCTGACCGCGTTACCGGCGCTATCGGCCAGTTTGCTGGTAGTGCCAGACAATGACGAAATCTTCAAGGACGGTTTCGAGTAGTGCATCGGGCCGGCCTGGCCGGCGGGAAGCGAGTGCGCATTTGCGACGGCCGTCACAGTGAGTTACCTTTGCGCTTACCGCACTGTGGCCGTGTCAGGGGGCCGAGATGCCCGATGACGCGGTTGGCCGGAAAGTTGCAAGCAAAAAAGCGCGGTTTCTTTTCCTTCAGCGGACGATGCGATCATGGCCGACAAAGTACCCAACACGTTTCCCGCGGCTTCCGGCGTGGTCCGGTTTCTTGCGGTCGTCATCCCCGGCCTGATCCTCGCCGCTTGCGGCGGCAGCGCGCCGCCACCGGCCGCTCCGGCGAAACCGGCAGCACCCGCGATGGCGACGGCAACGCCGGCAGCATCGGGAACCGCAGCAACGCCTGCACCCGCCCCGGAGATGACCGAGGATCAGTTGCTCAAGGCCGCCAACGCCGCGTTTGGCGAGAAACGCTATGTTGCACCGCCGGGCAACAATGCGGTGGAGTACTACCTGCAGGTCCTCGCCAAGGATCCGAAAAACCACATTGCCGATTCTGCGTTGCGCGAAATGTTCCCATTCGCGACCGGCGCGGTTGAGCAGGAAATCAACGGCGGCAATCTGGACGAGGCTTCGCGCGTCATCGATGAGTTGGCCAAGTTCGATCCGAGCAACTACACGCTGACCATCCTGCGCGGCAAGCTCGATGCCAGGAAGAAGCAAGCCGACCATGACCAGCAGGTCGCCGCGGCTGCGGCAACTGCGGCAGCAGCCAAGGCCGCGGCGGATCAAAAGGCCGCGCAAGCTGCGGCGACTCCGGCGCCGGCCGCTGCGCCGCCGCCTGCGGAAAGACCCGCATCCATGCCCGCAGAGAAGCCTGCCGTGGTTACCCCCGCACCTGCGCCGGTCGCCGCCGCACCCGCGCCGGCGCCCGTGACGAGTCCAGCGCAACTGCTCAAGGCGGTGCCGCCGACGTATCCGACCGACGCATTCCGCTCCGGCCGCGAGGGTTGGGTGGAAGTGGAGTTCACGATTACCGCGGATGGCTCGGTAACCAATGCCAAGGTCGCCAATGCCCAGCCGAATCGAGTCTTCAACCAGGCCGCGCTGGAGGCTGTGCGCCGCTGGACGTTCAAGCCGCGCATGGTCGATGGCAAGCCGACCGAAGAACAGGCCACGCGCAGGATCGAATTCAAACTCAACAAATGAACGCTGCGTGCCGCGGCGATACGGTGGCACGCTGCGGCACCGGACCGGTCAATCGCGCAGTAGAGCCTGCCTGACTTCCGCCAGTACGCGCCGTGATTGCGGCGCCCAGGCTTCGACCTGATTGAGTGCGAGCAGTCGCTTCACGGCCGGCGCATGATCGTGCGCATTCAGGTATTTGGGCAAAATGCCGCTCGCGTCGGATAACAGCAGCAGCGCCAGTCCATGGGTGTCGTCCGTGTGCGCGGCAGACTGCAGCAGCTGCAGCGCTTCGTTGCGCGCCTGCACCGAACGCAGCGGGTAACGCAGGCGTTTGCGCAGGCGCCAGTCGCGAAACTCGATGCGGTGAACCAGGTCGCGGCGGAACAGCGCGTCCAGTATTTTCGGCGGCAACGGGGCCATGCTGCGCGTGATCAGGTCCATGGCTTCGGCGACGGATGCATTCTTCCCGCCCAGCAGTTCCATCGCCTCGCTGAGCAGTGGATGATTCAGCGGCATCTGCGAATCGGCGCGCAGGCGTCCATCGTGCAAGTGCACGCGCTCGCGCGCTGCGAGGTCGATCAGGATCGCGGCAGCGACCAGTTCGCCGGCATCCTGCTCGCGGCGCGGCCACGACAGCATTCCGGTGCGCGGATCACAGGCAATCAGGAAGAAGTGTTCGGCGATCAACATTCCCATCTCCCGCCGTCGACTACTGAGCACCCCTGCTGGCCACAGTGTGCCGCGAAGATCGCAAGGATTCCAGTCCCGCCCAGTCCACGGCGTGCAGGCCGAGGTAGCGATCCAGCAACATCGGCATCAGGCCGCTGGGCAGGGCGCACTCGCAATTCCACAGCATCACCGCACCAAAGCGGTATTTGGGGAAGAACGCGATCATCGAACGATAGCCCTGCACCGCGCCGGCGTGGAAGATCAGGGTCTGTCCGGCGTAGTCGTACACGCGCCAGCCCAACGCGTACTGGGCATCATCCAGGCGCGCGCGGCGCCACGGCGTGGCGTGACGCTCACTCGGTGTTTCGACCAGCGGGGTGTGGACCGTGTCGAGAAGTTCCTGCGGCAGCACATCCGTGCGCCCGCCCATCTGGGCGATCAGCCATTGCGTCATGTCGCGGATCGAGGCGTTGACGCCGGCCGCGGCGGGCACGTGGTAATACGCTTCCTTGATCGGTATCGGCGCCCAACCGTGACCGTGGCGCGCGTGCGGTTGGGCCCAGTCACGGCTTGCTTCCAGCGCCGCGCGGCCGTAGGTGGCATCGGTCATTCCCAGTGGATGGAAAATGCGCTTTTCGACCATGTGATAGAAAAAGTCGCCACTGACCGCGTAGGCGATGTCGCCGATCAGTGCGAACGTGATGTTCTGGTAGCCGTAGCAGTCGCCGACATCACAAGTCATGGGCACGTCGCGCAGCTTGTCGACCAGTTCTTCGTAGGGTTCTTCCTGTTCGAGCAGACGGTCGTAGGTGTTGTGCGGCAGACCTACGCGCTGGCTCAAGATGTCGCGCACGGTAAGTTTGTCGCTGGCCTCGATGTTCTTCAGCTCGAACGTGGGCAACACGCCGGCAACGCGGGTGTTCCAGTCGAGCATACCCTCGTCGACGAGCATGGCGGCCAGCGCGCTCGCGAATGCCTTGGACAGCGAAGCCAGGCGAAACGGCGAGTCCACCGTGATGCGCGCGCCGGTGCTCGCGTTCGCGTAACCGATGCCGCGTTGCAGGAGAACCTTGTCGTCCTTGACGATCGCGACAGCCATGCCGGAAATCTGTCCCGAGGCATCGACCTGGTCCATCCACTCGCCGAACTGCTTGGCGATGGCTTGCGGGTTCGTGGAAACGTGCACGCCCTGGTCGGCGCTGCGATGAACCCACTTCTCGCGCACATCGCGCGCATTGGCTGCCGTCGCATGCGCGACGAGCATGAGCAACGCCAGTGTTGCCGGCGTACGCAGGTGAAACATTCGATGAATCCCTCTTCCGGAACGTCCGCACGGCGGCGGATTCGGCCGTGCTATGCTTTTCGCACGGGGCGTCATGGTAACGCCAAATCGGAGCACAAGTGTTATGGGTACGATAATCTTCCTGGTCGTCGTTGTCGCCATCGTGTTCTGGCTGGTCGGCATCTACAACGGCCTGATTACGGCGCGCAACGGCTACAAGAACGCGTTCGCGCAAATTGATGTGCAGCTGCAACGCCGCTACGATTTGATTCCAAACCTCGTGGAAACCGCCAAGGCGTACATGGCGCACGAGCGCCAGACGCTGGAAGCCGTAATCGCGGCGCGCGGCGCGGCGATGGGCGGGCTGGCCGCGGCGAAGGCCAATCCGGGCGACCCGCAGGCAATGCAGCAGCTGAGCGCCGGCGAGAACCAGCTGACCGGAACGCTCAAGAGCCTGTTCGCGGTGTCCGAGAACTACCCGGACCTGAAAGCGAACCAGAACATGATGCAGCTCTCCGAAGAACTCACCTCGACCGAGAACAAGGTCGCGTTCGCGCGCCAGGCCTACAACGACGGTGTGATGTACTACAACAACAAGCGCGAAGTCTTCCCGAGCTCGATCATCGCCGGGATGTTCAACTTCGCGCCGGCCACGTCGTGGGAAGTGGAATCGCCCGAAGCGAAGAAGGCGGTCAAGGTATCGTTTTCCTGATCCCGGTTCCGGCTGACAGCGGCGGAGTGCGGCGATGAATTTCTTCGCCCAGCAAGAGCGCGCCCGCGCACACACCAAGCGCATGCTCGTGCTGTTCGTGCTTGCGGTGGCGTGCATCGTCGCCGCGCTCGACTTCGTGCTGTTCCTCGCGTTCGGTTCGTCCGGGCACGGCGTGCATCCCGGCATCGGCGCGGTGATGTTCTGGAACAGCGTGCTCGTGATCGGCATCATCGGCGCCTGTTCGATGTACAAGATCACCGCCTTGCGCGGCGGCGGCGGCGTGGTCGCGCGCCAGCTCGGTGCCACCTTCGTCGAGCCGACCACAACCGATTTCGCACACAAGCGCCTGCGCAACGTGGTCGAGGAAATCGCCATCGCCTCCGGCGTGCCGGTGCCCGAGGTCTACGTGCTCGAAGGCGAATCTGCGATCAACGCCTTCGCCGCCGGCTATACGCCTGCGGATGCGGCGGTCACGGTGACCCAAGGTTGCCTGGACAAGCTCAACCGCGAAGAATTGCAGGGCGTGATCGCGCACGAGTTCAGCCATGTGCTCAACGGCGACATGCGCCTGAACATTCGCCTGATGGGTGTGCTGTTCGGCATCCTCGTGATCGGCATCATCGGCCGCAAGATCGCGGCGAACAGCGGGCGCAGCCGCGATTCGGGCTATGCCGTGCTGATCGGCATCGCGATCCTCGCCATCGGTTACATCGGCGTGTTCTTCGGCCGCCTGATCAAGGCCGGCATCTCGCGCCAGCGCGAATACCTGGCCGACGCTTCGGCCGTGCAGTTCACCCGCCAGACGACCGGCATTGCCGGAGCGCTGAAAAAGATTGGCGGCTTGGCAGATGGCTCAAAACTGGCCAGCGGGGAGACCGAGGAAGTCGCGCACATGCTGTTCGGCGATGGTGTCGGCTACTCGGCGCTGTTCGCCACGCATCCACCGCTGCATTTGCGCATCAAAGCCATTGATCCGGCGTTCGATCCGGTTGAACTCGACGCCATCGCCAAGGCCTGGTCGAATCCGGTGCCGGTGGGCGAGTCCGACGGCGCACAGGTCTCGATCTCGGGTTTCGCCCCGGCACCCATCGCGTCCGCCCTGGCGACTGCTGCACCGGTTGCGCCTGCCGCGGAAGCGGTCCTGCCGCAAGCCGACGCGCAGATTGCGCTTTCGGCGCAAAAGGTGGTCAAGCAAGTCGCGCATCCCGGCAACGACGACTACCAGACTGCCGGCGCCATCCACGGCACCATTTCCGACAAGCTGCGCGCGCTCGCCTACATGGGCACGCGATGCCAGCAAGTCGTGTTCGCGCTTGCCGTCGACACCGACGCGACGATGCGCGGCAAGCAACTCGCGTTGCTGGAAAAGCGCTACGACGCAAACGTGCGCAAGGGCGTCGAGGAAATCCTCGTCGACACCGACACCTTGCATCCGATGCAGCGCCTGCCGCTCGCCCAGCTCGCGTTTCCGGCACTGCGTCGCCAGCCACGACCGCAATTGCAGACCTTCCTGGTCGCGCTCAACGAACTGATCCAGGCCGACGGCGAGGTGCATCTGGAGGAGTACTGCCTGGCCAAACTTGTCGGCGTGCAGGTCATGGATGCGCTGGATCCTTCCAAGGCGCGGCCGACGGGCTCGACGAAATTGACGACCTGCGCGTCCGAAGTGGCCGACGCTATTTCCATCGTCGCCGAGTACGGCTCCGACAGTGAAGCCGATGCCGAGCGCGCCTACCTCGTGGGCATGAACGAAGTGTTGCCCGACGACATCGCGCCCTATCTGCAGCGCGAGGAATGGATCGTGGCTCTGGATCGCGCCTTGCCCCTGCTTGACGCGCTCGCGCCGGCCGGCAAGGAACTGCTGGTGCGCGGCTTCACTGCCGCAATCGGCGCCGACGGCAAGGTCAGCGTGACCGAAGCGGAATTGCTGCGCACCATCTGTGCGGCGCTGCACTGCCCGTTGCCGCCGCAACTCGACCGGGCGGCTTAAGCAGCTGCGATCATATCTGCCGCTCGTTCGGCGATCATGATCGTCGGCGCATTCGTGTTGCCGCCGGGCAGGCAGGGCATCACCGAGGCGTCGACGACGCGCAATCCGGCGACGCCGCGCACGCGCAGTTGCGAATCCACCACGGCCTGATCGTCGTTGCCCATGCGGCAGGAGCCGACCGGGTGGTAGACAGTCTCGGCCTTGCGCCGGATGAAGTCCGCCAGACCTGCGTCGGTCGTCACTGCCGAACCCGGGAAGATTTCTTCGCCACGATACGCATCGAAAGCCGTGGCGGCGAAGATTTCGCGTGATAGCTTGGCGCCTTCGATCATGGTTGCAAGATCGTGGCCGTCGCCGTCGCTCAAATAATTCGCGCGAATCTCGGCTTTCGCCGCCGGATCGGCGGATTTGAGCCGGATCGTGCCGCGGCTGCGCGGGCGCAGGTTGCAGGCATGCAGGGTGTAGCCGTAGCCGGGCAGGCGATGGCGGCCATGGTCGTCGAGCAGGGCGGGGATGAAGTGCAGTTGCACGTCGCAGCGCTCGTCCGGCGCGAGTCGCGTGCGCACGAATGCGCCGCCTTCGGCGATGTTGGATGTCCCCGGCCCGTCGTGGCGCAGCAGGTATTCCAGCGCCACCGCCACTTCGTTGAGCCGGTCGTAGCTGACCGGCTGCGTGCAGTGCTGCAACGTGCAGATGTCCAGGTGATCCTGCAGGTTTGCACCGACACCGGGCAGATCGTGCGCCGCGCGGATGCCATGCGCGCGCAAATGATCGGCCGGACCGACGCCCGACAGCATCAACAGTTGCGGCGAATTGATCGCACCGCCGCACAGGATCACCTCGCGGGCTTCGGCGCGGGTGAGGCGGCCGTTGTGGCGGTAGTCGACCCCCACTGCACGATGACCGTCGAGCAGGACGTGCTGCGTCACCGCGCGCGTGCGCACGGTCAGGTTGGCGCGGCCGCGCGCTGCGTGCAAATAGCTCGCCGCGGTCGAGCAGCGCGCGCCGTCCTTTTGCGTGACTTGATAGAAGCCCGCACCGAGCTGCGTGGTGCCGTTGAAATCGGGGTTGAGCGGCAAACCGGTGCCCTGCGCCGCATCCACGAAGGCCTGCGTGAGCGCGTTGTGGTACTTGAGGTCCTGCACGGCGAGCGGTCCGTCTGCGCCGTGCAATTCGCTGGCGCCGCGTGTGTTGCCTTCGGCACGTTTGAAATACGGCAGCACGCCGTTCCAGTTCCAGCGCTCGTCGCCAACCATGCGCGCCCATTCGTCGTAATCGCGCGCGTCGCCGCGGATGTAGCACATGGCATTGATCGAGCTGGAACCGCCGAGCACCTTGCCGCGTGGCCACCACAGGCGGCGGTTGTCGAGTTGCGCTTCCGGTTCGGTGGAGTAGTCCCAATTGATGCCCTTGCGGTTCACCATCTTGGCGATGCCGGCTGGCATGTGGATGAACGGGTGCCAGTCGCGGCCGCCGGCTTCGAGCAGGAGCACGCGGTGGTTCGGATTCGCGCTTAGCCGGTTGGCGAGCACGCAGCCGGCGGAACCGGCGCCGACGATGATGGTGTCGTAAGTCATGCGGCGAGGCTACGGGGCAACGCTAGAGCAGATGCTCCATCGCAGCGCAGCAATCAGGCAAGCACTTCCACCGCATCGCCGACGCGCAACAAGCCCGTACCGCGCGGAATCAGGTTCTGGCCGAAACTCACGCCTTTCGGCGTTTTGCGGTAGGTAAGCAAGGTGCGCAGAGGTTCGCCGGACGGATCGAACTCGCCGCGCTCGAAATCCACCGTGGTGAACACGCAGCGGATGCACGGCTTGACGACGTCGAAGTCGATGCCGCCGATGCGCACGCGCTTCCAGCCATCTTCGGCGTGCGGCTGGGTGCCGGCAATGACGATGCTGGGGCGAAAGCGCAGCATCGGCACCGGCTGCGCCAGTTTGGAATTAAGCAGATCCAGTGCCGCCTGCGAAATCAGCAGCAACGGATAGCCGTCGGCAAAGCTGACGATGTCGCCGGGGTGCGAATGATCGGGGTCGACCGGACGCAGGCAGGTTTCGTCCATGTGCACGAAACGCGCTGGATGTCCGAGGAACGTGCTGATCCAATCATCAGATTCGGAATTTGCCGCTTGCGCAGCGACATGGCTGTTCCAGACCTCGACACCCATGCGAGGCGACGTGGCGACAGGCGCCAGTCGCAGCAGCGGCATGTCCGGCGCGCGCAGTTGCAGCGTGCCGTCGCCGACGGGTTCGGCGCGAATCAGGGTCAGGCGTGGATGCTTGCGTCCGGTGATGAACTTGCCATCGGCATCCACCACCATCCAGCGCCGGTCGTGTTCGAAGCCACGCACTTGCACGCGCGCGGATTCGAGTGCCAGCGCAGCGCCGGACTTGAGCGGATAAACATGGATCGACGCAAGCATGGACATGGCGTTCAGAATACCATTGCGCGCGTGTTACCCTTCGCCGCCTTTAGTTTGGAACTGTCGACTTGAGCACAGCCGATCCGACTGCGCGCCGCGGCTTTGCGGCGATGCTCACGGGCGTGGAACGCCACGAATGGCCGGCGGTGATCCTCGCGTTCGCGTATTTTTTCCTCGTACTAGCCGCCTACTACGTGCTGCGACCGGTGCGTGAACAGCTCGCGGCGGCCGAAGGCACACAGGCGCTGTTGTCGTTCTACACCGCTACGTTCATCGCCACCCTGGTATTGACGCCGGTGTACGGTTGGCTGGTCGCGCGCTTCCCGCGCAAGCGTTTCGTGCCGGTGGTGTACGTCTTTTTCATCGTCAACCTGCTGGCCTTCATTCCCGCGTTTCGCGCGCAGGGCGACCTGAGCCCGCAAATCCTGGGCGCAGTGTTCTTCGTCTGGATGAGCGTGTTCAACCTGTTCGTGGTGGCGGTGTTCTGGAGTTTTGTCGCCGACATTTTCAGCACCGACCAGGCCTATCGCTTGTTCGGCATCGTGGCGCTCGGCGGCACACTCGGTGCGATCGCCGGGCCGCTGCTGACGAAGTGGCTGGTGCACGTCATCGGCATCGCGCCCTTGCTCGCCGTTGCATCCGCGCTGCTTGCCGGTGCAGTCGCTTGCGTTCTCGGCCTGATCGCATGGTCGCGCCGCCATCCGGTGGCGCTGGATCATGCGCGCAACGAAAGCGTGATCGGCGGGGGGTTCTGGGCCGGCGCCAAGCTCGTGCTGTCGGTGCCGTTCCTGCGTCGCATCGCCGTGCTGATGTTGCTCGGCGATTGCGTCGGCACGGTGTTGTACAACCTGCAGACCGACATCGGCCACCATTTCTATCCGGATGCCGCGGCACGCACCGATTTCTATGCGAGTGTCGATGCAGCCACCAATGTGCTGATGGCGCTGACCCAGATCTTCATCACGCGCGTCGTGCTGACGCGCTTCGGCCCCGCCTCGAGTATCGCCGGCACCGAGGTGGTCAAGATGTTGACCCTGATCTCGCTGGCCCTGATCGGCATGCCGGGCGCGGTCGCGGCGGCACTGATCGTCACCCGCGCCGGATCCTACGGCGTCAACAATCCCGCGATCGACAGCCTGTTCACCCATGTCGATCGTGAGACGCGCTACAAGGCCAAAGGCTTCATCGATACCGCGGTATGGCGCCTCGGCGATGTGCTGGTGATCGCCGCGATCCAGGGATTGCGCGACGTCTCGGCACATGTGCCTTGGTTGTCCTGGATCGCGGTCACACCCGCGTTTGCCGCAATGTCCGCGCTGGCGTCGGCCTGCGCGGTGTATGTGGCCTGGCAGATCCGCAAGATGCCGGAGATGAAATCCGGCACCAGTTGACGGTTCAGGCCACGCTGCGCAATCCCGGTTTCGGCCGCACCACCGCCGCGCGCAGTTCCGCGGGATCGAAATCGTCCACGTCAATGAATTCCTGCATCGCCGCGCGCACGCGTTCGAGCAGTTTGCGTTCGTCGGTCGAAATCGCGCCGGATTGTTCGGCTTCGGCGAGTTGCGCGTCGGCATCCAGCGCCTTGATGCTTCCGGACTTGAGCGCCTTGGCGAATTTGCGTTCCACGGGTTCGGCGGCAATCACGTCCGGTAGCAACGCGTTCATGCGCCCGACCGGATTGTTCGCGCTGGGCGTGAGATAAATCCATTCGGCCAGGCGCGAACGCGCATCGTTCGGCGCGCACAGGATCGTGGCGACGCGGTGGCCCAGTCGATCCGACGGCGGCGCTTCGCGGCGGCCGATCGGGAAGACCAGCGCGCGCAGAATCCACGCCACCGGACGGATCGGATAATTGCGCAGCACGCCATCCAATGCCGATTGCATCCGGTAGGCGCAATCGTGGAACGCCCAGGCCAGCAGCGGCTGGTCGGCGACCGGACGGCCCTGGTCTTCGTAACGCTTGAGCATCGCGCTGGCGATGAACAGGTTGGACAGCACGTCGCCGAGGCGCGCGGACAGCCGCTCCTTGAACTTGAGCTTGCCGCCGAGCGTGAGCATCGCGGTGTCGGCGGCGAGCGCCAGGTTCGCAGCATAGCGGTTGAGCTTGCGGTAGTAGCGCCGCGTGTACTTGTCGCCCGGCGCACTGCCGATGTGCGCATGCGTGAGGCCGAGCACGAAGCTGCGCGCCGCATTGGAAATGGCAAAGCCGACATGGCGGAACAGCACGTCGTCGAATGCGACAAGGCGCTCGCGGTAATCCGGCAATTTGGCGGCCCGCAATTCCTTGAGCACGAACGGATGGCAGCGGATAGCGCCCTGACCGAAGATCATCAGGCTGCGTGTCATGATGTTCGCGCCTTCCACCGTGATCGCAATCGGCGCGGTCTGCCACGAGCGTCCGGCGTAGTTGGACGGGCCGAGCTGCACCGCCTTGCCGCCGTGCACGTCCATCACGTCGCGCGCGACCTCACGGCCGAGTTCGGTACAGTGATACTTGGCGATGGCCGATCCCACCGCCGGTTTCTCGCCGCGATCCACGGCGGCGGCGCTGGCGCGCGACAACGCGGTGATCGCATAGGTCAGACCGCCGATGCGCGCGAGCGCTTCCTCGACGCCCTCGAAGCGACCGATCGCCATGCCGAACTGTTTGCGGATGCGTGCGTAGGCGCCGGTCGCGATCGCGCCCATGCGCACGCCGCCCGATGCATTCGCGGGCAAGGTGATGCCGCGGCCGATGGACAGGCATTCGACCAGCATGCGCCAGCCCTGGCCGGCCATTTCCGCGCCGCCGATCAGCTGCGACAGCGGCACGAACACGTCCTTGCCGCGCAGCGGACCGTTGAGGAACGCGGCATTCAGCGGAAAATGCCGGCGACCGATTTCCAGGCCATTGGTATCGCGCGGAATCATCGCCAGCGTGATGCCCAGATCGTCCTTGTCGCCGAGCAGGTGGTCGGGATCGTGCAAGCGGAAGGCAAGGCCGATCAGCGTCGCGATCGGCGCGAGCGTGATGTAGCGCTTGTCGAAAGTCAGACGCACGCCGACCACGTTGCCGCCCTGCCACTGACCCTTGCACACGATGCCGTAGTCGGGAATCGAGGTGGCGTCCGAACCTGCATGCGGGCCGGTCAGCGCAAAGCAGGGAACCTCGCGGCCATCGGCAAGGCGCGGCAGGTAGTAGTCGCGCTGCTCGGGCGTGCCGTAGTGCAGCAGCAGTTCGCCGGGGCCGAGCGAGTTCGGCACGCCCACGGTGGAGGAGAGCGCACCCGATATGCTCATCAGTTTCTGCAGCACCGCCGATTGCGCGTAAGCGGAGAACTCCAGGCCGCCGTATTTTTTCGGGATGATCATGCCGAAGAATTTCTTCTGCTTGATGTATTCCCAGATTTCCGGCGGCAGGTCGGACAGCTCGTGCGTGATCTGCCATTCGTCGACCATCCGGCAGAGTTCTTCGCACGGCCCGTCAAGGAAGGCCTGTTCCTCCACCGACAGTTCCGGCTTGGGCTGCTTGAGCAGTTTCGACCAGTCCGGCTTGCCCGAAAACAACTCGCCTTCGAAGCCGACGGTGCCGGCCTCCAGCGCGATTTGTTCAGTCTCGGACAACTGCGGTGTGATTTTTTGGTAGATGCCAAGAAGCGGCGCGGTGATGCGGCGACGGCGGAATTCGGGAATGTTCAACGGCACGACGATGAGGGCGAACACCAGCGCCGTTATCGCGATGGCCAGCCAGTGGCTGCCGGCCATCAATCCGATGCCGATGATGGCCACGAAGCCGGCGCTGGCCCATACGCGCAAGCCAACGCGCAGATAGGCGCAGGCAAGGCAAACCACGAGCAGGGCGATGAGCGGGTACCAGTGAATCATGGTCTGTCCTCGATCAAGTTTTCTGTAGCGGCGCGACGAAGTGTTCGACGGCCGTGGTGAAGGCGGCATTTTCGTCGCCGGCGATCATGTGCGTGGCACGGCTCACGCGCACGTGCTGCGCATGCGGCACGCAGTGCAGGAACTCGGCGATGGTGGCGTCGGATACGACGTCGCTGCGCTCGCCGCTGACGAGCAGCACGGGCACGTCGATGCGACGCGCGGCAGCGAGCAGACGCGCCTGTTCGCGTTCGCTGTCGACGGCAATGGTGTCGAGCAGGCGCGGATCCCAGTGCCAGCGCAGGCGGCCGTCGACATCCGTCACCAGCAGGGAACGCAGGCGTTCCGGAGACTTGCGTTGCGCGCGATGCGGCAGGTAATGGGCGATGGCCGCGCTGGCTTCCTCGACGTTTGCAAAACCTTGTGGATGCGCGCGCATGAACGTGAGGATGCGTTCCACGCCGGCGGCTTCCCAGCGCGGCGTGATATCGACCAACACCATGGCGCGGAAAAGTTCGTGCTCGGCCTGCGCGACCAGACCCAGCAAACCGCCCATGGAGGCGCCGACGAGGATGGGCTTTTGCGCAGGAACGCGCGCGAGTCGCACCAGATCATCGACGAATTGGTGGAATTCGTATTGGCCATCCGTGCGCCAGCCGCTGTCACCGTGGCCGCGCGCGTCCATCGTCAGGCAATGCCAACCGGAATTTGCCAGCACCGCGGCCGTGACATCCCAGGCATGCCGGGTCTGGCCGAAGCCGTGCGCGAAAACCAGCGCAGACGTGGTCGAATCACCGCGCGACTCGATTGCCAGCGGCACGCCGTCCGCACCATCGAGCAGGATGCGCCTGGGCTCGGTGGCAAATGCTTTTCCGGCGATGGACATTGCAACCATACGCGCGAGTATGGAAATCCGGATTGGAGTAATCAATCAGTGCAGGTTTATGCTGCATTGCAGCGCAGGCGTGGCTTCACGCTGCCGGCGTCAGCCGTTACCATCGCAAACACTTTCCCGCGCACGCGGGCCGCTGCATGAGACGATGCTGATCGTCCGCCATGTTTTTTACATCCAGCCGCAGGGCTGCCTGAAGGAGAACAATGAGCAAGCTGGAATCCCTCAACCAGTGGGTTGAAGCTGTCGCGCGTTCGACCCAACCCGAGCGCGTGCATTGGTGCGACGGTTCCGAGGCCGAAAACGACGCGCTGATCGACCTGATGCTGCAGCGCGGCGACCTGATCGAGCTCAATCCGCGCACACATCCGGACTGCTATCTGCACCGTTCCAACCCTTCCGACGTGGCGCGCGTCGAGCACCTGACCTTCATCTGCACGAAAAGCAAGGACGACGCCGGCCCGAACAACCACTGGATGGATCCTGCCGAAGCGCATGCCAAGGTCGACGCGCTGTTCGCCGGCTGCATGAAGGGTCGCACGCTGTACGTGATTCCGTACTGCATGGGACCGATCGATTCGCCGCTGTCGCGCTGCGGCGTGGAGATCACCGATTCGCCGTATGTGGTCGCCAACATGCGCATCATGACGCGCATGGGTGCCGCGGCGCTTGAACGCATCGAACGCGAAGGCACGTTCGTGAAAGGCCAGCATTCGACCGGCGAACTGGATCCGCACAAGCGCTTCATCATGCATTTCCCCGAGGAATTGACGATCAAGTCGATCGGCTCCGGCTACGGCGGCAACGCCTTGCTCGGCAAGAAATGCCATGCCCTGCGCATCGCCTCCTACCAGGCGCGCACGGAGGGATGGCTCGCCGAACACATGCTGATCGTCGGGATCCAGAATCCCAAGGGCGAAACGCATTACATCGCCGCGGCGTTTCCCTCGGCCTGCGGCAAGACCAACCTGGCCATGCTGATCCCGCCGGAAAGCTATCTCAAGGCTGGCTGGAAAGTGTGGACGGTGGGCGACGATATCTGCTGGATGACGCCCGGTGCGGACGGCCGTCTGTGGGCGATCAATCCCGAGGCCGGATTTTTCGGCGTCGCGCCGGGCACCAGTGCAAAGACGAATCCGAACGCGCTGGCCATGCTCAATCACGACACGATCTTCACGAATGTCGCAGTCACCGCCGACGGCGATCCGTGGTGGGAAGGCCTGCCCGACGGCGTGCCGGTCAAGGATTGGCAGGGCCGCGATTACCTCGCCACCAACGGGCCGGCCGCGCATCCGAATTCGCGTTTCACGGTTTCCGCGAAACAGTGCCCGAGCTGGTCGCCGCATGCGGAAGACCCGCAGGGCGTGCCGATCTCGGCGATCATTTTTGGCGGCCGTCGCGAACACCTCGTGCCGCTGGTGTTCGAGGCGCGTGACTGGACGCACGGCGTGCTGGTCGGCTCGGCGATGGGTTCGGAGACCACCGCCGCAGCGACCGGCGCGGTTGGCGTGTTGCGCCGCGATTCGATGGCGATGAAACCGTTCTGCGGCTACAACTTCGCCGACTACTTCGCGCACTGGCTGAGTCTGGAGAAGTCCGGGGCGAAGCTGCCGAAAATCTTCCACGTCAACTGGTTCCGCAAGGGTGACGACGGCAAGTTCCTGTGGCCGGGTTTTGGCGACAACATGCGCGTTCTGGAATGGATCCTCGGCCGCAGCAATGGCAGCGAAGGCGCTGAGGAAACACCGATCGGCAATATTCCGCGCGCGCAGGACCTGAATCTCGACGGACTCGACCTGACGCGATCCAAACTCGAAGCGCTGCTGCACGTCGACCTGGAAAGCTGGGCGGCCGAATACGAAAGCATTGGCGAATATCTCGCGTCTTATGGCGCGCGCATGCCGCAGAAATTGCTGGACGAACATCGGCGCATTGCGGCGCTATTGGCCGAAGATGTGGCCGAGTCGGATGCGGTGGGGACGCCCTGAAAAGAACTTGTCATTCCGGCATGGAATGCCGGAATCCAGAAGCCATGGATGGCAGGATCACAAGCACGAGCAGCATGGCATCCATGCAGTCTGGATGCCGGCATTCCATGCCGGCATGACGACTAGGATTTGACGGGTTTAAACCGGCTGGTACTCCACCGCATCCAAGCTCACAAATGGATGGCCTCGCCTTGACCGCCGATGTACCGATTGCCGAACCGACGCCGCGCGATGCGGATGCGGCGCTGGTGCGCCGCGCCCTGGCTGGCGAAGTCGCCGCATTCGAGCAGTTGTACCGGCGACATGCGGGGCGGGTGCACGGCGCGATTTTGCGCCTGGTTGGCAGGGATCGCGCGCGCGCCGAAGAATTGACCCAGGACGCCTTCGTGCAGGCTTGGCGCAAGCTTGGCAGCTTCCGCTTCGAATCCACGTTTGCGACCTGGCTGCACCGGCTGGGCGTCAACATCGCGCTGATGGATTTGCGCATCCGCCGCGACGAGGACGCCATGGACGACGAAGCATTGCATGCGGCTGCTGGCGGGGAAGTGCCGTTTTGCGCCGCGGAACGCGGCGATCTGGAGCGCGCCGTGGCGGCGCTGCCCACGCGCGCACGCGCGGTGCTCGTGTTGCACGACGTGGAGGGCTACAAGCACGAAGAAATCTCGGCCGAACTGGGCATGGCCGTGGGTTCGTCGAAAGCGCAACTGCATCGTGCACGCGGCTTGTTGCGGCGTGCACTCGGAGAAGCAGCATGAATATCGGGAACGAATTCCAGTGGCGCAGCGAACTGCGCAAGCTTGGCGGCGACGTGGAACCGTCACGCGACCTGTGGCTGCCAATTTCCGCGCGCATCGCGGTACGGCTGGCGACGCAGCGCTGGCGCATGGGATTGGGAATCGCGGCGGCCCTGATCGCGGCCTGTGGCGTCGGCGCGATCGCCTGGCGCACGCAACATCAGGCGAGTTATCCGACGGTCGCGCGTGCATCGAACGCCGTGCCGAGTATTTCCGCCGACAGCGCGCCGCTGGCCTGGGCCATGCCCGCGAATCCGGCGCTCGCCGCTGCCGCACGAGATCTGGACGCCGCCAATGTGCAATTGCAGCGCGCCATCGAACAAAACCCGCGGGCCGTGTTCCTGGTCGGCCTGCTCAACCGCACGAACGATCAACGCATGCGCCTGCTGCGGCAGGAAAACAGCGCTGGATAACCCACGCGATGACGACCCGAAAAAACGACATGAGACCGACGATATGAAAACTACGATCCTTCACGCGATGGCAATTGGACTTCTGCTGGTCGGCGGCGGCTATGCGCACGCCGATTCGCCCTATCGCGACATCGTCGCCGGCGATGCATCCAAGACCCTGGACGAAACCTGGGCGCTTGCTGCGGATGGAAGCATCACGGTTGCCAACATCAGCGGCAAGGTGCAGGTAACCGGCTGGGGCCAGGCCCAGGTCAAACTCGAAGGCAATCTTGGTGCGGGCTCGACGCTGGCGGTTTCCGGCGACGCGAAAAAATTGTCCCTGCAAGTCAAGACGACGAAATCCGGATGGTTCGGTTCGAATGCGCCGAGCCACGACAGTATCTTGATCGTGCATGTGCCGAAGAGCGCCGCACTTGATCTGAGCGTGGTCAGCGCTGATGCGGACGTCGATGGCATGGACGGAAAAACACTCAAGGTTGGCAGCGTAAGCGGTGACGTGACGATTGCAGGTTCGGCGCCGCAGATCGACGTCGATAGCGTCAGCGGCAACGTGACGCTGGCGGCGCCGGCAGGCTCGAGCGGCCGTGCGCACGTGCAGACCGTGAGCGGCGACATCAGTGCGAAGAATCTCGGTGGCCGGATCAAGCTGGAGACGGTCTCCGGCAACATGGACTGCGCCTGTGGCGCCATCAGCGAACTGGAATCCGGCAGCGTATCCGGCGACGCCGACATCGCCGTCGCGCCTGCGAACGACGCGCACTTGCATCTGTCGACCATGAGCGGCGGGGTGACCCTGCATCTGCCGGCGACGCTGTCTGCGCGCATCGATGCATCCAGTTTCAGCGGCGACATCCACAGCGATTTCGGCACCGTGCAGACCAAGGAATACGGCCCGGGCAGCAGTCTGAAGGCCACGCTCGGTGCGGGCAGCGCGCAGATCGGTATCGAATCGATGAGCGGCGATATCCAGTTGCGCAAGCAGTAGCGCTTCGCCCTGTCGCGCCGCGACGCCGCTGCATGCGATCATGGCGGGATGAAACTGCCATCACGCCTGACCGGACTTACGCCTGCCGCGGCACAATCAATCGTCGCAACCGCGCAGGCACTGGAGGCCGGCCGCCCCGACGATGCGGCGCGTGCGCTGGCCGGTGCGTTGGCCAGCCATCCGGATCATCCCGAGGCCTTGCGCCTGGAAGCCGGAATCCTGAATCTGCGCGGACAGCGCACCCAGGCTGCGAGCGTGATGCGGCGCGCGCTGGCACAACGGCCCGACGATGCGCTGTACCACAATACACTCGGCAGCATCCTCGCCGATGCGGGGGAATTCGATCAGGCGATCGTCGAACTGCGGCGCGCCTGCGAATTGCAAGCGGACTTCGCCGCCGCCTGGTACAACCTGGGCATCGTGCTCGTTCGTTGCGTGCGTTACGACGAGGCCGACGCCGCGTTGCGCCAGGCCGTCGTGCTTGATCCGGGCAACGCCGACGCGCGCGCGCAACTGGCGGACACGCTGAAGGTTCGTGGTCGCAACGACGATGCCGTCGCGGAATATCGCCGCATCCTCGCGGCGCGACCATGGGCCGGCATGGCGTGGTGGGGCATCGCCAACATCAAGACCGTGCGCCTCGATGTGGCGGATATCGACGCCTTGCGCGCGGCCCTGCGCGATGCGCGCGCCAGCGACGACGACCGCATCGCGATCGGCTTTGCGTTGGCGCGTGCGCTCGACGACGAGCGTCGCTATGCCGATGCGCTGGATGCGCTGGCGCAGGCCAATGCGATCGCGCGACGGCGCAGAAAATGGGATGCGGCGGCGTTCGACGCGCAGCTTGGCGCGTTGCGCGATGCGTGTTCGTCCGCTGTTGGTGCGGACGATCCGGCATTGGGCGGCGATGTCATCTTCGTCGTCGGCCTGCCGCGCTCGGGCACGACCTTGGCCGAGCAGATCCTCGCTTCGCATTCGCAGGTCGAAGGCGCGGGCGAGCTGCCGGATCTCGCGCTCACGCTCAACGAGGAAGCGCAGCGCCGCGCTGCGCCGCTGGCACTATGGATCGGCGCGCAGACTCCGGCGGACTGGTCGCGGCTGGGCCGGCGTTACCTGGAACGGACCGCGCACTGGCGCGCGCGCAAGCCGCGCTTCGTCGACAAGATGCCGAACAACTGGATCCAGATCGGCGCGATCCGCGCCATGCTGCCGGGCGCACGCATCGTGGTGTGCCGGCGCGATCCGCTGGAGACCTGTTTTTCCTGCTACCGCCAGCATTTCGCGGGCAACGACTGGACCCGCGACTTCACCGATCTTGCCGCATACTGGCGTGCCTTTGATCGCGTTGCACGCGCCTCGCACGAGCACTCCCCCGCGCGCATCCGCCTGCACGACCACGAAGCATTGATTGCCGATCCACAGGCGCAGATTCGCGCATTGCTCGAGTTCTGCGATTTGCCTTTCGAAGAGTCGTGTCTGCGCTTTCACGAAACCGCGCGCGATGTGCGTTCACCCAGCGCCGCGCAAGTTCGGCAACCCTTGCGCGTCGACACCGCGCGTGCCGGTGATTACGGCAAATTGCTCGATCCCTTGCGCGTCGCACTCGGATTGCCCACTTTCGCGGATGCCGCACATGCCGGCTGAAGCGCAGGCGCTGACGGAATTGCGCGCGGCGGTACTGCGCGCCGACTGGCAAGTCGCGATTCGCGCCGCCACGGCAGGATTGGCCGAACATCCGGAATCACTGGAATTGCGCCGCGCACTGGCCGGCATCCACCGCCAGTTGGGGCACGACAGCGAGGCCGAAGTACTGCTGCGGCAAGTCCTGGCACGGGAGCCCGGCGATTTCGCGGCGGCGTTTACCCTGACCGAACTGCTGCTCGATGCCGGTCGCGGCGCGGCGGCGTCGGATGCCCTGCAACATTGCTTCGCGACCGGTGCGCACGATGCGGAACTCGCAATTCGCGCGATCGAACTGCTTGACGAAGGCGGACGCAAGCGCGCCGCCTCGAATATCGCAGAAGGCGCACTGGCCACGCAGCCGGACGATGCGCGCCTGCATGCGTATGCCGGCATGCTCGACGTGCAGCTGGGCGATTTCGAGCGTGCGCGAACGCACTTCGAATTCGCGCTGGCGCACGATTTGCGCGCCTGCGAATGGCACGTGTCGTTGGGCTTGTCCAGCGCACAACGCTATGCGGACGCGACGCATCCGGATTTTCGCCGCTTCGACGTTGCGCTGGCGCGTACGGACTTGTCGGACAAGGCGCGCGCTTCGCTATTGTTTGCTGCTGGCAAGGCGCACGACGATATCGGCGATTACGCGCAAGCGGCGGATTTTTTTCGCCGTGCCAACGCGCTGGCGCATGCGCAGACGGCCTGGTCGCGCAAGAACTGGCGGCGCGCGGTCGAAGCGCGTTTGTCATCCAGGCCTTTTGCGCAAAAACTCGACGCGGCGGATTTCGTGCCGGTGTTCATCGTCGGCATGCCGCGTACGGGCACGACCTTGGCAGCGGAACTGCTGGCGCGGTATCCCGGCGTGCGCAATCGCGGCGAGTTGCCATGGCTGGCGAAACTTGCGCAATTGCCGGTTCTGGCCGGCAATCCGGCGCGCGCCACGCTGCAACGCTGCGCTGCGATTTATGCCTCGCAGTTGCGCCAGGACGATTCCGGCGACGCACGATTTTTCATCGACAAACAGCCGCTGAATTTCCGCTATCTCGATTTGATCATGGCGCTATGGCCGAATGCGCGCATCGTGCACTGCACGCGCGGCGCACGCGACACGGCGCTGTCGCTGTGGACGCAATCCTTCAGCGAAGACGTGCAGGGTTACGCCTGTGATTTTGCCGATATCGCGCAGGTTATGCGCGATTGTGAACGGCTGATGGCGCTTTGGAGCGCACGCTATCCGGATGCGATTCGTGCACTGCGCTACGAGGAATTGGCCGCGCAGCCGCAAGCACAGATCGCCGCGCTTGCCGAATGGATCGGCTTGCGCTCGAATCCCGCGCCACGAGCGGATGCATCGCCCGAAGCGATCGGTACGGCCAGCCTGTGGCAGGCGCGTCAGCCGGTCTACACGCGTTCGGTCGGGCGCTGGCGCAATTACGCGCCGTTCGTGCCGGAGCTGGGCAGGTTCGCCGAATAACCCCAGTGGTCGAGCATGGGTTGCAGGGTCGGCAAAACCGGCTCGAACCATTCACGATACATGTGCCAGCGGCCCAGACCCTTGCGATTGACCGGCTCGATGACCTGGCTGTAGCTCGGCGTCTGGATATAGGCCTTTTCGCGCGCGCGGCGGTCGAATTGCAGCATCGGCGCAGCGTCGTCGAGATCGAGAAACCCGGCAATGCGCCGTGTTTGCGCCGTGGTATCGGCGACCAGGTCTTCGTAGCGCGAGACAAGGACATCGGGCTGGATGACGGACGCATGCTGCAGCCAGGTACGCATGGCCTGCACGTAAGCCGCCGCGAGCCGATCGAGGTTCTCGCAGGCCGCGCCGAGCACGACCGAGCGGAAATTCTGCATGTAACACGACAGCACGACATCGCAGGGATGGCGTACGCACAAGATCAATTTGGCTTCCGGAAACAGGCGGTGGATCAGGGGCAACCACGCCATGTTCAGCGGATTCTTGTCCACGAGTTGGGCGCCGTCGCGACGCGGAATGCGTTCGGCGGTCATCAGAAAATACATCTTGCGCAATTCGTCGCAGTCGTACTGGCGCAGTACCGAAAGATCGTCCAGGATGCGCGGATTGTGCGATCGCAATTTGCTGGCAAGACGCTCGAAGAACGGCGTTTCGTCCATTGATTGCAGCTGCGGGTGCGCATCAAGCATCTGCTCGAGAAGCGTGGTGCCGGAACGCGGAAATCCGACCACAAAAATGGGTGAGTTGCGCGAATCGGGCGATCGATACCGCGGCCAGCGGGCATACTCTTCTGCCGTGATTTCGCGCACCTTGCCCGGCATCGGCAGGGCATCGGCGGCGAAACTTTCCGGCGCGGCATGCTTGAATTCGGTCACCTGGCGCGCGTGCGCTTCGTGCAGGGCGCGTATCGCCGCCGCCGAGTCGCGTAACTTGTCGCAGACATTGGCCAGCTCGAACCAGTACGCGTAGTCGTTGTCCTGGACCGGCCCGGATTGTTCCAGCAGCGCGCGCGCGTGTTGGGGATCACCGCGACGCAGGGCAATCAGCGCGCGCGTGTTGAGAACCTGGCGGCGCGCAGCATCGCCGAGTTGCATTTCGTCGAGTGGTAGCAACGCCGTCTCGGCTTCATCGAGCAAATTGAGCCGTTCATCGATACGTGCCAGCAGGATGCGCGCATCGGCGCGATCGGGCTGGCGGGCGAGCAGTTCCTGCATGGCGAACTGCGCTCCCGGCGCGTCGGCCAGCAGCAGCAGGTTGCGCGCCAGTTCCACCTGCAGGTAGGTATCGTCCAGCGGCAGCCAGGTGCGCCAGGGTTTGAGCAAATCCTCGCAACCGCGGAAATCCAGCGCCAGTGCACAGGCGCGCGCGGCAAGTATGCGCGGACGCGGCGCGTCGCGATCGCGTTCGAAGGCGTCGAGCAGCGTGTCCCGCGCGGCGAGGTATTCTTTGCGTCCCATCTGCCGCTGCCCAATCTGGACATATGGCTCCGGATCAGCTGGATCGCACTCCATGGCGCGGCGCCAGGCCGTTTCGGATTCCTCGGTGCGGCCGGATTCGGCGAGGATGGTCGCGTAGTTGCTCCAGTGCACATGGCTTTCCGGCTGCAGCCGCGTGAGTTCCGCGTATGCCTGCGTCGCATCGTCGGTGCGGTGTTGCGCGTGCAGGCTCATGGCCAGTGCGAGCCGTGCATCGATGTGGTCTGGTGTCTCGGCCAGCACGCGGCGGCTCAGGCGTTCGGCCTCGAGCGGATTGCCGGTTTTGAGTGCGTTGCCGATTTCCGTGAATATGGCGGGTTCATCCATTGCAAAAATCCGGGGCAAAAAAAGAGCCGCGCGATTTCTCGCGCGGCCCTTGAGTTTACGCTGTTTGCTTGACCGGTTCGATCAGAACTTCACGGTCACGCGCGCCCAGTAGTAGCGGCCCAGCGTGTCGAACGTCGCCGTATCGGTGTTGCCGTTGAGCGAGTTGTTCGCCCACAGGAACGGCGGCTGGATGTCGCCCACGTTGTCGATACCCAGATCGACGCGCGTGTTCAGGCGCTCGATGTTGTAGCCGACCTGCACGTCGTTGTACGTGCGTGCACCGTAGTGGAGCTTGACGCCGTGCAGTGTGCAATCCTTGCCGAACTGGGCGTAGTAGCACTGACCAGCCGGGAAGACATCTTCGTCGGCGCGAGCCGAACCCAAGGTGGTCTTGCCGATGTAGCGCATGCGCCAGGACGCATCCCACGCGCCGAGATTCCAGTTGACGTTGGCGAGTGCGCGCCAGCGCGGGAAGGTGCAAACGCCGGCCGGGGCGCTCGGGCAGGACGATTCCGGTGCGCTCAGGTACGGCAGGATGTGACCCGCGTTGTGGTACGTGAGGTCGCTGATGCCCGGAGCCACGGTCTGGTTGTACTGCGCGAGGTAGGTCGCATCCAGACCGACCGAGAACTGGCCAAACGAGAACTGCGGCAGGCGGTACTTGATCGACAGATCCAGACCCTTGGTATCGAGGCGACCCAGGTTACCCGTCGGCTCCTGGATGTAGTCGATCTGGCCAGCGTCCTGACCGGTCTTGATGCGATGCACCAGCGGGCAGTAGGCGGTGGCGCCGACGAAGCAGCTGAGCAGAACCTGCTGCGCACCGACCGTGGTGATGGTGTTGTCGAGCTTGATGCGCCACAGGTCGGCGCTCAGCGAGAGGCCTTCCACCCAGTGCGGCGAGTAGACGAAGCCCCAGTTGAACGTCGAGCCGTTTTCCGGCTTGATCGGGAAGCCGGCGTACTGCGAACCGGACTGGATCGCCTTGATCTGCTGGCCACTGACCGTGTACTGGTTCTGGAAGCCGCCCGAAGTTGGCACGTACTGGCACGCCGGATTGCTGGCGTTCGGGTTGCTGGCGCCGGAGTAATTGCACGGGTCGGTCTTCAGGCCCGGTGCGTCGTTGATCGGCGCGCCGTACACGTCGCCGATGGTCGGCACACGGAACACCTTGTTGTAGTTGGCGCGCAGCAACAGGTCTTCGATCGGCTTGAATTCCACGCCGATCGCCGGATTGTTGGTGCTGCCGAACAGGCTGTACTTGGAATAGCGGTCGCTCAGGGTGACGTTCAGCGAATTGACGAACGGCAGGTCCTTGAGAACCGGGATGAACAACTCGGCGTAGGCTTCCTTGACGTTGTAGCCGCCGTTCAGGTGCGAGGAGCACTGGCTGCCCAGCGTACAGTTGCCGTTGTTGTCGATCTGCAGATCGGCGGAGACGGTGTTGTTGGTGTATTCCTTGCGATAGTTGCCACCAACGGCAAGCTGAACGGTACCGGCCGGCAGGTCGAACACGCCACCGTTGAAATCGATGCGGTGGACGCGTTCGAGACTCCAGGTGTTCGTCAACGCCGGCGAAGCGATCGTGCCGAGAATTGCCTTCTGATCAGGCGTGTACGGATTGAACGGGTTGAACGGCACGCAGCCGGCGATCGCCGTGGACGGATCGCCCGCCGTGCCCACGCAGGTCGGAACGCCATCGACGAGCATGGACGGGCCCATGGCGCGGTTCAGCAAGGCGACGTTCGGCAGGCCCAGCGTGGTACCGACGGACGAGATGTGACCGTAGTCGGTGGCCAGTTCCCAGTTCCAGTCCTGGTTGAAGATGCCGAAATGGCCCTTGAAGCCGAAGCTGAACTGGTCTGTCGTGTTGTTGGAGCGGAACGCGCGCGGGCCGGCCGCAACGAGGCGCTCGCGGAATTCCTTGCCGCCGGACACGAAATCGGTGCCGAACGGGTTGTACATGTTGTCTTTGGAGATGACCGCGCCATAGATCGTGCCGAGCAGTGACGGCGCGAGTTGGAAGCCCGATTGGGTCTTGTTGTGGTAGCCGGTCATGTACACATCGACGTTGTCGGTCAGATGGTAGGTGCCGTTCACGAACAGGTTGGTGCGTTCCTGCGGGGTCATCAACAGGTTGACGGCCGCGTAGTTGTATTTGTCCGACGGACCGGCCGCGTTCGCATTGTTGCGGAAGCAGTGGTAGTCGGTCAGTGCGTTGGCGCCACTGGTGCCTGGCGTATGTGCCAGCGTGGTGCAACCGTACTGGGCATACAGCGGGCCGGAGTTCGGGATCTTGATATAGCCGTTCGGGCCGAACGTCGAGCCACCCGGCGCCACATTGTCCGGGCTGCTTGGCGGCGTAATGGCGCCAACCGGCGAACCGCCGGCCGAGGTGCCGCTGCCGCGACCGTACAGGGACTTGGCATCCTGCGAGAACTTGCGGTGCGACTGCAGCACGGCGTCCTGCTTGTTGTAGTCGATGCCGGCCATGATGCTGCCCTTGTCGGACGTCTGGCCGAACATGAAGTGATAGCCCTTGCGCTGGCCGTCATCGTGATCGGAAATACCGTAGTCGGCCGAGAACTCGGCGCCCTGGTAGTTCTTTTTCAGGATGACGTTGACCACGCCGCCGATGGCCGACGAACCGTACACGGCCGAGGCGCCGGAAGTCAGGACTTCGATGCGTTCCACCGCCGCGATCGGAATCGCATCGATGTCGTTGTTCACCGCATTGTGACCGTCGACCAGCAGCAGGGTGCGGGCCGCACCGATACCACGCAGGTTGATCGTGGCCGAGCCGCTGCCGCCGCCGTTGTTGACCTGCGGGTTGGTGCCCATCATGTTGGCCGGCAGGCTCTGGACGAGGTCGCCCAGGGTCAGCTTGCCGGAATTCTGGATCGCGGCGCTGTCAATGGAAATGACCGGATTGGCCGTTTCGATGTCTACGCGGCGGATGTTCGAACCAGTCACCACGATGGTCTCGAGGGCCTGGCTCTTCTGGTTGGTGTTGGTATTGCCGGTATCCTGGGCATTCGCCGTCAGGGTTCCAGCAGCGGCCACCGTGCCCAGCGTCAACGCCAGGCGAACCGCCGATGAAAGTTTATTTACGTCGAGTCTCATTACACTCTCCAACGTCAGGGTTGTATACAACGTTTCGGGACAAATCCTTCCTGGAAAACAGCCAAAGAACGGCACACCTAAGGCCTTGGCAGCGGTCGATAGTAGCAACATTTGCTTAACATGGGAATCCCTTCGCGGATTCAGTTCCAAGGTATTGAAACCACGAAAATTACCCGTTCGAACAGGCGTTTCAGTCCATGCGTTCCAATGCGCGCGCCAACGGAGCGAGTTGGGTGTCGTAGCGACGCCAGGAATCGACAAAACGCTTGTGCACGGGCTCGCGCACCTGCACGGCGCTCAGCGTGGACACCGCGCTGCGGTTGCGGGTGAGGTCGGTGCAGCCCGGCTCCCAGGCCAATCCGCAGAATTGCAGGACCTGGCGTACGGTTTCGTCCGGGTTTGCGACCAGGTCGGCATAGGCGACGTCGCGAATCCGGCCGGGCATCGCCGCATGCCAATGCGCCATGGTGCGCCGGTAGACGCGATAGTGCGATGCGAGCGCCTCCAGATTGTAAATATGTGCAAATGCATCGGCGAACAGGGCGCGGAAGTTCGAAAAGCACACATCCATCGGGTCGCGCACGAGGTTGATGATGCGCGCTTGCGGCAAGGCTTTGGCGATGAGCCCGGCCAGCATCCAGTTGCGCGGCAATTTGTCGGTAAAGAACGGTTTGCCGGCAGCGCGCCACTGGGTTTGCTCCAGATAGCGCCGCCCGAGTTGGGCGAAGTCGATCTGCGGCAGGCGTTCGATGGTGGTGGCGTCCAGGGTTACGCGATGATCGGCCGCCCAGCGCAACTGGAACGCAAAATCATCAAGCTCCCCTACCGATTCGACCTGGGAATGATTGCCGAGCAGCCGGTCGAGCACCGTGGTTCCCGAGCGCGGCATGCCGATGATGAAGATCGGCTGTGGGCCGGAATGGCTGACTTCGGCCGGCCGCAGGAATTCGGCGGTGCAGGCACGTGTCAGTTTCTCGAACAAAAGCCGCGTCTTTTCCGGATCGTGGCGGTGGCGCGCGTACATCAGCGCATTGCCGTGGGCGAGCGCCGCCCAGGCTTCGTCGAGCCGGCCAAGGTCTTCGAATTCCTTGTAGCGGGCGAACTCGATCGAGGCATGCTCGTAACTGCCCGGATGCACGCGTTGCAACGCTTGCGCGGTGCCAGATAGATGGTTGTGCTCTGCGGTCTGCTTGCGCAGGCGTGCCAGCTCCTGCCAGGCGCGGCCATAGGTCGGATCGCGGCGCACGGTTTCCAGAAATTCGCCTTCGGCTTCCTCGATGCGGCCATTGAATACCAGTTGCACGCCGCGCCGGAAACGAAACTCCGGACCGTCGGCGCCCAGTGCCCGGGCACGGTCGTAGAGCGCCAGGGATTCGGCGGTCTGATTGAGCAAATAGCGATGCTCGGCCAATTGCACCAGTGCCGGAACCGAACGAATCCTGGCGCAGGCCGGGCGATCCATGCAGCGCGCGGCGGCCGCCGTCTCGCCAGCGCGAATCAGCGCCGCGACGACGGCGACAATCGGTTCGGGATCGCCTGCGAACATCGCCTCGGCGGCGAGCGCGTGCCGCGCGGAATCGCGCACTCGATCGTCTTCCCAGGCGATGTCGGCCAACAGCAGATGTGCTTGCGCGTGCTGCGGATTGTGCTGGATGAAGGATTCGAGTTTGACGCGTGCCGCATCGAGGTTGCCCTCGGCCAGATAACGCTGGGCGCGGATCCAGTGGCGATCGGAGGTATCGTTCATGCGCACGCAGGCACGGCGCTCAGTCGCAACGCGACCGGGTCCCGCGGATGGGAAAAATCACAGGTCCTGATGGTATTGCACGTACGGCACGCGCGCCTGGCTCGGATCGGGCTCGTGCGCGGGATCGGCAAGCAGCGGCGGCGTGCCGGAAGACCACAGGTTCTGGGCGCCGATGCTGAACACGCCGCGCCACGGCGCGCGCCAGGAAATGCCCAGGTCGAAGCTGGTCCAGTTCTGGCCGTTGCCCAGCGCGTTGTCCGCACCGAGTACGCGACCGGTCAGGGTGCCGCTGAAATTGCCGCTGCGCAAACCGAAACTCAGCGCGGCCTGGTTGAGTGCCGGCAGCAGTGGGCTGCCCGGCAGCGCATATTGCAAACGGCTGATCGCGGCGCCGATGTCCAGGCTCTGCTCGTCGTTCCAGCGCCAGTGGCTTTGCGCGCCGATGCCGGCGTCGCGGATATCCGCCCATTGCAGGGCCGGAATCGCGAGCGTGGGCAGCGCTTGGCTGCCGATCGTCGTGAACAGGTCCCACGGGGCCTGTGTGGCCGTGGCGGACGCTGAACCGGAATGGCGCAACCACGAGAAACCGTAGTCCACACCGGCGCTGAAGCGATCGTTGCCGGTGCCAGCCCCGATACTCACGGCGCCAGTGTCGACAGCGGCCGCGTTGTGTGGGCACAGCGCGTAGGGTGCGAACGCGGCAGAACCGCAGCCGACGGTGACCGCGGCCGAATTGAGCGGGGTCAGCGCGATGCCGCGGCCGAACTTCGCCCAGGCGCTGACGTGATTGCCCATTTGCATCGACAGACCGCCACCGACGAAGTTGGTGACATCAATCAATTGCCAATCGGCAGCGGATCCGATTTGCGGCGCCTGCGGCATCACCGGCGCGCCATGGTTGCCGCCAAGGGCTACCAGCGCCAGAACCCGGCCATCCGGAGTGCTCCACAAGGGCATGCGCAACCCCGCGTCACCAGCCGGCTGGATGATCGAGCCGGCGCTTTGCGTTTGCGCAGGCACGACCGTCTGTGCCAGCGCCAGGGCGGGCGAGAAAACGGCAATGAAGAACGCGATTGCTAAACGCATGGCCTGCTTGTCGTATGGCGCGATTGTATGAACACACGGCGGTCGACGAGTTCAATGCACCGAACCCACCAGCGCTTGCTACGAGTATAGCGCAAATTACGGAAAACTAACAATTACTTTCGGCACCTGTCTGGCTTAAGTTGAGTCGGAAACTCGTTAAACTAACCATCTGGAGAGTTGGGGATTCGATTTTGCCGTCACAAGCAACAGACGAAGTCGGGACGCCGGTTGATGGCGCAGCCGGTACTGCACGGGAGCAGCCGGCACCAAAGTTCACGGGTGTTCGCGGCTCGGATCTGGAACAGGCCGAACGCTTGCAGCGCGCCCTGTTTGCGATCGCCGACCTGGCCAGCAACGACCTGGACCTTTCCGAAGTCTACAAGTCCTTGCACGGAATCATCGGCAGCCTGATGTATGCCGAGAATTTCTTCATCGCCTTGTACGACGTGGCGCGCGACACCCTGCGTTTTGCCTATTTCGTCGATGTCGCAGATACCGATGCGCCCAGCCCTGATGACGAGGTGCCGATGCAAAAGTGGTATGGCAGCATCACCTGGCACCTGATCAAGGGCGGCAAGCCGTTGCGCGGCACGCTTGATGAAATCGAAGCGCAAGTGGGCGAGTCGATGGTCGGATTCGGCCCGGATTGCGTGGACTGGATGGGCGTGCCGCTGTTGCGCTCGGGCAAGGTCAGCGGCGCCCTGGTCGTGCAAAGCTATACCGAGAATGCGCGCTATACCGGGCGCGACCAGGAACTGCTCACCTACGTCGCCCAGCACATCCAGTCGGCACTGGAGCGGCGCTTCGCGCACGAAGAACTCGAACGCCGTGTTGCCGAACGCACCGACGCGCTGCGTGATGCCAACCGCATGCTCCAGCAGCAGGTGCTCGAACGCCAGCGCGGCGAGCGTTTGCAGGCGGCGTTGTTTCGCATTGCCGAACTCGCCAACAGCAGCGATAGCCTCGACGAATTCTATGCCGCGGTGCATCGTGCCGTGGGTGGATTGCTGTATGCCCGGAATTTCTACATCGCCCTGCTCAGCGACGATGGCACGCAATTGGTGTTCCCGTATTCGGTGGACGAACGCGACCTGAAGCGTGAACCGCGCGCGCTCGGCAATGGCTTGACCGAATACGTGCTGCATACCCGCAACGCCCTGCTTGCCGATCGTGCAGGGCTGGAGGAACTGTACGCCACGGGCGCGGCGCAGCCTTTCGGCACGCGCTCGCGCAGCTGGCTCGGCGTCCCGTTGATCTGTTCCGATCGCGCGGTTGGCGTGCTTGCCGTGCAGAGCCATTCCGAAGAACACAATTTCACGCCGCGCGACCAGGATCTGTTGACCTTCGTCTCCTATCACATCGCGAATGCGCTGGAACGCAAGCGCAACGCGGAATCGCTCAAGCAGGCGAATGCCGAACTCGAGCAGCGCGTCATCGCGCGCACCAGCGAACTGGCGGCGGCCAACAACGAGTTGCGCGAAAACATCGCCGTACGCGAGCGCATGGAACGCCAGCTCAAGCATGAAACCCTGCATGACGCGCTGACCGGGCTGCCGAACCGCAATTTCCTGATCCAGCGCCTGACCCAGTCGCTGGCCAACTTTGCGCGCGACCCGCGGCGGCGGTTTGCGGTGCTGTTCCTTGATCTTGACCGGTTCAAGGTGATCAACGATTCGGTCGGACACCTGATCGGCGACGAACTGCTCAACGAAGTGGGCGGACGCATTGCGGCGTGTCTGGAGCCGCGCGATATCGTCGCGCGCCTGGGCGGCGACGAGTTCGCGATCCTGCTCAACGACATCGAGGATGCCGACGACGCCTGCGCGCTGGCGCAACGCGTGATCGACGCGCTCAACGCGCCGGTCCGGCTCGGCGGCAAGGAAGTATTCAGTTCCACCAGCATCGGCATTGCGATGGTCGCCTCGCGTTATCGCAAGGCCGAAGAATTGCTGCGTGACGCCGACGTGGCCATGTATCGCGCCAAGAACGAAGGCCGTCACCGCTATGCCCTGTTCGACGAACACCTGCACAAGGAAGCGATGCAGTTGATGGAGCTGGAAAGCGACTTGCGCCGGGCTGTCGCGCGCAACGAGTTCATTCCGTTCTTCCAGCCTGTGGTGCAAATGGCGGATCGTTCGACGATCGGCTACGAGGCGCTGCTGCGCTGGCAGCATCCCGAGCGCGGCCTGCTGTTGCCAGCCGACTTCCTGGCCGTTGCCGAGGACACCGGCATTGCCGAGCAGATCGACTGGCAGATGTTCGAGCGCACGTTCGAGATTGCCACTCCGTTGCTGGAGGGAAACGCCGGCTTTATCGCAATCAATCTGTCGGGCCGGCATTTCCGTACCCAATCACTGGACGCGGACTTGCTGGCGTTGCTGGATAAACACAAGATACGACCCGATCGCCTGCGCATCGAGGTGACCGAGCGCATGCTCATCGACAATCCGCCGGCCGCCAAGCGCCTGCTCGATGCATTGCGCGCGCACGGCATCGGCGTGGCCCTGGACGATTTCGGCACCGGCTATTCGTCGTTGAGCTACCTGCACCAGTATCCGGTGCAGACTCTGAAGATCGACCGCTCGTTCGTGGCCGGCACGGGTTCGGAAAATCCCGGCAGCACGGCGATCGTGCGCGCAATCCTGGCGCTGGCCGGAGCGCTCGACATGCAGGCGATTGCCGAAGGCGTGGAAACCGAAGCGCAGCACCAGATGCTGATGCAGCTGGGCTGCCGCCTGGGCCAGGGATTCCTGTATGCGCGGCCGCAGCCGGCGCATGTGTGGCTGGATCGTAACCGCTAGTGCTGGGTCGGCGCCGCGGGCATATCCTGCCCGCTGCGGAACACCTGTTCCAGATCCACACGGTCGAAGCGATATTGGGTATTGCAGAACTCGCAAGTCACCTCGACTTGGCCATCGTCGCGCAACGCAGCTTCGGCTTCCGAACGTCCCAGCGAATGCAGCATCGCCGCGACGCGCTCGCGCGAGCAACTGCAACCGAAGCGCAACGGTTGCGCCGCATGCAGGCGCACGTTTTCTTCGTGGAACAAACGGTACAGCAAAGTTTCCGGCGCGACCGTCAGCAACTCGTTCGCACGCGCGCTCGCGAGCAGGTGGCCAACGCGATTCCAGGCATCCGCGTCATCCTCGGCATGGACGCTGCCGGGCAGACGCTGCAGCATCAGGCCTGCGCAGCTGCCATCACCACAGGCAAGCACGACGCGCGTGGGCAGTTGTTCGGAACGCTCGAAGTAGCGCTCGAAAAGCGTCGCCAGGTGCGCGTCTTCCACCGGCACCAAACCCTGATAGCGCTGTCCGCTGGTGCGGTTGTCGATGGTGATCGCGAGCAGCGGCGCCGGCTGCGCGCCGAGCATGGAAGATTCATCCGCAAGGTCGCCGGCCCAACGCGCCAGTCCGCGCACTTGGCCGTCGCTGCCGCATTCGGCGAACAGCAAGTTGACCGGGCCGGCGTTCTTGATCTGGATCGACAGCGCGCCGTCGAACTTGACGTTGCCGGTGAACAATGCGCTCGCGGCCAGCGTGCGACCGAGCAGATCGGCCAGTGCCGGCGGATACTCGGCGCGGCCACGCACCTGATCCCAGCTGTCGGTCAGGCGCACGAGCACGCCGCGTACGCCGGCGCGTTCGAGTTCGAAGCGATGCAGGAAATCGTTGGGCAAATCGGACATGGCCGCGAAAGATGGGGCGAGCGCCGGCAAAATCAATGGCGCGCAGACTATTGCACATTGCCTGCGGCTCGGCCATCGTGCGCGGCCATGCGAACTGCACAAACCCATCGACGACACGGTTGGCCGCGCCGAATCTGGCGCTGGGCTTGGCGGCTCGCGCTGGCGTGGGTCGCGCTGACGTGGCTGGTTGTCGCGATTCTGCGTTTCGTGCCGCCGCCGACATCGGCGTTCATGCTCGAACGGCGCATTGCCGCGTGGCACGCGGGCGAAAAGAACTTCACGTTGCGTTACCACTGGGTGCCGTGGCGCGAAATCTCGCCGCAATTGCCGATCGCGCTGATCGCCAGCGAAGACCAGAAATTCCCGTATCACCACGGGTTCGACGTGCAGGCGATCCAGGATGCGCTGGACGAGGCCGACGAAGGCGAACGCTTGCGCGGCGCGAGCACGATCAGCCAGCAAACTGCGAAGAATCTGTTTTTGTGGAGCGGCCGCAGCTTCGTGCGCAAGGGGCTGGAGGCCTATTTCACGGTGCTGCTGGAAATTACCTGGCCCAAGCAGCGCATCCTCGAGGTGTACACGAACATCGCCGAATTCGGTGACGGCATCTACGGCGCCGATGCGGCGGCGCACACGTTTTTTCGCGAGGCACCGTCGCAACTCGACGCCTATCAATCCGCGTTGCTTGCCTCGGTGCTGCCGAATCCGAAGCGCTTGCACGCAGATCGCCCGTCGCCGTATGTGTTGAACCATGCGCAGTGGACGCAGCGCCAGGTGCGGCAATTGGGCGGGATCGGCTATTTGCCGCGCTGATCGCTTGTCGCCTCGTACCAGACCCGGCTGCGATTGACCACGCCGACGACGACCAACATCAGAGGCACCTCGATCAATACGCCCACGACCGTCGCCAGGGCGGCTCCAGATTCGAAGCCGAACAGGGCAATCGCGGCGGCCACCGACAGTTCGAAGAAGTTGCTGGCGCCGATCAGCGCCGACGGACCGGCTACGCAATGCGCCTCGCCGCTGAGGCGGTTCAATCCGTATGCCAGCGCCGCATTGAACACGACCTGGATAACGATAGGTACCGCAAGCATGGCAATCACGAGGGGTTGACGCAGGATCGCCTCGCCCTGAAAGCCGAATAACAGCACGAGAGTGGCCAGCAGGGCGAGCAGCGACAACGGGTGCAGTGCGCGCAGTGCGGCCTCCAGCGCGCCGGGACTTCGGCGCAAGCGGATCCTCACCGCCTGGGCCAGCGCGAGCGGGAGCACGATGTACAGTGCCACGGACAACAGCAGCGTCGCCCACGGTACCGCGATCGCGGCGACGCCGAGCAGCAACGCGACGATGGGTGCGAATGCAAACACCATGATGGTGTCATTGAGCGCGACCTGGGTTAGGGTGAAATTGGCCTCGCCGCGCACGAGCTGGCTCCACACGAATACCATCGCCGTGCACGGTGCTGCCGCGAGCAGGATCAGGCCGGCGATGTAGCTGTCGTGCTGCTGGGGCGGCAGCCATTGCGCGAACAGGTGGCGGATGAAGATCCAGCCGAGCAACGCCATCGAGAACGGTTTGACCGCCCAATTCACGAACAGGGTGACGCCGAAGCCGCGCCAGTGTTGGCGTACCGCGCCGAGCGAGCCGAAATCCACCCGCATCAGCATCGGCACGATCATCAGCCAGATCAGCACTCCGATCGGCAGGTTGATGTGCGCAATCTGAATCGCCCCCAGTGCTTGAAATGCTTGCGGGAACAGGCGACCGATGCCGATGCCGACAAGGATGCACAAGGCGACCCACAGGCTCAGCCAGCGCTCGAATGCGCCCAGCGCCGGCTTGCCAGTACGAGTGTCGGCGGGCAACTCGCGCAGCAGCGCCTGCACGCGGCTTTCGATTTCGTCGCGTACAGCGCGGAACCTGTCGTCGGAGAGGTGCTTCGGATCGGGCAACGCCCAGTCCTCGCGGCGTGCCGCCGGAATCCATGGACAGGTGTCGCCGCAACCCATCGTCACCACGGCGTCGAAGGGCTCATCGCCGATGTCCTGCAATGACTTGGAACGTTGCGCGCCCAAGTCGATGCCGCGTTCGGCCATGAAATGAACGGCACGCGGATTGATCGACCCCGACGGACGCGAGCCGGCCGAATGCGCCTCCACGCGCCCGCCGCCGTGCGCGCGGGCGAAGGCCTCCGCCATCTGACTGCGGTTGGAGTTCTCGACACAGACGAACAGAATGCGTTTCATGCGCCGCGGCGGCCGCTGCCGGCGGTTGGGCCGCAGCACGGTGCTTTCGCCACTTCCTTCTGCGGCCCGCAACACGCGGCATCCTGTGTCGGCGCGAAATAACTCGTCGCCGCGCCGTGCGTGTAGAAACTTTCCCAGCGCAAGCCTTGCGGGTCCTCGCTCCAGTACTTGTCCGAATGCGCGTAGCAGCAAGTCGTGCCGGTTTCGGCCATGCGCACGGCGTCGGCGGCCTTGAGGCGTGCGCCGATCTGCTCGAGCTCGGCGGTATCGTCCGCCTGCAGGCCGAGGTGATCGACGCCAGGCGCGCGATTGCGCTGCGAGATGGCGAAATTGATGCGTGGATCGTCGAGCATCCACTTCGCATAGTCGTCCTTGCGCACGACGGGTTGCGCGTCGAACAGCTGCGAGTAGAAACGTATGCTCTGGTCGAGGTCTTGTACGTTGACGTGGACGTGGAAGCGTTTCATGCGCGGTTTCTCCTCTTCGGTTTGGTCGGCGCCGGGGCGCAGGCGGAATCGATGCCGCACGGTTCACCCGCGCAGCAGTTTTCGGTGAGATGGGCGAGCAGGGCGTTCATGCGTGCGTAATCGGCGCGGCACCAGATGTTGCGGCCCGCGCGCCGGTTGTTGACGAGTCCGGCATGGCGCAGGGCGTTCAGATGGTTGGTCAGCGTCGCCGCCGCGTGTCGCGTCTGCGCCTGCAACGCGCCGACTGTGAGGCCGTCAGCTCCGGCCTGCACGAGCAGGCGGTACAGCTCCAGCCGATGCGCATGTGCGAGGGCCTTGAGCGCGGCAATTGCATCTGATGTTTTCATAATTCCGGAATTATGGAAATAAATTGGAACTTGTCAAGCGCGCCCGCGGTTCCTCGCGCAACCAGCTTTCGGCTAGCATGCCTGCCATGCAAACGCTCACAGTAGTCGTTCCCGCGTTCAACGAAGGCACTGGCTTGCGCGAATTTCATACGCGCCTCATGGCCGTGTTCGACACGCTCGATATGAATTGCAGCGTGCTGTACGTCGACGATGGCAGCCGTGACGATACGTGGACGGTGATGGAGTCCTTGCGCGCGGTGGATGCGCGCGTGGCAACCCTCAAATTGAGTCGCAACTTCGGCAAGGAGCTGGCGCTGACGGCGGGCCTGGATACGGCCGACGCGGACGCCGTGGTCGTGATCGATGCCGACCTGCAGGATCCGCCCGAACTCATCGCGCAATTCGTCGCCGCCTGGCGTGAAGGTTTCGATGTCATCTACGGCACGCGCTCCACGCGCGCGGGCGAAAGCGCACTGAAGAAATTCACTTCGGCCGCGTTTTACCGCGTTATGGAGCGCTTGAGCCACACCCCGCTGCCGCGCGACACCGGCGACTTTCGCCTGCTCGACCGGCGCGCACTGGACGCGCTCAAGCAGGTGCGCGAGCGCCAGCGCTTCATGAAAGGTCTGTTTGCCTGGGTCGGCTTCCGCCAGAAATCCATCGTTTATAAACGCGATCCACGCTTCGCCGGTTCGAGCAAATTCAACTATTGGCGATTGTGGAATTTCGCCATCGAAGGCATCACTTCGTTTTCCACCGTGCCGCTGCGGCTCGCGACTTACGCCGGCCTTCTGACCGCTTTCGCCGCATTCGTATTTGGCGTGTTCGTGTTCATCAAAGCCGTGTTTTATGGCGACGTGGTGCGCGGTTATCCGACGTTGCTGCTCGTCATCCTGTTCCTGGGCGGCGTGCAATTGATGGCGTTGGGTCTGATCGGCGAATACCTGGGCCGGCTATACATGGAAGCCAAGCGGCGGCCCTTGTACCTGATCGACGAAGTCCATCGCGCATCGGCTGAAAAACGGCAGTAGACTAGGGCGGGGAAATTGCTGCGGAGGGCGTATGCGCCTGGTCAAGCATCTGCTCGAAGACAAGGGTGGCGCGATTCATGCCATCGAGCCGGACAAACCCGTGCTCGATGCGATCCGCCTGATGGCCGACAAGTACATCGGCGCGCTGCTGGTAATGCGCGGTTCGCAATTGCTCGGCATCGTTTCCGAACGCGATTACGCGCGCAAGGTGATCCTCAAAGGCCGTTCGTCGGCCGACACGCCGGTGCGCGAAATCATGTCTGCGCAGGTTCTCACCGTGGCACCGGGTGATTCGGTCAATCACTGCATGCAGCTCGTAACCGACAAACGCGTACGTCATTTGCCGGTAGTCGACGATGGCCGCGTGATAGGCGTGGTATCGATCGGCGATCTGGTCAAGGCGGTGATCGAGGATCAGGCGCGCGAATTGGAGCACATGCAGCGATACATCGCGGGCTGAAAGAGTCTTTCGCGCCGCATCGAGCGCAGGCAAAATGGGCAATGAGCTTCGATCCCGCCCTGCGCGCCCGCCTGCACCAGCTTCTGGCCGATTATGGCGCCCGCGTGCGCAGTTTGATCGAGGGTCATGGCATCGGTCAGTACGGCATCGATGCGGCCGATATCGAGCAGGAGGTCCGCATCCGCCTGTGGCGGGCGCTGGAACGTGACCGGAATGCGGCCTTCCATGCGTCTTATATCCACAGGACGGTGCTTTCGGCCGTGATCGACGCGATCCGCGCTGCCAATGCGCGGCCCGCCGATCCGATGCCGGACGAGGAAAGTCCGGGTTTTGAAGCGTTTGCGTCCGCAGGACCCGGGCCGGAACGGTTGGCCGGAGGCGCGCAGGATTTCTCGCGCGTGGCGGCCTGCATGGCTGGTTTGCCGCTGCGTCGGCGCGAGGCGGTGGCGCTGCATCTGCAAGGCTTCAGCCTGCGTGAGATAGGCAATGCGGTGGGCGTGTCGGAAGAAGCTGCGCGCAAGTTGCTCGACCGGGGGATGTTGACCCTGCGCGAGCGCCTCGCGGCACAGGGGTTTGGAGACTTCGATGAATGAGTTTGAATTGAAAAGTCTGTTTGCCCGGGTCGCCCGCAAGCCGCTCGATGTGCCCGATGCGGACAGCGTGCTCGAATTGTCGCGCCTGCCGCATGCCGAAGATGCGGCATCCGCATTGCGCGCGGACCTGGTGCGTTTGAGTCGCGAACTCGAACCGGTTTCGGAACAATTGAGTGCGGACATCGCTGCCGCGCTCGGACAAACGTCGGTCGCCGCGCATCGCCGCGCCGCGCCGCGTCGCGCCGCGCCGGCCCGCCGCGGCTGGCGCATCGCTGCCGCGGCAATGGCAGCTTGCCTTGTCGTCGCCGTCGCGATCGTGGCGACGCATCGTGGTCGCTCCGCCGACCAACCGGTCGTTGCGCATGCCGTGCCGGACCGCATCTTCGCCGGTTTCGACGACCGTCACGTCGCCGCCGGTCAAGCCAGCCACAACGACGAAATCTTCCGCGGCAATTTCCTGCCGGACCGGATATTCAGTTCATCCAGGTCGAACGACGGCTGAGGGGCTTCGGAAAATTTGCCTTCCATCGCAGCCATGGCCGAGAATGATCGGAGGCCGGAGCATGCCGAACGAGGTCAATTTTCCCCGGACCTTGCCGCTGCGAGTTCCTGCCAGGCCGCGAGCGCGGCTTGCCGCGTGGCTGCTACGTCGACCACCGGCGCGGGGTAGCCGCGCGCGGCGAGTGCCGCGGGATCGCGCCAAGGCTCCAGCAGCAGTTTCGCCGGTAACGCCGCCAGCTCGGGCAGCCAGCGCTTGAGGTAAATCGCCTCGGGATCGAACCTCGCGGCCTGGGTGTGGGGGTTGAACACGCGAAAATAGGGCGCGGCATCGGCGCCGCAACCGGCGACCCATTGCCATCCGAGCGTGTTGTTGGCGAGGTCGGCGTCGACCAGCGTATCCCAGAACCAGCGTGCGCCGTGCCGCCAGTGCTGGCGCAGGTTCTTGGTCAGCCAGCTGGCCGCGATCATGCGCACGCGATTGTGCATCCAGCCGGTCGTCCACAGCTCGCGCATCCCGGCGTCGACGAGGGGTATTCCGGTCTGTCCCCGCTGCCAGCTCCGGATTGCGCCGGGGCCGTCTTTGGCCCAGCGAAATCGGTCGAAGCGCGGGTTGAAGTTTTCGTCCGGCGTGTTCGGGAAGTGGTACAGCAAATGATGCGCGAACTCACGCCATGCGAGCTCGCGCAGGTAGGGCTCGAGATCCGGTTGGCGCCGGCTGCGGTTGCGGCTGGCGTACGCCTGCAGCCGGTGGTGGATCTGGCGCGGCGTGATTTCCCCGAAATGCAGGTGCGGCGACAGCCTGGATGTGCCGTGGCGCGCGGGCAGATCGCGCACCGTCTTGTAATCGTTCAGCGCGTCGTCCGCGAAAATGTCCAGCATTTCCGCCGCGCCGGCCTCGCCGGGACGCCACGCCGCGTCGAAACCGGCATCCCAGGCGATCTTGGGCAATAGTTCCAGCGCGGATAGCGGCAAACTGCCATGCGCTTGCGCCCATTCCCGGGCGCTGGCCATGGGCAACGGCTTGTCCGGTTGCAGTTGCGTGCGCAACTTGCGCCAGAACGGCGTGAAGACACGGTAAGGATCACCCTGATCGGTGGCGATTTGCCAGGGCTCGCACCACAGATTGCCCGATCGGCTCTCGACCGTGATGCCGTCTGCGCGCAAGCCGGCCTTGAGCTTCGTGTCGGCGGCAATGGCAGCGGGCTCGTAGCGCCGATTCCAGTACACGGCCGCGGCATCGAATTCCCGAATCAGCGCCCGCGCCACGCCCAGGGTTTCGCCGCGGGCGATGCAAAGCCTTCCGTTCTGTTTTGCGAGCGCATCGTCGAGCGCCTGCAGCGAGCGGTGCAGCCACCATCGGCTGGCTGCGCCGGGTTGCCAGGGCGCCTCCTCGTCCGGCGCATGGATGTATACGGGCAGGACGCGCTCGTGTTCCGCGCAGGCTGCGTGCAGGGCTGGATTGTCTTCCAGGCGCAGATCCCGGCGCAGCAGAACCAGTGCCGTGCTCATCGGTGGCCCGGGTCGAACGGGTCGCCGGGCAGAAGGCGCAGGGTCGTCATCCGAAAATCATGCGCTTGATCGAGCCGCATCATGACGCAGGCTCCGGTAATGCCAACTGCACAGCAGCGAAGTCGCGGCCACCACGAATGCAAGAGCCAACGCGGCATCGGCCGCCACATCCGCGCCGGGCAATTGCGAATGACTCTGCTTGACGTAAACGCCGATCAAACCCCAGATCGCAGCCAACGCATAGACCCAGTTGCCGCGCATCCCGGCCAGCGCGGCCAACACGAGCAGCGCGGCCAGCGCGAACAATGCGAGCGTCCACGGCAGCATGTTGGCGACCGGCAGCAAATGGAACGCGACAATCACCTGGGCGACATTCAGGAATACGGCAAGCGAAACCCAGCCGGCGTGCAAGGACAGCGGAATCCACTGCCACCAGGGGCCTCGCGCATGTTGCGCCGTGTGCGCGATGTGCCAAGCGGCCCGGAGAATGCTGGCGAAGCTGATCCAGATGATCGCCAGCGCGATCCAGAACAACTGCAAGGTGAACGCGATCATCCACAGCGAGGTCAAGGCAAACGCCAACGCCGCCCACGGCCGCGTGCGTTGCAGTCTGGCATCCGCCGCTCGATCGAAGATTTGACGTGTAGCGTAGACCACATCGAGAAGGAAGATGGCCCCCCAGATCGAGAACGCGTATCCGGCGGCAACAATCAAGGTTGGATAGCGATCGGAAATTTCGCCGTTGGTCGGGCCGAATATCCGCGCGTTCGAAAGCCACGCGACGACAGGCATCGTCCACGCCAGCAGAGTGACAAGAACCTTCATCGACACTCTCCCGTGAACGTCTGGCTGCCTTCGCCAACTTCGGGCCACCGCTGCGGCGCCTTTTCGATCCGGGCGGTGTCATAGCCCATCGCCTTGGCCCGGTCCAGCATCGCCTGGTAGTCCGAATCGGAGACTTCCGGCGTGCGCGCCATGAACCACAGGTAGTCGCGTGCATCGCGCACGACCAGCACCTGGCTGTAGTCGGCGTTCAACCATCCGACCAGGTATTGCATGGAAAGGATTCCGAACAGTCGCACCCGCCACTCGCCGTTTCCGCTCTCCGCAACGGGCGTGGCGCTGGAATGGATCAGTTTGACCGGAGCCTCGAAACTCCCCGGGCGCAGGCGGAACCACGTGCAGATGGTTCCATCGGATTCGCGGCTATAGGTTTCCACCGGATTGTGCCCACCCCGTTCGAATCGGGTCGGGATCGAGGCAATCACGTACCAGCGGCCCATGAATCGCGACAGGTCGACCGGGGAAACCGGGCGTATGGGCGGACCCGCCGGTGCGCATCCGCACAACGCGAACAAGACAATCAGCCCGGCGATCGCAGGAATTTTGCGTGCATTCATGATTGGACGAGGCCTCGGCAATGGAAGGATCCAATGCTACGAGGCGGTCGCGCAAGGCGGCGTGAAGGCCGCCGGCGTGCAGCCGTTGTCGAGCAGCATCCACCGGCATCGCGTCCGGCCGGGGCTTTATTTTTCAGACGTCGACCGAGCTGGCATGCTCGCGTGTGGCCGCGAATGTCACTCCCGGCGAGCGTTCCTGGGTCAATTGCAGGTTCACGCGCGAGGGCGCCAGATAAACCAGTTCGCCTGCGGCATCCAGCGCCAGGTTCATCGCATTCTTGTCGCGGAATTCGGCGAGCTTCTTCTCGTCCGCACAATAAATCCAGCGTGCCGTCGTCACGGTCACGGTTTCGAACGCACAGTCCACGCCATATTCGTCCTTGAGCCGGTACGCGACCACGTCGAACTGCAACACGCCGACCGCGCCGAGAATCAGGTCGTTGCTCATCAGCGGGCGGAAGAACTGGGTCGCGCCTTCTTCGGACAACTGCGCCAAGCCCTTCTGCAACTGTTTCATCTTCAGCGGATCGCGCAGGCGCGCGCGGCGGAACAGTTCCGGTGCGAAGTTCGGGATGCCGGTGAAGGAAAGCGCCTCGCCTTCGGTGAAGGTGTCGCCGATGGAAATCGTGCCGTGGTTGTGGATGCCGATCACGTCGCCCGGATAGGCTTTTTCCACGATGTCGCGCTCGCTGGCCATGAAGGTCAATGCGTTGGCGAGTTTGACCTCTTTCGCCGCGCGTACGTGGAATGCCTTCATGCCGCCGTCGAACTCGCCGGAACAGATACGCATGAATGCGACGCGGTCGCGGTGCATCGGATCCATGTTCGCCTGGATCTTGAACACGAAGCCGGTGAGTTTTTCTTCGTCAGGGTTCACTTCGCGTGTGGTCGTCGCGCGCGGCTTCGGCGATGGCGCATGCTCGACGAAAAAATCCAGCAGCAACTGCACGCCGAAATTGTTCACCGCCGAGCCGAAGAAGACCGGGGTCTGCTTGCCCGCAAGATAAGCGGCTTGATCGAACGGATGCGAAGCGCCTTGCACGAGTTCGAGTTCGTCGCGCAACTCGCGCAGCATGTCCGCACCGATTTTTTCGGCCAGTGCGACATCGTCGAGCGACGCGAAGACCGTCGAATCCTGGCGCGTGAAATTGCGCCCCGGCTCGAACACGTGAACCTCGCCGGTACCCAAGTGATACACGCCCTTGAGCCGCGAGCCCATGCCGATCGGCCAGGTGATCGGCGCGCACTGGATTTTCAGCACCGACTCGACTTCATCCAGCAGTTCGATCGGCGAACGACCTTCGCGATCGAGCTTGTTGATGAAGGTCATGATCGGCGTGTCGCGCAGGCGGCACACGTCCATCAGCTTGATCGTGCGTTCTTCCACGCCTTTCGCGCAGTCAATCACCATCAGCGCGGAGTCGACCGCGGTCAGCACGCGATAGGTGTCCTCGCCGAAGTCGGCGTGGCCGGGCGTGTCGAGCAGGTTGACGATGCGGCCCTCGTACGGGAACTGCATCACCGACGAGGTGACGGAGATGCCGCGTTCTTTTTCCAGCGCCATCCAGTCCGATGTCGCGTGGCGCGCGGCCTTGCGGCCCTTCACGCTGCCCGCCATCTGGATCGCGCCGCCGAACAGAAGCAGCTTCTCGGTCAGTGTGGTCTTGCCCGCGTCCGGGTGCGAGATGATGGCGAACGTGCGCCGGCGTCGGGTTTCTTCGGTGTGGGTCATGACGGGTTTGCGCGGATCGGCAAACCCGTCATTCTACCGTGGATCACTTGGTCAGGCGGGTGAACAGGCTGTGCCAGTAGTCCAACGCCGCCGGCACTTCGCTGGCCAGCAGCTTTTCGTTGAGGCCGTGCGCAAAAGTGTCGTTGGGCTTGGCGAAGTTCGGCGAGACGCCATAGCATTCCACGCCGAGATTGCGAAAATGCATGCTGTCGGTCGCGCCCGAGGACATGTCTGGCACGACTTCCACGCCCGGGAAGCGTTCGTGGATTGTCGCGGTAACGGCTTTCAGCACATCGTCGCGCAAGGGCGATGCCGGGCTTTCCACCGGTGGCGGTGGCTTGATCGATATCGCAACACTCGCGTCGTCGATCACCTTGCCCAGCGTGGCCTCGACCGAGGCGATGCCTACGCCCGGAAAAATGCGGCAGTTGATGTTCGCCTGCGCGCGTTGCGGCAGTGCATTCAGCGCGTGGCCGCCATCGAGCATGGTCGCAACGCAGGTGGTGCGAATCTGGCCGACGTAGGCGGGATCAGCCGAAATGACCTGTGCCGCCTTGGCGTCGTCAGGATGCGCGGCGAACTGCCGCATCGCGTCGGCGAGCGGGCCACGCGTGTGTTCGCCGGTCGCTTTCAGCGAAGCCAGCGTGATCTCGCTGTGCTGCACCGGAAACTGGTACGCCGCGACCTTGTCCAGCGCCCTGGCGAGGCGATAGATCGCGTTTTGCTTCGGGTTTGGCTCGCTCGAATGTCCGCCGGGCGAGGTCACGGTCAGGGTGAAATCCGCATAGGACTTCTCCGCCGCCTGGATCTCGAAATCCACCGGCTTCAAGCTTGCGTCGAAAGTTCCGCCGCCGGCGTCCGCGTTGAGCAGGAATTGCGCGTCGTGGTAGCGCTTGGCCAGTTCGCGCGTCGAGGCCATCTCGGTCTCCTCGTCGCCGGAAAACACCAGGATCATTTCGCGCTTCGGCACGAAACCTTCGCGCTTGAAGCGCATGAAGGTTTCGACCAGGGTGATCACGTTCGTTTTCATGTCCGCGACACCGCGGCCGTACAGATAGCCGTTTTCCTCGATCAACGTGAACGGGTCGCGTTGCCAGTCGGCGGGATTGGCAGCGACCACGTCCATGTGTCCGGATATCAGGATCGGTTTGAGTTTCCTGTCGCTGCCGCGGTAGTGCACGACCAGCGCGGCGGTGCGCGCGACCGGGATGATCTGGATATCGGACTTGGCAAAGCCCGCCGATTCGAGCTTGTCCGCGAGGTATTGCGCGAACGCCGGCACCTGATCCTTGCCTTCGACCGTTTGTGCGGCGACGGCGTGACGCAGCATGTCCATCGTTTCCGGCATTGCCTGCTCGGTCGTTTCCGCCGGCGCGGCCGCCGGGAAAATGGCTGCTGCAAGACAAAGCGCAATCCACAATCGGGACGAAGTCATCAATGGTTCTCCGGTAGGTCGGTCAGCATTCAATCACATTGACCGCTAATCCGCCGCGGCTGGTTTCCTTGTACTTGTCCTGCATGTCGCGTCCCGTATCGCGCATGGTCTTGATGACTTTGTCCAGCGACACACGATGCTTGCCGTCGCCGCGCATCGCCATGCGTTGCGCATTGATCGCCTTGACCGAACCCATTGCGTTGCGCTCGATGCAGGGAATCTGCACGAGCCCGCCGATGGGGTCGCAGGTGAGCCCGAGGTTGTGTTCCATGCCGATTTCCGCGGCGTTCTCGACCTGGTAGACCGTGCCGCCGAGCGCGGCGGTGAGTCCGCCCGCGGCCATCGAGCAGGCCACGCCGACTTCGCCCTGGCAGCCGACTTCAGCACCGGAGATCGAAGCGTTTTCCTTGTACAAGATGCCGATCGCCGCGGCGGTGAGCAGGAAGTCAATCACGCCTTGTTCATTCGCGCCGGGCACGAAGCGATGGTAATAGTGCAGCACGGCGGGAATGATGCCTGCCGCACCATTCGTCGGCGCGGTGACGACGCGCCCGCCGGCGGCGTTTTCCTCGTTCACCGCCAGCGCATATAAATTTACCCAATCCAGAATCGTCAGCGGATCCTTGAGCGCGGCCTCGGGACGCTCTTTCAATTCGTGGCACATGGCCGGCGCGCGCCGTTGCACATGCAGGCCGCCGGGCAGGATGCCGGCTTCGCGCATGCCGCGCGCAACACACGCCGACATGGCCTTCCAGATGATCAGCAGCCCGGCGCGGATTTCAGTTTCGCTGCGCCACGCTTTTTCGTTGTCGAACATGATCTGCGCGATGGACTTGCCGGTGTCCTCGCAAATCTTCAGCAGTTCGTCGCCGGTATGGAACGGGTGCGGCAACGGCGTGGTGTCGGCCACGATGCGGTTCTCGGCGGCCTCGTCGGGATTGACCACGAAGCCGCCGCCGACGGAGTAGTAATCGCGCGTGGCCAATTCATTGCCGGCGGCGTCGTATGCCGAAAATCGCATGCCGTTGCTGTGGAACGGCAGTTTGGTGCGCTTGTTGAAGACGAGATCGGTTTTCTCGTCGAACGCGATTTCGTGCTTGCCGAGCAGATTGATTTTCCTGGTCGTGCGGATGCGTTCAAGTCGCGCCGGGATCGAGTCCGGATCGATCTTGTCCGGCCACTCGCCCTCGAAACCGCACAACACGGCCTTGTCGGTGCCGTGGCCGCGGCCGGTGTGCGCGAGCGAGCCGAACAGTTCCGCACGGATGCGCGCCACGCGTGCGAGCATGCCCGTCTCGTCGAGCCAGCGCGTGGCGAAACGCGCCGCCGCGCGCATCGGCCCAACCGTGTGCGAGGACGACGGTCCGATGCCGATCTTGAACAGATCGAATGTGCTTACGGCCATGGAATGGCAAACAAGGATGGAAAGGCGGCTATTCTACGCCGATGCGCCTGATGCTTTTCCAACGCGACGATTGCCGCCTGTGCGACCTGGCCATCGATGTGCTCGCGCAGGCGCGGGCGCCGGAATTTTCCAGCGTATTCATAGACGACGATGCCGCACTCGAAGCGCGCTACGGCGAGCGCGTGCCCGTGCTGCGCGAGGACGAATCCGGGCGCGAGCTGAACTGGCCGTTCGATGCGGATGCGTTGCGAGAATTTCTGGGAAACTAAAACTGCCACGTCAGCAGCAGCTGCTGCCCATCGGTGCCCAGCGTTGGCGCGAATGCGGAGTGCTCGGCGCGCAGCCTGCGATTGAATTCCACCAGGTGATGGCCGATCAAGCCGCCGATCAGGGCGCCGGCAACGACGTCGGAGGTCCAGTGCGCATTCTGCTCGATGCGCGCATAACCGACGAGCCCGGCGATGCCATAGGCACCGATGTCGACCCAGACCGAGTCGTAATGCGTGGCAATGACCGAGGCGAACGCGAACGCTCCGGTGGCGTGGCCGGAAGGAAACGAGTAATCGCCCTGCAATGGCGCGAAATGGTGCGGGCCCAATCCCGAGTTGGGCCGCGCGCGGCCGACGACGCCCTTGATCGTGGAAGTCACCAGCGCGCTGATGACGCTGGCGGAGAAGCCGTCCAGCGCGACGGCCTTGGCATTGCTGTCGTCGGCGAGCGCGCCGTAGCCGTAGAAGCCGAGCAGCACCGGCAGGCCGTATTGCTTGGTGCCGAATTTCTGCACGTCGCGGAAAACCCGGTCGGTCGAAGCCGAGCGGCTGCGCTGCGCCGCGTCCTTGATCGGCTTGTCGAGAACGGCCATGCCGACCAGCAATCCGCCGCCGACCAGCGCCGCATTGCGCCAGTCGTCGCGGTCCCAGCGCGCGGGTTCGGTCGCGGTTTCCACCGCATCGGACCAGATCAGCTTGAGGTAATCGCGCGAAATCGGACTTTCGGGCGGCGGGTAGTCGTTGCCCGATAGCGTCGACATCGACGTCGTGCTGCTCGCGGCAGCAGCCGGTGCATTCCAATCGTCCGAAGCGGCGCCAGCCGCAGCGCATGGCGCCAAGGCCAGACAACACAAAGCCGCAAATGCCCGTGTGCGCGACATTTCCCCTCCATTGCGGATTGGGGTGCTGTCGCGATTAGACTCCGGGTGCTGTTATCAGCGCCTGAAAATCAGCGCGGCGGCATGCCCGCCGCTTCCACATCCGGCGTGCGCCAGCCGCTGGCCAATCCCCAGAAATAGAACGCCAGACCGAAGATGCCGACGATGATCAGGTCCCAGCCATACGTCATCCAGCCCAGACCATGGAATTTCGCGCTGCCGATGTACGACAGCCCCGCGATCGTTGGCAGGTAGGCGACCAACCACCACGCGCCGCGCAGCTGGCGGCCGAAATCGCGCCATTGCCCACGCGCCTGATAGTAGAAATAGATCGGCAGGCCGATGACGACGAGCAGCACGATTTCGCCGCACAGAGGCCAGGTGGCCCAGTACATCAGTTCCGTCGAAAACACGAAGCCAAGGCACGACAATACGCCCAAGGCAGGCAGGCGCATGGGGCGCGCAATTTCCGGCGCGGTGCGTCGCAGTGTCGCCACGCTGACCGGACCGACCAGATACGAGATGATGGTCGCGCCGGATATCACCGCAGCCAGCGTGCCCCAGCCGCGGAAGAAGAACAGGAACACGAAACCGACGGCGAGATCGAGCCACATTGCCGCGCGCGGCACGCCCCAGCGCGGATGCACGGTACCGAACACCGCGGGCATGCTGCCGTTCTTCTGCATCGCATAGATCATGCGCGCGCTGGTGGCGGTGTAGGTCATGCCGGTTCCGCTCGGGCTGATGAAAGCGTCGGCGTAGAGCAGCACCGCCAGCCATTGCAGATTCACGATCAGCGCCAGTTGCGCGAACGGCGAGCGGAAATCGATGCCGTGCCAGCCGAGCTGGGCGAGCATGTCGGGCGGCACCGCGCCGATGTAGGCGACTTGCAGCAACAGGTACACGACGGTCGCGATCGCGATCGCGCCGATCACCGCGAGCGGCACGCTGCGTCCGGGATTGTGCGCCTCGCCGGCCATGTTCACCGGGCTCTGGAAGCCGTTGTAGCTGAACACGATGCCGGAAATGGCGACTGCGGTCAGCACCGCCGACCAATCCGTGATGTGCGGCCCGGAGTGGATACCGACGGAGAAATTTTCGGTGTGGAATCCGCTCGCGATCAGGGCCACGCCGGTCAGTGCCGGCACCACCAGTTTGAACAACGTGATCGCGGTGTTCGAGCGCGCGAACAACTTCACGCTCCAGAAGTTGATCAGGAAATAGACGATGACGAGGGCCGCGGCGATGGCCAGGCCCGGCGGCGTGAGTTCACCGCGACCGCCCGGCGCCGCCACATACAACGCCTGCGTCCAATCCCACGGCCACGAGGCCATGTATTGCACCGAGGCTTCGGCCTCGACCGGAATCACCGAGACGATCGCGATCCAGTTCGCCCACGCCGCGATGAAGCCGACCAGCGAGCCGTGCGAATACTGACCGTAGCGCACCATGCCGCCGGATTCGGGAAACATCGCGCCGAGTTCGGCGTAAGTGAGCGCGATTGCCGTGATGATCAACGCGCCGATCACCCAGGCCCAGACCGCGTCCGGTCCGGCGAGGCCGGCCGCACGCCACGCGCCGAACAGCCAGCCCGAGCCGATGATCGAACCCAGGCCCATCAGCATCAGCGCGAACGCGCCGACCTCGCGGCGGATCGCGGTATCGTTCGTGGTCATGCGGTTCCCCGGCGCGGCGATGACGAGATGGTGGCAGGTTTGGCGCGGGTTGTCAGCGCCTACTTCGGCGTCAACACCAGATGCGCGTGCACGTTGATGTCACGGCTGATGTCGGCCCAGTCGCCGCTCGCGCCAAGGCCGAAGTCGAAGCGGTTGAGGATGGTGGACACATCCAATGTGGTCGCGCCGCCGCTGACCGCGAACTTCACCTTCAGCACCACGGGTTTTTCCTGGCCGCGAATCGTCAGCATGCCATTGGCGGTGACGCCGCCGTCGACGCCGCGATTGAAGCTGGAGGTCACGAAATGCGCCTGCGGAAATTTCGCGCTATCGAAGAATTCCGAGGTCGCCAAGGTCTGGTCGCGCTCGCTGCTGCCGGTTTCGGTGCTGGCAAGCTGCACGGTCACGTCGAATTTCGCGTGGGCGAGGTCGGTCTCGTCGTAGCTGATCGCCGCCGTCCATTTCTCGAACTTGCCGGCGAACGCGCCGCCCTGGTAAATGCCATCGAAACCGAGGCCACTCTTGGCCATGTCCACGTTCCAATCGCGCGCGAACGCAGCGACAGGCAGCAACAACAGACAAAGTATAAAAGTGCGCATCGTGGCGACTCCTTCAGGTTCGCGTGAACGGCAGCATGCGGCGCAGCACGTTGTCGCGGTTGTGGAAATGGTGGATCAGCGCCATCGCCGCATGGCCGGCCGCAACGATGATCAGGATCCAGAACAACATCTCGTGCCGCTCGGCAGCGATGTCCTTGAGACCCGGATTGGATGGATCGGGTCCGCCCAGCGGCGGCACATGGACCAGACCCCACCAGTACAGCGGCCGCAGCGATGCCACCGAATCGAACCACCAGCCCGACAGCGGTACGAGAAAAATCAGCACATACAGCAACACATGCCCGGCGCGTGCGCCCAGCACTTGCCAGCGCGGCATGGTCGGCGGATCACGTGGGCGCGGATCGAACAGCCGCCATGCCAAGCGCAGAATCGCGAGCGCGAGGATGGTCAGGCCCAGCGATTTGTGGAAATTGAAAACCGGAATCACGTTCGGGCGCTTGGGCAGCTCGACCATGATCAGACCGATCGCGCCTTGTGCAAGGATGAGTATGACGATCGTCCAGTGGAAGAACTTGGCGACGCTGCCCCAGTGGTTCGGTCCGCTTTTGAGCATGCTCACGACTCCGGCTTGGCCGGCGCAGTTTGAACCGGCGCGGGCTTGCCGCGCAAGCCTTCGGCTTCGATGCGGATCGTCACCACATCGCCGATATCCGGCAGGTATTTGCGCATGCCGAAATCCGAACGCTTGAGCATGGCGGTGGCGGAAAAACCCGCCGTGTAGCGCAGGTCGTAGGGATCGAGTCCGGTGCGATTGAATGTCACATGCAGATCCACATTACGCGTCACGCCGCGCAGCGTCAGCATGCCGTGAACAATACCCGAATTGTCGGCTGCCTTTTCCGCCGATCGGGAAACGAAATGCGCTTCGGGATATTTGTCCGATTCGAGGAATTCCCACGAACGCAGCGCGGAATCCCATTTCGCGTCTCCCAGATCAATCGACGTCGTGTCGATGGTCGCATCGACCGTCGCCGCGTTCCAGTCGCCGTCGAAGTGGAAAAATCCACTTTTTATCTTGAAACGCGCGCAGGGCGTGGAAAACCCGATATGGCTCGCGCAGGCGAATACCTGCGTGTGCACCGGATCGAGCACGTAATCCGATGCGTGCGCAGAAGTTGCACACAGTATTGCGGCCATCAAGATCGCGGATCGCACGTTCATGCGATCCGCAGTTTGCCAGAAGTTGATAGCGCGCGGTCGTTACGTCCGCCGAGTACGCGCCAGAGCGACGAGTCCGACCAGAGCGGCCAGCAACAGCAGCGCGCGACGATCCAGCATCGGCGTCGGCACGATTGGCGCGAGCACGTTGATGTTCACGTTTTGCGAAACCGCCGCGTTGTTCGTGTCGCCGCCTTGTGATGCAGTCAGCGTGCAGGTGCCGGGTGCGAGCAAGGTCACGCTGAATGTCGGCGCGGTTCCGGACACCGTGCAAATCGTCGGTGTGGTGCTGGTCACGGTCACCGGCAGTCCGCTGGATGAAGTTGCGGTCAGTGTGGCCGGGCCAAGATTGATGTAGATACCGCTCGGCACGGCGATGGTGAGGGTTTGCGTTGCCGGCGCGATGGTCACGTCCAGCGAAACCTGCGGCGCAGCCGCGTAGGCGCCGTCGTCGGCCTGATTGGCGAGGACCGTGCACGTGCCAACTGCAAGCATCGTGATCGTACTGCCATTGGTGCCACCGGCGCTGCATACACTCACGCTGGCCGGCGCGATCGAGAAGACTACCGGGTACAGCGACCCGCCGCCCGTGGCCGACACCGTGAACGTGCCGGTACCGCCGGGCACGAAGGTCGGACTGGGCGGATTGGCGACAAAGTTCGTGATGGCTTGCACCTGTTCGACACTGATCTGCACCGTATGCGCGTTGTAGATGAGCTTCGCGGTCTGGCTGGACAACAGCCCGGTGACGTTCAGGGTTGAGAACATACCGGTGATACTGCCGCCCGCAGACAGCACGACGGCCAAAAGACCTGTGCCGGATGCCGGCGGAGGGGAAAACGCCACCGACAAGGTCCCGCCCAGATTGGCGTTGCCTGAAATCCCCAGATGGTCGGCATTCGTGGCGATCGCGTGCAGGTTCAGCGTTCCCGATTGCGAGTAATCGCCGGTCACGCTGGAGCCGGTTGCGCCGCTGCCGAAGGTAAAACTGCTGGAATCGATGACGCTCGGCGCACTCATTGCCAGAGCGCCGGCAGTCGTGCCGCCGATGTCCAGGTTGCTGGTGGCAGTGATGGTTGAAACCCCGGAAATTGTTCCCCCGACGCCGGTCGTGCCGGGGCCCGACAACCTTACCGCCACTGGCGAGGCGTACCCATATTTCAGCGTGGCCGCTGTCACGTTGCCAGTGAGGCTGCCGGCCGTGCCGAAGTTGACCGTCCCCGTCGTGTCGCTCAGGTTGCCGATGCCGGTGAAGCCGCCCGGCAACAGGGTCGCTACCGTGCCCGTGTTGCTGCCCGTAAGCGTGTAGCTCTGTCCGCCCGTCGTGGCTATTGTGCCGGTGCCGCTGTCGGCGATCTGCGCGAACGACGCCCAGCTCACTATGCCGTTGTTGCCCGCATTGGCGCCGGTCAGCGTGTAGATCTGCCCCGTGCCCGTAATCGTCGCCCCGGCGCCACTACCCGACACCGTGACCAAATTGAATCCGCTGTAGTCCAACCCCGAGGCGCTGGAATTTTGGGTACCCACGTCGAAATTGCCGGTCACGCCCGTGACGTTGCCGCCCGTGCCCGTCACCGCACCGAAGCCGCTGTAGACGATGCCGCTCGTCGACGAGGTGCCGCTGTTGTCGGCAAAGCTGCCGGCAACGTTCGCGATGGTGCCGTTGCCACCCACACTGGTGGCATTGGCGAAGGTCAACCCTTCGCTGCTCTTGGCGGCGTCGTCAAAGCCCGCTGCGCCCGTGATGGTCGCAGCATCGGCCGAGCTGAAGCCGCTGAAGCTGATGCCACCATCCCGACCCGTGCCATATCCGGTCAGATTGAATGTCGTGCCGCCAAGCCCCGTAATCGCGCCTGAGCCGGAAAGGCTTCCTGTTCCTGTTCCTGTCGGTGTCGTTCCGGAGAACGCCGCTCCGGTCAGACCAGTGAGGCTGCCGTTGATCGTGATCGACGTGCCGGATTGGGTCGACAAGTTTCCATTGATCGAGCCGTTTCCCGAAAAGATTAACGCTCCATTGCTGCTGGCGGTCAGACTACCGGTGGCGAGAGTTCCCAATGTCAGCCCGTTCGAGGCGGTGATCTGCGTGGTGCCGCCGGTGAGGCTCACCGCGCCCACGAGCGTGTTCCCCGCGTTGGTCAATGTGATCGCGCCCCAGCCGGCATTCACGCTGGTGGTGCCTGCAACCGTCACGCTGCCACCCGTCTGTGTAATGGACGCATTCGTGCTGGTCAGCTGCAATGAGGTGCCCGCCGTCACGTTGCTGCTCAGCGTGATGCCGCTGCTACCGGTCAGCGACACGTTGCTGCCGCTCAACGCACCGCTTGTCGACAGTGCGCCGCCGTTGGAGGCCAGCGTGAGTGCGCCCGTGGTCGTGATGCTGCTACCCAGTGTGAGAGTGCCTGCGCTCGCGTCCAGACTGGTGAGTGCGGCGCCCGAGCCAACCGCGTTGCCAAAGCCAATCGCGCCGCCGGTGCTTACCGTCAGGCCATGCGAGCCATCAACAGTCGAATTAAACGTGATCGCGCCATTGGCGGTATCGGTCAGCGTGGTGTCGCAAGTCAGCGTGACCGCGGAGCTGTAAGTCTGCCCACCCGCTGTCGTTGTAGTTCCACACAGACTCTGCGCAAGCGCGCCCTGCGCGGAAGCAAACGACAACACGAACAAACCGGCAATACGAAGCAAGGACATGACCTTCCCCTGTGGCGATGGTGCGACTTGGTGTGCGCATGATCGTATAACAATCGCGCGTGAAAAAAATCCATAGTTTTATGGATGGACAAGACAATGCGTGTGGTGTACGGCGCGTGCGCGCAACGTGGTGTTTACTGGCATGAATTGCGATCTCGCGGGTATAAGAAAAGCGTAATAGCACCGGGCGGAAATTCAGGCATCATCGGCGCGGGGAAAAGTTGGGGAGCTTTCCATGTGGGGCAGTTTGCTGATTGCGACTGCGCTGGCCGTGGCACCGGCGCAATCCGTGCCGGTGCTCGCGACGACGCCGTATTTCCGCACTCTGGATGCGAGCGACGGCCTGCCATCGAGCACGGTGTGGAAAGTCGCGCAGGATCGCGACGGCTACATCTGGGTCGGCACGGCGGATGGGTTGGCGCGTTACGACGGCGTGGACTTTCGCGTGTTCCGCAACGATCCGAACGACGCGACGAGCCTGTCCGGCGCCGATGTCACCGCGCTGTTCGTCGATCGCGACAACCGCATCTGGTGCGGCGGCGAGGACGCCGGCCTGAACGTGCTGGATGCACAACGCCGCGGATTCCGGCATTTCCACAACGGCGAACACGACGCGCGCAGCCTCGCCGGCAACGACGTCTGGGCGATCGCGCAGGATGCCGACGGTGCGATCTGGACCGGCGGTTATGCGATGGGCCTGGACCGGTTCGACGAATCCACAAGTACATTCGTACACTTTCGCCATGCCGACAGCGATGCCGGCAGCCTGGTTTCCGACAATGTGCTGGCGCTGCGCGGCGACGCGAAGGGAAACCTGTGGATCGGCACCGACGCCGGCATCGACGTGCGCGGCGCGGATGGTCGATTCCGCCACGTGGACGTGTCCACCGTGCCCGGTACGGGCGCGATCAATGGGGCGGTTTTCCTCGAATCGGCGGACGGCATCCTCGCCGGCACGCGCCGCGGTGTCTTGCATGTCGATGCGGACCTCACGGCGCGCGTGCTCGAGGACGCGCGGCTTCCCGACAAGATCGTATATGCGCTGGCGTCCGATCCGGCGGGTTCGCTGTGGATCGGCACACGCGAAGGGCTGGCGCAGCGCTCGGCGAATGGACATCTGGACATCCATTACGAAAACGCCGCCATCGCCGGCAGCCTGCCGGGCAAGAAGGTGTTCGATGCGTTGCGCGATCGCGATGGCGGACTGTGGTTCGCCACCACCGCCGGTGGCATCGCCTATTTGCCGCGCGCTTGGCAACGTTTCGCGCTGTATCGGAACGATCCGCGCGATCCGGCGAGCCTGAGCGCCAATCGCGTGCAGGGACTGGCGGCGGACGCGGATGGCGGCGTGTGGTCGGTGAACCTGGACGGCGGCATCGACCGGCTCGATCCGGTGACCGGCAAGGCGCAACGCCAAGGCCCGCGCTGGGGTACGCCGGAAACGGCATTGTGGTCGGTACTGGCCGGCCGCGATGGCAGGATCTGGGTCGGGCATGCGCATGGGTTGCGCGTCTACGAGCGCGTCAGTGGCAGGTTCACGGATCTCCCGATTGATGCCAAGCGCCGGGATGCGCTGGCACCCGGCATTGTCGATTTGCTCATCGAGGCGGCCGATGGCGCGGTATGGGCGAACAGCAATGGCAATGGCATCGCGCGCATCGATCCGGCTACGCTGGCAGCGACGCGCTACGACGATGCCGACGGCTTGCGCAGCGCCGATATCGGGCAGATCGGATTCGCTGCGGATGGCGCCGTGCTGGTGGCGCATGCCGCCGGTGTGGATCGGCTGGATCCGCAATCGCATCGCTTCGCACCGCTTGCTGGCGCCCCCGCGCAGCGCGTCCTCGCCTTTGCGTTCGCCGATGACGGCACGCTGTGGCTGCACACGATCGGCGCGTTGCTGCACGTCGGTTACGCGCACGGCGCCGTGGTGCCGCTGGGTCGCACCGACGCTACCGGCGGCTGGCCGCGCCTGACTGCCGGCGGCATGCAAGTGGATGCGCGTGGCCGTGTCTGGGTCGCCAGCGCACGCGGCTTGTGGCGTCATGACCCGGCAACGCGTGAGGTTCGTCGATTCGGCGATGGCGATGGCCTTGCCAGTGCCGAATTCAATCGCGCGCCGCTGCTCAAGCGCCGTGACGGTACGATCTTCGGCGGCACCTTGTCTGGGATCATCGGCTTCGATCCGGAACACATTGTGGAAAATTCCGCATCGCCGCCGCCGCGCCTAGATCGCATCGTCGTGCGGCGCGATGGTCGCGATCGCGACGTGGCGGTTCCGGCGGGTGCAATCGACATGGACTGGAAGGACCGCGACTTGCGCATCACCGCGCGGATCCTGGAGTTCGCCAATTCGGCCGCGCATCGTTACCAATGGAAACTGGACGGATTCGATGCCGACTGGATCATGGGCAACCCACATGGCGAGCGCGAATACGCGCAATTGCCGCCGGGCGACTATGCCTTGCGCATGCGCGGCGCGAACGCCGCAGGCGGGTGGAGTGAAGCAGACACTCCGTTGGCGATCCACGTCACCGCGCCGCCGTGGGCGCGGCCGTGGGCATTCGCGTTGTACGCAACGGCAGGCGTGCTGGCGCTGCTGGCCGGCATGCGTGCGTATCGCCGGCGCCTCAGGCGCCGCCACGCGTGGGAACTGGCCAAGCAGCAACGCGCGTTCGCCGAGCAGGAGAGCGCGGCCAAGTCGAATTTCCTGGCGACCATGGGTCACGAGATCCGCACGCCGATGACCGGCGTGCTCGGCATGACCGAACTGCTGCTGCGCAGCGACCTGGATTCGTCGCAACACGGCTATGCGCAGGCGATCCAGGATTCCGGGCGCCTGCTGCTGCGCCTGGTCAACGACTCGCTGGACCTGGCGCGCATCGAGGCCGGCAAACTGCAACTGGAAATCGCGCCATTCGATTTGCAGAACCTTCTGCGTCAGGTCGAAGCGCTGGCGCAACCGCAGGCGGCGCATCGCGGATTGTCGTGGTCGTTGACGATCACGGGCCACGCACCGCGCTGGTTGCTTGGCGACGCGCTGCGCATCGAGCAGATCCTGCTCAACCTCGTGCAGAACGCGATCAAGTTCACCGAGCGCGGCGGCGTCAAATTGACTGCCAGCGGTTCAGTCGATGGCGGCGTCGTGTTTCGCGTCATCGACACCGGGCCAGGTATTTCGGCAGCGCAGCACGAACGGCTGTTCCAACGCTTCGAGCAGGCCGATGGCCCGCAGCGTCGCGCTGGCAGCGGACTGGGCCTTGCGATCTGTCGCGAACTGGTCGCGCATATGGGCGGCACGCTCGAGATCGACAGCACAACGGGGCAGGGCAGCGTGTTCCGCGTTGCATTGCCGCTGGCGGAGTCGCCGCCGCCAGAAAGTTCACAACGCAGCGAAGTGGAAAATGTCGCATCGGCCACAGGTGGTCCTCTGCGTGTCCTGCTGGTCGAGGATGATGCCACCGCCGCCACGGCGATATCCGGGCTGTTGCAGGCGCAAAAGCATACCGTGACGCATGCCGCGAATGGACTGGTGGCGCTCACGGAACTGGAATCCGCGCCGTTCGATGTCGTCCTGATCGACCTCGACCTGCCCGGCGTCGACGGACTTACACTGGCGCGCATGATCCGTACTCGGGAAACGAAAGACGCGTTGCCGCGCCGACGCCTGGTCGGCATCAGCGCGCGTTCGCGCGGTGACGAGGATGCGCAATGCCGCGCCGCCGGCATGGATGCATTCGTGCGCAAGCCGGTAACCGGCACGATGCTGGCGCAGGTGTTGACGGATTCCGAGTCAGCGCGCGCTTAGTTCGTGCACCGCCTCGATCAGCACGCCGAGTTTCTCCGGATCGACATCCGGCGTGATGCCGTGGCCGAGGTTGAAGACGTGACCGGGATGCGGGCCGAAACTGTCCAGTGCTCGTTTCACTTCGCCACGGATCGCGTCTGGACTGGCGTGCAATACGGCGGGATCGAGGTTGCCCTGCAGCGCGACGCGATTGCCGACGCGCATGCGCGCGTCGCCGAGCGCGATCGTCCAGTCCAGTCCGAGTGCCGCGCAGCCGCTGTCGGCGAGCGCTTCCAGATGTGAATTCGCGCCCTTGCTGAACAGGATCAGCGGAACGTGTCTCGCCACATTGTGGATTTGTAGACTTTGCGCAATCTGCGCGAGATAACGCAGGCTGAATTCGCGGAACATGTCGGGCGCGAGCAGTCCGCCCCAGGTGTCGAACACCATCAGCGCCTGCGCGCCGGCGGCAGCTTGCGCGGCGAGGTACGCCGCGACGCTGCGCGCGACGATGTCGAGCAACTTGTGCATCGTGGCTGCGTCGTCCAGCGCGAGAGCCTTCGGGCGTGCAAAACTCGACGAGCCTTCGCCCTCGATCATGTAGCAGGCCAACGTCCACGGACTGCCGGCAAAGCCGATCAGCGGCACCTTGCCGTGGAGTTCGCGGCGGATCAATCGCACCGCGTCCATCACGTAGCGCAGGTCGGTTTCCGCATCCGGCACGCCGAGTTTTTCGATCGCGCCGCGCGTGCGTACCGGTTTGGCCAGGCGCGGGCCGCTGCCTTCTTCGACCGACAGGCCAAGTCCCATCGCGTCGGGAATCGTGAGGATGTCGGAAAACAGGATGGCCGCGTCGAGCGGGTAGCGCGCGAGCGGTTGCAGAGTGACTTCGCAGGCCAGTTCCGGCGTCTTGCACAGATTTACGAAACTGCCGGCGCGCGCGCGCGTGGCGCGGTACTCGGGCAGATAACGCCCGGCCTGGCGCATGATCCACACCGGTGTGCGGTCGACAGGTTGGCGCCCAAGGGCGCGCAGGAAGCGGTCATTCATTCTTGGAACCCCGATTCAGCCGTCATACCGGCATGGATTGCCGGTATCCAGACTGCATGGATGCCATCCGTGGCAACTGGATTCCGGCAGTCCCTGCCGGAATGACGAAGAGTATTTCTCCACGAAGATCAAAATGACTGACGTCGCCGAACTTCGGTCTGCAGCGGGCCGACACGGCGCGGCCATCCCGGCGTCGCGCCCTGGGCCACGAGTTCGTCGCGTGCGGTGCGCGCGGCCTGCAAGCTGTCGTACGGGCCACAAACCAGCAGCCAGACCTCGGCCTCGTTCTGGCGCAAATGCAATTTGTACACTTTTTCGCCGATCGGGTTCGGTGCGGCGAGTTCCGCTTCAGTCGCGGCGCGCGCCAGTTCGATCACATAGGCATCGGCAGGCAGGGCGAGGAAATCGACTGGCGGTGTCGAAGTAGTTGGCGGCGGCGCGGCCACGGCGGAAGCGGGTTCCGGCGCAGGCGTGGCGGGTTGCGGCGGCGGCGGCGCGGGTGGTGGAGCCGCAGCGGTGGCAGGCGCTTGCGCAGGCACCATCGGACCCTGCACGCGCGGCGGCGGCGCGGGCTTGGGTGCAGGCGTGGCGGGCATCGCTTGCATGGTGTTGTCTTGCGCCGGTGCGGCAAGATAGCCCGGCAACGCGCCGGCGCGCGGTGCTGCTTGCGCAGGCGGTGACGCGGGCGCGGACGGCTCCGACCTCGCGGGTTTTTCCGGTTCGGCCGCGGCAGCGGGTGGAATCTGCGCGGCACCCGACATCCTGCAATCCCAACCCTTGCGATCGGCGGTCGGTACACAGTTATATTTTTTCCCGGGCTGGAACGTGTCCACCTTGCCGTAGTCGGAAGGATCCGCCTGCGCGATTGCACAGGCGCACAGCAGCACGGACGCGAGCAATTCACGCAGCCGCATACGGCGAATCCTGGCCCTGGGTGAACATGATGCGGAAGCCGCGCTTGAGCTGCGCGTCGCGGGCGTGCTCGAATGCCGCGAGCGCAGAGTCGCGCTCCAGATACACGTCGCGCTTGAGACTGATGCGCCCGCCCGGCTGCCCCCACTCGCGGGTCAGCGTCCAGCCGCCGAGCAGATCCTGCTGCAGGGCGATCTGGTAGTAGCGCGGCGGTTCGCTGGCCGCGGGCTTGGTTTGCATGTACAGGCGCATGACCGGATTTTAACCGGATTCGCGCAGGAGCTCGCGGATCGTGCCTTCATCCACGCCTTCGGCAATCTCGGCGCGCCCCACGCCACGCCACAGGATCAGGCGCAGGCGACCGCTGGCGTTCTTCTTGTCGAGCCGCATCGCCGCAAGCAGGGCATCGGCATCGGTTCCGGCCGGGATCGCCGTCGGCAATCCGAAGCGTGTCAGCAGATCGCGCAGGCGCTGCGAGTCCGCATCCGCCGCCATGCCCAGCCGCGCCGACAAGCGGGCGGCGCGGCACATGCCGATCGCCACCGCCTCGCCGTGCAGCAGACTTCCGTAGCCGCATACGGTTTCCAGCGCATGGCCGAAGCTGTGGCCGAAATTGAGCAGGGCGCGTTCGCCGCGCTCGGTCTCGTCGCGGGCGACGATGCCGGCCTTCTGCGCACAGCAATGTGCGATGCAATCGGCGAGCGCATGCGGATCGCGCGCGAGCAGGGCATCGGCATGCGTTTCCAGCCACGCAAAGAATTGCGCATCTCCGAGCGCACCGTACTTGATCACTTCCGCGAAGCCGGCGCGCAGTTCGCGATCCGGCAGGCTCGACAGGGTATCGGTGTCGGCAATCACCGCGCGCGGCTGGTGGAAAGCACCGACCAGGTTCTTGCCCTGCGGCAGGTCCACGCCGGTTTTGCCGCCGACGGACGAATCGACCATCGCGAGCAGCGTGGTTGGCATCTGCACGAACGCGATGCCGCGCATCCAGCACGCCGCGGCGAAACCGGCGAGGTCGCCGATCACGCCGCCGCCGAGGGCAATGATTGTCGCGTCGCGGCTGGCGTTGAGTTCCGCCAGCGCGGCGAAGATCCTCGTGGTCGAATCCAGCGTCTTGTGCGCTTCGCCGGCGGGAAGTATCAGTGTGGACAATGCAGCATCGTGCAAGCCGGTCACGACACGGTCCAGGTATAGCGGCGCGACGTGCTCGTCACTGACGACAAGCACCTGCTTGCCGGAAAGTGTGTCACGCCAGTTCGTGGGATCGGACAACAATCCTGCGCCAATACGGATCGGATAGCTGCGCGCGCCCAGCTCGACGGCGAGTTTGCGCACTGCGCTGCTCATGCCGCGCGTCCGGTCGCGAGGCGTTGCCAGGTCTGTGCCAACTGCGTGGCCAATTGATGTGCCACTTGCGCGACGCTGCCGCGATGCCCCGCGGGAATGGTGAGGTCGGCGATTTCGCGATAGAGCGGATCGCGTTGTGCCGACAGCGCGACCAGGCGCTCGCGCCGATCCGGCGCGGCGAGCAGCGGACGTTTGCGGTCGCGCGCGAGGCGTTCGAGCTGCTCATCCACCGTGGTTTCCAGAAACACGACGAAGCCGCGCTCGCGCAGCACGCCGCGATTTTCGCCGGCGAGGATCGCGCCGCCGCCGGTGGCGAGCACGATGCCGTCACGCGCGGCGAACTCGGCCAACATCGCGCTTTCACGGCGGCGGAAGCCGCATTCGCCTTCGATGTCGAAAATCAGTGCGATGTCGGCTCCGCACTGCTCCTGGATTTCATGGTCGAGGTCGAAGAACGGCAGGCCGATCGTTTCCGCCACGCGCTTGCCGAGCGTCGATTTGCCGGCGCCCATCGGGCCGACGAAAAAAAGGTTCGGGGCGGGATTCATGGCCGAATCCTAGCAGGACGCGGCCGCGGATTGCGCACCGCGCCGCGCTACAATGACGCCTCTCGTCCTGACGTTTTCGCCATGCTCCGTTTCATCATCGTCTTTCTCGTCTGCCTGCTGGTGCTGTTCACCGCCGAACTGCTGCAACCGGTGCAGGCGCACGTGATCATGCCGTTCACCGCCGGGGTGGCGCATGTCAGCGCCTGGATCATGATGCTCTTCGACCACAACGTGATTGCCCGCGGCAACGACATCATCAGCGCGCGCAGTGGCGGCGGCATCGAAATCGTCGCCGGTTGCAACGGCGTGGAGGCAGTGCTGATCCTGGTTTCGGCCATCCTCGCGTTCCCGTCGCCGTGGAAGCACAAGCTCGCCGGCATGGCGATCGGCTTCGTCGCCATCCAGAGCCTGAACGTGGTGCGCATCATCAGCCTGTTCTACCTGCATGAATGGAACCAGGTCTGGTTCGAGTGGTTCCATCTGTATTTGTGGCAGGCGCTGATCATTCTCGATGCACTGGTGTTCTGGCTGATCTGGTTGCGCTGGTTGCCGCGTACGCATCGAACGGCGGCGGCCTGATAGACTCGGCAGGCTGCTTTGCAGCGATCCGTTTCCCAAGGAGGCAAGCCATGAACAAGATCACCAAAGTCATCGAACTGAGCGCATCGTCGACCAAGGGCATCGAGGATGCCATCACCGGCGGCCTGAAGAAGGCGAGCAAGACGGTGAAGAACATCAAGGGCGCCTGGATCAACGACATCAAGGTGACCACCAACGATGACGGCTCGGTCGCCGAGTGGCGCGTGAACATGCGCGTCAATTTCCTCGTCGATTGAGGATCGCATGACCGCCGGCCTGATCGATCAAGCCATCGCCCAGGTTCGCGATCTGATCGGCGCCGCGCGCGCGGCGGGCGATGTCGAGCCCGCCGCGATGACGCTGGCGACCTGCGATGCGCACGGGCGCGTGTCGGCGCGCATCGTGCTGCTCAAGGAACTGGACGAACGCGGCTTTGCGTTCTACACCAATTACGAGAGCGCCAAGGCCACGCACCTGCGCGAACATCGCAGCGCCGCGCTGTGCCTGCACTGGAAGACGCTGCGCGACGGTGTGCAGGTGCGCGCCGAAGGCATCGTTGAAAAAACCTCGGCGCAGGAATCCGACGCGTATTTCGCCACGCGCGCGCGCGCCAGCCAGATCGGCGCCTGGGCATCGCTGCAATCGCGGACATTGCCGGATCGCGCCACGCTGGATGCGCGCATCGCACAGTACGAGCGCGAATTCGAGGGCCGCGCCGTAACGCGCCCGCCGCATTGGGGCGGCTATCGTTTGGTGCCAGACATGATCGAACTCTGGTACGGCCAGCGCGCGCGCCTGCACGATCGCATCCGCTACGAGCGTGTTGATGGCGCGTGGACGAAGCGCTTGCAGTATCCCTGATGCGGCAATTGCGCCGGATCAATCCACCGAGAACGATTGCAGCGTCACCGGCATCGCCGTTGGGGTGAAGGTCAGCGCGTTGGCGCTCAGCGCGAACACACCGCCGAGGCCAGGATTGGCGCCGCTGTAGTCGTAGCTGAAATCGCCGATGCTGAAACCGCTCTGGCTGGTGAACGTGATCAACGTGTAGGTGACGCCGACCTGCGGCGGACCGGCGGCATCCGCGAAGTGGAACACGAAGCCGCTGCCACTGCCCTTGCTCAGCATTCCGGTGAGTGCGAGCTGATCACTCGCCGCAGCGGTGTTGCCAAGTTGGAAGTTGAAACTGCCGCCGCCGTTCCAGGTGAGGCTCGCGCCATTCAAGGCGCCCGGCGATCCGCCCGGGGCGATTGCGCCGCCGTTGGCGAGCGTGATCGCTGCGACTGTGCCTGTGCCGGACAGTGTGCCGGCGTTCGCATCGACATTGCCGATGCTGCCGCTCACCAACAAGGTGCCGCCGCCGATTGTCCAGTTGGTGGATGTGTTCGAATTGTTCGCCGTCCAGGTGCTGGTGCCGGTTTTGGCGAAGTTGCTGAAGCCCTGGAATTCGGCGCTCGCGCCGATTTGCGAGAGGTCGAAACTGGCGTTGCTGGTGCCGCCCAGTGCCAGCGTATCGCCGCCGCCGCTGACCGCGAGGCCGTTGAAACTGTAGCCATTTTCCAGCGTCAGCGTGTTGCCACCGCCGCTGAAATCCACGGCATCCGCGCGGGTCGTGCCGTCCGCGGCAAGGCCGCCGGAAATATTGCCTTGCGTGTCGACACTTGCATTGCCACTGGCAACGATGCCCGGTCCGCCGATCCCGGCGGTTGCATTCACGGCCGCGGGCAAATTCGCGTGACGCGCGCTGCCCGCGCGATGACTGCCTTCGCTGTAGCCGAACGCGCTGGCCGCCAACAGCGCGGAAAATCCAGCGGGACCGGTATAACCGGCCAAAGCGTCTTGTGGGTTTGTTGGTGGCATGAACGTGATGAATATGCCGTTGGACCCCGGAGCGCCTCCCGGGCCATGGTTTCCGGCGGGCGAGCCCGGGCCACCAATGCCCCCGAGGCCACCGTTGCCGCCACTGCCGGCCGGATTCCCGTTGCCGCCATTGCCACCGTCGCCGCCGGTGCCGCCGTTGCCGCCACCACCGCCGCTGTTCGGAGCCTCAGCGCCACCGCTACCTCCGCCACCGCCATTGCCGCCAGCGCCGCCCGGGCCGGAGTGTCCGGCGACGCCTGCACCCATCGCAGTACCGCCGAAGCCGCCGTTACCGCCGTAGCCGCCGTTTCCGCCCGCGCCGCCGCTGCCGCCACCGCCAGGGCCGGGCGAAGTTCCATCACTGCCTCCGCCGCCATTTCCACCCGCGCCCGCAGGTCCGCCAGCTCCGCCGTTACCACCATTGCCGCTGATCGGGCCGCCGGCTCCACCGGCACCACCTCTGCCGCCTGCGCCTCCTGACGTTCCGGGCCCGCCGTTTAATCCGACCAGGCCGACGGCGCCGACCGAACCAGGCGCGCCTGCACCGCCATTGCCGCCGTTACCACCATTGCCGACGGTGCCGCCCAGGCCGCCATTGCCGCCATTGCCGCCGGCCGCGCCGACTATCGTTGCATTGAAGCCCGAACCGCCGTCGCCACCATTGCCACCCGATGTGGGAAATGCGCCAGCCGCGCCGGGGATGCCTGCCGTGCTGCCCGCGCCAGCAGGCCCGCCTGCGCCGCCGGTTCCCGGATTGCCACCACTGCCGCCGCTTCCGCCATTCGGACTCACGACTGTTCCGATGGCGCCATTGCCGCCATCGCCCGGCACACCGCCCATCCCGCCAGTGCCGCCATTGCCGCCGTCGCCTTGCATGCCTGCGATCCCGTTCGGCGCGCTGCCGCCTGCGCCGCCGGCGCCACCCACACCGCCTTGTCCACCGCTGCCGCCGGCGCCGCCGATTCCGCCGCTGCCACCGTTGACGCCGGCCACTCCATTGGCACCATTTACGCCTGCACCGCCACTGCCGCCAAAGCCACCGGTTCCACCAATTCCGCCTGCGCCGCCGTTGCCGCTGATGGTGCCGCCCGATCCGCCCACGCCGCCAAGACCGCCTGCGCCGCCTGCAAAGCCGGACGCGCCGGAATCACCGGGATTCACGCCACTGCTGCCGGCTGCTCCGGATCCGCCATTGCCGCCTGCGCCTCCAATACCGCCATTTCCCGTGGTGCCGCCACTGCCGCCCGCGCCACCGTTGCCACCGGCGATGCCTGGCACGGTCGCGTCGGCACCCGCGCCGCCGTTGCCGCCATTGCCGTCCTGCGCACTGCCGTTTCCACCCGCGGCGCTGCCACCCGCGGCAATCGTCAGGGTGAATCCCGCTCCGCTGATACCCGCACCGCCGTTTCCACCCACGCCGCCGCTACCACCCATTCCTCCCGGCGAACTCGCCGCACCGCCGCTGCCGCCGGCGCCGCCTGTTCCACCCACGCCGCCATTGCCGCCGGTGACGGAGCCGGTCGAGGTGATGCTGTCGATTTCGCCGATGCTGGCGGCGATGCCACTGCCGCCTGTCCCGCCGATGCCGCCGGGCCCGCCACTGGCGCCCGATCCGGGCGGGCCGTTGCTGCCGTTCGGTCCGGCTGCGCCGTTGCTGCCGATGATGGGTGTCGTCACCACCGTGTTTTGCGTGGCGGTCGTGGCGGCAAGGGCTGCGCATTCCGGCAGCATCGCGATACAGCCTCCGCCGAGAGCGATCGCGCAGGCCAGCGCAAGGCGCGTGTGCGCAAGATGCGTGCGTTTCATGATGGCTGTCCCCTTGTGAAAAGAATCGTTGCGACTAAACGCGCAGTGCCAAATCCGCCAGCGGCGCGACGATCAGCATGCGCACCAGCACCAGAGCGATCGCGGCAAACCAGCACGAGAAATCCAGTCCGCCCAGCGGCGGCAAGAATTTACGGAACGGTCGCACGACCGGCTCGACGAGCTGCGCGAGCAGGCGGAAGTTGGAATCGTACTGGGCGCTCGGGAAGAAGCTGAGTATGCAATAGCCGAAGATTGCAACCAGTTCGATCAGCACGATCCAGTCCAGCGTGTCGACTGCCGCGCGCAGCAGCAAACCGCCGACGCTCAAACCCGCACCAAACATCGCGGCGAACACGAACAGTTCGATCAATGCGAGCAACCAGGCGATCAGCAGCGAGGAAAACTCGAATCGCCGCCAGCGCGGGACAAGGTTGCGCAATGGCATCGTCACCGGGTTGGTGAACAGGTAAACAAATCGGCAGATCGGCTGGTTGAACGGCGCGCCGATGGCGATCAGCAGCAGGCGCAGCAGGAACATGACGATGAAAAAGCCGAAGATCGTCTGGATCAGGAATACGCCGGCGTTCTGCAGGTAGGGCATGTCAGAGATCCAGTTCGGCGGACAACTCGCCGCCGCGTTTCGTCGCCGCCGCAACGGCGCGCGCGACAATATCGCTGAATCCGCTCGCGGCAAAACTGTCGAGCGCTGCCTGGGTGGTGCCGTTCGGCGAGGTCACGCGGCGGCGCAGTTCGGCCGGCGCAGCGCCATCTTCGCGCAGCATGCGTCCGGCGCCGAGGCAGGTTTGCGTGGCGAGTTCGCGCGCGGCATCGCGCGGCAGGCCCTGCGTCACGGCGGCCTCGATCAACGCTTCGGTGAGCAGGAAGAAATACGCCGGTCCCGAACCCGACAGCGCGGTGATGGTATCCATCTGCGCTTCATCGGCGATCCATTCGACGACTCCGGCGGCGGAAAGTATATTTTGTGCCATGGCGCGTTGCGCCGACGTGCAGACGGCGTTCGCGCACGCACCGGTCGCGCCGGCACCGATCAACGCCGGCGTGTTCGGCATGCAGCGCACGATCGGCAGGTTGCCACCCAGCCACGTGTCGAGCTGATCGATGCGAATGCCGGCGGCGATGGAGAGGATCAGCGGCCTGCGCGCCTGCGCGACATCGCGCAATCCCGCACCCACGGTCTTCATCACCTGCGGTTTGACCGCGAGTACCAGCGCATCAGCGTTGTGCGCGGCATCGGCGTTGTCGGCGTGCGTGGCGACGGAAAGGTCCTGCGCCAACGCGGCGCGCACGTTCGCATTGGGTTCGGCGACAGAAATGGTCTGTGGCGGCGTGCCATTGCGGATCAATCCGCCGATCAGGCTGCGCGCCATGTTGCCGCCGCCGATGAAGGCGATGGCGGGAGAGGGGATTCGGGAGGCGGGATTCGTGGACATGCGGCTAGGATATCAAGCCGCATGTCCGCAACGGAAAAAAAAGACGCTGCGTTCCGTCCCTGGAGCGCAGCATCGACGTAAATCACTTCGGCGCGGTGTAGGTCAGGTCCGCGTTGTAGCTGTCGATGTGCGAGGAAGATTTCTCGATGGAGTCGTTGAGCGATTTGCGGATCGCGGCGGCCTCGGTCTTGCCATAGACGCTTTCCATCATCTTCCACAGCGACGGATTCGCTTCCATCCCCACGTCCGCCCAGTCCTTGTTCGGCAGCACCACGATGTAATCCGGCGAGCCATCGCCGCCGTAGTTGATTTCGTTGGTCGAGAAATTGCCGGACCAATTGGATTTATCCGCGCCGGCAGCGATCTTCTTCACCGCGTTGACGAACGCTTCGTGCGCATCGTGGCCGTTCTTGAGGTGGAAATAGACGACGTCGATGAGCGCGGGCGGCGGTTGCTTGTCGCTGTCCTTGGGCATGTGGCTCATGTCGGCATGGTTGACCATAAAGGCGCTGACCTCTTCCTTCAGGTGCGGGTTGGCCTGTTTGCGCCAAGTCGCATCGCAGGCCTTGCCTTGGGTGTGCATCGCGTCGAAGTCGGCCCAGGTGTAGGGACCGGCGACGTACGAATAGGTGTAGACGTTGCCGGTTTCGTGATTCCACGCGACCCAGGAATACTTGAACCCGTGATCGTGCAGGCACTGGTTGTAAGCCTTGACGCCAGCTTCATAGGCGTCCTGTTCGGCCGGCGCGACGGTGTCGGTGAAATCGCGGTAAACATTTGCCTTGCTTGCCTCTGCCGCAAACGCGCCGGAGAAGGCCGACAAGGCCAGCGCCGACGCTACGCACGAGATCAGAATTTTCATGAAACCTTCTCCCTGGGTGTTGGTTGACGAGACAACTCGTGATTGCCCGCCATGGGGCGGGAGCGCAAATCTACTCCATTTGTCCGGACATGGCATGGCATGCCGCAACATGGCCCTTACCCTGTGCATTCGCTGCCCGCATCCGTCGTCGTGTCTCAGCAGCCCTGCGGCTTCGGAATGAGCGTGCAAAGATCCAGGTTCAGCAGGTTATCTTCCATCGGGCTGCGGAAGATCACGTCGGAATTCACGAACAGCGGCACCTGTGGGTAGCCAACGACGCCCAGGTCCGGGTTTACGCGCCAGACAATCGAGTTGTTGCCCAGTTGTGCCTGCGTGGCACGCAGCGGGATGAGCAGTTCCAGCCAGAAGCCGCGCGCCATGCCCCAGGCGCCGCCGCCAACACCGCCGAGGGGCGCACGTACGGCCAGGCCCTGCAATCCGCTGGAGTAGGACTGCGGGCAGCCGTAACCCGGGTCGCTTCCCAGATTGATCAATTTATAGCTGACGCCGGAAATGGCGAAACAAAATGCCGGGTTTTGTACCGAAGGCGCGGGCTGCACGCCGGATGGCAGCAGCAATTCGATGCCCACCGCGCTGCCGGCGCAGGGATTGCCCGGATGGCTGAGTACCAGGTGCGTGTAAAAAACCTCGCCCACGGCCGGGGTGCGGTTCGGCGGGATCAGGGTAAAGCCGGTGTAGCCCTGTACGCGAGTTTCCGTGATCGGCGGATCGCTCAAACAGGCGGTGTCGGTGCCGATGCTTGTGAAGACGCCGTTGTACCAGGGCAGTATTTGCGCCGTTTCGGCCGGGCGCATCGTGTCCAATATGCCGGACTGGGCCGCACAGGGGCTGGTGCCGGTTGCGATCGCGGCACAACTGAACAGCAGTGAAGCAGCGTAGCGTTTCATCTCGGGGTCTCCGCGCAAGGGATTGCAAGTCCCGTTACGCAAAAGGCAGTTGAAAACCCGCACGCAGCGGCTTTCATGGCCGCTTGATCTTCGTCACTTTCCGTTGCAGGGGTTGCGCTATGATCGTCGCGCAGTGGTCGGGGACAGCATGATTCACGCGCACAGACCGGACATCCATCGTGCACCAGCCGGCGCTGACGTGTCGCTAGCGGACGAACACGACGTGACGCAGTTGATTGCGGCATGGCGCGAAGGCGATACCGATGCGCGCGAAGCACTGGTCGAGCGTGTGTACGCCAATGTGCGAGCGATCGCCGCACAGTCCCTGCAACGCGCACCCGGCGCCACGCTCGGCACCACCGATCTTGCCCACGAAGCCCTGATCAGGCTGCTCGGTGCGGATGCGAGCTGGGAGGATCGCCGCCACTTCTTCCACGTCGCCGCGCAGGCCACGCGCCAGGTATTGGTCGATGCCGCGCGCCGGCGCCTGTCGGTCAAACGCGGGGCCGGCGCCGAGCATGTCGAGCTTGAGCATGCGCTGGATCAACCCATCCCCGAAGCCGATGCGAGCCTGGTACAACTAGATGCGGCGCTACACGACTTGCAGCACAGCGATCCGCGCCGTGCCCAGATCATCGAGCTGGTGTATTTCGGCGGACTCGGTCGCGCCGAGGTCGCATCCAGCCTTGCGCTTTCCGAAACAACTGTCGATCGCGACCTGCGCCTGGCGCGCGCGTGGTTGCGCAGCGCACTGGAGAGCTGAAGCCATGGCGTCGCTGGACGACCTGGCTCCGCATTTCGAGCGCCTGCTCGATTTGCCGGTTGGCGCGCGTGCTGCTGCGCTGGCGGCATTGCCGCTCGATGGCGAGGCACGCGAGCATCTGGCGCGCATGCTCGCAGCCGATGCCGGTGCGGATGCGGCCCTGACCCGCCTGATCGCCCATGGCGCTTGCCGTGTAGGTGCGACGCCGGCGCGCTCGCTGGGGCCGTACCGCCTCTTGCACGAACTCGGCGCCGGCGGCATGGGTACGGTGTTCCTTGCCGAGCGTGCGGATGGCCAATTCACCCGCCAGGTAGCGATCAAACTGCTGCGCGGCTTTCCCACGCGCGAGGCGTCGCGCCGGTTGCGCCAGGAGCGGCAGATCCTGGCCGGCCTCGACCACCCCAACATCGCGCGCCTGCTCGACGGTGGTGAAACCGATGACGGCCAGCCGTGGCTGGCGATGGAATTCGTCGATGGCGAGCAATTGCTTCACCACGTCGCCAGGCACAGGCTTGGCCCGCGCGAGCGACTAGCGTTATTCGATGCCATGCTCGATGCCGTTGCGCACGCGCATCGGCATCTGATCGTGCACCGCGACCTTAAGCCCGCCAACGTGCTGGTGACCCACGACGGCATCGTGAAACTGCTCGACTTCGGCATCGCGCGCCTGCTCGAGGCGGGTGAGGACAGTGCGCCGCGCGAGACCTCCACGCGTGTGTTCAGCCGTGGCTATGCAAGTCCAGAACAGCAGGAGGGCAGTGCGATCACCACCGCCAGCGATATCTACAGTCTCGGCGTGATGCTGCGCGAGATGTTGACCGGCCGGCGCGACCAGGACAGCGTGGCGGTGGTCGATCCTGTGCCCATGCATGCGGAACTGGCCGGCATTCTGGCCAAGGCCACGGCGGCCGAACCGTTGCAGCGCTACGCCAGCGCAAGCGAATTTGCCGATGATCTGCATCGGTTCCGTGAGGGCCGGCCGGTGCGCGCGACGCGCTGGACGCGCCGCTACCGCCTGCACAAGTTCGTCGTGCGGCATCGCCTGGCATTCGTCGCGGCGGCAATTGCTGCAGCCGTGCTGGCCGCCTTCGTCTGGCGCATCGGCCACGAACGCAATCGCGCCGTGGCCGCCGAAGCCGCGACACGGCAAGCGCTGCGCGCGGCCAAACGCGATGCGGCAAGCGCACGCGCGTCGCTGGATTTTCTCGGTGCCGCGCTCGCGGCGGCAGCGCCGGAACATGCGTTGAGCCGGCAGGTCAGTGTGCGCAACCTGCTCGACGCGGCGCGCGCACAACTGGCGCACAACCCGGATCCGGCGGTCACGCAAACCATGCAGCGCCTGCTCGCGCATCTGTATGGCGATCTGGGCGAAGCGGCGATCGCGCTCGATCTCATGCGCTCGGGTCTCGCCGGTGTGGCACCGTCCGACCGCGGCGAAGCGCTGCGTCTTGCCGACGACTATGACCAGTACGCCGAACTGCTCGGTCTTCAGGGTGAAGGCGCCGGCGGATTGGCCGCGGCGCACACGGCGCAGCAATGGCGCGAGCGATTTGCGCCCGACGATGCGGTCGAGCGCGTGCGCAGCCTCGCTGCGCTTGCACTCGCCCAGCACCGCAACGGGGCCGATCCGGATGCGATCACGCTGCTGCGCCAGGCGCTGGCGCTGGCCGACGACATGCCTCAGTTGCCGGTGGAAACATACGCGGACATCACGCAGACGCTCGCCAATCTGCTTGCCACGAACGGCGATGCCGCAGCGTCCGAAGCGGTCGCGGACCGGGGCCTGCGTCGCGTGGACATGTTGCGCCCGCCGCAATCACCCGAGCACGTGAAGCTGCTGCACAGCAAGGCCAATGCGCGCAGCGCGGCGGGCGATCCGGCCGGTGCCGAGAAATACCTGCGCGAGGCGATCGCCTTGCAGGATCGGGTGGTCGCATCCGGCGGTTCGCGCATGATGGTGTTGAACAACGACCTGGCGCTGGTACTCAACGATCTCGGGCGCTACCGCGAGGCGGTGGAACTGTTGCGTGCGTCCGACCGCAACATGGCCGATGCCGGCTTGATCAGCACCGACGACCGCGCTTTGTCGCACTCCAATTACGGCGGGGTACTGGAGAGTGCCGGCGATTACGCGGCCGCGATCGCGGAATTCGATGCGGCCATCCGCATCCTCGATGCCGGCGGCAAGGATGCCGACGACCAGGTGCGCCGCCGCATCGTGCGTGCGCAGGCGCGCACGCTGGGCATTGCCGGGCAGCATGAACGCGCATGGGCGATGTTCACCGATTTGCGCCAACGCTGCGCGCGCATCGAAGGCGAGGATTCGGGCGAATACGCGATGCTGACCTGGCAACTCGCCCAACTGGCGATGCGCATGAAACATCCCGATGCCGGCACGCCCCTGCTCGCCGAGGCCGAGCGCCGTTGGCACGCGCTGGTGCCGGACACGCACCTGATCTTCCTGCATGCGCGGCGGCTGCATGCGGCGCTTGCGCTCCAGCGCGGCGATACCGGCACCGCAGCGTCGGACCTGGAAGTGGCTGTCGCCGGCTTCCAGGACAATGGCGCGCTGCCGGTCGATCTGGCGATCGCGCGCAGCGAGCTGGCGCAGGTGCGCTGGCGCCAGCAAAGGGTGGAGGATGCGCGCACGCAGCTGCGGCGGGCATTGCCAGCGCTGCGCGAGGCACTGTTGCCCGCCGAGGTCAACCGCGCCGCCGCGGAAACCCTGGCCAAGCGCCTGGGGTTGCCTGCCTGATTGCGCCGCCGGGCTGGGGGTTTTTGACGCCGCGATGCGTATACGGGACAAACCTCCCGAGGAATTCGCATGCGCGCCCGATCCTGTCTCCGCTCCTTTTTCCACGGCATCGTCCTGATGGCGACCTGCGCCGCGCCTGCACACGCCGTGAGCCCGATCGTGATCTGGGTTACCAACAGCAACAATTTCGGGGCAGGCAGCTACACCGCCGCACTGGCGCAGTTGCAGCCGATCGCCACGCCGCAGGAAATCCGCTTCTCGTATCCATCCACGCAAACCATCTACCTCAATGGTCCGCAGTCGGTCATCGTCGGCAGCGACGTGCGCATCGACGGCGCCGATATGTTCGGCAATGTGATCATCGACGGCGCCGGCTGGACCCAGGCGACCGTGCCTTCGGGTTCGGCCACGGCCAAGCTCACGATCGCCAACCTGACCCTTCGCCACGGGCAGCAGATCGGCACGGGTGGCTGCGTGAAGGTGGCGAATGCGGGTACGGCCACGATACTCGACCATGTGCAGTTCATCGAGTGCAAGGCCTTTGTCGATGCGACGACGCCGGCGCGTGGCGGCGCCGTCTACGCGGCTGGCGCGCTGACGGTCGCGGACTCGTCGTTCGAACGCAACGAGGTTTTGACGCTTGGCGCGTCGGCGGAGACCAACAATGCCAACGGCGGCGCGTTGTCCAGCGAAGGTGCGCACAACGTGACGATCGTGCGCAGTGTGTTCACCGACAATCGCGTGTACTTGTTCAACAGCCTGCCGTCGTTCTGTTCCAGCGGCGCCGGCGGCGCGGTGCACCTGTACCTGCCGGGTGCAAGTTCCGTCGGCACCATCACCGACTCGACCTTTACCGGAAACACCACGGCGTGTCGGCGTCCGGGTACAGGCTACGACCTGATTGGTGTCGGCGACGGCGGCGCGGCTTCATTGAACAGCGATTCCGGCACATTCCAGATCGAGCGCAATTTCTTCGAAAACAACACCGGGCTGCGCGGCGGCGCGCTCGCGTTCATCAACGCCAGCTTCACCCAGGCGAACATCATCAACAACACCCTGCGCGCCAATCGCGGCATGGCATCGACCGGTGGCGTCAGTTTCGTCAATTGCTGCTACGCCAAGCTGATCAACAACACCTTCAGCGACAATCGCAGCGGCTCGGACCAGTTCCCGAGCCAGTACGGTGGCGCGTTCGCGATCAATGTAGGCACGCTGGATCTGGTCAATAACCTCGTCGACAATGCCGGCGCCGGCAGTCCGTCTTGCAGTTACTATTTCGGTCAAGTGACCAGCAGCCACAACCTGTACAGCGATGCCGCGTGTCCGTTGCCCACGGCCGATCCGAGCAGTCTTGTCACTGGCCCGATGAGCTGGCTCGGCGCGCCGAAAAACCTCGGCGGCTCGGTGTTGGTGATGCCGCCGGCATACGGCTCACCGGCGATCGACAGTGGCGAAGATGCACGTTGTGCGCTCTACGATGCACGCGGCGTCGTGCGTCCGCTGGATGGCGATGGCGACGGCGCCGCGCATTGCGATGTCGGCGCGCTGGAAAGCAGCTACGTCGATCGCATCTTCCGCAATGGTTTCGAGCTGAACTGATCGCTACACCGCGATAGCGCGGCAAGAAACCGCTGCTCAGGATACCGGCGCTCGTGCGCCGAACAACGCCGTGCCGATGCGCACCAGCGTCGCGCCGTGGGCAATGGCGGATTCGAAGTCGTCCGACATGCCCATCGACAGGGTGTCGATACCTGACTGCGAAGTACGCAACGACTCGAACAATCCGCGCATGCGAGTGAATGCACGGATGCGGGCATCGACGTCGGCCGGCGCGGGAATTGCCATCAGCCCGCGCAGGCGCAGCCGCGGTGCCTGCCTGAACTTCGCAGCAAGTGCAGGGATCGCTTCCGGCGCGCAGCCCGACTTGCTCGCCTCGCCGTCGATGTTGACCTGGATCAGCACGTTCAGCGGCGCCGCGTCCGCCGGACGAAAACGGTTGAGCGGTTCGATGAGCTTTTCGCGGTCGAGGCTTTGCAGCCAGTCGAAATGCAGGGCGGCTTCGCGGCATTTGTTCGATTGCAGCGGGCCGATCAAATGCCATTCCAGGTTGAGGTCGGACAGTTCACATTGCTTGGCAATGGCCTCCTGCACGTAGTTTTCGCCAAACGCGCGCTGGCCTTGCGCGGCCAGCTCGCGGATTGCCGCGGCCGGCTTGGTCTTGGACACGGCGAGCAAGCGCACGGCATGCCCGGCCGCCTGTGCGGCAGCGTCGACGCGCGCACGGATTTGCGCATAAGACGGGTTCAAGATAACGGCTCCAAAGGGTTGCGCCGGCTTGAAATTATCGCGCTATACTCGGGCAAAGCGCGCGCCCGCGCGACCGGATTTGATCAAGGGGACTATCGCATGGATATCGCCGAACTGCTTGCCTTTTCGGTCAAGAACAAGGCCTCCGACCTGCACTTGTCGGCCGGCTTGCCGCCGATGATCCGCGTGGACGGCGACGTGCGCCGCATCAACATCCCCGCGCTCGACCACAAGCAGGTACATTCGCTGGTATACGACATCATGTCGGACAAGCAGCGCCGCGACTACGAGGAATTCCTCGAAGTCGACTTCTCGTTCGAGATTCCGGGGCTGGCGCGGTTTCGCGTCAACGCGTTCAACCAGAACCGCGGCGCCGGCGTCGTATTCCGCACGATTCCATCCGAAGTGCTCACGCTGGAAGACCTCGGCTGCCCGCGCATCTTCAAGGAATTGATCGAGCAGCCGCAGGGACTGGTGCTGTGCACGGGTCCGACCGGCTCGGGCAAGTCGACCACGCTGGCGGCGATGGTCGATCACATCAACAAGAATGAGTACGGGCATATCCTCACCATCGAAGACCCGATCGAGTTCGTGCACACCGCGCAAAAGTGCCTGATCAACCAGCGCGAGGTGCACCGCGACACACACGGCTTCAACGAGGCGCTGCGCTCGGCGCTGCGCGAAGACCCGGACTACATCCTGGTCGGCGAAATGCGCGACGTGGAAACGATCCGCCTGGCGCTTACCGCCGCGGAAACCGGACACCTGGTGTTCGCCACGCTGCACACGAGTTCGGCATCCAAGACCATCGACCGCATCATCGACGTATTCCCCGCCGCGGAAAAAGCGATGGTGCGCTCGATGCTGTCCGAATCGTTGCGCGCGGTGATCTCGCAGTCGCTGCTCAAGAAAGTCGGCGGCGGCCGCATCGCCGCGCACGAAATCATGGTCGGCATTCCGGCGATCCGCAACCTGATCCGCGAGGACAAGGTCGCGCAGATGTATTCGTCCATCCAGACCGGCAGCCAGTACGGCATGCAAACGCTGGATCAGTGCCTGCAAGACCTGGTCAAGCGCGGCCTGGTCACGCGCCAGCAGGCGATCGGTTACGCGAAGAACAAGGAAATCTTCAAGTGATCGCAGGATGCGATCATCCCGTGCAGCACATGGACGCACGCTGAGCCGGGATCCAGCATTCAGGAGTTAACTCATGAGCGCAGTCGATTTCACCTCTTTCCTAAAATTGATGGTGCACAAGAAGGCGTCCGACCTGTTCATCACGGCCGGCGTGCCGCCTTCGATCAAGGTGCACGGGCGCATCGCGCCGATCACGCAGAACGCGCTGACGCCGCAGCAGTCGCGCGACATGGTGCTGAACGTGATGACGCCGTCGCAGCGCGAAGAGTTCGAGAAGACCCACGAATGCCAGTTCGCGATCGGCGTGTCGGGCGTTGGCCGTTTCCGCGTGTCGTGCTTCTACCAGCGCAACAACGTCGGCATGGTGCTGCGCCGGATCGAGACGCGCATCCCGACGATCGAAGAACTGAACCTGCCGCCGATCATCAAGACCCTGGCGATGACCAAGCGCGGCATCATCATCTTCGTCGGCGCTACCGGCACCGGCAAATCGACCTCGCTCGCGTCGATGATCGGCTATCGCAACCAGAACTCGACCGGCCACATCATCACGATCGAGGACCCGATCGAATACGTGCACAAGCACGAGGGTTGCATCATCACCCAGCGCGAGCTCGGCATCGACACCGACAGTTGGGAAAATGCGCTCAAGAACACCCTGCGCCAGGCGCCGGACGTGATCATGATCGGCGAAGTGCGCACCCGCGAAACGATGGAACACGCGATCAACTTTTCCGAAACCGGTCACCTTTGCCTGTGCACGCTGCATGCGAACAACGCGAACCAGGCGATGGACCGCATCATCCACTTCTTCCCCGAGGACCGGCATCCGCAGTTGTTCATGGACTTGTCGCTCAACCTCAAGGGTGTGGTCGCGCAACAGTTGATTCCGACACCGGATGGTAAGGCGCGCCGCGTTGCGGTCGAGGTCATGCTCGGTACGCCGCTGGTGCAGGATTACATCCGCAAGGGTGAGGTGCACAAGCTCAAGGACGTGATGAAGGAATCCACGAACCTCGGCATGAAGACGTTCGACCAGGCCCTGTTCGAGCTGTATCAGGCCGGTGAAATATCCTACGAGGATGCGTTGCGTTACGCCGACTCGGCGAACGAGGTGCGCCTGAAGATCAAACTCGCCCAGGGCGGCGACGCGCACACGCTGTCGCAGGGGATGGATGGGGTGGAGCTGGTGGAAACCTGATCGGATTCCCGCGCGTGGCGCGGGAATCCCGTGGCATTACGGATTTTGCTCCACCGTCTCGCGCAACGCGATTCCGGTAGGCGTGGCGACCATCTCGATATCCGCCGAGCGGATCCAGTTTTCGTAGGTCGCCATCAGTTTCGCCTGCTGCGCGATTTCGGCTTGCTTGTCTGCCGGCATCAGCGCTTGCGTGCGCGCGAAGACATGCGCCAGCATGCCGTAGAACTTGCCGCTGAAATGCATGCGCCAGAACACCGGCTCGTTGGCGGCAGGCGCGTTCAGGTAAGCGCCCAGACCCGCATCCTCGCCCTTGCCGACCCCGATCGCCAAAGCCGTGGGCGACATCGCCGCAAACGCGGGCTGGTCCATTGAAGGGATGAGCCCAGCTGGCAGCGCGACGGGCTTGCCGTCGGCGGCGAGTTTCAGGTCCTTGAGCGGGGCTGCGGCCATCTGTGCCATCGCCAGCGCGACGGAGGGATTGTTCGAGGCCATGAGCAGTTTGCCGGTGACATTCGGCATCGCATCGGCGCTTGCCCCGAGATCGAACGAATCCAGCGTGAAACGGATTCCGGTCAGGTCGCTGGCGGGCGGAGGCACGGTGATGTCGATTTTCGTCTTCAGGTCCGCGAAACCGGAATTCAGCCCGGCAAGGCTGGCGCAGGTGAAGGGCTTCGCTGCGACTGCATTGGCCTGCAAGATCAGGAAATCCTTGAGCTTGAGCACGGGCAGCGACAGCGCCACATCGAGCACGCCTTCGCCCGCCTTGCCGGTGCCCGGCGCGGCGCCAAGCGCGGTGGCCAGTTGTGCCGCCAGTGCGGGCTGCATTTCCAGTTGCGCGCCGATGCGCACGCGCTGCGGACTCATTTCGTAGGCGCCCATCACCAGCCGTGGGAACTTGTGCGCGAGCTCGAGGTATTCGCCCTTGCACGCGGCGTCGCTGCCTGTGGTGGGCAGTCCCAACGCGGTAGCGATCTCGCGGTCGCTGCCTTGTGGTGGTGAAGTCAGGCGTTCGGCGATCCGGACGATGTCGACGTAGCCTTCACCGAAGTTCGAGTAGCCATATTGTTTGGCGAGTTTTTCCAGATCGCCGGAATCCGCCAGCGGCCTGGTGGGGCGATCCAGTCCGAGCAGGGTGCGCTTGAGCGCGTCGCTGGCATTCGCCGGTGCCGCGGTGGCGACGAATTGCGAACCTTCGATCGCGAACATGGCCGAGATGTCTTCGGCGTCGAAGTGCCAGTAATCCTGATCGCCGATCTTTGCGCTTGGCAAACTGGCGCCGGACTTGCGCTCGATGTCGGCAATGGCAGCACGGAATTTGGCCGCGTCGCCCAGTTCGAAGCGCAGCACGGGCACGAGGCCGACGCCATAGAACGCCATGCGCATGTCGGGCTTCAGGCCCAGTTCGCGCAATTTGTCCCAGGTATCGTGCGTGTTCAGCGTATCGATCAGCGCGCGCGCGGCGGCGATCGCGTGCGCATCCTCCGGCTTGGTCGCGCCGATTTTCGCGAGCGCGCTTTCGTAAACGCCGAGCGCGGCCGGCAGGTATTCGTGCATGCGTCGCGACCACTGTTCGGAGACGGCGGACGGCGCAGGCTCGATGTTGGCGTACACGTAGGGCGTATCCGCCGGCACGAACGCGAGCGGCGCAGTGTTGTTGGCGGATTTTCCGCAAGCGGCGAGCAGGACGGCGCCGGCGGCGAGCGTGGCGAAACGATAATGGCGTTGCATGCTGTTTCCCCAATGCGTCGCGGTGGCGACCGCGCAATTATGCCTTTGCGGCCAGCAGCTCGGCCAGCACAGCCATGCGCAAATTCACGCCGTTGGCGACCTGCTCGAGGATCAGCGACTGCGGGCCGTCGGCGACGTCGGACGCGATCTCCACGCCGCGGTTGATCGGACCCGGGTGCATGACCAGGCATTCCGGCGCGGCCCGGGCCAGACGTTGCGTGGACAGGCCGTAGCGATGGAAGTATTCGGCTTCCGATGGAATCGCCGCCGCCTGCATGCGTTCCTTCTGCAGGCGCAACATGATGGCGACGTCGACGCCGGCAATGGCCTGGTCGAAATCATTGAGAATGCGACATTGCGGAAATTCGGCCGCATCCGGCGCGAGTTCCGGCGGCGCGCACAGGCGCAGTTCGCGCACGCCAAGCGCGCAGAACGCGTGCACGTCCGAGCGCGCCACGCGCGAATGGCGAATGTCGCCGCAGATCGCGATGCGCAGCGCCGAGAAATCGGGACGATATTGGCGCAGGGTCAGCGCATCGAGCAGGCCCTGGGTCGGGTGTGCATGACTGCCGTCACCCGCATTGAGCACCGCGGCGCCGCTGCGCAGGTTGGCTGCGATGAAGCCCGGTGTTCCGGATTCCTTGTGGCGCACCACGAACGCGTCGGCGTGCATGGCCTCGAGCGTGTGCACGGTGTCGAGCAGGGATTCGCCCTTGACCGTGGACGAATGGGCGATGTCGAAGTTGATCACCTGTGCGCCGAGGCGCTGCGCGGCGAGATCGAACGAAGTGCGCGTGCGCGTGGACGGCTCGAAGAACAGGTTCATCACCGTGCGCCCGCGCAACAGGTTCAGGGGCACCGTGCCGCCGCGGCTTTGTGCACGCAGCGCCTCGGCGCGATCGAGCAGGGCCAGGATCGTCGCCTGCGGCAGGCCATCGAGCGTGAGCAGGTGGCGCAGGCGGCCGTTGGCGTCGAGTTGCGATGTCGAAGGTTTCATGGGAGTCCATGTTTGCTCGTCATTCCGGCATGGAATGCCGGAATCCAGGCGCCACGGATGGCATCCATGCAGTCTGGATGCCGGCAATCCCTGCCGGCATGACGCACTACCTATTCCGAAGTCTCAATGATTATCCCGCAACCACTGCTCAACGATCACCTCCGCGGCGATCGAATCCAGCGCCTGCGCATGTTTGCGCCTCGCCGATCCGCCAGCGCGACGTTGCGCGAAACGCTGTGCCGCTTCCACGGAACTCAGGCGCTCGTCAATCAGGTTTGCGGGCAGGTTGAAGCGTTCTTTCAATTGCACGGCGAAGGCACGTGCCGCCGCGCTGTTCTTTTGTTCTTCGCCGTCCATCGTCAGCGGCAGGCCGACCAGCAGCACCTGCGGACGCCACTCGCGAACCAGCCCGGCAACGCGCGTCCAGTCCGGACCCTGCGTGCCGTTTGTGATCACCTCGAGCGCACGCGCGCTGCCGGTCAACGCATTGCCGACGGCGACGCCGATGCGACGCGCGCCGTAGTCGAAGCCGAGCACCGTCGTGATCGCGTCAGGCGTGCCCGGCATAGTCCGTCAGACTGGCGATATTCACCCCGACCAGGCTCGCCGCAGCTTCCCAGCGCATTTCCAGCGGTGTGGAAAAAAGGATTGCCTCGTCCGCCGCGCAGGTCAGCCAGGCGTTTTCCTTCAGCTCGTTCTCGATCTGCCCGGGACTCCAGCCGGCATAGCCGAGCGCGACGATGGCATCCGCAGGGCCGTTGCCCTCGGCCATTGCAGCGAGCACGTCGCGCGAGGTCGTCACGCACAGGCGTTCGGAAACCTTGTACGAGGATTCCCAGTCGCCCGGCGGCGAGTGCAGCACGAAGCCGCGCTCGGGCTGCACCGGCCCGCCGATCAGCACCGGCGCTTCGCTGATCCGGCTCAAGTCCGACTTGATGTTCATTTGCGCGAGCACGTCACCAAGCCGGTACTCGGACAGACGATTGACCAACAGGCCCATCGCGCCGTCCTCGCCATGCTGGCAGACGAAGGCCACGCTGCGCTTGAACAGCGGATCACGCGTGCCGGGCATCGCGATCAGGAACTGGTTGGCGAGCGACGTGGTTTGCTGCATGCGCCCATTGTACCGTGCGGTTGGTTACCGATTACGCAGAATGTCGCCTGGCAGGAATTGCCACGTCCGCGTGATGTACAGCTCGTCGATGCCTTCGTCCTTCGGAATCGGCGGAAACGGCGCGGCAAGGCGCACGATGCGCATCGCCGCGTCATCGAGCAGCTTGTGGCCGCTGGAATGGATCACGTCGACGCTCTTGATCGCTCCCTTGCGGTCCAGCGCGACCGTGAGCACGAGTTGGCCGTGCATGTGCTCGCGGCGCGCTTCGTCCGGGTAGTTGAGATTGCCGATGCGCTCCACGCGCGCGACCCACGCGGCCATGTAGGCGGCGTAGGCGTATTCCTTGGTGTTTGCCGAAATGAATTTCTTGTGCGGACGCTTGGCGTAGGCTTGCGCCTCGCGCTGGATCTCGGTGGCAAGCTTGGCCATTTCGAGCTTGGTCTGCAGCGCGTCATGCAATGTCGGCTGCGGCAGTGGTGGCTGGTCCGGCGTTTCGTGTTCGCTGCGCACCGAAAAATCCGATTCTTGCGCCGTGAGCATCTCGCGTTCGGACGGCGGTGACGGACGCGGTGCGGAAGCGCGCAACGGCCGTGGCGCGACCCCCGATTCGGGCTTGTTTACCGGGCTGGAGGCGAGCGCGCTGGGACGCAGCGCGCGCTCGCTATCGCCGCCGCCGGTGTTGTTGGCCTGGGCGAGGAAATCCGCATTCGTCGGCTTCTGCCCTGACGCCGATTGCACCAGGATCACGTCGAGCGAAGGCAGGCTCGGCGCGGGTTTTTCGTAGGCAAAGGTGAGGCCGAGCACGAGCACGCCGTGCAGGACCAGCGAAAACAGGAAAGTCACGCTGACCTTTTCGCGGCTGCCGATGGCCGGTGCCGCCGAGCTCACCGGCGTCTGGCCTCGATCGCATCGAACAACTGCCCGGCGATGTTCAAGCCGAATTGCGCATCCAGTTCGCGGATGCAGGTGGGCGAGGTGACATTGACCTCGGTGAGGAAGCCGCCGATCACGTCGAGTCCGACGAAAATCATGCCGCGTGCGCGCAATTCGGGCGCGACCTGGGCGGCGATCCAGCGCTCGCGCTCGGTCAGCGGCATGCCAACGCCCTTGCCGCCGCGCGCGAGGTTGCCGCGGAACTCGTCGCCTTGCGGCATTCGCGCCAGCGCATAGGGAACCGGCTCGCCGTCGACCAGCAGGACGCGCTTGTCGCCGTCGCGGATTTCCGGCAGGTAGCGCTGCGCCATCGCGAACGTGCGGCCGTTGTCGGTCAGCGTTTCCAGGATCACGTTGAGATTCGGATCACTGCGCGCGCTGACGAAGATCGAGCGTCCGCCCATGCCGTCCAGCGGCTTGAGCACGATGCGTTCGTGTTCTGCGGCGAAGCGCTTGAACTCGGTTGCGTCGCGCGCGACCAGGGTTGGCGGGATGCATTGCGGGAAGCGCAACGCGAAGAGTTTTTCATTGGCGTCGCGCAGGGCGCGCGGGTCGTTGACCACGAGCGCGCCGCCGTTTTGCGCCAGTTCCAGCACCATCGTGTCGTACATGAACTGGTCATCGACCGGCGGATCCTTGCGCGCGAGGATCACGTCGACCTCGCGCAGGTCGACCCAGTGCGGAGCATCGAGATCGAACCAGTCGCTTGCGTCGTCGCGCACGCGCAGGCCGCATGCGTGCGCCCACGGTGCGGCGGCGCGGATGGCAAGCGAACCTTGCGTCAGGTACAGCAGTTCGAGGCCGCGACGCTGTGCTTCCAGCAGCATGGCAAAGCTGGAATCCTTCTCGACATGGATGGACTCGATCGGATCCATCAGCACGGCCACGCGCAAGCTCATGCCTTGGTGCCCCGCGGCCGGTGAAAGTTGGCACGGGATGTGCTGGATTCTGGGGTCATGGTTTGCGGCATTGCAAGAACACGCAACGGCAGGGTCGGGGCTATACTAGCATTGCGGCGCGCGGGTCGAAGGCTCGCAGTCGCAGATGAAAGGGCTCGCAGAGGCAAGTTTTTTCCAAGCAAAAATGACGGGTTAGCGGATTTACTTGACATATTTGCTAAGTATTGGTTAAACAGCTTCGGAACAGGCGCGATGAGGCGTCGGGGTACCCGCTTATGCTGCGGGTTTCCTCGTGTAGCCGGCGCGCGCATCATGCACTCCTTGCGGTTGGGGGCTTAGCACGTGGAACACACTGAGAATGATGGCAGCCTGGCCGGCTTGAAGGTCATGGTCATCGACGACTCGAAAACGATCCGCCGCACGGCCGAAACCTTGCTCAAGAAGGAAGGTTGCGAGGTCGTGACCGCAACCGACGGCTTCGAGGCGCTGGCGAAGATCTCCGACCAGCAGCCGAACATTATCTTCGTCGACATCATGATGCCGCGTCTGGACGGATACCAGACCTGCGCACTGATCAAGAACAACCAGATGTTCAAGGCCACGCCGGTGATCATGCTGTCCTCGAAAGACGGCCTGTTCGACAAGGCGCGCGGCCGCATCGTCGGTTCCGAACAATACCTGACCAAACCGTTCACCCGCGAAGAACTGCTCGGCGCGATCCGCCGGCATGTGACGCAGAAGTGATCGCGGAGGCCATCCGGGCAAACAAGGGGCAAACGATGGCGCATATTCTCATCATCGATGATTCGCCGACCGACGTGCGCGTGTTCACAACGTTGCTCGAAAAGAACGGCCATCGCGTCAGCAGTGCAATCAGCGCCGAAGAAGGCATCGCCGCGGCCAAGCGCGAGCGGCCTGATCTGGTCATCATGGACGTGATCATGCCGGGCATGAACGGCTTCCAGGCCACGCGCACGCTCAGCCGTGACGCCGACACCTCGGCTATTCCGATCCTGATCGTCACTACCAAGTCGATGGAAACCGACCGCGTCTGGGGCTTGCGCCAGGGCGCCAAGGATTTCATGGTCAAGCCCGTGGCCGAGTCCGAATTGCTCGGTCGCATCCAGAAACTGCTCGCGAGCTGATCGCCGATGCCTGCCGACTTCGAATCGCCGCTGCTTTCCCCGTTCGAGGCACTTGCCGATTACGAGCGGCGCAGCCTCGCGCACGTGGCCGGCATGCCCGAACAGATCGAAGCGCCGGGTCTGTGGCGCGGCATCGGCTTCCGTATCGGCCAGCGCTACATGGTCAGCGGCATCCATGAAGTCAACGAAATCCTGACCCCGCCGGCATTGACCATCGTGCCCGGCACGCGCGGCTGGCTGCTTGGCGTGGCCAACGTGCGCGGCAACCTGGTGCCGGTGATCGACCTCAAGCAGTACCTGGAAGGCGAACGCACCCAGGTCACCGACGCCAGCCGCGTGCTGCTCGTGCGTCAGGCCGGCGGCAGCGTCGGCTTGCTGATCGATGAAGTACTCGGTCAGCGCAGTTTTTCCGAAGAACAACGCGCCGAGGCGATCGGCGAAGACGACGAGCGCTACGGTCGTTTCGTCGGCGAGAAATATCCGTTGGGCGAGATGCACTGGGGCCAGTTCAGCATGGCGACCCTGGTGCGGTCGCCCGATTTCGTACAGGCCGCGGCCTAGAGCGACGGCCATCGCAAGCTTGCAAGGGGTATGAATCATGAGCGTAACGACAGGCGCAACAGGCGGTAAGGAACGGGCAGGTGCCAACACCCTGCTCGTGGTGTTGCTGATCGCGGCGATCCTGATAGCCGTACTCGATTTCGGCTGGCTGACATACAACGCGTCGCAGGACGCCAAGGCCAGTGCCTTGGTTACCAAGGTCCAGGTGCTGTCGCAGCAGTTGTCGACGGTCGCAAACGCCGCCGCAGGCGGCAACATCGACGCGTTCAAGAGCCTGGAAGCCACGCGCAACACGATCGACGACCTGCTCAACAAGCTCAGCAAGGGCGACAAGAACACCGGCATGCGCGGCTATGGTGAGGTATCCGGCGTAGCCAAGGAAATTTCCGACCTCGACAAGGCCTGGCAGCCCCTGAACACAAGCGCCACCAAGATCCTCGACTCCAAGGAACAGGTGCTCAATACCGCCCAGGTCGCCGCCGACTTCAACTCCAAGATGCCCGTGCTCAACTCGCGCATGGATGAAGTGGTCAAGATCCTCACCGACAAGAACGGCTCGCCCAGTCAGGTAATGATCTCCTCGCGCGAGATGCTCCTCGCCGACCGCATGCAGCGCCGCGTGCAGACCATCGTGCAGGGCGGCGAAGAAGCGCAATCCGCCGCCGACGGCTTGCAGCGTGACGCCCAGTTCTATGGCGCGGTGCTGGCCGGCCTGATCAGTGGCAATCCGGATCTGAACATCCGCGCGATGGACAACCCGAACGCGCGCCAGATCCTTACCGACATGAACACGCAATGGACCGATCTCGTCGGCGATCCGGTCAAGAAACTGCTCGATTCCGCCTCGGCCCTGCAGGACGTGAAACAGGCCGCCGACCAGACCTCGATCGACTCGCAAACCATGTTGCTCAAGGCCGAACCGGTGGCGGTGCGCCTGGGTGAACTGCAATCCTCGCGAGCGTTCCCGAACCTCATCGTCGGTGTGCTTGCGGCGGCCGCGGCGATCTTCCTCGTCATCCTCCTGATCGCGAGCCAGATCCGCAGCCAGCGCCAGCGCTACCAGGTCACCGCCGAACTGAACCAGCGCAACCAGGAAGCCATTCTGCGCTTGCTCGACGAAATGGGATCGCTGGCCGAAGGCGATCTCACCGTGAAAGCGACCGTGACCGAGGACATCACCGGAGCGATCGCGGATTCGGTCAACTTCGCGGTTGAGGCGCTGCGTTCACTGGTAACCACGATCAATGACACCGCCTTGCACGTATCGACCTCGGCGCAGGAAACCCAGGCCACCGCCATGCACCTCGCGGAAGCCGCCGAACATCAGGCGCAGCAGATCACCTCCGCTTCGGCCGCGATCAACGAAATCGCGGTATCCATCGACGAGGTCTCGAAAAACTCGGCCGAGTCGGCCGACGTGGCGCAACGCTCGGTGCAGATCGCGTCGAAGGGGGCCGGCATCGTGCGCCAGACGATTGCGGGCATGGACTCGATCCGCGACCAGATCCAGGAAACCTCCAAGCGCATCAAGCGCCTGGGCGAATCCTCGCAGGAAATCGGATCCATCGTCGAACTGATCAACGACATCGCCGAACAGACGAACATTCTGGCCTTGAACGCCGCCATTCAAGCGGCATCCGCTGGTGAGGCAGGCCGCGGATTCGCGGTCGTCGCGGACGAAGTGCAGCGACTGGCCGAACGCGCTTCCGGCGCCACACGCCGAATCGAAACGCTGGTGCAGACGATTCAGGCCGATACCAACGAAGCGGTCACGTCGATGGAACAGACCACGTCCGAAGTGGTGAACGGGGCGCGCCTGGCCGAGGACGCCGGCACCGCGCTGGGCGAGATCGAGCAGGTGTCGAACAACCTCGCCGACCTTATTCAGAACATTTCAGAAGCGGCACGCCAGCAGTCGGCCGCGGCGACGAACATTTCCGCGACCATGAATGTGATTCAGGAAATCACCACGCAGACTTCGGTTGGCGCCAGCCAGACCGCCGAATCGATCGGCAACCTGGCGCAACTGGCCGCAGACCTGCGTCGTTCGGTGGCGGACTTCAAGCTGCCGGCATAAGGACGGACTCAACTCCCGCAGGGGTGGCGTCGATGAACGCGGGCCGCTTGGCGCAAATGAATTTGGAGGCTTGTATCGGGCATGACCGCTGCCGCCGGGAATTGGTCGCCGCCTGCGTCGTTGCCAGGCATGGACGACAGCGAGTTCGAGCGCTGGGCGAGTCTGCTCGAAAAGCGCACGGGCGTTGTCGTCCCGCTCAAGCGCAAGGCGTTCCTGGTCACGAGCGTGCGCGGGCGCATGCGCGAGACCGGGCACACGGATTTCGAAACCTATTTTCGCGACTTGCAGAAAATTCCCGAAGGCGCGATCGAGTGGACCACGCTGGTCGATCGCCTGACCGTGCACGAAACGCATTTTTTCCGCCATCCGCCGTCGCTGGACCTGATCGCGCGCGACTGGCTGCCGCAGGTCAGCGCGGATCCGGAGCGTGGTGCCTTGCATGCCTGGAGCGTGGGTTGTTCCAGTGGCGAGGAAGCCTACACGCTGGCTATGGTGCTGGACCGGCATCTGGCCGAGCGTGGCGGGAAATCCTATTTTGGTGTAACCGCGACGGACGTGAGTCAGCCCGCTTTGGCCGTTGGTCGCGCCGGGCTTTACCCGCGCGTGAAAATGGACGAGATTCCGCCGGAGTACCGCGAACGCTACGCACAGGCGCTGGATGCGGACAGTTTTCGCATCCACGAAGCGTTGCGCAAGCGCGTGGGCTTTGCCCAGTTCAACCTGCTCGACGCGGTCGGTGCGTCGATGAAGCGGCTGGACCTGATTTTCTGCCAGAACGTGCTGATCTATTTTGCCCGCGAGCGGCGTCGCGACCTGCTCGCCACGCTCGCCAAGCTGCTCAAGCCCGGCGGCCTGCTGGTGCTTGGGCCTGGCGAAGTGACGCAGTTCGCGCACGCGCAGCTCGCGCGTGTGGACAATCGCAATGTGCTGGCCTTCCGGCGCACGAGTTGAGAGAAAGACCATGAAACTGCAAGACGACAACATCGACTTCACGACGCTCAACTGGGTCAAGCAGGAGCTCGACGAAACGCTCAAGCAGGCGCGCCAGTCGCTTGAAGCGTATGTCGAGGATCCCGCCGACGCGAGCCTTATGCGCTTTTGCGCGACCTACCTGCACCAGGTGCAAGGCACCCTGCGCATGGTCGAGCTGTACGGCGCGGCGATGGTCGTGGAAGAAATGGAACGCGTCGCCCTGGCCCTGCTCGACGGCCAGATCAAGGCCAAAGACGACAGCTATTCCGTGCTCATGCGCGGCATCGTGCAATTGCCCGATTATCTGGAGCGCCTGCAGAGCGGCCACAAGGACATTCCCATCGTCCTGCTGCCGCTGCTCAACGACCTGCGCGCCACGCGCGGCGAAAAATTGTTGACCGAGTCCGTGTTGTTCGCGCCGGATCTGTCCGCGCCGTTGCCCGCCGCGGCCAGCGGCGCTGCAAGCACCAAACCGGAAGCGGAGTTGAAGGCGGAGGCCGCGCGCCTGCGCTCGGCATTCCAGTTGTCGCTGTTGCGCTGGATCCGCGAGGATGCGGCCGCCGAACAGCTCGCGCGCATGATTGAAGTGCTCGATCGCCTGCGCAGCGCATGTACGCAGGACGATGCGCGTCGCCTGTGGTGGGTGGCCTCGGGTGTGCTGGAAGGCGTGGCCAGCGGGGCGGTCGAGGCCAACCCGGCCGTGAAACTGCTGTTCGGCAAGGTCGATCGCGAGATCAAGCGACTTGTGGATGGTGGTGAAGCGGGATTCCGTGCCGCGCCGCCGTCGGATCTGACCAAGAACCTGCTGTTCTACATCGCCCATGCCGGCGCCGGCGGCGAGCGTGCTGCCGCGATCCGCACCACGTACAAGCTCGATACCCTGCTGCCGAGCGAAAAAGAACTCGAACACGCCAAGGGCTCGATCTCCGGCCACAACCGCAGCCTGCTCGACACCGTTTCGGTGGCGATCAAGGACGACCTGTTACGGGTCAAGGAAGCGCTGGACATCTTCCTGCGCGCGCAGAGCCCCGATCCGGCCGAGTTGATGGCGCAGGCCGATGTCCTGGACCGCGTCGGCGACACGCTGGGCATGCTCGGGCTGGGCGTGCCGCGGCGCGTGGTCACCGAACAGCGCAAGGTCGTCGAGGAAATGGCGAACAAATCGCGTCCTGCCGACGAAACGACCCTGCTCGACGTGGCCGGCGCTTTACTCTACGTCGAAGCGTCGTTGGATGATCACATCGACCGTCTCGGCGCGGACGCCGGCACGGAGACCGGCAAGGGCCCCGGTCCGCAGGGACTGGAACTGCCCAAGGCCGAAGCGCGCAAGATCCTCGATGCGCTGATGAAAGAGGCCACGGCCAACATCGGCCAGGCCAAACTCGATATCGTCGCCTTCATCGAATCGCCGTGGGATCACTCCAAGGTCGAGCCGATTCCGCCATTGCTCGAGGAAATCGCCGGCGCATTGCGCATCCTGGACTTGAACGATGCCGCGCAACTGATGAAAGGCATCGTGCGCTTCATCCAGGTCGAATTGCTGCGTCATCGGCGCGTGCCGACCGCCGAGCAGATGGACAAGCTCGCCGATGCACTGGCGTCGGTGGAGTATTACCTGGAAGCCACACGCGACCAACGCGGCGGTCGCGACCGCATCCTCGACGTGACCCGGCAGAGCCTGACCGCGCTCGGCTACTGGCCGGTGCCGCCCGATGATGGCGGTGGCGACGGCCTGCCCGGTATGCCGCCACGGCCCGCGCATTCCGCCGCCGTGCCGGCCGCGCTCGGATCCGCAACCGCCGCTGCATTATTCACCGCACCATCCTCGCCGCCGTCTTCCCCGGCCGCGATTGCGATGGCCGATGCGCATCAGGGCGACTATCCACGTTGGAGCGAGGATCTTCCCGCCAGCGGCGAGGCCGGGGTGAAACCCGATGCCGGTGGCGTCGAGAACGCCGCGGAAATGCCGACCATCGAACTGACCGGCGAAAGCATCGACGAATACATCGCCCGCATGGATCGCGGTGAACAGTCGCCAGCGATAGCCGCGCCGTCGGCGGAGCCGTCGCATGCGATCGAAATCGAACCGACGCTGGATGTCGCTGTTGGCCAAGGGCTCGAAGACCTGGTGGTGGGCGAGTTGCCGGTTGCGCAAACGCCGACCCACGATCTGGCCGGCTTGCGCCTGACCGAAACCCAGGCCACCGCGACGCCGGCGCCGAACGTGCGTTACGTCGAAGTCGAAGAAGAGATCGAAGAGGAAGTTCCCGATACCGATGGCGCGACCACCGATGCGAGCTTCGCGGCGGTACCTTCCGACGACATCGATGAGGAAATCCGCGAGGTGTTCGTCGAGGAAGTGCAGGACGAAATCGACAACCTCGGCCGTTACCTGCCGGCCTGGAAGGCCGATGTGCACGATTTCGAAAAGCTCAAGCCGATCCGGCGTTCGTTCCACACGCTGAAGGGATCCGGGCGGCTGGTCGGCGCGCTGGCGCTGGGCGAATTCAGCTGGAAGGTCGAGAACATGCTCAATCGCGTGCTCGACAAGACCATTCCGCCCGGCGCGTCCGTACAGGCGCTGGTGGATACCGCGGTCGGCGCGTTGCCGGAATTGCTGCGCGCCTTGCGCGGCGAGGGCAACCCGACGTCCGACATCGCCCAGATCATGGCCGTGGCCGACCGCAACGCGGCCGGCGAAGACGCGTACGTGCGCAGCAGCGCGCCGGCGCGCATGAAAAAGGTCAAGCGTGTCGTCAAGCGACTGGTTGCGGTCGTCGACGAAGTGCCGGCCGCGCACACTCCCGCTGAACTCGATGCCACGGTCGATATCGAACACGCCTTCGACGCCGTGCCCGAGGAAATCGCCGCGTTCGCCGGCGGCGATGCCGATGCGCCGGCAGCATTCGCCGCGGGCCCGCTGCCGAACGTGGATCCGGTCCTGTTCGACATCCTCAAGAGCGAAGTCGCCGCGCACCTGGCTGCGATCGACGGTTTCCTCGAGCAATGGCATGCCACGCCGGCATTGCCAGTGAGCGAGCCGCTGCTGCGCGCCGTGCACACGCTCAATGGCGCGATCGCGATGGTCGATATCCCGGCAATCACGCATGTGCTTGCGCCGTTGGAGGGCTACGTCAAGCGCGTGCGCGCGGATCATCGCGCCGTGGACGCCGATGGCGCCGCCGCATTGGGTGAAACCTCGGCATTGGTGCGCGAGTGTATTGCCGCGCTCGAATTGCCGCACCCGCAAATGCCGGATTCGGACGCACTTGCCGCTCGCATTGCCGAACTGCGCGATCGCCTGCCGGAACCGGAAATGATGCATGTGCTGTTCTCTGAAACACATGCCCACGAAGAAACGCCCGCGGCGCCGGATCTGGTCGCGGCCGAGTCCACTGCTGACAATACGCCTGCGCACGACGATGAAGCACAATTGCTCGCCGAACTTGGCGCGTTGGAAGAATCCACGCACGTAAAGACCGAAACACCAGTCACCGCCGTGATCGCGGAAGACGACGAGACTGCGCGCTGGCTGCGCGAATTCGAGACCGAACAGACGGGCGAGGCGCCAGCGCCGGTCGGCGAGGTTACGGCTGTTGCGGAGCCGGTCGGTGCGGACGAAATTCGCGAAACCGAGTTGCTGACGTTCGAGGATCTGCCGGCGCAGGTCGAGGAAGCCGTAGAGTCCGAAGAAACCATGCTGCACACGGAACCCGTGGCAGTTGCCCAGCCGCCAGCTGAATTGCCGGTGGAAGCGCCGCTTGAAGCAGTCATGGTTCCGGCTACGCCCGTCGAACCGCCGGCGCGACTGGCCGAAACGGCGCTGCAGCTGCCGCCACTGGCCGACGATCCGCAGCCCGAAGGCAAGCTCGAACTGCCCGACCTCGACGCGGACCTGCTCGAAATCTTCGTGCAGGAAGGCGCCGACATCCTGGATCATTCCGACGGCCTGATGGCGAAATTGCGTGAAGCGCCGCAGGACCGCGAACTCATCACCGGATTGCAGCGCGACCTGCACACGCTCAAGGGCGGCGCGCGCATGGCGGGCCTGGCGCCGATCGGCGACCTGTCGCATGCGATGGAATCGTTGTTCGAGGCGATCAGCGACAACCGGCGCACGGTCGATCGCCTCACCATCGAATCGCTGGAACGCGGCTTCGATCGCTTGCACGGCCTCGTGCAGCGTATCGCGCGGCACCAGGCCATCGCCATGCCGGAACACGCAATCGCGCGTTTCGAAGGACTTGTTTCCGGCGAATTGGCCAGCGCTGTCGCCAGCGCACCCGCGGCTCCCGCGCGGCCCGCTTCCGCAGTGCAACCCGCGCCCGCCAAGCCCGCGCCACCCGCGTCGCCGGCGTCGCGCACGGCGCCGCGCACCTTGCCCGCGATCGAAGAGGAAATCCAGCAACACGCGCCGCAGGAAATGATTCGCGTACGCTCGGATCTGCTCGATTCACTGGTCAACTACGCCGGCGAGGTGTCAATCTACCGCTCGCGCCTGGAACAGCAGATCTCGACGTTCCGCTTCAACCTGGTCGAATTCGAACAAACCGTCAGCCGCTTGCGCGACCAGTTGCGCAAACTCGAACTGGAAACCGAAGCGCAGATCCTGTCGCGCTACCAGCGCGAAGCGGATTCCGCCGAGTCCACGTTCGATCCGCTGGAACTGGATCGTTTCAGCCAGTTGCAGCAGCTCTCGCGCGCCTTGGCCGAGTCGGTATCCGACCTTGTCTCGATTCAAGGGCTGCTCGACGACCTCACACGCCAGTCCGAAACATTGTTGCTGCAGCAGTCGCGCGTGTCGTCCGACTTGCAGGAAGGCCTAATGCGCACGCGCATGGTGCCGTTCGATTCGCTGGTGCCATCCTTGCGCCGCACCGTGCGCCAAGCCGCGCAAGAAACCGGCAAACGCGCGCAATTGAAGGTGGAGGGCGCACAGGGCGAAATGGACCGCAACCTGCTCGAGCGCATGAAGGCGCCATTCGAGCACATGTTGCGCAATGCGCTTGCGCATGGCATCGAATCTCCCGAAGAGCGCAGTACTGCCGGCAAGCCCGGCGAAGGCGCGATCACGATCCATGTCAGTCGTGAAGCGACCGAAGTCGTTCTGCGCGTCGCCGACGACGGCCGCGGCATGGATCGCGATGCGATCCGGCGCAAGGCGATTGAGCGCGGCCTGTTGAAGCCGGACGTACAGTTGTCCGATCGCGACCTGTACGGATTCATCCTGGAAACGGGATTCTCCACTGCCGAGCACGTGACCCAGCTCGCTGGCCGTGGTGTCGGCATGGATGTGGTGCACAACGAGATCAAGCAGCTCGGCGGTTCGCTGGCGATCGATTCCGCACGTGGCGCCGGCAGTACGTTCACCATCCGCCTGCCATTCACCCTGGCAGTGACGCAGGCGATTCTGGTGCGCCTGGGCGAGGCCACCTACGCGGTGCCGATGTCGTCGGTACAGGGCGTCGTGCGTATTGCGCACGACGATCTGGAACGGCGACTGAGCCAACCCAATCCCGCCTACACCTACGCGGGCGAAGAATTCCTGATCTACGAACTGTCGCAACTGCTCAACGTGCCGGCCTCGCGCATGGCGGACGAAACGCAGCTGCCGCTGCTGATGACGCGCACCGGCGACCAGCGCGCCGCGGTGCGCATCGACAGCGTCATCGGTTCACGCGAAATCGTGGTCAAGTCGGTCGGCCCGCAGATCAGTTCGATCCCGGGCATCTTCGGCGCGACGATCATGGGCGACGGTTCGGTCGTGATGATTCTCGACCTTGCACCGCTCGTACGCCGCAGCGCCGCGCTGCGCGAGCGTGCGGAGGCCAGCGGCGAGACCATGCTGCCGGCAGCGCCGGTCGTGGTCGAACCGGTGGTCGAACATCGCGCGCATCCGCTGATCATGGTGGTGGACGATTCGATCACCATGCGCAAGGTCACCACGCGCGTGCTCGAACGCAACGACATGGACGTGGTCACCGCGAAGGACGGACTCGACGCGGTCGAAAAATTGCAGGACAAGATACCGGACGTGGTCCTGCTCGACGTGGAAATGCCGCGCATGGACGGCTACGAACTGGCCACCTACATGAAGAACGACGCGCGCCTGAAACAGGTGCCGATCATCATGATCACCTCGCGCACCGGCGAAAAACACCGTCAACGCGCGTTCGAAATCGGCGTGGAGCGCTACCTCGGTAAGCCCTATCAGGAAGCCGATTTGCTGCGCAACGTGCAGGAAAGCCTGAGCGCCAAGAACCCGGGAATGCACCGTGCCTGAGTCCAACGCCATCGCGGTTGCGCTGCTGTACCAGGCTGGGCAACTTGGCAGTCACCTGAAAAACGCCCTCGGCGAGCTTGGCGCAGCGGTCGTGTACGAAGCCGCGCCATCGGCGATCGACCGCGACGCGCTGGAAAACTCCGGCGCGCGCGTCGTCATCGTCAACCTCGACGCCGACAGCGACAGCTATGTCGATGCCCTTTTCGACGTACTCGACGCAGGCGACTATGAGGTCGTGTTCAACGATGCGCAGGTGTCGTCCAACCTGCAAGGCTGGGATCAGGCGCGCTGGGTGCGCCACCTGGGCGCCAAGATCCTGCGCAAACCCGAGAACATCGAACCACCGCGCCCGCCGGGCGCCGAGCCGGTGCCGACGCCGGTGCAGACTTCGGCGTCCTTCGTGCCGATCGCGGAAAAACCCGGTCCCGCGCCTGTTGTCCCGGCTGCGCCACCTTCCGTTGTCGCCGACGTGCCGGCTTCTGAGCGCCCGACGGTCAAGATGCCGCTGCCACCGGAATTGCTTGCGCAACCGGCATCGACAGAACCTGCGCCGCAGGAAGCCGCCGCCGCCGTCGATGTGGCCGAACTCGCCGAGTTCGCCAAGCTGCTCGACGCGCCGGCTACGGCAGCGGTGCCGGAACCGGTAGCCACGACGACTCCCGCTCCGATTCCGGAACTGGGCGATTTCGCCGCCGAACTCGACGCACTGTTCGCCGCGGCGAACACCAAGCCTGCCGTGGAGCCAGAACCTGCGCCGGTCGCGAAGCTGCCGGCGGGCGACGAATTCGATATCGCACTTCCGACAGAATTCGATCTGGCGTTGGACGAAGCCGCGCCGTCCGTCGAACTGGATGCACTCGACATTCCGGTCGATGCGACAGCGTCAGCCGTACCTGCGGCCGATGCTTCCCTGCACGACGAACTGCACGACGAATTTCCCGCGATTTTCGCCAACTTTGATGCCGAGGCAGCAGAAGTGCCGACGGCGACCGGCAACGATTTCAAACCGGCGGAGCGACCGGTTGCCGGGGCGGAACCTGAACCGCTGCTTCCGCCGGAATGGTCGCTTGAAGGCGATGAAGCCAAGCCGCCACCGACCGGCAGGGCCGACTTCGGCATCGAGAGGGTGTCTGCCGAAGAGTATCTCGCACCGACGGTCGACGAACCGGCCAAACCGGCTGCTGCATCCGTGCCGGAACCGACATTCACGCTGGAACTGATGCCGATTGAGGAAGCCGTCGCGCCGAGCCTGCACAATCCGGATTACGTGCACGAACAGCGCCTGGAAGGGGCACCCAAGCCGCTCAAGGTCGGTACCGGCGCCGGCGTTTCACGGGTCATGGTGCTTGGCGCCTCGATCGGCGGGCCGGAAGCGGTACGCGATTTTCTTGGCGCGCTGCCAGCCGGATTCCCGGCACTGTTCGTGCTGGCTCAGCACATGGGCGAGGAATTCCTGGAAATGATGTCGTCGCAACTGCGCAAATCCATCGCGCTGACCGTGCGCAATCCCAGCCACGGCGAACGCACGGCGCATGGCGAGGTGCTCATCGTGCCGACCACGCACCGCCTGCAGGTCGATGCCGAAGGCGTGGTTACGCTGGCGCACCTGCGTGAAAAGCAGCCGTATTCGCCGTCCATCGATCAGGTGATGCGCGACGTTGCCGATGCGTTCGGCGACAAGGCCGGCGCGATCATTTTCTCCGGCATGGCGCACGATGCGATCGAGGGCAGCCAGTATCTGAAGTCGAAAGGCGGGCGGATTTGGGCTCAGGACCCGGATACCTGCGTGATCAGTTCGATGGTCGATGGCGCACGCGAGGCTGGCGTCGTCGAATTCCTCGGTTCCCCGAAACAGCTCGCGGAAAAAATGATTGCCGAATACGGCAAGGCGTAAGGAGCACACGATGGCCGACCCAACCAGCCGCGAAATCCGCGGACTCATGATTCCGGTGACCGGCGGGCGCGTGTTGCTGCCCAACGCCACCGTGGCCGAAGTCATCACCTATTCCGTACCCGAAAAAATCGCCGAAGCACCGGACTGGCTGCTCGGGCGCCTGTCTTGGCGCGGCTGGCGCCTGCCGCTGTTTTCGTTCTCGATGTTGTCCGGCGGCGCGTCCAAGGAAAGCTATTCCAACGCCAAGGTGGCCGTGCTCAAGGCCCTTGGCGGCAACGCCAAGATGCCGTTCCTGGCCATGCTGGCGCAAGGCTTCCCGCGCCTGACCACGATCACGCCGGATCTGCTCATCCCCACCGGTGACGAGTCCGCACACCCGACCGGCGTGCATGCTCAAGTGCTCGTGCGCGACGATCAGGCGATCATTCCCAACATGGGGCAGATCGAGGCGCTGGTCGCGCAGGCGATGGCCTGAAGCAAATCCGTTAGCTCTTCAAAAATCCCCGAATCTTGCCTGCAACGCCGCCAGTGCGGCGATGCCTGCCGTCTCCGTGCGCAGGATGCGCGGGCCGAGGCGCAGGCCGTGGAATCGCGCCTGTGTCAGCAGCGCAACATCATCCGAGGTGAAGCCGCCTTCGGGGCCGACTGCGAGGATTGCGCCATTTTCCACAGATGGAAATTGCCGCAACGTGATGTCACCTTCGGGCAGCAGCGCAAGGCGCAGCGCCGGCGCGTCGCCGAGTGTGGCCAGCCAGCGATCCAGCGCCTGCGGCGGATCAAGATCCGGCAGACGGTTGCGACCGCATTGTTCGCAGGCGGCAGCGAGCACGCCGTGCCAGTGCGCCATGCGACGTTCGGCGCGTTCGGCGTCGAGTTTGACCTCGGTGCGATCGGTGACGACGGGCACGACACGTGCGACGCCCAGTTCCGTGGCCTTTTGCAGGATCCAGTCCATTTTTTCGCCGCGCGCAATCGCCTGCACGAGCGTGAGCGGCAATGCGGACTCGCGATCGACGGTGCGCTTCTCCCCGATTTCCGCGGTGACGGCGTGCTTGGCCAGCGAGGCGAGTGACGCGTCGAATTCGTAGCCGTCGCCGTTGAACAGAATCAACGGCGCGCCGCGTTCGAGGCGCAGCACGCGTGCGACGTGCTCGCCGGCCTGGTCTGGCAACAGCACCTCGCGGCCGGGTCTTAGATCGTGATCGACGTGGATTCTCGGAATACGCATTTCAGCCCACCGCCTTTGCTATGCCTTCGATCGCCACCTCGACCATCAAGTCGATTTCCTCCGGTGCGATCACGTACGGCGGCATGAAGTAAACCACATCGCCGAGCGGACGCAGCAACACGCCGCGTTCCAGGCCATGACGATACACGCGCAGGCCGCGGCGTTCGGATGTCGCGAATGGCGCGTGCTTGCCCTTGTCGCGCACCAGTTCCACCGCGGCGATCATGCCGGTCTGGCGCACGTCGGCCACATGCGGATGATCGACAAGTGGTGCGAGTCTGCGTGCCATGTGCGCGGACAGTTCCCGATTGCGTTCGAGCACGGGTTCGTCGCGGAAGATCGCCAGCGTCGCCAGTGCCGCGCGGCAGGCCAGAGGATTGCCGGTGTAGCTGTGCGAATGCAGAAACGCCTTGCCGCTTGAGTATTCGGCCCAGAACGCATCGTAGACATCGCTGGTGGTCAACACGACCGATAGCGGCATGAAGCCGCCGGTGAGTCCTTTCGACAGGCACAGGAAGTCGGGTGAGATGCCTGCCTGCTCACAAGCGAACAGCGTGCCAGTGCGGCCGAATCCGACCGCGATTTCGTCGGCGATGAGGTGCACGCCGAATTCGTCGCAGAGTTTGCGCAGGCCGGTCAGATACGCCGGATCGTACATGCGCATGCCACCGGCGCATTGCACCAGTGGTTCGACAATGACGGCGCAGACCTCGTGCGCGTGGCGTTCGAGCGCGGCGCGCATGTCATCGAGCTTGCGCAGCGAATGCTCGCGCCAGGATTCGCCCGGTGCGCGCTCGAAACAATCCGGCGACGCGACGAAAATCGGATCATGCAGCAACGGCGCATACGTTGCTCGATACAGCTGCACATCGGTAACCGACAGCGCGCCGAGTGTTTCGCCGTGATAGCTGCCGGTCAGCGCAATAAAGCGTGTCTTGACGGTTTTGCCGGCATTGCGCCAGTAATGGAAGCTCATCTTCAGCGCCACTTCCACTGCGCTGGAACCATTGTCGGCGAAAAAGGCGCGCGAAAATCCTGATGGGGCGATCCGCAGCAATTCTTCCGCAAGCTGGATCGCCGGCTCGTGCGTGAATCCGGCAAAGATCACGTGCTCGAGGCGATCGATCTGGTCCTTTACCGCCGCGGCGATGCGCGGATTGGCATGGCCGAAGATGTTCGTCCACCACGAGCTGATGGCATCGAGGTAGCGCTTGCCGTTCGCGTCGACCAGCCATGCGCCTTCGCCGCGCAGGATTGGTGTCATCGGCAGCGCGTCGGCGCCGCTGTGGTCGCGCATTTGCGTGCACGGATGCCAGATCGCCGCGAGATCGCGTTCGCGCAGTGCGGCGTTGGCGTCCAAAGTAGTGTTGCGGTTCATTTTGCTATGATCGTCGCGGATCATCCGCAACACAAGGCGAAGGCGATGCGTACCCAGATGTTTCGTGCACGCGGTTTCACATTGATCGAGATCCTCGTCGTCGTGGTGATCCTCGGCATCCTCGCCGCGATCGTGGTGCCGCGCGTGATGGAGCATCCCGGCGAAGCGCGCCAGGTGCGCGCGAAACAGGACATCCAGGCCATCGTCACCGCGCTCAACACCTACAAGCTCGACAACTTCACTTATCCGAGCACCGAGCAGGGCCTCGACGCACTCGTGCGCAAACCGACCGGCACGCCGGAAGCGCCGAACTGGCACCAGTACCTGGACAAGCTGCCGAAGGATCCGTGGGGCCGCACCTACATGTACCTGCATCCCGGTTCGCACGGCGACATCGATGTGTTTACCTATGGGGCCGATGGCAAGCCCGGCGGTGAAGGGGAAAATGCAGACGTCGGCAACTGGGATCAATAAGCGCAGCACTATCATGCGCGGTTTCACGCTGATCGAACTGCTGGTCGTCGTGGTGATTCTGGCCGTACTCGCCGGCGCTCTGACTCTGGCGATGGGCGGACTCGGCGGCGAGCGCCAGCTCGAACAACAGGCGCAGCGCACGCAGACTTTGATCGGTTACGCCTGCGAGCAGGCCGAACTCGTCGGCCGCGACATCGGCGTGAGCGTCGATCGCCACGGCTATCGCTTCAGTCGCCGCAATGGCGCCGACTGGCTGCCGCTGGAAAACGACGAACTGCGTCCGCGCGAGTGGCTCACCGGGACACGAGTCGCTTTGAGCAGCGACGGTCATACCATCGTTGTCGGCGACGATTTTCCGGAGAAACCGCAAATCGCCTGTTTTTCCTCCGGCGAGTTGACGCCGTTTCGATTGGAACTGCGCATGGCCGATCTCGCGCAAGGCTGGCAGCTCGACGGTGCGCCGGATGCCACGTTGAAACTGGCGGCGGTGGACGCGAGTGCACGCTAACCGACAGCACGGCTTCACCTTGCTCGAAGTGCTGGTCGCGCTGATCGTGCTTGCGCTCGCCTTGCTGGCGTTGTCGCGCACTGCGGCGAACCAGGTGGATGCCTTCGGTGCGATGCGCGAGCGCACCGTGGCTGGCTGGCTCGCCGCCGATGTGCTGGCGCAAACGCGGTTGACCACGCCATTCCCGGCCACCGGCACTAGTGACGGCCGGCGTCGCTACGGTGGCCGCGACTGGCGTTACGACGTGGTCGTGCAGGGTACGCCGGTCGCGTCGATCCGGCGCATCGATGTCCACGTTTTTGCGAGCGAGGATCCGAAATCGCCGATCGCGACGCTGACCGGATTTGGTGGTCTGGATCTGCAACCGTGAAGCGCGGCTTTACTTTGATCGAACTGCTCGTCGCGCTGGCGGTGTTTTCGATCATGGCCGCGCTCGCGTACGGCGGACTCAATTCCATCGCGCGTACGCGCGGCGACCTCGCAAAACAGGAAACCGATTTCGGCAATCTCATGCGCGCGGTCGGCTCGCTCGACCGCGATTTGAACAGCGCCGTCGTGCGGCCAGTGCGCGGCGCGGCGGGGCAGGTGCTGCCGGCATTGATCGGCGCATCCGACCACATCGAACTCACGCGACTGGGTTTTGCCAATCCACAGACCGAGCCACGCTCGAACCTGCAACGCGTGTTCTACGAACTCGACGGCGACAAATTCGAGCGCGGCCGCTATGTCGTGCTCGATCGCGCCACGAACAGCACGCCGCAGGTCGACGATCTGAAGGTCGCGACCGAAGATTTCCGCCTGCGCTATTTCGACAGCGCGTCCGGGCAGTGGCTGGATGCCTGGCCGCCGCCGCAATCCAAGCCGGAAGTTCTGCCGCGCGCCGTGCAATGGCAGTTGCGCACGAAGCAGTACGGCGAAATCGGTGGTATGGTCGAACTCGTGTCCGCCTGGCCGGACAAGGCCGCCGGCCTCGTTACGCCCGCGCCGCCAACCGCCATCGGCACGCCGCTGCCGCCGTTGCCGCCGCCACCGGGTGGGGTGCAATGAAATCCACATTTCCACAATGCGGCAAAACCCAGCGCGGTGTAGCGCTTCTCGTCGCGTTGCTCGTGGTCGCGCTGGCGACGGTGCTCATCGCCGGTCTGCTCGATCGCGGAGGCCTCGCGGCCGCGCGCACGCGCAACGCGCTGCGTGCGCAACAGGCGCAGGTCTATGCGCGTGGACTGGAAAATTACGCTGCCGAAGTGCTCGTGCGCGCGCAAGGCCAAGGCCTGGGTTACGACGCCGCGGACAGCGTCTGGGCGATTCCGCTGCCGCCGACGCCGGTGCCCGGCGGCACGATTGCGGCACAGATGTCCGATCTCAATGGCCGCTTCAACCTCAATAATCTCGATCCGGCTTACGACACGGGCGTCTGGCGCGGCAAGTTCGTGCTGCTGCTGACCGCGCTCAAGCTCGATCCGGCCATCGCCGGCCATGTCGTCAACTGGCTCGATGCAACGGCGCCCGCGACAATCGACGACCAGTTCTACCTCGCCCAACTCGTGCCGTACCGGCGCGCGGCGCGTGCATTCGCACACGTCTCGGAATTGCGTCTCGTTGCGGGAATAGACGGCGACGTCTATGCCACGCTCGCGCCGTATGTGAGCGCCTTGCCCGAGGGCACGCCGATCAATGTGAATACGGCAGGAGTACCGGTGCTGATGACGCTGGGCGCGAATGTCACGCAGGAGATGGCGCAGGCAATCTGGCAACAGGGTGGAGCGCATTTCTCCGGCGTGGATCAGGTGCAAAAGGCACAGCCCGCGCTTGCCGTAATCGAGCATCCGGAATGTTTTGACGTGCGCAGCAATTATTTCCGCGCGCGCGGGCTGATCACGCTCGATGGCTTGCCGTTCGAATTCGACAGCCTGATCGAACGGCGCAGCGGTCCGGGTGGCGGCATCCACGTGTTGCAGCGCAACCGTGGCGGGGATTGACGCGCATGGTGCGCAATGCCGTATCCTTCGACGATGAAGAAGCCCGCTTTTTTCCTGCTTGCCTGCCTCGCCGGTTGCGCACAGGTATCCACGCTGCCGTCCTCACCGGTATCCATCGATGCCGCTCAGGCTACTGCAATCCATTTCGACGCAATCCGCAATTCGCCGCCGCAGCTTGAGGCCTTCCTGCGCGCCATGCCCAAGGGTGGGGATTTGCACAATCATCTTTCCGGTGCGATCTATGCCGAGGATTACCTGGAATGGGCCGCACGCGACCGTGATTGCATCGACATGGCTACCGTCGCGGCAGTCGCGCCGCCATGCGATGCGGCGAGCGGCCGCCCGCCGGCGACCGACGCGCAACGTCATGACATCTTGTACCGCAAGGTGATCGACGCCTGGTCGATGCGCGATTTCGTCGCCAGCAATGGCAATTCCGGGCATGATCATTTCTTCGATACGTTTGGCAAATTCCACCAGGTAAGCAATGCGCACCGCGCCGACATGCTTGCGCGCGCAGTGCATCAGGCCGCGCTCGATCGTGTCGATTACCTCGAGTTGATGGATACATTGGCGGATACACGAATCCGTGAGTTGTCCGAGCGTACGCCGTGGGACGGCGATTTCGCGCATGCGCGCGCGGCTTTGCAGTCCGGCATGCCAGCGGTGCTGGCGCAAGCGAAAGTCGAACTGGATTCATCGCTGGGTCGGATGCACGATGAGCTGCATTGCGACAACGCGCAGGCGGATCCGGGTTGTGGCGTCGAGGTCCGATTCCTGTACCAGGTGCTGCGCGGTTTTCCGCAACCGCTCGTGTTTGCGCAGATGCTCACCGGGTTCGAACTTGCTGCGCGCGACACGCGCGTGGTCGGCATCAACATGGTGATGCCCGAAGACGGCTACGTGTCGATGCGCGATTTTCGCGTGCAGATGGCCATGCTCGATTACCTGCACGCGCAGTACCCGCAGGTACACATCAGCCTGCACGCCGGCGAGCTGTCGTCGACGATGGTGCCGCCGGATGGATTGCGCTTCCACATCCGCGACTCGATCGAGCAGGGCCATGCGCAACGGATCGGCCATGGCGTCGACGTGATGCGCGAAGATCGTCCGCAAGAACTGCTGCGCGAGATGGCGCGCAACCATGTGCTCGTGGAAATCTGCCCGACCAGCAACCGCAGCATCCTCGGCGTCGCCGGTGTCGATCATCCGCTGCCGACCTACCTCGCAGCGCACGTGCCGTTGGCGATCGCGACCGACGACGAAGGCGTGTCGCGCAGCGACTTGTCGCGCGAATTCGCTATCGCCGCGAGTTCCTGGCAGCTGTCCTACCCGACCTTGAAGACGATGGCGCGCAACAGCCTCGAATACGCCTTCGTTGCTGGCGCCAGCTTGTGGGTATCGCGCGCTGCGTTCGAACCCGTGCCGGCCTGCGCGCATGATGCGCCCGGCGCCGCGCAGCCGGCATCGGCCTGCGCCGCGTTCCTGTCCGGCAACGAAAAGGCGCGCCTGCAATGGCATCTGGAAGCGCAGTTGCACGCGTTCGAAGCCGGCATCGCCGCGGAGCGCTGAGCCCGCGCGCGCTGTACAATCCGGGCACATCCGCGCGCCGCAGAGTCCATGTCCGAACGCCTGTTGATCCGCCTTCATGCCGACGGCCATCTGGAATGGCTGGCGCTGGACGCCAGCGGTCGGGAGCTGTCCGGCGCAAATGCCGGCGCACCGTCGGTGCAGGCAATCGAGCGCGCTCAACGCGTGGTCGCGATCGTGCCGTCCGAGCAGGTGCTGCTGCTGGACGCGCCCGGCCTGCCCGGCACCCGCGCGCTGGCGATGAAGGCCTTGCCCTTCGCGCTGGAAGACCGCATCGCCGGCAGCGTCGAAGATCAACATTTTGCTGTGCCCGACCGGCTCGATGGCGAACATGTTCCGGTTGCAATCGTTGCGCGAACCACCCTGCGTGGCTGGATCGAGCAATTGTCGAGCGACGGCATTCGCGCCGATGCGATGTATTCCGAATGCCAGTGCCTGCCGGACGCCAGCATCGCGCTCGAAGGCGATCGCGCCCTGTGGCGCGAGACGGCCGCTTCGGCCGGTGTCTGCGCGCTTTCGGATTTACCCGATTGGATCACGCTGCTCGATGCCGCTGCGGGAAAACCCGCCTCGCGCACGACGCACGATTTGCGCGCCGGTCAGCACGATGCATTGGCGTTTTTCGCCGCGCAGTTGCGGCGCGAACCAGCCGTAAACTTGCTGCAGGGCGATTTTTCACCTGCGCACCGGCAGGCGCCGGCGCAACGGTTGTGGCGCGGAGCGGCCATGCTCGCCGCCGCGGCGCTGCTATTGCTGTTCGTCTTTTACGGCGCCGATTGCTGGCGCCTGTCGCGCCAGTCCGCGCAACTCGACGCGCAGGCGCGCGGCGTGCTGCACGAGGCGTTTCCGGACATGGACAAGGTCGCCGGCGATCCGCGCCAGCTCATGGATAGTGCCATGCGTGGCGCACATGGCGGGGGCGACGCTGGCCTGATGCGCCTGCTCGCGCAGATCGCGCCGATCCTGTCCAGCACCACGCGTACGACGCTCGCCGGCATGGAATATCACAACGCCACCCTGGAACTGGCATTGCGCGCGCCAGACGTGCAGACCCTGGACCTGATGCGCGAGCGCCTCGCCGGATTGCCCGGGCTGAAAGTGGAAGTCACCGCCGCGAACTCCGGCGCGGACGGCGTCGATGGTCGCCTGCGCATCGCCGGAGCCACGCCATGATCCGCGCCTGGTGGAATGCGCAATCCGTACGCGACCGGCGCGTGCTGGTCGCCGGTGGCATCGTCGTTGCGATTTTGCTGATCTGGGCGTTGCTGTGGATTCCGTTGTCGCGCGCGCGCGCCAGCCTTACCGCGCAAGTCGCGCAGCAACGCGCGGACGTGGCCTGGATGCGGCAATCACTCGCGCAGGCGCGCGAACTGCGCACACAAGGTGCGCGCGGCAATGTCGCGCGCCAGGGCAAGTCGCTGCTCGCGCTTGCCGACGCGACCGCGCGCACGGATGGACTCGGTGACGCGCTCAAGCGCGTGGAGCCGACCGGAGCGGCGAGCGTGCGCGTGAGCTTCGAAGTCGTCGATTTCGATGCGCTGGCGAACTGGATGGAGGCGCTGGCGCGCGACTATGGCGTGTCGGTGACGGATCTTTCCGTGGACAAGTCGCAGGGGCTCGGATTGGTGAACGCGCGCGTGACCTTGCAAGACGCGAAACAATGAAGCATTTGCGGCGTTTTATACTTTTCATCATTGTGGTGGGTGCGCTTGCCGCGATTGCGATCGCGACCTGCCCGGCATCGTTCGCGTGGCGTTTCATCGCCGGCAGGGCGGGGGCGCTCAAGCTGGATGGCCTGAGCGGCAGCGTATGGAACGGCCACGCGGCAAGCGCAAGCGTGCTCGGCACCCCGCTGGGCGAACTGGATTGGCATCTGCATCCGTTGCCGCTGGCGCGTGGCGTCATCGCGGCGCAACTGGATGTCCGTGGCGGCGAAGTCACCGGCAACGGCGCCGTCGAACGCGCGTCCGACGGTTCTTTGCAGGTGACTGGCGCGGTCATCCACCTGCCTGCCGCGCTCGCGGCGCCGGCGCTGGATATCCCGATGCTGCAGCTGCTCGGTGATATCGACATCGACCTCGTGCAGTTGCGCGTGCACGGCGCGTGGCCGACGTCAGCGCAGGGGAAAATCCTCTGGCGCAATGCGGCTGTTGCCGGGGCTGCGCAGGCCTCGCTCGGCGACTTGCAGGCCGACTTTGCCAGCGCGGGGGACGGCAGCATCGCCGGCACCGCGCGCGACCTCGGCGGCCCGTTGCAACTCGACGGCACATTCACGATTGCCGCCGGCGGCTACGACGTGAAGGCGAAACTGGCCGCGCGCGATGGCAACCCGCAGGTGCTCGATGCGCTGCGTTTTCTTGGCCAGGCGCAGGGTGATGGTTCCACATTGCTTCTGATTCACGGCAAATTCTTCCAGGTCTTTTGATGACGGCACTAAATGCCGAGTTTCTGGATCGTGCGCTTGTTGTGGCGCGAGACGCCGCAGCCGCGGCGGCGGACGTCATTCGCCATCACTACGCGCGTGGCGTGAATGTCGAGACCAAATCCGATGCCACACCCGTGACCATCGCCGACCGCGAGGCGGAAATCGCGATCAAGAACGTCTTGCGCGCCGCGTTTCCCGATCACGCCTTTTACGGCGAAGAATTCGGCCGCGAGGGCGCGGGCGACTACCTGTGGCTGATCGATCCCATCGACGGCACCAAGGCCTTCGTGCGTGGCTATCCGATGTTCTCGACACAGATTGCGCTGATGCATCGCGGCGAACTGGTGCTGGGCGTGTCTAGTGCACCGTGGTATGGCGAGACCGCGTGGGCGCGTCGCGGCGGCGGCGCGTGGCTCGACGGCAAACCGATTCGGGTTTCGGCGGCGCGCGAGTTCGACGCCGGCACGGCGATTTCCATCGGCAACGTCAAGACGCTCACGCGCGACGCGCGTTGGGCTGTGCTCGGCGAACTGATCCGGCGCAGCGGCCGTATCCGCGGCTATGGCGATTTTCTGCATTACCACCTGCTGGCGAGCGGCCGCATCGATCTGGTTATCGAGTCGGACGTGAACATCCTCGACATCGCCGCGCTCGCGGTGATCGTGCGCGAGGCGGGCGGAGTTTTCAGTGACCTCGACGGGCGCGAACCGACGCTCGACACGACCAGCGTACTTGCAGGAACGTCGGAGCTGCACGCGCAGGCACTGGCCTTGTTCGAATCCGTCCGCATCTGAAATCCCGCGTCTGGCACGACGCATGACTTTCGACCGGTTGCTTTGGATCGCTGGCAAAGCTAGGCTCGCTGATTACCCCACGATCGGAGTACGACATGATTCGTCCCCTGTCCCTGCTTGCCGCCGGCATATTCGCGCTTGGCGTCGGTGTTGCCGACGCCAAGGCCGCATCCACCACACCGGATATTCCCTACACCCGATTCACGTTGCCGAACGGATTGACCGTTGTCGTCAGCGAGGATCACAAGGCGCCGATCGTTGCGGTCAGCGTGTGGTACCACGTCGGTTCCGGTTATGAGCCCGATGGCAAGACCGGTTTCGCGCACCTGTTCGAACACCTGATGTTCTCGGGTTCGGAAAACCACAAGGGCAGCTACTTCAAGCCGTTCGAACTGGCAGGTGCCACCGGCATGAACGGCACCACCTGGCTCGACCGCACGAACTATTTCGAAACCGTGCCGACGACGGCGCTGGACATGGCCCTGTGGATGGAATCCGATCGCATGGGCCATCTGCTCGGCGCGATCGGGCAGAAGGAACTGGATGTACAGCGCGGCGTGGTGCAGAACGAAAAGCGCCAAGGCGAGAACCAGCCCTACGGTCGCGTTTACGAGGACCTTCAGGTCAATGCCTTCCCGGCCAACCATCCCTACCACCACGACACCATCGGTTCGATGGCTGATCTGAATGCCGCATCGCTGGATACGGTCAAGCAGTGGTTCAAGGATTACTACGGTGCGGCCAACACCACGCTGGTGCTGGTCGGCGACATTACGCCGGATCAGGCGCGCGAAAAGGCGATGAAGTTCTTCGGCGACATTCCTGCCGGACCGCAGGTACCGCGTCCGCAGGCGTGGATCGCGCCGAATGACAAATCCACGCATGGCACGATGACCGACAATGTTCCGCAGACGCGCATCTACCGCGAGTGGAACACGCCGGGCCTGGCCGCCGATGGCAACGACCGCTTGATGCTCGACCTCGCCGCCAATGTGTTGGGCGGCAGCAAGACTTCGCGCCTGTACCAGCGCCTGGTCTACCAGGACAAGCTCGCCGACGACGTGTCGGTCGGCAACATGACATTCGAACTGGCCAGCATGACCTTGCTGCAGATCGACGTGAAGAAAGGCGCCGACGTGGCCAGGATCGACGCTGCCGTCGCCGACGAATGGGCGAAATTCCTCAAGGACGGCCCGACCGCGGACGAACTCGAACGCGCCAAGACCACCTACCAGGCATCGACCATCCGCGGACTGGAACAGATCGGCGGATTTTCCGGCAAGGCCGTGACGCTGGCCGAGGGTCAGGTCTATCGCGGCGATCCGGGCGCGTGGAAAAAGGATTACGACGTCACCCTGGCCGCGACGCCAGCCGCGGTCAAGGCCGCTGCCGACAAATGGCTGGCGAAGGGCGATTACACGCTCACCGTCGAGCCTGGCAAAGTGCAGGAAGGCGATCTGGCCAGCAACGCCGGACGCGCCGCGATGCCGGGACGTCCCGACAACAAGCTTTCCGCCGCTGGCGATTTCAAGGTCACCAAGAGCGACGTCGACCGCGCCAAGGGCGTGCCGCAAGTGACGAGCTTCCCCGACCTTACGTTCCCGAAACTCGAGCACGGCAAGCTCAAGAACGGCATTCCGGTCATCCTCGCCGAGCGCCATGCGGTGCCGGTGGTGCAGATCGGCGCGATGTTCGACGCCGGCTACGCCGCCGACCAGGGCAAGAAGCTCGGCACGTCCAGCTTCACCATGGGCATGCTCGACGAAGGCACCAAGGATCTGGATTCGGTCGAGATTTCCAAGCGCAAGCAGCGCATGGGCGCTGAAATTCATGGCGGATGCGACCTGGATGCCTGCACGGTGTCGTTGAATGCGTTGAATGACAAGCTCGCCGATTCGCTGGCCCTGTATGCCGATGTCATCCGCAATCCGGCGTTCCGCGACGCCGACGTGGCGCGCGTGCGCGGTCAGGCGTTGGCCAACATCGAGCAGGAAAAGAGCCAGCCGATGGCGGTGGGCCTGCGCCTGTTGCCGCCGCTGCTCTTCGGCAAGGGCAATGCCTATGCGATCCCGTTCACCGGCTCGGGCACGGAAGCGTCGGTCAAGTCGCTGACCGCGGCCGACATGCGCGGCTTCGTGCACGATTACATCCGCCCGGACAACATGAAGATCCTGGTGGCCGGCGACACGACACTGGATGCAATCATTCCAGAGCTGGAAAAAGCCTTTGGCGACTGGAAGGCGCCGGCGACGGCGGTGCCGAAGAAGAACCTCGCCAAGGTCGATTACCCGGCCAAGCCCAGCGTCTACCTGGTCAATCGCCCGGGCGCCGCGCAGTCGGTGATCATCGCCGGTCTCGTCGCGCCATCGACCAAGGCGCCGAACAACATCGAGATCGGCACAATGAACGGCGCCTTCGGCGGCACGTTCACCTCGCGCCTTAACTTGAACCTGCGCGAAGACAAGCACTGGGCCTATGGCGCCGGCAGCTTCAGTCCGAATGCCATCGGCCAGCGCCCGTACCTGATGTACGCGCCGGTGCAGACCGACAAGACCGCACCGTCCGCCGAGGAAATCCTCAAGGAAGCGCGTGCGCTGGTCGGCGACAAGCCGCTGACCGACGCCGAGATCGCCAAGATCAAGGACAACGACGTGCGCAAGATGCCCGGCCAGTACGAGACCGCGCGCGCCGTTTTGGGCGCGATGGAAGGCATCGTCAAATACGACCGTCCGGACGACTATGTGCAGACGCTGAAGGCGAAGATCGAAGCGCAGAAGGACGCCGACGTCGAGGCCGCGGCCAGGCAGGTGGTGCGTCCCGACAAGCTGACCTGGGTCATCGTCGGCGACCTGGCCAAGATCGAGATGCCGGTGCGCGCGCTCAAACTCGGCGACGTGCACCTGATCGACGCGGACGGCAATCCCGTCCACTGATCGCAGCGCATGATTGGCTGCAAGAGCCGGGCGGACAACCGCCCGGCTTTTTTATGCGCGGTCCGCGCCGCGCTACAATGACGCCATGCGTAAACCCCCCGTCATCCATGGCACCCGTCGTGCCGAGGGCAGCCATTTCCTGCATGTCGAACTGCTCGACCTGGAATTTGCCAACGGCGAGCGCCGCACCTACGAGCGCCTGAAGGGCTCGGGCCTGGGTGCGGTGATCATCGTGCCGATGCGCGACGACGACACGGTGTTGCTGGTGCGCGAGTACGGCGCCGGCCTGGATCGCTACGAACTCGGGCTGCCCAAGGGCCGTCTCGACCAGGACGAAACTGTCGAGCAGGGCGCAAACCGCGAACTGAAGGAAGAAATCGGCTTTGGTGCGCGCGACCTGCGCATCCTCACCAACCTGTCGCTGTCGCCGTCGTACATGACAAGCATGACGCACGTGGTGCTGGCGCGCGACCTGTATCCCGAGCGGCTCGTCGGCGACGAACCCGAGGAACTCGAAGTCGTGGAGTGGAAGTTGTCGCAACTGCACCACCTGCTCTCGCATCCGGAAGTGACCGAAGGCCGGTCGATCGCGGCGTTGTTCATCACGCGCGAATATCTCGCCGGACGCTTCGAGCCTCGGGCATGAACGAACACGAATTGGAAGGGCTTGCGCGTGCGTGCTGCGCGCTCGCGCGCGAGGCGGGCGAGGCGATCATGCGCATCTATGCCGGCGATTTCGCGGTCGAGCGCAAGGGCGACAACTCGCCGCTGACCGCCGCCGACCTGGCCGCGCATCGCAGCATTCTCGCGGGCCTGAATGCGCTGGCGCCGGCCATTCCCGTATTGTCCGAAGAATCCGCCGAGCAGGCAGCCTGGTCGGTGCGGCGTACGTGGACAAGGTACTTCCTGGTCGATCCGCTCGACGGCACGCGCGAATTCGTCAAACGCAACGGCGAGTTCACGGTCAATATCGCGCTAATCGAAGACCACGCGCCGGTATTGGGCGTCGTGCATGCGCCGGCGCTGGATGAAACGTACTGGGCCTGGTCCGGCGGCAATGCGCAGTTTGCGACAAAGACCCAAAGTGGAAAATTGCGCACGCGGCAACGCGCTACACCACTCATTGTTGCCGGCAGCCGTTCGCATGGCGATCCGCGCATGGATGTGGCGCTGGAAAAACTCGGTCCCCACGAATTGCTGGCGCTCGGTTCGTCGCTGAAATTCTGCCGCACCGCGCGCGGCGAGGCCGACCTGTACATCCGTTACGGACCGACCAGCGAGTGGGACACGGGCGCCGGCCAGTGCGTGCTCGAACAAGCCGGCGGCGCGGTGCGGCGCATGGACGGCAGCACGCTTGCGTACAACACCAAGGATTCGCTGCTCAATCCGGATTTCCTCGCCTGCGGCGATGCATCGGTGGATTGGGCGGGCCTGCTCAATGGCAACGCGCGTGGCTGAGTACGCGATCAACGATTTGTTGCGCATCATGGCGCGTCTGCGCGATCCGCAGGGCGGCTGTCCGTGGGACGTGCAGCAGACCTTCGCCACGATCGCGCCGTACACGATCGAAGAAGCCTACGAAGTTGCCGACGCGATCGATCGCGGCGACATGGCCGATCTGCGCGACGAACTCGGCGACCTGCTGCTGCAAGTGGTGTTCCATGCGCGCATGGCCGAAGAATCCGGCGGGTTCGATTTTTCCGGAGTCGTTGCCGCGATCTGCGACAAGATGATCCGGCGGCATCCGCATGTATTTGCGGGCCAGACGGTGGAAAACGCCGCAGCCCAATTGCGCGAATGGGATGAGCACAAGCGCCACGAGCGCGAGCGATCCGGCGATGCCGACACGAGCGTGCTCGCCGGTATCCCGCGCGGCTTGCCCGAGTGGCAGCGCGCGTTGAAACTGCAAAAACGCGCGTCGCGCGTCGGTTTCGACTGGAGCGATCCGCGCCCGGTGCTGGACAAGCTCGCCGAGGAGATCGGCGAGGTGCGCCACGAGCTTGACCTTGGTGGCGACATGGCACGCCTGACCGACGAAATCGGCGATGTGCTGTTCGTGTGCGTGAACCTCGCGCGCCTGGCGAACGTGGATTGGTCGACCGCGCTGCGCGGCGCGAACGCAAAGTTCGAGCGTCGCTTCCGGCGCATGGAGGCGCTGGCCGCCGCCGCCGGCACGAAACTCGACGGCATGAGCCTGGCCGAACAGGACGCCTACTGGGATCTGGCCAAGGCCGAGGAAAAGAACCGCGTGGAATAAAAAAACGGCGCGGATGGGGGAGGCATCCGCGCCGGCAATGACCTGCGCTCGCAACGCAGGTCGAGGGGTTTGCCCTGTTCAACGCTTCTAGACGTATCCGGTTGACTTGTTCGTCGCAGGCGATCACGCCAAAATTGGCGCAACCCGCAAGTTCCCCGCCGAATCCACTTGCCAACAAAAGGAATCCTCATGGTCTGGGTCAATCTGGTCACTCTCTGTGCGCTGATCGAGTATTTCGTTTTCGCCGCGCTGGTCGGCAAGGCGCGCGTGCGCTACGAGGTCAAGGCGCCGGCAACGACGGGCCACGAGGTGTTCGATCGTTATTTTCGCGTGCAGCAGAACACGCTGGAGTTGTTGATCGTGTTCGTGCCGGCGCTGTGGATCGCTGCGCAGTACTGGAATCCGGCATGGATGGCCGCGATCGGCGCGGTGTACGTCATTGGCCGCATCGTGTACTTCCGCGGCTACGTCAGTGCTCCGGCGGCGCGCCACAACGGCTTCATGCTCAGCATCGTGCCGGTCGCGCTACTTCTTGTCGCCGCCGCGGCGGGTGTGGCGTGGGCGCTGATCCCTCACTCGTAAAAAATGAAGAACGCCGCGAGCACGATCAGGGCGAAGCCGACCAGGTGGTTCCAGCGCAAGGACGCGCCCAGGTAGGTCACCGAGAACACCGCGAATACGGCCAGGGTGATGATTTCCTGAATCGTCTTGAGCTGGGCCGGGCTGTAGACGCGATAGCCGATGCGGTTGCCGGGCACCTGCAGGCAATACTCGAAGAACGCGATGCCCCAGCTCGCGGCGATGACCAGCCAGAGCGGGCGGTTGGTGAATTTCAGGTGTCCGTACCAGGCGAAGGTCATGAACACGTTGGAGCCGATCAGCAGCGCGATCGGGGCGAGGTAGTCGAGCAGGCGCGGATTCATGTCAGACCGTGTCCTTGTCGATGAAGCGCGATTCGTAGAGCAGGCTCTCGACGCGTTGCTCCTGTCCTGGCGCGAATTCCAGACCGATATCCTCGGCGCCATTGCGCGCGATGCGCGCGTCGAGACCGATTACGGTTTCCTGGTCGAAGATGAAGAACACGCGGCACTGCGCGGGCGCGTCGGCTGGCCAGTTCTTTGGCCGCGCGATGCAGGCGCCGCCCTGCGACAGGTCCCTGACGTCGGAAAGGAATCCTTCGCCGTTGCACACGGCAAGCGCCGCGGAATAAATGGCCAGGCGCGGGTGGCGGCGTTTTTCGGCGTAGGACATGCGATTACCCTGTGCGCGCAACACGACTACGATAGTCGCCCGGCGCCGCAAGGCGCAAGCGCGTGGTAGATTCGGACGGGGATCGAGGCTAGCGCATGGGGTGCACGATGAACGTGAACGGGCGCACGCTGCGCCGGCTACCACTGGCCGTTGCGCTGGTGATTGCCGGCCTGGCGCAAGCCGAACCGCTCAGCGTGCCCATGCCGGCGGCGTGGAAGCCGGGCGACGGTCGCGGCGTGGCCGCGCTGTTCGCCGCGCTGGATGCACGCTCACGGTCGCATTCAACCGCGCACGCCGCCGCGACCTTGCCGGTGACCAGCTGTGCCGACGACGGCAGCAGCGGGACGTTGCGATCCATCGTCTCGTTGGCGGGCGATGGCGATACGGTGGATGCATCGGCCCTGACTTGCGCTGCAATTGCGCTCACGCAAGGAGCGATCGCGGTTTTTCAGGACGATCTGGCCATTGCCGGGCCGGGTGCAAGCGCGCTGGCCATCGATGGCGCAAATGCGGATCGGGTCTTTGCCCACTACGGCCACGGCACCCTCACCTTGCAGGGCGTTACCGTGCGCAATGGCCGCGCCGTCGTCAGCGGCTATCACGTCACCGGCGGCGCCTGCATCATTTCCAATGGCTATGTATCGATCGAACGCAGCGCCGTGACCGGCTGCGTGGCCGAGGGCGAAGGCGCCTACGGCGGCGGCATCACCGCGCGCGGCGTGGGAATCTATTCCAGCACGCTGTCCGGCAACATCGCGCGCGGTTCCCACGCGAACACTTTCACCGCAGCCTATGGCGGTGGCGCGATGGCGTATCGCGGTTACGCGACCATCATCGGCAGCACGATCAGCGGCAACCGTGCCACGCACACGCTCACCGACACGCACGGCAGCTATTGCACCGGTGGCGGGATCTTTTCCGACGGCGGCGGCTACCTGTATGGCTCGACGTTGAGCGGAAATTATTCGTACGGCACCGGCGGCGGCCTGGCCACGCATGGGCCGTTCGACATCGCCAACAGCACGCTCGCAATCAACGCCGCGCGCTTGAAGACCGGCGGCGGCGTGTTCGCGCGCGTGTTCTACCCGATGCGCATCGACAACAGCACGATCGCCTCGAATACCTCCGGCCGGCCCGGTGCCGGCATCTATCTGGCCGGCATCGCCAATGCACTGACCTTGCGAAGCAGTATCGTCGCGACAAATTTGACGGCAGGCGCCCACGACGACATTGCCGCGATGACCCCGTTCACGGTCAGTGGTTCGAACAATCTCGTCATTGCGGCTGCGGCCAACGTGATCTTGCCTGCAGGAACGATCCATGCGGATCCGATGCTGGCGTCGCTGGCGAACAACGGTGGGCCGACGCGGACCATGGCGCTGCAGATCGGCAGTTCCGCCGTGGATGCGGGCAGCAATCCGTTGAGTCTCGCCAGCGATCAACGCGGTGCGGGATTTGCGCGCGTGCTCGGCGCGGCCGCGGATATCGGTGCTTTTGAAGGCACGCTCGCCCCGGCGCCCGTGTTGCCGGTGCCGTTATTGCCGGGGTGGCTCGCCGTTTTGCTGACCGGCCTGCTTGGCGCCGGCGGATGGCGAGCCTTGCGCAAGCGCAGGGCATCGGCTATTTTTGCGAGATAGCTCATAAACAGGGGTTGGGTGATGCAATCGCGCCGTGGAATTTCCGTCAAGCCGCTGGCTGCGGCGTTGACCATCGCATTGGGCGTCGCGGGTACGGGCGCCAGCGCCGGAACCCCTTCCAATTTCACCTTCGCCGTACAGATGCAGGCATTCAAGAATGCCGTGGCGCAAGTCAGGCTGGACTACGCCAAGAACCCGCAGTAGTTCAGGTTATTCCAGAAAGCGCCGTCGCACTCGGTAACATTCGCAAAGCGCCACAAGCAGAAGATCGCCGCTCCGGCAGCGACGGTCGCGGTCACCAGTTGCGTCGATAACGCGAGCAGCGCGACGACGGCAGGAACGTTGCGTTACGCCGTGATCAATGCCGCCAATGGCGACGCGATCGACCTGTCCGCCTGCAATGGCAGCACGATCACCTTGACCCAGGGTGCGCTGCCGGTCGGCGTGGACGACCTGTCGATCAGCGCCGGTGCGGGTAATCGCGTCACCATCGACGGCAATGCCGCCGACCGCGTGTTTTACCTCGCCGGTCCGGGGACTGGCTCGAACAACGTACTGGCCCTGAGCTATCTCACCATACGCAACGGCAAGGCGCCGCTGATCACGAGCGGTAGTCCTGCGACCAGTGCTGCCGCGGGCGGCTGCATCCTGTCGATGAAGGATGGCATCGCCCTGTACAACTCTACCGTGACGGGTTGCCAGGCTGTCAATCCCAATGGCGTCGCCGAAGGCGGCGGCATCCTGGCCTACGACGGTTTGTACATGTACGCGAGCACGATCTCGAACAACGTGGTCAGTTCGGGGAAAACCGGAACCGGTACGAGCAAATACGGCGCGGTCGGCGGCGGCGCGATCACGCAGGGGCCGGCATATCTGTATTCCTCCAGCCACATCGATGGCAACTCCGTTACCGTTTCCGGTGGCGGACAAATCGCCGATGCCGGTGGCTTGTTCACCTTGTCGCCGGCAAAGGTGTACTACAGCACGATCGCCAACAATTCCGTGCGGATGAGCGCGGGTACTGGCAACGGTCCCTATATCGCGGTAGGTGGCGGACTGTCGGCCAAGTACGGTGCCAATTTGCTTGCCAGCACGATCAGCGGCAATCGTGTTACCTGCACCACCACGAATACCAGTCCCAACGACTTTTGTCTCGCCGGCGGCGTGGTTAACGGGTATGGGCCGGGTAGCAAAGCGTCTACCTTGTCGGTTGCCTACTCGACCATATCCGGCAACCATGCCGATCTCATCGGCGGCGGCGTGCTTTCGAAATACGCGTTGGACCTGACGCAAAGCACAATCTCGGGCAATTCGGCGCAGGGCGGTGGCGGCTTGACGCAAAAATACTTCGCCGCCGGACAAGGCGCGACGATCTACAACAGCACGATCGCCATGAACACGGCGACGTACACCGGTGCCGGCATTTACGATTTCCCGACCGCACCCTCTGGTGGCTCGACGGCCCCGGCTCCGATCACCCTGGTCAGCAGCATCGTGGCCAAGAACAGCACGAACGGCACACCGGATGACGTTTATTTGAAAAGCACATACTCGTTGACCATCGCCGGCAGCAATGATCTGGTGATGGCGGCTTCGCCCAATATCACCTTGCCGAGCGGCACGCTGAATGCCGATCCGCTGCTCGCGCCGCTGGCGAACAACGGTGGGCCGACGCGGACGCTGGGTTTGCTGGCGGGCAGTCCGGCATCGGGTACGGGCGCCAATCCGAATGGGTACACCAACGACCAGCGCGGACCCGGTTTTCCGCGCAGCGTCGGCGGGTTGACCGACATCGGCTCCTTCCAGGGTACGGTGGCGGCCGCCGCCGCAACGATTCCGGCACCGGCCTTGTCGACATGGGCGCTGGGATTGTTGGCCGCACTGTTCGGGTGTCTGGGTTGGCGGCGCACGCGTACCACTCCGCAAGACTGAGGACCTCTTCACGCTGCGATCACCGCTCACTTCGTATTCTTCACGAATGTGAAGGAACGGAAAGCGAGATGAAGCAGCGCGAAGAACACGCCGGACTGATCCTGCTGATCGAGGACAACCGCGGCATCGCCGAGATGGTCGGCGAATTCCTCGAACGCCGCGGCTATGGCCTGGATTTCGCCGCCGACGGCGTCAGCGGCCTGCACCTGGCCGTTTCCAACAGCTATGACGTGATCGTGCTCGACCTGATGCTGCCGGGGATGGATGGTCTCGAGTTGTGCCGCAAGCTGCGCCGTGAAGCGAAAAAGTCCACGCCGGTGCTTATGCTGACCGCGCGCGATACGCTCGAGGACAAGCTCACCGGGCTGGATGCCGGCGCCGACGATTACCTGGTGAAACCTTTCGAGATCCGCGAGCTGGAAGCACGGGTTCGTGCATTGATCCGGCGCGACCGCCGCCAGGTCAGCGCACAAACACTGCAAGTGGCCGACCTCGTCTACGACACTGCCAGCGTGCGCGTGGCTCGCGCCGGTCAGGACTTGCAGATATCCCCGATCGGTTTGAAGCTGCTGTCGATCCTGATGCGCGAATCGCCGCGTGTGGTCAGCCGCGCCGACATCGAACGCGAAGTCTGGGGCGACCTGCTGCCCGATTCGGATACGCTGCGTAGCCATTTGTATAATTTGCGCAAAATCATCGACAAGCCCTTCCAGCGCCCTTTGCTGCACACCATCCATAGCGCCGGTTACCGTCTCGCCGATCTCGACGCCGAAGTCGCTGCCAGCCAGCGCGCATGAGCGCAACGCCACGCAGCGGCATCCGTCGCAAGATCTGGGCGGTCTACGTCCTGCAGGTCGCGGCGATCAGCCTCGCCACCATTCTCGGTGTCTATGGTGCGGCCACCGTGCTCGAAAACGTGCTGATCAAGCGCGCGCTCGCCGGCGAGGCGGCATTCTACTGGCAGCGTTGGGATCGCAACCACGCTGCACCAGTGCCGGAAACCAACAACATGACCGGCTACCTGCTCGCGCCGGACGCCGATCCTGCGACGCTGCCCGGCGTGCTGCGCCCACTCGCGCCCGGTTATCACCGCATCCAGTACAAGGGCAGTTTCGAGCTCGCGCACGTTTCCGACGGTCCGCCCGGACGGCTGTATCTGGTATTCAACCAGGAACAGGTCGGGCGCCTCGCCTTCCTGTTCGGATTCCTGCCGTTGATCCTGGTGCTGCTCATCATTTACATCACGACCTGGCTCACCTACCGCGCTTCGCGGCGCGCATTGTCTCCGGTGATCGCACTGGCCAAGGTCGTTCGCGACTGGGATCCGAAAAATCCCGATCTGGCCGCGCTCGAACCGCGCAACCTGTCCAGCGATCCGGATGGCGACGTGGAAACCCTGGCACGTGCACTGCACGGATTCGCCAGTCGCATCGAGGAATTCGTCGAGCGCGAACGCAATTTCACGCGCGATGCCAGCCACGAACTGCGCAGTCCGCTTACCGTGATCAAGCTCGCCGGCGACGTGCTCGTCGAGGAAGACGTTTCGCCGTTCGCGCAACGCGCCCTGCAACGCATCCGCCGTTCGGTGCGCGACATGGAGGCGATGCTAGAGGCGTTCCTGCTCCTCGCGCGCGAATCCGACACCGGCTTGCCGCAAGAGGAATTCGTAGTCAACGACGCGGTGCGTGAGGAAGTCGAACGCGCCAAACCGCTACTCGAAGGCAAACCGGTGACACTGGAATTGCACGAGCCGGTGCGCTTCGCCCTGCGCGCGCCGCCGCGCGTGTTCGCGGCGATGATCGGGAACCTGATCCGCAACGCCTGCCTGTACACGGAATCCGGCAGCGTGCGCGTGAGCGTCGGCGAAGATTTCGTCAGCATCGCCGACAGTGGCATTGGCATGAGTGCCGACGAAATCGCGCGAACCCGTGAACCGTATTTTCGCGCCGGCCGAAGCGCCAGCGCCGGGCATGGCGTGGGCCTTTCCATCGTGCGCCGGCTGTCCGAGCGTTTCGGCTGGCCGGTGGACCTGCGCAGCGAGGTCGGCGCCGGCACCACGGCGACGATCCGGTTTCCGCAACGCTTGCCAGCGCCGCCGGCGGCGTCATAATCGACGCATGTCACCGCGGAGGTCGCACCGATGTTTCACAAATTCGTCGCCATTGTCCTGTCTGTCTTCGGCGTCTGTGCCATGAGCCACGCTGCCGCGCCCGTTCTCGTGATCCACGGTGGCGCCGGCGTGATCAAGAAGGAAATGGATCCGGCCACGCAGAAGGCGATTCGTGCCGCGTTGACCACGGCACTGGAACACGGTTACGCGCAGCTCACCGCCGGCAAGCCGGCGCTGGATGCAGTAACCGCGGCGATCACCGTGCTCGAGGATGATCCGAATTTCAATGCCGGCAAGGGTGCGGTATTCAATCATGATGGCAAGAACGAACTCGACGCCTCGATCATGGACGGCGCGACCTTGCGCGCCGGCGGTGTTGCCAATGTGCATCGGGTGAAAAATCCGATCTTGTTGGCACGCGCGGTGATGGAGCACTCGCCGCATGTGTTGATGTTCGGCGATGGCGCCGAGGAATTCGCGAAGACGCAAGGCATCGTGCTCGTCGATCCGAAGTATTTCTGGACGGAGAAACGCTGGCAGGAATTGCAGGATGCGCTGAAGAAAGATGCCGCCGGCCAGCACGCCGACGCCGAGAAGGAAGGCCACTTCGGCACCGTGGGTGCAGTCGCGCTGGACAAGGCGGGGCACCTGGCGGCGGCGACGTCTACCGGTGGCATGACCGACAAGCGCTTCGGCCGTGTCGGCGATTCGCCGATCATCGGCGCCGGCACCTATGCAAACGCAGGTTGCGCCGTGTCCGGCACCGGCTGGGGCGAGTACTACCTGCGCACCGTGGCGGCCCACGAAATCTGCATGCGCGTCACGCAAATGCACCAGCCGCTGAAAGAGGCCGCCGAATACGTGATCAACAAGGAAATCCCGAAATTGGGCGGTGACGGCGGCGCGATCGTGCTCGGCGCGGATGGTGAATTCGCCACGCCGTTCAACACTGACGGCATGTATCGCGGCTGGGTCGACAAGGACGGAAAAATCCACGTCGCGATTTTTCCCGGGGAGTAAACGTCATGACATTGTGTCCCGTAGCACTCGCCGTCGGCTGCAAACGCTGTCCGGTGTTCAATATCTGTCCGGCAAAATCGCTGATCGGCGACTACAAGCCCGATGCGCAGAAATCGCCGAAGGCCGAATCGAAATCCGCCGGCAAATCCAGACGTTGAATTCGCGGCCGGTTACAGGTGCAAGCTGATCGTCAGCTTCGCCTGCCACGGCGCGATGAGCTGGTTGCCGCGCACGTTCTGCCATAGCGGCGCTTCGATGTCCGCGAACACGCGCAGGCGCTTGACGCGCAGTTCCAGTCCGGGCGCCGCCAGCAGGCGCGAATAGCCGGTGTTGTCCGGCCCGGCGTTGCTGCCGGCATCGTGGCTGCGCCGCGAACCCAGTGCCTGCAGCATGGGGGTGAGTTCGACGCCGGGCGCCAATTGCCAACTCGTGGGGTAGATGCCGAACCCGGCATTGAATTCCGTGCCGGGACGATAGCCGCCCTGGGTGACGATGGGCGCATCCACGATTGCCTGCACGAAGCCGCTCCAGTCGCTGCCCAGGCCACCGATGCGGAATTGATGGTAGCCGCCAAGCAGCAGGTCGGTGCTGCCGGTGCCGATTTGCGTGTCGCGATCGAAACCCGGGACTTTCCAGTCGCCATTGGCCAGCTTCAATCCGAATGAAATACCGCTGGACATGTCGCCAGAAAATCCCGTGTACATGCCCATCAGTCGAATGTCGCCGATCTGTCCGTGGTCAGTCGTGACCGCCACGTCATCGTCGATGGTCGAGAAGTGGCGCTGGTCGTAAGGAACCGAGATCGAAAATCCCCAATCGCGACCGAACATGTGGCGCAGACCCACGCTTTGATACAGCGTGCGGATGTGCTGGTCGTCGTTGGCGGTGGCGGGTGCGGAGGACGTGCCCGACCAGTTGTCGGTCTGGTCCAGATAGCTGAATTGATAGAACAGTTGCGTGCCGGTGCCTTGCGGCAGCATCTCCGATCCGCCTACTTCAAAAACGCCGCAGCCGCAGGCGCAGGCCCACGCATGCAAGGGCGTGCACAGTGCGCAAATTGCGGCAAGACGGCGTAACGACATGCGTGGATCCTCCCATGACATCGGCTGTGTATTGTACGTGTGCCCATCGGCATCCCGGCGTTCAATGGCGCAGAAAATGTGCCGGAAGTAACGGCCGCCACCCGCGTCCATTGCGATTTACAACCGCTTACTTTCGGCGCGGGCCGACTACGCTATAGTCGCCGGTGTCTGCGCCCCGTGCGGCGCGCGTTCACGCCATCGACATGGAATATCGCCAACCGTTTTTCGCGCGCAACCGCGCGTTGCTGATCATCCTGGCCGTCATCGCCATCGTCGCGTACGGCGGCTACTGGCTGGCGCATCGCACCAGTGTGCCGACCGGATTTCGCTTCGGCGGCCGCAGCGCCATGGGCGCCGGCGGCATGGCGATGCCGGTCGGCACGGCGACGGCGAGAACCGGCGACATCGGCATCGACCTCGACGCGCTCGGCACGGTCACGCCGTTGCGCACGGTCGCTGTGCGCAGTCAGGTCAGCGGCTTGCTGCAGAGCGTGAACTTCAAGGAAGGCCAGGACGTCAAGCAAGGCGATGTGCTGGCGCAAATCGACCCGCGCCCATTCCTGGCCGCGCTGTTGCAGGCACAAGGTGCGCTCGCGCGCGATGAAGCGCTGCTTGCGAATGCGCGCGCGGACCTGAAGCGTTACCAGGATGTCGCGCCGCAGGGTTTGATTCCCGAGCAGACGCTGGCAACGCAAAAGGCGCTGGTCGCGCAATACGAAGGCACGATCAAATCCGATCACGGCCAGATCGACACTGCGAACCTGAACCTTGGTTACGCGCGCATCGTGGCGCCGATCGACGGCCGCGCCGGTTTGCGCGCGGTCGACGCGGGCAACACGATCACGACCAGCGACACGCTGGTCACCATCACCCAGCTCAAGCCGATCGATGTGCTGTTCACCATTCCGGAAGACAACTTGCCGGAACTGCTCAAGCACATGAATGACGCCAGCCTGAAGGTCGACGCGCTCAGTCGCGACAAGACCACGGAACTGGCCAGCGGCACGCTCGCCAGCCTCGATAACCAGATCGACACGGCGACCGGCACGGTCAAGGCCAAGGCAGAATTCGCGAACGCCGACGAGAGCCTGTTTCCGAACCAGTTCGTCAACGTGCGCGTGCACCTGACCACGCTGACCGGCGCGACGATCATCCCGAGCGCCGCACTGCAACGCGGCGCCGACGGCATGTACGTGTTCGTGGTCAACGCCGACCGCACGGTGAAGCAGCATCCGGTGAAGACCGGTGCGAGCCAGGGCCAGGACATTGCCGTGACTGACGGTTTGAGGCCCGGTGACATCGTCGTCACCGACGGCGCCGACAACCTGCGCGACGGCAGCAAGGTCGAATTGCCCGGCGATGCGCCGCCGCCCAAACCTGCTGCGGCCACAAAAGGCAAATGGCGCGGCAAGCCGAACAGTGGTTAAGGCTTCAAGGATGAATGGCAAATTTTTACGCTCGTCATTCCGGCAGGGAGTGCCGGAATCCAGTTGCCATGGACGGCATCCTTGCAGCCTGGATGCCGGCAGTCCCTGCCGGCATGACGGATAACCTCGAATGAACCCCTCCAGACTTTTCATCCTGCGTCCCGTCGCCACCAGCTTGCTGATGGCGGCGATCATGCTCGTGGGCATCCTCGCGTATCGCTACTTGCCGCTGTCCGCGCTGCCCGAAGTCGACTACCCGACGATCCAGATCACCACGCTGTATCCGGGCGCGAGCGCCGATGTGATGTTGTCGTCGGTCACGGCGCCGCTGGAGCGCCAGCTCGGCCAGATGCCGGGTCTGAACCAGATGTCATCGACGAGTTCGGCCGGCGCATCGGTGCTGACCTTGCAGTTCAGTCTCGACCTGTCGCTGGACCTCGCCGAGCAGGAAGTGCAGGCCGCGATCAATGGCGCCGGCACGTTTTTGCCGGCGGATCTGCCGACGCCGCCGATCTACAGCAAGGTCAATCCGGCCGACGCGCCGGTGCTCACGCTGGCGTTGATGTCGACGACGCTGCCGCTGACCCAGGTGCAGGATCTGGCCGATACGCGCCTCGCGCAGAAGATTTCGCAGATCGACGGCGTGGGTCTCGTCACCTTATCCGGCGGGCAGCGGCCGGCGGTGCGCGTGCAGGCCAATCCGGCCGCGCTGTCGGCATATGGACTGAGCCTGGAAGACCTGCGCAGCGCGATCGGCAATGCGAACGTCAACGGCGCCAAGGGCAGCTTCGACGGCCCGGCGCAGTCGTACACGATCGACGCGAACGACCAGCTCAAGTCTGCCGACGCGTACCGCGACCTGATCATTGCCTATCGCAACGGCGCACCGGTGCGTCTGCGCGATGTCGCCCAAATTGTCGATGGCGCCGAGAACGATCGCCTCGCCGCGTGGAAGGACACCACCCCGGCGATCATCATGAACATCCAGCGCCAACCCGGCGCGAACGTGATCGAGGTCGTCGACCGGATCAAGGCGCTGCTGCCCTCGCTCACGGCCACGATGCCGGCCGGCGTGCAGGTGAGCACCCTGACCGACCGCACCGTGACCGTACGCGCTTCGGTCGCGGACGTGCAGTTTGAGTTGCTGCTCTCGGTTGCGCTGGTGGTATTGGTGATCTTCCTGTTCCTGCGCAATTTGCCGGCGACCATCATCCCGAGTTTTTCGGTGCCGCTGTCCATCGTCGGCACGTTCGCGGTGATGTACCTCGCCGGGTTCTCGCTCGACAACCTGTCGATGATGGCGTTGACGATCTCGACCGGCTTCGTCGTCGACGACGCGATCGTCATGATCGAGAACATCTCGCGCTATCTCGAGGAAGGCGATTCGCCGCTCGAAGCGGCATTGAAGGGATCGAAACAGATCGGCTTCACCATCATCTCGCTGACGATTTCGCTGCTTGCGGTGCTGATCCCGCTGCTGTTCATGGGCGACGTGGTCGGGCGCCTGTTCCGCGAATTCGCAATCACGCTGGCGGTGACGATCATTATCTCGGCGGTGGTCTCGCTGACCCTGGTGCCGATGCTGTGCGCGAAGATCCTCAAGCATCAAAAACCCGAGGAAGAGAGCGCGTTCGCGCGCCGCAGCCATGCCTTCATCGACCGTCTGATCGCGTCGTACGGACGCTGGCTGACCTGGGTGCTGGATCGCCAGCGCGCGACGCTCGCGGTCGCCATCGGCACCCTGGTGCTGACGGTACTTTTATACATCGTCATCCCCAAGGGTTTCTTCCCGGTGCAGGACACCGGCGTGATCCAGGGTATATCCGAAGCGCCGCAGTCGGTGTCGTTCGCGGCGATGAGCACACGCCAGCAGGCGTTGGCCGCGGTCATCCTGAAAGACCCTGCGGTGGCATCGCTGTCCTCGTTCATCGGCGTGGATGGCACCAACACCACGCTCAACAGCGGGCGATTCCTGATCAATCTCAAGCCGCACGGCACACGCGACGACGCACAGACCGTGATCCGGCGCATCAATACCGCTGCCGCGAAACTGCCCGGCATCAACTTGTACATGCAGCCGGTGCAGGACCTGACCATCGAGGATCGCGTCAGCCGCACCCAGTACCAGTTCACGCTCGAATCCGCGGATTTGAAGCAACTGGAAACCTGGGTACCGAAACTGGTGGACGCCTTGAACCAGCAGCCGGAACTCGCGGATGTCGCCAGCGACCTGCAGGCGCGCGGATTGCAGGCGTATCTGGAGATCGACCGCGACAGCGCCGGGCGCCTGGGCATCACCGCTGCGGCCATCGACAATCTGTTGTACGACGCCTTCGGCCAGCGCCTGATTTCGACGATCTTTACCGAGGCGAACCAATATCGTGTTGTGCTGGATCTGCTGCCGGAATTCAAGCAGGGTCCGCAGGCGCTCGCGGGCGTCTATCTGCCCGGATTGAGCAATGCCAACAATGTGTCGCAAGCGCCGCAGGGTTCGGTCAATTCGCCAGGCGGCGCGCAATCGTCCACCGGCGGCGCGCCGCAGGGCGCGAGCAGCGCCACCGTCACGACGAATCAGGCGCCGGCCACGAACGGACTCGTTCCACTCAGCGCCGTGGTCAAGGTCAGCGAACGCAGCGCGCCGCTGCTGATTGATCACCTCGGCCAGTTTCCGGCGACCACGGTGTCGTTCAACCTCGCGCCGGGCGCGTCGCTCGGCGCGGCGGTGGACGCGATTCGCGCGACGGAAAAATCGCTTGGCATGCCGGCCAGTATCGCTACGGCATTTCAGGGTGCGGCGGCGGCATTCCAGGCCTCGCTCACGAATGAAGTGCTGCTTATCCTGGCTGCGATCGCGGCCATGTACATCGTGCTTGGCGTGCTGTACGAAAGTTACATCCACCCGATCACGATCCTTTCCACATTGCCTTCGGCCGGCGTCGGCGCGCTGCTCGCGCTGATGATCGCCGGCGAAGACCTGTCCATCGTCGCAATCATCGGCATCATCCTGCTGATCGGCATCGTCAAGAAAAACGCGATCATGATGGTCGACTTCGCGCTTGACGCCGAACGCAACGACGGCAAGTCGCCGCGCGAGGCGATTTACCAGGCCTGCCTGCTGCGCTTCCGCCCGATCCTGATGACCACGCTCGCTGCCTTGTTCGGCGCGCTGCCGCTGATGCTCGGCACCGGCGTTGGCTCCGAGTTGCGGCATCCGCTGGGCGTGACCATCGTCGGCGGCATGATCGTCTCGCAGATGCTCACCCTGTTCACCACGCCGGTGATTTATTTGTGGTTCGATCGACTGGCGCGAAGGGTGGATACGGCGCCGGGGCAGGCGGTCGAGTCCGCGTCATGAATCCCGGCGGCATCTCGGCGCCCTTCATCCGTCGCCCAGTGGCGACGACGCTGTTGACCATCGGCGTGCTGCTGTCCGGTGCGCTCGCCTTTACCTTGTTGCCGGTGGCGCCGCTGCCGCAGGTGGATGTTCCAGCGATTATGGTCAGCGCGAGCCTGCCCGGCGCGAGTCCGGAGACGATGGCAACATCGGTAGCGACGCCGCTGGAGCGCCAGCTCGGCCGCATCGCCGGGGTCACCGAGATGACCTCATCGAGTTCGCGCGGCAGCACGCGTGTCGTACTCGTGTTCGACCTGAGCCGTGATATCGATGGCGCCGCGCGCGACGTGCAGGCCGCGATCAATGCAGCGCGCTCGCAATTGCCGACCGGCATGCCGGGCAATCCGAGCTACCGCAAGTTCAATCCGGCCGACGCACCGGTGATGATCATTACCTTGACGTCGAAAACCCTGAGCCGCGCGCAGATGTACGACGCCGCATCCACCATCGTCGCGCAAAAGCTCGCGCAGGTGCAGGGCATCGGTCAGGTCGAGGTGAGCGGGTCCTCGTTGCCGGCGGTGCGCGTGGAACTCAACCCGACCGCGCTGAACCATTACGCAATCGGGCTCGATACCGTGCGCACCGCGATCCAGAACGCGAATGCGAACCGGCCCAAGGGCTTCGTCGAACTCGACGACCGCCACTGGCAGATCGCGACCAACGATCAGGCGCGTGAAGCCAGCCAATACCGCGACCTGATCGTGGCCTGGCGCAGCGGCGCGCCGGTGCGGCTTGCCGACGTGGCTGCGGTCGAGGATTCGGTCGAGGACGTGCGCAATCTGGGCCTGTCCAACGGCGAGCCGGCGGTAATTGTGCTGCTGTACAAGCAGCCCGACGCGAACATCATCGCCACCAGCGACCGCGTGCAGGCGTTGCTGCCGCAGTTGCAGGCTTCGATTCCGGCCGACATCCAGATCAAGGTGGCATCGGAACGCACCAGCACGATCCGTGCGTCACTGCACGACGTGGAGCGCGCATTGATCATCGCCACCTTGCTCGTGATCGGCGTGGTGTTCGTGTTCCTGCGCAATGGCCGCGCCACGTTGATTCCCGCAGTCGCCGTGCCGGTGTCCCTGGTCGGCACGTTCGCGATCATGTACCTGTGTGGCTTCAGCCTCGACAACCTGTCGTTGATGGCGCTGACCATCGCCACCGGCTTCGTCGTCGATGATGCGGTGGTGGTGCTGGAAAACATCACGCGCCACATGGAGGCGGGCATGCCGCGCCTGCAGGCGGCGCTGATCGGCGCGCGCGAAGTCGGCTTCACGGTGTTGTCGATGAGCCTGTCGCTGATTGCGGTGTTCCTGCCGATCCTGCTGATGGGCGGCATCGTCGGGCGCTTGTTCCGCGAGTTCTCGGTGACGTTGTCGGTGGCGATCCTGGTTTCGCTGGTGGTGTCATTGACGACGACGCCAATGATGTGCGCGCGGCTGTTGCGCCATGACGCAAAGAAATCGCCGGGCCGTTTCGCGCAGGCCAGCCAGCGCGCTTTCGACGCCGTGCATCGCTTTTACGAACGCACCCTGCGCGCCGCGCTGGCAGCGCCGGGCCTGACCATCTTCACCTTGTTTGCGACCGTGTGCCTGAATGTATTTTTATACATCCAGGTGCCGAAGGGATTCTTCCCGAGCGAGGACACCGGCCGCCTGATCGGCGGCATCCGCGCCGACCAGAGCATTTCGTTTCAGGCGATGTCGGGGAAAATGAAGGATCTCATGCGCATCGTCAAGGCCGATCCCGCCATCGACACCGTGGTCGGCTTTACCGGTGGCGGCGGACACAGCAATGGCGGTTTCATGTTTGCCTCTCTCAAGCCGCTCGCCGAGCGTGGCGGAGTTTCCACCGACGACGTGATCAACCGGCTGCGCCCGAAATTGAGCCGGCAGCCCGGCGCGCGCCTGTTCCTGCAGGCGGCGCAGGACATCCGCACCGGCGGGCGCCAGAGCAACTCGACATACCAGTACACGCTGCTGAGCGACGATCTGGATGCCTTGCGCACCTGGGGGCCAAAGATCGCGGCGGCGTTGCAGAATGTGCCCGAGGTCACCGACGTCGACAGCGACCAGCAGGACAAAGGTCTGCAGACGCAACTCGTGTTCGACCGCGACGCGGCGGCTCGGCTCGGCATCACTACGCAGCAGATCGACGCCACGCTCAACGATGCGTTCGGACAGCGCCAGGTCTCGACGATCTACAACGCGCTGAATCAATACCACGTCGTCATGGAAGTCGCGCCGCAATTCCAGCAGGATCCATCGGCGCTCAATGACATCCAGGTGCAGAACCGTTCCGGAAAAATGGTGCCGCTGGCCGCGTTCGCGCACTACATGCCGGGCAATGCGCCGCTGGAGGTCGAACACCAGGGCCAGTTTGCGGCTACGACAATTTCATTCAACCTGCCGCAAGGCGTGACCTTGGGCCAGGCCTATCGAGCAATTGAGCTGACCATGGCGCGCCTGGGCGTGCCGCCGTCAATTCATGGCAGCAGCGCCGGTACCGGCCAACTGTTCGCGCAGTCGCAAAGTCAGGAACCGTGGCTGATCCTCGCCGCGTTGCTCGCGGTATACATTGTGCTCGGGGTACTCTACGAAAGTTATGTGCATCCGCTGACGATCCTGTCAACGTTGCCGTCGGCCGGCGTTGGTGCGATCCTCGCCTTGCTGGTGTGTCGCACCGAGTTCAGCCTGATCGCGTTGATCGGCGTGATCCTGCTGATCGGCATCGTCAAGAAAAACGCGATCATGATGATCGACGTGGCGCTCGACGCCGAACGCAACCAGGGCATGAACGCGCGCGATGCGATCTTCCACGCCGGCATGTTGCGCCTGCGCCCGATCCTGATGACCACGCTTGCGGCCATGCTCGGCGCGCTGCCGCTGGCGCTGGGTTTCGGCGAGGGCAGCGAGATGCGCCGGCCGTTGGGTATTTCCATCCTCGGCGGACTGCTGGTCAGCCAGGTGTTGACGCTCTACACGACGCCGGTCGTTTACCTGTACATGGACCGCTTCCGCCTGTGGTGCAAGCGGCAATGGGCGCGCATCTACCACGCGCCACCGGGGAGTGCGCCCGCTGCAGCGCGCTGAGCGGGATTTCTACGGCGTCGGCGTGCCGTCGAAATTGTCGGCGAAGATGCGGTCATAGGCGACGACTTCCACTGCGCCGACATCACAACGCAATCCCTGTGGCCGCGCGATGCCGCGTTGATCGGTCGCGGGGCAACCCGTAGCCGTGCCGGCGTCGATCGCTGCACTCGCGGTACCGGGCAGGAACGTGGGCGTGAAACCACCGTTGTTCGCCAATGCGCCGAGCTTGGGATCGCCGACCACGGGGTTTGTGCAAATGGTTGGACTCAGACAGCCGCCCTGCACGATGCTGTGATCGAGCGTCAAGGTGCCGGTGTTGTCGATGATTTGAGGACCACCTCCGGCGCCGTTGATAATGGTATTCGCCCACAGAATGGCATTGGACAAGCTCGGATGAGCGGACGAATTGTTTTCGATGGCGCCGCCGTAATAGAGCGCCGAGTTGTGGCTGAAGGTGACATTGGTCAGCGTCGGGCTGGCATTGTTGTTGTTCGTGATCGCTCCGCCCGAATTGCCGGAGACGTTGCCGCTGAAGGTGACATTGGTCAGCATGGGGCTGCTCACGCCGCCGGATTGCCCGCTGTTGAACAGCGCGCCGCCGTCTCCTGTGGCGCTTGCGGTGCTGCCAGCCGTGTTGCCACTGAATGTGACATTGCGCAGCGTCGGGCTGCTCGCGCTGCCGTTGCCGTAACTGTCGTTGCGCATCGCGCCACCGGTGCCGCCGGACACATTGCCGCTGAAAACGATATCGGTGAGCGCGGGGCTGGCGACACCGTTGTAGCCATCGTTGTAGAGCGCACCGCCGCCGCCGGTGCTGCTGCTGGCGTAGTTGCCGCTGAAAACGAGGCGGCTCAGCGTCGGGCTGCATACGCCGGTACCGGCATGGTTGGCGTTGCAGATCAGGCCGCCGCCGCTGTCGTCCGGGAAGCCGCCGTTCGCAAAGCCCGCAGTGATGACAAATCCATCGAGCACGGTGCTCGCCGTGACCGGTGTCGTCCTGCCGTCGAAGTAGACGACATGGGTGCTGTTGTCGCTGTTCGTGCCGTCGCTTGGCACGGTCGCATCGATGCCGTTCGCGGCGCCGGTGTCGTTGCCGCCGAGGTCGCCCGAGAGCACGGTCGGATTCTGCTGCGGGTTGCTGGCGCTTCGCTGCGTCTCGTTGCCGGCGAATCCGCCATACACCGCAGTGCCGGATGGAATCGTAAAACTGATGGTCTGTTCGCTGTCAGTGGTCGGCTTGTAGATGCCCTTCGCCACCCAGATTTCGCTACAGCCGTTCGTGGCCAACGCTGTTTGCAAACCAGTAAATGCATCCGCCCAGTCGAAGCCATTGCCGATGCCTGTTGCGGTAGCGGCGACATAACAGGGCAGGGTGCGTTGCACCTCGACCGCTCCGATATCGCAGTGCAGGCCCTGCGGGCGCGCGACGCCGCGCTGATCCGTGACGGGGCAGGTCGGCGCGTCGATGCCGGCATCGATCGCAGCACTACTTGGGCCGGGGAAAAAGGTCGGCGTGTAGCCGCCGTTGTTCTGCAAGGAACCGAGTTTGGGATCGCGGTACACCATGTTGCCGCCGCAGAACAGGTAACCGGGAAGGCCGCCGGGGCAGGCACCGCTGCCGCTAGCGCTGTTCCACATCAAGCTGTAGTCCAGCGTGATCCCTGCATTTCCGTCGACGTAGAACTGTGTTCCGTAGTAGTCGTTGTTGTCGACCAGGATCACATTCTTGAGCGTGGCGCTGCCGCTGCCGGATTGATAGAGGGCTCCGCCGTAATTGACGGCGATGTTGCCGCTGAAGGTGACATTGGTCAGGGTTGGGCTGCTCGCGCCACTCAAGATCGCACCACCGCTTCCGCCTCCGATGCCGGAAGGGGCCGAATTGCCGCCAAAGGTGACATTGGTAAAACTCGGACTGTTGTTGCCCGAATTTCCAGCGAGGTAGACGGCGCCGCCGTAGCTCGTTGCCTTGTTGCCGCTGAACGTGTCGGCGGTGAATGCCGGACTGCTGATTCCCGACGATGCGAGTGTCGCCACCGCGCCGCCAAACTGGCCTGCGTTGCCGCTGAACACGAGGTTGCTCAGGCTCGGGCTGCAATTGCCGTTTTCGCCATTGCAGAACAGGCCGCCGCCGTACTGTGTTTGCGGGTGACTTCCATCGTAGCTCGCGTTGCCGCCGGTGATGGTGAATCCATCAAGCACCGTGGCCGAGGTGATCGGCGTGCTCGATCCATTCATCGATACGACGTTATAGCTGTTGTCGGCGTTGTGAATGGTAACGCTTGCATCCACCCCGTTGCCGGAATTTACGTCGGTGTCGTCGCCGTTCAAATCGCCCGACAGCACGGTCAGATTCGCCGCTGGATTGCGCTGAGAGCGGGTGGCTTCGGTACCGGCAAATCCGCCATAGACGGCGACGCCCGCGTCGACGCTGAAACTGATGGACCGATTGGCGCTCGCGGTTGGCTTGTACACGCCGGCGGCAACCCAGATTTCGGTACAGGCGGATGCACCCAGCGCGGTTTGAAGATCGTAGGGGGAAGACCATGACGCACCCGTGTTCGCGCTTGTGCCGGTCGTGGTGACGAAACAGGTGGCGGCGTTCGCGACCGGAACGGCGGCAAGGACGAGCAGGGCAGATAGCGCCCGCTTCGCGGAACCGTGCATGGCAATCCCCTGTGATTGTCGTTGGCCAAATTCTAGCGATTTTTCCGGCTTGCGGCACCTGAAACGCAGACGCCCGGCAGGGGCCGGGCGTCGTTTGCAGCAGCTTGTTTCGCGATTTCAGCTCAGATGCGCTTCCAGGAACCACAACGCCTTGTCCAGCCCGCGCGAAATGCCGGTGAACAGGTCGGAGGTGTCGGCATCGCCGTGCTTGCTGGAAGCATCGATCGCGGCGCGCGTGGAGGCGGCCAGCGCGGCGTAGCGATCGGCCAGTGCGGCGATGGCGTGCATGCCATCGATGCGGCCATCCGGGAACTCCTTCAGGCGTGACGCCTTCGCGGCCATGCGCGCGGTGCCGTGTGCGACGCCGCCCAATGCAGTGATGCGTTCGGCGATGTCATCCACGGGTCCTTCGAGTTGCTCGGCGAGCGTGTCGAACAACTCGTGCAGGGCGATGAAATGCGGGCCCGTCACATTCCAGTGCGCCTGCTTGACCTGGGCATTCAAATCCAGGGTGTCGGCGAGTTGCTGGTTGAGCAGGGCGACCATGCTTGCGCGCAGCTTCGGCGCGATGTCGATGCGAGTACCGGCTTGCTTGGCCATGACGATCTCCTTTTTGCGGGTGTGCGCACACTATAATCCCGCGCCTCGCAAAGGAAAAATCGATTGTTCGGATGTGCCCGATAGGACACATCAATCGCCCATGACCCCGCCGCGTCGCCCTCCCGCCGTACCGACCGCGTTGCTCGACGAAACTCCGCTCGCGCAGCGGCGCTCGCTCGCGCGCGGGTTGGAGAAACTCGGCGCCGAACCCGATGCCGCTGCACTGGCTGCGTGGCGCGCACGCTTGGATGCGGCAAGAGCGCGCTACGCCGCGCGCGCGGCCAGCGTGCCGCCAATTCGCATCGACGAAGCGCTGCCGATCGCCGTGAAGGCGGACGAAATCGCAGAACTGATCCGCAAGCACCAGGTCATCGTGCTTGCCGGAGAAACCGGTTCCGGAAAAAGCACGCAAATTCCAAAACTGTGCCTTGCTGCCGGACGCGGCGTGGCTGGTCTGATTGGCTGCACCCAGCCGCGCCGCGTTGCCGCGCGCAGCGTGGCGCGCCGCGTTGCCACGGAGCTTGGCGTCGAACTCGGCGGAATCGTCGGCTTTCAGGTGCGCTTCGCCGACCAGACCGGCGAGCGCACCCTGGTCAAGTTCATGACGGATGGCATCCTGCTTGCCGAGACCCAATCCGATCCCTGGCTCAACGCCTACGACACCATCATCCTCGACGAAGCGCACGAGCGCAGCCTGAATATCGATTTCCTGCTCGGCTTCCTCAAGCGCCTGCTCGTGCGTCGGCGCGATCTGAAATTGATCGTCACATCGGCCACGATCGACACGAGCATATTTTCCAGACATTTCCACAATGCGCCCATCGTGAATGTCGAAGGGCGCGGCTATCCGGTCGAGGTGCGCTGGCGGCCGGCGGACGAACGCGACGAGGCGTCGCAGGCCGATCGCATCGTCGCCGCACTGGACGAAATCACCACCGAAGACCCGCGCGGCGATGTGCTGGTATTCCTGCCCGGCGAGCGCGAGATTCGCGACACCCATCTGGCGCTGTCGCGGCGTCGTTACAAGGCAACGGAAATCCTCGCGCTCTACGCGCGCCTGTCTGCGGCCGAGCAGGACCGCGTGTTCAAGCCGGGTGCTGGACGGCGCATCGTGCTGGCGACGAACGTGGCGGAAACCTCGCTGACCGTGCCGCGCATCCGTTACGTCGTCGACACCGGCACGGCGCGGGTGAAGCGCTATTCGCCGCGCAACCAGCTCGAACGCCTGCATATCGAGCCGGTTTCACAAGCCGCCGCCGAGCAGCGCAAGGGCCGTTGCGGCCGCGTCGGCCCGGGCGTTTGCGTGCGCCTGTATGGCGAGGATGATTTCAACACGCGGGCAAGATTCTCCGATCCGGAAATCCTGCGCTCGTCGCTGGCCGGAGTAATCCTGCGCATGTTGAGCCTCAAGCTTGGCGAGGTCGAGGAGTTTCCTTTCGTCGAGGCGCCGAATCCCCGCGCCATCTCGGATGGTTGGCGACGGCTTGGGGAGTTACGTGCGGTTGATGACGGCAAGCGTCTGACGGATGTCGGTCGCGCGATGTCGAAGTGGCCGGTCGACGTGGCGCTGGCGCGCATGTTGATCGAGGCGCAGCGTACGGACACATTGCGCGAATTGTTCGTGCTCACGTCCTTCCTGTCGATCCAGGATCCGCGCGAACGTCCTGCCGATGCGCGCCAGGCCGCGGATGCCGCGCACGCGCAATGGGCCGATCCGAAATCCGATTTCGTTTCCGTGCTGAATCTGTGGCACGCGCATTCGATGGCACATGAAGACCTTACCCAGTCGAAATTGCGCGACTGGTGCCGCGAACGCTTCCTGTCCTACCTGCGCATGCGCGAATGGCGCGAGCTACACCGGCAACTGTTGCTGATCGCGGAAGAATCGGGCTGGAAACAGAATGCGCAGGCCGCGAGTTTCGAGTCGATCCACGCCTGCCTGCTGTCGGGCTGGCCGACGCAAGTCGGACGTCGCGACGAGCGCGGCGAGTATCGCGGCACGCGCGAGCGCAAGTTCCGGGTGTTCCCGGGATCGGCGCTGGCGAAGACGCCGCCGCAATGGATTCTTGCCGGGCAAATCCTGGATTTGCAGAAAGTGTACGGAATGCTTTGCGCGCGCGTCGAACCGGAATGGATCGAGCGTGCGGTCGCGCATCTGGTGAAAAAGAGCTGGCGCGATCCGCACTGGTCGCGCAAACGCGGCGCCGTGCTCGCGTTCGAGCAAGTCACTCTGTTCGGGTTGACGCTTGTCGAAAAGCGCACCGTGTCGCTTGGCAAACAGGACGAGGCTGCCGCGCATGCCGTGTTCGTGCGCGAGGCGCTGGTGCGCGGCGACATCGACAGCCGCGCCGATTGCGTGCGCGCGAACGCGCGCGTGCTCGCGCAGGCGCAGGAACTCGAAGCCAAGCAACGTCGTGCCGGATTGATCCGTGACGAAGACGAACTGGTGGCCTTCTTCGCCGGCAAATTGCCGGCGGACATTTCCACCGCGGCCGCATTCGATGCCTGGTACCGGCGCGCATCCGTGGCCGAACAAGCCGCACTGCGCTGGTCGCTGGACGATGTATTGGCCAGCGTGCCGGGTTTGCGTGCATCGGATTTTCCGGCAGCGATGGACTTCGCCGGCCACAAGCTGAAACTCGATTACCGCTTCGTGCCGGGCGATGTGGCCGACGGCGTGACCTTGCAGGTTCCGCTTGCCTTCGTCAATGCCGTATCCGCAGCGCGCTGCGAATGGCTGGTGCCGGGCTTGTTGCCGGAAAAAATCGCCGAGCTGATTCGCGGCCTGCCGAAGTCCCTGCGCCGCAATTTCGTGCCGGCGCCGGATTTCGCGCGCGCGTTCGCGGAGGCCGAGACACCGCGCGACGAGCCACTCGTGGCCGTGCTGGCGCAGTACCTCAAGCGCGTGACCGGCATCGATGTCGGCGCGGCGGATTTTTCCGGAATCGACGTGCCGGCGCATCTGCGCATGCGCTTTCGTGTCTACGACGAGCATGGAAAGACGTTATCCGAAGGCCGCGATATCGATGCGTTGCGCGAGCAGTGGGGCGCAGCGGCAAACGCGGCGTTCTCGCGTCACGCTGATGTCGAATTGGCGCGCGAAGACGTTGTCGAATTCGACTTCGACGAAATCCCGCCGGTGGTAAGTGGAGCAGGTGGCGTTGCCGCGTATCCGGCATTGGTCGATCTGGGTGAAGCGGTTGCGCTGCGCGTATTCGAGCGTGCCGACGAGGCACATGCCGCGCATGCCGGCGGCGTCGAGCGGCTACTCCGCCGCGCGTTGCGCGAAACCATCAAGCAAGCTCGCCGGCAACTCCCAATTGACCGAAAGCTCGCACTGAAATATGCCGGCATCGCCAGCGTCGAAGAATTGCGCGAAGACATCGTCGAGGCCGCGTTGGCCGGCCTGCTGGCCGCGCGCGATCTCGATGTGCGCACCCGCGCGGCGTTTCGCGGTGCCGCCTCCGAGCTGACGCGCCTGCTGTTTCCGGCGGCGGTCGAACGTCTGGCAATCGTCGAAGAAATCCTCGGCGCATACGCGGAGCTTTCGCCCTGGCTCGAACCGCCGCTGATGGGTTACGCGCGTGCCAATTACGATGACCTGCGCGAACAGCTCGATGCACTGATCCATCCGGGATTTGTGCGCAATGTGGAAAAAGAGCGTTTATCCCATTTTCCGCGTTACCTGAAGGCCATGCGCTTGCGCGCCGAACGCCTGCGCCAGGACGCCGCGCGCGACCAGGCGAAGATGCTGACCGTGCGCATTTACTGGAGCGAATACCTCAAGCTCGCAGCGACGCGCGGGCAGGGCGATGCGGCGCTTTTTGAATTGCGCTGGCTGATCGAGGAATTGCGCGTGTCGCTGTTTGCGCAGGAACTCAAGACCGCCGAGCCGGTGTCGCCGAAGCGGCTCGGGAGGCTGATTGAAGATTTGCGAAAGCGGTAGGAACTGGATCCCGCGTCATCGGCCATCCTTGGCCTGCACGGGATGAGTTCATCCTGAACTCACTTGATACGCGTCACGCGCAGGCTCTGGCTGCGACAAGGATCGACGTACATCAGCCAGCTGCCCATCAATGTGGGTTTGATCGTGACCTTGGGATTCTCGAACTTGCCGCACTGATAGCTGGCCGACTCGGCCTGCTGCCACTGCTGGCCATTGTCGAGCGTGAACACGGTTTGTCCGTACCAGCCGGTGAATTGGCCGACGATGTGGGCATCGACGGGCTCGCGCGAGGATTCCTGCGGATAGAATACCGGCTTGCCCGAAGGGCTGACGTAAGTGACTTGCGTGCCGTAGTGCGAGCGCAACCACGTATTCAATGCGTTGAGCTCGTCCGGCGAAAGTTTGTCCAGACCGGCGGCGTGGAATTCATTCTGCGACATGCGTTCTTCGAGCGACGAAAATTGCTCGGCGTTGGCAGTCAAGGATGTCGCGACGCACAGGCCAGCAGCCAGAGTGACAGCTATAAACTTGTACATATATACTCACGCCCGTCGTTGTTGTGCCATTCGGAAAGTGGCCAAACCGGATCGAAGGTATTGGCGGGCCGACTAACCGGCCATTAACACTTTCCGCGAATCAATGGCTTATCATAACCTATCGGTAGTTCAACTTTAATCGTGGCGGGTGCGAGGCTTGGGCGCAGCCGCCACTCACGGGCGAAGACACAATGCGGGTATTTTTTCGTGGTCTGGCTGCTTCGGCAGCCTTCACTTTGATCGGCCATGTTGCGGCGGCGACGACTCCGCTGGTATTTACCCTTGATCTGAATGCGCCTTGTTCGGGTGGGACCTGCACGGGAACCCATCCAACCGATGTTGGCCTGCAATTGCAGGCCAATTCATTCAGTTACGGCCCCGGCATGGGATCCCAGTTGGGGAAATTCGTCGCGCAACTGGGAGTGCTAGCGCCGGTCGTTTGCGATGAAATCCAGTCGGGGGGAGCATTCGGGCCTACCACGCAGTCGCGCCTGGAACACGATTTCACCAATGCCAGTCCCGGCGGATTGCTCGAATTCAACAACCTTGGCAGAGGTAGTGTCGTCGATCTCGGCGCCTTGAGTTATGACGGCTCCAGTCCACCCGGAGTCGCCGCAAGTTACAGCAACTACAATGCTCCGCAAGTCCTGTGCTACCAGATCAATCCGGTCACGGGCGGCAATCCGGTTTATGCGGCCGGCCCGGGCGGCATCTTTTACAGTGGGTTCGAAAACAGCCATGCGACCGGCGAGCCGTGGGTTTCTACGCAGACGGTCCGTTCGCCCCAGCCCAACGTTGGGAATTACCTCGGCTACGTCGTGCAAATTCACAACGCGAACGCGGCAATCGGCTGGCATGTCGATTTCGGCTTTGATACGACGTTTTTCGATGTGGCCAACAATGGCGGGTTCCCGCCAACCTGGTCGCTGCTCAGCCCGGCAACAACGCAACCTGGCCCGGTGGGCGTTCCGTCCAATCCGCAACAGTTCAGCGCGATCTACACGGTCGCCACTGGTGACATCCAGACCAGCACGAATTCGGTATACCTGTATGTTTCGCATGCCGGTTCGGTCGCTGCGGTGAGCAATTGGGCGGCCTTGGGCACGTCCTTCTATCCCGCCACGGCTTCGATCTTTCCGCCATTTGGCACGTATCCGCAACGCTTCGACGACAAGTCGGCGGTCGCGTCTTCGAGCAACCTGCCGGCGCAGAACATCGGCAGCATTGTCTGCAATAACGACACCACCTCGACGCAATGCACCTGGTACGATGCGGATGGAAATTCCGGCGCTCCGGTCGTTTTCGCCAACACAGTCAGCCCGACCGGCACAGTATCCGCGGATCCACTCGTCTATTTCGCCGACCCGACCAGTGGGTCGTCTGCGCCAGGCACCCTGACTGCCGATGTGCTCGCCCCCAGCGCCGTGTCATGCAACGATCCCAACAGTATCCTCGCCAGTGCGATCACGGCTGCGAGTTTTACCCAGTCGCCCAGCGCAAAGGGCGGTCAGGCTCTGGCGTTCGGCTTTGCCGCTGGCAGCGGTACACCCTATGTACCCGGCACGGCGACATGCAGTGCAACATTCACCAATAGCGGTTACTCGCCGAACCTGTCGAGCACGGTTTCGTTCTCGATCACGATGTTGCAAACCCAGGCCACGCATTTTCAGGTCAGCGCACCATCGTCTGCCACTGCGGGCAATGCGTTCACTTTTACGGTCTCCGCGTTGGATGCCGGGAACAACGTGGTGCCCAGTTATGCAGGCACGGTGAAGTTCACCAGCAGCGACGGCAGTAACCTGAAGTTGCTCCCGGCCAATTCCACCTTGACCAACGGCACCGGCACGTTCAGCGCAACGCTGGTTACGGCGGGCAGTCAGACAATCTCGGCAACCGATACTGTGACGTCGGCGATTACGGGGACGTCGAGTGGCATCTCGATCGCTCCTGCAGCGGCTTCCACGTTCACGGTCAACGCGCTGTCACCGCAGACGCATGGGGTAGCATTCCAGATTTCCGTGACGGCAAAGGATGCCTACGACAATCCCGCCACTGGTTATGCCGGGACTGTGCACTTCACGAGCACGGATTCGGGCGCCATGTTGCCAGCTGACACAACCCTCTCCAACGGCATCATTTCACCGTTGCCGAACGTGACTCTGAATACCACTGGCCCGCAGACTGTCACGGTGACGGACACCACAACGTCGTCCATCACCGGCACGTCGAATTCAATCACGGTCAATTGATTGCCGCGGCGATTGCCGCGATCTGACTTGCATGCCAAAGTAGCCGCATGAACGCGGCCAAGTCCGCCAGCCGCGGTTTGCGCGACTGGCTCGAACGTCATCTCGATGCACACTGGAACGCGCGCCTGGCCGAACTGGCCGGCGACGCTGCGTTGCGCGCCGGCGCGACCGAACTTCTCGCCACGCTGGAGTTGCTCGTGCAGCTGCGCGCGGATGCGGATACCTTCGCCGCCTGCGTGTTGCACGCCGCGCGCCAGGCTGGCCTTTCCTCGCAGGTCGATGCCATCGCACGCGCCGCGCCAAGCGTGCGCGATCTGCTCGATGGCCAGCAGGCGGCCGAGAAAGTCTGGTCGTTGCATGCGGCGCGCCCGGCATCCGGCAGCTCGGAAGGATTGCGGCGCCTGCTGCTCGCGATCATTCGCGACCTGCGCGTGGTCTTCATCCTGCTTGCGCGCCAGCTTGCGCGCATGCGCGCGGCCGACACGCTCGCGCCCGCGCAGCGCCGCGAACTGGCGCAACTCACCGTCGATATCCACGCGCCGCTGGCGAACCGGCTCGGCATCTGGCAATTGAAGTGGGAACTGGAAGATCTCGCGTTTCGCCATTTGCAACCAAAAACCTATCAGCGCATCGCGCGCCTGCTCGACGACAGCCGCGCCGACCGCGAACGTTTCATCACACGCGCGAAAAAGGTGCTGGGCGCGGCGTTGACCAAGGCGGGCATCGATGCCGAGATCGCCGGCCGTTCCAAGCACATCTATTCGATCTGGAAAAAGATGCAGCGCAAGGGCGGGGAGTTCGGCGCGCTCTACGACATCCACGCCTTGCGCGTTCTGGTCGACGACGTCGCCGCCTGCTACGCCGCGCTCGGCGTCGTGCATACGCTGTGGCCGCCGCTGCCGAGCGAGTTCGACGATTACATCGCGCGGCCCAAGGGCAACAACTACCAGTCGCTGCACACGGCCGTGATCGGCAGCGACGGCAAGACCCTGGAAGTGCAGATCCGCTCGCACGAGATGCATGCGCATGCCGAAGGCGGCGTCGCTGCGCACTGGCGCTACAAGGAAGGCGGCGGTGCCGACGCCGAGTTCGAGCGCAAGATCGCCTGGATGCGCAGTTTGCTCGAAGCCAAGGGCGATGCCGACGACGACGGCGCGCTGCTCGCCGGTTTCCGCACCGACATTCTTGAAGATCGCGTCTATCTACTCACGCCGCAAGGCAACGTGATGGATCTGGCGCAGGGCGCGACCGTGCTCGATTTCGCCTATCACGTGCACACCGATGTCGGCCACCGCTGCCGCGGCGCCAAGGTCAACGGGCGCATCGTGCCGCTGACGTTCCAGCCGGCCAGTGGCGATCGCGTGGAAATCCTGACCGGCAAGGTTCTCGAGCCGCGCCGTGACTGGCTTTCAGCCCAGCATGGATTCCTCAACACGCATCGCGCGCAGCAGAAGGTGCGCACCTGGTTCCGGCATGCCGATTTGTCCGCGAACCTGGCCGCGGGTCGCGCGATTCTCGACAAGGAACTCAAGCGCCTCGCGCTCGGCAATGTGGAATTGGATACTTTGCCGCAAAAATTCCAGCACAAGTCGCTGGACGATTTCCTCGTCGCGCTGGCCCTGGGCGAAATCACCGCCGGCCAGCTCGCGCGCGCGCTGCACGAAACGCATGCGCCGCCGACCCAGCCCACGCCACCGCCGCCGCGCACCGCCAAGCGCGGCAAGGATGCGATTGTCATCGAAGGCGTTGGCAACCTGCTCACCGTACTCGCGCGCTGCTGCCAGCCGCTGCCGGGCGATGCCATCGCCGGCTACGTCACGCGCGGCAAGGGCGTGTCGATCCATCGCGCCGACTGCGCCAGCTTCGCGCGCCTGCGCACGCGCGACCCGGCGCGTGCGATCGAAGTGGAATGGGGCAGCGGCCGCAGCCAGTCCTACGACGTCGACGTGCTGGTGCGCGGTTACGATCGCAAATGGCTGCACAAGGACGTGACCAATGTCATCGCAGCGGCGAACGTGCACCTGATCGCCGTCAACACGCGCGTGGATGCGGCCTCGGGCCTGGCGACCATGAATTTTGCCGTGCGGGTGGCCGATTTCGAGCAGCTCTCGATGTTGCTGGCGCGACTGGCCGCCGTGCCGAATGTGGTCGAGGCAAGGCGGTTGGCCTGATTGGCGTGGCGCATGTCGCAATCTGCAGGCAAACGGCGTTCATCGGGGTACGACACCTCGACTGGAGCATGCCATGCACAAGCGTTTGCAGGACACGAACCTCGGCACCCGTGCGGCGCTGGCGGCGGCAGTCCTGCTGGGTTCGCCTGCCGCCGGAGCATCGCCTCTCGCCGCAGGCGTGCTCGCGCACTATATTGCCGTACAGGCGTTGGCGGCCAATCGATCAGTCACGAGTTGCGCGGATGACGGCTCCGCCGGCACGCTGCGTGCGGTGATCGCCCTTGCCGGCAGCGGCGATAGCATCGACCTGAGCGGATTACCGAGCATCGACCCCGCGTGCATCGACAGCACGATCACGCTTACTCAGGGCGAGATCGCGATCCCGCACAACTTGACGCTGCAAGGTCCGGCCGACGCCACGCTCACCATCGCGGCCGGCGGGCACAATCGCGTCCTCAACAGTACCAGCACGGACCTGCCGAACGCCTACTTGCAAATCACCTCGCTGACGATTTCCGGTGGTGGCTATCTCTCCAATCATGTCGGCGGCTGCATCATGGCATCCGGCGAAGTACGCCTGGACGGAGCCACGGTCACGGACTGCTTTGCGTATACGCCCGGCGGCAGCGGCAAGTATCTGGGAACCGCCGCCGGCGGAGGCATCTTCGCGGATTCCGTGACCATCACGAATGGCAGCGTCGTGTCTGGCAACACGGTCAAGAGCGGTACTCTGTCGCTGCTGCTTTACGGCGGTGGCGTGTATTCGATCCATGACTTTTCCTGCACCGACAGCACGATCAGCGGCAATTCTGCCTTCGGGCACGGCGGCGGAATTTCCGCAGGCGGCAACATCTCGTTGACGCGTTGCACGCTTGATTCGAACCTTGCAGCCTATGGCGGTGGAGTTTTCGTTTCCAGTACGACGGCGCTGCTGCAAGTCGACCAGAGCACGATTTCCGGCAACACTTCCAGCCGGGGCGGCGGCATCAACACGCGGTCGCCGGCGACGATCTCCAACAGCACTATCGCTTTCAACAGCGCGCAGCAAAGCTACGGCGGCGGCATCCAGTCCTCGGCGAATGTGGCGATGGTCAGCACCATCGTTGCGCGCAACCGCAACGACAGCGGAGCCAATGCCGACATCGCGCTGGCCAGCGGCAAGAGCCTGAGCGGATCGAACAACCTGGTCATGGCTATCGCGTCTTTTCCACCGGGCGTCGTCGTGTCGGCGAGCGACCCGCTGCTGGCACCGCTCGGCATGCGTGGCGGCCCGACGCGAACGCACGCGCTGCTGGCGGCGAGTCCGGCGATCGATGCTGGCGGAAACAGCCGTGCGTTCGCGACCGATCAGCGCGGCGCCGGCTTCGCCCGCGAAGTGCCGACCGGCAAGCCGGATATCGGCGCTTACGAGCGCCAGCTTGCTGAGGACGAGATCTTCGGCAATGGTTTCGAATAGGCTCGGGTAGAGGGCTGCCAATACCTTGTTTTTCGGGGTATTGTGGGACCCCATGCTATGCTTCGCGCCGAATTTCCGTGCAGCGAAACGGCCTCTCGTGATCGAAATCCCCGGCTATAAAATCCTGCGCCAGCTCGGTCGCGGCGGCATGGCCACGGTGTACCTGGCCATGCAGGAATCGGTACAGCGCGAGGTCGCGCTCAAGGTGATGTCGCCGAGCCTGCTTGCCGATCCGGATTTCGGCGAGCGTTTCCTGCGCGAGGCGCGCATTGCGGCGAAGCTGCACCATCGCAACGTGGTTGGCGTGCATGACGTCGGCCGCGCCGGCGAATACCACTACATCGCGATGGAATACCTCGGCGGCGGCGCCGTGCTGGCCAAGGACGGCACGCCGCGGCCGGTCGGCTTCGCCCTGCGCGTCACGCGCGAGATCGCCACGGCGCTGAATTACGCGCATGCCAAGGGTTTCGTCCACCGCGACGTCAAGCCCGACAACATCCTGCTGCGCGAGGACGGCAGCGCGGCGCTGACCGACTTCGGCATCGCCCGCGCCAGCGATTCGGCCACGCACATGACGCGCACCGGCACGGTAATCGGCACGCCGCACTACATGAGTCCGGAGCAGGCACGCGGGCGCCCGCTCGATGGCCGCGCCGACTTGTATAGCCTTGGCATCGTGCTGTACGAACTGCTGACCGGGCGCGTGCCTTTCCACGCCGACGATTCGCTCGCGGTTGGCATCATGCACATCACCCAGCCGATTCCGATCCTGCCCGAGCGCTTGTACGCGTTGCAGCCCGTGCTCAATCGCCTGCTCGCCAAGCAGCCGGACGACCGCTTCCAAGATGGCGCTGCGGTCGCCGATGCGATTGAGCAGATCGAGCTCGCGATCGCACGCGGCGAACATCCGGAGCTGGCCGACTCGACGATCCGACGCGATGCCGGCGCAGACGCCGGAACTCGTGTCATCACGCCCACGCCGGCGGGCGGGGCGCGCCATCGCGCCGAGCCGAGCCTGGGCCGCCTCGACGACATCGCCAATGCACCGATGCATCGCCCGCAATCGTCTCGATCAGCTGCACCACCGACGCGAAGCCGGCGCTGGATTTTCGCGGTGATTGCCGCGGTCGTGATCGCGACGCTGGCGTTGTGGTTTTTCCAGAATCGCCTGCGCGGATTGCTGCCGAACACTGAACTCAACACCCTGATCGCGCGCGGCGACAAGGCCCTGGCCGAAGACAAGCTGGTCGGCAACCACAACGACAGCGCGCGTGAATTGTTCCAGGCCGCGCGCACGCTCGATCCGGACAATGAAGCTGCACGCGCGGGCCTGAACAAGGTCGGCGGACGCCTGATCGAGCAGGCGCGCGCGGCGCTCACACGCAACGATTTTTCCACCGCGCAATCCGACCTTGACCAGGCCAACGAGGTGCTCGGCGGCGGCAAGGAAGTCGAGGATCTCAAGTCCGCCTTGCACTCCGCGCAGACGCGCAACACTGCCAGCGCAGCGCTGATTGAAAAGGCAGATGCCGCACTTGCGGCTGGCAAGCTCGTCGGCAGCGGCAGCGCCGCGGAAACCTACCTGCGCGTGCTCGACGCCGACGCGACCAACGCGGTTGCGCTCAATGGCCTGAAAAAGGTTGCCGAAGCCGTGGCACAACAGGCACGCGACGCGATTGCCGCGAACAATGTTGATGTGGCCAACCAGCTCATTGCCGAATTGGCGCAGCTGTCACCGAACCACCCGGCCATCCCCGAGTTGCGTGGTGCCATCGCCAAATTGCATGCCGGCACGCAACAGGTCCTGGAAGATACGCTCACGAAAGCCGAGGCACAGCAGCGTGCGGGACGCATCGCCGGCGCCGACGGTGCGCTCGCATTGTTCCAGTCCGCGCTCAAGAGCGCCCCGGCAAATGCACGCGCAAAAAATGGCATGGCCAGAATCGCGCAAATCCTGATTGCGCAGGCCAATGCCGCGCTGGACGACGACAACACCACACAAGCCGCCGCCTTGTTGCAACAGGCCGCACAGGCGATGGCGGATAGTCCCGCGTTGCGCAAGGCGAATTCACGGCTCGCCGACGCGCGCGAGCGGCTCGACGCGGCCAAGCACAAGGCGCAACTCACTCCCGCCGACGTGGCACGTGTGCAACAGATGCTTGGCCAGGCCGATCAGGCGATGGCGTCGGGCAACCTGATTCTGCCGCCCGGCGATTGTGCGTTCGACAAATACCGCGCGGTGCTCGCGATCGATTCCGACAATGCGGCGGCGATGGCGGGCCTTGCGAAGATCCCGGCGCGCGCCCGTGAACTGTTCGAGCAGGCGATCCGCAATGGCACGCCGAACCGGGCGCGCGCCTACATCGATGCGGTGTCGCAGTCCGATCCCGATGACGCCTCGGTGCCGGCGATGCGCAACCGTCTTGCCGATGTCTTCCTCGACCAGACCCAGGGTTTCATCGCGCAGAAGCGACGCGCCGATGCCGGCCATGCACTCGACGCGGCGCGCGAATTGAATCCGAACAATCCGCGCCTGGCGGCCTTGCGCGCGCAGCTCGAGTCGATGCCAGCGGATTGACCTGCTGCGCTCGGCAATTATTGAAGGATTTTCGCGAGCGCCACCCGCGCCGCGTCGAAGGAAAAGTGCTCGCGCACGTTGGCGAGGCCGTTGTCGGACAACTTTTTCCACAATGTAGCATCGCCGTAGGCACGCACGATGGCGGCGGCGAAAGCTTCGGGCGTGTCGGCGACGAGCAGGTCTTCGCCGTCGCGCGCGTGCATGCCTTCGGCGGCGGGCGTGGTCGCCACCACCGGCAGTCCGCAGCTCATCGCCATGTTGATCTTGCCCTTGACCCCGGCGCCATAGCGCAGCGGCGCCAATGCGAGGCGACAGCCGTCCATGAATGGGGCGATGTCTTCGACGAAGCCATGCACGGTCACGCCATCATGTGCGAGTTCGAGAATTTGCGGCGGCGCCTTGCTGCCGATCACATGGAAGATCACGTCAGGCAGGGCTGAGCGCACGCGCGGGAAGACCTCGTTCACGAACCACAGCACGGCATCCACGTTTGGCGGATGCTGAAAGCCGCCGACGAAGACGAGGTCGCGGCGCTCGCCAAATTCGCGGCGACGGCCGTGGATTTCGTGCACGTTCGACAGAACTTCGATGCGCACGCCGGGTAGTTCGCGCGCAAGCAATTCCAGCTCGGCTGCGCTGACGACCAGGGTAACGTCGCTGTCGCGCATCAATTTCATCTCCTGCGCGCGTGTGCGCGCGGCCTGCGCGGCCTGTTCGGTGCTGCCGCTCAATTCGGCAGCGCGTGCCTCGCGCAGGTGGTGCACATCGACGGTGTCGAAGATCAGCCGTGCCTGCGGCGCGTACAGGCGCACCAGGCCGACGTAGTTCGCGGCAACATAATGGCGCGACAGTACGACGGCGTTCAGCGACCTGCCATATACACGCAGCCAGGCGACCGGATCGGAAACGAACGGGTGGTACAGCGCCTGCACGCCAAGTGCCTGCAATGCCTGTGTGTATTTGCCGGCATGCGCACGGTTGTCGGGCAGGAAACTCACCGCGTAGCCCGCCTCGCGCAACAGACGCATGACATTGAGCATGCGTAGCGAGCCGGAATCCTGATCCGGCGTCGGCGTGTAGGCATCCACGATCAGCACGTGGCCGCGCGCACGGAAATTCGCAGCGGCCTCGGCATCCTGTGCGTCGTGGATCGGTACTGGTTGGCGCGCAAGTTCGGTCTTCCACTTTTCCTGAAACTTGCCGCGATTGATCGTCTGGAAGCGTTTCATGCCGCTGCCGGTGTCGGTGCCGGCGGTGATGCCTTCGAAATGCACGACCGTGGCGCGTGGTTCGTAGAACACCTTCTTGCCCACCGCGCGCACGGCAAAGGCGAGGTCGGTGTCCTCGTAGTAGGCCGGCGCGTAGCGCATGTCGAAGCCGCCGAGTTGGTCGAACAACTCGCGGCGGATCATGATCGCGGCGCCGGAGCAGTAATCGGCTTCGCGGCGAAACTCGAAACGCGGATCGGCGGGATTTTCGAAGCGGCCGTAATTCCAGCCCGAACCGTCCGCAAACACGATGCCGCCGGCTTCCTGCAGGCGTCCGTCCGGATAAACGAGCTTGGCGCCGACCAAACCTGCCTCGGGTTCTTCATCGAAGCAGCGCAGAAGTGCGTCGAGCCAGCCTTCGGTCACGACCGTGTCGTTGTTGAGAAAGACAAGGAATTCGCCGCGCGCCACGCTGGCGCCTGCATTGCAGGTGCTGACGAAACCCAGATTCTGCGCATTGGCCACGACGCGGATGCCAGTTATTTGGGCAAGGCGTGCGGCGGTCGCGTCCGTCGACGCGTCATCAACCACGATCACTTCGAATGGAACCACTCCCGCGTGCTCGGCGAGCGAACGCAGGCAGGCCACGCTGTAGTCGATCTTGTTGAACACGGGAATCACGATCGACACGCGCGGTGTTGCGCTCGCCGGAATCGTGAACGGGGTGAACTCGGAAGTTGGCGCGGCAACAGCCAATGCGCCGGTTGGCGCCGCACCGCGGTGAAACTCGGCGGCGGCGCGACGCAGCGTACCCATCACACCGCGGCTGGCCAGGCTGCCGCGGGTGCGATGTACGATCGCGCGCAGGCGGCCTGCGGCGAAACCCACGCGCACGCGCAATCCGCGCAGCTTGCGCCGGGCGAAGCGCAGGGGTTTGGTGAGGCGCCAGGACAGGCTGCGCAGGATCTGCTCGCGTTCGCTGCGCAACGCGTCGCGCTCACGGCTCGTCGCCTGCAAATCGCGATCGAGCGCAAGTGCCCACGCGCTGCGTTCGTCGAATTCGTCGCGAAGTTTATGCAGCGCGGCGCCGCTGTGCTTGAGTTGCTCGTCGAGTCCGAACGCCCATTCCGCGCGACGCTCGAGTTCGCGCTGCTGGTCCGCGATGTCTTGTTCGAGCGCGGCGATTTCGCGCTGGGTTTCGCCGAGCAGGCCCGCACGCTGTTGCGCGGCGATGCGATCCTGTCCGGCTGCGGCGAGTGCATGCACCCTGCTTGGCCGCGGCGCGAGCGGCAACAGATCGCGATAGTCCGCCGCCATGTCCGCGAGCGTTCGCAGCGGCAGCCGCGCCAGCGTGTCGCGCACGCGCGCGAGACGGGCCGGTTCGCTGCGCAGCGCATCGATGGCATCGCGGATGGCCACCGCGTCGGGCGCGACGAGAAATCCATCCACGCCGTCGGAGATGCGTTCGGCGAGCGCGCCCAGGCGCGTGGCGAGCACGGGAATGCCGAAGCTGCGCAGTTCCGACAGCGTGTAGCTGAAGGTTTCGGCGAAATCGGGAAGTATCAACGCGCAGTCCGGCGCGACGCGTGTGAGCAGGGCCGGCAGTTCCGCGGCCTTGTAATTGAGCAGGATGTGGACATCGGCCTGGCCGAAGAATTCGCGTACCTCGGGCCCGGCGCCGATCAGGAACAATTCGACGTCGCGCAGATGCGGTAGCAGCTTGCGCAGCAGATGCGAGGCCTTGCCGCGGCGCACGCGGCCGAGAATCACCAGGCGCATTTTCCCGCGTGGTGGCGGCGCCGGCAGCGGTAGTTTCGCCGCGTCCGGCCACGGCACGATGCCGTGCGCAATCGCATGCTGCGGCAGCACCGCCAGGCGCGGCTGCAGCTTCAGGAAAATTTCCACGGCCGAGCGGCTCGGCGCAATCAGCGTCGCCTGTGCAGCCAGCACCGCATCGGCGAGCTGCTCGCGCAGCAGCAGCCACCAATCCGGATCACGCTCGGCGAACTCGAAGCCCGCATCTGCACCCGCCATGTCCGCGCGCAATTGCGCGGCGTCGAAACGCAGTACGTCGTCGTCCAGGTTGCGATGCAGGAGCGGCCACAGCGGATAGAAGTCGTGGACGAAATACGTGGTCGGCAGGCCGGTACGCAGCGCGTCGAGGCTGTGGCCGATCAGGGACGAGACGACTACTGCATCAACCTGAAAATCGCGCAGTACGCCGTCGAGGAATTCGCGATAACCGCTATGGGCGAGTGCGGTGCTGACGATGGGATCGGACAGCGCAACTGCCCGCAGCGGCGGCCGCGACATCGTCGCATCGAGCAATTCGAGGGACTCGCCGTAGCGGCGGCGATCGAAGTTGCCGCGTGCCGTGAACACAAGATGATGGCGCTCGCCATCGACCGCGGCGATGTCGCGCACGAATCGCTCTGCGCCGCCGCCCCAGCCGTGCAGCACGTGCAGTACCACGGGTTTGCCGTCCAGTCCAGGGTAGCCGTGTGTCTGGTTAGTTTTTTCAAGCGCAATCGCCAACGTCTCACGCAATTCGCCGAGTGCCGACGGTGGTGGCGCATCGGCTTCGGTTCCGGGCCGGGGAGGCGCCGGTCCACGCACGGGCCGTGCCGGATCGGCGACGTACAGATAATCGAGCACGACGGCGCGCTGCGGTGCGATCGCGGGCGGCAGGGTTGCGGTCTGGATCTTTTCGATGGTGATGCTGGGCAGCGCCGCACCGTTCCATAAACTCAGCAGCGGCGAGAAGCGCGGCCAATCGATGGCCTGGTGCATGCCATGCGCCCAGCACAACGCGTCGATGCGCTGCGGATCAGCATCGCTTTGTACGCCGCTGGGCAACGGCGCATTGGCCGGATCGGCGTTGTCAAGCGGCGAGACCACCAGCACGTCCGGCAGATTCAACGCCGGCAGCAGGCGTTCAAACCAGAATGGCGGCAGTGCGATTCCGCTGCGCAGCAGGACGAGGTCTTCGCCGGGGAATCGCTTTGCCGCGGCACGCAACGCGGCAGCCGCGCCGGTTTCGGCGAAGGCTTGTGTCTGCGCATCCGAGGGCAGCGCCGCCGCAAGCGCACGCATCCACTCCGGCGCCGGCGTGGCGCCGAAGACGCACACGCGCAGCGGACGGGAATTTACCACGGCGTTGTCGATGCTATCAGTGATGCATGCCCATCGCGGGCATTTCCTGCTCGGTGTAGCCGGCGGGAATCTCGAAATCCGCGCGGTTCACGGCAGCACGATTCACGTTCTTGATCTGCGCGACATCGACCACCTTGCCGCCGTCGTAGCGCGTCATCTGCACCGGGAATTTTCCGCCGGGCAACTGACTCAGCGTGGATTTCACCATGCCCGCCGACGCGGTTTGCGCCATCGCGCGCAAGTCGTCGAACACCTTGCGCACGGTGGCCTGATCCGCGGCATCGATGCCGGCGGCGGACAGGTCGGTCAGACAGGAATCGCTCATGTGGTTGGCGCCGACGGTGACGCGATAGATCGCACAGGCGTAGCCGGCGACGGTCGCGGTCTGTCCGGTCGGCGCATAGCTCACCGAAACGCCGCCGCCATGCGCGGCCATGCGCTGCTTCATCATCTCGCGCATCTGCGGTGGCACGTTGGCCAGCATGGCGTTCATCGACTGCGCCATCTTGCCCATGTCCATGTATTCGCGCTTGTCGGGCATCAGCATCAGGATGCGGCCACTGCTGGCATCCGCTAGGATGCTGCCGTGGTCGGTATCCATGCGCATGCGTCCGCCGGATACTTCGATGCGCGTCAACGATGCTCCGCCCGTGCCTTGCACGTCGGCGAAGTCGGCGCTGAAGTCGGCCCGGGCCGGCGCGGCGAGAGTGCAGCCGAGGGCGGCAAGAGCCAGTGCAAGCTTGGAGTGCATGGTCGATTCCCGAGTGTGGTCAGAAGCGTGAATTATCGCGGAAGCGGCCTGTCCTGTCATTGAATCGGGTAGACTTGAGGCCGGTTCCATTCATTCGTGCCGCCTTGTCCACGTTCCAATTCCCCGGCCGCTGGCCGATCCTGGTCGCTGTGGCCGGCTGCGGCATGCTCACCGCCTGTTCGCAACCGCCGGCCAAGCCACCCATGCCCGATACCACTGGCGCGGTCGCGGCGATCCGCGCGCTCGGCGCGCATTACGAATCCAGTGTGCAGGTGCACGGCGTGCGCGATCCGGCCGTGGACGGATTCCTCGACGCGGCGCACAAGCAGGAAGCCAAGGGTCAAATCGCCGCCGCACAGGCCGATGTGGACAAGGCGCTGAAAATCGCGCCGCGCGCGCCGGACATCCTGCAATACGCGGCGGAACTCGCCGTCGAGAGCGGCGACTGGAAACGCGCCGGCGAATTGGCCAGGCAGTCGTACGATCTTGGCCCGAAAGTCGGCGGCCTGTGCGCGCGCAACCTCGAAACGCTGGCGCGTGCGCTCACCGTGCAAGGCGACGATGCCGGCGCGGCGCAGGCGCGAGCGAAGATCGAAGCCTGCCGCGTGCCGCCGGTGACGCGGTTCTGACCATGCGCATCGCCGGTGCGCGCGAATTGCTCGGCCCGGATGGTCCGTTCGCGGCGGAGGTTTCCGGATTCGTGCCGCGCGATTGCCAGCAGGACATGGCCGACGCGGTAGAGGAAGCCATCGCGCAGCGGCAGACGCTGGTGGTCGAGGCCGGCACTGGCACCGGGAAGACGTTTGCGTATCTGGTTCCGGCGCTGATGTCCGGCAAGCGCGTGATCGTCTCCACCGGCACCAAGACCCTGCAGGATCAGTTGTTCCACCGCGACCTGCCGCGCGTTCGCGCGGTGCTCGGCGCGCGCCTGAAGACGAGCCTGCTCAAGGGCCGCGCCAATTACCTGTGTCGGCATCGCCTCGAACAGACGTTGAAAGACGGACGCTTTACCACGCGCGAACAGGCCGCGCAGGTACAGGCGATCCGTGTCTGGGGCGAACGCACGGCGAGCGGCGACCGCGGCGAATTCGCGGACGTGCTGGAAGATTCGCCGCTGTGGCCGCGCGTGACCTCGACGGCGGAAAACTGCCTCGGTGCGGAATGCCCGCTGTACGCGGACTGTTTCGTGGTCAAGGCGCGGCGCGCGGCACAGGAGGCCGATCTCGTCGTCGTCAACCACCACCTGCTGTTCGCGGACCTGGCGATCAAGCAGGAAGGCTTCGGCGAAATCCTGCCCGGCGCACACGCCTTCGTGCTCGACGAGGCGCACCAGATTCCGGAACTGGCCGGCGTATTCTTTTCCACAAGTATCACCGCGCGCCAACTGACGGAACTCGCCAGCGACACGCTGGCCGAATGCGCGAGCGTATCCGGTGCGTTGGCATCCCTGCGCGAACCGTTTGAGGCGATCGCGCCCGCGGTCAAGCGCGTGCGCCTGGCGTTCGATGCGATTCCGGCCAAGGGTGCATTCGCGCTGATCGAACAAAATTCCGGGGCGACGGCGGAACTGCATGCGCTGGAAGAGGCCTTGCGCAAGCTCACCGATGCGCTGGGTGCGCAGGCCGAACGCTCGCGCGGTCTCGCCAGCGCGAACGAGCGTGCCGAGAATTTGTGCCAGCGCCTGCATGCCGTACTCGACGGCGGCGCGCACGAGGCCGTGCATTGGTACGAGACGACGACGCATGGATTCGCCCTGCATGCGACGCCGCTGGACCTCGCGCCGCCGCTGCGTGCCTTGCGTGAACAATCGCTGGCGAGCTGGATCTTCACTTCGGCCACGCTGTCGGTCGCCGGCAGCTTCGAGCATTTCTCGCGCCAGCTCGGCCTCGACGATCCGGTTGAAGTGAGTTTGCCGAGCCCGTTCGACTACGCGACGCAGGCGCTCGCCTATCTGCCCAAAGGTCTGCCCGATCCGAATGCGCCGGACTACACCGAGCGCGTCGTCGCCGTCGCGCGCGAAGTCATTGCCGCCGCGCGCGGCCGCACCTTCGTGCTGTTCACCTCGCATCGCGCCCTGAAGAAGGCGGCCGAGTTGCTGGGCGATCTGCCGTATCCGCTGTTCGTGCAGGGCAGCGCACCGCGCCATCAGCTGCTCACGGATTTCCGTGAGTCCGGCAACGGCGTGCTGCTCGGTGCGGCCAGTTTCTGGGAAGGCGTGGACGTCGCCGGTGAGGCGCTTTCGTGCGTCATCATCGACAAGCTGCCGTTCGCCGCGCCGGACGATCCGGTGCTGGAAGCGCGGCTCACGGCACTGCGCGAATCCGGTGCCAATCCGTTCTTCGCCTGGCAAGTTCCAGCAGCGGCGATCGCGCTCAAGCAGGGCGCCGGACGCCTGATCCGCGACGCCAGCGACCGCGGCGTGCTGGTGCTGTGCGACCCGCGCCTGACCACGCGCGGCTACGGCAAACTGTTCCTGCAAAGCCTGCCGCCGATGCCGCGCACGCGCGAGATCGCCGACGTGCAGGCGTTTTTTGCGGATGCGACAATACCCGCATGAATCTGCTCGCCATTGAAACCGCCACGGAAAGCTGCTCGGCCGCTTTGAGCGTCGATGGCCGGATCATCGAGCGCAGCGAGATCGCGCCGCGCCGGCATGCGGAATTGATCCTGCCGATGATAGCCTCGCTGCTGGCGGAAGCCGGCATCGCGCGCGCGCAGCTGGACGCCATTGCCGTGGGCCGCGGTCCCGGCGCGTTCACCGGCGTGCGACTGGCCATAGCGGTGACGCAAGGACTGGCGCTGGCGCTGGATGTCCCGGTCGTGCCCGTGTCATCGCTTGCCGCGCTCGCGCAAGATGCGCCGGATGCCGGTGCGTCGATTCTTGCGGTCATCGACGCGCGCATGGGCGAGGTCTACGCCGGCGCGTTCCGCCGCGGTGCGGATGGCCTTGTCGAAGCGATGAACGAGGAAACCATCGGCAAGGCCGACGAGTTGATTCTGCCGCGAAGTATACAATGGTGCGTCGTCGGCACGGGCTGGGATGCGTATTGCGAGACGCTTGCTGCACGTTTGCCGGCGGCGCCAGCGTTTGCTGACGGTGCGCGCTACCCGCAGGCCCGCGCCATTGCGGCGCTGGCCGCGCCGCAGTTCGCCGCAGGCCTGGGCGTCGCGCCCGAACAGGCGCTGCCGGTGTACCTGCGCGACAAGGTGGCGTTGACGCTGGAAGAGCAGAAATCGCGTTAAAAGCTGACCATTCAATTGCGCCGCAAAACCAACTCGAACGCCTGGCCATTTTCATGAGATGCGTCCCAGTGCGCGATGCTGAATTGCGGTGACGCTTTCAGTTCGAACCACCGTCTCGAAAAATACGTGATGTGTGCCGGCACGTGGAGATAGGAATAGTTGCGCCAAGCTGTGATTCCATCCCCGCATCGCCAACTACTTGGCCGAAATGGCGCAGTGATGAATACCGCCCCGCCTGGTTGGACGAGCGCGCTGATGGTGCGCAGCATGTTGGCCGGGTTGGCAAGGTGCTCGATGACATGAGTGAGTGAGACCAGCTGATAGGGGCCGCGATCGGGGAGCGCGTCGACAGCACCGACGAAGTAACGATCCACCCACGCGCATGTATTCGCACATTCCGCACTCACGTCTTGCGCAATCGTCAGCACCGTCTGGTCGAGTGACTTGCACGCACGCGACATCCAGGCGAGTCCTGCGCCTATCTCCAGCATTTGCCCACCGGTTCGTGGAAGCAGACCGAGATTGCGCGCTGCGCCGCTGTAGTAGGCCAGAATCTTTTCCACCTGCGCGGGATCAGTGTAATGCGCGTCAGTGAACTGCATCGACTGCTGGTATAGGAGCTTCAAATCGTTCGCTGACGGCAGCGGGTGAAGATAGACCACGTCACAATGACTGCATTGTTGCAGCGTGAATTCCTTCGTATGGAATTCAGCGGGGTGCGTTGGGGCTACGGAACCGAGCAGCGTAACTTCCAGGCACCCGCAAAGACGGCAACGCAGGGGGGTGGTCGAGTCAAGCAAAGTCATTAGTGAATGCCTACGTCGGTTCAACAGAACCCAAAGTATAATGCCATGATCCACGTAAGCCGAGTTTCATAATGTCCGTCGTTCGCACCCAAGTCCTCGCAGAAGCGAGCAGTCTTGCCCGGTCGTTTCGCGCAGCAAAACCATTTCGGCATATCGTCATTGACGACTTCCTTGAAGTAGACGCGTGCAAGAGCATTCTCGCGGATTTCCCACGCTTCGAGGATCGCTACGCCCTGAACGAAATGGGTGAGGTCGGCGGCAAGGCTGTGCGCATGAACGTGCGCGAGATCTCCGATGCCTACCGCGACCTGGACCAGTACCTGCAGACACGCGAGTTTCTCGATTTCGTCTCCATGATCACCGGCATTCCCGACTTGCTCTACGACCCTGACTACATTGGCGGTGGCACGCATGAGAATCGCGATGGGCAGGGATTGGATCAGCACGTCGATTTCAATTTCCATCCGGGCACGCGCTGGCACCGGCGGCTGAATCTGATCGTGTATCTGAATCCGGAATGGGATGATTCCTGGGGCGGCAACCTGCAATTGCAGGCCGATCCGTGGAATGGCGATGCGAGCGGGCCCAGTGTCGCACCGTTGTTCAACCGTGCCGTCATCTTCGAAACCACCGAGCGCTCATGGCACGGTTTTTCGAACATCCATTTGCCGATCGACAAGAAGGGCGTGTCGCGCAAGTCGTTCGCGATCTACCTCTACACCAAGGAACGCCCGCCGGAAGAAACCGCCGCATCGCACGCGACCGTCTACGTGCCCGAAGGCATGCCGGCGGACCTGGTTCCCGGTGTCACGCTCGATGCGGCGCGCGTCGCCGATTTGCGCGGGCGCTTCGAGCGCATGCGCGGGCAGATCAAGTTCTTGTACGACCGCGAGCGGGACTTCGCCGCGCAAATCGCCGGACTTGAAGGCGCGCTCGCGCAGGCACGTGCGGCGGTGCGGCTGCCGCTGCAGGGGTATGCGACGCAAATAGAAGCGCCTAACGGATTTTGGCCAGACGGTTGGGTGGGGCGCGAGTTTTCGACGTGCATGCAGCCACAAAAGAAGATGCGTTCAATTCGCATCGATTTATGGGTGCCCGAACAGCTCGGCGGTGACCAGACGTTGCAGATTGAAATCAACAGCAATCGCTGGACGCACCACGTTGCGTGTGGTGTTCGTTCCACGTGTGTCATCGATATTGATGCTAGTGCGGGTAGCGAATTGAAATTGAGCATTCGCGCCGATCGTGTCTTCGTGCCTGCGCATGTCGGCGAGTCGGATGATGGGCGCGAGTTGGCGTGGAAGCTGATCGACGCTTCGTTTGTTCACGTTCATTAGGATTGGAACAGATCATGGCAGGCAGATTGTTGCGCGCTTCATCAGCTATTGCGTTGGTTCTCGTGGCTGTGATCGTTGTGTTTTACGCTGGAGAACGCAGGCAGATTGCGCCCGTGCGTCATCAAGATGCCGCAATCGACGTGGTAGCGGTGGCTCGTGCGCCGAAACCCGAGCCTACACGACTGTTGCCGCCCTTGGTGGGTGCGACCTACATGGGCGACAACTGGCCGAAGAATTTCGTCAACGCCTTTCGCCGCGAAAATGTGGTAGCAGACTTTGCCCGCATGCGCCGGGATGGCTTCAATGCGGTCGTGCTGTTGGTGTCGTGGGGCGATTTCCAGCCTGTATTTGATCCATGCTGCACATACGATGAGCGCGCCTTCGAACGCCTCGACTTTCTTGTCGGACGCGCAAACGACGCCGGTCTGGATGTGGTTCTGCGCATCGGATACGGATGGACGTTCCAGCCCGATGCGGGCGATGTGGGCGTGCGCATACACCGATTGTTGAACGAAGACGAGGCGCGCGACGCGTTTTTCGCTTATGCGTCGCGCCTGGGCGAAATCGCGCGCCGGCACGCGAACGTGCGCCTTTCGCTGTTGACTTGGGAGGACCTCATCCTTCACACAATTGACGGCGACGGACGCAAGGACTTTCGCCAGTTCATCGACAGCCTGCCCGAGCGCGATCCATTGCGCGCATCCGCGGCAAGCACGCCGGAACTTCCGCAGCGGGATGGGCCGCGCGTGGCATTGTTCAACGCGTATTGGGACTGGCTCTTGATGCAGAAGATTTTCAAACCTGCCGCCGCGCGCATTCCGAACCTGTCCTACGAGGCGCGCGTCGACAGCGAACCGCTGCCGCACACGGATGCCGATGGCAAGGTCGAATACGAATGGATCGGTCACGAGTCGACTTACCATCCGCCAGGTGCAGATGCGATTGCCCTGTACTGGGCGCCATTCTGGGGCGCGCAAAATCAGGGAGAGCAGCTCGATGCAGAGCAGTCCTTGCAGCTGTTCACCGCGCTGCTCGACAAAGTCCGGCAACACAGCGGCGAACTGCCGATATTCATCGATCAGCTCAACGTGATCGACAATACACTGGGATTCGAGCGCAATGCGGCATTGCGGCCGGCGGCATTGCCTGCATTCATGGATGGCGCCTACTGTGTCATGCGTGAAGCCGGCGTTTTCGGTTACGCGTACTGGACCACGCAAGATTACGCGGAGAGCCCACTCTACAATCCCAGTTTCTCGTATCGCCTGGACGGATGGAAGCTCAGCGTCGCCGATGGTGCCGAGCCCGAGTCGCGGCTGCAAGCCAGGCCATCGGGTGACTTCGATCTGCGCATGAGCCCAGGAGATCGTTTGCGCCAGATCATTCCCGAGAGACGCGGCCGGTTGCCGACAACAAATGCCGAGGAACATCTTTCCGCCCATGTTTGCGTTTCGGCGCGTGCAGGCGCGCGCGCTGTCGTGGAAGTTTCGGCGGGTGCTGCGCCAGTACGATTGAAATTGGGTGGCAGCACCACGGGGCAGGTGTGCAGCAAGATTCAGACGCGGTCGCGTAACGACACTGAATTGGATCTGGAAATCCACGATGTCAGTGGCGCAGCTCTATTGACGAATGTCAAGTTGTACGACCACATCCAGCAGGGCGGGCTGTATCAATTCGATGGCAAGGAGGGCGTGCTGTTGGCGTCGTTGCGCAGGCTCAATCAGCGGTTCGCGAAAGCGGACACAACTTTGGCGTCATCTCATCGCGAACCGGGAGAAGATTCGAACGCACGAACGCACAAGGTAGAACCGGTTCGAGATGGTGATGCGCGAGAGCCGTGCGGGCCGCGTTAGGATTGATCAGCAGCGCGTACAGCGGTCCTGTCGAAGTGGCAATTCGGCGCGCGGCTTCGCCATCCATGCCGTAGATTGGATACTGGGTCGGATCACTGGCGACGCGTACGAAACTCGTCGTTGACGGGAAGCCGAGTGCGAGAAACGCGAGCGGTTCGCTCTCGGCGAGCACCACGGTAGCACGATCCAGGTTATGCGTCGGCGGTACATCGATCCGCAGAAAATGATGCCCATAATGCGGAAGCCGACCGGAATCCGAAGGATGCGTCGACATGGCAATTACAAGCAGCGATCCAAACATCGCTAGGCGGTAGCGACGCGGTTTCAGCGTGCCGAATGCGAGCACCACCAGCAATGGCGCGAGCATTTCCATCGGCACGAGGTAACGATAGATCGAAAACACCACGAGCCAGGCCGAATAGGCGATCGCGAGTGATAGGGCCAGACCACGCACGCGATCGTGTGTGCTGGAATCTCCGTTGCCTCGCCACAACAATACGGGTAGGGCTAGGAAGGCGAGCGGTATGCGCAGGTCGAAGAACGGTTGCTCGGAAACCCGTTGCGGCTGAAAGAGCCAGACAAGCGGATACAGCGGCCATTCCCACGGCGAGCGTGGCAGAAATCGAGTATCGCGCCCCAGCGATGCTGCATGCTCACTGCCGAACAGATTGCCGAACATTGGATGGAGCGGATTGCCGAATTCACGGTAGAGATGCCATAGCCAGAATCCATCTACGGCAAGGAAACCGAGCGCGGCCATGGCGATCGCCGCTCCCGGAGCGCGCCATCGCGTCGGTGTGTTCCACGTCAGTGGAATCACAGCTGCGAGAAGGCCCAGTGCGAACGGTGCGCAAGTAAGCTTGATGCCGACCGCGCCGCCAAGCAGCATGCCGGCCAACGCCGCTCGTGGCATAGTCAAACCTGCTCGTGCAAACGTGATCGCGTAAGCAGCTAGAACCGGCAAGCTAACGAGCGTGTCGCCAAAACTCGTGCCGAGTTGGGTCAGCGGTGTCGCGCCAAGGATGCCAACCAAAGCTGTGCATAGCGCAAACCAGAAGCGGCCACTCGGTACTGTGGCAGGCAGCAATGCGCGGGCGAGAAAATACAACGGCACGACATTCAGGCTCTGCAGCGCCCCGAGTAGGAAAGCGCTCAACCTCGGCGGGGTTTCGACATAGAGCAGGTAAGCGAAAGTCGACAGCAGAGGATTGAAGTAACTTTGCATTTGCGCGGCGGCGTAATCGCGCGCGCCACGGCCAGTCCAGAACGCCCAGCCATCGTAGAGATGATAGTTACGCAGGTCGAAGGTATCGGATTGGCCGAGTTTGATCGCGATTGTGCCGAAGATGATGGCGAGCAAGGCGAACAGCAGAACCCGCACAGCGCGTGGAACCGCTTCCGCGGCTAACTGCGAACCGCTGTGCGCAGGCGCATGCATCAGCGCGGCGAACCGCTAAAGGGCGTTGGCGCTCCGCGTGACGGCTGCGCAAGATATGCGAGCGACCGCATTTCACGCCGGCCGCGCGTAACCGTGTCGAGGATCATGCCCGAAAAAAAACTTAGCGCGGCGAGAAGCATCAAGCCGGTCGACAAGATTGCCGTCGGAAAGCGCGGTACGAGTCCCGTCTGCATGTAGGTCAGAACGATGGGTACGGCAAGCGCAATGGAAGTCAGCCCTAGGGCGGTGGCGCACAAGCTGTAGAACAGCAGGGGTCGCTCGGCACTGAACAGGCGCAGCATCGTGAGCAAGATGCGGATTCCGTCGCGGACCGTGTTGAGCTTGCTCGCTGATCCCGGTGCACGCTCCTTGAATGCGACTGGATGTTCGGCCGTTGGCAGCCTGAGTTCAAGTGCGTGAACGGTAAGTTCGGCTTCGATCTCAAAACCGCTTGAGAGTACCGGAAACGACTTGACGAAGCGGCGCGAGAAGACGCGATAACCGGAAAGGATGTCGGCGCAGGAGCGCCCGAACAGATGGCTCAGGAATCCGCTCAGCAGCGCGTTGCCGAAAGCGTGGCCCGGGCGATGTACGTCAGCGCTGATCGGTTCGCGCACGCCAACGACCATATCCAGGCCAGCCTCAATTAATTTCTCGATCATGGCCGGCGCCGCCGCGGCTGCGTAGGTATCGTCGCCGTCGACCATCACATAGATGTCTGCATCGACATCAGCAAACATCCGTCGAACGACATGTCCCTTGCCTTGCATCGGCACCCGGTGCACGCTCGCACCGGCCGCCACCGCTATGGCGGCCGTATCGTCGGTGGAATTGTTGTCGAATACGTGAATCCGCGCGTCCGGCAATGTCGTACGGAATTCCGCGACGACCTTGGCGATGGCTACCGCTTCGTTGTAGCAGGGGACGACAACGGCAACGGAATTGCGAGGCAGGCCGATGCCTTTCCGGAGAGGGCGCGTGGGAACGTTCATCGCAAACCTGCCATCAGTCGCCGCGCGAAATAGCGTAATCGCCCCAGTCTGCCGCGATTCAAGGCAGTGTGCGCGTCTTCAAGTTGCTTCGTGACTGCGGTCACATCGCGATACAGCCGCTGATTGTGTTGATCGCGGCGTGTGAGGAGCACGCGCAATTCCCGCACGTCCGCTTCGCTCAGCGTAAGCCCGGGTTTGAAACGCTCCGGCAACGGGCGGTCGACGTAGATTGTTGAATGCGTGTCGGCGAGTTCCTCGTCCGGACGCCCGGTTGTGTAAAAGTATAGAGCGATCGACTTGCGCGACAGCGACTGCTTCGTCTCCGGCAACGCGATGCGCGAGAAGCCGTGCCAGCTCCATTCCGTGGTTTCGAAGATCACGGCGCGGTTGTACGACGGCGTGATCAGAGTGACGCGATCGCCTGGCGCGCGCGGATCCGAGTGCAGTTCCAACGATCCGCCCCAGGCATCGTCCCATTCGTGATTGAGGTAGACGATGAGGTTCAGGCGCCGATGCCAGCGTTCGACGGGGTGGCGGTTGAAATCCACGTGCGCATCCAGATCCTGGCCGTGGCGATTTTCGTGCGTGCCGCCGCCGAAGTACCAGGGGTCGTAGAGCAGGTCGGGGATACCGGTAATGTGTCCAATCAGATCGAGGAAACTGCGGGTCTGGATCAGGTCATCGAGCGCGGTGTACGACGGTCCAAGCCCGCGAATCTTTTCCACCGTCGACTTGTTGCCGAGTTCGCCGGCTTCGTTGCGCGCATTGCCGCGTTCGAACGGCGGAAATTCATTGAGCAGGCGCGCACACGTCGCCGCATCGAAGAAATCGTCGATGACAACGTGGCGAAACGGCTCACGGCGCTGGAATTGCACGGCGAGTTCGGTGGCGTGCGCGGTGACGGCAGGGTTCAGCATGTGCGGAAGGGTCGCCGGGAAACGCGTATTGTAGCCGATCAGATTTTCGCATCCCCCAACACCCGATCGAGCGCCGCCTTGGTCTGCGCGCGCAGCAGGCGCGGGGCGAGCTTGCGCAGGCGCGCATGGTCGCAGGCGGCGATGGCCTGGCGCACCTCGAGCAGCGAACTCGGGTGCATGGAAAATCCGGTCAAACCGAGTGCCATGAGCAGCGGCGTGCAGCGCGTGTCCGCGGCCATCTCGCCACACAGGGTGACCGGCTTCTTCGCGCGCGTGGCCGTGGCGATGATCTGCGCGAGCAGTTTGAGCACGGCCGGATGCAGCGGATCGTAGAGCTCGCCGAGGGCGTCGTTGTTGCGATCCACGGCGAGCAAGTACTGGGTCAAATCGTTCGTGCCGATGGCGATGAAATCCACATGCCGGATTATTGTGGGCAACGCGATCGCCGCGGCCGGCACCTCGATCATCGCGCCAAGTTCGTAGTGATCGGCGATTTCGTAGCCGCTGCTGCGCAGCTCGCGTGCGCAAGACTCGATCAATACGCGCACTTCGCCGATCTCGCCCGCGTTGGTGACCATCGGCACCAGGACGCGCACTGGTCCGAACGCCGAGGCGCGCAGGATCGCGCGCAATTGCGTCGCGAACACGGCTGGCCAGCGCAACGCGAGACGCACGCCGCGCACGCCGAGCGCGGGATTGGGTTCGGCCGCGAGTGCGAGGCCTGTAGCGTCGGCCTTGTCCGCGCCGAGGTCGAGGGTGCGGATCGTCACCGGCGCTCCGGCCATGGCAAGCACGACGTTGCGGTAGGCCGTGAATTGTTCTTCCTCGTCGGGCAGCTCACGACGTTGCAGGAACAGGAACTCGGTGCGATACAGGCCCACGCCTTCGGCGCCGCAGGCGCGCGCTTGGGCGAGGTCGGCGGGCATTTCCGCATTTGCAAACAAGTGGATATGTATACCGTCGGCGGTGAGCGATGGCGCATGCTTGAAGCGTGCGAGCTGATCGAAGCTGCGCGCCAGCTCGCGCTGGAACTGGCGGTAGCGGATCAGGTCCTGCGCGGTCGGGTGTGCCACGATTTCACCGGAGCCGCCGTCGATCAGCAGCAGATCGTCGTCGGCGATGCGTTCCAGCGCTTCACGCGCGCCAACCACCATCGGCAGGCGCAGGCTGCGCGCGAGGATCGCGCTGTGCGAGAGCGGACTGCCGCCGGTGGTGACGAGGCCCAGCACACCGTGTTCGGTCAGGTGCGCGACTTCCGCCGGCGCGATCGCGTCGCCGACGAGGATGGTGCCGACGCGCGAAGCAATCTGGCGTTCCGCCGGCGTGGTGTCACGATGGAGTACGGTCTGCACGCGTCCGATGACGTGGTCGATGTCCTCGCGGCGGCTGCGGAAGTACGGATCGTCGATCGCATCGAATGCGGCAGCGAGGCGATCACGCTGCATCTTCAGTGCGACGCCTGCGCGGTAACGACCCTTGCGGATCAGGGTGTAGAGTCCTTCGGTCAATTCCGGATCGTCGAGGATGAGGCTGTGCGCATCGATGAACTCGCCAACCTCGCGCGCCAGCGCGCCGTGCAATTTGTCGCGCAGCACCTTGAGTTCTTCACGTGCGTGCAGCAGGGCCGCGCGCAGGCGCTCGACTTCGGGTTCGACTTCGTTTTCGGCGAGTGGGCGTTCGTCGAGGCGGATCTGGCTTGGTCGCAACAGGCGCGCGCGGCCCAGCGCCATTCCGCGTGCGGCGCCTGTCCCGGCGATGACGAAACGTGAACTCATGCACCCTCGTCGAACTTGCGCGCGAACAGGTCGACCATCGCATCCAGTGCGGCGGCTTCGTCCGGCCCGTCGGTGCGCAAGGTGATCGTCTGGCCGACGCCGGCGGCGAGCATCATCACGCCCATGATGCTTTTGGCGTTGATCTCGCGACCGCGGTGGATGAGCCACGCATTCGACTTGAAACCTTGCAAGAGCTGCACGAGCTTCGCCGAGGCGCGCGCGTGCAAGCCGAGTTTGTTGGTGATGGCGATATCCCTCTCAACCATGTTCGACGATTCCTGCACGTCCGCCATTCGCCGCGGTCTGGGCCAGTTCGGCCAGTGGCTGTTCCGGATAGTTGAGTGTGCGCAGCAGCATCGGCAGGTTCAGGCCGGAGACGCGGCGCACGTCGACTCCGAGTTCCGGCAGGCGCTGCGCGACATTGCTAGGTGTGGCGCCGTAGACGTCGGTGAGCACCAGCACACCTTCGCCGGAATCGAGTTTGCGTACGCGCGCCGCGGCATCGCGCAGAGCCGCCTCCACGTCGCTGCCGGGCGGGATCGCCTGCGCTTCCAGCGCCAGCGGCACGCGGCCGAGAATGTGGCGTGCGGTGGCGATCAACGCATCGCCCATCGCCTCGTGCGTGAGTAAAAGTATACCGACGCTCATGCTACCCGCTCCCATCCCGCCGTCATGCCGGCATGGATTGCCGGCATCCAGACTGCAAGGATGCCAAATTGCCCCGGCGGATTCGTATTTAAAGTATCGCCGTCCGTGGCCCCTGGATTCCGGCACTCCATGCCGGAATGACGATCAAAGAAGTTCATTCCAGTTCCCGGTGGAAGGTGAGCACCTGTTCGCGCGTGGCGCGGAAATGCGCGGCGAGGCTCTCGGCCAGGTACACCGAACGATGCCGCCCGCCGGTGCAGCCGATGCAGATCGTCACGTATGAGCGGTTCTCGGCCTCGAAGCGCGGCAGCCAGGTGTCGAGGAAGTCGCGCACCTGAGATAGATACTGTCCGACTTCCGGCTTGCCTTCGAGCCAGGCGCGCACTGCGGCATCGCGACCGGACAGCGGCCGCAGCGATGCTTCCCAATGCGGATTGGGCAGGCAGCGCGCGTCGAACACGAAATCCGCATCGGCCGGCACGCCGCGCTTGTAGGCGAAGGACTCGAACAGCAGCGACAGCGGCCCGCCGATCATGCCCAGTTCCGTCGCGATCAGACGGCGCAACTGATGCACGTTCAAGTCGCCGGTATCGACCACGCGCTCGGCAATGGCGACAACGGGTTTGAGCAGCTTGCGTTCGCGCGCGATCGCATCCCCGAGCGATACGCCTTCGCCGGTCAGCGGATGGCGCCGGCGCGTGTCGGAGTAACGCTTGAGCAGCACTTCGTCGCGCGCGTCAAGAAAAATCAAACGATGCTCGATGCCGCGCTGCGCGAGGCCGGCCAGGATCGCAGGCAACTGGTTCAGATCCTGCGGCCGGTTGCGCACGTCGATGCCAACCGCCAGGCGCGGATGCACGCCCGCGCGCGTAGCTTCGTCCACGAACGCCGGCAGCAACGCGCCGGGCAGGTTGTCCACGCAGTAATAGTCGAGGTCTTCCAGCGCGCGCAACGCGATGGTCTTGCCCGAACCCGACATGCCGCTGACGATGATCAGGCGGGTGGCGGGTGGGGCGGGATTGTCTGGGGTGGATGCCATGCGGCAGATTCGCGGCGAAGTCGAATCAGTATATTCGGCCCCGAACCCGATGGGGAAAGAAGACATTTTGCCTTGGTGTCGCTACACTAACAGCATTACTGTCGTCAAACAGGAATTCTGTTGTATGAAAAACAGTAGCTCTGTTGCCCGCAAATCGACATCCGTGCTGCGCGACCGCATCCGTCAGTCGCGCGAGATGCTTGGCTTGAGTCGCGCGGAACTCGCGCGCGAGGTTGGCGTGGTCGCCAGCGCGGCGGCGCAGAGGGAACAATCCGAGGGGACGACACCCAGTCTCGAAAATCTCGCTGCCATCGCGCAAGTCACTGAAGTATCGTTCGATTGGCTCGCCACTGGGCGCGGATATGCGCGCTTTCGCGGCGGCCATGAAGACCTTGCGATCCATCCGGACAGCCTCGCCATGGATCCGTTTGAAGAAGAAATGCTCGCGCTCGTGCGCAAGATGCCGCAGTCGCATCGGTACCCGTTTCTGACCTATCTCAAAGCGGTCTATCCGGGCAAGCGCTAAACCCAAACCAACAGCAATACTGCTCGTTTTGCTCACGTTTTTGCTATTGCGCCGGCCATTGCGGCGGGGATAGGGTGTGTGTCATCGACGGCGTGGGGCCTGTCGAGACGGAGTAGGGATGGATTCGGATACATCCCCTTTCCTCCGCATGACGCAGATGATCGATATGGGGAGAGTGCGATGCGATTCGCTTCCAGAATGTCTTTGGTATTGATTACCCTGTTCGCAAGCAACGGCGCCTTTGCGCAAAATCCTCAAAAATTGCCTGATGTTGTTGTAACGGCAACCACGCTGGATGGCGCATCGGTGATGATTCCATTCTTTCTGATGCAAACCATGTATGTGCAACTAAAACACGACGTGGCAACCATCGATGCCGACGACTACAGTACATCGTTGACGAAAGCCCAGGTTTGCTCGAAATTGAAGGCAAGCCAACCCACGGATTGTTCCATGGGCACCTTTCCCTCAGCGCCGGGGCTACCGAATGCCCAAGGACTGCCATTTGCCGGAAACGGCTGTGGAGCTGATCCGTACAGTTCTTTCATCGGTGACCAGCTATTGAAAGCTTTTGAAAAAGAATATTCAGGTGATCTGAATCGACCTGTAGCGCAAAATAGCGCAATTGATTTTACTGCTGCGTGCAACAATCATGACGGATGCTACACATCGCTAATTCCGCAAGGGAAATGTGATTCATGGTTGGGACGGGATTTGCTTGGTGTCTGCGCAACTGCAGCATCAAACTCTGTTACTACATGCAATGCTTTTGCAAGCTACTATACATTGGCGGTAAGCAAAAAAGGGGCCGAGGCATATTACGCGGACCAGAAAAATCTCAAATGCTCTACCTGGGGCAATTCTATGAAAGCGAACAAGTGCTAGTACAATGGCTAAGTCACTTTCCTACATATTGCTCACTTTGGCCGCAGCCGGCTTGCTTGGGCTCGCAATACATCGTTTGTGGCAGGACAAATACGTATTGCCATCGGGCCAATCCGTGACATCTATGTCGATTGAAACCATGCCGTCCACCACGAGTGCCGATAAACACAGCCACACTGTCAGAACACCTCCATTCCCGAATACGGTTGAGATACCGCCACGGTATCAACTCCCCGGCGTTGCGAGTGTGCGAACTGCTGACGATTTCGATGCGTGGATGAACAAATACCCGCTCGACGAGAGAAAGCATATCGAGGCATTTGCCGATCGCTACTACGGGGTCTACGAAATTTCATCAGCGGAGCAGATTGCCTGGATGGCCCAGGCAGGGTACCCCATGCCGGAAGATTTAATTGTCGCTGCCGGCATGAGTAATGCGGAGCTTCAAGACCTTGTTTCCAAGGGCAATGTCAAAGCGGCGATCTTGCTCAGCGATCGCGAATTGGGTGCTGCTATCGAAAAACTCAAACAACTGGATCCGGCCTCGCAAGAAGCAAAAGAAGCACGATCAAGCAATTTCTCCAGCTTGGCCGCAGTGTTGAACTCAGATACGCCATTCAAGGGTTATGCCGAAGCGGCCGATGCCATGTATCTCAACCAAGATCGCGACGCGCGTGCTAGCGAGGTTGCGGCCGGGCTTATCCGTTCCGCCGCTTTGGGCGATACGCGCGCCGCGGATGTGCTCTCGGAGTATGCCGATGCGGGTGTCATTTCCGACCAAGAGCTTATCACCGCATTACGCATTTATGTCGATCTGGGGGGGGACCAAATCCGTTTGCGCAATCTGGAGAACTGCCCGCTTATAAGACCGATCCCGTCCAAATGAGAAAAACGCAAATCGTGACTGCGATCTGTCGAAACAGTAGGAATCTGATTCTCACCATGGCGCCTGCCGCTGCATCTGGTGCGCCTGGCGGTCGAGGAAGGTTTGCGCGGGATCGATGCCCTTGGTCTTGAGCACGTGGTTGCGTACGGCGGCTTCGACGAGCACGGCGAGGTTGCGGCCGGGGGCTACGGGAATGGTGGTCTGCGGGATTTTCGTGTCAAGGATTTCGCGGTAGCTGTTCGCGCCGTAGATGCGTTCGAGTCCCGACTGTTCGATCGGCTGCTCGCGCGGCAGCAGGTCCAGGTGCACGACCAGGCGCAGGTATTTGGACTGCTTTACGGCTGTCTGTCCGAACATCTCGCGCACGTTGAGGATACCGAGGCCACGCACTTCGAGCAGGTCCTGCAACATCTCCGGACAGTTGCCGTCGATCACGTCCGGCGCGATCTGGATGAATTCCGGCGCGTCGTCGGCAACGAGTCGATGGCCGCGCGTGATCAGTTCCAGCGCCAGTTCGCTCTTGCCCGAACCGGATTCGCCGGTGATCAGCACGCCGATGGAATACACCTCCATCAGCACGCCGTGCAGGGTTACGCGCCGCGCGAGCATGCGCGCGAGGTGGTATTGCAGGTAAGTGAGCAGTTCGTGGCCGCGCTGGCTGCTCGTCCACACCGGCGTGCCGGATTCGTTGGCGGCGTCGCGCAGGTCGGCGGGCACGGCCTGATCCTTGGTCACGATCACCGCGGTCGGCGTGAAGCCCATGATCTTCTCGACCATCTCCCAGCGCTGGCGCGAGTCGAGGCTGTCGAGCCAAGCCAGTTCCTCGGAACCGACGATCTGGATCTTGTTCGGATAGATGATGTTGAGGTATCCGGCGAGCGATGGCCGGCGCGGCTGCTTTTCCGCCGGCACGATGGCGCGATGTTCGCCGCGCTGGCCGGCGACCCAGCGCAGGCTCAGGCGTTGGCTGACCTTGTCGAACAGTTCGCGGGCGGTGAGGCGTTCCATTGCGGCATTCTGCCAGAATTCATTGCGAGCGACGGACAGCGGGTATCATGGCCGTTTTCGATGGATGGGGTGGCGCATGAAATATCCATGGTTGCTGGTCGCTGGCTTGTTGACGGGTTGCGGAAACAACAGCCTGCCGGCACAAAAATCGGCGATCAATCCGGCGGTTTCTTCCACGCCACGCGCAGACATGCCCGGCAGCGCGCTGGCGAATCCGGACTTCGAGCAGACTGCTGCTGACGGCAGCATTCCGGGCTGGATCCAGATCCAGCACGCTGGCCTGCCTGCGTACGCCATGGACATCGTCGCCGAGGGAGCGTACGCCGGTCACGGCAGTTTCCACATGCTGCGGACCCGGCCGGAAGAGTACGGCACGTTGCAGCAGCAGCTTGACGTCAAGGCCTTCGCGGGCAAGAACATCGAATTGTCGGCCATGCTCAAGAGCCGCGGCGTCGGACCGCAGGGATGGAAGTTGTTCATCAATGCGGAAATGAAAGGTGCCTTCAAATATTCGAGCGGATTGACCGGCGATTCCGGCTGGAAACACGACTCGGTGCGGTTGCTGGTCCCGCAACAGGCGACTCGCTTGACCGTCGGTGTGACCTTGCTCGATGCCGGCGAAGGCTGGATGGACAATGTCGAGCTGAAAACCGTCGACTAGGCCAGCGGCAAGCGGATCTCGATCTCCAGTCCACCGCCGTCGGCGTTGACGGCGCGGATGCGTCCGCCCTGGCGCTCTATCGCACGCTTGGCGATGGCCAGCCCCAGGCCGCTGCCACCGCTCTTGCGCTGGCGCGCGGCGTCGGTGCGAAAGTACGGTTCGAAAATGCGCGCGCAATCGGTAGCCGGGACGCCCGGGCCCATGTCGCGCACGCGCAGGCGCGCCTGGCCTTCGACGCGATCCAGGCGCAGGTCCACCTCGCTGTGCGGTGCGGTGTAATGCACGGCGTTGCGCACCACGTTTTCCACGGCGCTGGCGAGCAGTTCTTCTTCCGCGCGCACGGTCAGCGGCGCGCTCTGCGCGATGCGCAAGGTGCACGGCCGCGCCTGCGCTTCGAACGCGGCGTCGGCGGCGATGTCGGCGACGAGCTCGTCGAAAGCGACGTCGTCCACTTGTTCGGGCAGGGTGGTTTCCAGGCGCGATAGCTGGATCGCCTGCGCGATCATTTCCTCAAGGCGCATCGCTTCGCGCTCGATGCGATCGAGTTGCGTGGACGAATCCACTTGCGTGCGCGCCAGTTCCAGTGCCACGCGCAGGCGCGACAGCGGCGAGCGCATCTCGTGCGAGACGTCGCGGATCAGGCGGCGCTGGCCGTCGACCAGGTCCTTCAGGCGCGCGGCCATGCGATCGAATTCCTCGGCCAAGGCCAGCATTTCGGCGCTGCGGCCGAAGCGCACTTCGCCGACACGCGCCGACAGGTCGCCGCGCGCGACGCGACGCGCGCTGGCGCGTATGCGCGACAGCGGTGCAGTCACGTACGTGGCGAGCAGGGCGCTGGCCAGCGCGCAGATCAGCATGGCGATGCCGATGCTGGTCCAGAACGTCGTCGGCCGGCGCCAGATCAGGCGCGACAGGAACGAGCCGCCGAACACTGCCACGGCGCGGTATTGCGCCGGGTCGTCGCGCATGTGGATCGGATGGATGCGCACGCGTTCGGGCGGCTCCGATCCGGGCGCGGCCGCCAGCGCGGCGCGCGCCGACTCGGGCAAATCGCGACCGAGCAATTCACGGCCCTGCGCATCGACGACGTAGATCGTGCCCGGTCCGTAACCGTCGGAGCCGTGCAGCCACTGGCGCAGGCCGTCGATGCCGTGGCGGTGCAGTTCGATGCCGGTGCGCAGCAGCTGGTCGTCCATCGCCGCCTGCAGGCGGGTGATGCCCAGGCCCGGAATTTTCGCGCTCTCGAAATGCGCGGTCGTGGTCCATGCCAGCGACACGATCAATGCCACGCTGACCAGCCAGAACAAGGCGAAGATGCGCCAGAACAGGCCGCGCATGTCAGCCTTCGTCCACGATGCGGAAGACATAACCGCCGCGGTGCACCGTGCCGATCATCGATTCGCCGTCGGCGGCGGGTCCGAGTTTTCGCCGCAATTTGGAAATGTGGACATCTATACTCCGGTCGAACGGACCGAGCGGGCGGCCGAGCACGTCCTGCGACAAGGTTTCCTTGCTGACGACCGTGCCGGCCTCGCGCAGCAGCACGGCGAGGATGTTGAATTCCGTGCCGGTCAGCGCGAGCGGCTCGCCGCGCAACGCCGCGCTGCGCGATGTGGCACGCAGGGACACCGGGCCGACGCTGATGTCGTCGAGCTTCGGCACCTCGCCGTCGCCGCGCGTGCGGCGCAGGATCGCGCGCAGGCGCGCCGCGATCTCGCGCGGATTGCACGGCTTGGGCACGTAGTCGTCGGCGCCCAGTTCCAGGCCGAGGATGCGGTCGATGTCCTCGCCGAGCGCGGTGAGCATGAGCACGGGCAGGCGCGAATCGCGGCGCAGTTCACGCAGCAGGTCAAGGCCGGATTTCTCCGGCAGCATCACGTCGAGAACGATCGCGTCGTAAGCGTTGTCGCGCGCCAGCTGCAGGGCCTGCGCGCCATCGTGGCTGACAGCGACGTCGAAGCCGTCGCGCACGAGGAAGTCGCGCAACAGATCGCACAACTCCTCGTCGTCGTCGGCCAACAGGATCTTCGCTTCGCTCATGCGCGCGAAGTGTACGCAAAGGCCGCGCGTGGGGCGCGGCCTTTACGCGTTTTTACTTGCCGGCGGCAGCGCCGTGATGCTGGGCCGACAGCTTGTTCATCAGCGGCAGGACCGCAATGGCGATCACCGTGCAGACGATGCCGGCGTAGCCCAGGTTGGTGAACAGGTGGGTGTAGATCGGCAGCGTCTGCAGCGGATCGGTCAGGTCCTGCGGCACGGCCGCGTAGTTGGCGACGATGCCGCCTAGATACTGCGAGATGCCCACGCCGACGTAGTAGGCGCCCATCATGAAACCGCCCATGCGCGCCGGCACGTAGCGCGCGATCATCGCCAGCCCCAGTCCCGAAACCAGCAACTCGCCCAGCGAGTACAGGCCGAAGCCCCAGATCAGCACCCAGGTCGAAGCCTTGCCGGCGGCGTCGGCGTACAGCCCGGCCATGCCGTAGACGAAATAACCGGCGGCGACCATGGCGAAGCCGAGTGCGAACTTGGCGGCGATGGAGAAATCCTTGCCGCGCTTGCCGAAGTGCGTGTAGGCCCAGGCCAGGATCGGCGACAGGATCATGATCCAGATCGGATTCAGCGCCTGGTACTGTCCCGGCAGCCATGTATACAAATGCACGCCGAACAGGCTCCAGTCCCAGTTCGTGTTGCGCAGTGCGAACAGCGCGAGCGACGTCGGCATCTGCTGGTAGAAGATGAAGAAGAAGATGGTCTGGATCGTCAGCACCAGCGCAGCGATGAGGCCGGCGCGTTCGTCCTTGTGGCTGTTCGCGATCAGGTATCCGAAGATCGCGAGCATGGCCACGCCCGCGGCCCAGACGAAGGCGCGCGCGACGGACTGGTGCTGGAGGATGAACGCAGCCACCACCACGCAGACTGCTCCGACCGCCAGCACCTTGAGCAGGGTGGCGGGATTGAACGGCCGCATGTCCGGCTCGGAACCGATGTGGCGCATCGAGGCGCGCATGAAGAAGTAATTGACCAGGCCGACGACGAGGCCCGCGCAACAAACGCCGAACGCGGCGTGCCAGCCGAACTGGCTCTGGTACATCGCGTTGACGTAATCCTTGATCCACGGCGTGAGCAGCATCGAAAACGTCGAGCCGATGTTCACCGCCATGTAGTAGATGGTGAACGCGCTGTCGATGCGCGAGTCGTCGCCGTCGTAGATCTTGCGCACCAGGTTGCCGGCGTTGGGCTTGAACAAGCCGTTGCCGACCACGATGACGCCGAGCGCGAAGTACAGGAACGTCGCGCTCTCCGATGGCACCGTCAGCAGCGCGTAGCCGATCGAGAGGATAACCGCGCCGGTGAGCATGGTGCGGCGCGTGCCGAGCACGCGGTCGCCGACCCAGCCGCCGATCGCCGGCGCCACGTAGATCAGCGCCGAGGCCGCGCCCCAGATCAGGTTCGCGTCGACGTCGCCGAAGCCCAGGCGCTGGACCATGTAATACACGATCAGCGCCTGCATGCCGTAGTAGCCGAAGCGCTCCCACAGTTCGATCAGGAAAACGGTGGAGAACGACTTGGTTTGCGAGACAGGCGTTGACGACATGACGACCCCGGTACGGTTTGCGAAGCGCGAAGGTTAACCGATGCCGCAGGAAATGGAATGTGCGGTTGCGGAAAACGCTAGCGTGCGCCTACCGGCCTGATCCAGCGCGCGCACAGCGTTGCCGCGATCAGCGTGACCAGGCAGGCCAGCGTGATGGAGGCGAGCACGTCGGACAGGAAATGGAAGCTCGTGTCGATGCGCGCCAGCGCGATGAACAGCGGAATCAGCAGCAGCGGCACGCGCCAGCGCGGGAACAGGTACATCAGCGGCAGGAACAAGCCCCAGAAAAACGCGTTGTGTCCGGACGGGAACGAATTGCCGCCGGCAAACCACATGTGTTGCCAGTCGCCGTGGCCGAGGAGTTCGAAGGGCCGCTGGCGGCCGAAGACTTCCTTCAGTCCGAACGCGGAAACGATCGTCGCCAGCTGCACGCCGCCGGTGAAGATCAGCGCGCGGGCGAGGTAGCTGCCGCGGTTGAGCAGCCAGATCAGCGCGCCGAGTGCGAGCAGGATGCCGCCGAGCAGCACGCCGGACAGCGCATGGCTGTGCAGCAGCGAGCGGCCGGAGACCGCGTCCAGCGCACGCGTGCCTTCGACGAAAACGGCGGAACCGGCGACCACCGAGGCGTGCACCGCCTCGGCGATGCGGCGGTCGAAGCCGAAGATGGAGATCAGCGCCAGCGCGGCGCAGACGAGGGCGGTGATGGCAAGGGCGCGTTTGCTCATTGGACTGGGCGTTGGAAAGGTGTGGCATCATATCGCGCCTTCTCGAATCCGGGGACCGGAAAGCATGCCCAGCACCGAACCGCGCGGACCGCGCCAGATCTGGAAGGCGCTGATCTGGTCGGGCAAGGGCCTGCGCGCGGGCTGGACGTACGAAGCCTCGTTCCGGCTCGAAGTCTACGTGTGCGTCATCGTGTTCCCGCTCGGGCTGTGGCTGGGTCGCGGCGCGCTGGAAAAAGCGCTGCTGTGCGGCAGTCCAATCCTGGTGCTGTCGGCGGAACTGCTCAATTCGGCGATCGAGGCCGTGGTCGACAAGGTCAGCCCCGAATTCCACGAATTGGCCGGGCGCGCCAAGGACATGGGTTCGGCGGCGGTTTTTCTGCTCATGCTCAATGTGCTGCTATGCTGGACCTTGATCCTTTGGCAGCGCTTGTGATCCCGCGGCGCGGCGGAATATAGAACTCCATGGACCTACTCCAAGGCGAACTCCTGATCGCCCTGCTGACCTTGTCCACGCTCGAGATCGTGCTCGGCGTCGACAACCTCGTATTCATCTCCATTGCAGTCGGGCGCCTGCCGCATGAGAACCGCTCGCTCGCGCGCCGGCTCGGCATCGGCTTTGCCTGCCTGACCCGCATCGGCCTGCTGCTGGTGCTCGCGCACCTGGCGCGCCTGGACGACCGCCATGCGCCGCTGTTCCATCTGGGCAGCCAGATCATTTCGATCCGCGACCTGATCATGACCGGCGGCGGCCTGTTCCTGCTGGTCAAGGGCGCGATGGAGATTCACGAAACCATCTACGGTGTCGCCAAGCAGACGGTGGCAAACACCACGGCGGCCGCGTTCGCCTGGGTAGTCGTGCAGATCGCGCTGATCGACATCGTGTTCTCGCTGGATTCGGTGATCACCGCGGTCGGCATGGTGCGCAACATCCCGGTGATGGTCGCGGCGATCGTGCTCGCGGTGATCGTGATGCTGTTCGCGTCCGACCCGGTCGGCAATTTCATCGACAACAACCCGACCATCCGCATGCTTGCGCTGGCCTTCATCATGATGATCGGCGTGATGCTGGTCGGCGAGGGCTTTGCGATCCATATCCCGCGCGGCTATATCTACTTCGCGATGGCGTTTTCAGCCGTGGTCGAGGCGTTGAATCTGGCGGTCAAGCGCCAGAAGAAGAAGTACCTCAAGCAACGCGAAGGCGACACCGCCCGCGAAACGCTATGATGAATCCCGTCCCGTTAACCGGAGGAACACCATGCGCCTGCAACGACTCGTAATTCTCGTGCTCGCCGCTTTCATGCTGGCCGGCTGCGGCTACAACGCGATCCAGTCCAAGGACGAAGCGGTCAAGGCCGCGTGGTCCGAGGTGGTCAACCAGTACCAGCGCCGCGCCGATCTCGTGCCGAACCTGGTCAACACGGTGAAAGGCTACGCCGAACACGAGCAGTCCACGCTCGAAGCGGTGACCAACGCGCGCGCCCAGGTCGGCAAGATCACGCTGACCACCGACGACCTCAACGACGAGGCCAAGATGAAGGCATTCCAGCAGGCACAGGGCGAGCTGTCCGGCGCGCTGTCGCGGCTGATGGCGGTGTCGGAAAACTATCCGAACCTCAAGGCCGATTCCCTGTTCCAGACCCTGCAGGCCCAGCTCGAAGGCACTGAGAACCGCATCGCCGTGGCGCGCAATCGCTATATCACTGCGGTGCAGGATTTCAACGTGCTGGTACGAAGCTTCCCGCAGAATCTCACCGCCAAGTTGTTCGGCTACTCGACGAAAGCGAACTTCACGGTGGAAAACGAGAAGCAGATTTCCGTCGCGCCGACGGTGGATTTCAACAAGCCCGCAGCGCCGCCGGCACAGCCACCCGCGCAACCGCAGAACTGAACGATGCGCGTGGCGCGCACATTCGCGGCGATCCTCGCGGTCGTCGCGCTGACGCTGGGCATCGCGTGGGCGGCCGATAACGGCCTGCAGCCGATCCCCGCGTTCGGCGCGCGTGTCACCGATCTGACGAATACGCTGACATCGCAACAGGTGCAGGCGCTGACGCAACAATTGCAGGCGCTGGAGCAGCGCAAGGGCTCGCGCGTGGCGATCCTGATCCTGCCGACCACGCAGCCCGAAGACATCGCCCAATACAGCATTCGCGTCACCGATGCCTGGAAATTGTCGCGCACGGACAAGCAGGCGCAGGATGGCGTGCTGCTGATCGTCGCCAAGAACGATCATCGCGTGCGCATCGAGGTCGGGCGGGATCTTGAGGGCGCGATTCCCGATGCCGCCGCCGACCGCATCATCCGCGAATACATCACGCCGAAATTCCGCGCCGGCGATTTCAACGGCGGCATCACCGACGCGCTCGGCGCCCTGACCAAACTCATCGACGGCGAACCGCTGCCGCCGCCGCTCACGGACAACCGGCAAGGCCAGTCTCCGGGCGATGCGTTCAATTTTCTGTTCCCGCTGATCTTTGCCGCTTTATGGTTGCGCGCCTTCCTCGGGCGCCTGCCGTCTGCGCCGCGCGCCGGGTTGATCGGTGCGGTTTGCGGCGGTGCGGCGTGGCTGATCACCGGTGTGCTCGGGTTCGGCATCGGCGCGGGCGTACTCGGACTGCTGCTCGGCTGGCTCGGCGGCAGCGGCGGCGGGTTTGCCGGAGGTGGCGGATTTGGCGGCTGGAGCGGCGGCGGTTGGAGCAGCGGAAGTTCCGGCGGCGGGTTCAGTGGCGGATTCAGCGGCGGCTCGTCCGGCGGGTTTTCCGGCGGCGGCGCCTCGGGGAGTTGGTGAGATGGGCGCGACGCGTATTCTCCGCCATACCTTTGCCGAAGGCAGCGCGCGCAGGAAATTCCCGGCACGCACGCTCGATGCGATCCAGCATGCCATCGCAGCAGGCGAAAAACGCCACGCCGGACAGGTGATGTTCGCCGTCGAAGGCGCGCTGCCGTTGCGCGACCTCGCGCGCGGGCGCAGCGCGCGGCAACGCGCGCACGAGGTGTTCGCGCACCTGCGCGTGTGGGACACGAAGCACAACAGCGGCGTGCTGATTTACGTGCTGCTCGCCGACCACGCGATCGAAATTCTTGCCGACCGTGGCATCGCGGCCAAAGTCGACGAGGCCGAGTGGAAATCCATTTGTGCACAGATGCAGCAGCGTTTCGCGGCGGGCGAGTTCGAGCGCGGCGCCGTCGATGGCGTGCGCGCAGTCGCCGATATTCTCGCGCAACATTTTCCCGCGGACGGCGCGGCCAGGGCGAACGAATTGCCGGATCGGCCGATAGTATTGTAGGCGCGGCTGCGACCGTTCCGGCTTGCCGCGCATCCATGTTGCGATTCGGCCCGAAGCAGGGAGATTTGGATGCGTGTCGTATTCGTACTGACTGTCTTCATGCTAGCGAACGCCGCCAACGGTATTGTCGCGCAAGCTGACGATGCCGCCATGCGGCTTGGCCCGGCGTTGGCGCAGCTACGCGACTTTGCGCGTGGGCAGGGCGAAAAAATCTGGCCCGGCTACGGCATGGCGCCATTCGGATTCCTGCTCATCGGCAGTACGCAGGAAACCTTGCTGTGCCGCGACGACGTGCCCGATGGATTCGTCGCGGCAGGCCGCGACGCCGCCACCGGCTGCACGCGCTACACGCGGCCGCGCAGTGGCCTGCCTGACACGCTGCTGGCGGCCATGCCGCTGTTCGGCCCGCCGACGACGATCGTGATGGGCACGCCCAGGACCACCGGACGCAGTGCGGCGGATTGGCTGCGCACCATCCTGCACGAGCATTTTCACCAGTGGCAGATGAACTTGCCGGACTACTTTGCACGCAGCGAAGCGCTTGACCTGAAACGCGATGCCGCCGATTCGACCTGGATGCTGGATTATCCGTTTCCGTACGAAGCGAAGTCGCCGCGGCGCGCCTATGCGCGCGCGTCGCGGGCGCTGGCGGATGCGCTGGCGGCGCGCGGCACGCCACGGCTGGCGGATGCGTTCGCACGCTTCATCCGTGCGCGCATGGATTTCGCAGCTCGTGTATCCGCACGTGATTGGCGTTACCTTGAATACGAGCAGTGGTTTGAAGGAGCGGCGCGCTGGACCGAAATTGCGCTTGGGAAAATCTACCCCGACGCTGCTGTACGCGACGCCGCGGCTACGCTGGAGCGGCGGACGCTCGAGCAGTTGCGCACACCGGACATGGCGCGGCAACGGCGCGAGCTGGTTTATCCCTTTGGCGCGGGCGAGTTCCTGCTGCTTGATGCCTGCGACACGGACTGGCGCAGCCGCTATACCGCACAAATGTCTCTGGCACCGTTGCTGGATGCCGCGCTGGCGCGCTGTCAGACGCGCAAGGCCGGACCGAGTCCAGCGGCGGATTGAAGCGGCGGCAGGCATTGCGTGCCGCGACAGACGTAGGCGAGTCCTCCCGCCGCGTAGTGTTGCGTCGCAAGGATGCCGGGCAATTTCCCCGCCTGCGCCGGAATGAAATATGCGTCGACACGGCGCGAATTCGTTTTGGCGAACGCCGCCCGCCACATTGATTCCTCGGTCGGGCCATCGACGCGCAAGGCGACATGCGTGCGTGGATGCAGAAAATCATTGAGCGCATGCAGCATGGCGCAACAGGCCTGCGGCATTTGTCGCATGGTGGAAAACCCAGCGCGCAGCGTGCGTTCGGCAGCATCCAGATAGCGCGTTTCGCCGAGCAAGTGCCCGAGGTGCAGCAACGCCCGTGCGGCGACACCGTTGCCGGAGGGCAGCGCTTCGTCCGTGAAGGGTTTCGGGCGCTGGATCAGGGCCTCGTGATCGTGCGCGGTGAAAAAGAATCCGCCATGTTCGTGGTCGACGAAGCGTTCGAGCAAACATTCCGCAAGCACGATGGCCCAGGCCAGGTCGCGCGCGGACCAGCGGCATTGCAACATTTCGAGCAACGCATGCAGCAGAATGGCGTAGTCGTCGAGATAGCCGGGGAAGCGCGCCGCGTCCACGCCGGCCTTGGCATACAGACGCCCGTCACGCCAGGCATCGGCGTACAGATTGTCCAATGCCCTTTCGGCAAGTCCCAGCAGCGGCGGCGCATCGAGTGCACGTGCCGTGCGCGCGATACCTGCGATCATGAGCGCGTTCCACGACGTCAGGATCTTGTCGTCGAGGCCCGGACGCACGCGTAGCGCACGCGCGGCGAACAACCTGCGGCGCGCGCTGGCCAATAACTCGGCGGCACGATCCGGTGCGATGCCGAGCGTTTGCGCGACGTCCGCGAGTGCAACCGCAACGATGGGATTCCACGTCTTGCCCTCGAAATTCGGCGCGCGATCGAAACCCCAATGCGGTGCGGCGACGGCGAACTCGTCCGGGTCGAGCAACGCGCGCACTTCATCGCGTTGCCAGACATAAAACCTGCCTTCCTCGTGCTCGGAATCGGCGTCGAGCGCAGCGTAAAAACCGCCCGATGGCGCGGTCATCTCGCGCAGCAGCCACCCAAGAATTCCGTGCGCAACATCGGCGTGACCGCTTGCTGCGTACAGCGGCAATAGCTGCGCGTTGTCGTACAGCATCTTCTCGAAATGCGGGATTTCCCAGCGCTCGTCCACGCTGTAGCGCGCAAAGCCACCTCCGATCTGGTCGTGGATGCCGCCGTCGGCCATGCGCGCAAGGGTGAATTCGACGTGTTCCGGCTTGCCGAGGTCCAGCAGCAAATCCATTTCCGTGCAATGCGGAAATTTCGGCGCGCCGCGATGCCCGCCGTTGTGCGGATCGAAGCCGGCTTCGATCTGATTCATCGCGGCGCGGATCGGCGTATCATCCAGCGTTTCCTGATTGGATTCGCCGCGTCCTTGATCGGCCAGGAATTCCGACAAAGCGGAATTCTGTTGCCGCACCTGACCACGTTGCGTGTCCCACCAGCGCCGCACCTCGCGCAGCACCTGTGCGAATGGCGGCATGCCGTAGCGCGGCTGTTTGGGAAAATATGTGCCGGCGTAGAACGGCAGGTGATCATCGGGCGTCAGGAACACGGTCAGCGGCCAGCCGCCGCCGCGCCGGGTCAGCGCCTGGTGCGCGAGCTGGTAGATACGGTCGAGATCGGGCCGCTCCTCGCGATCCACTTTTATACAAATAAACAACTCGTTCATCAGCGCGGCGGTCGCCGCGTCCTCGAAGCTCTCGTGTGCCATCACGTGGCACCAATGACAAGCCGAGTAACCGATCGAAAGCAGGATGGGTTTCTCCTGCGTTCGCGCGGCGGCAAGTGCCGCATCGCTCCACGGCCACCAGTGCACGGGATTGTCCGCGTGCTGGCGCAGGTAGGGGCTGGATTCGGCGGCGAGATGATTGGGCATGCCGCAAGAGTATCCCAAACGCTGCGCCGCGCGATCCAGTAAACTTGCGGCTTTCCAATGCCGCTGCTGTGCGCATGATCTTCTTCGACGACATCAATCCCCTCGCGTTTTCCCTGGGCCCAATTGGCGTGCACTGGTACGGCCTCATGTACCTGGGCGGTTTCCTCGGTGGTTGGTGGCTCGGCAACCAACGCTTGAAACAGGGGCGCCTGCCGGTCAGTGAGCAGGCGTTTTCGGACCTCGCTTTCTACTGCATGCTCGGCGTGATTGCCGGCGGACGCCTCTGGTACATGCTCTCGTACGTCTCGCCGGACTGGATCTGGCACGATCCCCTGGCATTGTTCAAGGTCTGGGATGGCGGCATGTCGTTTCACGGCGGCCTGCTCGGCGTGCTCGTCGCCGGTTGGTGGTGGTCGCGCCGTCACAAGATCCATTTCTTCGACACCATCGACTTCGTCGCGCCGCTGGTGCCGATTGGCCTCGGCCTCGGCCGCATCGGCAACTTCATCAATGGCGAGCTGTGGGGCAAATACACCGGCGCCGACTGGGGCGTGATCTATCCGCGCGCGCTGGAATCGCTCGGCAAGTCGACGGCGGAACTTCACCAGATGTTTCTCGACGGCGCGCTGAACCGCGAGGCGCGACATCCGTCGGAACTGTACGAATTCGCGCTCGAAGGCGTGGTGATGTTTGCCGTGCTGTGGCTGTATTCGCGCAAGCCGCGGCCGCGCTACGCGGTTTCCGGCCTGTTCGCGCTGTTGTACGGTGTATTCCGCTTCGCGGTGGAATTCGTGCGCATTCCGGACGCGCAGTTGGGTTATCTCGCCTTCGGCTGGTTGACGATGGGGCAGGTGCAGTCGATCCCGTTGATTGTTGTCGGGATCGTGCTGCTGTGGATGTCGCGGCGTGCGCCGACACTTGCGGCGGCGAAGGCGACGGCCTGATGCGCCAGTACCTCGATCTATTGCGCGACGTGCTGGAAAACGGCGCGGGGAAATCCGATCGCACCGGCACCGGCACGCGCTCGTTGTTCGGCCGGCAGATTCGATTCGATCTCGCTGATGGATTCCCGCTGGTCACGACCAAGAAGCTGCACACCAAGTCCATCGTCCACGAATTGCTGTGGTTCCTGCGCGGCGAAACCAATACGCGCTACCTGAAGGAAAACGGTGTCTCGATCTGGGACGAGTGGGCCGATGCGAATGGCGATCTCGGCCCGGTATACGGCAAGCAGTGGCGATCCTGGGCAGGTGCGGATGGCAAGGTCGTCGATCAGATCGCCTGGCTGATCGACGAGATCAAGCGCAACCCCGATTCGCGCCGCCTGATCGTGAGCGCGTGGAACGTGGCCGACCTGCCGAAGATGGCGCTGCAACCTTGCCATTGCCTGTTCCAGTTTCATGTGGCGAAAGGAAGGCTGTCGTGCCAGCTCTACCAGCGTTCGGCAGACGTCTTCCTCGGCGTGCCGTTCAATATCGCCAGCTACGCATTGCTCACGCACATGCTTGCACAGGTGTGCGGTCTGCAAGCCGCCGATTTCGTGCACAGCTTCGGCGACGTGCATCTGTACAACAATCACATCGAGCAGGCGCGCACACAACTGGCGCGCGAACCGCTCCCGTTGCCGCGCTTGAAATTGAATCCGGAGGTGAATTCGCTTTTCGATTTCCGCTTCGAGGACATTGCGATCGACGGCTATCAATCACACGCCGCGATCAAAGCGCCAGTCGCCGTGTGAGCAACATTTCACTCATCGCCGCGCTCGACCGCAACCGCGCCATTGGTCGTGACAGCGCGATGCCGTGGCATCTGCCGGACGATCTGAAGCGCTTCAAGCAACTCACGCTCGGCAAACCGGTATTGATGGGGCGCAAGACCGCGCTCGCCATCGGCCGCGCCTTGCCAGGGCGGCGCAATCTGGTGCTCACGCGCAGCGGCGCTGCGCCGTTTGCGGATCAGGAACCTGTCGCTTCGCTGGATGTAGCAGTTGCGCTTGCCGGCCGCGAAGAATTGATGGTGATTGGTGGTGGCGAGGTTTACGCGCTCGCACTTCCGCGTGCGAATCGCTTGCATCTGACCCGCGTGGATTGCGCCACCGAAAATGCCGACGCGTTTTTCCCACACTTTGATCCGCGCGACTGGCGCGAGGCCGCTCGCGCGCATCACGCCACGGATGCAAAGCACGAGTTCGCGTTCGACTTTGTCGACTACGAATTGGTCGTAACCGCGTCTTCGTAATCCGCGGCCTGCGTAGCGTCGCCTGTTCGCAGAAAACCACGCGCATTTGCGATCAACGTGAGCAGCGCCGCCAGAGCGATATTCGCCGCAAGCGCAATCAATCCTATATAGACGCCACCGATGCCGGGCAGGGCAAATACCGGTTTCATGCCGACGCTGGCGGACAGCCATGTTCCCAGTGCCATGCCGGCGGCCCAGCCCGCGAGAAGTCCGCTTGAGCGGAACCAGCGCGTGTACAGGCCGAACACGATGGTCGGGAATACCTGCAGCATCCAGATGCCGCCGAGCAGTTGCAGGTCGATCGCGTACTGCAGCGGCAGGAACACGACGAAGGCGAGCGCGCCGAACTTGACCACCAGCGACGTCGTTTTCGCGACGGTGGATTCCTGCTTCGGTGTCATCGTGCGATTGACGTAGGGCCGCCAGATGTTGCGCGTGACCAGGTTCGCCGCGCCGATCGACATGATCGCCGCCGGCACTAGCGCACCGAGCGCGATCGCGGCGTAGCAGAATCCCGCGAACCATTCCGGAAAACTCTGGCCGATCAGCGCCGGCACGATCGCGGTTCCTTTCGCCGGCACGTTGGCGGCGATCGCCATGTAGCCCAGCAGCGCGATCAGGCCGAGCGCCACGCTGTAGGCGGGCAGGATGATGGCGTTGCGGCGGATCGCATTGCCGCTCGACGCCGCGAGCGTGCCGGTCACCGCGTGCGGATACAGGAAGAGCGCGAACGCGGAGCCTAGCGCGAGCGTGGCGAACGGCAGCGCCTGACCCGCGTTCAGCAAAATGCCGCCGCTGCCCTTGGCCTTGAATGCGGTGTCGGCAGCGGAAAAGATCGCGCCATAGCCGCCGAGCTTGATTGGAATCACAACGACTGCGGCGATCACGAAAATGTAGATCATCGCATCCTTGACGAATGCGATCAGCGCCGGCGCACGCAGGCCGCTGGTATACGTGTATACCGCGAGCACGACGAACGCCGCGGCCAGCGCGATTTCCGCGCCCTGGCGCACGCCGCCGAAGCCCATCGCCTCGAACACGACCTGCATGCCGACCAGTTGCAGCGCGATATAGGGCATGGTCGCAAGTACGCCGGTCAGTGCGACGGCGAGCGCCAGCCAATGGCTGTCGTAGCGGCCTTGCGCAAAATCGCCAAGCGTCAGCCAGTCGTGGCGGCGGCACACGTTCCACAGGCGCGGCATCACCGCGAACACGAATGGGTAGGCGATGATCGTATACGGCATGGCGAAGAAACCCATCGCGCCGGCGCCGTAGACCAACGCCGGCACCGCGATCACGGTGTACGCGGTATACAAATCCCCGCCAAGCAGGAACCAGGTAATCAACGTGCCGAAGCGGCGACCGCCGAGCCCCCATTCGTGCAGATGATCCAGGTCGGCTTTCTTCCAGCGCGCAGCAGTGAACCCGAGTACGGTGACGAGGGCAAAGAAGAACGCGAAAACCGCCCACGCCGTCCAATGCACGGTACCGCTCACTTGCGCAGACTCCGGTACACCGCGAAGGTGAGCAGCGAGGCCAGCGGAATCCACGCGAACAGATACCAGTAGAAAAACGGAAATCCCCACAGCATCGGATCGTTGCGGTTGTACAGCGGCACGATCAGCGTGCCGAGGAAGGGCAACACGAGCAACCAGAGCCGCCGGTTCATAACCACTTCGCGCGCTTGAGCAAGGCGTATAGCCCCAGGCATAGCGCCGCGGTCAGCCCGATCGTCACCGGATAGGCATGCGCTGTGCTCAGTTCGGGCATGTCGTGGAAGTTCATGCCGTACCAGCTCGCGATCATCATCGGCGCCGTGAGCAGCAGGCCCCAGCCGGCGATGCGCTTGAACGCCTCGTTCTGGGCCACGCCGACCAGGGCCAGGTTCACGTCCATCGCCGAAGTGAGCATCTCGCGGATCGTTCCGGCGGTTTCGTTGATGCGCGCGGCATGGTCGGCGACATCGCGGAAATACGGTCGCACCTCGTCGCGGATCAGGCCCGGATACAGGCGCACGAGCTGGCTCAGGATGTCCTGCAGCGGGTTCATTACCAGCAGCAGGCGCACCATGTGTTTTTTCAGTTCATACAACTGCGTGATCGTGCGGCGGCGGTAATCGCCGGCGAGGATGGAATGCTCCAGTTCGTTCAGGCTCGTCTGGAACGAATCCACGATCGGGAAGTAATTGTCGACGATGAAATCCAGCACCGCGTACAGCGCGTAACTCGGGCCCAGCGCCAGCAACGCCGGCGAGGCTTCACACGAACGCCGGGCCGGCGCATAACTGAGCGAGGCGCCATGGCGCACGCTGACCAGGTAGTTGCGGCCGAGGAACAGGTGCGTCTCGCCGACCTCGATCTTCGCCTGCGCCATCTGCGCGGTGTGCACGGCGATGAACAACGACTCGCCGAACGCTTCGATCTTGGTACGCTGGTGCGCGCGATGGGCGTCTTCGACGGCGAGTTCGTGCAAGCCGAACTCGGCTTGCAGCCGGTCCAGCAACGCTTCGTCAGGTTCGTGCAGTCCCACCCAGACGAACACGCTCGGGTTCTTCAGCGTCGCGTCGATCTCGTCCAGCGCGATCGAGCGCGGTGGGCCATCACCGTAGGCGACGCAATTGACCAGCATCGGCGCATTCGTGGTGTCGGGCGTCCCCATCCGGTGATGATGCCGGAGCCGGAAGGCAAGGGCAACGCCGCCATGATCGGTTGCAGCACGGTATGATGCGGTCGTGTGACAGGGGGCTGTATCGGATTTATGCACATGCGTATTGCGGCCGGATGGTGGGCCCACCTGATTGCCGTCGCCTTGGTGTCGGCCGTCGTGCCATGTTGTGGTGCGTCCATGGCGTACGCACAAGGTCTGGATCTGGACGACCTTGCTGCACCGGCGTTCGTCTCGTTCACCAGCCGCGACGGCGTTCCAGATGCAGTCAGCGTCGACGTGCGCACGGACAAGGACGGTTTCGTCTGGCTCGCTTCCGCGCACGGACTGGCGCGCTACGACGGACATGTCTGGGATGCTGCAGGCGCGCCTGCCATTGCCGGTACGCTCGGCGCATTCACGGTCGACCACACCGGCACCTTGTGGGTTGCGTTCCGCGATCGCGGCCTCGGCCATTGGGATGGCGCGCGCTGGCACATGCGCGATCACGCTGACGGCTTGCCGACCGACCACCTTCGCCGGGTCATTGAAACTGCCGATGCGCAGGGGCGCTACACGTTGTGGGCTGCCACGTTCGGCGATGGGCTTTTGCAGCGCGATGCGCAGGGGCGCTGGCAGGAAACGCCGGGCAACCCCGGGCTGCCGCGCATGGTCGTGTCGGTCGCGGAAACATCGAACCTGTTCGGACACCCGCGAGTTTGGGTAAGCACCTTTGACGGCTTGTGGTACCGCGAAGGTGACCGCTGGCACAAATTCGACCGCGCGATCGCGGCAACCGAAGACCTGTGCGTCACCGGCAGCGGCGCCGACGAGCAATTGTGGATCACGACCATCGGCCAGGGTCTGTGGCGCATCGATCGCGATGGCATGCGCCACTGGAGCGTGGAATCCGGCGAATTGCCGTCGAACGACTTGTATGCGATGGCTACGAGCCAGGTCGCCGGCGGCGCCAGCGTGCTGTGGGTCGCCAGCCGTGCGGGACTGTTGCGCGTGCATGGCGACCGCGTGCGCGTGTTCGATCGCAGCTACGGATTGCCGTCCGACGCCGTGCGCGGCTTGAGCGTGTGGCGCAGCCCCGAGGGCATCGAGGTCTTGTGGGTGGCAACCGAAGCGGGCGTGGCACGCGCCGTGCTCGGCGCCAGCCGCTGGCGCACGGTGTCGCTGCTGGGCGCACGCGGCACGGGTGTGTTCGGTCTGTTGCCCGAAGCCGACGGGCGCGGCGGCGAACGGCTGTGGATCGCGGCCAACACGGATGGCCTAGGCTTGTACGAAAACGGAGTCTGGCGGCATTTCTCGCGCGCCAACGGGATGTTGCCGGGCGACGATGCGAACCTGATCGAACGCGCGCTGGACGACTCGGGCCGATCCGCGCTGTGGCTGGGTCTGGAAGGCGGCCAATTGTTCCACGTTGCCGAGCCGGGACCGCGTTTCGAGGCGATCGCCACGCCGTGGCAGGTCCGGCCGGGAGAAGCCATCGGTGACATCCTGAGCCGGATCGTCGACGGTCATGTCGAACGCTGGTTCGCATTGCGGGATACGGGTGTCTACCGTTGGCGCCAGGGCCAATGGACGGCCTTCGTGCCGCCTGGCGCCAAGTGGGCGTGGCAGGTGCAACACTTGCTCGCGCAAACCGATGCGCAGGGGCGGCAATGGCTGTGGGCGACCACCACGCGGGGCCTGGCGCGCTTTGACGGCACGCAGTGGGATACCGATGTGGTGAAATTGCCCGATGCGCTCTTGTTCGGCATGAACCTGTGGACCGATGCCGACGGGCGCGCGGTACTGTGGATAGGGAGCCGCACCCACGGCATCCTGCGCGTGGATGCCAGCGACCCGGCGCATCCCGTGCCGATGCCGGATGACCTGCCGCCCGCGCCGGACCCGACCGCCTACGATGCGTTGCGCGATTCGCATGGCCGCCTGTACATCTGCACCAACGCCGGCGTGCAGCAACTCACGCCGACGGATCAGGGTTACCAGTCACGCGTGTTCACGCGCCGCGATGGCCTGGTGAACGACGAGTGCAACGGCGGCGCCCAATTCATCGATGCGCACGATCGTTTCTGGACCGGCACGTTGGGCGGCGCCGCGGTGTTCGATCCAGCTGCCGGAATACGCGATACCACGCCCAAGCCCTTGCGCTGGGTCGGCGCAGACATTGACGGCCAGGCCGTCGCCGGCACAAATATCACGATACCGCCGGGACGCCACGAATTGACCGTGCACTACGCCGTGCTGGCCTGGAATCGCGAATCCGAATCGCGGTTCCGCACGCAACTGATCGGTTACGATGCCGCGCCGGGCGCGTGGACCGGGCAAAACGCGCGCATGTTCGAGAACCTGCCGCCTGGCAGCTATCGCCTGCACATCGCGGCGCGCGACTACGCCGGCAACCTGAGTGCGCCGCTCGACATTTCGATCATGGCCTTGCCCGAATGGTGGCAGCGCGGCTGGGCGCGCGTCCTGTTCGGCCTGCTCGTGCTGGCCCTCGCGATGGCTTTGGTCAAATGGCGCACGCGCAGCCTGAGCGCGCAGCGACATCGGCTCGAGGTTCAGGTCGGTGAGCGCACCGCCGAACTCAACGCCGCCAACGCGCGGTTGCTGGAATTGTCGTTCACCGATGCCTTGACCGGACTGGCCAATCGCCGGCGCCTGCTCGAAACCCTGAAGCATTGGGTGCGCGCGCAAAGCGGCGCCGCGGCTGGCATGATTTTCGTGGATGTGGATTATTTCAAGGACTACAATGACCGCTTCGGTCACCCTGCCGGCGACGTGGCCTTGCGCGGCGTGGCCGACGCGATGCGCGCATGCGCACCAGCCGATGCGATCGTCGCCCGCTACGGCGGCGAGGAGTTCGCCTGCGTGTTGTGCAATGCGAGTCTGGAAAGTGCGCGCGTGATCGCCGAGCGCATCCGCGCCGACGTCGCGCAACGCGATGTCGCCGTGCCCGGCACCGACAGCATGAACAGGGTCACGATCAGCGCCGGCGTCGCCAGCGCAACGCTCGCATCCGAAGCCGACATCCACGCCCTGTTGCACGCCGCCGACACCGCCTTGTACCAGGCCAAGCGCGAAGGGCGGAACCGGGTGTGCGGTTAGGCGATCGCTCGCCTGTGCAAATTCACCCCCGCCGCCAGCGCTACCTGTATCGGCAGCAGTAGCGCGATCCAGAAGCGGTTGTCCTGCGCGAACGATGGATAGATTTTCAGGAAGAACTCGAGCGCGGCGATGAAGGCGATGAGCAAGCTCGTCGCCTTGATGAAGCGCGAAGGTTGCCAGCTTGCGCGTGCGCTGGCGATCCACGCGGGCACGAGCAACAGGCACAGCGGATTGAGCAGCGCGATGTTTTCGTTGTGCCAGGTGGCAACGTGGTCGGTGAGTGTCCATAAACCGATCAGCACGAGGCCGGCGATGCCGCAGACCAGGGCGATGAGGCTGGCGCTGACGGCGAACGTCGCACGCGCCCACGCGCGTGCGCGCTTGCGTGCGAGCGTGAGTAGACCGAGTCCGGCGAGGATGCCGATGACCAGTGCCTGCCAGATCCAGTTCGGTGGAAACTCCGGCGGCTCCGGCAATCGTCCGGTATCGACGACGGTTTCGCGCGCGACCAGCGGCACGAGATTCCCCGCGTCGTCGCGCACCCTCACTTCACGCACATAGCGCATGAACTCCATCGGCACGAAACTTTCGGCCCAGTACGACAGGCGCGTGTCGGCGAAGGGGCCGAGCCCCGCGTCGATCAGCACCATCATCACCGGGTCAGGCCGCATCAGACGCAGCGCGTCCATGCGGTAGGTGAAGCCGCGTGATGGCGCGATCAGTTGTGCGTGGATCACGCCGCCGAGCGCCGTGTCGAGCGCATCGCGCACGCGTGTGGCGCAGTTGTCGGTGAAATAGTCGTAGCGGTATTGGGCGTTTTCCGGACGCGAGTTCCAGTCCAGGTAATCGCGCAGTTTCGCGCGCTGCGCGGGAGTCAGATTCAGGTTTTGTTCGACGATCCAACGGCCTTCGTCGCGGTAGATCGGAAATTCGTCGGCCGGATCATCCACATCGATCCGGTACAGCATGCGCCCGCGCGCGAAGTTGAGGAAGAAATTCTTCTGTGCGAAATCGAACATGCCGTAGTTGTACAGGCGCCGCGTGCCGCTGGCGCGATCGCCGATGAGGATGGCATTGTGGCCGAAGCGCTCCCACACCTGCGTGCCGGGGCCGAAGGTGACAAGCGAAACGTCGAGATCGTTACCGGCTTGTGGCGCAGGCACTGCCTGCGCAAATGCGAAAAGTGGAAAAAGCAGCAAAATCCACAGTAGCGCCGGCACTCGCTGCGGCGTGGTGTCAAGCATCATGGACGCGGACTGAAAACTGCTGTATCCGCCTTGCATCCGCATGCGTGACGCGGAACACGAATCCTCCAAGTACGGTTTCCTCTCCGGGTTCGGGCAGGTGGCCGAACTCGTCAGTGACCATGCCGCCGACGGTGTCGAAATCCTCGTCCGAGAATGCGCTGCCCAGGCGCGCGTTGAAATCGGCGATCGGCGTCAACGCGTTGACGAGGAAACTGCCGTCAGGTTGCGCCTGGATCAGCTTCTTGCGCGCGGGATCTTCCTCGTCGTGCTCGTCGTCGATCTCGCCGACGATTTCCTCGAGCACATCCTCGATCGTGACCAGGCCCGACACACCGCCGTACTCGTCCACCACGATGGCCATGTGGTTGCGCGAAAGGCGGAATTCCTTGAGCAAGATGTCCAGGCGCTTGGATTCGGGAATCATCACCACCGGCCGCAGCAGGGCGCGGATGTTGCACGGCGAATCCTTGCCGGCGAAGCACTTGAGCAGGTCCTTGGCGAGCAGGATGCCGAGGATGTCGTCGACATTCTCATCGTGGACGGGAAAGCGCGAATGGCCGGATTCGATCACCCGGCGCAGGATCTCGGCAAGTTCGGCGGTCGCCGGCAGCGCCACGATCTGCGCGCGCGGCACCATTACGTCGGCAACAGTGAGGTCGGAAACCTCGATCGCGCCTTCGACCATCGACAGGGTGTCTTCGGACAGCAAGCCATGGGTGCGGGCGTCGCGCAGTTCCTCGATCAGTTCGTCGATGTTGCGGGGTTCGCCGGAAACCAGTTGGCCGATGCGTTCCAGCCACGAGCGGGCTGGCGGGGGACTAGGGTGGTCCTCGTTCATTACATTGCGTGCAAAGCCCTCACGGGCGGTCGCTTAGTGTAGCCGATGGCGCGATTTTCGTAATTTATCAAGTTTAATCAATACCTTATGCCAGTCGAATCGGATCATTCATAGGGATTCCGGATGCCAAATCCGGCCAAAATACGGATTTCCAGCGCTTCCATGCTGCGCGCCTGCGCATCGGTTTCGTGGTCGTGGCCGAGCAGATGCAGCACGCCGTGAATGGTCAGGTGTGCCCAGTGGTCGCGTGGGCGCTTGCCCTGTTCGGCGGCTTCGCGCGCGACGATCGGCGCGCAAATCACCAGATCGCCGAGCAGACGGGCTGATTTCAGGCGGGATTTTTCGCGCGGTAACGGTTCGTAGGGAAAACTCAGCACGTTGGTCGCGTAGTCCTTGCGGCGAAACTCGCGGTTGAAGCGCCGGCCTTCACGGGTATCGACGATGAGGATGTTCACCTCGACCTTGCGACGACGCAGTTCGGTAATGGAGGCAATCCATGCCTCGAACGATTTGCGCGTCGGCACGCCGCGACGGCCGGCGTCGTTGCGCAGGAATAATGAAGCCGTCATTCCTTTTTCTCGCCGTTTTCGCGCTGCTCATACGCCCGCACGATTTTCTGCACCAGTGGATGGCGGACCACGTCTTTGGCGCTGAAGAACGTGAAGCTCACGCCGTCGACGTCGCGCAACACTTCGATCGCGTCGCGCAGTCCGGATTTGACATGCTTGGGCAAGTCGATCTGGGTCACGTCGCCGGTGACCACGGCGACCGACCCGAAACCGATGCGCGTCAAAAACATTTTCATCTGCTCGGTCGTGGTGTTCTGCGCTTCATCCAGAATTACGAATGCGTCGTTGAGCGTGCGTCCGCGCATGTAGGCCAGCGGCGCGATCTCGATCACATTGCGCTCGATGAGTTTGCTCACGCGATCGATGCCGAGCATTTCGTACAACGCGTCGTAGAGCGGGCGCAGGTAGGGATCGACCTTTTGCGTGAGGTCGCCAGGCAGGAAGCCCAGCTTCTCGCCGGCCTCCACGGCCGGACGCACCAGGATCAGGCGCTGCACGCGCGAATCGTTCAGCGCGTCCACGGCCATCGCCACGGCCAGATACGTCTTGCCCGTGCCGGCTGGGCCGATGCCGAAGTTGATGTCGTGGGTGGCGACGGCGTGCAGGTAGCGCTGCTGGTTCGCGCCGCGTCCGCGGATCGTGCCGCGTTTGACCTTGATCGCCACTTCCTGCGCGTCGTCGGCCTTGTCTTCCAGCGCATCGATGCCCGATTCGGACAGGCGCAAATTGATCTGCGCGCCGTTCAGTGTTTCGGATTCGGTGGCGTCGTACAGTTCGCGCAGCACGCGTTCGGCAAGCTTCGCCGCGCGATCGGCGCCGCTGATGCGGAACACATTGCCGCGATTGGCGATGGTGACGCCGAGGCGCAATTCGAGCTGGCGCAGGTGCTCGTCGAACGGGCCGGAAAGATTGGCGAGGCGTTCGCCGTCTGCGGGTTCCAGCGCGAAATCGCGGTGGGCGAGGGCGCCGCTCATCAGGCGCTGGCAACGGCCGGCAATTCGGAATGCAAGCGGCCACGCAGCGAGTTGCTCATCGCCTGCGTGATCTGCACGTCGATGAATTGGCCGATCAGGCGCGCGTCGCCGGGGAAATTCACGTAGCGCATGTTTTCGGTGCGACCGGCCATCTCGTTCGGATTTTTCTTCGACGGACCTTCGACGAGCACGTTTTGCACCGTGCCGATCATGCTTTCCGAAATCGCCTTCGCATTCGCGTTGATCGTGGCTTGCAGGCGTTCCAGACGTGCGTGTTTCACGGCATCCGCTGTTTCATCGGCTAGGTTCGCGGCCGGCGTGCCGGGGCGACGCGAAAAGATGAAGCTGAAACTTTGGTCGAAGCCGATGTCCTCGACAAGCTTCATCGTCTGCTCGAAATCCGCGTCGGTCTCGCCGGGGAAGCCAACAATGATGTCGGTCGACACGCAGATGTCCGGGCGCACTTTGCGCAGCTTGCGGATTTTCTGTTTGAACTCGAGCGTGGTGTAGCCGCGCTTCATCGCGGAAAGGATGCGATCCGATCCCGCCTGCACGGGCAGGTGCAGGTAATTCGCCAGTTTTGGCACGTTCGCGTAGGCCTCGATCAACGAGTCGGAAAACTCCAGCGGATGCGAGGTGGTGAAGCGGATGCGACCGATGGATTCGATCTGCGCAATGGCGTGGATCAGCACCGACAGGTCCGCGACATTACCGTCGTGCATCGGGCCGCGATAGGCGTTGACGTTCTGGCCGAGCAGATTCACTTCGCGTACGCCTTGTTCGGCGAGCGCGGCGACCTCGGCGATCACGTCGTCGAACGGCCGGCTGATTTCCTCGCCGCGCGTGTACGGCACCACGCAGTACGAACAGTATTTCGAGCAGCCTTCCATGATCGACACGAACGCGGTCGGGCCTTCCGCGCGCGGTTCCGGCAGGCGATCGAATTTCTCGATTTCAGGGAACGAGATGTCCACTTGTGCGCGTTGTGTGCTTTTGCGCGCCTCGATCATTTGCGGCAGGCGGTGCAGGGTCTGCGGGCCGAACACGAGATCCACGTACGGCGCGCGCTTGACGATGGCCTCACCTTCCTGGCTGGCGACGCAACCGCCGACGCCGATCACCAGGGCCGGGTTGGCTTGCTTGAGTTCCTTCCAGCGACCGAGTTGCGAGAACACCTTTTCCTGCGCCTTTTCGCGGATCGAGCAGGTGTTGATCAGGATGACGTCGGCGTCGGCCTCGTTCGTGGTCAATTGCAGGTCGTGCGATGCCGCGAGCACGTCGGCCATCTTGGCCGAGTCGTACTCGTTCATCTGGCAACCGTGGGTCTTGATGTAAAGCTTGCCGGGCATGTCACAAAATCGCGTGGGGGAAGCGCCTATTTTAGGCTCGCAACGTCGCGGATTCCACGAAATTCGAAGCCCTGGCACTTGGCAACCGCCTTGTTCTGCCGGACACTTGCGCGGTACCACGGCCCCGGCGCCATGCATTCAGCGTTTTCCACAATGCGGATTTTGCGTCTTTTTGCCATTTGCGCATTGCTTGCCAGTGGCGCGCTCGCGTGCGCACCGGCGTGGGCAGGAAGTGTGTACCGGTGTGATGGGCCGAACGGCCAGACGGCGTTCACCAACCGTCCGGGAACCTTTACCCACTGCATCGAGGTTGGCAACTACGCCGACAAGAAGACAGCGCCCGCGGTCACTAACGGCAAACCGCACTCCGAATACCGCTCCGAACCAGCCTCGGCTGGCAACAAGCCGGATTCACCACCCGAAGTGCCGAAGCCGGAGGACGCCAAAAAGGACGACGCTGCATTTCAAGTGCATCGCGGCGCGGTCTACAAAGTCGTGCGTGCGAACGGCATCACCGAGTACACCAATATCCGCCCGGCCACGGGCGCGTCCTACCGCGTGCTGTTCACCTATATCTCGACCTGCTACGCCTGCAACGTGCATTCGAAGGTGAATTGGGGCGCGATACCGCTGCGACTGGATGCCTACAACGACCAGATCGCCGCGGCGGCGAAAGAATCCGGCGTCGATCCATCGCTGCTGCGTGCAGTGATCCATGCCGAGTCCGCATTCAACCGCTACGCCGTGTCGGACAAGGGCGCGCAGGGATTGATGCAACTGATGCCGGGCACGGCGGCGGACCTGGGCGTCGGCGATCCGTTCGACCCCGGCCAGAACATCCGCGGCGGCGCCGATTACCTGGCGCAGTTGCTCAAACAGTTCAACGGCGACGAGAAGCTCGCCACGGCCGCTTACAACGCCGGGCCGCAGAACGTGGCCAAGTACAAGGGCGTGCCGCCGTTCGACGAGACCCAACTCTACGTACAGCGCGTGGCCACGCTGCACCAGCGCTACCGGGAGGCGCAAACGCCTTCGGCCGTTGCCGCGGCGGCCGCACCCGCGCCACGTTCGTGAGACGGCGAGCGCAGCAGGCTACTCGGCGGTTTCAGCACTGACCACGCGGTTGCGTCCCATGGCCTTGGCCCGATACAGGGCCGCATCGGCGCGCTCGATCAATGCGCCGATGTCGCGGTCGTGCGGCAGCGCTTGCGCCACACCAATACTGATGCTCACGCGCAGCGAGCCGGGCAATCCGGGAAACTCCAGCGTTTCGACGCGCCGGCGCAGACGTTCGGCTACGTCCACGGCGTGATCGATCAGGGTGCGGGGCAGAACCGCAAGGAATTCCTCGCCGCCGATGCGGCCGAGCAGGTCACCGTCGCGCAGCGCATCTGCACAGGTGCGCGCAACTTCGCGCAGCACGCGGTCGCCGGCGGGATGTCCGTGCGCATCGTTGACGCTCTTGAATTCGTCGATGTCGATGGTCAGTACTGCCAGCGGTTCGTCTTGCGCGCGCGCTCGGCGCAGCGCGGAGTTGGCAAAATTCTGCACGCCGCGCAAATTCGCAACGCCCGTCAGTGCGTCCACTGACGCCATGCGCTTCCAGTTGCGCAGCCGCGCCAGTTGCCGGATCGCCAGCAAGGACAGCAGGCACAGCAGGATCGCGAGCAGTCCCATCGCCACCTGCTGCCAGCGACGCACACCCTGCAATGCTTCGACCTGCCGATCCTTGGCCGCCTGTTCGCTCCTCAGGCGCAGGTTTTCCATCTTGGCGCGGTCGGTATCGAACTGCTCGCGCAGCATCTGCGCCTGCTGGTTGGCGCGCTCCTTTGCCACCGCGTCGTGCGCGGCGACAAAGTTCTTGTACGCAGTCAGCGCCGCGGCGGGTTGATCCAGCGCTTCCAGGGTCTGGGCCTGGGCGCGATACAGGATTTGCTGATAGCGGCGATTGCCGGTCGCATTGAACGCTTTCTCGGCGGCGGCGAATTCGGCCAACGCCCTGTGCGGTTCTTTTGCTCCGGCCAGCGCTCGACCACGTTCATATGCGAGCATGCCGGCGTCGACGTGATCACCAACTGCGCTGAATCCATCCGCAGCCTTTTGCAGCGCCGACTCGGCTTCGGCGTAGCGATGCAGGTCGGTCAGCACCGAGGCAAGGGCGAGGTTCGCCGAAGCCACGCTGGCACGATCGCCGGTCGTGGTGGCCAGTTCCAGAGCATGCTTCTGGGTAGCCAGCGCGGCATCGTAGTGGCCGGCTTCCTGATCCACGTAACCCAACTGGATCGTGGAGATATAAAGCGATACGGTATCGCCGACGCGTTTTTCGTGATCGATGGCCTGATTCAGGTATTCGCGCGCCTTGTCCGGGTACCCCAGTCGGCGATAGGTGATGCCGATGTCCTGCAACGTCTGGCTGGATGCTTCGTCGAGTTCCTGCGCGGAGAAAATACGCTGGGCTTCGAGCAGGTCCGCAAGCGCCTTGCCGTAGATGCCGAGCACCGAATACATGCCGCCGCGAGCCTCCATGCCGACCGCGAGCATCGCATCGTCTCCGCTCGACCTGGCCAGCTCGATACCGCGCTCGAAATCGGCCAATGCGTCGTTCGGGGTCTTGATGCTTTCCAGGTAGCCGCCGCGGCAGTAATAAAAACGGATTGAAGCAGCATCGTCGTGCGCGGCCAGCGCTGCGGCCAGGTGTGCGTCGGCGAATTCGTAACCCTTCTGGTTGACGTTGATGAAGTCCAGCCCGCACCGCTGGGTATCGAGCAAGCGTGCGCGATGCGCATCGCCGGGTGGCAACAATTGCTCCAGTTGCTTGACGACCTTGAGCTGTTCGGCGGCGCTCAATGCCAGGAGATCGCCGATATCCAGGCGCTTGAACAGGGCATCGAAGGCGGCAGCCGACGGCAGTGACGTGGCGCTGGTTGCGGGAGCCGTTCCCGACGTGGGCACGGCGAGTGCGGAGCCGCCCAGCAGCGCTACCGCTGCAAACATCGAATTCAGCAGGTGGTTGGATCGATGCGCTGGCATGGTTCGTCGTGATCTCCCGAGCGCAACACCGAGTCTAACTCCCGGTCTGGCGTTGCGGACGCTCTTGCAAGATCGCCGCCAGCGAGAATGGCTGGCCATTGCGTTCGCCGGTCAATTCGACCTTGGTGCCGGGCGCCAGGCTCGCTTCGTGATTGCGCAATTCCAGCAGACTGACGATGGGCTTGCCGTCCAGCGTGAACAGCACGTCGCCGGGGCGCAAGCCCGCTTCCGCGGCCGGACCCTTGTCGTAGATGCCGACGACTGCCACGCCATGATTGGCGCCGGGGTTTTGCAGGGCGTGCACGTCGGCGTATTCGGCGCCGAGCCAGCCACGGATCACGCGGCCGTGGGCGACGATCTGGTCCAACACCGCCTTGGCCGTGCTCACCGGTATCGCGAAGCCGATGCCGATATTGCCGCCGGATGGCGAAAACACGTCCGAGTTGATACCGACCAGCTCGCCGTAGGCATTGACCAGGGCGCCGCCGGAATTGCCCTGGTTGATCGCCGCGTCGGTCTGGATGAAATCTTCATACGTGGACAGGTTCAACTGGCGGCCCAGCGCGCTGACGATGCCCATCGTCACCGTGCGGCCGAGGCCGAACGGATTGCCGATCGCCAAGACCACGTCACCGACATTCAACGGCGTCTTGTCGGCGATCGCGATGCTGGGCAGGTTCGGCGCGTCGATCTTGAGCACGGCCAGGTCAGTATCGGCGTCGGTGCCGATCACGCGCGCGCCGATGCTGCTGCCGTCGTAGAGCACGACCTGGATCTGCTCGGCGCCCTGGATGACGTGGTTGTTGGTCAGCACGTAACCGTCGTGGCCGACGATGACGCCGGAGCCCAGGCTTTGTTCGCGGCGCTTGAGCGGCGGGCCGATGATGATGCCGGGGAACATGCGTTGCAATACCGGATTGGCCGGGCGCAACACCTGCGGGCCGGTGCTGACGATCTTGTTGGCGTAGATGCTTACCACCGCCGGTGCGGCGCGCGCCACGGCCGGCGCGTAGGAAACCGTGACCGCATTTTTTTCCGGATTGATCGCGATCGAATTGCCGTGATCGGGGGCGCTCTGCGCCACCGACGGCGTCGTCGCCGGTGCGCTCGTCGCGACTGGCGCGGCGCCGAAACGCTGGCGCACGCGTTCAACCAGCCGTGGCGACATCAGGCTGATCAAAAAGGCCGCAGCCAGTCCCAGGGTGACAAACTGGCCGACGAAAAGCAGGATTCGGTAAAAGGTCTTCATGCACGATCCGGATGCGAAAACGGCGCGCGCCGGAGGTCCCGGCGCTCACGTCGCATAGGCTACATTGTTTGCGGCCGATGCGTTCGCTAAACTAGCGCAGTTTTGCGGGCCGCCAGCGTGCTGCCCGCGGCGTTGCGAAACTTGGGCAGGAATATCGGAGTGCCGGATGGCCAATGAAGTCGTGGATCCCGGACGCCGCCGCTTTCTCACCGCGACGACGTCGGTCGTCGGCGCCGTGGGAGTCGTGTGCGCGGCAGTGCCGTTCATCAAGAGCTGGGAGCCGAGCGCGCGCGCCAAGGCGGCGGGTGCCCCGGTCATGGCCGACATCGGCAAGATCGAGCCCGGCCAGAAGGTCTCGTTCGGCTGGCGCGGCATGCCGGTGTTCGTGGTCAACCGCACGCCGCAGCAGTTGGCGACGTTGCCGGAGGTTGACGCACGCCTGAAGGATCCCAGGAGCGACAACGCCGACCAGCAGCCGGCCTACGCGAAGAACGAAAACCGTTCGATCAAGCCGGAATGGCTGGTCGTGATCGGCATCTGCACGCACCTGGGCTGTTCCCCGGAATACTATGGAGTGGTCAAGCCCGAACCGTTTGATCCGGACTGGAAGGGCGGGTTCTTCTGCCCCTGCCACAAGTCGCGCTACGACATCGCCGGTCGCGTCTACGATGGCGTGCCCGCGCCGGCCAACCTGCAGGTGCCGCCGTACCATTTCGTTTCCGACACGCTGATCCAGATCGGCGTCGGTCCGCAAGGAGCCGCGTGATGGCGACGACACCCGTACGCATCCAACCCAAGAACCGCGTGCTCGCCTGGATCGAGGAGCGCCTGCCGATCCTGTCGTTCCTGTCCTCGCACACCAGCGAGTATTACGCACCGAAGAATTTCAATTTCTGGTACTACTTCGGCTCGCTCGCGCTGCTGATTCTGGTCAACCAGATCGTCACCGGCATCTTCCTGACCATGTTCTACAAGCCCGGCGCGGACACCGCGTTCGCCTCGGTCGAGTACATCATGCGCGATGTCGACTGGGGCTGGCTGATCCGTTACATGCATGAGGTCGGCGCGTCGATGTTCTTCATCGTCGTCTACCTGCACATGTTCCGCGGCCTGATGTACGGCTCGTACAAGAAGCCGCGCGAGCTGGTCTGGATCCTCGGCATGCTGATCTTCCTCGCGTTGATGGCCGAGGCGTTCATGGGCTACGTGCTGCCGTGGGGCAACATGAGCTTCTGGGGCGCGAAGGTGATCATCTCGCTGTTTGGCGCGGTGCCGTGGATCGGCGACGCGCTGGTGCAGTGGATCATGGGCGACTACAACCCGGCTGACGCCACGCTCAACCGTTTCTTCTCCCTGCACGTGATCGCGCTGCCGCTGGTGCTGCTGCTGCTTGTGGTGCTGCATCTGGCCGCCCTGCACGAAGTCGGCTCGAACAATCCGGATGGCGTGGAAATCAAGAAGGGTCCGAAAGGCAGCCGCTTCGGCGCCGACAAGCCGGCCGACGGCATTCCGTTCCATCCGTACTACACGGTCAAGGATCTGTTCGGCGTGGGCTTCTTCCTCATCATCTGCGCCTTCATCATCTTCTTCGAGCCGACCGTCGGCGGTTGGTTCCTCGAAAAAGACAACTTCATCCCGGCCAATGCGCTGGTGACGCCGGCGGATATCAAACCGGTGTGGTATTTCACCCCGTTCTACGCGGTTGTGCGCATGATTCCGGCCAAGCTGCCCGGCGTGATCGTCATGTTCCTGAGCATTGCCGTGTTGTTCGTGGTGCCGTGGCTTGATCGCGGGCATGTGAAGTCGGTGCGCTATCGCGGCCTGGGCTACAAGATCGGCCTCGGCCTGTTCGCGCTGTCGTTCCTGATGCTTGGCGCGGTCGGCGCCGGATTGAGCACCGAATACATCCCGGTATTTTTCGGCGCGGCCGCCAATGTGACCACGATCGAGAATTTCTTTGGCCGCTTCTGGCTGTTCATTTACTTCGCGTGCTTCCTGGCCTTGTGGGCCTATACCTATTTCGGCTGGGAAAAGACCAAGCCGGTGCCGGAGCGGGTAACGACCCATGACTAAGCCAAGCGTACGTTTCCTTCTTGCCCGGACGGGCGTTATCGCAGCCGTTTCGCTGCTCGTTGTCGGCACCTGCTTCGCCGAGGAAGGCGCAGGCTTGCAGGAATCCGGCGCACGTGTCACCAACATCGCTTCGGTGCAAAGCGGCGCGCGCACGTTCTTCAATTACTGCGCGGGTTGCCACTCGCTGAAGTACATGCGCTATTCGCGCATCGCGCAGGACTTGCAACTGACCGACGACGAAGTGCTCAAGAACTTCGCCCCCGCCGGCGCCAAGGCCGGCGATCTTGTTGTTTCCAGCATGCCGTCCCACCCTGCGGTTGGCGACCAGCCGGCGCAAGGCGCGGACGCGTGGTTCGGCAAGGAACCGCCCGACCTGTCGCTGGAAGTGCGCGCCAAGGGCGCCGATTGGGTTTACACGTACCTGAAATCCTTCTACGTCGATCCGTCGCGGCCGGTCGGCTGGAACAACACCGTGTTCGCGAATGCATCGATGCCGTTCCCGCTGTGGGAGCTGCAGGGTGTGCAGACGGCTGTGTACGCGCCGGCCAAGCCGGGCGAGGACGCGGCCGTGGAGAAACTCGTCCTGTCCACGCCGGGCAAGCTCACGCCGGCCCAGTACAACGATACTGTGCGCGACCTGACCGCCTTCCTCGAGTACGCCAGCGAGCCGGCGGCGCTGCAGCGCCACTCGATCGGCGTATGGGTGATTTTCTACCTCGCGTTCTTCACGCTGCTGGCATATTTGCTCAAGCACGAGTACTGGAAAGACGTGCACTGAGGCCGGCCGGTTCGCTACTGCCCCCTTGCTAAGCGGGGGGTAAGTTTGTACAAGGAAAGGATGGCAGGCTGCCAGTCGCCTGAGGGGGCGTTTCCCATGGCCGTGAGTCAACGTTCGCGCACCATCCTGACCCTGTATTCGTCCATCGACGACGTGCAGTGCCACCGCGTGCGCCTGGTGCTGGCTGCCAAGGGTGTGGTTTACGACCTGGTGCCGGTGACGGCCAAGAACACGCCGGAAGACCTGCTCGACCTGAATCCCTACAACTCGGTGCCGACCCTGGCCGACCGCGACCTCGTGCTCTACGACACCGCGGTCATCTGCGAATACCTCGACGAGCGCTATCCGCATCCGCCGCTGATGCCGGTCGATCCGCTTTCGCGCGCGCGCTTGCGCCTTGCCACCGTGCGTATCGAACGCGACTGGCTGCCCTATGTGGCGCAGATCCATGCTGGCGGACGTCCGGCCGACACCGCGCGCAAACGCCTGCGTGAGGCCCTGATCGCGGCGGTGCCATTGTTCAAGGCAGCGAAGTTTTTCCTCAATCCGGAACTCTCGCTTGCCGACTGCGCGCTGGCGCCATTGATCTGGCGCTTGCCGAGCCTCGGCGTCGCCCTGCCGCGCGAGGCGCACGTCATTATCGATTACGGCGAACGCATCTTCCGCAATCCCGGTTTCACGCGCAGCCTGACGCCCGAAGAAAAACTCCTGCGCGAACCATGAGCAGCGTCGGCATGACTTCCAATCGCCCGTACCTGCTGCGAGCGATGTACGACTGGATCAGTGACAACGGCCTGACGCCGTACATACTGGTCGATGCCGCGGCGCCCGGCGTGCAGGTTCCGCCGGGCTCGGTGAAAGATGGACGCGTCGTGCTCAATGTCGCCGCGCGCGCCGTGGCGAAACTCGAGTTGGGCATGGACAAAGTGTCCTTTCTCGCGCGCTTTTCCGGCGTCAGCCGCACTGTCGAGGCGCCGATGCACGCGATCCTTGCCATCTACGCGCATGAGAACGGGCAGGGCATGATGTTCCCGGCGGAAAACGCGCCGCCGCAACCACCGACTGCCGATGTCGCCGCTGCTGCCACGGCGCCGGCGAAGAAGGGCAACCACCTGCGCGTGGTCAAATAGATTCAGTGCAGCGTCCGCTGCGGACGCATCTCGATCACGTTGCCTGATGCCGCAGGTGTCGCTGCATCAAGGTTCGGCAAATCCCACGAAACGATGTTGCCGTCAAGCATGTTCAGGCTGCCGCGTTGGCGATCAGCGCCGTCGATGCTGACCTCGAAACCGTAGCAACGCTCCAGGCGCAGGCCTTCTCCGGGCACCCGTCGCAGGCGCAGGCGGCGCACCGCCACGGTTTCGTCCAGCAACTGCACGCCGGCGCGGGCACACAGCCCGCGCGCCAGTTCACGCGCACGTTCGCGCGCACGCAAGGCGTTTTGCCACGCCCACAATCCGGCAAGCACCAGCACCATCGGCAGCAGGGATTCAACCATGCGGCGAGTGTGCGGGCGCGTACGCGGCAAAACAAGTACGCGGCAGTTGCATGCCCCGCAGAGGCCGGATTCGCTACAATGCAGATTCCCCGTGCGGCGAGAACGACGTGTGATCGAAGTTCCCGGCTATCAGATCAAGCGTGAGATTGGCGTGGGCGGGATGGCCAGCGTGCATCTGGCCGTGCAGACTTCGCTCGAGCGCGAGGTTGCACTCAAGGTGATGTCGCCTGCGCTCGCCGCCGATCCGGCATTCTCCAAGCGCTTCCTGCAGGAAGCGCGCATGCTCGCCTCGCTCGCGCATCCGAACATCGTCGCGGTGTATGACGTCGGCGTGACTCCAGCGCAGCTGCATTATTTTTCGATGCAGTATCTGCCGGGCGGCGATTTTTCCGGACGCGTGACGCGCGGCATCGACGAACGCGAACTGGTCGTCACCCTGGCCGGCGTGGCGCGTGCTCTGGGCTATGCGCATCAGCGTGGCTACGTGCATCGCGATGTCGCGCCGGGCAATGTTCTGTACGACGCGAACGGCAATCCGGTGCTGACCGATTTCGGCATCGCCCTGGCTACGGTCACTGGCGGGCATATCACCAGCAGCGGCTTTTCCGTCGGCACCAGCCACTACATGAGTCCGGAACAGGCGCGCGGCGGCGATGTGGACGCGCGTTCGGACATCTACAGCCTCGGCGTACTCGCCTATTACGGGCTCGCGCGCAAGCCGCCTTACGACGGCGCGGACGGATTCGCGGTGGCCTACGCCCATGTATTCGAGCCGATCCCGCGCCTGCCCGCGGAGCACGCGCATTGGCAACCCCTGATCGATCGCGCATTGGCCAAGGATCCGAAAGATCGCTACGCTGATACCGACCAGTTCCTCGACGCGCTGGCTGGCGTAGCGCCGCAGTACGCGGCGTTGTTCCGCGAGGATGCCGCGACGCCGACAGCGGTGCCTGCCGCCGAACGCGCCACAGTGCCCATGCAGCGTTTGCCGCGGCCGGAAGAACTCGCCCAGGCGCAGGCAAAACGCAACGAGGCCGCTACCAGGCCTGCCGGCAAGCTGCCGGAAGCGCGCAGACCCGAAGTCGACAGCGCGGCCACTCAGCGCAACGCCAAGGTAACGCCGGCGAACCCGCCGCCAGTTGCGGCGACTGCGTCGGCACGAAAACCGTCGGCGCGGCCGGGTATCGCGCGCTGGTGGCCGGCCGCCGTGGCCGTCGCTGGTGTCGTGTTGATCGCGGTGGCATTGCTCGGTCGCCGCCATGCGCCGCCGCCGACAGTGCCAGAGTCCGCCCAGGTTGCGCCTGCTCCCGCCGCGGTTTCACCACCCGCGCCTGCCACGACCACCGAGGTTGCGGCAGGGCCGGCGCTGCCGGCAGCACCGCCGCTCACCGCGATGGACAGCATCGACGCCAACAATGCGCAAAATCCGGATGCATCGTCCGGGTTGGTCGAACAGTATCCGGGCGTCGTCGATCCACTGGAGGAAGCCGTGCGGCTTGGACGCCAGGCGCTCGCCCAGCAACGCCTGACCTTGCCGGCCGGCGACAATGCGCTGGAGCGTTTCCAACTGGCGTTGCGGCTGGATCCGCGCAGCAAGGCAGCGAAGCAAGGCATCGCCGACATCGCGAAAAAATACATCGAGCTCGCGCAGAAAAATCTTGGCGCCGGCGATGCCGTGCAGTTCGGCCAGTATTTGCAGCGCGCTGCCGACGTCATCAAGAACGTACCTGACGATGTCGATGTCGGCAAAGCCATTGCCGCTGCACGCCGCGAAGCAGCGGCCCCGTATGTCGCCAAGGGCAAGTCTGCGGCGGCGGCGTGGGACAAGGCGGCTGCAAACACGGCCTACGAAAAGGCTTTGCAACTGGATCCGGACAATGCCGATGCGCGTGCGGGACAGAAATTCACGGCCAGCATCGGCGAACCCGGATTCGCGTTTCGCGACAAGCTTGCCGATGGCGGCCCTGGCCCGGACATGGTCCTGCTCGATGCGCATCTGGCGATGGCCCGTCACGACGTGACACGCGCCGAGTTCGCCCGTTTCTGGAATGCGGCGGGTCAGAAACAATTCGCCGGCAAGCAGCACGAGTGCGGCGACCGCGAAAAGATCTTCACCGGCTCGGGTGGACGCGATTGGCGCAAGCCCGGCATCGAGGACGGTGACTGGGGTGACGATCAGCCGGTAGTGTGCGTCAGCATTGCGCAGGCCATTGCCTATGCGCAGTGGCTCGGTCATGAAACCGGCAAGCGTTACCGGTTGCCCACGTCTGCCGAGTTCGACCGCGGCCACGCCGGCGACGGCAAGGTGCGTGTATGGGTCGACACCTGCGGCATCGGCGCGAAAGCGGCGGATGGGTGCGGCAAAAACATCGCGCGTGGTCGTTCGTGGGCGTCCCGTGATGGGAGCGACAGCAACGACTTCCGCGGCAACGATGCCGCACAGAACACGATCGGTTTTCGCGTTGTGCGCGACGTCGACAAATAAATCCGTATTCGCGTTTATACTGGCGCGCGTTCGCCATTTCCTCATGAGGTTTGCCGGATGAAGCTGCTGTTCCCCAACGGAGAGCACGACGCGGTCGAAGTCGGCCAGGGCGAGGTTCTGGTCGGAGCCGGCGTTGATTGCGCGGTGATGCTCGCTGCGCCGGGAATCGCGCCGCGCCATTGCAAGCTGTACGCGCGCGACGGCCAGGTCTTCGCGCAACCGCTCGGTGAAGCCGTGACCGTGCTCAATGGCAAGCAGATTGCGGCCGAGACTGCGATCAAGCCGGGCGACCTGCTCGTGTTCGCCCGCGTCGGCGCCCGCGTCGTGGCGACTGAAAAAACCACGGTGCCGTTGCCACGGCGCGCGCCCGCTGGTGACGAAGATGGCCGCACGCGGGTACGCATGGCCTTGCCGAAATTCGTGATGCGCGGCGTGTCGGGCCCGACGTTCGGCAAGACGTTCGGGGTGGTCGGCACGCTTACGCTCGGGCGCAGTGCGGAGTGCGACATCAGTATTCCCAGTGACGAAATCTCGCGCCACCACGCCAAACTGCAAGTCGTGCCGGATGGCGTGATGGTCGAAGACATGGGCTCGGCCAACGGCACCTTCGTCAACAACCAGCGCGTGCACGGGACGGTGCTGATGAAACATGGCGATGAGCTGCGCCTGGATACGGTGCGTTTCCTGCTCATGTCGCCGGCCGCCGAAGCCGCCACGGCGGCGCAACGCGCGCCAGAACCGCCCGTGCTGGCGGCCGCGCCGGCCAATTCTCACAAAGGACTGTGGATTGCGATCCTCGTTATCTTGGTTCTGATCGCCGCCGTGTCGTTGTTTCTGCATTTCGGCGTCAGGGCCCTGGGCAGAATATAGCCGTCAGGCTTTTGCGAGCGCCGCCAGCACCGGCGCCGCCTGCGCCTCGCGTCCGAGCGCGCGTGCCACGCGTGCGAGGCGTTCGCCGAGTTCTTTTGCCGTATCCGCGCACAGCGTCGCGTGACCGACTTTGCGGCCGGCACGCGGCGTCTTGCCGTAGTCGTGCCAGTTCGCGCGTGGTTCGGCCAGTACGGCGCGCGCATCCGGCAATTCACCGATGAAATTCAGCATGACGCTGGCACCCAGCGCCGCGGTATCGCCCAGCGGCATGCCGAGAACGGCGCGCACGTGGTTCTCGAACTGGCTGCACGCCGTGCCCTCGATCGTCCAGTGGCCGGAGTTGTGCACGCGCGGCGCCATTTCGTTGCCGAGCAGGCGGCCGTCCTTGACGAACAGTTCCAGTGCGAACACGCCCACGTAATCCAGGTGTTCGGCGATCGCGCGCGCGTGGCCGGCCGCTGCATCCGTCAGCCTGGCGGAATCCGGGGCCGGGGCCAGGGTGGCGGAGAGGATGCCATCCGTGTGCCAGTTCTGTACGAGTGGATAAGTGGAAAATGTGCCATCGCCGCTGCGCACGGCGATGATCGATACCTCGCGATCGAAAGGCACCCAGGCTTCCAGGATCGACGGCGCGCCGGCAATGGCCTGCCAGGCGGTATCCAGGTCCGCCTCGCTGCGCAGGCGGAACTGGCCCTTGCCGTCGTAGCCCAGGCGGCGCGTCTTCAGGATTGCCGGATAACCCACCGCGCGTGCGGCGCGCACCAGGTCGGCGCGGCTGTCGACGGTGGCGAAGTCGGCAGTAGGCAAGCCGAGTTCGCGGAACATGGATTTTTCCGCGAGCCGGTCCTGGGCCAGCGCGAGTGCGCGTGGATTCGGCGAGACGCGCACGCGTTCGGCAAGCCAGCGCGCGGTATCAGCGGGAACATTTTCGAAATCAAAGGTCGCCACGTCGATGCGCGCGGCGAATCTCTCGAGCGCGGAGAAATCGCGCCAGTCGGCCACCAGCAATGGTGCGACCTGGCCGGCGCAGGCATCGGCCACGCTGTCGACAGCGAGGAATTGCACGCCCAGCGGCGCGCCGGCAAGCGCGAGCATGCGCGCCAACTGGCCACCGCCCAGGATGCCGATCGTGCTCATCATCGAATCGTCATTGCCGCGGATCGGGATTCTGCAGGACCTGCGCGGTCTGTTCGGCGCGGAACGCGTCGAGGCGCCGTGCGACGTCCACGTCCTCCGCGGCGAGCAGGGCGACGGCAAACAGCGCTGCATTCGTCGCGCCGGCCTTGCCGATCGCGAACGTGGCCACCGGAATACCCGCCGGCATCTGCACGATCGACAGCAGCGAATCCATGCCGTTGAGCGCCTGTGATTGCACCGGAACGCCGAGTACCGGCACACGCGTCTTCGCCGCGAGCATGCCGGGCAGGTGCGCCGCCCCGCCGGCGCCAGCAATGATCGCGCGCAGTCCGCGTGCGTGTGCCGAGTTTGCGTAATCGAACAGCAGGTCGGGGGTGCGGTGCGCGGAGACGACGCGCACCTCGTGCGCGATGCCGAGCCGGTCGAGCGTTTCGGCGGCGTGTTGCAACGTGTCCCAGTCCGAGCGCGACCCCATCACTACGCCGATGCGCGCTGGCCGCGCGTTGCCGGTGTTCATGGCCTGTGCCCCTCAAAACGGATATTCTAGGCGCAACTCGTGCATTCTCCCAAACCGATGGACAAACGCTTGCTCGACATCCTGTGCTGCCCGGCGACGAAACAATCGCTGCGGCCGTTGACGCGGTCCGAGCTGGAATCGCTCAACCGTGTCATCAACGGCGGTAGCGCGCGCACGGTGGCGGGTGCGATGGTGACCGGAGCGCTTGCGGCCGGCCTGATAACCGGCGATGGCAAGCGCGTTTACCGCATCGACGACGAGATCCCCGTCATGCTTGCCGACGAAGCGATCGCCGTGGTGCGGATGGAAGGTTTCCCGTCGCGTTGAATGCCGCTTGTCGCCGCAACGCCACGTCTGGCGGAGTCGTCTGAATTTTGTGAGTTGTGACACACTTTTGCGCATGCTCGGCTTTATCCTCCACACAGGCACACACAGGGACACCGCGCGCACGCGCATGGCGGGACCAGCGCGATGAATTCTTCCGGCGACAACAGCAAGATTGTCGACCTGCAGCAGCGCCAGAACACGCAGGCTGCGGGCGGTGATCGCCTGGGCGAACTGCTGCGGGCCGTGCGCGGCACGGCGCTCAAGCGCGTGCAGGGACTGGTTGCGACGTTGTTCGAGAACATCGACGACGCCTTGTTCGATCTGGCCGAGAAGGCCGAGAACAACGCGATCCAGACCCAATACTTCGACGGCATGCGCGAGGTGCGCAAGAAACGCCAGCTGGTCGAGCGCGTCTATCAGGAACAACTCGGCCGCATCTTCAACGATTTTGCCGCCGGCAAGTTGCAGGCGAACAAGCCCGATGCGGCCAGGGCCGACGCGGAAGGCCTGTCACTGGTCGAAGACAGCGAACTGGAAGAATCCCTCGCCATCGCCAGCGCGGTGGCAAAAAACGACAGTCGCCTCGCGCGACCGCTGTACGCGATGAACCAGCGCCTGTCGGTGCTGTGCGGAGGCGCCAAGGTCGAGGATGCCACCAATCCGGTGGGCCCCGCGCAGTTGTGCCAGGGATTCCGCATTGCCATGCGCGAGCTGGACTTGAACCTGCAGACCCAGTTGATCGTCTATAAGTTGTTCGATCGCTATGTCTTGTCCGGGTTGGACGCCCTGTATGAGGAAATCGGCGCGCAGTTGATCCAGGCTGGCGTGTTGCCGCAAATCCGGCACGTCGTCGCCGGCAGTGGTTCGCGCGGCCCGCGTCCGCAAGGGATGCCGCCACAGGCGGGCGCGCCACCTGTGGCGGAAGGCGAGGCGCCCGCGGAATCCGGCGGTTATGCGCCGTATGCCGCGCAATACGATCCGATGGCCGCGCAACTTCAGGTCGAGTTGTACAACACCGTGCGCGGTCTTCTTGCAAGCCGCCGCGCGACGCAGCCGGCCGGCGAGGCTGCCGCTGGCGATTACACGCCGGGGACGGGAGTCGCGGTTCCGTACATTGCACCGACCGACCTGCTGTCGGCATTGACCTTGCTGCAAAACCAGGCGTGGGCGGCGCAGAGCAGCGCAAACACCGCCGCCGATGCCGCGCAGGCCGTGCAACAGATCAAGCAGGAACTGCTCGACCAGGCCGGCAAACTGCATGGCAGCGACCATGCGCATGTCGCCGGCGCCGACGAAGACACCATCGACCTGGTCGGCATGCTGTTCGAATACATCCTGCAGGATCGCAACCTGCCGTCGCAGATGCAGGCCCTGCTCGGTCGCCTGCAGATTCCATTCCTCAAGGCCGCGATCCTCGACAAGCATCTGTTCGCGCAGAAATCGCATCCGGCGCGGCAATTGCTCGACACCATGGCGCAGGCGAGCATGGGCTGGTCCGAGGAATCGGACAGGGATCGTCGCCTGTACGACAAGGTCAAGCAGACGGTGGAGAGCCTGCTCAAGGAATTCGACGACGACCTGTCGATTTTCGAAAAGGAGCGCGTCGATTTCGAGACGTTCCTCGACTCCAACCGCAAACGCGCGGACCTGGCCGAACAACGCGCGGCGGAGGCCACTCGCGGCCGCGAGAAATTGCACTCGGCGCGGCGCATATCCGCGCGCGAGATCCTGCAGCGCGTCGAAAACCGGCAATTGCCGGAGATCGTCCGCACCGTGCTCACGCGGCCATGGGCGAATTACCTGGTACTCACCTTGCTGCGCCAGGGCGAGGATTCCGGCGAATGGCGCCAGGCGCTGCGCTTTGCCGATGAATTCGTGTGGAGCGCGCAGCCCAAGACCAGCGATGCCGATCGGATGCGCTTGAAGGGTATCCTGCCGGCGCTGGAAAAATCCCTGCGCCACGGTTTGGCCACGGTTGCCTACCACGAGAACGACGTGCGCCAGTTGATGCACGAACTCAACGCGTTTTACACCAACCTGCTCAATGGCGATTCCCCGGTTGCCGCCGAAGTCGCGACGTCCGCAGAGGAAGCGGTGCCGGGGTTCGAAATCGTCGGTACAGCGACCGCGACCGCAGCCGCGATTGACAGCCCGGTCGAAGAGGAAATCGTCCTGCGCGCCGAGGCTGCGGCCGCGCCGCCGGATCTTGGCGAAGAAGACGAACACCTGCGCCAGGTCAAGGCCATGAAGGTGGGGACGTGGGTTGAATTCACCGGAGCCGATGGCGGCAAGGAACGCGCGAAACTGTCGTGGATCAGCCCGATCAGTTCCAAGTACCTGTTCGTCAACCGCAAGGGCCTGAAAGTCGCCGACAAGACGGTGCAGGCGCTGGCTGTCGAAATCCGCCGCGGCGATGCGGCGATTCTGGAAGAAGTGCCGCTGTTCGATCGCGCTCTCGACGCGATCGTCGAACGGCTGAAGGCCGCGCACGCGAAACCGGAAACGCCGGCGGCGTGAGAATGGTGGATCCAATCCCGCAGCCGCCCGATCCGGCGCTGGTGCTTGCCGATGTGCGCCGCGCGCTGGTGGAGGATTTCGGCAGCGGCGATGTCACCGCCGACCTGCTGCCCAGTGCCGCGCAAGCCCAGGCGCGCGTCATCGTGCGCGAAGCCGCGGTGATTTGTGGCGGCGCCTGGTTCGAAGCGTGCTTCCGCGAACGCGACAGCCAGACGCGCGTCGACTGGCGGGTGCACGAAGGCGGTCGCGTCGCTGCGGACGAGGTCATCTGTGATTTACGCGGCAACGCGCGCGCGCTGGTCGGCGCCGAGCGCAGCGCGCTGAATTTTTTGCAGACGCTATCCGGCACGGCGACCGTATCCGCGCAGTACGCCGACGCCGTTCGCGGTACGCGCGCGACGATCCTGGACACGCGCAAGACCTTGCCGGGCCTTCGCTACGCGCAGAAATACGCGGTGCGTTGCGGCGGCGCTTCGAATCACCGCATCGGCCTGTTCGACGCCATCCTGATCAAGGAAAACCACATCGCGGCGGCGGGATCGCTTGCCGCGGCGGTAAAGGCTGTGCGTGCACGTCATCCGGCTTTGTTGCTGGAAGTGGAAGTCGAGAATTTCGACGAACTCGATGCTGCGCTTGCGGTCGGCGTCGATCGCATCATGCTCGATGAATTTGCGCTCGACGACATTCGTCGCGCTGTCGCGCGCGTTGCCGGGCGCGTGAAACTGGAGGTTTCCGGCAGCGTGAGCCTGGATCGTGTTCGCGCCTTGGCGGAAACGGGCGTCGACTATGTTTCCGTCGGCGCCCTGACGAAACACGTGCGCGCAATCGATTTTTCGATGCGCGTCACGCTGTAGATCATTTCATCTGCGCCGCGGCGAAGTCCCAATTCGCCAGGTTCCAGAACGCCTCGACATACTTGGGTCGCGCATTGCGGTAATCGATGTAGTAGGCGTGTTCCCAGACGTCGCAGGTGAGCAGCGGGCGATCGGCGCCAGTGATCGGCGTCGCGGCGTTCGCGGTGCTGACGATGCCGAGCGAGCCGTCGGCGCGCTGCACCAGCCAGGCCCAACCAGAGCCGAAGGTGCCGGCCGCGAGCTTGCTGAAATCGTCCTTGAACTGCGCGAATCCGCCGAACGCCTTCTTGATCCCATCCGCCAGCTTGCCGGAGGGTTCGCCGCCGCCTTTGGGAGAAAGCGAATTCCAGTAGAACGTGTGGTTCCAGACCTGCGCGGCGTTGTTGAACATGCCGCCTTGCGCCTTCTTCACGATCGATTCGAGATCCATCGCCTCGAACTCGGTACCCTTGATCAGGTTGTTGAGATTGGTCACGTAGGCCTGGTGATGCTTGCCGTAATGATAGTCGAGCGTTTCGGCAGAGATGTGCGGCGCCAGCGCGTCGCGCGCATAGGGCAGGGCGGGAAGTTCGATGGCCATGGAAGTCTCCTTGTTTGCAAAGTCCGGCCTGCGAGTATACGCCGCGGCTGCTACAATTGGCGTCTGCGTGCGGATGTGCCGCGCGCCTTTCCGGACATTTCATGGACACCATCGAACGCATCAAGCAGACCGTGCAATCCAATCCCATCGTGCTGTTCATGAAGGGCACGCCGCAGTTTCCGATGTGCGGTTTTTCCAGCCGCACCGCGCAGGCGCTCAAGGCGGTCGGCGCGGAGTACTCCTCGGTGAACGTGCTCGAAGATCCCGAAGTGCGCGCAAACCTTCCGCACTATTCAAACTGGCCGACGTTTCCGCAGTTGTTCATCAACGGCGAACTGATCGGCGGCTGCGACATCACGCTCGAACTGTACGAGAGCGGCGAACTCGAGCGCATGGTCAAGGAAGCCAAGAAGGCCTGACCAGCGCATGTCCACAGCAAGCAGCGCGCGGCTGCCGGCGAATTGGCAGGCGCCGCCCGAGTATTTGCGTGATCGTGTCGTGCTCATCACCGGCGCGGCCGGCGGACTTGGTCGCGCCAGCGCGCTGGCGTGCTCGCGCGCGGGGGCGAGTGTGGTTCTGCTCGGCCGGCGCATCGCAAGGCTGGAAAAAGTCTACGACGAAATTCTTTCTCTCAACGGTATGCAGCCAGCGCTTTATCCACTGGATCTGGCCGGTGCAACGCCGCGCGATTACGCGGAACTAGCTGCCACGTTGGAACGCGAGTATGGACGTCTGGACGGCATCGTCCATGCCGCCGCGCATTTCGAAACCCTGCAACCGGCCAGCGACATTGATGCCGAGGAATGGCTGCGTGGCATGCACGTCAATGTGTCGGCGCCGTTCCTGCTCACCCAGGCCTGCCTGCCGCTGTTGCGCCAGTCAGCGCAGGCCAGCGTGGTGTTCGTGCTCGATGATCCGGATCGGGCACGGCGCGCGTATTGGGGCGCATACGGTGTCGCCAAGCACGCGCTCGCAGGGCTGGTTTCAATCCTGCGCGACGAGTGGGAATCCACGAGCGTGCGCGCGCATGCGTTGTTGCCCGCGCCGATGCGCACGAAGCTGCGCCATGCCGCGTATTTCGGCGAGGACGCCGCCACGATCGCCTTGCCGGATGCAATGGCGGACGCAGTGGTCTATCTGCTCGGCACCGATGCCGCACAGGTTGCGGGCACGCTCGATTTGCGTTGAATGCATTGTGGTATAAACGCCGCTGTCCGATGACGGGGATGACAACGTGGAGCATGGCCTGAGCACGCTGTCGGCGGGCGTCCTGCTGTTTCTGATCCTGGATCCGCTCGGCAACATTCCTTTGTTCCTGAGCCTGCTCAAGAACGTGGCGTCCGAGCGACGGCGTCGCGTTCTGGTGCGCGAGCTGTTGATCGCGCTGGTTGTGCTGTTTGCGTTCCTGTTTGGCGGCGGGTATGTGCTTTCGGCGCTGCAGTTGCGTGCGGAGTCAGTCAGCATCGCCGGCGGTATCGTGCTGTTCCTGATCGGCGTGAAGATGATCTTCCCGCCGCGCGAAGGCGGCATCTTCGGCGCGGCTACCGGGACCGAACCATTCATTGTGCCGATGGCGATTCCGGGCGTTGCCGGTCCCTCAGCCATGGCGGCACTGATGCTGATGACCAATTCCAACCCGGGGCGGACCGCAGACTGGAGTATCGCCCTGTTTTGTGCATGGCTGGCCACTGCGGTGATCCTGCTGTCATCGACCTATTTGTTCCGCTGGCTGGGGGCAAGCGTGCTCACGGCCTTGGAGCGATTGACCGGCATGTTGCTGGTCGCGCTCTCCGTACAAATGTTCCTTGATGGCGTGGTCGTCTATCTCGGCAAGCATTGATCTGGCGCAACGCGCCTGTCATATAGGCAGGTTATTTTGCTGCCCCGGGGATGCGCTTCGGGTATTTTTTGTTAAACTGCGCTTAAATCATCGTTCGGGAGTTTCTGCCGGCGCGTGGTTTTCGCAAAGTCGGCTGGTGTGGCTTGCCGATCGTGGCGCCGAGTCAAATCGTGTTGTTTTTCATGGTCGAACAGTAGGTCAAGGGGTTGCTCAGATGAAAAAGTCTCTCGGGGTACAAGTTCTTTTCTGGCTGCTGGCGAGCTTGCTGGCAATGACAAGCGCCATGGCGCAGACCACCTCGTCGGGCCTGTCCGGCCGCGTCAGTGACGCTGCGGGCAAACCCGTCGCCGGTGCGACGGTGCGTATCGTGCACGTGCCTTCCGGCACGGCCTCGGTGACGACGACCGACGCCAATGGCCGCTATCTCGCGCAGGGCTTGCGCGTCGGCGGTCCGTACCACGTCGAAGCAACCGGCAATGGCATCAAGGAAATCGATGCTGACAACATCTATATCGAACTCGGTCAGGTTGCCACGGCCAATCTGTCCGCTGCTTCCGCGGCGGCTACCGAACTTGCCGGCGTGACCGTCAGCGCTTCCGCGCTGGACGCGCAGTTCAATGCAGACAACAAGGGCCTGGGCACCAGTGTCAGTGGCCGCGCGCTGGAAACCGCGGTCAGCGGCAACCGCTCGCTGGACGACATTGCGCGCCTGGATCCGCGCATCACCGTCACCGACCAGAACGACGGTTCGATCTCCCTGGCCGGCCAGAATAACCGCTACAACAACATCAGCGTCGATGGCCTGTCGGTGACCGATCCGTTCGGCCTGAACGCCAACGGCCTGGGCTTCACCGGCTCGCCGATCTCGCCCGACACGATCGCCGCCTACGAGATCAAGGCGACCGATTACGACACCGCGTTCGATTCCGTCGGCGCGAACATCAACGCCGTCACCAAGTCGGGTACCAATGAGTTCCACGGTTCGGTGTACGGTGCGTACACGGACGGTAGCAGCATGATCGGCGATAGCCGCAGTGGCGCCAGCTACACGGGCTTCGACCAGAACAAGACCTACGGATTTACCCTTGGTGGACCGATCATCAAGGACAAGCTGTTCTTCTTTCTTGGCTACGAAGACCAGAAAGTCACCGGTATCAAGGGCGTCGGCACCGACGCCGTCAGCAGTGGTGGACTCACCCAAGCCCAGGTGGATGCAGTCGCGCAGGCGTTCAAGACCATTGGCATCGATCCGGGCACCAATGGCGGCGGTGGCGCCGGCCTGACCCAGGAAGACAAGCGCACCCTGGCCAAGGTGGACTGGAACATCAATGACAGCCAGCGCGCTAGCTTTACCTACCAGCGCACCGAGGAGACGAAGCCGACCCCGTACTCTGCGTACGTGAAGCCGACCAGCGTCATCCTGTCCAGCGATTTCTACACCGTTTCCAGCAAGACCGACAATTACTCCTTCCAGTTGTTCAGCGACTGGACCGACACCTTCAGCACCGAGTTCAAGCTCGGCTACCAGAAGTTCGACAACACCAACGGCGCGGCCAAGAACCAGCCCGAGGTGTATGCCTGCTTCACGCCTTCGGCGTCCAACTGCCCGAACTATGCGGGCAGCATTCCATCCACCACCGACTGGGTCATCGCGGGCGAAGACCGTTATCGCCACGAGAACTCGATTGCCAGCAAGCGCCTTAACGGCACCTTGGCAGGCACTTGGCATCTGGGTGACCACGTGGTCAAGCTTGGCTTCGACTACCTGAGCAACAAGACCGCCGACGTATTCGGCCAGTTGCTGCACGGCTCCTACGGGTTCTACGACAAGAACGGCAACGGCACGCCTGCGGACGAAATCGCCGCTGGAAATTACGGCACCTATGTGGTCAACGTCCTGCCAATCGGCGTCACTCTTGCCGACAGCGCCGGTACCTGGAAGTACACCCAGTTCAGCCCGTTCCTGCAAGATACGTGGCAGGCGACTGACCGGTTCTCACTCACTTATGGTCTGCGCGTCGACATGCCCAATGCCGACCATGCTCCGCCGGTGGCGATCGATCCGGCGACCGGCAAGAGCTATTGGGAAGAGCGCTTCGGCTACGCCCCCGACACCACGCTGGGCAGCAATAATCTTGTCGTCGAGCCGCGCGTGGCCTTCAACTACAACTTCGACACCGAGCTGCGGATGCAGCTGCACGGCGGTGTAGGTCTGTTCCAGAGCACTCCGCCCACGGTGTGGTTGTCCAACCCCTACATCAACAACGGCGTTGTAGGTGCGAAGCAGTTCCGCAGCACGGATCCGAGCGCTTATCCCTTCAGCCCGGATCCCAACAACCAGAACAGCCCGGGTCCGGTCGCATCGGGCATCTGCACGGCAAACGCAAATTGCCAGATCGACACGCTGGATCCGAACTTCAAGCTGCCGACGTCGCTGAAGTTCAACTTGGCCTACGATTCCGAATTGCCGTGGTGGGGCTTGGTCGGTTCGGCCGAGTACATGTTCATCAAGGCGCAGGACGCCATCGCGTATATCGCGCCGAACATTGGTGTGCCGAACGGCACCTTGCCGGACGGGCGCCTGTCGTACTGGAAGAACACCAGCAACGGTTCCGGCGCCAACAACGGCTCCTTCCCTGAGATCTACTATCGTTCGACCGAGTTGACCAACACCAGTCAGGGCATGAGCAATTCGCTGACTCTGGCGCTGAGCAAGCCGTGGAATAACGGTTTGAGCGGCACCATCAGCGCCACGTTCACGCATGCCACCGACGTCAATCCGGGCACGAGCTCGCAGGCGTGGTCGAACTTCAACTACAACGCGCGCATCAATCCGAACGACATCAATGCGGCGAATTCGCGCTTCAACATCCCGTTGTCGTTCAAGGCCGCGTTGAACTGGGAACATGCCTTCTTCGGCGACAACCGGACGACGGCGTCGTTGTTCTACAATGGCCACAGCGGTCTCCCCTACAGCTGGATCTTCGGCAGCGACGTCAATGGCGACACCTTGTCGAACGATGATCTGGCGTATATTCCTTTGAAAAACGACCCGCTGGTGAGCTATGGCAGTGCCACCCAGGCACAGATCGACGCGTTCAATTCCTACATCGACAACAACTCGTACCTGAGCAAGCACCGTGGCCAGATCGCCGGCCGCAATGCCTCGAACTCGCCGTGGGTGAACCAGCTCGACTTGGGCCTGCAGCAGGAATTGCCGGGCTTCTTCGGCAAGGACAAGTTCGTCGTGCGCATGGACATCTACAACTTCCTGAACCTGCTCAACAAGAAGTGGGGTGATGTCGAAAATGCCGGTTTCTTTGGTACCCGCTACCTGGTACCGGGCGCGAAAATCGCTAATGGCCAGTATGTTTATGACCTGAGCAAACCGCCGCAGGCCTACACCCTGTACGACAGCTACCAGAATCCGTCGCGCGTGGTTTCGCGTTGGCAGATCCTGCTGACCTTGCGCTACAAGTTCTGATCCAGGCTTCACCGCAGCACAAGATCGGCGCCCCGCAAGGGCGCCGATTTTTTTTTTTGCGATACACTTCACCCATGGACAAAAAGACAACTGCAACGAAACTCCCCACGGTCAATGCACGCATCGCTCCGGTCGCCGGCATGGACGTACTCTCGCGCAACGAGGTTACGCGCCTGCGCGACGCCAGCAAGGGCGGCCTCAATGCGCTGCTGCGGCGCTGCGCGCTGGCCGTGCTGACGTCCGGCAGCGAAAATGACAACGCCCTCGGCATTTTCGAAACCTATCCCGATTTCGATATCCAGGTGCTGCAACAGGATCGCGGCATCAAGCTGGAACTGAAAAACGCGCCGGCCAGCGCCTTCGTCGATGGTCATATCATCCGCGGCATCCACGAACTGCTGTTTGCGGTAGTGCGCGACATCGTCTATGTCGCCAACCAGATCCAGGCCGGGCGGTTCCAACTGGATGATTCGCACGGGATCACTCATGCGGTGTTCGAGATCCTGCGCAACGCGCGCGTGCTCAAGCCGAATGTCGAGCCGAACCTTGCCGTGTGCTGGGGAGGTCATTCGATCTCGCGCGTCGAATACGACTACACCAAGAAGGTCGGTTACGAACTGGGCCTGCGCGGTTTCGACATCTGCACCGGTTGTGGGCCGGGTGCGATGAAGGGCCCGATGAAGGGCGCCACCATCGCGCACGCGAAGCAGCGCCTGCGCGGGCGTCGCTACATCGGCATTACCGAGCCCGGGATTATCGCGGCCGAATCGCCGAACGCGATCGTCAACCATCTTGTGATCATGCCGGACATCGAAAAGCGCCTTGAAGCCTTCGTGCGTACTGGCCACGGCATCATCGTGTTCCCTGGCGGCGTCGGCACGGCCGAGGAGATCCTGTACCTGCTCGGCATCCTGCTCCATCCGGCCAATGCGGGCGTGCCATTCCCTCTGGTGTTCTCCGGCCCGCGCGAGTCGGCGGCGTATTTCGAGCGGATCGATGCCTTTCTCAAGCTCGTGCTTGGCGACAGCATCGCGGAACATTACCGCATCGTCGTCGGCAATCCGGAGAAAACCTCGCGCCTCATGGCCGAAGGCGTGGAAAAGGTTCGTCTGTATCGCCTCGACAACAAGGATGCATTCTTCTTCAACTGGGCGCTGACGATCGAGCACGCGTTCCAGCAACCGTTCCGGCCGACGCATGCAAACATGGCAGGACTCAACTTGCACCGCGACCAGCCGCGCCATCTGCTCGCCGCCGATCTGCGCCGCGCGTTTTCCGGCATCGTTGCCGGCAATGTCAAGGAAGATGGTTTGCGCGAGATCGCCGCGAATGGTCCGTTCGTGATCGACGGTGATCCGGAAATCATGCGCGCCCTGGATGCGCTGCTGACGAGCTTCGTCGAGCAGCAGCGCATGAAGTTGCCAGGAACAGCTTACGTGCCGTGTTACCGCGTCAAGACCTGAGCGGATTTTCACCTCTTCCGCAGGCGGGAGAGGGGGGCAAAGCGGGAATCAGGCACTGCTCAGCCGTAACGCGCCTGCCGCACGCTGTCACGGTTGTGGTTCGTGATCTTTTCCTTGTGCTTCTTGATCTGACGATCGAGTTTGTCGGCCAGCGCGTCGATGGCCGCGTACATGTCAGTTGCCTGCGCATCGGCGTGGATGATCTTGCTGTTCGCGCAATGCAGCGTGGCTTCGGCCTTTTGCAGCAGCTTTTCCACGCTCAAGGTGACGGTGACGTCGTGCAGATGGTCAAAATGGCGGACGACGCGCTCGAGCTTGCCGGTTGCGTAATCGCGCAGGGCGGGAGTGACGACAACCTGGTGACCACTGACGTTGATCTGCATAACCTGCCTCCAGAAATGACGATTGTGACGTGATCCCGCGCGCGCGGGACATCAACTCAGACCTGCGAACTTGGACGGGGTTCCGTTGCGCTCCTTTCAGCCGAGCCGGCTGCGCTCGTTGGATGATGGAATGTTCAGCGCCTCGCGATACTTGGCCACGGTGCGGCGCGCCACTTCGATGCCGCGGCGGTTGAGTTCCACGGTCAAGGTCTGGTCGGACAGCGGGCGCTCCTTTTTTTCTTCGTCGATCAGCTTGCGGATCATTGCCTGGATCGCGGTCGCCGATGCCGCGCCGCCGTCGACTGTGGCCACGCCCGACGAGAAAAAGTACTTGAACTCGAACGTGCCGCGCGGCGTGTGCAGGAACTTGCGCGTGGTCACGCGCGACACGGTCGATTCATGCATGCCGATTTCCTCGGCGATCTCGCGCAGCACCAGCGGACGCATCGCCTCGGGGCCGAATTCGAGGAAGGCGCTTTGCGCGCGCACGATCGCGCCGGCTACCTTGAGCACGGTGTCGGCGCGCGTTTCCAGGCTTTTGATCAGCCAGCGCGCTTCCTGCAGCTGGCCGCGCAGGTACGATGCATCATCGCGCCGCGCGCGCGCGATCAGCGCGGCGTATTGCTGGTTGATCGCCAGTTTCGGCTGGCAGTTGGGGCTCAGGCTCACGCTCCAGCGGCCGTTATGCTTGATTGCGTAGGCGTCGGGTGCGACGTATTCGGCCTTGCCGGCGCCGATTTGCGCGCCCGGTTTCGGGTCCAGCGAACGGATCAGTGCGATCGCGGCGTCCAGCGCCTGCGCGTCGGCATGCAACTGCCGGCACAGACGTGCGCGGTCGTTGCGCGCGAGCGCTTCCAGGTGCTCGGCAGCCAGCGCCTTGGCCACGCTGCAACCCGGCGTTTCAGGGGCACAAGCGTCCAACTGCACGCGCAGGCATTCGCTCAAGGATCGGCTGCCCACGCCGAGCGGATCGAATTGCTGGATGCGGTGGCGGACCGCTTCGATTTCCTCGTCGCTTACCCGGAACAGGCTGGCGAGATTGGATTGCAGGGTCTCGTTGCTTTCCTGCAGATAACCATCGTCGTCGATCGCCTCGATCAGGGTCACGCCGATGGCGCGGTCGCGCGGCGATAGCGAGGTGAGGTTGAGTTGCCACAGCAAATGGTCGCGCAGGTCTTCCGGTTCGCTGTCCTGTGCCTCGAATCCGTCGGCATCATCCGGCGCGGGCGCCCCGTAATCGGGGCGTTCGAGTTCGAAATCCATCGGCTCGTCGTATGCGGGTTCATCGGGGGCAGTCGACGCCGTTTCGCCATCGTGCGCCAGATCGCTGGACGCATCGCCGTCGAGCGATGAATCCGCTTCGCCGTCGCCGCCATCGGATTCGGCCAGTTCGAGCAGCGGATTGGACTCGAGCGCCTCGCGCAGTTCCATCTCCAGCTCGACGCTGGACAACTGCAGCAGACGGATCGCCTGCTGCAGCTGCGGCGTCAGCGCCAGTTGCTGGTTGATTCTGATCTGTAACGCGGGCTTCACTGCGGATTTCCTGGCCGACGAAAACCGCCCTGTACGGCGAGGATAGCCCCGTTGCGGGGCTGTGAGTCAATCCCCACAATCGCGCTATACTGGGCGAGTTGGCGCAATGCCAACTGCTTACATACGGAACTCTTTCCCCAGGTAGACTTCGCGAACCTTGACGTTGGCCAGCACTTCGGCGGGCGCGCCTTTGGCCAGCACGCTGCCTTCGCTCATGATGTAGGCGCGATCGCAGATGCCCAGGGTTTCGCGCACGTTGTGGTCGGTGATCAGGATGCCGATGCCGCGCGCGCGCAGTTGTTTGACGATGCGCTGGATTTCCACCACCGAAATCGGATCGATGCCGGCGAATGGTTCGTCGAGCAGCATGAAACGCGGCTTGGCCGCGAGTGCGCGCGTAATTTCCACGCGCCGGCGTTCGCCGCCGGACAGGCTCACGCCGCGGTTGTCGGCGATATGCGCGATCTGAAGTTCTTCGAGCAGCGATTCCAGCTCGGCGCGGCGGCCCTTGGCATCCAGGTCTTCGCGCAGCTCCAGGATCGCCAGTACATTTTCGGCCACGGTCAGGCGCCGGAACACGGACGGTTCCTGTGGCAGGTAGCCGACGCCGAGCCGTGCCCGCGCATGCATCGGCATCTGCGTGATGTCATGCTCGTCCAGGCTGATACGGCCGGCATCGGCGCCGATCAGGCCGACCACCATGTAGAACGTGGTGGTCTTGCCGGCGCCGTTCGGGCCAAGCAGGCCGACGACTTCGCCTTGTTTCAGCGAAAACCCGAAGTCGCGCACCACAGCGCGACCGCGAAAACTCTTTTGCAATCCGGTGGCGGCCAGCATCAGTGTGTTGCGGCGGCCGCGGCCTTGGTGCAGTCGGCGTTCGCGGCCGGTTTGGACCGCTGGCTCTTGGGTTGCATCACCATGTGCACGCGGCTGTCAGGCGACGCATCGCCGCTTTCCATCTCGCCGGTGTTGGTGTTGTAGCGCATGCGCTGGCCGTGGAATTCGCCCTTGCCGTGCTGGATCACGCTGACATTTCCGGTGAGCAGGGCGATTCCGCTGAGGTTGTCGTAGTCGATGCTGTCGGCATCGGCGGTGACGAGGCTGCAATCGCCGTCGTGGACTTGCTGCAGGTGCGCGGGCTGGCCGGTGAGCACGATGCGGGTCAGACTGCCGTAGTTGCCGCTGGCATCGGCGACGCCGCTCGGATTCTTGTAGATCGTGGCGTGTCCAGCGTGCGCCTGCATCGAACCTTGCGTCATCACCACGTTGCCGTCGAGTTTGGTGATGTCCGGGTCACCAGCCTTTCCGGTCTGACTTTGCGTGGACTGCCAGTGATCGGCGTCGACGTTCAACGGCTTGGAGCGGTCGCTGCTCAGCGCGAACACGCCCTGGGCCACGCACAGCGCGGCAAGGAGAACACTCGATCGACGCGGTTTAATTGTGCTTGGCATGGTCGGAAGGCAGCAGGGTCGAATGGACGTCAGACATCAGTTGTACGGTTTTCAGGCCCAGGTCGGCGTGCAGGCCGACGCCGCGGACGACGCGCCCGGGTTCGGTGATCGTGGCCGGCGCCTGGGTCTGCAGGGTCTTGCCTTGTGCCGAGGATAAGGCCTGGCCCTTGCCCGGGGAAGTGATGGTCAAATCCGACGTGAGCAATTGCGCCGGCTGTGTGCCGGGACCGGGCAGGCGGTGCATGTCGACCTTGCCTTCCAGCTTCATCAGGGTGCCGTTCTTGTTGACCCAGGCCGACGCGGAGGTTCCCTTCCATTCGTGGCCGCCATTGTCGAGGATGGTGTAGTCCGGTGCGGTCACGAAGATCGACGCGTCTTCGGCGCGGCGCACCAGGCGCGGACCGGTGACACTGAAGCTGTGCTGGCCCTGGGTATCGAGCGCGTCGATGGAAAAATTGTCGAGCGTATAGTCCGAACGCGGTGGCCCGACGAAGGCCGGCACGGACTCGCGCGGCGCGAACACCCACACCAAGATTTGGGTGGAGATCGCCAGCGCAGCCAGCACGGCGATGGCGAGGATCAGCCGGCGTTCCATCAGGAAAACTTCGCCAGTTCGGATTCCGCCTTGCCGTGCGCGGCCAGCAGCAGATCACAGACCTCGCGCACCGCGCCTTCGCCGCCGCGCGCCTGCGTGCGCCAGCGCGCGCGTTCGCGCACCCACGTGTGCGCATTGGCCACGGCGATGGAGAGCCCGACGCGCTGCATGATCGCGAGATCCGGCAGGTCATCGCCGCAATAGCAGCATTGTTCCGGCATGAGCTTGAGCGCGTGGATCAGCTGTTCGTAGCAGGCGAGCTTGTCTTCCTGACCCTGGTAGACGTGGGCGATGCCCAGTTCCGCGGTGCGCTCGGTGACCATGTGGCTCAGGCGCGCGGTGATGATGCCGACTTCGATGCCGTTCGCCATCAGGCGCTTGAGTCCCAGTCCGTCGTGGACGTGGAAGGCCTTGGATTCACGGCCATCTTCGCTGTAGTACAGGCGCCCGTCGGTGAGCACGCCGTCGACATCGAACAAGGCGAGGCGGATCTTCGCGGCGCGTTCGCGGATCTCGGCGGGAAGATCGTCGAAGTGCGAGTGTGGCATGCGTGGCTCAAACGACTCGCGCACGCAGCAGGTCGTGGATGTTCAGTGCGCCCACCACACGGTTGTCGGCGTCGACCACCAGCAGGGCGTGGATCTTGTGGGCTTCCATCAGGCGCGCGGCCTCGACCGCGAGCTTGTCGGCGCCGATGGTCTTGGGGTGCGCGGTCATCAGCGCCGTCACCGGCGTCGTGCGCAGATCGACGTTGTGGTTGTCCACGGCGCGGCGCAAGTCGCCGTCGGTGAACACGCCGAGCAGACGCGCGTCGGCATCGACGATGGCGGTCATGCCCAGGCCTTTGCGCGTCATTTCCATCAAGGCCTCGGACAGGCTGGCCGTGGCGGCGATGCTCGGCACCGCGTCGCCTGCGTGCATTACGTCGGCGATATGCAAGAGCAGGCGCCGGCCGAGGCTGCCGGCCGGGTGCGAGCGCGCGAAGTCCTCGTCGGTGAAGCCGCGCGCCTCGAGCAGGGCGATGGCGAGCGCATCGCCCATCACCAGCGCCGCCGTGGTACTGGCGGTCGGGGCGAGGTTCAGCGGGCAGGCTTCGGCGGGAACGCTGACATCCAGGTGCACGTCGCCCATCGTGGCAAGCGAGGAGGCGGGGTTGCCGGTCATCGCCACGAGCGGGATGCCTTGGCGCTTGATCAGCGGCAGGATGGTGAGCAATTCGTCGGTTTCGCCAGAGTTGGAGAGCGCCAGCACCACGTCCTTGTGTGTGATCATGCCCAGGTCGCCGTGACTGGCCTCGCCCGGATGCACGAAGAACGCCGGCGTGCCGGTCGAGGCCAGTGTCGCGGCAATCTTGCGCGCGATGTGTCCGGATTTGCCCATGCCAGAAACGACCACGCGGCCCGGGCAATCGAACATCAGTTGGCAGGCACGCAGGAAACTGTCGTCGATGCGCGTGCGCAAGGCTTCGATGGCACGCGCTTCGATGTCGATCACATGGGTCGCACTGCGCTTGAGTGTGACGGCATCGAGCAGCGGGTTGCTCAGCGGCTGGTCAGCGATGGACTGCAAGCGGGCATTCATGGCGAGGGAACCGGACAGGAAGGCGGGATGGAGCAGGGAAACGGCGGGTTCATCCCGCTGTGGGTATCTGCGACCGAGGATTTTCAGTACCATGCGCAACCTCATTGTAACCGACGGGCCCGTTCCGGCGTAGACGTTTCAGCGTCGCGCCGCGTCGCAGTGCCCGCGATCCGCCAGATGCCAGGCCGCGCATGGACACTCGCACGATTCAGAATTTGATCGAACAGGGCCTGCCCGGTGCGCAGGTGCGCGTGGCGGGCGACGACGGCGTGCATTTCGAGGCTCTGGTCGTCAGCGCGGCGTTTGCCGGCAAGCTGCCGCTGGCCCGGCATCGCATGGTCTACGCCACCCTGGGCGACCTCATGGGCGGCGAGATCCATGCCCTGTCGCTGCGTACGCTGACGCCGGAAGAAGCCGCAAAGCAAGGAATTCGTTGATGGCAAAGATCGTGATCAATGGCGGCGAACCGCTCAACGGCGACGTCTGGATTTCCGGCGCCAAGAACGCGGTGCTGCCGATTCTCGCCGCGACCTTGCTCGCCGACGAACCGGTCAGCATCGGCAACGTGCCGCATCTGCACGACGTCACCACGACCATGGAATTGCTCGGCCAGATGGGTGTGTCGTTGACCATCGACGACCACATGCGCATCCACATCGACCCACGCACGGCGAACCGCTATTTCGCGCCGTACGACCTGGTCAAGACCATGCGTGCCTCGATCCTGGTGCTCGGCCCGTTGGTCGCGCGCTTCGGCGAGGCCGATGTGTCCCTGCCCGGCGGCTGCGCGATCGGTTCGCGCCCGGTGGACCAGCACATCCGCGGACTGCAAGCCCTTGGCGCCACCGTCACGGTCGAGAACGGCTACATCAAGGCCCGCGCCAAACGCCTGCGCGGCGCGCGCATCGTCATGGACGTGGTCACCGTCACCGGCACCGAAAACATCATGATGGCGGCGGCGCTGGCGCAGGGCACCACGGTCATCGAAAACGCGGCGCAGGAGCCCGAAGTCGTGGACCTGGCCCATTGCATCAACGCGATGGGCGGCAGGATTTCCGGAGAAGGCACCAGCACCATTGTCATCGAAGGCGTGGATCGCCTGCATGGCACCCAGTACGAGGTGCTGCCGGATCGTATCGAAACCGGCACGTTCCTCGTCGCCGGCGCGATCACCGGTGGCCGCGTGATGGCCAAGCGCGCGCGCCCGCGCACGCTCGACGCGGTGCTGCACAAGCTCGAAGAGGCCGGCGCGCACCTGAACACCGGCGCGGACTGGATCGAAGTGGACATGCGCGGCAGGCGGCCGCGCGCGGTCGACGTGACCACGGCGCCGTATCCGGCCTTTCCGACCGACATGCAGGCGCAGTTCACTGCGCTCAATACCGTCGCCGAAGGCGTCGGCACGATCACCGAAAACGTGTTCGAGAACCGCTTCATGCATGTGCAGGAGCTCGAACGCCTCGGCGCCGACATCCGCGTCGAAGGCAACACCGCCGTCGTCCAGGGCGTGGATCACATGTCCGGCGCACAGTTGATGGCAACCGACCTGCGCGCATCCGCGTGCCTGGTCCTCGCCGGACTCGTCGCCAAGGGCGACACCACGGTCGACCGCATCTACCACATCGACCGCGGCTACGAGTGCATCGAGGAAAAACTCGGTACGTTGGGCGCAAAGATTAGACGCCTGCCGTCGTAGCATTCCGTCATGCCGGCAGGGAATGCCGGCATCCAGACTGCATGGATGCCATCCGTGGCAACTGGATTCCGGCATTCCCTGCCGGCATGACAAGTGAATCTACTTTCGCATTTCCATCACGATCACCGAGCCATCATGCTGCGGCTGCTCGACGCGTATCGGCAGCAATCCGCTGGCGTACCAGGATTTCATCACCTTGCCAGGCGTGTCGGTGCGATCGATTTGCACCGCATCGAATTTTCCCGCGGGAACCTCGATCGGGGCCTTGCCGTGCGTCGAGAATTGCTGGGTTTCGATGCGGTCGCGCACGGCAACCGGCAGGGTGACCGACGTCGCGCCGTCGGCCAGCGCCAGGCCCAACGCGACCGCCACGGTGCTGCGGTCGATTGCGCCATCCACGAGCGCGTAGCGAAAATCCTTGCCATTGTCGCGCACGCTGATTTGACCTGCATTCGCGTCGAAATCGACGCTGCGCTTCTTGTGCTTGATTGCGGCGTCCTGTTCGTAGTTGTAGTGCAGCCCTTGCAATTTGCCATCGCGCAGCGTGAAGGTGGAGTCCTCGCGCACGTCCAGGCCGAGAAATTTCGCCATGCCGCTGGTGCCGCGGGTCTGGCTGTGCAAGGTCCAACTGCCATCGGCGTTGGTGGCTAGCGAGTAGGTCGCCGAGCCAATGACTTTACCGTCGCGCGATACCGCGTATTGCGCCTGTTCGGGTTTCAGCGTCGCGCCGGCAAATGCAGGAGCGGACAGGATGAGCAGACACACGGTGATGAACGGATGGCGCATGGTGGGCTCCGTCGATTGGACTGCGCGAGTGTGATTGCGTTCGCCTGAACGCTATCCGACCGCGGGCAGGCTGCCATCGGCTTGCAGGTGCAGCGGTGCAGCGAGCGGCTTGCCGTCGCATTCGATGCGGTTGCCGCGCAATGCGATGCGTCCGCGCGCGATCGCATCGACGCTCGCGGCAAGCAGACGATGTTCCAGCGGCAGCAGGCGCGCGGCCAAGGTGTCGGGCGCGTCGCCGCCAAGGACCGGTATCTGCGCCTGCGCGATGACCGGCCCGCCGTCGAGCTGCGCGGTGACGAAATGCACGCTCGCGCCGTGCGTTGCGTCGCCCGCGGCGATGGCGCGCTCATGCGTGTGCAAGCCGGGATATTTCGGCAGCAGGGAAGGGTGGATATTGATCATGCGGCCGCGCCATTCGTTCACCACTGCCGCGTCGATCACGCGCATGTAGCCGGCGAGCACAATCAAGCCGGGATGGAATTGGGCGGCGCGCGCGAACAGGGCCCGGTCGAAGGCGGCGCGGTCGGCGAAGTCTCGAGGCGCCAACACGATCGCGTCGATGCCGGCAGCGCGCGCGATGTCGAGTGCGGGCGCAGCGGACTTGTCCGAAAGCAGCGCGCGAATCCGGATCGGCAATTCGGCGCTTTGTTGCGCGTCGAGCAGGGCGGCAAAGTTGCTGCCGCGGCCGGAGGCGAGAACGACAACGTCGAGCATGCGATTGTCAGGCGATGTGTACGCGCTCGTCGCCGCGTGCCGGCACGACTTCGCCGATCGTCCACGCCGGCAGACCGAGCTTGGCCAGCGCGGCAATGCTGGCGGCGGCCGCATCGCGCGGCACGATCAGGGTGTAGCCGATGCCACAGTTGAAGGTGCGCCACATTTCGGCCTTGGCCACGTTGCCCTCGCGCTGCAGCCAGTCGAACACGGCGGGCAGTTTCCACATCGAGGAATCCAGCGCGATGCCGAGTGCGTCGGGAACGACGCGGATGATGTTTTCGGTCAGGCCGCCACCGGTGATATGCGCCATGCCGTGCACGGGACGGGATCGCAGAAATTCGAGTACCGGCCTTACATAGATCGTCGTCGGCGCCATCAGCGCATCAGCGAGTTTCACGCCGCCAAGTTCCAGATCGAAAGGATTTCCGGAGCGCTGCACGATCTTGCGTATCAGCGAATAGCCGTTCGAGTGCGGTCCGCTGGACGCAATGCCGACGATGGCGTCGCCGGCGTGGATTTTCGACCCGTCGATCAGTTTCGATTTTTCCACCGCGCCGACGTTGAAGCCGGCAAGGTCGTATTCGCCGGGCGCGTACATATCCGGCATTTCGGCGGTCTCGCCGCCGATCAGCGCGCAGCCGGCCATTTCGCAGCCTTTCGCAATACCGCCGACCACGGCTACGGTGGTTTCGACGTCGAGCTTGCCGGTGGCGAAGTAGTCGAGGAAGAACAGCGGTTCCGCCCCCTGCACCAGCACGTCATTGACGCACATGGCGACAAGGTCGATGCCGATCGTGTCGTGGCGGTTCAACTGCTGCGCCAGTTTCAATTTGGTGCCGACACCGTCGGTGCCGGAAACGAGCACCGGATCGGCGTAGCGTCCGGCCAGCTCGAACAGCGCGCCAAAACCGCCGAGGCCAGCCATCACCTCCTTGCGGAACGTGCGCGCAACCAGTGGCTTGATGCGCTCGACGACTTCCTCGCCGGCATCGATGTCCACGCCCGCGGCGCGGTAGGTCAGTGCTTGTTTCGACGAGGACATGCGGCAGGGATCGCGTAAAAGTGGTGTGCATGATAGACGTTCGCGCCGCGATTGGGCAGACTTGACGCTGTCCCCGGGCCCACGCCATGAACCTTCCCCGCACGCTTCGCCGCTTCGCCTTGCTGCTGCCCCTGCTGGCATTGGCGCAGATCGCGCATGCGCAAAGCCTGTACACCGGCTCGGTGCCGGTCAATTCGCAGTCCGACGCTGAACGCGGCGAAGCGCTCAAGAGCGCACTGGCCCAGGTCGTGGTCAAGCTGTCAGGCGGCGACAATGCGGTGCTGGCAAGGCCCGGCGTGGCACAGGCTGTGGCCGAGGCCGGAAACTACGTGCAGCAATACCAGTACACGCAGGATGTCGCGACTGGCGCCGACGGCAAGCCGCAGGTGCGCCTGAGCCTGGTTGCGCAATTCGACCGCAACGCGGTTGACAAGCTTGTCGCGGGACTCGGCCTGGGCGCCGCGCCGGGCGGTGGCGATGCCAAGGCCGCACAGGCGGCGGCCGACACGCACACGCAATCGTTTCGCATCTGGATCGGCGGCATCCATTCGGCGCTGGACTATGCGCGTGCTGTCGGCGCCTTGTCGCGCAATGAGCTGGTGCGCAGCGTGCAGGCCGAACAGGCTCGCGGCGACGGGGCGGAGTTGCGTCTGGATGTCACCGGACCTTTGCAGCGCCTGCTCGATTCGCTGGCAACTTCGCCGCTGCAGGTGGACAACGCCAAGCCGCCGGTGGAAGGGGTGGATGCGCTGCTGAGCCTGCGCCCGCAATGACATGACCGACGCGACCGCCACGAGTCCCTGGCGCCATCTGCCCAATGCCTTGACGGTATTGCGCATGGCGCTGGTCGTGCCGCTGGCCTGGATGATCCGCGAGACGCGCTACGACGAAGCCGTGGTCGTCGCTGCCGTGGCCGGATTGACAGATGCACTCGACGGCTTTCTTGCCAAGCGCTGCGGCTGGCGAAGCTGGCTCGGTGGCGTGCTCGATCCGATCGCCGACAAGTTGATGCTGGTCGCTTGCTTCGTCACCCTCGGCATGGTTGGCGCGCATCCGGACTGGTTGACCTTGCTGGTGGTCGGTCGTGATGTTGTGATCGTCGCCGGTGCGGTGGCCTGGCACAACCTGATCGGACGCATCCACGCCCAACCCACGCGTTTGTCCAAGCTGACGACCGTCGTGCAAATCGTCTATGTGCTTGCGCAGTTGTTGCATCTGAGTCACTGGCTCGATCTGCCAGTGCCGGTGCTGCAAGGCTTGATCGCGCTTGTCGCGGCGCTGACGGCCATCAGCGGCGTGCAATATGTCCTGATCTGGTCGCGCAAGGCGCTGCATAGCTTGGAGAAGCGGACATGACGACCACGTTGCGCTGGCAATTGCTCGCCCTGACCGTGATCGTCGGTGCGGTGTTGTGGCTGCTTGCGCCGGTGCTGACGCCGTTCGTCATCGCGGCGATGTTTGCCTACCTGTTCGATCCGCTGGTCGAGCGCATGCGCAAGCTGCGTCTGGGACGCGGTGCCGCGACCGGCATCGTGTTCCTGGTGCTGACGCTGCTGCTGATCCTCGTGCTGCTGTGGCTGGTTCCGTACCTGCAGCATCAAGTTTCCACCCTGATCCGGCGCCTGCCGGATTGGATCGGCTGGCTGCAGACCGACGCGGTGCCCTGGCTCAACGCCAAGTTTGACATGGAACTGGAAACGCCGGACGTGCAGCAACTCGTCGCCGTCCTTCAGCAGCACTGGAAAGAAGCCGGCGGACTCGCTGCCGCCGTGCTCGCGCAGGTTTCCAAGTCGGGTTTTGCATTGGTCACGTGGAGCGTGCATGTGTTGATTGTGCCGGTCGCGTTCTTCTATCTGCTGCGCGACTGGCGCAACATGATCGGACATATCCACGACCTGCTGCCGCGTTCCATTGAGCCGGTCGTCGCGCGCCTGGCGCACGAATCCGACGATACGCTCGGCGGCTTCCTGCGCGGCCAGTTGTCGGTGATGATCGTGCTCGGCGTGCTCTACGCGATCGGTCTGTTCGCGATCGGCATCGACGTCGGTCCGCTGATCGGCATCATCGCCGGCCTGATCAGTTTCGTGCCGTACCTGGGCGCGATCACCGGCGTGCTGATGGGCGCGGTCGCGGCGTTCGTGCAATACCACGACTGGGTGCATGTCGCCGGGGTGCTGATCGTATTCGGCGTGGGTCATGTGATTGAAGGCTATGTGCTGGTGCCGCGCCTGGTCGGCGAGAAGATCGGCCTGCATCCGCTCGCGGTGATCTTCGCGATCCTTGCCGGTGGCGAACTGTTCGGATTCCTTGGCGTGCTGCTGGCGCTGCCGGTCGCGTCGGTGGCGATGGTGCTGCTGCGCTATGCGCACGAACGCTACCGCGGCAGCGAGTTGTACGGCAGCGGCCGCGGCCCGGGCATTGTCGTGGTGCCGGCGCGTTCCGAACAAAGCGCGCCGCCCAAGCCATGAATGCGCAGTTGCCGTTGCTGCTGCGCTGGCCGGCACAGCAGCGTTTCGAGACGTTTGTGGCTGGCAACAATGGCGCCGCGCTGGCGCTCTTGCGCGACGCGGCGACGTCGACGGCAGCGCCGTGGGTATTCGCGGCAGGTCCCACCGGCAGCGGCAAGACGCATTTGCTGTTGGCCGCCTGCGCCACTGCTACGGCCGCCGGGCGTAACGCTCAATACCTGTCGCTGGCGACGTTGGGCGATCGCGGCGAGGCCATCCGGCGCGCATCCATCGCCCCGGCGGATGCCATTCGGTCACTGGGCGGCAGTGACCTGCTCGCGCTCGACGATGTGCATGCCATTGCCGGCGCCGCCGCCGCCGAGCATGCGTTGTTCGATTTGTACAATCGCGCCAAAGTGGAAAAGTCCACGCTGCTGTTTTCCGCGACCGCTGCGCCGGCGCAGATCGCGATCGCCTTGCCGGATCTGGTATCGCGGCTTTCGGCCTGCGCGCAGGCGCGCTTGACCCCGCTCGACGATGCGGCGCGGCGCAACTGGCTGCGCGGACGGGCAGGCGCGCGCGGGCTGACTCTGGACGACAGCGTGCTCGACTGGCTGTTCGCGCATCACGCGCGCGATCTGTCCAGCCTTGCCGATTTGCTCGAACGTCTGGATCGCGCCGCACTGGCCGCGCAGCGTCGCGTCACGGTGCCGTTTTTGCGTGCTATGCTCGACCGCGACAGCGGAGTCCGAACGCATGAAAATGGATTCTGATCCGAGTACCGAGGCGGGATTCATCCTGCAATTCGAGCCGCACCCCGGATACCTGTTTGCGGAAGTGACCGGTACGCGCAGCTCCGCCGCGATCACGTTGGCCTACTGGCAGAAAATTGCCGCCGAATGTGCTCGCACAAACGTGCGCAAGCTCCTTGTCGTCGATCATTTTCGCGGCAATGCCGTGACCAAGGACGAGATGATCCAGTGCGTGCACGCGCTGCGCGATTCACCGCTGGCGAAACTCCGCATCGCGTTTTACGAACCGGAAGCGGAAAACCTGTCGGTCTTGCAGCACGCCGAACTCGAGGCGCTGGATCTGGGCATCGATTTCCGCGTGTTTGCCAGCCAGCGCGAGGCCGAAATCTGGTTGCGTCACGGATCCTGATTGGCGCGGCGTAGGCGCGCGTCGAGTTCGGCCAGCCGCTGCGGTGTGCCGATGTCGTTCCACGTGCCGCGGTAGTGTTCGCCCGTAACTTTCCCCTCGCGCATCGCCGCGCGCAGTAGCGGCACCATGCCGAATTTTCCCAGTGAAAATCCGGCCAGCAACTCCGGACGATAAACGCCGATGCCGGCGAAAGTCAGCTGCGGCTCGTCAAGCACAAGTCCGTCGCGCAGCGCAAAATCTCCTTGTGGATGCTGCGGCGGATTGTCCACGAGCACCAGATGCGCGAGTCCCGTTGGATTTTGCGGCAAGGTGGAAAAATCGAAATCCGTCCAGATGTCGCCGTTGACCGCGATGAACGGCTGCTGCCCAAGCAAGGGCAGGGCGCGCAGCATGCCGCCGCCGGTTTCCAGCGCTTCCGCGCCTTCGTACGAATAGTGGATGCGCAGCTTCCAGCGTGATCCATCTCCGAGCGCGGCCGGGAACCGCCCGGCAAGATGCGAGGTGTTGATCACGACCTCGCGCACGCCCGCGCGCGAGAGGCTTTCCAGGTGCCATTCGATCAGGCGCTTGCCGCCGGCTTCGAGCAGCGGCTTGGGCGTCGCGTCAGTGAGCGGGCGCATGCGTTCGCCGCGGCCAGCCGCGAAGATCAGGGCGTGTTCGATCATGGCGCAGGCACGGTCAGGTCGCGGCTGGCGACGGCGCGTTGCAGCAAAGTGGAAAAATCCACAAGTTCAGGATAATGCCGCGCCGCCTGGATGAAGTAATGCCAGACCAGCGGCAGGTCGCGCAGATACTGTGCCTTGCCGTCGCGGTAGTTGAGCCGACAGAAGATGCCGAGCACCTTGATGTGGCGTTGCAGGCCGGCCAGATCGAACCAGCGGCGAAACGTGGCCGCGTTGACCCCGGCGGCTGCGCGTTGGCGATAGCCTTCGACCCACGCGTCCACGCGCGCATCGTCCCAGGCGATGTAGCAATCACGCAGCAGCGAAACCAGGTCATACGTGATCGGTCCGCAGACGGCGTCCTGGAAGTCGATGACTCCCGGCGAGTTCGTGGCGACGATCATCAGATTGCGGCTGTGGTAATCGCGATGAACGAATGCGCGCGGTTGCTCCAGCGCGGCGTGCACGAGGAAGGTGAACGCCGCCTCGATCACATCCCATTCGTCGCAGCTCGGTTCAAATTCCAGATGGCGCTTGAGGAACCATTCCGGCAGCAATTCCATTTCCGCGATCAGGCGCGCGCGATCATAGGTCGGCAGGCCATTCGTATCGGCATGGGCCTGCATGCGCGCGAGCGCATCCAGCGCCGACGCGTACAACGCATCCACACTGGCGTCGTTCAACTCGGGCAGGTAGGTGCGCGTGCCGAGGTCTTCCATCAGCACGAAACCTTGCTCCACGTCGACGGCAAGAATTTCCGGCGCATGCACGCCCGCCTTGCGCAGGCGCGCGGCGATGTCCAGCCACTGCGTGATGGGCTCTTTTTCCGGCGGCGCGTCCATGACGATCCGGCTGGATCCTGCGTCTTGCACGCGCCAATAGCTGCGAAAACTCGCGTCCGACGAGGCCGGCGCGATGGCTGGCGCTGCCTGCGGCAAATGGCGGCGGACGAAGTCCAGGCGCAGTGCGGGGCGGTCGTGTGCGTTCATGGCATAAGCTTAGCTTTTCCGGTGGTCTTGCGCTGGCGCGGCCGCGACGCCATCATGCCCGGCCTTGAGTTCTGGAACGTCGCATGTCGACCCTGTCCACGCTCGACCGCCTCGAGGCCGAGAGCATCCACATCCTGCGCGAGGTCGCCGCCAGTTTCGAGCGGCCGGTGTTGCTGTATTCGATCGGCAAGGATTCCTCGGTGCTGCTGCACCTGCTGCTCAAGGCGTTCCGCCCGGGCAAGCCGCCGATGCCGATGCTGCACGTGGACACCACGTGGAAGTTTCGCGAGATGATCGAATTCCGCGATCGCCGCTCCGCAGAGACCGGCGTTGAACTCATCGTGCATATCAATCAAGACGGCGTGCGCGATCAAGTCGGTCCATTCACGCATGGCGCCAGCCTGCACACCGAGATCATGAAGACGCAGGCGCTCAAGCAGGCGCTGGACAAGTACCGGTTCGACGCCGCCATCGGCGGAGCACGCCGCGACGAGGAAAAATCCCGTGCCAAGGAGCGCGTGTTCTCGTTCCGCGACGCACAGCACCGCTGGGAACCGCGCCGCCAGCGTCCGGAATTGTGGAACATCTACAACGCTCGCATCCACAAGGGCGAATCCGTGCGCGTGTTCCCGCTGTCGAACTGGACCGAACTCGACGTGTGGCGCTACATCGCGCGCGATAACATCCCGGTCGTGCCGCTGTATTTCGCCGCACCACGTCCCGTGGTCGAACGCGACGGACTCATCATCATGCGTGACGACGAACGCATGACCTTGTTGCCGGGCGAGAAGGTAAAAACGGAAACCGTACGCTTCCGCACGCTCGGCTGTTATCCGCTCACCGGCGCGGTGCGTTCGCACGCGGCCAATCTCGATGACATCATCGCCGAGATGCGCGATTCGCGCACCACCGAACGCCAGGGCCGCGCGATCGACCACGATCCGAAATCGAGCATGGAAGCGAAAAAGCGGGAAGGGTATTTCTGATGACCACCGTTCCCAAATCCGATCAGCTGCGCTTCATCACCTGCGGCAGCGTCGACGATGGCAAGAGCACGCTGCTCGGACGCCTGCTGTACGACGCGGACCTGCTGCGCGACGACGAGAAGACCTCGCTCGGCGATCCGCCGGATTTCTCGCGCCTGCTCGATGGTCTCGCGCTCGAACGCGAGCAGGGCATCACCATCGACGTGGCGTTCCGTTACTTCAGCACGCCGCGGCGCGATTTCATCGTCGCCGATTGCCCCGGCCACGCGCAGTACACGCGCAACATGGCGACCGGCGCGTCGACCGCATCGCTCGCGCTGGTGCTCGTGGACGCGCGCAAGGGCGTGCTCACGCAGACGCGCCGGCACAGCTATATCTGCGCCTTGCTCGGCATTCGTCGCGTGGTGCTGGCGGTGAACAAGATGGATCTGATCGATTTCGACGAGGCCATTTTCAAGCGCATCGAAACCGAATACCGCGAACTCGCGGCCAAGCTCGGCATCGAGTCCGTCACCGCGATTCCGCTGTCGGCGCTGGATGGCGACAACCTTGCCATCCGGTCCAAACGCACGCCGTGGTATCGCGGCCCGACCTTGCTCGAATTCCTCGAACAGGTGCCGGCGTTGGCGGATGCGAACGACGCGCCGATGCGCTTGCCGGTGCAATGGGTCAATCGTCCGGATCTGGATTTTCGCGGTTACGCCGGCAACCTCGTTTCCGGTCGCGTCGCGGTGGGCGATGAAGTGATCGCACTGCCATCGGCGCGGCGCACGAAAGTCGCGCGCGTGCTCGACGGCGATGGCGACGTGAAAAACGCGGTCGCAGGACAGGCGATCACGCTCACGCTCGCCGATGAAATCGACATCGCGCGTGGCGATGTGATTGCCGCAACGCACGACGCGCCCGAAGTCGCCGACCAGTTCGCCGCGCACATCCTGTGGATGGACGAAGCGCCGCTGTTGCCTGGGCGATTGTATTTTTTCCAACTGGGTCCGGCGTCCGCAGTCGCGCGCGTCACCGCGATCCGTCATCGCATCGATGTGGACACGCAGGAAGCCAAAGCCGCGACCAAGCTCGAGATGAACGAAGTCGGCTATGTGCATCTGAGTCTGGATCACGCCGTCGCGTTCGAGCCGTACGCGAAGAATCGCGCGCTCGGCGGCTTCGTGCTGATCGATCGCCAGAGTTTCGCCACCGCCGCCTGCGGCACGCTCGACTTCGCCCTGCGCCGCGCCGCCAACATCCACTGGCAGGCATTGAGCGTTGATCGCGCCGCACGCGCGGCGAGCATGCAGCAGCACGCGCGCTGCCTGTGGTTCACCGGGCTGTCGGGTTCGGGCAAATCCACCATCGCCAACCAAGTCGAGCAACGACTGCACGCGTTGGGTCGCCACACCTACCTGCTCGACGGCGACAACGTGCGCCATGGGCTGAACCGCGACCTGGGATTCACCGACGAGAATCGCGTCGAGAACATCCGCCGCGTCGCCGAAGTCGCGCGCCTGATGGTCGATGCCGGTCTCATCGTGCTCGTCAGTTTCATCTCGCCGTTCCGTGACGAGCGGCGCATGGCGCGCGACCTGTTCGGCGCCGGCGAATTCGCCGAAGTCTTCGTGGATACGCCGCTGGAAGTATGCGAAGCGCGCGATCCGAAGGGCCTCTACGCCAAGGCGCGCGCTGGCGAACTGCGCAACTTCACCGGCGTGGATTCACCCTACGAAGTTCCGCTCGATCCGGAACTGCACCTGCGCACGGAGAAAGAATCCGTGGATGCGTTGGCGAAGCGGGTGGTGGAGTTTTTGGATCGCGGGTAGGCGTCAGCCGTCGCAAGCGTCAGTCACGCGCCAGTCGGGTCTTCCTCTCCCTCCGCCACCGATGCAACACCGGCTCGGTGTAGCCGTTGGGCTGCTCGATGCCGGTGAAAATCAGGTCGCGGGCGGCTTGAAATGCGCAGGACGTGTCGAAGTTTCCCGCCATCGGTTCGTAATCCGGCGTTGCGGCGTTTTGCGCATCGACGACGGCGGCCATGCGCTGCAATGTCGCTTCGACTTGCGCGCGGGTGACGACGCCGTGCAGCAGCCAGTTGGCGATATGCTGGCTGGAAATGCGCAAGGTGGCGCGGTCTTCCATCAAACCGACGCCGTGGATGTCGGGAATCTTGGAGCAACCAATGCCGCGGTCGATCCAGGCAACGACGTAGCCAAGGATTCCTTGCGTGTTGTTGTCCAGTTCGCTTTGGATTTCTTCGGCAGTCCACGCGGGTTTCGTCGCAACCGGTACCGTGAGCATGGCGTCGGTGTAGTCGGCATGCTTGCCTTCGAGTGAGCGCTGCACCGCGCGCACATCGACGCGGTGGTAGTGCAGCGCGTGCAAGGTCGCCGCGGTCGGCGAGGGCACCCAGGCGGTGTTCGCGCCGGCTTCCAGTTGCGCGCCTTTTTGTTCAAGCATCGCCGCCATCAGGTCCGGCATCGCCCACATGCCCTTGCCGATCTGGGCATGCCCGCGCAAACCTGCGGCCAGACCCGCCTGCACATTGCTCGGCTCGTAGGCGCGAATCCACGATTGGGCTTTCATGTCGCCCTTGCGCACCATCGCGCCGGCGCGCATGGACGTGTGGATTTCGTCGCCGGTGCGGTCGAGGAAGCCGGTGTTGATGAACACGATGCGCTCGCTCGCTGCGGCGATGCAGGCGGGCAGGTTCACGCTGGTGCGGCGTTCTTCGTCCATGATGCCGATCTTGATCGTCGCCGGGGCAAGGCCAAGCAGCGCCTCGATGCGAGCGAACAATTCCACCGCAAACGCGACTTCGGCGGGGCCGTGCATCTTCGGTTTGACAATGTAGATCGAAACGCTGCGCGAATTGCGGCGCGATTCAAGATCGCGCTTGGCGATCAGGCAGGTGACGGCGGCGTCGAGCATGCCTTCGAAAATTTCATTGCCATTGGCATCGAGGATCGCCGGCGTGGTCATGTGATGACCAACATTGCGCACCAGCAGCAATGCGCGTCCGTGCAAGTGTCCGTTGCTGCCATCAACGGCAGTGAACGTTCGATCGGCATTGAGATGACGTTCGACCGTCTTGCCCCCCTTGTCGAACTCGGCGACCAGGTCGCCGCGCATCAAGCCCAGCCAGTTGCGATACGCCGCGACCTTGTCGTCGGCATCGACCGCGGCGATCGAATCCTCGAAGTCGATGATGCTGGTGACGGCGGATTCCAACACGATGTCCTTGACGTGCGCGATGTCGTCGCGGCCAATCGCATCGTTGGCATCGAACGCCAGTTCGAAACGCAGGCCGTGATGCACAAACACCAGTGCTTCGGGCGAGACCGGATCGCCGCGCCAGCCGAGCAGTTGCATGGCATCGCGCAGTTGCGTGGTCGTGCCGTCGCGAAGGGTGACGGTGAGCGCGCCGTTGTTGACGGCGTAACCGATGGCGTCGCGATGCGAACCAGCGACGAGTGGAATCGTGTCGTCGAGAAATTGTCGCGCGTAAGCGATCACGCGTGCGCCACGAATCGGGTTGTAGCTGCGGCCGCGCGTCGCGCCATCCGCATCGCTGATCGCGTCGGTGCCGTACAGCGCATCGTACAAACTGCCCCAGCGCGCGTTCGCGGCGTTGAGTGCGTAGCGGGCGTTGGATACCGGCACCACCAGTTGTGGACCGGCTTGCGACACGATTTCCTCGTCCACATTCGCCGTCGTCACCGTGACGGTGGCGGGCGCGTCGCCGAGATAGCCGATCTCGCGCAGAAAGCTGCGATAGACCGCCATGTCGGCGATCGGTCCCGGATGCTGCGCGTACCACGCATCCAGTTTGGCTTGCAGCCGATCGCGCTCGGCCAGCAGCGCGGCGTTCTTCGGAGAAAGGTCGCGCACGATGGCGGCAAAGTCGCGCCAGAAATTCGCCGGCTCGATGCCGCTGCCGGGCAGGGCCTCGTGTTCGATGAACGCGTGCAATGGCTCGGCGATATGCAGCCCTTCAGTTTCGATGCGGTTGGTCATGGTGGTGTCGGTGTCCAACTTTTTGAGACGTTAGCAAATGATAGTTCGTCATCCCGGCATGGATTGCCGGGATCCAGACTTCATGGATGAAAACCCTGCGCAGACGCATGCCAACATGTTGCCTTCCTTGGCTTCTGGATTCCGGCAGTCCCTGCCGGAATGACGGGCAAGTGCGGCAGCTCTTTAGCAATTAGCGATCTTCGCCAACAACTTCGTGCGCCGATCCTCCGGCATAAAGGCGGCATTGACCGCATTGGCCGACAACGTGCGAAAGGTCTCGCGGTTCCAGCCGAATGCCTGCGCGCAGGCGCTGAAATTGGCGAGCATGCCGCCGCCGAAGTACGCGGGATCGTCGGAATTGAGCGTGACATTGAGGCCGGCAGCCAGCATCGCCGGCAACGGGTGATCGGCGAGTTTATCGACCACGCGCAACGCGACATTGGACAGAGGACACACCGTCAACGGAATCTGCGCATCGCGAAGGCGCGCGACCAGCGCGGCATCCTCGATGCAGCGCACGCCGTGATCGATGCGACACACATCCAGCGTATCGAGTGCGCCGCCGATGTAAGCGGGCGGACCTTCTTCGCCGGCGTGCGCGGTGCGCGCGAGGCCAATCGACTTGGCGCGCGCGTACACGGCGGCAAACTTCTCCGGTGGATTACCGCGTTCCGCGCTGTCCAGGCCCACGGCGGCGATGCTGTCGTACCACGGCTTGGCCTGTTCGAGCACGGCCATCGCGTCCTCGGCCGGCAGGTCGCGCAGGAAACTCAAAATCAGCGACGTAGACATGCCAAACTCGGCTTGCGCATCGGCCATCGCCTGCAACAATCCGTCGAACAAGGTTTGCAGCGTGATGCCGCGCTTCAGATGCCCTTGCGGATCGAACATCACGTCGATGTGCGCGACGCCATCGGCATGTGCGCGGCGAAAGTAGGCCAGCGCCAGATCGTGGAAATCCGCGCTGGTGCGCAACACGTTCATGCCCTGATAGTACAAATCCAGAAACGATTGCAGGTTGTCGAACCGGTAGGCCGCGTGCACCGCCTCGACGTTCGCGTAGGGCAGTCGCACGCCGTTGCGCCGCGCCAGATCGAGCATCATCTGCGGCTCCAGCGTGCCCTCGATGTGCAGGTGCAGCTCCGCCTTGGGCAGGCGCGCGAGCCAGGATTCGGTAGCCGTGTCGTTGTTCATGGGTTTCTGTGAGGATGGATACGAGACACACTTTAACCCGATTCAGCCGGTAGGTTGCGACTGAATATCGCCGCTGACAGTTGTATATTGGCCGCACTGACCAGAATCGAACGAATGCATGCGGCCGCTACGATTTCTTTTGAATGAACAATTGCGTGAACTCACCGACGTCGATCCTACGCTGACGGTGCTGGAATGGCTGCGCGGCCCAGCCGGCCTGACCGGCACCAAGGAAGGTTGCGCCGAAGGCGACTGCGGCGCGTGCACGGTGGTGCTCGGCACACCGACGGCGGATGGCAAAATGCGTTACCGCGCGGTCAACTCCTGCATCATGTTCATGCCGGTGCTCGATGGTTGCCAGTTGTTGACGGTCGAACATTTGAAGTCGGCCGACGGTCGTCTGCATCCGGTGCAACAGGCCATGGTCGATCATCATGGATCGCAATGTGGCTTCTGCACGCCGGGATTCGTGATGTCGCTGTTCGCGATGTATGTCAGCGAGTCGCGGCCAACGCGCGAACGCGTCAACGATGTGTTGTCGGGCAACCTGTGTCGCTGCACCGGCTACCGGCCGATCGTCGATGCCGCGCAGGCCATGTACGACACCGCGTGGGACGAGCCGGTACTCGCGCATGCCGCCCAAACCGCCAAGCGCCTGCTCGAACTGCGCAAAGATTCCGAACCGCTGGCACTTGAACACAAAGGTCGCCGCTATTTCGCACCGACCAGCGCCGATCAGCTCGACGCTTTGATTGCCGCTCATCGGAAAGCGACCCTGCTCGCCGGCGGCACCGATGTCGGCTTGTGGGTGACCAAGCTGCATCGCGATCTGGGCGACGTGATTTACCTCGGTAACGTGGCCGAACTGCACGGCATCGTCGAGAGCGACGATGAGTTGGTGATTGGCGCCGCGGTCACGCATGCGGATGCCTACGATGTCATCGCGCGCGAGTTCCCCGACTTCGGCGAGCTGCTGCGCCGCTTCGGCTCGACCCTGGTACGCAATTCGTCCACCGTCGGCGGCAATGTCGCGAATGGTTCGCCGATTGGAGATTCCATGCCGGCGCTGATCGCGCTTGGTGCGCGCGTGGTGTTGCGCGGGCCAAACGGCGAGCGCGAAATCCCGCTCGAAGATCTGTACATCGCCTACGGCAAGCAGAGCCGCAAGCCCGGCGAATACGTCGTGCGCCTGCGCATTCCGAAACTGAAAGATGACGAGCAGTTCCGCTGCTACAAATTGTCCAAGCGTTTCGATCAGGATATTTCCGCGGTCTGCGCGGCTTTCAAACTGCGACTTGAGAATGGCCGCGTAGCCGAGATCCGCACTGGCTTCGGCGGCATCGCGGCGATTCCCTCGCGCGCGCGCAAGACCGAAGCTGCGCTCGCCGACCAGCCGTGGAATGAAGCCACCATCACGCACGCGGAAAGCGTGCTCGGCGATGAGTTCACGCCGTTGACCGACATGCGTGCCAGCCGCGAATATCGGCGCCTTGCCACCACGCGCAGCTTGCGCAAGTTCTTTATCGAAACGACGCAGCCGGACGCAAGAACGCGGGTGCTCGGCGCGGAGGTTTGCGCATGATCGAGCCCGCCGCAAAATCCAATCCCGCGATCCGCACGCCCGCGCCACACGACAGCGCGCACCTGCATGTCAGCGGCGAAGCGCGTTACGGCGACGACATGCCAGAGCCGCGCGGCATGCTGCACTGTTGGCTGCATCTGGCCAGCCGCACACACGCGCGTATCGTGCGCATGGACCTGTCGCGGGTGCGCTTGGCGCCGGGCGTAGTCGACGTGATTTGCGCGGCGGATCTGGCCGCTACGACGAATGACATCGGTCCGGTATTTCCGGGCGATCTGGTGTTTGCCGAGGACGAAGTGTTGTTCGACGGCCAGCCGCTGTTCGCGGTCGCCGCGACGTCGCGCGAGGCGGCGCGTCACGCGACGACCCTGGCCGAAGTCGAATACGAGGATTTGCCCGCCATCCTCAGCATCGACGACGCGCTGGCGGCAAACGCTGAAGTCGTGCCGTCCAAGCAATGGCTGCGCGGTGACCCGGATGGCGCCATCGCGCGCGCGCCGCATCGACTCGCGGGGCGCATCCGCATGGGTGGGCAGGAACATTTTTATCTCGAAGGCCAGAACGCCATGGCCATCCCGCAAGAGGATGGCCAGATGCTGATCTACTCCTCCACGCAAAATCCGTCTGAGTTGCAGCACAAGGCCGCCGAAGTGCTGGGCGTGTCGGCGCATGCGGTGACTGCCGAGAACCGGCGCATGGGCGGCGGCTTCGGCGGCAAGGAAACGCAGGCCGCGTGGTTCGCTGTCATCTCGGCAAAGCTCGCGCAACGGACGGGCCGCGCGGTGAAACTGCGCCTGGATCGCGACGCCGACATGACCATCACCGGCAAACGTCACGCCTTTCTCATCGATTACCAAGTCGGCTTTGACGACGACGGCCGCATTCTCGGCATCGACTTCCTGCAAGCCGCCGATTGCGGCTATTCGCCCGACCTTTCGCACTCGATCGCCGACCGCGCGATGGCTCACGCCGACAATGCGTATTTCCTCGATCAGCTGCGCATCACCTCCAAGCGTTGTTTCACGCACAAGGCATCGAATACCGCATTTCGCGGTTTCGGCGGGCCGCAGGGCATGGTCGGCATCGAAGAAGTGATCGAGCAGATTGCGCGGCACTTGGGCAAGGACCCGCTCGCTGTGCGCAAGGTCAATTTCTACGGTGCCGATTCGCGCAACGTCACGCCCTACGGCATGACCGTCGAGGACAACATCGTCGATGGACTTGTCGGCGAACTCGAACAACGCGTCGACTATGCCGCGCGCCGCCGCGCCATCGCGCAATTCAACGCTAGCCACGCTTACCTGAAAAAGGGGATCGCGCTGACGCCGGTGAAGTTCGGCATTTCCTTCACCGCCAAGCATCTGAACCAGGGCGGTGCGCTGGTGCTGGTGTATCTGGACGGCAGCGTGCAGCTCAACCACGGCGGCACGGAAATGGGGCAGGGCCTGCACATCAAGGTCGCCCAGGTCGTCGCCGAAGTGTTCGGCATCGATCTCGACCGCATCCAGATCACGCCGACCACCACCGGCAAGGTGCCGAACACCTCCTCCACCGCCGCGTCCGCTGGAACGGACTTGAATGGCGCGGCTGCATACAACGCCGCGATGAAGATCGTCAATCGTCTGATTCCCTTCGTGCGCGATCATTTCAAGATCGCCACGGAAACGGCGATCGTGTTCCGCGACAACGGTGTCTACGCGGGCAACCAGCGGCTCGCGAGCTTCAAGGAAATCGTCAAGCTCGCTTACATGAATCGCATTTCGCTGTCCGCCGCCGGTTTCTACGCCACGCCGAAACTCGAGGTCGACGCGCTCGGCCGTGGCCGGCCGTTCTACTATTTCGCGTATGGGGCGGCGTGCACCGAAGTCGTCATTGACACGCTCACCGGCGAGCATCGCATGACCCGCGTGGACATCGTGCACGACGTCGGCAAGTCGCTCAATCCCGCCATCGACATGGGTCAGATCGAAGGCGGCTTCATCCAGGGCGCCGGCTGGTTGACCAGCGAGGAACTGTGGTGGGACGCCAGGGGCCGCATCGCCACGCACGCGCCGTCGACCTACAAGATTCCCGTGGCCGGCGACGTGCCGCCGCATTTCGACGTGCGCATCTACGAACGCGGCATCAACGTCGAAGCAGGCGTTTATCGCTCCAAGGCCGTCGGCGAGCCACCGTTGATGCTGGCGATATCGGTGTTGTACGCGCTGAAGGATGCGGTGTCGGCAATCGGCGGTTATCGTCGTGCCGCGGTGCTCGATGCGCCAGCCACGCCCGAGGCAGTATTGATGGCGGTGGAGGAAATGAAACGCGCCGTTGCCGCGCGGACATCCCACGCAACGCCTGTCGAATCCGAATCGGCGACCACGGCATGAGGATGCCGCCGCGGTGAACAACGCGGCGTTCTGGCGTGCGGTGCTGCAACGGCTCGATGCCGGCTCGCCGCTGTTCGTCGCACTCGTCGTCGCCAACACGCGCGGTTCGCCGGGCACGTTCGGCGCACGCATCCTGATCGATGCGGACGGCAATACGCTGGGAACCATCGGCGGCGGCATCATGGAAGCCAACCTCATTCGCGCGGCGCGCGACGGATTGCGCGCGGGCAAGGTCGCACCGCCGTCACTGGAACGCCTGGAACATCGCAACAAACCAGGCACCGCGCATCCGTCCGGACTGATCTGTGCCGGTGAGCAGACCAATCTGCATTGCTGGCTGAAACCCGACCGCGACGCCACGACTATCCGCGCCTTTTGCGCCGCGCTCGCCGCCGACAACGGCATGCCCGCGACGCTGCAAATCGATGCTGGCGGCCTGCGCGTCACCGATGACGACACGATCATCGAACCGCAACTTCAAATCGATGGCGGGCGCTGGTGCTATCGCGAAAGCAGCGTGAATCGCGAACGCCTCGTCATTGTCGGCGGTGGACACTGCGGCAAGGCACTGGCGCGACTGGCCGCGGATGTCGGTTATCACGTCGAAGTTTTCGATACCCGCGCCGACGCACTCGGCAGCGACGCCGAATGGCCAACCGATGTGCGCCGCCATCTGCTTGCCGATTACGTCGATCTGCCGGCGCGGTTGCGCTGGCCTGCGCTCACGACGGTCGCCGTCATGACCGCCGCGATCACTCAGGACATCGCCGCGCTGGCCGCACTCGCCGGCGTGGGCCTGCGCTGGCTCGGCGTCATGGGCAGCGCCGCCAAGATCCACGAAATTCGCGCGCAACTCGCCGCGCGCGGCATTGCGCAGGAACGCATCGACGCCATCCACGGCCCGGTCGGATTGCCGATGAAAAGCGACACGCCGCCGGAAATCGCCGTCAGCATCGTGGCGCAGTTGCTTGCGGACCGGCGGGCCATGCGCTGACTGCGACCGGCCATGGCCAAGGGTCGCCGGCGCGGCTAGCATTCGATACAACGAAGCAACAGGGGGACAAACCATGACCAACGCCGCCGCGGCGACTGCTGATCGCGATTTCATCGCGCGCTACTTCCGCCTCGCGGAGGAGGGCACGAACTATCGCCGCGAAATCATCGGCGGCGTGACGACCTTCCTGGCCATGGTCTACATCCTGTTCGTCAATCCGGCGATCCTCGGCGCGGCGGGCATGGACAAGCCGGCGTTGTTCACCGCCACGGCGCTGGCCGCGATCGTCGGCTGCCTGCTGATGGCGTTCATCGCGCGCTATCCGGTCGCGGTCGCGCCGAGCATGGGGCTGAACGCATTCTTCGCCTACACCGTGGTGCTCGGCATGGGCATGAGTTGGCAGACGGCGCTGGTCGGCGTGTTGCTGTCGGGCATCGTGTTCGTGCTCATCACGCTGTTCAAGCTGCGCGAGGCGATCCTCGATGCGATCCCTGCGGATCTGAAACTCGCCGCGGCGTGCGGCATCGGCCTTTTCATCGCCTTCATCGGATTCGAAAACGCCGGTATCGTCGTTGCCAGCAAAACCACCTTGGTCGCGCTGGGGCATCTGAGCGTGCCTGGTACGTTGCTGACGCTGTTCGGCCTCGCGGTCTCGACCGCACTGCTGTTGCGCCGCGTGCCGGGCGCGATCTTTTTCGGCATGCTCGCGACCGCCTGCCTCGGCGTCGCGACCGGCGTCATCGCCGCGCCGACCGGCATCGTCGACCAGGTTCCGAGCCTCGCGCCGCTGTTCGGCGTCGCCATCGAACGCATCGTCGCCGATCCTGCCGGCGTGTTCAGCGCGAACATGCTGGTCGTCGTGCTGACATTCCTGTTCGTCGAATTTTTCGACACCGCCGGCACGCTGATGGCCGTGGCGAGCAAGGCCGACCTGCTGGAAAACAACAAGCTGAAACGCGCCGGCCGGGCGCTGTTCGCGGATTCGTCGTCGATCGTGTTTGCGGCGATTCTCGGCAGTTCGCCGACCACGGCCTACATCGAATCGGCTGCCGGCGTCGCGTCCGGCGCGCGCACCGGGCTGTCCACGCTGGTGGTCGCCGCGTTATTCGCACTGGCGCTGTTCTTCTCGCCGCTGCTCGCCGTGGTGACCGCCAACGTGACCGCGCCGGCGCTGATCATCGTCGGCGTGCTCATGATTTCGTCGCTCGGTGAAATCCAGTGGACGAAACTCGAAATCGCGGTGCCCGCGTTCCTGACCATGATTTGCATGCCGCTGACCTATTCCATCGCCAACGGCATCGCCCTGGGACTGGTCGCCTATCCGGTCACGATGCTTGTAGCCGGGCGCCGCCGCGAGCTGCACCCGATGCTGGTTGTCCTTTTTGTGCTGTGCGTGTTGTACTTTGCGTATCTGGCCTAGGCAGCGCGAGGGCATGACATGGGACAACTGACCACACACGTGCTCGACACGCATGCCGGCAAGCCGGCGGCGGGCATGGCCATCGACCTGTTCGCGGTCACTGGCGAATCGCGCGTGCCGCTCAAGTCCGCGACGACAAATGCGGATGGTCGCCTCGATGACCCGTTGCTGACCGGCGCCGCGTTCGCAAGCGGCGTCTACGAACTGGATTTCCACGCCGGTGACTATTTCCGCGCACGTGGCGTGACGCTGCCGCAACCGGCGTTCCTTGATCGCATCACCATACGTTTTGGCATCAGTGATACGAACGCGCACTACCATGTGCCGCTGCTGGTGACGCCGTGGAGCTACAGCACCTATCGCGGGAGCTGAAAAATGGATTTCAACATCGACAGTTGGCTGAATCTCGTGATCCGCTGGTTCCACGTCATGGCGGGCATCATGTGGATCGGCACGTCGTTCTTCTTCATCTGGCTCGACAACGTCCTGCAGCCCGAGCCCGAAGGCGGCAAGGGGCACGTCGGCAAGGCGTGGCTGTTCCACGGCGGCGGTTTTTACCAGGTCGAAAAATCGCTGGTTGCGCCGGCGTCGATCCTGAATTCGCTGCACTGGTTCAAGTGGGAAGCGTACGTGACGTGGCTGTCGGGATTCGCGCTGCTGATCGTGGTGTACTGGTGGCGCGCCGATTTGTACATGATCGACCCGACCGTGGCGAACCTGAGCGTCGCCCAATCCATCGGCATCGGCCTCGGCGCGCTGGTCGTCGGCTGGCTGGTGTACGACGGCCTGTGGCGCGCTCTGGGCGAGCGCGCGCCGAAGCTGGCGCTGGGCATTTCGCTGGCGCTGTATGTCGCAGTGGCCTACGCGCTCACGCACCTGCTGAGCGGGCGCGCCGCATTCATGATGAGCGGTGCGATGCTCGGCACGATCATGGCCGCGAACGTGGCCATGGTCATCATGCCGAACCAGCGCAAGATGTACGCCGCGGCGACGGCCGGCGGCGAGGCCGATCCACGTTTGAGCTATCAGGCCAAGCGCCGTTCGACGCACAACAACTACCTGACCTTGCCGGTCATCTTCATGATGATCAGCAATCATTTTTCGATGACCTGGGGCCATGCCATGAACTGGCTGATCCTGGTGGCCTTGTTCGTGGTCGGCATTGGCGTCGATCATTTCCTCAACAGCCGCGACAAGGGCAACAAGGGCGTCGGTTACGCGGCACTGGCCGCGGCATGCGCGGTGCTCATCGCCGCGATCGTGTGCACTGCCGCGCGCGCGCCATCGGCGCCGACGGCGGATGCGGCAACGACCAACGTGCCGGTCGCGTTTGCGTCCGTGCAAGGCATCTTTGCCACGCGCTGCGTGGAATGCCATTCGGTGCATCCGACGTCGAAACTGTTTCCGATTGCGCCGAACGGCATGAAGTTCGACACGCCAGCCGAAATCAAGCTGGCGGCAGCGAAGATCAAGCTGATGGCGATCGACACCAACGCGATGCCGCTGGGCAACCTGACCCAGATGACCGCCGATGAGCGCGCGACGCTGGCCGCGTGGCTCGCGCAAGGCGCGCCGATTCCGTCCGCCATGACAGCGCGGTAGGATGGCGAACATGCAAGCCAGACCATCCCAATCATCCGATCGAACCGGCACGACGATGGCGAATCCACGTTACGCGTTTCCGCCCGGCGGGCTGCCGTCGCAAACCCAACGCACGGTTGATCGCGCGACGTTCACCACCGCCTACGCGCTGATCCCACGCGGCGTGATGCGTGACATCGTCACCAGCAACCTGCCGCACTGGACGAACACCCGTGCGTGGATCCTGGCGCGGCCGCTGTCGGGCTTCGCCGAAACCTTTGCGCAGTACGCGGTGGAAGTGGAACAAGGCGGTGGCAGCGAGCGTCCCGAACCCGACGCGCGCGCCGAGGGCGTGCTGTTCGTCGCCGACGGCGAGCCGACACTGACGCTCGATGGCAAGCGGCACGTACTGCGCCCCGGCAGCTATGCCTTCATCCCGCCGGGCACGGACTGGCAGCTGCACAACCATGCCACCATGCCGGCGCGCTTCCACTGGATCCGCAAGGCGTACGAACCTGCCGATGGCATCGCGCCGCCGCCGGCCTTCGTCAGCCACGACGACGACGTGCCGCTCGATGTCATGCCCGATTGCAACGAGGCGTGGGCGACCACGCGCTTCGTTGAACCCGACGACCTGCGTCACGACATGCACGTCAATATCGTGACCTTCAAGCCGGGCGGGGTGATCCCGTTTTCCGAAACCCATGTGATGGAACATGGCCTGTACGTGCTCGAAGGCAAGGCCGTGTACCAGCTCAACAACGACTGGGTGGAAGTCGAAGCCGGCGATTTCATGTGGCTGCGCGCGTTCTGCCCGCAGGCTTGCTACGCCGGCGGGCCGGGGCGCTTCCGCTACTTGCTGTACAAGGACGTGAACCGGCATCCGAAATTGTCGTTGTCCGCGCGATGAGCGAACCATCGACCCGCGATCTCGTCGGCTACGGTGCCGACGTTCCGCATGCGCGGTGGCCGAACGGCGCGCGCATCGCGCTGCAGTTCGTCATCAACTACGAAGAGGGCGCGGAGAACTGCATCCTCAACGGCGATGCGGCATCCGAAGCGTTCCTGTCGGAAATGGTTGGCACGCCCGCACTCGTTGGCGTGCGCCACATGAGCATGGAATGGCTCTACGAATACGGCAGTCGCGCCGGTTTCTGGCGCCTGCATCGCCTGTTCGTCGAACGCGGCCTGACCGCGACCGTGTTCGCGGTCGGCATGGCGCTGGAACGCAATCCCCAGGCGGCGCGCGCGATGATCGATGCCGGATTCGAGATCGCCTCGCATGGCTGGCGCTGGATCGATTACCAGTACATCGACGACGCGACCGAGCGCGAACACATCGGGCTCGCGGTTGCGGCGATCGAGCGTGCCACTGGCCAGCGGCCGCTGGGCTGGTACACCGGGCGTTGCAGTCCGAATACGCGGCGTCTCGTCGCCGAATACGGCGGATTTCTCTACGACGCCGATTCCTACGCCGACGACCTGCCGTATTGGGAACTCGTCGATGGCAAGCCGCAACTGATCGTGCCGTACACGCTCGACACCAACGACATGCGCTTCGTCGCACCGCAGGGTTTCAACAACGGCGAACAATTTTTCGGTTACCTGAAGGACGCGTTCGACGTGTTGTACGCCGAAGGTGCGCAGCGCCCGAAAATGCTGTCGATCGGATTGCATTGCCGCATCGCCGGCCGTCCCGCGCGCACCGCGGCGCTGGCGCGCTTCCTCGACTACGTCAGGCAGCACAAGGACGTGTGGATCTGTCGCAGGATCGACATTGCGCGGCATTGGCGCAAGCATCATCCGTATCGCGTCGCATGAATTCCGCCGATCGCCTGATTCTGACCGCGCAGCCATTGACGGCTGACGCCTTCGCACCCTACGGCGACGTCATCGCCGCAAGCGGGCAGGCAAGCACGATCAACCAGGGCATGGGCGGCCGCTGCAGCGATCTGGCTCAGGTCGACGTGACCGCCGATGGCGGACGCGCCGCGATCAGTGTCATCCGCTGCATCCCGGAATCGCTGCCGATCCATCTGCGCCTGATGGAACGCCATCCGCTCGGCAGCCAGGCGTTTGTGCCGTTGAATGGCCAGCGCTACGTCGTCGTCGTCGCGCCCGCGGGCGCGACGCCCGCGCGCGCGGACTTGCGCGCCTTCCTGTGTCGCGGCGATCAGGGCATCAATTACCACCGCGGCACCTGGCACCATCCGATGCTGGCGCTGGACCGCGCGTGCGAGTTCGCCGAATTCCACCGCATCGGACCGGGTGCCAACTGCGACGAAGCCGCGCTGCCGTGCGCGGTAATCGTGCACGCGTGAGCGCGATGCACGGCATGCACATCGAATCCTTCAACCTCGCGTCCCGCGACGATGCCGTGGCTGCCATCAAGCCGTGCCTCGACATTGCGCGCTGGATCGACGCCGTCGTCGATGCGCGACCTTACGCCGGCATCGACGCCTTGCTGCAACACGCGCGCAGCGCCGCCGAGCCGTTCACGCAAGCGGAAATCGATGGCGCGCTGGCGCACCATCCGCGCATCGGCGAGCGCGCCCGCGGCAGCGGCGTGGAAGCGCGATTCTCGTCCGCCGAGCAAGCCGGCCTCGGCGCCGCCAGCCATGCCATCGAGGATGCGCTGCGCCAGGGCAACCTCGACTACGAAAGCCGGTTCGGCCGCGTGTTCCTGATTCGCGCCGCCGGCCGCGACCGCGCCGGAATCCTTGCCGAGCTGCGCCGGCGCATGCGCAACGACGCCGTTACCGAGTTGCACGAAATCGGCGGGCAGCTGCGCGAGATCGCGCTGGGTCGTCTGCGCTCGGTTTTCGGCGACTGAGCGAGAAGGGAGGACTTGACGGCGATCAATGCGGGAACGGTTGCCGCAGCTAGCATGCCTTCATCGGTTGAGTGTGGAGGTCGTCATGGCACGATTGATGAACAAGGTAGCTATCATCACCGGCGCGGCGATGGGCATCGGTCGCGCCTGCGTCGAGCGCATGGCGCAGGAAGGCGCGCGCGTTGCCGTGGTCGACACGCAGGCGCAATCGGGCGAGGCCGTCGCCGCCGGCATCCGCCAGCGCGGCGGACAGGCGCGCTATTTCACCTGCGACGTGAGCAGTGAGGCCGCCGTGCAGGCGCTCATGCAGCAGGTCGCGGAGGCCTTCGGCCGCATCGACATCCTGGTCAACAACGCCGGTATCTCCGGCATCGACAAGCCAACGCACGAAGTGACCGAGGCCGAATGGGACCGCGTGCAGGCGGTCAACGTGAAAGGGCCGTTCTTCTGCACCAAGCACGCAATCGCGCACCTGCGCCGCGCCGGCGGCGGCAGCATCATCAACCTGTCGTCGATCTACGGGTTGGTTGGCGCGCCGGATGTGCCGCCCTACCATGCCTCAAAAGGCGCGTTGCGCCTGATGACGAAAACCGACGCGCTGATCTACGCCGCCGACAAGATCCGCGTCAATTCCATCCATCCCGGCTTCATCTGGACGCCGATGGTGGACAACTATCTCGGCCACGAGGGCGATGTCGAAGCGCGCAAGCGCGACGTCGGCGCGCTGCATCCGCTCGGGCACATGGGCGAGCCGGACGACATCGCCTGGGGCGTGGTGTACCTGGCCTCGGACGAGGCGCGTTTCGTCACCGGCGCGGAGCTGGTAATCGACGGCGGTTACACGGCTCGGTAACGAAAAATCAGCAGAGCTCGAATACCTGCAGGTGTTCGGACACGTGCACTGCATTATTCCGTGCCGTAACCGGGCGGATTGATCGAAGTCAATGTGCCTACCGTCGCGCGCGCGTATGTTGTGCGCATGGATTTCTCCGACGCCTATCTGCAGATTTTTGGCGTGGCGCTTGCCGTGCTCATGGGTGCAATCGCGCTCGTCAACTGGCTGAACCGGCGCCACGGCGGTTTCCTCAAAGGCTGGGCCGGCATGGTGTTCATTGCCATGTGCTGGATCGCCGCTCTGGTATTCATCGCGCTGCGGGTGCGCGGCTGAGGCAAAGCCCGCTGCGGTGAGGAACGGGCGCATGGCCTAATCAGTACCGATTTGGTACACTTTAGGGGTCGCCAACGGCCCTGTACATGCTCCGCGTCAGCAAACTCACCGATTACGCCACTGAGGTCATGGCCGCGCTTGCGGCCGTGCCGGCGCGCGTGCACAGCGCGCAGGAACTGGCCGAGCGCGTGCGCCTGGAATTGCCGACGGTGAGCAAGCTGCTCAAACAGCTGGCGAGTGCGGGATTGATCGAGTCGTTCCGCGGCGTCAACGGCGGCTATCGCCTTGCGCGGGAGCCTGCGCGCATCAGCATCGCCGACATCGTGATCGCTATGGAAGGCCCGATCGGCATGACCGAATGTAGTGCGCAAGCGGGTTCGTGCGACCACGAATCGCATTGCGGCGTGCGCGTGAACTGGCAGCGCATCAATCAGGCCATCGCCGGTGCGCTCGCGGGCGTGAGCCTTGCCGACATGATCAAGCCGTCGCCGCGGCGCCGCACGGCGTCCATCCCGTTGCGCGTGGTTGGCGCCTGAGGAATCGACATGGCCGTCGAACGCAAGCAGATCGAAACCGCCCTGAACCGCCGCTACGAGGCGGGTTTCGTCACCGACATCGAAAGCGAAAGCCTGCCGCCCGGGCTCGGTGAGGACATCGTGCGCGCGATTTCGGCGCGCAAGGAAGAACCCGAGTGGATGACGGACTGGCGCCTCAAGGCTTATCGGCATTGGTTGACGATGACGCCACCGCAGTGGGCGAAGCTGAAAATCGCGCCGATCGATTTCCAGGCGATCAGCTATTTCTCGCGGCCGAAGAACCAGCCGAAATCATTGGACGAGGTCGATCCGAAACTGATCGAAACCTACGACAAGCTCGGCGTGCCCTTGCACGAACGCGCCAAACTCGCCGGTGTCGCGGTCGATGTGGTGTTCGATTCGGTGTCGGTGCACACCACGGTGCACCAGCAACTCGCCGACGTCGGCATCGTGTTCTGCTCCATGTCGACAGCAATCAAGGAACATCCGGAACTCGTGCGCAAGTACCTGGGTAGCGTGGTGCCGCAGGGCGACAACTATTTCGCGGCGTTGAATTCGGCGGTATTTTCCGACGGCAGCTTCGTGTTCATCCCGAAAGGCGTGCGCTGCCCGATGGAATTGTCCACGTACTTCCGCATCAATGCCGGCCACACCGGCCAGTTCGAGCGCACCCTGATCGTCGCCGAGGAAGGCGCAAGCGTTTCCTACCTGGAAGGCTGCACCGCGCCGATGCGCGACGAGAACCAGTTGCACGCGGCGGTCGTCGAACTCGTCGCCCTGGACGACGCGAAGATCAAGTATTCGACGGTGCAGAACTGGTATCCCGGCGACGAGAATGGCGTCGGCGGCATCTACAACTTCGTCACCAAGCGCGGCGACTGCCGCGGCGCGCGCTCGCGCATCGTCTGGACGCAGGTGGAAACCGGTTCCGCGATCACCTGGAAATACCCCAGCTGCGTGCTGCGCGGCGACGATTCGGCCGGCGAGTTCCATTCCGTCGCGCTGACGCACCATCGCCAGCAGGCCGACACCGGTACCAAGATGATCCACATCGGCAAGAACACGAAGAGCAAGATCGTCTCGAAAGGCATTTCCGCCGGCCGCGGCCAGAACACCTATCGCGGCCTGGTCAAGATCGAGAAGGGCGCGTCCGGTGCGCGCAACCACACGCAGTGCGACAGCTTGCTGATCGGCAAGCAGTGCGGTGCGCACACGTTCCCGTACATCGAGGTCAAGAATCCCGGCGCCATCGTCGAGCACGAGGCGACGACGTCCAAGATTTCCGATGACCAGCTTTTCTATTGCCGCAGTCGCGGTATCGGCGAGGAAGACGCGGTATCGATGATCGTCGATGGTTTCTGCAAACAGGTGTTCAGGGAATTGCCGATGGAATTCGCCGTCGAAGCGAAAAAGTTGCTGGAAGTCTCGCTCGAAGGAGCCGTCGGATGAACTTTGCCGCGCTCCGTTCGAAACCGGTTTTTGCCACCGTAGCCACGGCGATCGCGGCGCTTGCGTGCATGGTCGCTGCGCCGTTCATGAATGCGCAGTCCGGGCGCACCACGATGCTCGCCGTCGTCATCGCCGTCGGGATGATTGCATCGTGCATCGGCGCCGCTGGCGGCTTGCTGCTGGCGAACCGCCGGCGCAACGTGATGTGGATCCTCGCGCTTGCCGTGTCGATGACCGCCATGTTGGCGCTGCTCGCGACGGCGGTCGTATCGTTTGCGATGAAGTGACGCCATGACCATGCTGAAAATCGAAAACCTCCACGTCCGCGTTGCGGGCAAGGAAATCCTGAAAGGTCTCTCGCTCGAAGTGAAACCGGGCGAAGTGCATGCCATCATGGGCCCGAACGGCGCCGGCAAGTCCACGCTCGGCTATGTGCTGGCCGGACGCGACGGTTACGAGACGACCCAGGGCCGCATCGAGTACGACGGCAAGAACCTGCTCGACCTCGAACCCGAAGCGCGCGCCGCAGCCGGCATGTTCCTCGCGTTCCAGTATCCGGTCGAGATCCCTGGCGTCAACAACACGTATTTCCTCAAGGCCGCGCTCAACGCGCAGCGCAAGGCGCGCGGCGAGTCCGAGCTCGACTCGATGCAGTTCCTGAAACTGGTGCGCGAAAAACTCGCCGTGCTGCACCTGAAAGAAGATTTGCTCAATCGCGCGGTCAACGCCGGTTTTTCGGGCGGCGAAAAAAAGCGCAACGAGATCTTCCAGATGGCCTTGCTGGAGCCCCGGCTCGCGATCCTCGACGAAACCGATTCGGGCCTGGACATCGACGCGCTGAAGATGGTCGCCGACGGCGTCAATGCCATGCGCGCGCCGGATCGTGCCTTCGTCGTGATCACGCACTACCAGCGGCTGCTCGACTACATCGTGCCGGATTTCGTGCACGTGCTGGCGGACGGGCGCATCGTCGAATCCGGCGACGCCTCGCTAGCGCTCAGGCTCGAAGAGCATGGCTACGCCTGGATTGCGCAAAGAAAGCTTGCCGGGGCGGCTTGAGATGGACGGTCTGCTCGACGAATTCGGCAGCGGCGACGCGCAGGCGCGCGCGGAAAGCTGGCGCTACAGCCGGCAGGCGCTGCGCGCGCTGGAGCAGCAGTCATTCCAGAGTGCCGATGCCAATGTCAGCGTTCCGCAGGCGTTGATCGACCGCTTCGACTGGCCGCAAACGCGCGGCCACCGCCTCGTCTTCGTCAATGGCGTTCTCGATGCCACGTTGTCGGATGCGGGCACCTCCGGCGCGATCATCGAAACCGACGCTGTCGGCGTGCATGCGCTGCGTTTTGCCGGCAAGGGCGTGATGCATCTGGTGTTCGTGAACGTCGCCACGGCAATGCCGTCGCGCTGGAATGCGGCAGTGCACATCCGTGTCGAATCCGGAAAGGCCTTCCTCGTTGAACAGCATGTCGGCATGCAAGGCGCGGACATGCTCGGCGCGCTTGCATCGGACTTCACGATTGCCGACGGCGCGAGCCTGCAAACGGCGACGCTTGGCGATCTGCCGGGTTCCGCCTCGCTGGTCCGGCGGGTGGGGGTAACGATTGGCGCCGGCTCTGCGTTTGGCGCCACGCACGCGCTGTGCGGCGGACGCTTCCAGCGTTTCGATATCGATGCGCAACTCACCGGGGCCAAAGCGCAGCTCGCTGCGCGCGGTGTGTTCGCATTGCGCGGCCGCGAGCACGTGGACGTGCACCTGGATGTGCGCCACGCAGCGCGCGACACTATCAGCGACGTGCTCTGGCGCGGCGTAGCCGATGGCCGCGCGCGCGGAATCCTGCATGGGGCGATCACGGTTGCGCCGGGTGCGGACGGCGCCGACGCGCGCCTGGAAACCAAGAACCTGCTGCTCTCGCCGCATGCCGAAATCGACGCGCAGCCGGTGCTGGAAATTTACGCCGACGAGGTCAAGGCCAGCCACGGCGCCACGGTAGGCCAGCTCGACGAGCGCGCCTTGTTCTACCTGCGCTCGCGCGGAGTGCCGCTGGCAGCGGCGCGCAACTTGCTGATCGCCGGATTCTGCCGCACCGCGTTTTCACGCATCGAGACCACCGATCTGCGCGGACCTTTCGAGGCCTTGCTCGATGCGCATCTCCCGCAACAGGTGGACGCTGGCGAATGAACGCCGCGCCGGATGCACTATCGTTCGATGCGCTGCGCTACCGCGCGGATTTCCCGCTGCTCGCGCGGCGCATCAATGGCAAGCCGCTGATCTATTTCGACAACGCGAACACGACGCAGAAGCCGCAGGCGGTGATCGAGGCGGTCGACACGTTCTATCGCGAACACAACGCCAACGTGTCGCGCGCCGTGCACACACTCGGCGCTGAAGCGACCAGCGCCTACGAAGGCGCGCGCGACAAGCTGGCGCGTTTCGTCAACGCGCCGTCGCGCGACGAAATCGTGCTGACCAGCGGCACCACGATGGCGACGAACCTGGTCGCCTACAGTTTCGCCTTGCCGCGCCTCAGGCCCGGCGACGAAATCCTCGTCACCACCATGGAGCACCACGCCAACATCGTGCCGTGGCAGCTTGTGTGCGAGCGCACCGGCGCGACGCTCAAGGCCGCGCCGATCACGCCGCAAGGCGAATTGATCGTCGAACGCTTCATCGAGATGCTGACTCCGCGCACGAAGCTTGCCGGTGTCGTGCATGTCTCGAACGTGCTTGGCACGATCAATCCGGTACGCGAACTGGCAAAGGCTTGCCACGCGCGCGGAATCCCGTTGCTCGTCGATGGCTCGCAGGCCGCGCCGCACATGGCGATCGACGTGCAGGCGCTGGGCTGCGATTTCTATGCGCTGACCGGACACAAGCTGTTCGGCCCGACCGGCACCGGCATGCTCTGGGCGCGCCGCGAATACCTCGCTGCGATGCCGCCGTTCTTCGGCGGTGGCGAGATGATCCGCACGGTGAGTTTCGACGGCACGACCTTTGCCGATCCCCCGCACCGGTTCGAGGCCGGCACCCCGAACATCGCGGGTTTCGCCGGTCTCGGCGCGGCACTGGATTACGTCGAATCGATCGGCCGCGAGCGCATCGCCGCCTACGAGCATGAATTGCTCGAGTACGCGACCGTCGCGCTGAAATCCATTCCGGGCCTGCGCCTGTTCGGCGAGGCGAAGCACAAGGCGGCGGTGCTGTCGTTCCTGATCGAAGGCGCGCACGCGCACGATCTTGCCACGCTGCTCGATCAGGAAGGCGTCGCGGTCAGGTCTGGCCATCATTGCGCGCATCCGTTGATGAAGTTTTATGGCGTACCGGCGACAGCGCGCGCCTCGCTCGCGTTCTACAACACGCGCGCCGAGGTCGATGCCTTCGTCGCCGCGATCGCGCGCGTGCGCAAATTGCTCGGATAGGCGCCGATGGGATTGTCCGAGTCAGACGTGGCCGAAGCATTGCTCGCATTCCGAACCGCCAGCGTGGCGGATATTCCGGCTATCGTAGCGTTGGTCGAATCGGCCTACCGTGGCGCCGCCAGCCGCCAGGGCTGGACCACCGAAGCGGATTTGCTCGACGGCCAGCGCGTGGATGCGGCAGGCGTCGAGGAAATCATCGCCAAGCCCGCTAGCCGCGTGCTGCTCGGCGAATCGTTCGACGACCTGGTGGTTTGCGCACATATCGAAAAGCAAGGCGTGGCCTGCTACTTCGGCATGTTTTCGGTGCATCCGACGCGCCAAGGCGTGGGCATCGGCAAGCGCATGCTGGGCGAGGCCGAGCGTATCGCGCGCGATGAGTGGAAATGTACAAAAATGGAAATGACCGTGATTTCCGTGCGCGACGAGCTCATCGCCTGGTATGAGCGCCGCGGCTACCGGCGCACGGGAGTATTCAAGCCGTTTCCCTATGGCGATGAACGATTCGGTGTTCCCAAGCGCGACGATCTTCGCTTTGAAATTCTGGAGAAACCGCTGTGATCCGCTGGGTACGCGTGTGCGCGACATCGGATTTGCTGCCGGGCGAGTACAAGGTCGTCTACGACGGCGACGTGCCGATCGCGGTGTTCAACATCGACGGCGAGCTGTATGCAATCGAAGATGTGTGCACGCACGATGGCGGCGAATTGACCGGTGGCGAGATCCACGGATTCGAGGTCGAATGCCCGCGCCATGGCTCGCGCTTCGACGTGCGTACCGGTGCGGTGCTGTGCCCGCCGGCTTACGAGCCGACCGCCAAGTTCCCGGTGCAGGTCGAAAATGGCGTGATCTACACGCGCGACGACCGCTGGGATTGACCAATCCGGGTGCTTGGCCGTGTTGCAGAGGTTGACACGTGTCTCGATGTAAGTGAGAATCGTTCGCATCTCGACGATTTCCTCGCCCCGTGACCAAGACGACCGCGACACGCCTCGCAGCATTTGTCCTCGCCGCCGCATCCGCGACGGCGTTGGCTGCGCCGACGCCTGCGAGCCTGGGCGAGGCAATCTTCCGCGACACGTCCTTGTCGTCCTCCGGCAGGATGGCCTGTTCGACCTGCCACGATCCGGCCCGCGCGCATGCGCAGGACAACGACTTGTCGGTGCAGCTCGGCGGCGCGGATATGGCCACACCGGGATTCCGCGCAGTGCCGTCGCTGCGCTACATGAATCCGAACATGCCGTTCTTCTTCGCCAACGACGGCACGCCGACCGGCGGCTTCACACGCGATGGCGGGGCCAACGATCTCATCGCGCAGGCGCATACGCCGATCCTGGCTGCGCATGAAATGGACAACATCGATGCGGCCGGGTTTGCCGCGCGCCTGGGTGCTGCCGCTTACGCGGACGATTTCCGCGCGCTGTTCGGCGCCGACGTGTTTGCGAATCCGGACCTCGCCTTGCTTGTCGCCGAATATGCGCTGTCCGAATACCAGCGCACCGACGCGGAATTCCATCCCTTCGATTCCAAGTTTGACCTGTTCCTGCAACGCAAGATCATGCTGTCGCCGCAGGAACTGCGGGGTTTGGCGCTGTTCAACCGCAAGGACAAAGGCAATTGCGCGGCCTGCCATCCGAGCACGTCGGTCGGCGGCCAGCCGCCGGTGTTCACCGATTACACCTACGACAACCTCGGCGTGCCGCGCAATCCGCAAATTCCCGCGAACGCGGATGCGGATTATTTCGACATGGGCTTGTGCGGCCCGTTCCGCATGGATCTCGCCGCGCGCACCGACCTGTGCGGACAGTTCAAGGTGCCGACGCTGCGCAACGTGGCCACGCGCCATGTGTTCTTCCACAACGGCTATTTCCACGATCTCAAGACCGCGATCGAGTTTTACGTGCAGCGCGATACGAATCCTTCAAGGTGGTATCCGTTCGACGCCGATGGCCGCGTGCGCAAATTCGACGACATCCCGTCGCTGCTCGCGCGGAACGTCAATACCAGCGAGGCGCCGTACGACCGCAAACCGGGCCAGGCGCCGGCGCTGTCCGATGCGGAAATCGACGACGTGGTCGCGTTTCTGAAAACCCTGACCGACGGTTACGACCCGATCACGGACAGCGCCGATCCGGCACGTTCCGCGCGCGGCGTGAAGTCGGTGGATAAATTATAAAAATGGAGAATGCAACAATGCAACATCGCATGCTCGCGCTGGCGATCGCCACCTGCTGCGCTGCGTTGGCGCTGCCAGCTCGCGCCGACGAGGCCGCGCTCAAGGCCGAAGTGGACGCCCTGCGTGCCGAGGTGGCTGCGCTCAAGGCCGAAGTGCAACAGATACACGCGGCGCAGTCTGCTCCGGCGCCGGTCGCCCAGGCAAAACCGGTGTCGCAGCAGCCCATCGCCGTTACCGATGCAGCCGCGCCAAATCCCGGCAGATCGATGAGCGATGCCGCAACCGCCAACACCACGTCGCTATGGGGCTACGGCCAGATCGACTACAACCATCCCACCGCGCGCGCTGCCGATGCGCGCGCCGACCTCACCCGCGCGGTGATCGGATTCGATCACGGTTTCAACGACACCACGCGCGTATACGGCGAGTTGGAATGGGAGCACGCCATCGCCTCGGCGTCGGATGCGGGAGAATCCGAAGTCGAGCAGTTGTTTATCGAACATGCGCTGGCGCCGAATTACGGCGTGCGCGCGGGCCTGATGTTGGTGCCGATCGGCTTGCTCAACGAGCACCACGAGCCGACCCAGTTCTACGGCGTCGAACGCAATTTTGTCGAACAGGCGATCATTCCCAGCACCTGGCGCGAGGGCGGTGTGGCCGGCTACGGCAATACCGACTCGGGCTTCCAGTGGGACATTGGTTTGGTTACGAGTCCGAACCTCGGCAAGTGGGATCCGACCTCGCCGGACGGCCGCGAATCGCCGCTCGGTGCCATCCATCAGGAAATGCAGTTGGCCAAGGCGCACGATTTGTCGCTGTGGGCGCGCTTGAATTGGCTCGGCGTGCCCGGCCTGAATGTCGGCGGCGCGATGTTCGCCGGCAAGATCGGCCAGGACACCAGCAAGCAGTTCGAGGGCGATGCGAATTTCCCGGCCGACAACTCGCGTTTGCTGCTGGGCGAGGCGCATGTGCGCTGGCAGTCGGGGCCGTGGGATTTCACCGCGCTGTACACGCGCGGCACGATCAGCGATACCCAGGACCTGAACCTGGGATTCCTCGGTCAACCCACGCCGGTGCCGAAGGCGTTCTGGGGCGGTTACGCGCAAGCCGCGTGGAAGGCGCTGGCATGGAACCAATCCAGTGTGGTGCTGTTCCTGCGCTACGAGGCGTTCAACACCGGCGCCGCGTATGCGACGCAGCCGCAAGGTTTGGGCACGCCACCGCTGCCGACACAACGCGTGTTGACCGCTGGTATCAATTACTATTTGAATCCGAACGTGGTGTTCAAGTTCGACTATCAGGATTTTCGTTACGATGATCCGGTACTCGATTACGGCAATCGTTTCGATCTCGGCATCGGCTTCCAGTTCTGATCATGCAGGCGCGCTGGCTGCTACCGGTGGGCATTGGCGCGACGGTGGTTGTGCAGGTTGCGCATGCGGCGCAATACATGAGCGTGGAACAAGCCCAACGCGCTGCGTTCGCCAGCGCCACGCGCTTCGAACCGATTGCGGCAACAATTGACGCGGCGGCGCTCGGCGTAGCCGACAGCTGGAAACCGCTGATCTGGCGCGTTTGGAACGGCAATGCAACCGCCGGCTGGTTTTTCGAGGACGCGGTGATCGGCAAGAGCGAGTTGATCACCTATTCGCTGGCGCTCGATGCCAGTGGCAAGGTGACGAAATTGGAGATCCTCGACTACCGCGAATCGCACGGCGGCGAAGTGCGCCTCGCCGCGTGGCGCAATCAATTCAGGGACAAGACGTCCGCCGATCCCGTTGCGCTGGATCGCGACATCCGCAATATCTCCGGCGCGACCTTGTCGTGTCGGCACCTGACGCAAGGCGTGCATCGCCTCTTGCAGTTGTATTCGCATGTGCTGGCGGCAAAGCCATGAATAGCGTCCGGCGCGCGCGGCCGTGGTTGGGCACGCTGGTCGACATCCGCGTCGACGCGATGGACGAAGCATGTGCCGTGCGCGCGATCGATGCGGCGTTCGCCGAAGTTGCCACGGTGCACCGCCTGATGAGTTTCCACGAAGCCAGCAGCGACCTTGCGCGGTTGCGCCGTGCCCCGGCGGGTTCCTGCGTGCGCGTCAATGCGCGCACGCACGAGGTGCTGGATTGGAGTCGGCGTATCGCGCAGGCTTCCGACGGCGCGTTCGATCCGTGCGTGGCGACGATGCAGGTTGCACTCGGTGTCTTGCCGGTTCCGGAATCCAACTTCGTCCCGGACGCGCGGGCACACTGGCGCGACATCGAATTGCTCGACGGCGAGCGTGTGCGCTTGCGCCGCCCGCTGTGGATCGATCTCGGCGGAATCGCGAAGGGTTACGCGGTGGATCGCGCCATCGAAGTGCTGCGCGCGCACGGCGCAACCCGGGCATGCGTGAATGCCGGCGGCGATCTGCGCCTGTGTGGGCCGAATCCGGAGCGTGTCGACGTGTGCACAGCGGGTGGCGTCTTGTTCCCGGCAATCGAACTCGTCGATGGCGCTTTGGCGACGAGTGCCAGCAGTGGTGCACAACATCTGTACGGCAGGACGCGCGAAGCGGTCGCCGCCGGCGTCACCGTGAGCGTGGCCGCCGAACGCTGTCTTGTCGCCGACGCACTGACCAAGGTCGTACTGGCGGATCCGGCGCCATCCAGGTTACTGGCCGCGTTTGCCGCGCAGGCGTGGATGCACGACGCGCGCTGCGGTTGGAAACCGCTGGTCCTGGCCGCATGAAGCCCGCGCCGCGCCAGGATCCGAATTCGCGCCGGTATCTCACAGCGCGGCAGAAGACCGCGATCTACGGCGCGCTTGGCGCACTGTGGTTGAGCGGAGCGATCTGGCTACCACTGCATTTTTGTTTTCCGCAGCACGGGCCGTTCGGCGATCTGCCCAATCCCGCCGAGCATTGGCTGATGGTCGTGCATGGCGCCGCCGCATTCGCGGCGCTGTGGGCCGGCGGCTGGCTCTGGCGCGGTCACGTAACGCCGTGGAAGCGCAGTGGCACGCACCGGCGCAGCGGCGATGCATTGTTGTGGGTCGGCGGTGTATTGATCGCCAGCGGATATCTGCTGTATTACGCGCCGGGCGACGGTCTGCGCGACTGGATTTCGATCGCGCACTGGAGCGTCGGCCTCGCGTCGCTGGTCGCGATCCTCGTGCACATGGCGCGTAGCGGGCGCTATCGTTCGCCGCCGTGATCCGCGGGCGCAACAAACTTGGCGATGATTACTTCGCCGCCGCCGTCGACCACGACACGATCGCCGGCAGGATCCGGTTGCAGGAGTACGGATTCGCCGGCTTCGATGGATTGCGCGGCGCTGCCGGATTTGACCGAGGCCGATCCTGAGGCGAGGAAAACGAACCAGGTCGCGGCATCGGGCAGGAATACCATCGGCCCGACCAGCGGGCGATGCAGGACTTCGGCGTGGCAGGCGTCACGGCGCGTGATCACGTTGAAATCGCGCACCGGGCCAGAAATCAGCTTGCCGAACGTTTCCGTTTCTCCGGCAAACGGCACGAAGCGCAGGCGCCGGTCGAGCCGAACCGATTCGCCGCCGGCAAAGCGCAGCTCCATGCCGATGCCCTCGAGCAGGGCGATGTGGCGGTCGCAGCCGGGAAACGGCGAAAAAGCGCCGTCGCTTTCGATCTCGGCGATGCTCACGCGCCAGTCGAAGTCTTGCGCATCTGCCGGAAACGCCGTGAGTTCAGTCGTCCAGCCACCGCCATTCTTCCAGCGCATGCGCCGGTAGTCGGCATGGCGCAGCACGCGCGTGCGCATCAGGCGGCGCTCATCAGCGCGTGCAGTTGCGCGGTCGTCGCGCGCAGGCTTTCGCGCCAGTCGTAACCAATGATCGCGCGGCCGGTGACGGTATCGTCGAAGTCCTCGCGCTGCCCCGGCGCAAGCAGGTGCCGGTAATCCACGGTGATTTCCGCACCCGCGCAAAGATCGGCAAGCGCGAACACGAAACCCAGGTGCCACAGGCCGTTCGGTTCGAAGGCATGATTGATGTAGCACTCGTCCGGCCATTCCGGCGAGACCGTATAGCGATCCTCGAACCAACGCACGGTGGCGGGCAGCAGTTGCGCGGCGTCCGGCAGCGCCTCGATGTCAGTCCATTTGTATACTTTTCGGATGTCGTCCGGCGCGGTGACCAAACTGCCGGCGGCGACGGCCTCGTCGAGGAACAGGCCCTTGCCCGCGCCGGGTATGCGCGAAGCGGCGATGTGATAGCGGGGAAGGATCATGGTGGCTGTTTGCGGGCACGTAACCAGGTGCGCATCTTACCAAGATGCGTCAGGTCGCCGCGGCAGGTAAACTTGCGCGTTCGCCAGGTCGAGGTTTCGCATGGACTCCGCAAAAATCCGCAATTCCGTTTCCGCTTTGTGGGACGAGCAGATCGTGCCGCAGCTTGTGGAGTACATCCGCATTCCGAACAAGTCGCCGATGTTCGATGCGCAATGGTCCGAGCATGGCTACATGGACAAGGCGGTGGCGCAGCTGTCGACGTGGGCCAAGTCGCAGCCGATCGCCGGCATGCATCTGGACGTGGTGCGCTTGCCGAATCGCACACCCCTGATCTTCATCGACATTCCCGCGTTCGGCGGCGCAGCGGTTGGCGACGACTGCGTGCTGCTTTACGGCCACCTGGACAAGCAGCCCGAGATGACCGGCTGGGCCGCGCACCTTGGCCCGTGGATTCCGGTCATCGAAGGCGATCGGCTGTATGGACGCGGCGGCGCCGACGACGGCTACGCAATCTTTGGCTCGCTCGCCGCGATTCGCGCCCTGCAGGAAGCCGGCGTGCCGCACGCGCGTTGCGTCGTATTGATCGAGGCTTGCGAAGAGTCCGGCAGCTACGACCTGCCGTTCTACGTGGATCATCTGGCCGCGCGTATCGGCAAGCCATCGCTGGTCGTGTGTCTGGACTCGGGCTGCGGCAATTACGATCAGTTGTGGCTGACGACATCGTTGCGCGGACTGTCCGGCGGCAACCTCTCGGTCAAGGTGCTTGAAGAGGGCGTGCATTCTGGCGACGCCTCCGGCATCGTGGCGTCGAGTTTCCGCATCCTGCGCAATCTGCTGTCGCGGCTGGAAGACGCCGCCACCGGCAAGATCGTGCCGAAGGATCTGTACGTCGAGATTCCCGCGCAACGCGTCGAACAGGCGCAGCGCACGGCGCAGGTGCTGGGCAAGGATGTCTATTCCAAGTTTCCATTCGTGGAGGGCATGCGCCCGGTCGAAGCCGATCCGGTCGAACTCGTGCTCAACCGCACATGGCGTCCGGCGCTGTCCGTGACCGGCGTTGCCGGCCTGCCGCCGCTGGAATCGGCCGGCAACGTGCTGCGCCCGTTCACCGCGGTCAAGCTGTCGCTGCGCCTGCCGCCGACGCTCGACGGCGACAAGGCCGGCAAGCAGGTCAAGCGCCTGCTCGAGGCGGATCCGCCGTACGGCTGCAGCGTCGAATTTGCGCTGGAAAAAGCTTCATCCGGCTGGAATGCGCCTGCGCTGGCGCCGTGGCTGGAAGCATCGGTCGACGCGGCCTCGCGTGAATTCTTCGGCCCACCGCCGGCCTACAACGGCGAAGGCGGCAGCATCCCGTTCATGGGCATGCTCGGCGAGAAATTCCCCGACGCGCAGTTCCTCATCACCGGCGTGCTTGGTCCGCACTCGAATGCGCATGGCCCGAACGAGTTCCTGCACATTCCCACCGGCAAGCGCGTGAGCATGTGCGTGGCGCAGGTCGTCGCCGATCATCATCGTGCGCAGCAGCAAGGTCTCACCGCAGGCGTCGCGGCGAGCGACAAGCACTCGCACCGCGACGCTTCGTGCTGCTGATCAGCCCTTGCCGGGCACGGTGCGCAGGTAAGCCCAGAGCGCGTCGAGCTCGGTGTCGCTCATGGTGCGCAGCGCGCGCCACGGCATGAACGCATCGACGTCTTTCCCATCGGGTTTTTTGCCGTGGCGTACGACGTTGTAGAAGTCGGCCTTGCTCCAGCGGCCGATCCCGCGCACCGGATCGGTGGTGATGTTGGCCGCATCCGCGAACGATGGCGGCGTGCCGGGTACATGGCCGCCGGTGAAATCGGAACGATGGCAACCGGTGCAACCCTGCGCGAGGTAGCGGCCGTATTCGGCGGTCGCCGCGACTTGCACGGCGGCGACATGCGGCGCGTGCTGATCGACCTGCAGGCCATACGCGAGCGGCGCCTTGCCGAGCAGGAACAGCACCCGGATCAATGGTCCTGCCAGCGGCGGCGGCACGCTGTGGTCGACCGGCGGGCGCGAGGCGATGTAGGCCATGAGGTCTGCGGTGTCTGCATTGCTCAGGCCGGCGAAGTCGGTGGCTGGCATGTAGATCAGCAGATGGCCGTCCGTTCCGATTCCATGACGGATCGCGCGTTCGAGTTTGATCGGATCAGGTTCGCCGATGCCGCCCTTGCCGCGGGTCAGGTTCGGTCCGGCGATGCGGCCGACCGGGAAGGATTCGACGAGAATGCTTCCGCCAAGGTCCTTGCCATGGCATTCGCGGCAGCCGCGCGTGGTCGCCAGGTGTTCGCCGCGGTCGATGGCGGCCGCATCGGTCGGAATCGCCAGCGCCGGTTCCTCGACCTGGATGCGTTGGGCCAACAGCGTGTTGCTGCGCCAGTAGACGAAGGCCATGCCCAGGATGGCCAGTACCGCCACGACCAAAACGACTTTGCCCAGAAAACGCAGGTATCTCACGTCGTTCTCCCCCGGTTGTCCCAATCAAGGATCAGCGCGCCGCCGGTATCGTCAAGGCGCCGGCGCGGCAGGTGTTGCGCACGCGCCCGCCGCACGCCTGTGGCGCGAGCGTATCGCGGTTCAGGCACACGCGCACTTCGATCAAGGTGCCACCATCGCGACACACGACGCTGAGCATGTTTGCGCCCAGGCCCGGATTGCTGGTGGCGAACGCCCGCACTATGTCGTCGGCGTTCATCGAAGGCGGTTTGCGCGGCGTCGTCAACGGGACCGGAATTTTCACGCTGGCGAAGGCGCGGTCGGCCAGTTCGAAATAGCCGGCCGGCTCAAGGCCCGAGCAGGCGCCGTGGGTTTCCCACTCGTGCGCGATCAGGCGCCGGCTCGGCATGAAGGCAAGCGCATGCTGGATCGTGGCTTCTTCCGGCGTGGCGATGGTGGCGCAATGCTCGGGCCCGAAGCCCTTGCGATTTTGCGGCCACAACCCGTGCAGCACGAAGCCGTAGCCGCGATGTCGGCACTGGGTCTCGTCGTCCGTATGGGTCAGGCAATAACTCGGCGACCACGACAGCGCCATCAGCCAGTAATCGAAATTCCCGGACTGGTCATTGCTGCTGCGGTGGCCATGCCCGCGTGCGAGGGCGAGCGTTGCGCCGGCGAGAGCCAGCAATCCGGCGAGCATGGCGCGGCGGGGAAGGGACATGGGCGATCTCCGTCGAAGGGGAAATGCGGGTCAGCGTTGCAGGTATTCGCGCAGGGCCGTCGCGTTGCAGTGTTCGGTATCGGCGGCGGCGTAGACGAAGGTAACGGTTCCTTTCGCAGTCAGTTCACGAAGCGTCACCAGCACCGGATTCGTCTTGAGTTCCGCGAAATAGCGTTTGCGAAATTCAGCCCACTTCGCCGGATCGTGGCTGAACCATTGACGCAGTTGCGTGCTTGGAGCGATATCACGCAGCCAGGCATCGAGCTGGAGGAACTCCTTCGACTTGCCGCGCGGCCACAGGCGGTCGACGAGGATGCGCTTGCCATCCGCCTTGGCGGGCGCTTCCTTGGCATGTTTCAAACGTATGGTTGCCGGCATGGCACACCTCGCTTGCATCGACTGGCGCAAGATTGCTCGCGCTGCGCATGCGGGTCAAGCGCCGCTGCGTCACGCTATAATCGGCGACCTTTCCCTACCCCATTCGTCATGGCCAAACGCATCGTTCGCCGCCGCTCTCCGATCCACGGCAATGGCGTTTTCGCCGCCCGCGACCTGCCGGCGCGCACCGAAGTCATCGAGTATCGCGGAACGCTGCGCACCCACGCCCAGGCCGATCGCGCCTACGGCAACGATGTCGACAGCGGCCACACGTTCCTGTTCACGCTCAACGAGAAATACCTGATCGATGCGAATGTCGACGGCAACGACGCGCGCTGGATCAACCACAGCTGCGCACCGAACTGCCAGGCCTGGGTGATCGAGCACGCGAGCGGCAACCCGCGTCGCGATCGCGTCGTCATCGAGACGCGCCGCCGCATCCGCAAGGGCGAAGAACTTACCTACGATTACGGCATTACCCTGGCCGAACGCCACACCGCCAAACTCAAGCGCATCTGGGCCTGCCGCTGTGGCGCGAAGAAGTGCACGGGGACCTTGCTCAAGCCCAAGCGCTGATGCCGACGCAGCGTTTGCCGGCGACGGATTCGCCGGGTTTCAGACCCTATAAAATTCGCGATACCAGGTGACGAAGCGGCGGATGCCGACAGCGACCGGTGTTGATGGCGCGTAGCCGGTGTCGCGCATGAGTTCTGCCACGTCGGCCGCGGTATCGGGCACATCGCCCGGCTGCAGCGGCAGCATGACCTTCTGCGCCTTGCGCCCAAGGCAATCTTCCAGGACCTCGATGTAGTCGGCGAGCTGCACCGGCTGGTGGTTGCCGATGTTGTAGACCCGATACGGGGCGGAAGATGTCGCCGGATTGGGGTGCAGCGGATCAAACGCCGGGTCCGGCGCCGCGACGCGGTCGAGGGTGCGGATCACGCCTTCAACGATGTCGTCGATATAGGTGAAATCGCGCGTGTGTTTGCCGTGGTTGAACACTTCGATGGGTTCGCCCGCGAGGATCTTGCGCGTGAACACGAACAACGCCATGTCCGGCCGTCCCCACGGGCCGTACACGGTGAAGAAGCGCAGACCGGTGGTCGGCAGCGCGTACAGATGGCTGTAGGTGTGCGCCATCAACTCGTTCGCCTTCTTGGTGGCCGCGTACAGGCTGACCGGATGGTCGACGGCGTCCTGCACCGAAAACGGCAACTTGCGGTTGGCGCCGTATACCGAACTGGACGAGGCATACACGAGATGCTCGACCTGGCCGTGGCGGCAGGCCTCGAGCACATTCATGAAACCGACCAGGTTCGCTTCGACGTAGGCGTGCGGATTCTGGATCGAGTAGCGCACGCCGGCCTGCGCGGCAAGATTGACCACGCGTTGCGGCCTGAAATCGGCGAACGCCGCTTCGAGTGCGGGGCGATCTTCCAGTGCAGCACGGACGAAGCGGAAATTCCCCTGTGGCGCCAGTCGTGCCAGGCGCGCCTCTTTCAGCGCGGGGTCGTAATAGGCATTGACGTTGTCATACCCGAGTACCTCGTCGCCGCGCGCGAGCAGGCGTTCGGACAAGGCTGCGCCGATGAATCCGGCGGCGCCGGTGACGAGGATTCGCATGGACATGTCCGCTTCAGAGCCTGTCGTCGACTGCCTCGCGCGGCAGCACTTGTTTCACGTCGAACAGCACGGCGCCGGGTTTGCCGAGCGCTCGGATCTTCTGCGCCCCCATTTCGACGAACTGGCGGTGGGCGACGGCGAGGATCACCGCATCGTATGCGCCTGGCACGAGTTCGGGCACCAGCTCCAGCCCGTATTCGCTGCGCGCTTGCGCCGCGTCGACCCATGGATCATGCACGTCGACATCGGCGTGGTAGTTTCGAAATTCGTTGACCACGTCGACCACGCGCGTATTGCGCAGGTCGGGGCAGTTTTCCTTGAACGCGAGGCCGAGTACCAGCACCTTGGCCTGTGCGGCATGGATGCGCCGCTGCACCATCAACTTGAGCACGCGCTGGGCGACATGTTCGCCCATGCCGTCGTTGATGCGCCGGCCCGACAGGATCACTTCCGGGTGGTAGCCGATCTGCTGCGCCTTGTGCGTGAGGTAATACGGATCCACACCGATGCAGTGGCCGCCAACCAGGCCCGGCCGAAACGGCAGGAAATTCCACTTGGTGCCGGCGGCGTCGAGCACTTCGCGGGTATCGATGCCGAGGCGATGGAAGATCAGCGCGAGTTCGTTGATCAGCGCGATGTTGAGGTCGCGCTGGGTGTTCTCGATGACCTTGGCGGCTTCGGCAACGCGGATGCTCGACGCCTTGTGCGTGCCTGCCGTCACCACGCGGCGATACAGCGCATCGACGAAGTCGGCGACTTCCGGCGTCGAACCGGAGGTCACCTTCAGGATCGTTTCCAGGCGATGCTCGCGATCGCCGGGATTGATGCGCTCGGGACTGTAGCCGGCAAAGAAATCCGTGTTGTACCTGAGTCCCGATTCGCGCTCGATGATCGGCACGCACACTTCTTCGGTCGCGCCCGGATATACAGTGGACTCGAATACGACCACGCCGCCGCGACGTATCGCGCGGCCAACCGTGCGGCTGGCCGCTTCCAGCGGCGCGAGGTCGGGACGCTTGGCGTCGTCGATCGGCGTCGGTACGGTGACGATGAAGATGTTGCAGGCCGCGAGTTCCGCCGCATCCGCGCTGAACACGAGCCGCGTTGCGGCCTTGAACTCGTTCGCCGTGGTCTCCAGCGTGTGGTCGCGATGCTGCTTCAATTCGGCGATGCGCGCGGCATCGATGTCGAAGCCGAGCGTCGGCAGGTACTTGCCGAAGCCGACCGCCAGCGGCAGGCCGACATAGCCCAATCCGATCACGGCAAGGCGTATGTCCTGCGTGCGTGGCGGGTGGGCAGCTTCCAAGTCGGGCTCGGGCGAAGAGTGGGGCGAAAGTCTAGCAGGTCGACGGAAAATCCCCACGTCGGCGCGCCGCAATCACACGGCGATCTGATCTGAATCGGGATCGCAGCGAGTCAGTCTGGCGATTCGCCACGCTGGATTTTCATCCAGGTTACCGCGGCCAGGGCGAGCAACGCACCGGCAATGAGCAATCCAAACCAGAATGTGTAGCCATCCGGCGCCGCGCCGCGGCCGCCGCCTGGGTCTGTCACGACCGGAACCTCCTGGGTCTTGGACGCAGCCGCTGCGGGTGTTTGCATCGGCTGGGTCTTCGGTGCGGCCACCGGCACCGGCTCGGCGGGTTTCTGGTTCGCGGCGACGGGTTTTTGCACAGATACCGCAGGAGCGGTTGGCGCAGCCGTCGCGGGAGCAGGCGCGGGGTCCGGCGAGCGAGTGACCGGCCGCATCTTCGATTCATAGGTTGGCGGCGGAGGCGGTGGTGGCGGCGGGACGGGCGGGGTGGCCGCATGTGCCGCACCATTCGCGGCATTCGCGCCCTCGGCATTCGCGTTCGTGGACGCCGCGTTGGCTGCGCTGTGTCCAGTCGAGCTGGCCGCGCCCGGCACGGCAATCCCGCCGGTCGCTGCGGAGTTCTGCATTTGCTGGTTCGCTGCGACGAAACCCGACGATTGTTGCTGCACCTCCGTGGACGGCGCATTCGGGTCGGTCGTGACGACCCCCGATGAAGTAACGCCGACGCCCGCGAATGCGGGTGCGCCAATGGCTATCGCTGCCAACGCGGCGAAAAGGTAAGGGAAGAAACGCATCGGCAAGTGCCCGCACAAAACAACACGGATATCTTAGCCGGAATTGGTGGGCAGTACAGGGATCGAACCTGTGACCCCCACCATGTCAAGGTGATGCTCTACCGCTGAGCTAACTGCCCACGGAGGGGGCGCGAATGATACAACGCGGGCGCCTTGTCGCCAAGTGTTTGGCGGCTTGCGGGCGCTCGCCGATAATCGCGCGATCAAACAAGGCGACGCATGCAGTTCGATTCCTTCACTTTTGTCGTCTTTTTCGCGGCCGTATTGGGCGTTTACAACGCATTGCGCGGCTGGTCGGCGCGAAAGTGGTTCTTGTTGATCGCGAGCTGGGTTTTCTACGCGGCATGGAATCCGTTGTTTCTGCCATTGCTGATTGGCTCGGCGACACTGGATTACTGGGTGGCGCAGCGAATCCATGTTGCGGCGGGAGCGGTGCGCAAGCGCTGGATCGTCCTGACCCTTGTGGCGAATCTCGGCGTGCTGGGCATCTTCAAGTACCACGCCTTTCTGCTCGACAATCTCGCCGCGTTGCTGGCGCTCATCGGCGTACGCTATGTGCCGGCGCCGATGGACATCATCCTGCCGATCGGCATTTCGTTCTACACCTTCCATTCGTTGTCGTATTGCCTGGATATCTATCGCGGCAAGTTCACGCCGACACGCAACTGGCGCGACTATGCGCTGTACGTCGCGTTCTTTCCGCAACTCGTCGCTGGCCCGATCACGCGCTTCACGCAGATGCGCGAGCAGATCGAAAACCCGCGCCAGACTACGCGCGACGGCTTGGCTTGGGGTTGCGCCTTGCTGGTGCTCGGACTATTCGAAAAGTGCGTGCTCGCCGATACCGTATTCGCGCCGGTCGCAGACGGGTTTTTCAATGCGGTCGACGGCGCGACCGCGGCCACGGCGTGGAGTGGCACACTGGCTTTCAGCGGACAGATCTTCTGCGATTTCGCCGGTTATTCGACCTGCGCCATCGGCGCGGCGCTAGCCTTGGGTTTCGTGCTGCCGACGAATTTCCGTTATCCCTACGCCGCGATCGGTTTTTCGGATTTCTGGCGGCGCTGGCATATCTCGTTGTCGACCTGGTTGCGCGATTACCTGTACGTCTCGCTCGGCGGCAACCGACGCGGCGAGTGGCGCACTTACGTCAACCTGATGCTGACCATGCTGATCGGCGGCTTGTGGCATGGCGCGGCGTGGACGTTCGTGATCTGGGGCGGATTGCATGGTCTGTATCTGGCCGTCGAACGCTTGGCGCGCGAACGGTTGTGGCCGAAGGATGTTGTCGCTCCTGCCATGCTGCGGTTCGCCTACGGCTTGTTGACCCTGCTGCTGGTCTCGCTCGCGTGGATCTGGTTCCGTGCAGCCGATGCCGGCACGGCATGGCAGGCCACCACACGGCTTGCGGCCGCTTCGACGGCGGGACCCAGCACTGAACAATGGCTCGCGCTTGTCGCATTCGCGGTCGTGACGGCGGTGCATTGGCTGATGCGCGAACGCGATTTGAAATCCGTATCCGAGCGAATACCCGCGCCATTGCTCGGCGCGCTGCTTGGCGCGATGCTGGCGCTGATCGTGCTCTCTCCCGGTGACAATCATGCCTTCATCTATTTCCAGTTCTGACGCGCTTTCCGCGCGCCGCTGGCTGGGCGTGTGGCTATTCGCCATCGCGCTCGCGGTCGTGATTTGCGCTGGCGTCGAAGCACATTGGCGCGCAGCGGACTATCGACCAAACATCCTCGATTCGCGCCAGCTGTGGTCGCAGCAGCGCGAGCGCGTGAATCGCGGGCCGGGCACGGCGCTGGCCCTGCTCGGTGCCTCGCGCACCGAATTCGGCATTGATCCGAAGCGACTGCGCGAACGCCTGCCGAAATACCGGCCCGTCATGCTCGCAGTGGATGCGCATTATCCGCTCGCGACCCTGCGCGATCTCGCGGCCGACGCAGATTTCCGCGGTGTGGTGTTGTGCGATCTGGATGCGGTTGGTTACCTGCGCACCTTCTGGGACATGCAGCAACCCTACGTCGATTACTTCCACAAGCAATGGACGCCGAGCTGGAACCTGCACCGGCATCTGCTGACGGACTGGCAACGCGCCGCGGTGATCGCCAATCCGGCTTTTGGATGGAAGGCCAGTCTCATCCACGCGCTCGACGGCGGGCAGCCGTTCCACGATTACATCCGCTACTACGCCAATCGCAGCGGCGACATCGACTACCGGCAGACTGATCCCGAATCCAGCAAGCGGCATTTCGCGCAAACAATGGAAGGCAATATCGCGCACCTGCCGCCGCACGATCCGCAACGCTGGCTCACGGATCTGGCGCCAATGCATGCATGGATCGCCGCGATCGATGCGCGCGGCGGTAGCGTGATTTTCTATTCCAGTCCGGTCAATGGACTGCAGCGCGAGGCGCTGCAACGCGTGTTTCCACGCGAAGAGTACTGGGATCGCCTGGTCACCGCGTTTCCCGATGCGCATTTCCTCGATGCGTTGGACGTGCCCGCATTGTCTCGTTTCGATCTGCCGGACGATTCGCACATGGACTACCGCGACAAGTCGGCCTATACCGATGCGCTGGCGAGTGTGCTCGTCGATCGTGGTTGGCTGAGTCGCTGAGACAACTTCAACGCAAGCCCGCCTCGCGCAATTGGTGCAATTGGTCGCGCATGCGTGCGGCGTCCTCGAACTCCAGATTCTGTGCGTGCTTGTACATCTGCGCCTCGATGCGCTTGAGTTCGGCGGCGAGCTTTTCCGGCGACAGCACGGTGTAGTCGGCGCGATCTTCGGCCACGCGCAGCGCGCCGCGCTTGCGGCCGCCGTGTTCTGCCTCGGCATCGGCGCGCGCGCCTTCCATGATGTCGGTGATTTTCTTGACCACCGATTTCGGCGTGATGCCGTGCTCGAGGTTGTACTCGACCTGCTTGTTGCGGCGGCGGTCGGTCTCCTCGATCGCGCGCTTCATCGAATCGGTGATGCGGTCCGCATACAGGATCGCCGTGCCACGCAGGTTGCGCGCGGCGCGGCCGATGGTCTGGATCAGCGATCCGGTCGAACGCAGGAATCCTTCCTTGTCCGCGTCGAGGATCGCCACCAGCGACACCTCGGGCATGTCCAGGCCCTCGCGCAGCAGGTTGATGCCGACGAGCACGTCGAACTTGCCCAGGCGCAAGTCGCGCAGGATCTCCACGCGCTCCACGGTTTCGATGTCCGAGTGCAGGTAGCGCACGCGCACGCCATGTTCTTCCAGGTAATCCGTCAGGTTTTCTGACATGCGCTTGGTCAGCGTCGTCACCAGGACGCGGTCGCCCATGGCGACGCGCGCATTGCATTCGCCGAGCAGGTCGTCGACCTGGGTGCGCACGGGCCGCACTTCGACTTGCGGATCGACCAAACCCGTTGGCCGCACCACGAGTTCGACGATATTGCCTTGCGTATGCGCGAGTTCGTACTTGCCCGGCGTGGCGGAAACGAAGATGCAACGCGGCGCGCGGCGTTCCCATTCCTCGAACTTCAGTGGCCGGTTGTCGAGCGCGGAGGGCAGGCGGAAGCCAAATTCGACCAGGGTTTCCTTGCGCGAGCGGTCGCCCTTGTACATGGCGCCGAGTTGCGGAATCGTCACATGCGATTCGTCCACGACGAGCAGCGCGTCGGCGGGAAGATAGTCGAACAGGCAGGGTGGTGGCTCGCCCGGCGCGTGGCCGGTCAGGTGCCGCGAGTAATTCTCGATGCCATTGCAGTAGCCGATCTCGGCGAGCATTTCCAGATCGAATTGGGTGCGCTGTTGCAGGCGCTGGGCTTCGACCAGATTGTTTGCCGAATACAACTGTTCGAGGCGTTCCTTGAGCTCGACCTTGATTGTCTCCACTGCTTCAAGCACGGTGCGGCGCGTGGTCACGTAATGCGAGCCGGGATAGATCGTGTAGCGCGGAATCTTGCGTGTCGCCGCGCCAGTGAGCGGATCGAACAGCGAGAGGTTTTCGATCACGCCATCGAACAACTCGATGCGCACCGCTTCCATCTCGTTTTCCGCCGGGAACACGTCCACGGTTTCGCCGCGCACGCGATAGCTGCCGCGATGCAGTTCGTAGTCGCCGCGTTCGTATTGCAGCTCGGTCAGGCGGCGCAACAGTTCGCGCTGATCCAATTTATCGCCGCGCACCAGATGCAGCACCATGCGGTGGTATTCGCCCGGATCGCCCAAACCATAAATCGCCGATACGGTGGATACGATGACCGCATCGCGACGCTCGATCAGCGCCTTGGTCGCCGACAGGCGCATCTGCTCGATGTGCTCGTTGATCGACGAGTCCTTTTCGATGTAGGTGTCGCTCGACGGAACGTAGGCTTCGGGCTGGTAGTAGTCGTAGTAACTGACGAAATACTCCACCGCATTGTGCGGAAAGAACTCCTTGAACTCGCCGTAGAGCTGCGCCGCCAGCGTCTTGTTCGGCGCCATGACGATGGTCGGTCGTTGCACGCGTTCGATGACGTTGGCGATGGTGTAGGTCTTGCCCGAGCCGGTCACGCCGAGCAGGGTCTGGTGCGCGAGTCCGGACTCGAAACCGGCGACGAGTTTTTCGATCGCCTCGGGCTGGTCGCCGGCGGGGCGGAAAGGCGCAACAAGTTGGAAGCGGTCGGACATCGCAGGTTCCGTAAGCGAACCGATGATTATAGTCCGGCCGCGATTTCGAAGTCGGCGTTTTCCTACACGCTCCGGCGCCCGCTGCCGATTCTGCCCGCGCGGCGTGATTCCTAGCATGACCGCATCGTCGAGGAGGAGCCGTCATGCGCCAGCCGTCATCGAAATGCGTGCGTGGAATCACCCTGATCGAATTGATCTTCACCATCGCGATCGGATCCATCCTGTGTGCGGTGAGCCTGCCCGCGTTGGGAGGTTTGATGAATGGCGGGCAGTCGCGCAGTGCGCACAACGCGCTGGTCGCAGCGCTGAATCTGGCGCGCAGTACGGCAGCATCGCGCCAGGCCGATGTCTCGATCTGTCCGAGTCGAGATGGCGCCACCTGCGACAATGCGATCTGGTGGCAGCATGGCTGGATCGTGTTCGCCGATGCCAACCACGACGGCGTGCGCAGCGCCAACGAGGCGATTATCCATGTCGGGCAAGCGCACGACGGCTTGGCCATCGCCAGCAGCGCGGGCCGCAAACACGTCACTTATCGTGGCGACGGCAGCTCCGCTGGCACCAATCTCACCTTCACGTTCTGCGACCGCCGCGGCCCGGCCAGCGCGGATACCATCGCGATCAGCAACGCTGGCCGCATCCGTTCCGGCAAGGCCACGGCCGCCCAAGCTGCGGCGGCGTGCCACGGATTGCCGACACCTTGACCAAACTCCCGTTGTCCCTGAAAATACGCGGCTCGCTTCGACTATTCCCCGATAGCTCAGCGGTAGAGCAAGTGACTGTTAATCACTGGGTCGGCGGTTCGATCCCGTCTCGGGGAGCCATATGAAACAAGGGCCTGCAGTAATGCAGGCCCTTTTTCACATCCGAGATAAAAACAACAACGATACTTACAACGATACTTATTATTTTCTGATGCACTTGGAAGCAGCGAGAATTCTCTAGCTTTTCTGGGCGCAGCGCACTTTCCCGCGAATCACCAATTTATTTCCGGCGACACGAATTGAGCCATGCTTCGACATCAGCGACGTCGAAGCGCACCGCCGTCCCGAGTTGCATCCACTCGAGATGGCCCGCCTCGCGCGCGCGGTCGACCGTGGCCTTGCTGCAGTTGGCCATCTGCATGACGCCTTTCTTGTTAATCAACTTCATAGTGTTTCTCCTTCGCAAAGTATTGGATGCCCGGCAGGGCAGATGGGAAGCTTCGACAAAAATGTGCAGGCAGCCAAGCTGAGCGGTCGACGCCAACGATGGCGACCGCAAGCATGGCCGTGAATTGCATTTGCCAAGTCGAGCAGGCGCAACTTGCCTGTCTCAAGTTGGCCTTTAGGGCCTGCGCGTGACATTCCAGGCGGACCTGTCACGAAAATGCCTATCTCGAGGATAGGTGCGGCTAGATTTTAAGAGCTCGCCTCGTCGCTCTGTTGAGCAGCTCATGCAATGCATGGTGCTCGGAAAAACTTATGCGCCGATCCTACCGGTTCGCGTTCACGTGTCAAGCAAATGCAAGCAATTTCCTCATGCCGGATCGAGGTGCGCGCGCGATGCGCCGCTGGCGCGGGCCGCCACCGCAGTCAGGCGACGGGCGAGATACTGCCAATCCGCATCTGCGTATTCCGGTCGAGTTGACCATCGGTTCCGGTTGACTTTGCCGCGCTATGATTTTGCGTGCTGGTGCTGCCGGTCGCTCGAATGTCTTGTGGAGACTGCGCGGTCGTCTCTGTCGCTGTAAGATATTGTGCTGCTTCTTACGGTTCGGTCTCAAAGCCATTCGCGAAGATCGTGTCGTAGTCGGCCAGAATACGCATGACGCCGAAATCCGCGGTTCCGTTGTTCGCCGCCTCTGGCAGATGGCCGGCCACCACCAATTTTCCATCCGGCTGCAGCGCCGGTTTGCGCGCGTCGAAGATTGTGCTCGGCTGAAATGCCACGGTGAGGTATCCGCCACTTCCGAAGGTTGGATCGACCTGCCCATTGGCTTGCAGCTTCGCCAGAAATACCCCGGCGCGCGCGTAGGGGCCTGCGACTAACCAGCCGCCGGCGTGCGTGGGCGCAATCAGGGTCGGCACGCTGGCGCTTGCGGGGATGCTGGCAACCCCGTTGCTGCCGAAAGCAGGATCGAGCGTGCCATCGGGCGCGTACTTGGCGACGAAGATGACGCTTTGCGGCCCCACACTGCCCGCACCGGCCAGGAGCGAGTCACCGGATGGCTCCACAAAGACCGCACCTACCTCGGAGCCGCTGACCGGGACAAGCACGCGGGAGCTTTGCCCAAAGCCCGAATCGAGCACTCCGGCGGAAGTTAATCGAACCGCCGCGCCGCTCATGGGATTGGGCGTATCGGTTTCACCTGCCGCCACAATCCGGCCGCTGCCGTCAATACCGGCAGCATAGGCAAAGTTGAATTGCGCCTGCTGCGGGGGTTGTGCCCAGTACAGAAACTCCAGCACATAGCCGGAATTGAATGCCGGGTCGAGCGCGCCCGCCGGTGTCAGCCGAGCAACGGCCCCTAAGTAATCGAATCCAGCCGAGCCATGGTCGTATCCGAGCTCACCCGCCAGAACGATGTTCCCGAGTCCATCGAGCAGCGCCGCGTTGGCGCAATCGATATCGGCGAAGCTGAACCCGAAGTGCACCGTGCCGTTGCCACCGAATGTGGAATCCAAATTGCCTGTGTTATCCACTCGGATCGCGGCAAAGTGACTGTGCACCGTATCGAAATACGCGCACCCGGCTGCGACGATGCGGCCATCGGGTTGAATGGCGAGGTCGTTTGCTACCGATACACTGTTGGCGCCAGTGCCCGCCAGCGCGAAATCGACGAGACGATATCCGCTGGCATCGGCCGCAAAGGATGTATCCACCTGGCCATCGGGCAGCAAACGGGTCAACACGAAATCGGCGTCGGTCGGCTGGCCGGAAGCGTTGTAATTCTGCGCCTGGCCCCCGATCACGATGCGGCCGGCAGCATCGATCGCCACGGAATTGGGGATGACGTCCCCCGGCGTCTTCCAGTTGATGAGCTCGAATCCGCCGACGCCGAAGGTTGTGTCGATGTCGCCATCCGCCGCCTGCGCGAGTGGGGCTACAACCAGCGCCACGGCGATCAACAGCGCCACGCGTCTGAACGAATTTTCGTAGTGGTCGATAGTTCGCATGACGGAGGTTAAATCAATACACGCAACTCACCTATGGGGCATTATTGAACAGGGCATAGCCTTCGGCAACGCCCGCAGCCGCAGCTCGGGTCGAGCCGCACAGAACGACTACTGCCTCTGTGCGATCAAAATGGACAGGCCGTGAGCGTCGCGCTGTTGAAGTCCACGGTTCCGCCTTGAATGAACGTCGTTGCCGTGAATACAGGTAGCGGCACGGAATCCACGTCCGGGGTGTTTTGCGCGTTCGCCGTCTGGATGTGTAATGGCCACCAGTCCCCGGCGGAAGCCCATACCAAACCGCGCCGTTGTGCAACAGAGTCAAAGCGCCAGCAGGCCGGTTGCGTCGGATCGGTCGTCGCACAGCTCGATGCGGGCGCGGCCAAGTCAGCAGCAGGCAGGTTCTCCACATTGGCCTGACGCACGTCTGCCAAGGTCGCGAAAACATAGTCCGGCAACTGTTGGGAACTGGTAAACGAACGCGCCGACAGGCTCACGCGATGCGACACCATATTCGTTGGGCTGACCAGTACTGCCAAACGCACCGCACCGGGGTTGTCGGGTGCACTCGGCGGCGTCGGATAGGATATTTCGTTACCCGGCGTGCCGGTGAAGGAGTAAGCCTTCTGGCCACCGGCGCACACGATCAAGCTATTCACGGTCGAAAGGATATAGGGCGCGCTGGTGTCGTGAATCCATTGGTCCGAGTCGTTCACAAAATAGTCGGTGTTGTTCCAGAATGCGGCGAAGGTCGGCTCGGAAACATCGAGCGTGCCAACCGCAATGCCGTCCTGCTCCTGCCCGAGCGGGCCGCGGTAGACGACTTGAACGAACAAGTCGGTGGCGTTGACCGGAATCGGATCGTTACTGAAATCGAACGCGACTGCGGAGGCACTCGCCGCATTGAGCGTCGCAGCGGGCACGGCGATGGACTGCGATACCGATATCTCCTGATAAGGCGTCCGCACGCTGCCGGCGGTGCAGGTCGTCGGTGGGTTCGTGGTTGTCCCGGCATAGGTCGTGACCGGCAGGCCTGCCAGTGAAGGCGTGTAGCAAGCGTTACGGTGATAACGGGCCACGGCGACAAGGTAGGCGTTGCCACTGTTGGGGTTGGAAAAGTTTGGTGTGCCGGCCGTGGTGGCGATCATCGTTTGCGGGACGACGGTACCGGTGCCGCTTTCGGTGATGTTCGGCGTCGTGTTGTGGATTTTCAGGCGCAGCGTCGTGAATCCGAAAATCGCGCAACCATCCGACGGAGTGCTGCCGACGCACGGATACCCATATTGGTTCATTGAATGCGGTGCGCCCTGATTCAACACGGCCAATGCGCCGTAATTGATCGGCTCCACGTCGATGGTGCCGCGGAAGAAGTAATTGATCATCCCGGCGGAATAGCCGACCGCGCGCGGGATGGTGAGGTTGGCGATGTTCACCAGTTCCTCGATGCCGGTGGCTGTTTCGGAAACGTAGTTGACGCCAGGAGCGAAACTGAGAATGGGCTGGGCAAAAACACCCACCGCGGCGAGCGGCGGTTGGGTGAAGCCGACAGGCAACACGTCCTGCGATGAATACGACGGGTCTACGGTGTCGGAAACCGCGCGGGTGTAGTGCGTGCAAGACACGGCCTGCGCGGGCGGGAAAATCACGGGCGATGGCAGGTAGCACGAAAAATTCGCTGCGGTGTAGCCATGTGCACTATCGAGCGTTTGCGGCGGTTCCGCATACGGATCGGTGCTCGCGCCCGGCAGTGTGCCGCCGGTGAAGAAGCCGCGGTTCGTGTAGTCGGCCAAGCCGTAGCGGTTATCCGGAGATGTGGACGGCGTGTCGTTGTAGGCGCGCGTGGTAAAGAACCTTAGCGGTGTCGCGAAGGTTACGGCTGGATAATTTCCCAAGGGCGGCGGCGGAATCACCGTACTCAAGTTCTCCCCGAAGAAACTGCGCACGTAGGAGCCGCTTGTGCCAACCGTTTGGCCAAGCACGCGCGCATTCGTGAAACCTTCGAGGGCTTGCTGCTCAGGGCTTTGAAGGAAGCTGTGTGGATCGTTGCGCGTGTGTTGCGGCTGCCCTGTGTCTTGCAGCAAATGAACGACGTCACCCAAATCGCGAAAGGTGGTCGCCCATTGATAAAGGCGATACGCAGCCGCGTTGTAGCGGTCTCCATCGGTTGGTGAAGGCGTGCTTGTAGCCGGAAACTCTTGCGTGAGCGCCAGCCACATGGCTTGCCGTGCGTCTTCGTAGGTGAAGTGGTTCCGGCGGCTGGTGTCGATTTGCGGAAGCACTGGCGGCGTGGGAAAACTATCGACAACACCCTGCGCCCAATCGACGGATTTCTGGCATGGCCCGAAGGCCGACGGGCAAGCTTTCACGCCACCGTTGAGGCCCAGGTTGTTGATGGGATCGTAAAAATGATTGAGCACGCGAAGGGTGCTGCCGGTGCTGGGGGCAGTGCTCAGCGGATTGCAGTTCGCCGAGATGTAGTTGAGAGCCGTTGCTACTCCCAGATCGTCTTCACGCACCGCGCCACGCACCAACCAGTTCTGGATGGGGAGCTTCATGTTTTCGCCCGGCAAATCCACCGTGGCTCTGAAAAGCACAAATCTTGGGTCAACTGCAGGGATTTTGCCAAGCAAGAACTCCTGCATATTGCAATGTTCGAACCCAGCCGGCGGATAGAGCTGACCAGTAATGTTGTCGAGATACTCATCGGGACCGGCGATGGGTGGTGGTGCGCCCCAATAAATCGAGAATGGCGTCAACACATCCAGACGATCCAAGCCGAGACTGTGAATCGTTGATGTCGAACCCGTTGCCGCAAGTACCGATACCGAATACGCCTGATCGGTCATCAGCGCGTGGGTTTCCGTCTCGTAGGGATAGCACGCACAGGACGTGAAGGAGAGAATCAGCGCAATCCAAGCGGAAATTTTCATTTGTCGTTCCCCATCTCGGTCATGACCGAGCAAAGATCGCCAGCGCGATAGTCGTGCGGCGGATGCGACGGGTTCAAGGTCTGGCTATAGGCGGGATCGAGCTTTATAAGGCGTTGCTTGAAACGCTCAACCGATCTCGAATCGGGCGTCAGATAGCTCGAGAAGCCCTCCAGACCCCAAACGGTTTTTTCATCCAATGGGGTGTCCGCCGGCAGTGCGCAAACCCTTGCTTTCAGATCGGAAAAAACCTCGTTCCTCAACTCGTGATACAGACTTGGATCTGTCGATGCACAGTTATCGCCGGCCATGCCGTATGCGTAATCTTCAACTCGTTCCTTGAGCGGCAAATCCACTGCGCGCATAACGATGTCAGAGACGCCGACGGAAAAGATTTTCCATTTGGATGTCACGACAGCGCCTTCGCCGCTGCCTGCCTTGAAGTTACTCTTATCGACAAGGGTGTATCCCGGTTTCACCGCATTGATCGTCCACGAATTTCCTGGATGGAACCAAGGAGCACCTGGGTTCACCCTCCGCCATCCAGACGGCGTTCGGTAATACCCGTTGGCATCCGTCAACCCAAAAGACGCGAAGGTGCATCCGGAGCTGGTCGTAAACAAGCCGCCTTGCCAAAACCATCCCAAAGCCGTCACTGTAACGCCGGGAATTCCCTTGCCGGTGGTTGCATCAACCACTCGCCCGGTTTTCGGGCTGTAAGTCATCACCAGTTCCGGAAGTTCGCCCGAGTAGATGACCACAACCAGCACCAGTGGGACCAAAAGCCAGAACAGGAGTCTGCGCATGGTCACATCTCCGAAATCCGCCACACGCCATCGGAACCTTGCGTCATGCGCAGCGGGAACCCGCTGCGCGTCTGGTTTGTCGTGTTGTCGCGCACGATCAGCATGTCGGCGAAGCCTTGGCCGAGCAGGCCGCTCACGATCACGCCCAAGCTTTGCGCGACGGTTGGCATGTTGGTGCCGAAGGCAGTAAACAGGGACTGGTAGTTGCTGCTGACGTTCTGCTGGAACGTGCTGGCGGCGCCGGGTGCATCTTGCGCATTCAGGCGATTCTTCAAGTATCCGTAGATGTCGCACATCATGCCGCGCTGCGCCGCCAAGTCCTGAACGGCTATTGTGACGGTGCCGGTGTAGATATTTGCCGCCGTATCCTGCACGCTGAGGGTGGCGGTATAGATGCCCGGCGACGGGTAGGTAAAGATCGATGGCGCGCCGGTCAGGGAACTGCCGGTGAAGTTCGGGCCGCCGCTTCCCGTGAAATTGATCGTGACGGTTTGCACGGGATTGCCGCTCGGCAAAGTGCCGATGGCATACGTGAAGGTGATGGTCGCTGGTGCGTAGTCCGCCGGGTGATTGGCTTGAATGGTGACTGCCGACGCAGCTCCGCTTTGCGTGATGGAGCCGGAATTGGTTGCCGTGGTACCGGGAAGAATCGTCGCCGTGACACTCAACGTATTCGAGCCGGCGCTGAGCGGCACATTCGGTACCACAAACTGACCGTTGACCGCATAGCCGCTCACACCGTTGACCGCGATTCCGGTATTCACCGGGCCGGTGTAGGTGCCGATGACGTCAACGCTGCTGTTGCCGGTCGTCGCGCCCGATCCGGGCGAAGTGATCGCGACACTGAGCGTTCCGGTGCCGGTTATGTCCTGGGTGAGTCCGGGCGACATGACGCCGCCGGGAAGCTGTGTGGTCGGCACGAAACTCGCCGCCTCGAAGCCGTTGTTGAAAATGTCGTCGATGCCGCAGAACTCTTGCGCCTGGCTCGTGCCGACGATTGCGCAGCCACCGGCCACGATCAGCGTCAGGCCCCAAAGTCGCCCTTGCTCGCGTCGCATATCACCTCTCCCTGCCACTCGACCCGGTAAACAATCTAGCACACGTGCTTTGCAGCTGCTGCACCACCAGCCATTGATGTTTCAACCGCCTTTGCCGATGCGGATATTGTCTGTAATAAACGCAATGTTGATACCAGGTGGTTTGATTCACGTGGCATTTTCATGCTCTGAGAATGACACCTCCCCACCTGCTGCGCCGCCTGGGCCTCGTAATTCGTCGCCACCGTGAACGATTGAAGGTCACCCAAGAGGCCTTCGCCGACGAGCATGCGATCAACCGCACTTACTACAGCGCGATCGAACGCGGGACCCAGAACCTGTCCATACTGAACCTTGGCCGGATCGCTGATGCACTCGATGTTCCCTTGTCGCGCCTGCTGCGCGCGGCCGAGGCGCTCGACCTTGACCGCGCGTTGAAGGAACCCCCGCGGCCGCCCCGTCGGGGGCGACCGCCGGGCCGCAAGAGCGGTTGGCGCTAGTCGATCGGAAGATCGCCTTGCAGCTTGCGCATCGAGTCGTCGCCCTTGAATGCGATCTTGTGCGCACGATGCACGATCCGGTCAAGGATCGCATCGGCAATGGTCGGATCGCCGACATACGAATGCCAGCTGGCAACCGGTAGCTGCGAGGTGATCACCGTCGACAGATTCGTGCGGTCATCGATCACCTCGAACAAGTCCTGACGTCCTTGCGGTGTCATCGTCGCCACGCCCCAGTCGTCGAGCAGCAGCAACTTGATCCTGGCGAGCTGCCTGCGCAATTGGAGCAGGCTGCCGTCTTCCCTGGCGATTTGCAGATTTTCAAGCAGGCGCGGCGCCCGGAAATACTGCGTCGGCATGCCGTTGCGCGCCGCTGCGTTGGCGAATGCACAGGCCAGCCACGTCTTTCCGGCGCCGCAGGGGCCGGTGAGGATCAGGTTATGCCCCCGGCGAATCCACTCCAGACTCATCAGCGAGGAAATTAACGCCTTATCCAGATCGCGGCTTGCGCGGAAGTCGATGTCCTCGAGCGCCGCACCGGGCACCTTGAGCTGGGCATTCTTGAGCAGCCGGCCCACCCGGCGCGTATCGCGCGCCTGGGTCTCGTGATCCACCAACATCGCGAAGCGGTCCTCGAACGGCAATTCCTGCAACTGCGGATTGGCGCGTTGCAGATCCAGCGCCTTGGCCATGGCGTTGAGCTTCAGGGCGTTGAGCTTGTTGGTTGTCTGGTTCATCAGCATGGTCGTGATCTCCTGGGTAGCTTTGATTATTGGTAGTAGCTGCTGCCGCGAATGTTGGCGTGATCGATGGGTGTCGATTCGGCTTGATCGATGCGCGCTCGCCGATGCCGTCCGCTGGCGAGCAAGGAACGTACGGTCTTGGCGGTGAGCGAGTTGATCTCCACCGCGCGCTTGGCTGCCGCCTCGACCTCATCGGCGCCGTGCGTGCTCACGAGCTTGCGCAAACTGTCGCAGGCGGGGAAAGCCATGGCTTGGACACGCACGTCGAGCAGACGCTGAATCACGCGCAACACGTTCGGGCCGATGCCCTGCGCCCAGGTGAGGTAATTCTCGGGACAGCGCTCGGCGTAAGCCCGGTGGCTCGGCGGCATGTGATCTTTGTCCGTCGTCGTTCCGCCCGCCTCGTACGAACGAACATGGGATGCTACCTGCACATGGCGATGGAAGATCTCGACCCTGCGACCGCACACGCGTGCCGACACCGATTGGCTGGCCTGTCGAGCCGAAGTGCGTGCGCGCTGATGAACGTTTGGGGTCGCAAACTGCATGAGACGTCTTTATGTGACGCGGGACGTGGGGCCGAATCGGACAAGATTGCGTCAAGCCGGCAACACCAGCAGCGCGATTCTCGATGCGAAAAGACGATTAAGACCGGGCGGTCAAGTTGAAACCGCATACCGTGCGGCAAGCAGATCCGCGGTTTCGATCCGGCCGGCAGTGCGATTTCGCCTCAACTTTCGCACTAGCTCATCGGTGCTATCTGGAGGATGGACAACCTAAGGGAGAGAGCCATGCGCGAGATCAAAACCCCACGGCAGATGCTGGGCAGTGCCATGGATTGGATCGAGGAAACAGGTTGGCGGACGATGGGCGAGGACAAGGCCATCGCCAATCAGGTCTACGAGGCTTGGGTCGCATCGGCGTGGAGTTGACCATCGACTCCCTTGCAGCCAAGCAGCATTACAATGCCCTGCTGGCCCAGCGGTTGGAGATTGAACGGGATTTTGGCGCGCCGTTGGATTGGCAGGAGTTGCCGGACAGGCACATGAGCCGGATTGCGACGTGGAAAACCGATTGCGATCCGACGGACGAATCCCGGTGGCACGAATACGTCGAGTGGATGGTCGACGCCGTCCTGCGTATGGAGGCTACGTTTCGCGGTCGCGTGGCGGCACTGGAATAGCGGCCCTGGAGGCGATGTTACAAGTCAATTTCGCTGCCTCATAGAGCAATATATTGCAATTTATTATTGCCTTATAAGGCATGTAATGGTATAAATCTATTGCCCTATGAGGCAACGATTTATGCCAACCAAAAGCAATATAGCTCGAACGATGCTGGACCGCCGCCTGTCGCCATTGCGGGCCGAGCGCACCCGAATGACCGCGCCTCTCGGCGGCTGGTCGAAAGCCATTCGCACTGCCCTCGGCATGACCGTGCAAGATCTCGCCAATCGGCTTGGCATTGCCGGCAGCGTTTTGTCGCGTCTGGAGGCCCGCGAGCAGAAGGGAACGATTCAGCTCGACAGTTTGCGCCGCCTAGCAGACGCAATGAATTGCGATCTCGTGTATGCCCTCGTGCCCAGGCAGCCATTGCAGGAGATGGTCGACCAGCAGCGCGCACGCGCGGCCACGGAACTGGAGGCGAAGTCGCGCGCGCATATGCGTCTTGAGGGGCAGGAAGAACGCGATTCGAGCCTGGCCGGCTGGCGCAAGGAGCATAGCGCTTCTCTGATCAGCGATCGCAAGCTTTGGAAAACGCGCAAGTGATCGGCGAGGACACTGACGACGGTCAGACGCCGCTCGATCCGGACGAAGCCGCCGGTTTGATCCCGCCCTGGATCGCCACGCGCGGCGATCTCAATGTGGCCGAGGAAGAGAACATCCGCGAGGGACAAGCGTGGATGCGGCGGATCGTCGGCCGGCGTGACGTGCTGACCCAGGATTTCCTGCGCGAGCTGCACGAACACATGTTCGGCAAGGTATGGCGATGGGCGGGAACCTACCGCACGACCGAAAAGAACATCGGCGTGGCGCCAAGCGCCATCGCCACGGAGCTGAAGCATCTGTTCGACGATGCGCGCGCGTGGGACGAACACGACACGTACCCGCTGGACGAACGGGCGGCTCGCCTGCACCACCGGCTGACCTGGATTCATCCATTCGCCAACGGCAACGGGCGCTGCGCGCGCGTGTTCACGGATGCGTATCTCACGAAAAACGGTAGCGTCGAATTCACCTGGGGCGCGCATTGGCCGGCGTCCGAACAACGGCCACGGTATATCGCGGCGATTCGGGCAGCGGATGCCAAAGACTATGCACCGCTGCTCACGTTTCTGCGGGCGCGCTAGCACATTGCGATATGCTACGGCGAAGCGGCCATCGGGGGAGACCCTAGTCGGACATGTCCAAGGGCACGGAATCCCAGTTCGAGCTGACGACGATCGAGCGCCTGGAGCGCCTTCGATACGGATTCCTGCCCGGTCCGGATTTGGCCCGTCCGCCGGACGAAGTGGTCCTGCGCGATCTGTTGCGCGCGAATTTGCGCCGCCGCTATGCCGATCTGACGGATGCCGCGCTGGACGAGGCCATCGGCTTGATCGCGCGGCCCGCGGGCGTGGACACGCTGCATCGCAATCAGTCGTTCCATAAGCTCCTGCGCGAAGGCTTTCACCTTCGCGTGCGCCTGGCCGATGGGCGCGATGAGGATCGGCATCTCTATGCGATCGACTGGAGCGATGCGCAGGCCAACGATTTCCATGTCGTCAACCAGTTGCCCATCGCGGGCCGCAACGACCGCCGTCCCGACATCCTGGTGTATATCAATGGCCTGCCCCTCGTTTTGTTCGAGCTGAAGAATCCGTATTCGGACATCCCAAACTATCGCGATGCGCTGAATCAGATCCAGCACTACATCGTCGATGTGCCGCAGTTGTTCGACTACAACGCCTTGTGTGTTGTAAGTGATGGCATCGACACGCTTCACGGCGTGTGGACGGCGAGCGAAGAATGGTATGCGCCGTGGAAGTCGATCGACGGCGAACATGTCGAGGCCGGTACTACCGGCAGCATGAAGGCGCTCATCGAAGGGCTGTTCCTGTTGATTTGCACACAGAACTGAGCCAGGTTTCATAGGGTTTTGCATCCAATTTTGAGCCACCTCCCCAACATCTTCCGGTGCCGTTCTTGCCGGAGT
>QWHH01000008.1 GCA_021404785.1 Lysobacterales bacterium PRO7
CCGACGGGCGCGCGCTGGCGCGCGCGGTGCGCGCGCGCGGCAAGGTCGATCCGGTGTTCGTCGCACAGGCGCGCGAACTCGCGACTGCATTACCGGCGCTGCTGCGCGACGGCGACTTGTTGCTGATGATGGGGGCGGGCGATATCGGCGCGGTGGCGAACGAAATCGCCGCTGCCGGAATGCTGAAAAGTGGAAAAGTGAACTGACATGCGCATCACCGATGCCAGACAATTCGGACGTGTCGCCGTGGTCATGGGCGGAAATTCCGCCGAGCGCGAGGTGTCGCTCAATTCCGGCGCCAATGTGCTGGCCGCGTTGAAGGCACGCGGGGTCGATGCGCACGGCATCGACGGCATTCCCGCATTGCTGGACGCGCTGCGTGCCGGCCACTTCTCCCGCGTGTTCAACATCCTGCACGGTCGTGGCGGCGAAGATGGCGTGCTGCAGGGCGCACTGGCCTCGCTCGGAGTGCCGGTCACAGGCTCCGGCGTGCTTGGCTCGGCGCTGTCGATGGACAAGATCCGCACCAAGCAGGTGTGGCAGTCGCTCGGAATGCCCACGCCGCGCTATCGGCGCCTTGCCAGCGGCGAGGACGTGGCTGCGGCGGTGGCGGCGGTCGGGCTTCCGGTCGTGGTGAAACCTTCGCACGAGGGCTCCAGCGTCGGCATCACGCGCGTGCGCAAACAGGCCGACCTGGCGGCCGCGGTGGAACAGGCAGCGCGCTACGACGGCGAATTGCTGATCGAGCAATTGATCGACGGCGACGAATTCACGGTCGGCATCCTGCAAGGCCAGGCATTGCCGTCGATCCAGATTGTGCCGAAAGGCGAGTTCTACGATTACCACGCCAAGTATGTGGCCGAGGATACGCAATACCTGTGTCCGGGCCTGGACGACGCCGGCGAGCGCGAAATCCGCACGCTGGCGGCAGCCGCGTTCGAAGCTGCCGGTTGCGCCGGCTGGGGGCGCGTGGATTTCATGCGCGATCACGACGGCAAATTCTTCCTGCTTGAAGTCAACACGACACCGGGCATGACCAGCCACTCGCTGGTGCCCAAAGCTGCGCGCGCGGTCGGCATCGATTTCGAGGAACTGTGCTGGCGCATCCTGGAAACGAGTTTCGCCGGAGGTGGCCGATGAGCAACAGGATCTTGCTCAAGACCATGGGGTGGCTGATCGCGCTCACCATCGTCGCGTTGCCGGTTATCGGCGTGCTGCAGGGCTGGTTTGCAGCGGATCGCTGGCCGGTTCGTTTTCTGCAAGTCGAAGCCGAATACAACCACGTCAGCGCCGAGCAGATCCGTGCCGCTGCCACTACGCAACTCGGAAAGGGTTTCTTTGCGCTGGACCTGGACGATGTCCGCGCTGCGGTCGCGCGCCTGCCCTGGGTCGCGAGCGTGGAAGCGCGCAAGCGCTGGCCGGATACGGTGGTGTTGCAGGTGCGCGAACGAGCGCCGTTTGCACGCTGGGGCCAAAACCGTCTTATTGACCGCGACGGCGCGGTGTTCACGGTTCCCGGCGGCGACGCATTGCAGGGACTGCCGCAGCTCGATGGACCCGATGATGCACGCGCCCAGGTCGTGGACTTCTATTCTGATCTCGTGCACCGGCTTTCCGGTAGCGGCTTGGTGTTGTCCGGCGTGAGCTTGAATCCGCGCGGCAGCTGGACGCTCACGCTGGCCAACGGCGCGCAGATCGCTCTTGGCCACAAGCAGGCCGACGTGCGTCTGACCCGCTTCCTTGCCGTGCTGCCGCAGCTGACCGCCGCGCACCCGAACGGTTTCCAGCATGCGGACCTGCGCTACAGCAATGGCTTCGCGGTGCTGTGGGCGGGCAATCCCGCGCCTTCCGCACAACCCAACGACCCATCCAAGACGGGCACGCCAGCGTCGCCCAAGCCCGAGGCGCATTCATGACCAAGGCCAAGAGCGACAAATCCCTGATTGTCGGCCTCGACATCGGCACTTCGAAAGTGGTGGCGATCGTCGGCGAGTACGCGCCGGGCGAGAGCGTGGAAGTCATCGGCATCGGCTCGCACGCCTCGCACGGGCTCAAACGCGGCGTGGTCGTGGACATCGAATCCACCGTGCAATCGATCCAGCGCGCGGTCGAGGAAGCCGAACTGATGGCCGGCTGCGAGATCCGTTCGGTGTATGCGGGCATCAGCGGCAGCCACATCAGCGGGCGCAATTCCCACGGCACAGCCCCAATTCGCGACCGCGAAGTGACTGTGGCCGATGTCGAACACGTGCTCGACGCAGCCTGCGCGGTGGCGATCCCAGCCGACCAGCGCGTGCTCTACAAGGAGCCGCAGGAATACATCGTCGACGGCCAGGAAGACATCCGCCATCCGATCGGCATGAGCGGGGTGCGCCTGGAGGCAAACGTACACATCGTCACCGGCGCGGTCAGCACGGCGCAGAACATCACCAAGTGCGTGAACCGCTGCGGCCTGCAGGTGGACGACCTGATTCCGGCGGCAATCGCATCGAGCAAGTCGATCCTGGTGCCGGATGAGCGCGAACTGGGCGTGTGCCTGGTCGATGTCGGCGCCGGCACCACCGACATTGCGATCTACATCCAGGGCGCGATCCGCCACACCGCCAGCCTGCCGATCGGCGGCGACCAAGTCACGAACGACATTGCCCACGGCTTTCGCACGCCGACCGCGCACGCCGAGGAAATCAAGGTCAAGTACGCCTGCGCGCTGGCGCAACTCGCGCACGCCGAAGAAACCATCCAGGTGCCCAGCGTCGGCGACCGCCCGCCACGGCGTCTGGCGCGGCAGACATTGGCCGAGTGGGTGCAGCCGCGCTACGAGGAATTGTTCGGCATGGTGCAGGCCGAACTGCGCCGTTCCGGATTCGAAAGCATGGTCGCCGCCGGCGTCGTGCTGACGGGCGGTTCATCCAAGATGGAAGGCGTCGTCGAACTGGCCGAGGAAGTATTCCACCTGCCGGTACGCGTAGGCCTGCCGCAGCACGTGACCGGGTTGACCGACGTGGTCGGCAATCCGATCCACGCGACCGGCGTCGGGCTGCTGTTGTACGGCAGCAAGCAGGACAACGTGCGCACCCCGATTGCCTCGCCGGGCAACGGTGCGAACGGCATGTTCGAGCGGGTGGTGCAGTGGATCAAGGGCGAGTTTTAGTTTCATGCCGCGCACGGAAGCGCGGCAGGGTCCGAAACGGATCCAAAGGCCCGGCAACGGGCAACGCACGGGACATACGCCTGTTCCATGCGGCTGGCGGCGTCAGGAGATGCCGGCGGCGAACCAAAACTATTTCAACGCGTATAACCCTGGCTAGCGGAGGTTGGGAATCATGTTCGAACTGGTCGAAAAACTCGCACCGAATGCGGTAATCAAGGTCATTGGCGTGGGCGGCGGCGGCGGCAACGCAGTCGCACACATGGTCGGCGCCAATGTCGACGGAGTGGACTTCATCTGTGCAAACACCGATGCGCAGGCGCTCAAGACAACGGGTGTGAAGAACACCTTGCAGTTGGGTAGCACGGTCACCAAGGGTTTGGGCGCCGGCGCCAATCCCGAGGTTGGCCGCCAGGCGGCGATGGAAGACCGCGAACGCATCCTCGAAATCCTGCACGGCGCCGACATGGTGTTCATCGCGGCCGGCATGGGCGGCGGCACCGGCACGGGCGCCGCGCCCGTGATCGCGCAGCTGGCAAAGGAACAGGGCATTCTCACCGTGGCCGTGGTGACCAAGCCGTTCGTGTTCGAGGGCGGCAAGCGCATGCAGGCCGCGCTCAAGGGCATCGAGGATCTGGCCCAGCACGTCGATTCCCTGATCACCGTGCCGAACGAGAAATTATTGCCTGTACTTGGCAAGAACGTCGCCTTCAAGGCGGCATTGGGTGCATCCAACGACGTGTTGCTCGGCGCGGTGCAGGGCATTGCCGACCTGATCACCCATCCGGGAATGGTCAACGTCGATTTCGCCGACGTGCGTACGGTCATGTCCGAGATGGGCATGGCCATGATGGGCAACGGCAGCGCGCGCGGCGATGACCGCGCCGTTGCCGCGGCCGAGGCGGCCATCAATAATCCGTTGCTCGAAGACGTGAATCTGACTGGCGCTTGCGGCCTGCTGGTCAATGTCACGGCCGGCGAAAACCTCACCCTGCAGGAATACAGCGAGATCGGCAGGATCGTGCACGAATTTGCCTCGGACGACGCAAAAGTGATCATGGGCATGGCCCTGGATCCGGAAATGCAGGACGAGGTGCGCGTGACCGTGGTTGCGACCGGGCTGAACCGCAACATGGCGCGGCACGTGGTACGCCGAGAAGATCAGGTCGTCGCGCAGCGGCCGCAGCTGGTCAAATTAAAGCGCACGGGAACCGACGACATGCCGGTGGATTACCTCGATGCCGCGCCGACCACGCCAGCGACGCGAGCTGTCGCGGAGACGGCGCGGACGAAAAGCGAACAGCAGCAATTGCTGGATATTCCGGCGTTCCTGCGCAAACAGGCGGACTGAACCGGTTCCGCCAACGGCGGCTTTCCACAGTCGCCACCCAGGCACGACGGCGTAGTCGTGTCATTCTCCGCCATGGCGGCGACGCAAAGTCGCCGCTTTTTTTTTGCGTTCGCCAGACCAGCCCATGGTTTGTGTTGTTTTTTTGCGACACAATGTCGGGAATTTGCAGCGTTTTACTTTTCCGGCTGTTTCGGCTGTGTTACGATTCCGCGCGTTTTGCCGCTCCTGCCCCAGGGGACACATAAAAAAAATGATCAGACAGCGCACACTCAAGAATGTGATTCGCGCGACGGGTGTCGGTTTGCATACCGGTGAAAAGGTCTACATGACCTTGCGTCCGGCAGCAGTCGACACCGGCATCGTCTTTCGTCGCGTGGATATGGACCCGCCGGTCGAGATTCGCTCCTGCTGCGAAAACGTCGGCGATACCCGTCTTTCCACGACCCTGGTCAAGGGTGATGTCCGCATCGCCACGATCGAACACCTGCTGTCGGCCATTGCCGGGCTGGGCATCGACAACGCCTACGTGGATCTGTCCGCGCCGGAAGTTCCGATCATGGATGGCAGCGCCGGCCCGTTCGTGTTCCTGCTGCAATCGGCGGGAATCGAGGAACAATCCGCAGCCAAGCGTTTCGTGCGCATCAAGAAGCCGATCATCGTGCGCGATGGCGACAAATGGGCTCGCTTCGAGCCGTTCGACGGCTTCAAGGTCGGTTTCTCCATCGATTTCGACCACCCCATCTTCACCCGTCGCACGTCCAGCGCGGAAATCGACTTTTCCACGACGTCCTTCGTCAAGGAAGTCTCGCGCGCGCGCACGTTCGGATTCATGCGCGACATCGAGATGCTGCGCGAAAAAAACCTCGCGCTCGGCGGTTCGATGGACAACGCCATCGTCCTTGACGATTACCGCGTCCTCAACGAAGACGGCCTGCGCTACGAAGACGAATTCGTCAAGCACAAGATTCTGGACGCCATCGGCGATCTGTACCTGCTTGGGCACAGCCTGATCGGCGCGTTTTACGGCCACAAGTCCGGCCACGAATTGAACAACAAGCTGCTGCGCGCGCTGATTGCCGAAAGGAAGGCCTGGGAAGAGGTCGTTTTCGAGGATCCGGCCAAGGCGCCGATTTCCTATGCGCACCCGGCTCAGGCGATGTAAGGTTTAACGTCGCCGTCACGCAAGACGGCGGCGCCTGCGGGCAGAATCGTGCCCGTCTCGGGAAGAACTATTCGGCAAGGGATGCCAAACGGAGGTACGCGGCCCGGAGTTCCGGGTCGGCGACGGAATGCGCCGCTGTCCTTAGATGCTCGGCAGCGGCACATGAAAGCGGTCTACGCCTGATCTGCTCCGGGGGAACGGGGGGCAGGGGTGCCACTTTCACGGCGAATTTCCCGATCGGGGTGCCCGCGATTTTGCGCGCTTCGGCCAACAGCGTCGCTTGATGAAAGCGCAGCTTGGCCGCCCATGCCGGGGAAGACGCCAGGAAGACGAGCCGTCCGGCCCGCAGATCCGCCAGGCAACACTGGCGGCGCAACGGGTCGGGCAGGCACTGGCGCAAGGTGCGATCCAATGCGTCCAACGCCTTCGCGTGCGCAGCCAGCGCGGCGACCGCGGGAACCTCGCCGATACTCCGGGCGGGTGGATGTTTTTTGGATGCAGCACGTTGCATGGCGTTAACCGGATGAAAGAGCCCGTCGGCATGAACATCATAATCGTCGCCAAGCCGCACGCCACCCCCAGGGCGCTGGACCTCAACTGCTGGCGCATGCGCGCCAAACTGTCAGGCCTGGCCCTGTTGTGCATTCTATGTTTCGGCGGCGCGGGCTTTGCCGCCGCATTGCTGTTCGCCAACCCGCAAAGCCGCGCCTTGCATGAGCTGCGCGCCTTGCAGGCGCAAATCGGCGTGCAACAACAAAGTGTGAGCCAACTCGAATCCTCCTCGCAGCGCAACCTGAACGCACTGGCCATCCAGCTTGGCTCCCTGCAGGCGCGTGCACTGCGCCTGGATGCGCTCGGCCAGCGTCTGGCCCAGGTCGGCAAGCTCGATCCGGACGAGTTCGATTTTGCCTCCGAACCTGGCCTTGGCGGCCCGGAGGACGCGAACGCGAAGCCGCTGCCGCTGAATGCCGATCTGGCGGACAACATCGCCAGTTTGCGCGGCCAGTTCCGCGACGAGGAAACGCGCCTGAACGTTCTCGAACAACTGTTGCTGGATCGCCGCGTCGACAACGAACTGTTGCCCAAGGGCTATCCGGTGGCGAACGGCTATATCGGTTCCGGGTTCGGTTCGCGCACCGATCCGATGGGCGGCGGTACCGAACACCACCTCGGCATCGATTTTGACGCGCCGGCGGGCACCGCGATCCACGCCGTGGCCGATGGCGTGATCACCTTCGTCGGCCAGCGCAGCGGATACGGAAACGTGGTCGAAATCGACCACGGCAACGGATACATGACCCGTTATGCCCACAACAACAAGAACCTGGCTACCGTCGGCGAGCGTGTCCGCGCCGGGCAGACAATCGCACGCGTCGGATCGACCGGTCGCGCGACCGGTCCGCATTGCCATTTCGAAGTCTGGCTGCACGGTCGCGCGGTGAATCCCATCGCCTACGTGAACGCGGCGACGAAGAAGATCTGATTTCGCGCTTTTTTTGAGATTCCCTTGAATGGGGCCGCGAGCGACCCCATTCCCTTGCAAACTGCGCGCAGCGCCGTATCATGCCGCGGCCCTTCGCCTCGGCTGCCGACGTGCTGCCGTGCTTCCATTTTTCCTTCAAAGTCCGCTTACCTCATGCTCAATCGCATCCTGACTGGCGTTTTCGGCAGCCGCAACGAACGCCTGCTGCGCCAGATGAACAAGACCGTGGCGAAGATCAATGCGCTGGAGCCGGGCCTGAAATCCCTTTCCGATGACGATCTGCGCGCCAAGACCGACGAATTCCGCAAGCGTCTGGCCGACGGCGCCAAGCTCGATTCCCTGCTGCCGGAAGCCTTTGCCGTCGTGCGCGAAGCGTCGCGGCGCGTGCTCGGCCTGCGCCATTACGACGTGCAGTTGATCGGCGGCATGGTGCTGCACCAGGGCAAGATCGCCGAGATGCGCACGGGCGAAGGCAAGACCCTGGTCGCCACTTTGCCGGTTTATCTGAACGCGCTGGAAGGCAAGGGCGTGCACGTGGTCACGGTGAACGATTACCTGGCCAAGCGCGACTCGGCGTGGATGGGCAAGGTCTACGGGTTTCTCGGCATGACCGTCGGCGTGGTCTGGCCGGGGATGGAACACACGGACAAGGGTCAGGCTTACGCCGCCGACATTACCTACGGAACCAATAACGAATTCGGTTTCGACTATTTGCGCGACAACATGGCGCTGACGCGCGAGCAGCGCCACCAGCGCGGCCTGCATTACGCGATCGTCGACGAGGTCGATTCGATCCTGATCGACGAAGCGCGCACGCCCCTGATCATCTCCGGCCCGTCCGACGACTCGCCGCAGTTGTACATCAAGATCAACCGGATCGTGCCCAAGCTGACGCGTCAGGCCAAGGAAAGCGAGCCGGACAAGCCGCATGTTCCCGGCGACTACTACGTCGACGAGAAACAGAAGCAGGTGCACCTGTCCGAAGACGGCATGGAACACGCCGAACAGATCCTGCGTGACGAAGGCATCATCGGCGACGGCGAGAGCCTGTACGACACCAAGCACCTGGCCGTCGTGCATCACCTCAACGCTGCGCTGCGCGCGAACGCGCTGTACCACCGCGACCAGGAATACATCGTGCGCGATGGCGAGGTGATCATCGTCGATGAATTCACCGGCCGTACCCTGCAGGGGCGGCGCTGGTCCGACGGTCTGCACCAGGCGGTCGAGGCGAAGGAAGGCGTGCCTATCCAGCGCGAAAACCAGACCCTGGCATCGATCACGTTCCAGAACCTGTTCCGCATGTACAAGAAGCTGGCCGGCATGACCGGCACGGCCGATACCGAAGCGTTCGAGTTCCAGAGCATCTATGGCCTGGAAGTGGTGGTCATCCCGACCCACAAGCCGATGATCCGCAAGGACAACCAGGACATCGTGTTTCTGAAGCAGAAGTACAAGTTCGAGGCAGTGATCGAGGACATCAAGGACTGCCACCAGCGTGGTCAGCCGGTGCTGGTCGGCACCACCTCCATCGAAACTTCCGAACTGCTTTCGGAATTGCTCAAGAAGCAAAAGCCGCCGGTCCCGCACGAGGTGCTCAACGCCAAGCAGCACGAACGCGAAGCGCAGATCGTCGCCCAGGCCGGCCGCCCCGGCGCTGTGACGATCGCCACCAACATGGCCGGCCGCGGCACTGACATCGTGCTCGGCGGTTCGCTCGACGCCGAACTCGCGGCGCTGCCGCCGGAAACCGGCGAAGCCGAGCGCGAAAAGATCAAGGCCGACTGGCAGAAGCGCCACGACGAAGTGCTCACCGCCGGCGGCCTGCATATCGTTGGAACCGAACGGCATGAGTCGCGCCGCATCGACAACCAGTTGCGCGGCCGTTCCGGCCGCCAGGGCGATCCGGGCTCGAGCCGCTTCTACCTGTCGCTGGAAGATTCGCTGATGCGCATCTTCGCGCCGGACTGGGTCACGCGCTGGATGCAGCTGTTCGGCATGAAGGAACACGAAGCGCTCGAAGACCGCATGATCACGCGCGTCATCGAGAAATCGCAGCGCAAGGTCGAGTCGCACAACTTCGACATCCGCAAGCACCTGCTCGAGTTCGACGATACCGCGAACGACCAGCGCAAGGTCATCTACGAACAGCGCAACGAACTGCTCGATTCGGATGATGTCTCGCAGAACATCGCCGGCATCCGCTATGACGTTTTCGCCACCCTGTGCCAGCGTTTCGTTCCGCCGGACAGCGTGGACGAGCAATGGGACGTTGCGGGTCTGGAGCGTGCGCTGGAATCCGACTTCGGATTCAAATTTGACCTGCCCCGCTGGGTCGAGCAGCAAAAAGATATTTCCGCCGACGGCGTGCGCGAGCACGTGCTCGAGGAAGTGGAGCGATTCTTCCGCGAGAAGGAGGCGATGTACGGTTCGGAGATCATGCGCGCGGCGGAGAAATTCTTCCTGCTGCAGGTACTCGACCAGTACTGGAAGGAACACCTGGCGGCGATGGACTACCTGCGCCAGGGCATCTACTTGCGCGGCTATGCGCAGGTGCAGCCCAAGCAGGAGTTCAAGCGCGAATCGTTCATCCTGTTCGAGCGCATGCTCGATGAGGTCAAGGCCGAAGTCGTGCAGCGCCTGGCACGCATCCGCATCCAGAGCCAGGCCGAAGTCGAGGCGATGGAAGAGCGCCAGCGCCAGGAAGCCGAACGCCGTGCGCTGGAGTTCCAGCATGCCGAGAGCGTCGGCGTGGCCGCGGGTGCGGTGCAGGCGGCTGCCGGCGCGGCCGAGGCGATTCCGCAGTCGCACACGCCAGTGACGCGCGACCAACCCAAGGTCGGCCGCAATGACCCGTGTCCGTGCGGGTCAGGCAAGAAATACAAGCAGTGCCACGGCAGACTCGCCTGATCCAACCTCCAATCATTCATGTCGTCGCGGGGATTCTCCGCGACGGGCAAGGACGCATACTTCTCGCGCAACGTCCGCCCGGAAAAGATCTGGCCGGCGCGTGGGAATTCCCGGGCGGAAAACGCGAGCCGGGTGAATCGCCCGAAGTCGCGCTGCGCCGCGAACTGGCCGAGGAAATCGGCATCGACACCGGCGCCGTCCAACCGCTGATCGCGGTGCGGTGGCACTACCCGGAAAAATCAATTCTCCTCGACGCCTACGAAGTTTGTGACTGGCGCGGCAGCGCGCACGGCCGCGAAGGTCAGGCGTTGCGTTGGTGCAGCGTCGATCAAATGCGCGCACTGCCGATGCCGCCCGCCGACAAACCGGTAGTCGCCGCGTTGCGCCTGCCGTCGCACTATCCGATCACGCCCGAGCCGGGTGACGATGATGCGGCATTCCTGCGCGGATTTGGCCAACTGCTCGACCATGGCGAGAGCTGCATCCAGTTGCGTTGCAAAAACGTGTCTGCATCACGGCGTCGCGCATTCGCACAGGCGGCATGCGCGCTCGCACGCGATGCCGGCGCACACATTCTGATCAACGGCGATGCATCGCTGGCCGAAGAACTTGGCGTTGGCCTGCATCTGCCATCGTCCGTGCTGATGCACTTGACGCAGCGTCCGATCGAAACGGATCGCTGGATCGCGGCGTCATGCCACGACGCGCGCGAGCTTGCGCATTCCGCGGCGATCGGCGTGGATTTCGTCGTGCTCGGTCCGGTACAGCCGACATCGAGTCACCCGCACACGCAGGCGTTGGGCTGGAATCGTTTTGCCGAACTCGTCGCGCATGCGCCGCTGCCGGTGTACGCGCTCGGGGGGCTGACGCCAGCCGATTTGCCCGCCGCGAAAGCCGCCGGCGCGCAGGGCATTGCCGGCATTTCAGGCTTTTGGATGAACGGCCGCTAACACGAGATAGCGTTGGTGCAGCCGCGCGACGACGGCATCAAGCGCGGCCAGCGGCCCGGTGTTGTCGATGACATCGTCGGCCAGCGCGAGGTGTTGCGCACGCGTGACCTGCGCATCGAGCATGCCTTGCGCGGTCGCCGCGTCGATCCCCGAGCGTTGCGTCAGGCGGTCGATCTGCACGGTGCGTGGCGCGTCCGTACACAGCACGCGATCAACCCAGGCGTAGTCAGCGCGGCATTCGGCGAACAACGGAATCGCCAGCACACAATATGGATGACGGCAGGACCGCGCACGCGCGATCAATTCGGCACGGATGCGCGGGTGCAGGATCGCTTCCAGTTTTCTGCGCGCGGTCGCATCTGCGAACACGATTTCGCGCAGTCGTGCGCGGTCGAGTTCGCCGCCGCTGGACAGCATCGCGCGGCCAAAGGCATCGGCAATTTCTGCCAGTGCCGGTTGCCCACGGACAACCAGGTCGTGGGCAACCACATCGGCGTCGAAAACGGGCACGCCGTGCCGGGCGAATCGTTGCGTCACCGCGCTCTTGCCGGTCGCGATGCCGCCGGTGAGGGCGATGGCAAGGGTCATGCGTGGATCCCGGTCAGGCCAGGCCGAACCAGTGCCGGTAGACCAGGTCCAACTGCTCGCCCGCGACGAACCATGTCCACCCGGCAGCTGCGATGAACGGACCGAACGGAATCGGGGTGGCGCGGTCGTGACCGCGAATTGCCAGAAACGTCCCGCCGACGATGGCGCCGATCAAGGACGACAACAGCACGATTGGCAGCAGTGCAAACGGTCCCATCCATGCGCCAAGCGCGGCGAGCAGCTTGAAGTCGCCATAGCCCATGCCCTCCTTCCTGGTGGCAAGCTTGAACAGCCAGTACACACTCCACAGGCTCAGGTATCCGACCATGGCGCCGATGATGCTGGCGTGACTGTCGACGAACAATGGCACCAGCGACAGCAACAAGCCGAGCCACAGCAGTGGCAGGGTCATTTGATCCGGCAACAATTGCGTGCGCACGTCGATGCCGGAAAGCGCGACCAGGGTCCAGGTCAGCGCCAGTCCCGCCGCAGCGTGCCAGCCAATGCCGAACTTCCACACCACGATTGCCGAAAGAACCGCGGTGAGCAATTCCACCAGTGGATACTGGATGGAAATGGGCGCGTGGCAATGCCGGCAGCGTCCGCGCAGGGCCAGCCAGCTCACGAGTGGAATATTCTCCAGCGCGCCAAGCCGATGCTTGCAGCGCGGACAATGGGACGGCTCGCGCACGATGCCGGGCGGCGGCGCAGTCTCTTGTGCTTCGAGCTCCAGCATCTCGCGACTCTGCGCGCGCCATGCGTGCATGAGGCGTTCTGGAAGGCGCAGGATGACGACGTTGAGGAAGCTGCCGACGACCAATCCCAGGATCCCGGCGCAGGCGATGGCCGCGCCGGGATGGGCAATGAGCAAATCCACGACGGATCGCGCGCCGACTAGCCGACCACGGCGGCGAGTTTGAAGATCGGCAGGTACATGCCGACGACCAGGCCGCCGACGATCGTGCCGATGATCACCATGATGAACGGTTCGAGCAGGCTCGACAGCGCATCCACCGCGTTGTTGACTTCCTGCTCATAGAATTCGGCGACCTTGAACAGCATCTTGTCCAGCGCACCGGATTCCTCGCCGATTGCGACCATCTGCACGACCATGTTCGGAAAAATATTTGTCTGGCGCATCGCCAACTGCAACTGATGGCCGACTGATACGTCGTCGCGAATGCGCCGTACCGCGTCGTTGTAGACCGGGCTGCCGGTGGCGCCGGCGACTGAATCCAACGCCTCGACAAGCGGCACGCCAGCGGCGAAGGTGACGCCGAGTGTGCGCGAGAAACGCGCAATTGCCGACTGTTGAAGAATCTGCCCGACGACCGGCAGCTTGAGCACGGCGCGGGCAAGGAAGTGGGCGAAGCGCGGAGAACGTTTGTAGGCAAATATCAGCGCGGCAATGATGCCGGCGACCCAGAGCAGGACGAACCACCAGTACGACGTCAGGAAGCGCGAGGCATTGACGATCATCTGTGTGAAGGCCGGCAACTGCGCGCCGAAATTCTTGAACACGTCTTCAAACTGCGGTACCACGAAGATCAACAGGATCGCCGACACCAAGATTGCCACCGCAAAAACGATGGCCGGGTAGAACATCGCCTTCTTGATCTTGCCCTTGATCGCCTCGATGTTTTCCTTGTATGTGGCCACCGTATCGAGCACGGTATCGAGCACGCCGGCCGATTCGCCGGCCTTGACAAGGTTGCGGTACAGTTCGTCGAACTGGACCGGGTACTTGCCCATGGCCTCGTGCAACGACGAGCCGCCTTCAATATTGGCCTTGACGTCGTTGAGCATGTTCTTCATGCGTGGATTGGTGCTGCCGTTCGCCATGATGTCGATGCCCTGCACCATGGGCACGCCGGCCGCCATCATTACCGCGATCTGGCGGCTGAACACCGCGATATCGCGCGCCTTGATGGTCTTGCCAGTCGACCCGAACAAGGGCTTGCCCTTGGGCTTGACCGACAGCGGGTTGATCCCCTGGCGGCGCAATTCGGCCTTGACCAGGGTCGCGTTTTTCGCGGCAAAATCGCCTTTCATCTTTACGCCGCGCTTGTCGGTGCCGCTCCAGGTGTAGTTGGTCAGTTCGCTGACCTGCGAGCGTGACTTGCCGCGGTCGGCGATGGCAGCGGCGCGGTTATTTGCGGTGGTAGCGGTTGCCATGGTTAGTCCTTGGTCACGCGGTTGATTTCAGCGAGGCTGGTGATGCCGTTCTTGGCCTTTAGCAGGGCCGACTGGCGCAGATCGCGGATGCCCGCGGCTCTTGCGACTTCGGCGATCTGCAGGGCGTTGCCGCCGGCAAGGATGATCTTCTGGATGTCTTCGCTCATCGGCATCACCTGATAAATGCCGGTACGACCCTTGTAGCCTTCGTTGCAGCCGGAACAGCCGACCGCTTCGAACAACTGCAGCTTGGCGTCGATCTCGGCCTGGGTGAAACCTTCGGCGAGCAGCGCCGCGGCCGGCATCGGCGCCATCGGCCGCTTGCAGTCATGCAGTCGCCGCGCCAGGCGCTGGGCGATGACCAGGGAGAGCGACGAGGTGATGTTGAACGGGGCGATGCCCATGTTCATCAGGCGCGCAATGGTCTGCGGGGCGTCGTTGGTGTGCAGGGTGGACAACACCATGTGACCGGTCTGCGCCGCCTTGATCGCGATCTCGGCGGTTTCCAGGTCGCGGATTTCGCCGACCATGATCACATCGGGATCCTGGCGCAGGAACGAGCGCAACGCCGCGGCGAAGGTCATGCCGCGCTTGGTGTTCTGCTGCACCTGGTTGATGCCGTCGACGCGGATTTCGACCGGATCCTCGACCGTGGAAATATTGCGGCCTTCGGTGTTGAGGATGTTCAGCGCGGTGTACAGCGACACCGTCTTGCCCGAACCGGTCGGGCCGGTCACCACCACCATGCCGTAGGGTTTCTCGATGGCGGCCAGGAACAGATCTCTCTGGTCGTCCTCGTAGCCGAGCTTGTCGATGCCGAGCTTGGCCGCCGAGCCATCAAGGATGCGCAGCACCACTTTCTCGCCGAACAGGGTCGGGCAGGTACTGACGCGGAAGTCGATCGATTTGCTCTTGGACAAGTTGAGCTTGATGCGTCCGTCCTGCGGCACGCGGCGCTCGGCGATATCAAGACCGGACATGACCTTCAGGCGCGAGGAAATGCGCGGCGTCATCTTCACCGGCGGCGAAGCGACGGTACGCAGCATGCCGTCCATGCGCAGGCGCACGCGATACTTGCTTTCGTAAGGCTCGAAGTGGATGTCCGAGGCGCCGCGCTTGATCGCGTCGACCAGCACCTTGTTGACGAACTTGACGATCGGCGCATCGTCGTCGCCGCCGGTGGCGTCGACACCCGAGGAAGCTTCCTCCAGGTCGCCGCCTTCCATATCCAGGGTTTCCAAGCCCTCCGCATCCTCACCCAGGTCGCCGATGGTATTGCTGGATTCGGACAACGCGCGTTCGATCACGCGGCCAAGCTGTTCTTCGCTGACCAGGATCGGTTCAACCGTGTGGTTGGTCTGGAACTTGATCTCGTCCAGCGCATGCAGGTTGGTCGGATCGGTCACGCCGACATACAATCGGTTGCCGCGCTTGAACAGCGGCAGGGCCTTGTGCTGGGTGATCAGTTTCTCATTGACCAGACGGATCGGTGCCTGCGCCAGATCCAGCGCAGCGATGTCGAACAGGGGAACGCCGAATTCGGCCGATGCGGCCATCGCCACCTGCTGGCCGTTCGCCAGGGCCTGCTCGATCAGGTAGCTGCCAAGCGGGATCTTCTGCTTGAGCGACGACTCGACCGCACGCCGCGCGTCCGCGTCGCTGAGCGTGCCCTCCACCACCAGGCGTCTGGCGACGCCAGACAGCCCGGCGACAGCGGCAGGATTCATCTGTGTCGCCATAAGAATCCTTCGTAAATCCCCGAAACTACGGCAGAATGTACCGCAAAACCAGCTTGGATTGTATCCCTTTCCGGCGCTGGCGTTCGCCCGGGCTGGAAGCTACTCTTTGAACCGATCCCCGGGCTTGGCCCGAGTCTACCCCTGAATCCTGGCGAGCAAGCGTGATCAGTATCGTAATACCGGCAAAAAACGAGGCCGCAGCGCTGGAAAGCCTGCTGCCACGCCTGCGCGCGGCCCAGCCAAACGCGGAAATCCTGATCGTGGACGACGGATCCACCGACGCCACCGCCCAGGTTTGCGCGGGCCAGGCGGTGACCGTACTGCGCCAGCCGTATTCTATTGGCAACGGCGCGGCGATCAAACGCGGCGCGCGGGCAGCCAAGGGCGAGACGATCGTCTTCATGGATGGCGACGGCCAGCACGATCCTGCCGACATCGCACGTCTTCTCGCGAAACTCGATGAAGGCTTCGACATGGCCGTTGGCGCCCGCAACTGGTCTGGTCAGGCGGGCGTCGGGCGCGGTGTGGCGAATGCGCTGTACAACTGGCTGGCCTCGCGCATGACCGGGCACGCCGTGGCCGACCTGACCAGCGGTTTTCGTGCCGTGCGCGCGGACAAGTTCCGCGATTTCCTGCACCTGCTGCCGAACGGGTTTTCCTATCCAACCACCAGCACGATGGCGTTTTTCCGCAGTGCCTATCCGGTTGCCTACGTGCCGATCACGGCCGCGCAGCGCGTAGGCAAAAGCCACATCAAACCGTTGCGCGACGGCATCCGTTTCCTGCTCATCATCTTCAAGATTGCCACGCTGTATTCGCCGCTGAAACTGTTCGTGCCGGCCAGCGTGGTGTTCTTCCTGCTCGGTCTCGGCAACTATCTGCATACCTATCTGACCGTGCACCGGCTCACCAACATGAGCGTGCTGCTGTTTTCCGCATCCGTGATCGTGTTCCTGATCGGATTGATCTCGGAGCAGATCACGGCATTGGCGTACCGGCGGCAGGCGTGAACGATTCGTCCGAGCGGTTGCCGCACGCCGCATTGGATCCGGCGGGTCGGTTGCCCAAGGCAGAAAAAATCGCGGCATTGCTGGCGCTGCGTCCCGCACCCGCCGGCCAGCGCTTGCGCTTGCTGGAAGTCGGAACCGGCGCCGGGGTCATTGCCCATTATTTTTCGACTCGCGCCGGCTTCGACTGCGATGTCGACGCGGTGGACGTGGTCGATCAGCGCAAGGTGGCGGACGGCTACCGCTTCCGCGTCGTGACCAGCGCCGAGCTGCCGTTCGCGGACGCGACCTTCGATGCCGTGATCAGCAATCATGTGCTCGAGCACGTCGGTGGCAATACGGATCAACGCATGCATCTGCGCGAGATAGCGCGCGTGCTGAAGCCGGGCGGCGTCGCGTACCTGGCAACCCCCAATCGCTGGCATCTGGTCGAACCGCATTACCGGCTGGCTTTCCTGAGTTGGCTGCCCAGGAAAAGGCGAAGCGCATATTTGCGTTGGCGTGGTCGTGGCGACTGCTACGACTGCGAGCCGCTGAGCATGCCCGAACTCGAAACCATGTTGCGATCCAGCGGGATGACCTACGCAAATATCTGCTGGGAAGCGATCCGGGCGATGTCGGCGAGCGAAACCCGGCGCAGTCTCGCCGTTGTGCTGGCGAGCAGGATTCCGCGTGTTTTGGCGTACCCGTTGCGCCGATTCTCGCCGACCCATGTCTACTTGCTGCAGCGGCCGGTCTGATGCGCAGGGTGACAGCGGCTGGCAAGCCTGTGATCCTGGTACTGGCATCGACATATCCGCGCCGGGCCGGCGACCATGAGCCCGGCTTCGTGCACGAGTTGTGCAAACGTTTGACGGCCCAGTTCGAGGTCGTCGTGCTCACCGCACGTTCGCCCGGTGCGGCGGCTGCAGAAACCATCGACGGCGTCGAAATCGTGCGCTATGCCTATGCGCCGGCACGTTGGGAAACGCTGGCGCACAACGGCGGGATCACCGTCAATCTGCGCCGCCACAAATGGAAATGGCTGCTCGTGCCGAGTTTTTTTCTTGCGCAGTATTTCGCCGCCCGCGCCATCGTGCGCAAGCGACACGTCGATGCCGTCCATGCGCACTGGTTGCTGTTGCAAGGGCTGGTCGCGCGACGTCTGCGCAAGCGCTTCGGCATTCCCTACCTAGTGACCTCGCATGGAGCAGACCTGTTCGGATTGCGTAGCCGCCTTGCGGGCTGGCTCAAGCGCCTGGTCGCGAACGATTGCGCCATCATGACAGTGGTCAGCAGCGCCATGCGTGAAGAAGCGGCGCGCATCGGACTGCGGCCGCCGCGCATCGAAGTGCTGTCGATGGGCGTCGACTTGCGCAATCGGTTCGTGCCGGATGCACGCACGCAACGCGCCGACGGCGAGCTGTTGTTCGTCGGGCGACTGGTGCCGAAAAAGGGCTTGACGCACTTGCTGGACGCGTTGCCCGCAGTGCTCGCACGGCGTCCGCAAGCCCGACTTGTCGTTGCCGGCTTCGGTCCCGACGAGGAGGCGCTGCGCGCAAAAGCGCTCGCCCTGAAAGTGCATGATCGCGTGGAATTCGTCGGGCCGATAGCGCAAGACAAGTTGGCGGACATGTATCGGCACGCGGCCGTATTCGTCGCGCCCTTCGTTCAAGATGCAAACGGCGATCAGGAAGGACTTGGCCTGGTCGTCGTCGAAGCGATTGGCTGCGGTTGCCCGGTCGTTGCGTCGGCCTTGCCTGCATTGCGCGACGTATTCGGAAACGAGCTTGTCGGATTGGTCGAACCCGGCAACGCGGAGGCGCTGGCGGACGCCATTCTCACGGTATTGGATACGTTCGGGCGTGCCGACTCGCTACGCGACAGATTGCGCGAGCGTGTGGTCGCGAAATTCGATTGGGAGATCGTCGCCGATCAGCATGCCGATCTGCTGGGCACGGCAATAACCGCAAGAAAGGAAGCGTTCGACGCCCGCTCGCAGGATTGAAGACATGGAAAATTCAGCGACCATTGCGGTAATCACCGTCACCTTTCATCCCGACGTCGCAAGGCTGCAACGCCAGATTGCGGCGTTGCCATCGAATAGTCGGCTCGTCATCGTGGACAATGCATCCACAACCGAGGAAGTCGCCGAAATCAAGCGTCTTGTCGATAACCACGACAACGCCGTCTTGCTTCAGAATGCAGAAAACGCGGGCTTGGGCGCGGCTGTAAATCAGGGCGCTGCACATGCAATGCGCGTATCCCCAGAAATCGAATTCCTGTTGCTCATGGATCAGGACAGCGTTCCCCACAAAGGGGCTGTCGAAGAGCTGATGCGTACGTTCTTTGCGCTCGAAACAGCCGGCTCGCGAGTGGGTGGTGTCGGGCCTCGGCTCATCGACGAATCCACACACTTGCAGCATGGATTCCACACGATCAAAGGTTGTTTCCTGCGTCGGGTCTTTCCCGCCGCGGACGCGCGTGAACCCGTCGAATGCCTCGGCATCAACGGTAGCGGCACGCTCGTTCGTGCCTCGCTGTTCCAGGAATTGGGCGGACTGGAAGTCGATTTTTTCATCGACCAGATCGATACGGAGTGGTCGTTTCGGACGCGAGCCGCCGGCTATCGTTCGTACGGAATCCCGCAAGCGCGCTTCGACCACAGCATGGGCGAGCGTGGCGTTGCCTTCTGGTTCTTTGGCTGGCATGTCTGGCCGCACCGTTCGCCGTACCGGCATTACTATCTGTTTCGCAACGCGATGCGGCTGTACCGCCGCCCTTACGCCCCGCGCGTGTGGAAGTTCTGGAACGTGATCAAGCTGTCGGCAACCTTTTGCATTCACGGTTTGTTCGACAAGCAGCGCAAGGCGCAGATGGGAAATATGCTGAGGGGCGTGAGGGATGGTTTGAGAATGGACTCGTCCAAGGAGAGGCTTACATGTCAGAAATAGTGGATGTTTCCGTTTGCATTACAACTTTCAATCAAAAGGCCTACATAGCTAGATGCCTTGACAGTGCGGTGTCCCAGCTGCCGGGAAAATGTCTGGAGGTCCTTGTCGGGGACGATGGATCCGATGACGGAACCAGGGACATCGTGAAAAGCTACGCCGCACGTTATCCGGAGAGGATCGTACCCGTATTCCATGAGCAGAATCTTGGACCGAGCGGAAACTACCGTGCATTGATCGGACGTTCGCGTGGCCGCTACGTAGCGCACCTTGATGGAGACGATTATTGGCTGCCCGGAAAATTGGCGCGGCAAATCGAAATACTGGAACAATCGAGAGCAAACCCGGCAGTAGTCGGCAACGCCTTCGTTATTGATTCCCGGGGTGTTCCACTCGGGTTGTTCACTAGCAACACGAACGAAGCCATCGATCTCGATTTTCTCCTGGAGCGTGGCAATTTCCTCTGCCACGGAAGTCTCGTTTATCGGGCCGAGTTCAAGGAACGTATCTTGACCATTCCCGGAAATTTCGTCGACTACATGATCCTGATACGACTTGCGGCGGTGGCACCGCTCGCGTATGTGCCCGAACCGCTTGTCGTGTATCTCTGGAACTCGCCGATTTCAATGCGCGCGACCATGACACCACTTGTGGGGGAGAATTACTGGGAAGCGATGCTGGAAGCCTTGCGACTTGGCGCGTCTCCGCGCGCGTTTCGGCGATGCACGGTGCGGTTCCTGGAAAGGATTGCCTCAAATAGCGTGGCGCAGTTGCGAATGCGCCCATGTGTCGATTGGATTGCGCGCGTTCGAAAGGAGAGTCCGGTACCCGTTGGTGCGGCTGTCCTGACGGGGCTTGTGCGCACCCCACTTGCGCTCGGACGCCTCTTGCGACGGCGCATTGGCGGAAGGCTGTTCCCGCGGATTTGCGTGTTTTATCCTCGCTGAAAAGTACAGATCCACAGCGCAACCCATGCCAGCAACGCGAGCAGCAATTCGCTGGCCAAGGTCGCCGATACTGCGCCGCTCATAGCGAATGCAGGCACGAGCCACGCCATGGACGCGATCAAAGCCACTACGCCGACGGCTTCCACAAGAACGCGGATGCCCAGTTTGCCGAGCGCGGTCAATTGTGAAGTCGCAAGCAGGCGCATGCCATACAAAGGCACGATCAACACAAGCATGCGTGCCACGGGGATGGCGGGCGCGTAATCTTCGCCGAGAAGTATGGGAAGCATTGAAGCCAAGGCCTGCATCAGCAGAATGGCGATTAGGGAATAGCCGGCGATTGCCATTATGGCGTGGCGCACGAGCTTGGTATTTTTGCCTGCGGCGCGAAACAGTCGCGGTTGTACGGCCATGATCATCGAGACCACCGGCAGGGCGATCACATTCACGAATCGGGAGCCGATCGAATAACTGCCGGCCACGCCGGCGTCGCCGAAATGCAGCACAAGGGGTTTGTCGAAGTCGGTCGTCGCGCTGCTGGTGAAAAAAAGGGCGGAAAACGTGATGCCTTCCCGTGCTTCTGTGCGGCGCCAGTGAAAGCGATGACGCGGTGGGCGGAGAATCCAGAAAGACGCAAGCACTGCTACGGTGGCCGAGATCAATGCCGATCCGACGTGGTAGCAAGCATAACCATCTAGATCCGAAACGCTGCTATCAAGCACAAAAATTATGGTCACAAGCAGGCGCATAAGGGCAGAGAGCGTCGGTAGCGCCACGCTCCAACCCAGTCGTTCGTGCGCCTGGAATGCCTGACTGCAGAACGTCACAAGCGGAGTGCAGAAAAGTTCGGATACGCCGATAGCCACGATGATCAGATACCCGGTGCCATGCGTTGCGGCTATACAGCGAAGAATCAGGATAAAGATGCACGCCAGTAAAGTACCGCTGATCAGCGTAATTTGGATGCCCTGCCGCCAGAGGTAGGTGAATGCGGTCGGCGTGGACGAGGCGTGGCGGAGCATGACCATGCCGGAGCCAAGCCCGGATAATCCACTGAGCGATCCGGCCAGTGCCGCAAGCCCAGCAAAAACGCCGTATTCGGCCACATGCAATGCTCGCGCGAGCACGATCACCCAGGCGGCCTGGACAACTACGCGGATCGCTTGCCAAAAGACGGCCAGCACCGTATTGCGGGCGACCTTTCCCGGCATATCAGTCGGGTTTGACGAAATGCATGAACGGTTCGTTCGCGTTCACGCCGTGGTAATCAGGGCCCATGTCGCGCAGGACGTCGTCATGCGAACGAAGACGCGGAATGAATCCGTGCCGCTCAATGCGGGAAAACAGGTCTGTGCCGTAAAGACGTATGTGATCTTCCTGTCCATAAAGCGCCAATCGCGCATCGGGAGATCGTACCTGTTCGGCTTCGATGGTCGTCGGAAGGCGTGTAGCGTAGGGAGTCTGCAGGATCGCATGTCCGCCATTTCGCAGCACACGGAAAATTTCGTTGAGCGCGGCACTGTCATTGTCTACATGCTCGAGTACATGATTTGCGATGACAAGGTCGAAGTGTGCCGATTCGAATGGCATCCTGGTAATATCAATCTTGATGACGTCAGGGTGGGCTGGAAACAAGTCCGCTTGCACGTATTCGTGGGGTGCATTCTTCAGAATCAGCTCTTTAATAGCTTGTTCTGGCGCAAAATGCAGAACTCGTGAGTCGTGAAATTGAATTGAATCTGCGCGCTCAATGAAAGCGAGCAAGTGTCTCTCGCGATCGCTCGATCCACAGCGCGGACAGCGGAAGCGATTGAGGTTTGAACCGTTGAGGTTCAAATCGCGCAGAATCGGTGAAAGTGCTGATGCACCTGATCGGTAGGGTAGGAAGGCGGGAACTGATTTCCCGCATGCCGTGCAATAGCCAGATTGCGCACCTTTGGACGCAAGCCATATCGCCTGCAACATCCATATCGCTCGCTTGATTGCTGCTTTGTTCATGGCCGTGTAGCCGAAGAGATGTCCGCATTCATACGGCGTCGCGGCTGCGACTGCGCTTCAGTACGGCTGGTACGCCAGCAACAAGAGTGTCAGGTTGCACATTCCTCGTTACACATGCTCCCGCGGCTACAACGGCGTCACATCCGATCACGAGAGGCAGGCCAGCCTTGCCATTGATAACATTTGCTCCAGCGCCAAGGAAAACACCGGATCCCGTTCTGACATTCCCAGATATGTGGACGCTGGGTGATAGTGTTGAGAAGTCGTCCACTGTCACGTCGTGGCTCAGGGTACAGGCGATATTTACATGTACATGCCGTCCAATTTTTACGTTTGTGGTAAGAATTGATCCGGCACACACGATTGACCCATCGTCGATTTCGACTCGCGATGAACGAATCACACTCGGATGTACAAGTGTTAGAGGTTGCATGCCGAGTTTGTTGCAAAGAGTGGAGAGGCGTTTACGTTGCGCGCCGTCACCCACGGCAATGACGTAATGAGAGAATTTTCTGGAAATGCGGTCATCAAGAGAAATTACCGGTATATCGTCGATTGCGTCCGTGACAGAAAATTCCGGTTCGACTGCAAACGTGAGTTCAATGTTGGAACCGTAAATGTCTCGTGCAAGCCAGGCGACCTCTCGACCGGACCCGCCCGCGCCGACGATCAGCAAGTCGCGAATTCGGTTTGAGATGGCCTCGCTCATTGCGCGGCCAGCACTCGAAGTATCGCCGCTATGGTAGTGATGTCTTGCAATTGCAGTGACGTCCCATTCGGCAATACAACCACACGCTGCGCAACAGTCCTTGTATCTTCAAGCAATAGTTCTGCGTGCGGGAACAAATCGCGGTACGGCTTCATCTTGTGACATCCCGGCCAAAAATACTTGCGTGCCAAGATGTTCTCGGCATGTAGAGCAGCGACAATCTCGTCGCGACGCGCAGAACAACGTTCGTCGATTTCTATCACGATGTAGTGGTGGCTATTGCGCTCGGTCGCATCGTAATCAAGCACCGAAATGCCGGGAACGCCAGCCAGTGCCTGTTTGTACGCGGCATGATTGCGACGATTGATCGAGAAAATCTCGTCCACGCTGTCCAGATTAGCCAACCCCATCGCCGCGCAAACCTCGATCATTTTGCCGTTGGTGCCGGGGTGGATGATGTTATCGTAACCCTTGAAACCGAAGTTGCGCATCAGGCGCATGGCTTCGGCGAGTTCGTTGTCGTTGGTGACGACGGCGCCGCCTTCCATGGTGTTGAACGCCTTGGTCGCATGGAAACTCAACACCTCGCAGGCGCCGAAGCGACCGATCGATTGGCCTTTGTACGTGCTGCCAAAGGCGTGCGCCGCATCGAACATCAGTTTCAGGCCGTGCTCGTCGGCGATGGCTTGCAGCTCGGCGATGGGCGCCGGGCGGCCCCACAGATGCACGCAGATGATGCCGCTGGTGCGTGGAGTGATCATGCGCCGCACGGCATCCGGATCAAGGTTGTGCGTGGCCGGATCGATGTCGGCGAACACCGGCGTGATGCCCTGCCAGTACAGCGCATGCGCGGTGGCGACGAAGGTCCACGATGGCACGATGACCTCGCCTTCCAACCCGAGCGCGCGGATGGCGATTTCCAGCGCGATCGTACCGTTGCACATCGCCACGCAGTGCTTCACTCCGAGGTATTTCGCGATCCGGTTTTCGAATTCCTGCACCATCGGGCCGTTGTTGGTCAGCCATTGGTTGTCGAGAATCTGATTGACGCGTTGCAGAAACGCTTCACGATTGCCGATGTTCGGCCGCCCCACGTGCACGGGTTCGGTAAACGCCGGCGGCGCACCGTTGATGGCCAGGTCGACATTGCAGCGGATGGCTTTCATCCTGTCCTTTTATGCCAAGCTGGGGCAGTTGTCACGCGGCGGAATGCGTTCGGCAAAAGACCGCCGTCACGGATCAGGGCGACTGCGCGCGGATTCCGGCCGCGAGTGCAGTTTTGATCAAAATACGATCGAGCGAAACAATGGTTTCGCCCGCGTTCGCCGCGATGGCAAGGTGCAAGGCATCGCCAGCGCGCAGGCCTGAGCCATATTGATCGGCCAGACGCGCGGCGTCGGCAAAATCGTTGCGCATCACCGGAATCACGGCGAATGAATCCTGAGTCATCGCTGCGAATGTGGCCAGTACCTCGGCGCGTTGCGATTCGTCCAGATGACCCATGCGCAGTTTCATCGAAAGCGCTGCTGAAAACTCGGTGATGGTCCAGTCGCTGATGCAAAGTCGGTTCGGGGGCTGGCTGGCCAGCCAACGCTGAGCGGATGCGGTACGTGCTTCACGCGTGGTCGCAGCAACCAATACGCTGGTATCGATGTACGCCATTCGTGCCGCCGGTCTAGTAGCGCGCCTGATCGCGCAGTCGCCGCACTGCCTGCCCGTCCGACTCCGGCTGCCGAACCATGCCGCGGGTAAGCGCCTGCAAGCGCGCCAGTTCAATTGGCTTGCGCGGCGCGTGCACGGGTACCAGACGCGCGGTCGGCTTGCCGTGTTTGGCGATTACCACCTGCGCACCCTGCGCGACGCGTTCGGCCAATTCGCTCAGATGCGCTTTAGCGTCGCGGATCGAAACGGTATGCTGACTCATGACGCACTCACTGTGACTCGATTTATGGTCATACTATGGGTGCCGTCAATCGATGTCAACGCATCCCAATGCACATTCAACCACGACTACGATCGCAAACCCGCGTGCTTGTCACGCGGTCAGCAGGAGTAACGGTCAAGTTCTTGCGAGCCGGCGGTTGCATTGCGGCGCCAGACTGCATCAACCTTCCAGCTTGCGCATCGTCCACATGTCGCCGGCCAGGTTGCCGTCGTCCAGGTAGGCATAAGGCATCGTGCAATAGCCCTTCTGGCCCCAGGCACGGCCCCAGGAATTGCGTACGATGAACCGCTTCGCGCCGTCGTCGTAGCCCACCGCGCAGACCGCGTGACCGCCGAGCACGCGCTCGCTTTTCTTCGGCAGCGGCACGGTGCCGGTTGCAGCTACCGCGTCGGACTCGAAGCTGTCGTACACGGTAAAGCCGAACACGAACGGATAACCCGAGGCGAGGCAGGCGCGCATGTCCGTCAGCGTCGACAGGCGCTGGTAGCTCGAAATCGTGTGTGCCGTCGCCTGTGCGTAGCAGGCCGCAGTCGGCTTGGCCGCGAATTTCTTGATCGCATACGGCCAGAGTCTTTCCGTGCACACGCCCTGCTTGGTCAGGGTCTTGATGCCGTCGCGCAGCATCGCGCCTGCGTCCTGATTCACCGAATGCTCGATCACGCGCTCGTTGTAGTAGACGAACAGGCGCGACAGGTTCGCCACCGGCTGCTTCTGCTTGCGTTCGAGAAATTCCAGCGCGCCGACCAGCGCATTCGCCGTGCAACTGCCGAGCTGGCCCTGGTCCTCGATGGCCGAGCACGCCTTGCGCAAGTCCACCTTGGCCGGCAGTTTCTTCGGCGCCGCGTGCACGGCCGCGTACAGGTGATCGCGTTGGTCGGGCAGGTCGGGAATCCAGCCGTACCAGGCGGGATTGCGGATGGTGGTGGTGGCGGAGTTGCGGGTGGGCATGGCTACAATCCACGAAATGGTTCGGGAATGGTTATTCGGAGCGGTCTCCGGGTTACCGCAAGTTGCTCATGTCGACAGCAGCAACCCGCGCTGCACGCACAGGCGCTTGAGAGATGTGGCAGCGGCGGCGAGGGTGGTGGCGCCCTTCCGAATCAGTGCGATGAGTTCGGGCAGTTCGTCGTTCGCGAGATCGTAATCGTGGGTGAGCCGGTTGCGCAGGCTGCGCAGTTCCAGCCAAGTATTCTCGTCGCGCAGGATGCGTTCGGTCACGGTCCACGCCACCACGTCATGAAAGCTGCGCCGCTTTTCGCCAAGCATGGAGTGGGCGTGGGCAAGCGTTCCTGCCATCTGGTCCTGCAGCTTGCAGAAGCGGTCCACGATGGCGGCGACACGTTCGGAGACGGCCGGATTGTAATGGCGTCACTGTCCAGTTCCGGGAGCCTCTCCAGGGACCATGCGAGGCCGCTCTGCAGGCGTTCGAGCACCTGCAATTTCTCCTGCAACAGGCGCTGCTGTTGGGCCAGCATGCCGGTCACAGCGGAACACCCGTCAGGCGCGCAATCTCGACGATCGGCCGCTCGCGTTGGCCGGGCCATGTGGTGAGCACGTCAACAGGTCGGCCGAGTTGCTGCTCCAGCCTGGCGGCCAAGGCGATCTCGCGGGCCAGTGCGACTTTTTCGGGTAGTTCGATCAGCAGGTCGATGTCGCCGCCTGTGGCGGTTTCATCCACGCGCGAACCAAACACGCACACACGCGCCTCGCTGCCGAGCCCCTCACGAACCAGCGCGCGAATGATCTGGACTTGTTGATCGCTCAGTCGCATGGCCGCAAGATCGCATACAACGAATTGGAAGGCAAAGATTGAATGGCGTCGCCTGCATGCCATTCCAACGCGCTGGTCACGCCGTCGGTGAGGTTGAAGTAGCGCGTCGCCCCTGCATCATGCTTGACCGAATGCTCGATCGCATGCACGGCCGCGTACAGATGGTCGCGCTGGTCGGGCAGGTCGGGAATCCAGCCGTACCAGGCGGGATTGCGGATGGTGGTTGTGGGGTAGCGGGTTTTCATGCGTCATCGATCGGTTCGGGCCTGGCTTCACTTCCATGGGAACGAGCCGCGTGCGGCCCAGGATGTGCGCCGAGCCCAAGGCGTCGTACCCGCCATTCCGTGCGTTCCAGCAAGCGTCGGTTCGTTGCCATCAGATCCGCCAGAAAACCCAGTACGAACATCAGGAACCCGAGGATAACCGAAAGCGCGGCGAAGACGACCGATTGCACGTGGCCATTGCCGTCGCCGGCCAGATAGAACGCCAGAAAGCGAATGCCCGCGGCCAAGCCGATCACGGTAAAAGCACCGCCGATCAGCCAGAAGAACAGCATCGGCCGGTAGGTGGCGAAAATGCGCACGATGGTCGCCAGCGAACGCAGCACGTAGCCTGCATTGCTCTTGACCAGGCGCGATGGGCGCATGTCCGGATTGGTGCGGACCGGTACCGAGATCACGCGCATGTTGCTGTGGCCGGCCTGGATGATGGTTTCCAGCGTGTAGGTGTAGGAATTGAAAACATTCAGGCGCAAGGCGACGTCGCGCGTCATCGCGCGAAACCCGCTCGGGGCGTCTGCGACATTGGTGCGCGAAACCAGCCGCACGACCCGGCTGCCAAGCTTCTGCAGCCAGCGTTTGATCGGCGAAAAGTGCCGTGTGGTTTCAATCGGGCGCGCGCCGATCACGAATTCGGCCTGCCCTTCGACAATGGGTTTGACCAGGGTCGCGATATCGCGCGCATCGTACTGGTTGTCGGCATCGGTGTTGACGACAATGTCGGCGCCTTGCCCCACGGCGGTTTCCAGGCCCGTCATGAACGCGGCGGCAAGGCCGCGGTTGGCGGGGTGACGCACGACATGATCGGCGCCCAGGTGCCGAGCCGCTTCGGCTGTATCGTCGGACGAGCCATCGTCGATTACCAGCCATTCGACCGTGTCGCAGCCGGGCACGCTGCGCGGCAACGCGGCCAGCGATACGGGCAGCGAATCCGCCTCGTTGAAACACGGGACCTGGATGATCAGTTTCATGGTATGCGCGATAGCTCAGACGGCCACACCTGATCCGGAGTCTACCGGTTTGACGGATCGCTGGGCAGTTGCGGTGCCGGTGCCACTGCTGTTTGGGCGGCCGCGGCGGCGGCATTCAGGTGTGCGATTTCCGCATCGAGTGCGCCGAAACGGTTGAGTTTCTGCAACGCGTCGATGGCTGCCGGAATTTTGTCGAACTGGCGTGTTGAAATCAGCAGCCGCACCAGGTTGGCCGCGTAAGTGGGGTTGCTCGGACTCGCCGCCACCACGTCGCGCAGCAAGCGCTCGGCGAGCGCGGCATCGCCGAGTTCATGCAGTGCGAAATCGGAATAGGCGGACATCAGGTTGAGATTGCCGCCCGAGCGTTCCAGCCCGGCCACGAACGTGCTCAGCAATTCTTGTTTCTGGGTGGGGCAAGTGCCGTCCTGTTGGCAATGGAACAGAAAGATGATCGCGGCGATATCCGATTGCGAAGGAGCACGTTCATGCAATTTGGCCACGATCGCCTGCCACCAGCGCGGATCAATGGGTCGGTGCGCACGGCCGTTGATGTAGATCAGGGCCTGCAGGGAAGTGATGCCGCTGTTGGGCTGATAGGCGTTGCGTTCGAGAATCTTTGTGGCCTCGTCGATCAACGGGGATTTTTCGTCCTTGCCGGCGGCTACGATGAGGGTGCGCGCCAGTTCGTATTGTGCGCGTTGCGAATCCGGGCGCTTGAGCGCTTCGGAATAGGCAAGCCGAATCGGGTTCGACCATTCCTCGGCGCGCAGGAAGGTGGTGAATGCGAGAAATGCGATGAATCCCGCGCCAAGCAGCGTTTTGGCAGCGGGTAGACGAAGCCCCGGTTCGAGCGCGATCAGCGACGCCACGGCGAGCAGCAGGCCGACCGACGGGAAGTAATTGCGGTGCTCGAAAACGAGTTCCAGCGGAATGATCGTCGCGGTCATCGAATGACCGGCAAAAAACCACAGTATGCCGAGGCAGAACAACGGTCGTGCCTTGCGCTGCCACAGTGCGATGCCGAGAAGGCCGAGCAGCGCAAGAATCGCGGTCAGCGTTGTTGGTGGGTCGATGAGACCGTGCGATAGGGCGATATCGTCGTGATAGAACGTGAGCGAATTCAGATTCGGCAGCAGTGTCCAGCCGATGTAATCGCATAACACGCGCGGTTCGGTCAGCAATCGTTGCACGGTGGTGAAGGTGCGGTAACCCGAAACGCCATGGAAGATGCGCGGCGCGATCCAGATCAATCCGGCGATCATCGGGGCGACAAGCAGGGCGAGATGGGTGCCGATGGCTGGCTTGCACCAGTGGCCATCGCGATTGCGGAATCCGGTAATCGCAAATTCCGCGCACGCGGTGAACAACGGCAGCAGCGCAGCGTCTTCCTTCGCGGTCAGACCCAACGCCGTGCACACCGCGATGCTGATCCACAGCATCGCGGTTCCGCCGTCGCCCGCGAGTTGACCGCGCCGCGCGCGCAGATACCACCAAAGCCCAAGAAACACGAACACGTTGGCAAGTGCTTCCATGCGTTGCGATACGTAGGCCACGCCGGTCAGGTTGATCGGCAACAGCAGCCATGCGCCGGCGATGAAGGCAGCGACGAGATCACGGTTATTCTCGATCGCGCGGACAACGTTGTTCAGGCGAAACAGCTCGCGCAGCAGCGCGAACAGCAGCAGGCCGTTGAGCAGGTGGATGACCAGGTTGGTGAGCTTGGGCCAGAACGGATCGATGCCGGTGAAATACCAGTTCGCCGCGAACGTCAATGCACTCAACGGGCGGCACAGCAGGTTGACGCTGCATTGCGATGTGGCCGCGCGCATCCATTCGCCCAGTTGCAGCGTCGTGACGTGAACGCCGGGGTTCTCGGCGAAATAGATGCCGTCGTCGAACATGTAGCCGCCGTGGAGCGAAGGCCAGTAAGCCAGCGCAGTCGCGGCCATCAATGCCATCAGCAGAATCCAGGCGCGGCGGGCGTTCGGCGGGGTCATGGCTTGGACGTCACTTTGCCGATTGAGCTGTGGGCAGGTCTTGCTGCAATGCCTGCCGCAGGTGTGCGATTTCGTTCTGCCAGTAGCCTTGCCGCTTCAGTACCCAGGCATGCAAGGCGGCCATCGACCATCCGCCACCGCTCTGGTCGGTTTTCCAGACCGTTTGCAGGTGATCCAGTTCCAGCAGGCCCTGCCGCGGATAGCCGGCCGCACCGAGCTGTGCAGCCTGATTGAGCGCTGCGCCCGGATCCGGCTTGGCATCGAGTGCCTGATTGAAATATGCAAGAGCCGAATCCGGGTCGTGCAAGGCCAGGGCAAGGCTGCCGCGCAAACTGAAATTGTCCTGACGCCGGCCCGCGCTTTCCGCTGCGTTCGGATTGGCAGCAGCGGCATCGAGCAAGCGTCGAATCACCTCGGCATCCAGTCCAGCGCAATGCTTTCCGCGGGCGATGCGCGCGATGGCTTCGTCGAACCAGTCGTAGCCCAGGCGGCCGGTGATGCGCGCATTGCGCAAGGCGGCATCTGCACGCGCGATGTCGGCGGGCGCAACGTGGCCCAGTTCGCATTCGGCTCCGACAAGGTTCAATGCAATCTGTATGTCGTCGTCCGCCGCGACGTGCACGTCGCGCAAGCGTGCGACGGCCAGGTCCGGCCTGCCGCGTGCGCGTTCGGCCGCCGCTGCGTACGCTTGGGCGCGCGGCGATGCCGGATTCTTTTCTGCCCACATTTGCGCTTGTTGCTGGGCGTTGCCCCACAAGTCCGCACGAAAATAGGTCATGCCGGCGAACAGCAGCGGCAGGAGAACGATCAGGGTTCGCCGCGCGGGCACGGCGTGGCCTGCGCCGGTCAGCCACAATGCCAGTGGCCAGAACATGAGCAGCGCCGGCAGATAGTTGCGATGTTCGTAGTACAGTTCCAGCGGAATCACGGTCGATTCGAGCAACTGGCCGACGAAGTAGAACACGATGGCCAGCGCCAGTGCCGGCGCACGCTTGCGAATCGCGACGGCGCCCGCGATCAGCGCGGCGAGAAACACGATCGCCGCGAGTGTGCTTGGCGGCGAGAGCAGGCCGGTAGACACCGGAAAGGCGTCGTTGAACAGCCCGGCCGTGTACGGATGCGGCAGCCAAAGCAGGGCGAGGTAGTCGCAGACGATACGCGCTTCGGTGAGCAGTCGTTCGCCGAACGTCCACGGCCGGAAGGCCGGCGCACCGTGCAATGAAAAATACAGACCCTGCTGGGCAAGCCATGCCAGCACGATGCTGCTCGGCAGGATCAGGACCGCAAGTCGCATCCAGGCGAACCGGCGCCGCAGGGCTGCCTGGGCGATAGGCAATGCGGGCGCCAACACGATGGCGTCGGCCAGCCATGCGAGCAAGGGCAAGAGAATGCCATTGGCCTTGCTGGCCAGTCCCAGCCCCGTGCAAGCGCCAATGGCCAGTGCTGCGATCCATACACCCGAAGATTTGCCGCGCGCGGCGAGCTCGCGTCCGCGACAATAACCGAGCAGGCCCAGCAGCACGAAAGTCGTCGGCAGCATCGCCTCGCGCTGCACCACATAGAGAGTCGTCGATACGAACAGCGGATGCAGCAGCCACAGTGCAGCGCCCAGCGCCGCGGCCAGGTCGACTCGCATCGATTGGCCGTGCAAGGTCCGTCCGAGGCGACGCAGGAGCAACGCCAGCAACAGGCCGTTGACGATATGCAGGATCAGGCTGGTGCGCTTGAAAGGAAACGGATCGGCCGGCCAGTCGCGCGCATCGATCAGGAAACTGAGCAGGGCCAGCGGCCTGCCGGTGGGGTCGGCGGCGCCGGAGGTGATGTAGCGCCAGAATGCGGGCCAGTTGTCGATGGGGCCGGTCGCGCCGAGGGTCGGAAGATTGGCGAAATCATCGAACAGGAACACGCCATGCAGGCCGCGCAGGTATGCCAGGGCGGTGAGCGACGCCGCCAGCGCGAGTAATGCCCAGAATGCCGTGCGCGTTTGCGCAGCGCGTTGTGCAGCACGTTGGCGAAAACTCACGTTGCACGATCCGAGGCGGCCATCGATTCAAGCATAGGCGAAGCCGTTTTGCACAGCCAGAAAAAAGAAGGGCCGCGTGCGCGGCCCTTCGATGTTACATGTTGCAATGAAATCAACGGCAGGAAGTCGGCAAATATTTCGCGTTGACATTGGTGCCGCCGCTTGTCTTGCATGACCACGCCAGACTGCCGCCACCGCTGCTGTAGGAAGAGAACACCAGCTTGCTGCCCGCGATCTTGGCGTTGGCCTGGTTGCCATACGTCACTTCGATCTTGCCCGCAGTGGAAACATCAACCTGGGTGACGTAATTACCGATGATGGACGTTTTGCTCGCAAGACCGGCGGACGCATTGTTGGTCGGATATGCGCCGCGGTTGGAGTAGTACTCGGCCACAGCGGTCTTGGCGCCATCGGCGAGCACGGAACCTTCCGACACCTGCGAACGGATCACGTAATCCTGATAGGCCGGCAGCGCGATGGCCGCCAGAATGGCGATGATCGCGACCACGATCATCAATTCGATCAGGGTAAAGCCCTTTTGCATCTTGTTCATGACGATTCCTCAAGAGTTGAGTTAGCTAACCATGCAGCATCAAACGTTTGCCCCTGAATTTCTGCCGGGCCCGGCTGGCCTGCGCGTCCGTGGCTCCTAGCCCGGATCGGCGGAAACTCGTAAGAACTTTAGCACGTTCCATGCCATGATCGACACGCCACGCGCGCATGAAGAAATGCGAAACCGGTCACGCTATTTGGTCTTAAAGACACCGTTCGGTTCAGCAATGCCACCAGTTTGAGCACTTGCGATGCGAAAGCCGACGTTCTGCGTCAACCGATGACGCAATTGGTCAGTCGAAACCTGAAAATGCGAGGATGACCTAACGGCAACTCGTGGGTAGAAACTTGCCGCTGATCGTGGTGCTGTGACAAGTCCAAGGAATCGAACCGGCCTTGGTGTTCGGAGACATAAGCAAGGTCAGGCCGGAAATCTTGGCGTTGGCGTCGCGCCCATACGTGACGGTAATGACGCCGCCAGTCGCATCGAGCTGATCGACATAGTTGCCGATGATGCTGGTCGGCGTCGCCAAACCGGTAGACGCGTTGTTCGGCGGCATCCGCCCGGTGTTGGCGATGAAATCCCACACTGAGGTCTTGGCGCCATCGGCCAGCGAGAGGCCTTCCGAGACTTGCGCACGGATGACGTAATCCTGATAGGCGGGCAGCGCGATCGCGGCCAGGATCGCGATGATCGCCACCACGATCATCAACTCGATCAGGGTGAATCCGGCAGGTTGTCTGGGCTGGTACATGGCGTTCCCCCGCGCACGGTATTACCAACCACAGCAAGAACCATACCAGCAGTATTGACCGTTTTAGTCGATACCCAGCTTTTTCAGCTTGTAGCGCAGCGCGCGGAACGTGATGCCGAGCTTCTTGGCCGCGGCGGTCTTGTTGTAGCGGGTTTCGAGCAGGACTTTTTCGATCGCTTCGCGTTCGATGTTGCTGATGTAACCCTCAAGGCCGCCGTCGCCACCCGGGCCGTCATCGCCGTCATCCTCTTCGGCGGCGGGAAGCGCGCTGGCCTTCTGCGCGGATGCCGGGACAAGGCGCAGGTCGTCGGGTTTGATCGTGTTCGCCTCGCACAGTGCAACCGCGCGTTCGAGCACGTTTTCCAGCTCGCGCACATTGCCGGGAAAGGCATACGTGAGCAGCGCCGACAGGGCTTCCGGCGTGAGCTTGGCGGGCGGCTGGCCGCTGCCGGTGGCGAGGCGTTCAAGCACGCGACCGGCTAGTTTGGGAATATCGTCGCGGCGTTCGCGCAATGGCGGCACGCGCAGCTCGATCACATTGATGCGGTAGTACAAGTCCTGGCGGAAGTGCGCGCTTTCCACGAGCTTGGCCAAGTTCTTGTGCGTGGCCGAAAGGATGCGCACGTCCACCGGTACTTCGGCGCGGCCGCCGATCGGGCGCACGGCTTTTTCCTGGATTACACGCAGCATCTTCACCTGCATGTGAATCGGCAATTCGGCGACTTCGTCGAGGAACAGGGTGCCGCCGTTCGCGGCCTGGAACAGGCCGTCCTTGTCGGCCTGCGCGCCGGTGAAGGAGCCTTTCTTGTGGCCGAAGAATTCCGATTCCATCAGTTCGGACGGAATCGCGCCGCAGTTGACCGGCACAAACGGCCCGGATGCGCGCGGGCCTTGCTCGTGGATCAGGCGCGCGACCAGCTCCTTGCCGACGCCGGATTCGCCACTGATGTAGACCGGCGCCTGACTGCGCGCAAGCTTGGCGATCGTGATGCGAAGTTCGGCAATCGCCGGCGAATCGCCGAGCATCTTCGCCGCACCGGCGCTGGGCGGTTCGGTTTTTTTGTCCTCGGCCAGCTTCAGCGCGGTCTGCACCAGCCGGCGCAGCATGGCGATGTCGACCGGCTTGGACACGAAATCGAACGCGCCGGCCTTGAGCGCGTTTACCGCGGCGTCGACATTGCCGTAGGCGGTGATCATCGCGACCGGTGTTTCCGCGTACTGCGCGTTGATCAGCTCGATGATTTCCTGGCCCGAACCATCCGGCAGGCGCATGTCGGTGAAGCAAAGTGCATAGCGTGATTCGGCAAGGCGCTGCTTCGCCTCGGAAACATTGCTCGCGGTTTCCACGCGCAGGCCCATGCGTCCAAGCGTGATCGTCAAGAGTTCGCGGATGTCGCGTTCGTCGTCGATGACGAGGGCGGTGGGGTTGGCCATGGGCTGGACGATAAGGGAAATCGTGGCGAAGGTGAAGCGGAAAACCGAAACCTGTTGTCGATCGAAGGGGGGGGTCGGGCCTAGCGCCGCAGTTTGGCGGCGTTGATGAAGTCATCGAGCGATTTTCGGTGCACATCCCGCTCGGCAGGGGCATACAATTCAATGGCCTTGTCCGCTGCGGCTTGTGCTTCGGGCAGCCGACCCTGGCGAGCGAGAAAATAGGCGAGTTGCTCGGCCGCCAGCGGATCGTGCGGGTCAGCGGCAATTGCATCGCGAAATGAGCTTTCCGCATCCGCCGTCGCACCTTTCATCTCTTCAAGTTCGCCCGTCGCGACCATGAATCCTTGCCGCAGTCTCGGTTCATAAAGCAGTTCCATGCCTTCGTTCCGGATGCGTGCAAGTGCTTTGGCCGCATTCTTGGAGTCGCCGTAGAGAAGGCTGAGATTGGCGATATTGAGCAGGCAGTTCGCGCAGCGTCGTTTGTCGTCGAGCAGACTGCTGGCCAGCGCGCGCGCAGGTGCGTAGTCGCCACGGCGCATGTATTCGGAGAGCAAATGATCCTTGACCACTATCGAGTCGGGATTCTGGCGCAAGGCCCATTGCCACAGGTTGAGTTCGTCGGACCACATCGGAATCGTGGCGCGTATGTTGAATACGGCCAGAACCAGCCAACCCGCCACGACGAGGGCGAGCACGGCACGCAGCAATCGCAGCCCTGCCGTTCGACGCAGTGCGGCACTAACCACGGCGGGAAGCCAGGCGGCGCCCATGGCAATGGCCAACATCGCATAGCGCTCGTGGTACAGGCTTTCGACGAACAGTGTGGGAACGATATTCAGCACGGGCGTCAGCGCTAGGCTGAAGGCCAGGATGAATGCGCCGATGGGCCGGCCTTTGAGGAATGACGCGAAGCCCGCGCTTGCGATCAGCACGCTCGCGACATCGATGCCGAGCATGGCAACATCGAATTGCGCGAAGCGCTCGGCATCGACGATGTGCAGCGGTCCAAGACCGACCATGGGCCACAAGCCGATGCGCCAGTACGAAAGATAGGTGTAGCAGATCTTCTGGAAGTGCTGGATCGAGAATAGGTGCTCGCCGCCAATTGGCTTGACGAGATGGCCCAGCGCGAAGTCTCTTAGCGCCAGATAGGCGATACCGGCCGCCAGCACGCCTGCGTAGACCAGACCTTGCCGGCGCCACAGACGTTGCAATGCGTCGCGGTCCGGATGTACGCCGGTCAGCGCGGCCGCATCGAAAAGCATCAGCAGCAAAGGCAGGCAGGCCGCCGACTCTTTGGCGCAGGCGGCGAGGAAAAAACACGACGCCACGGCCAGCGCGCGGGGAATCGTGCGAACGATGGCTAGATTCAGCCAGAGTGCGAGCAACACGAACAATGTGGCAACGAGGTCGTACTGACACGAGATCCAGACGACGGGCTCCACCAGAGCGGGATGAAGCCCGTAGACCAGCATCGACAGCGCTGCGAGGTACGGGCGCAGGGTCGTCGTATCGCGCTGCAGCTGCAACGCCAGCATGCCGACCAGCGTGGTGTTGGCCAGATGCAGGGCCAGTGACACGAGATGAAGCGGCATTGGCGCTGCGTGGAACAGGCGGATTTCCACCGAGTACAGTGCCAGCACGAGCGGGCGGAAATAGTTGACCCAGTTCTCGACGCCGCCGAGCAAGTAGCGCCACCAGTCACTGCTGCGCAGCGATGCGGTATCCAGGAACGTACTCTTGTCGTCCCAGACAAATCCAGCATGCCAGACGGGCCAGTAAACGAGCGCGATAATCGCAAGAATGCCGACGACCAGAAAACTCAACGCCACGCGAGCGTTGCGGAGAAACGAAAAAGCCGGGATCTGCATGGATCGGCGCTTATGTCCCTGTCGTTCGGCGTACTAGCGCCGGCGCTGCCGGCAGCGTGATGCGGAAGCAACTGCCGCCGCCCGCGACGGGCACGTATTCCAGCGTGGCCTGGTTCGCGTCGCACATGGTGCGCGCGAGGTAAAGGCCCAGTCCCGTGCCGTATTCGTGGGTGGTGAAGAACGGCTCGAAGATCTGCGCGGCGACTTTCGCCGGAATGCCGGGTCCGCGGTCGACCACTTCGATCAGCGGCGGGCCTTTGTCGCTGAGCATTCGCGCCACCACCGCCACCCGCGCCGGTTCGCCCGGTTGGCGGCCGTAGCGCAGCGCGTTCTGCACCAGGTTCCAGACCACCTGCTGCATCTGCTGCGGATCGGCCAGCGCCTCGACCTGGCGCGCCTGCGTGATCGCGCGCAACTGGTCCGCGCCCAGGTCATTGCCGAGTTTGTATTCGTCGACGAAGCGCTGCGCCCACACCGAAAGATCCAGACTCTCCGGCCGCGAACGTTCGCGTCGCGACAATTGCAGGATGTTCTCGACGATTTCGTTCACGCGGCTGCAGTGGTTGTTGATGATCTCGACCATGCGCTTGTCCTCGTCCGACATGGTCTCGGATTCGGCGAGCAGTTGCGCCGAATAGCTGATCGCGGCCAGCGGGTTGCGGATTTCGTGCGCGATCGAGGCGGACAGGCGCCCGAGCGAGGACAGGGTCAGTTCCTCGGCGCGGCGCGATACCAGCGAGGTGTCGTCGAGAAAGATCAGCACGTTTTCGTCGTCCGCCGACGACAGGCGGGTGAAGCGCGGGATCACCTCGGGCGCGCCGTCGGCCAGGGCCACGCCGGTGGAATCGATCTTGCCGGTGGTGCGCCAGTGGTAAAGGCGCCGCGACAGTTCCGGCGCCATCGTACCGAGGTCGCGCTGTCCGGTTTTGGGATTGCCGATCAGCGCCCAGGCCGATTCATTCCAGCGGTGCACGCGGTTGGCGTCATCAACCACAAGTACGCCGGTCTTCATGCGCCGGATGATCAATTCGTTGATCTGGGCAAGGTTGGCGAGGTCGATGCCGCGCTGTTCGGCCAGTTCGGCGGTTTCGCGCATCTGCCGACGCAGCACCAGCGCGAGCGAGGTGATCGCGAAATAACCCAGGCCGTACAGGCCATACTCGATCAGGTTGCGGTCGCTGCCGTCGATGATGCGGCTGGCCAACGCCTGTCCGATCACGCACAGCGTTGCCAACGCGGCGAAGAATCCGGCCTGGCGCGGCGGCAACAGCAAGGCGCCGGCGCCGACATTGACCAGCAGCAGCATGGCGATTGCACTGGGCGGGTTGGCGATCGCGAACAGCGCCACCGTGGTCGCGATGATGTCCAGGGTCAGCATCACGGCGACCTTCAGGCGCAGGTCCTGGCGCCAGTGCTCGGTGCGCAGCAGTGCGTAAGCCGACAACAGCAGGTAGACGACGGCGCTGATCTGGCCCAGCAGCGGGTGGTCCAGGCGCAAGCGGTTGGTCAGCAACGGGCTGAACATCAAGCCCGCGATCACGAACGCCTGCAGCACGCGGAACAGATTGAAGAAATACAGTTCGCGCCGGTCGATGTCGCGCAGCGCGGGATCGGTGTGGATGCTGGATTTCTGCGCTGAGTTCACTTCGATCCAGAAAGTCCGCCATCTCGCTCGCGACGAGTATAACAATGCAGCCGGCTGATTCGCGGCCTTTTAATTGCCGGGGCGATTGATCACAATATACGGCTTGCCGTAGCAGCTTGCGCGGCGTCCCCGAGGCAGCCCATGAATTTTCACGAATACCAGGCCAAGCAGTTGTTCGCCGATTACGGCATTCCGGTGCCGCCCGGCAAGATCGCCAACACGCCTGACGAGGCCGCCGCTGCGGCGCGCGCACTCGGCGGCGACGAATGGGTGGTCAAGGCGCAGATCCACGCCGGCGGCCGCGGTAAGGCCGGCGGCGTGAAGCTGGTGAAATCGCCGGACGAGGCGAAAGCCGCTGCCGCGAAGATGCTCGGCACCAAGATGACTACGTATCAGTCCGGCGGGCGCGCGCTGCCGGTGAACACAGTGCTGGTGTGCGAAGCCACCGACATCGCCAAGGAATTGTATTTGTCGATCCTGGTGGATCGCGCCACGAAAGCAGTGTCGTTCATCGCCTCGGCGCGCGGCGGCGTGGACATCGAACAGGTCGCGCACGAGAACCCGGAAGACATCCACACCCTGGAAGTGAATTTCGTCGAAGGCCTGCAGCCCTACCAGTGCCGCAAACTCGCGTTCGCGATGGGCCTGAATGCCAAGCAGGCAAACCAGCTCACCAAAATCATGACGGGCTTGTATCGCCTGTTCAACGACAAGGACCTGTCGCTGGTGGAACTCAATCCGCTGGCGATCGTCAAGTCCGGCGACCTCGCCGCGCTCGACGGCAAGGTCAACTCCGACGACAACGCCGAGTTCCGCCATGCGGACCTCGCCGCCATGCGCGACGAATCGCAGGAAGACCCCGCCGAGGCGGTGGCCGCGCGCAACAACCTGAACTACGTCACCATGGACGGCAACATCGGCTGCATGGTCAACGGCGCCGGTTTGGCGATGGCGACGATGGACGTGATCAAGCTCGCCGGCGGCGAGCCAGCGAACTTCCTCGACGTCGGCGGCGGCGCGACCAAGGAGCGCGTCACGGAAGCCTTCAAATTGATTCTTTCCTCGGACAAGGTGCGCTGCATCCTGGTCAACATCTTCGGCGGCATCGTGCGCTGCGACCTGATCGCCGAAGGCATCATCGGCGCGGTCAAGGAAGTCGGTTTGACGATTCCGGTCGTCGCGCGCCTGGAAGGCACGAACGTGGAGAAGGGCCGCGAGTTGCTGGCCAATTCCGGATTGAGAATCACCCCGGCGCTGGATTTGAACGACGCGGCGCAAAAAGCCGTCGCGGCCGCGAAGTAAGGAATCACGATGAGCGTATTGATCGACAAGAACACCAAGGTCATCTGCCAGGGCTTCACCGGCCAGCAGGGCACGTTCCATTCCGAACAGGCGCTGGAATACGGCACCAAGCTGGTCGGCGGCGTCACGCCCGGCAAGGGCGGCGGCGAGCACATCGGCCTGCCCGTGTTCAACACGGTGCAGGATGCGGTCGACGAAACCGGCGCCGACGCGACGATGATCTTCGTGCCGCCGCCGTTCGCGGCCGACGCGATCATGGAAGCGGCCGACGCCGGGATCCGCGTGATCGTCGCCATCACCGAAGGCATTCCGGTGCTGGACATGCTGCGCGTGAAGAACGTACTCAAGCAATATCCCGACACCGTGCTGATCGGCCCGAACTGCCCCGGCGTCATCACTCCCGGCGAATGCAAGATCGGCATCATGCCCGGCCACATCCACAAGCCGGGCAAGATCGGCATCGTCTCGCGCTCGGGCACGCTCACGTATGAGGCCGTGTTCCAGACCACGAACGAGGGCTTGGGCCAATCCACCGTCATCGGCATCGGCGGCGATCCGATCAATGGCCTGAATTTCATCGATTGTCTGAAACTGTTTCAGGGCGATGCGCAGACGCAGGGCATCATCATGGTTGGTGAAATCGGCGGCAGCGCGGAAGAAGACGCGGCCGAATTCATCGCCGAGTACGTGACCAAGCCGGTGGTGTCGTTCATCGCCGGCGCCAGCGCGCCTCCGGGCAAGCGCATGGGCCACGCCGGCGCGATCATCTCGGGTGGCAAGGGCACGGCGGCGGCCAAGTTCGCGGCGCTGGAAAAAGCCGGCGTGACCACGGTGAAATCGCCGGCGGATTTGGGCAAGGCGATTGCGGCAAGGTTGAAGTAATTCCAAATTTCCGTCATTCCGGCCATGGATTGGCCGGAATCCAGGAGGCAGGATGCCATCACCAGCGAGCCAAAAGCTGGATTCCAGCTTGCGCTGGAATGACGAGCCAACGAGCGCGCCGGCATGGCAGTCCTTAAATTCGCTCTCGCCCAATTCGACTTCCCCGTTGGCGCGGTCGCGCGCAACGGTGAGCGCGTGCGCGAACTGATGCAGCAGGCGCGTGTGGCGGGCGCCCAACTCATCGCGTTTCCGGAACTCACGCTGTCCGGCTATCCACCGGAGGACCTGCTGCTGCGGCCGAGTTTTCTTGCCGCATGCGAGCGCGAGTTGACCGAAGTCGCGAAGGTCGCCGATGGTATCGCGGCTTTCGTCGGCCATCCGCATGCGATGGGCGAAGTATACAATGCCGCATCACTGCTGGCGGCCGGCAAGATGCAGTTCACTGCGCACAAGCAAGCGCTGCCAAACTACACGGTGTTCGACGAGAAGCGTTACTTCCGCCCCGGCCACGATTCGGCGGTGGCGGATCTTTCCGGCGTGAGCGTCGGCTGGCTGGTCTGCGAGGACATCTGGGAACCCGAGCCTGCCGCGCGCGCGGCATCGAAAGGCGCTGAGCTGCTCGTCGTCATCAATGCCTCGCCGTTCGATGTGGGCAAGTCGGCGCAACGCGATGAATTGCTCGCGCGGCGTGCGCGCGAGAATCACGTCGCGATAGCGTATTTGAATCTCGTCGGTGGTCAGGACGATCTCGTTTTCGACGGCGGTTCGTTGCTGGTGGAACCCGGTGGCCGCATCGCCGCGCGCGCGTCGGCGTTCGCCGATGCGCTGCTGCTGGCGGAATACGACAGCGCGACGCGCAAGTTCCGTGCGATCGATTGGCCGGTCGAGGCCGACGCCTCGCGCGAGGCGCGCGCGTACGCGGCGATCGTGCGCGGCATTGCCGACTATGTCGGCAAGAATCGTTTCCCGGGCGTGATCCTCGGGCTATCGGGCGGCATCGATTCGGCGCTGACGCTTGCGCTCGCCGCCGATGCGCTCGGCGCCGACAAAGTAACCGCGGTACGGCTGCCGTCGCGCTACACATCCGGCCTGAGCAACGACCTTGCTGCCGAACAGGCGCAGGCGCTGGGCGTGGAATTGCTGACCATACCGATTGCCGCGCCGTTCGCCGGATTCCTCGACGCGCTTGCGCCCGCGTTCGCCGGCCGCGCGTCGGATGTCACCGAAGAAAACCTGCAATCGCGCTGCCGCGGCACGATCCTGATGGCGCTTTCGAACAAGACCGGGCGCATGCTGCTCACGACCGGCAACAAGAGCGAATACGCGACCGGGTACGCCACGATCTACGGCGATATGTGCGGCGGTTACGCGCCGCTGAAGGATTGCTACAAGGAGCTGGTGTATGCGCTATCGCGATGGCGCAACCGCAACGCGGAGGTCATTCCGATTGCGGTGATTGAACGCGCACCCTCCGCGGAACTGCGCGAAAACCAGCGTGACGAGGATTCCTTGCCGCCGTACGCGACGCTCGACGCGATCCTTGAACGCTTCATCGAAGACGAACAGTCGCAGGCCGAGATCATTGCCGCGGGTTTCGACGAAGCAACCGTGCGGCGTGTGGCGAGACTGGTGCTGGCCAGCGAATACAAGCGTCGGCAAGCGGCGCCCGGGCCGAAAATCTCCACACGTGCATTTGGCCGTGACCGGCGTTATCCGATCAGCTCGGGGTGGCGTTAACCTCTAAACGGAATCATCCGCCACCACCAATGCGGATACTTCGGCCAGTTGCCGGCGAAGTATGGGTGGTTGGGGTAATTGAGCTTGAGCACGCGTTCGCTGTCGGCGGCGAGCTTGTCCTGGCCCAGCTTCTTGTAGGACACGACCTGGATCGCCAGCGCGTCGCCCACGGCCGGCGTGCGCGGGTAGCGCTCGATGATGTCCTTGGCGCGGTTGGCGGCGGCGACGTAGGCGCCTTCGCGCAGGTAGAACTCGGCGATGTTGAGCTGGCCACGCGCGAGGATGTTGCGCAGGTAGACCATGCGCTGGCGGGCGTCGTCGGAATAGCGGCTGTCCGGGAAGCGCGTGAGCAGGTCGTTGAAATCCTCGAACGATTGCAACGTATGCGCCTGGTCGCGCTTGCTCATGTCCTGGTTGGCGTAGCGGTCGAGGAAGCCACGGTCGCGGTCGAAGTTGATCACGCCGCGCAGGTAGTAGGCGTAGTCGACATGCTTCTGCGCCGGGTAGGTCTTGATGAAGCGGTTGATCGTGGAATACGCGTCTTCACGCTTGTCGCTCTTGTACTGGGCGTAGGCGAGGTCCAGCGTCGCCTGCTCGGTGTAGGCGCCAAACGGAAAGCGCGCGATCAGGCGTTGGTCATACTGGATCGCCTTGCTCAGGTTGCCGTCTTCCAGCGCGGCCTTGGCGACCGAATACATCTGGTCGACCGGCAGGGTCTCGGTGGCTTCCTTCTTCGCCTCGCCGCGATGGCAGGAGGCAAGCAGGACCGCGAACAGGATCAGGCCGAGCCTGGACAAGGTGACGAATCGCATGGGGGTGAGGTTTTCGCTGGGGTAAACCGCGATAATAGCGGATAAGTGTTAGAAGATTGAAAAACCGGATTTGGCATTCAGCATGGATCAAGACCTGGAAACGCGTCGCACGCACTTGCCCCCCGAGGCCGCCGGCCGCCGACTTGACCAGGCGTTGGCCGGCATGTTCCCGGAATTCTCCCGCTCCAGGCTGACCGCCTGGATCAGGTCCGGCGACGTGCGCGTGGACGGTGAAATCGCGCTGCCACGCCAGATCGTGCGCGGCGGCGAGGAAGTGATCCTGCGCGCGGAACTTGCTCCCGAAGTGGCGATGGCGCCGGAAGACATCGCGCTGGACATCCGCTACGAAGATGCCGATGTCATCGTGGTGAACAAACCGCCGGGACTGACCGTGCACCCCGGTGCCGGCCAGCCGTCCGGAACCTTGCAGAATGCGTTGCTTCATTTCGATCCGGAATTGGCGAAGATTCCGCGTGCCGGCATCGTGCATCGCCTGGACAAGGACACTTCGGGCGTGATGGTGGTGGCGCGTTCCCTGCGCGCGCACACGGCGCTCGTCGAACAACTGCAGGCGCGCGACATGCACCGCCAGTACGTGGCGATCGTGTACGGATCGATGATCGCCGGCGGCAGCGTGGACGCGCCGATCGGGCGGCATCCACGCGACCGGCTCAAACAGGCCATCGTCGAGGAACCCGCCGGCAGACGCGCGGTCACTCACTACCGGGTGCGCGAACGTTTTCGCGCGCATACGCTCGTCGAATGCCGCCTGGAAACCGGGCGCACCCACCAGATTCGCGTGCACATGGCGCATGTGAAGCATGCGTTGCTCGGTGACCAGACCTACGGCGGCGGATTGAAGCTGCCCAAGGGCGCGACGCCGGAGCTGGCCGAAGCGATGCGCGAATTCCGGCGCCAGGCCTTGCATGCCGAAACCCTGGAATTCGCGCATCCGGCCGATGGCCGCGCGATTCGCGTCGACGCCGAACTGCCTGCGGACATGCAGGCGTTGCTCGCGGCGCTGCGCGAGGATACGAAAAGAAATGCCTGAAAGCAGGTTCGCGGCGAATGTCATCGTGCCGGATTGGCCCGCGCCGCCGCGTGTGCACGCATTCACGACGGCGCGGACGCTGCCCGGCAACTCGCTGCCGCCGTACGATGCCTTCAATCTCGGACCGCGCAGCGGCGAGGACGAATCGATCGTGCGTGCCAATCGCGCCTTGCTGGAACGCGCGTTCAATCTGCCTGCGTCGCCACGCTGGCTGCAACAGGTTCACGGTGACCGCGTCCTGCGTATGACTTGCGAGTTGCCGGATGGCGAGCCGCAGGCGGATGCGGTGTTCAGCGCCGAACCCGGTGTCGTGCTTGTGATCCAGACCGCTGACTGCCTGCCGATCCTGTTGTGCGCCGACGACGGTTCGGAGATCGCCGCCATCCATGCCGGTTGGCGCGGTCTCGCTGGTGGCGTGATCGAGGCCTGCGTGCGTCGGCTGACGATGCCGCCATCACGTCTGCTCGCCTGGCTGGGTCCGGCCATCGGTCCGGCGTCGTACGAAGTGGGCGAGGAGGTGCGTGTTGCGTTCGTCGAGTCCGATCCCGCCGTCGAATCGGCTTTTGCCGCTACACGGCCAGGCCATTGGCATTGCGATTTGTACGCACTCGCGCGAAGACGCCTGGCCGCGCTCGGCGTAACCCGGATTCACGGCGGCGGATTCGATACCCTCGCCGATGCGCGGTTTTATTCGTATCGCCGCGATGGCGCCCGCAGCGGGCGCATGGCGAGCCTGATCTGGCTCAAGACAGCTACTGATTCAGCTTGAAAAAAGCGGCCATGAGCCGCATAAACCCCGCATCTTGCGGCTTCGGCCGCGTTGCATTTTCGGGGTATTCCTATGCGAATGGACAAGCTCACATCGCGCTTTCAGCAGGCGCTCGCGGACGCGCAATCGCTCGCCGTGGGGCGCGACAACAACATGCTCGAACCCGCGCACCTGATGGCCGCGCTGCTCGACCAGCAGGGCGGCTCGACCGTGCCGTTGCTCGCACAAGCCGGCGTCAACGTGCCGAGCCTGCGCACGCGCATCGGCCAGGCATTGGACAAGCTGCCAAAGGTCGCCGGACAGGAGGGCAACATCAATGTCTCGAATGACCTGACGCGACTTCTCAATCTCACCGACAAGCTGGCGCAGCAGCGCGGCGATGCGTTTATCGCCAGCGAGCTGTTCGTGCTGGCCGCGCTCGACGACAAGGGCGAGATCGGACGTGCACTGAAGGATTCCGGTGCGAACAAGGCGAACCTGGAAAGCGCCATCGAACGCATGCGCGGAGGTGAAAAGGTGGAAAACGAGAACGCCGAGGACCAGCGCCAGGCGCTGGAAAAATACACGATCGACCTGACTGCGCGCGCGGAAAAATCCAAGCTGGATCCTGTTATCGGCCGGGATGAAGAAATTCGCCGCGTGATCCAGGTCTTGCAACGGCGCACCAAGAACAATCCGGTGCTGATCGGCGAACCGGGCGTCGGCAAGACCGCCATCGTCGAAGGCCTCGCGCAACGAATCATCAATGGCGAAGTTCCCGAAGGCCTCAAGAACCGCCGCGTGCTGGCGCTCGACATGGGCGCCTTGATTGCCGGCGCCAAGTTCCGCGGCGAGTTCGAGGAACGTTTGAAGTCCGTCCTCAAGGATCTCGCCAAGGAAGAAGGCAACGTCATTCTGTTCATCGACGAATTGCACACCATGGTCGGTGCGGGCAAGGCGGAAGGGTCGATGGACGCCGGCAACATGCTCAAACCTGCGCTCGCGCGCGGCGAGCTGCATTGCATCGGCGCGACCACGCTGGACGAATACCGCAAATACATCGAAAAAGACGCGGCGCTGGAGCGCCGCTTCCAGAAAGTGTTTGTCGGCGAGCCGAGCGTTGAAGACACCATCGCGATCTTGCGCGGCCTGAAGGAACGCTACGCCGTTCATCACGGCGTGGAGATCACCGATCCTGCCATCGTCGCGGCGGCGACGCTGTCGAACCGCTACATCACCGACCGCCAATTGCCGGACAAGGCCATCGATTTGATGGACGAAGCGGCGTCGCGCATCCGCATGGAAATCGATTCCAAGCCGGAAGAACTCGATCGCCTGGAACGCCGCCTGATCCAGTTGAAGATCCAGCGCGAGGCATTGAAGAAGGAAAAGGACAAGGAATCCAGGCAGCGCCTCGCCGACCTGGAAGCCGACATCGCCAAGCTCGACCGCGAGTTCTCCGATTTGAACGAAGTCTGGAAAGCGGAAAAAGCCGCCGTGCAGGGTACGACCAAGATCAAGGAGCAGATCGAAGCGCTGCGCGCTGAAATCGAATCCGCGCAGCGGCATGGCGATCTGGCCAAAGTGGCCGAAATCCAATATGGGAAAATTCCACAACTGGAAAAACAGCTCGTCGCAGCACAGGAAGCCGAAGCGAAAGGCTTCAAGCTATTGCAGCAGCGCGTGACCGCCGAGGAAATCGCGCAGGTTGTCGCGCGCTGGACCGGCATTCCCGTATCGAAGATGCTCGAAGGCGAGCGCGAGAAATTGCTGCGCATGGAAGACGAACTGCATAAGCACGTGGTCGGCCAAGACGAAGCCGTGCATGCGGTTGCGGACGCGATCCGGCGCTCGCGCGCGGGGCTGTCCGATCCGAACCGCCCGAATGGCTCGTTCCTGTTCCTTGGACCCACCGGCGTGGGCAAGACCGAATTGTGTAAGGCGCTCGCGGAATTCCTGTTCGACTCCACCGAGGCGCTGGTGCGCATCGACATGAGCGAATTCATGGAGAAGCACTCCGTCGCGCGCCTGATCGGTGCGCCGCCGGGCTACGTCGGTTACGAGGAAGGCGGTTACCTCACCGAAGCCGTGCGCCGGCGTCCTTACAGCGTGATCCTGCTCGATGAAGTCGAGAAGGCGCATCACGACGTGTTCAACGTGCTGTTGCAGGTGCTGGACGATGGACGCCTGACCGATGGCCAGGGCCGCACCGTCGATTTCCGCAACACCGTGATCGTGATGACGAGCAATCTGGGCTCGGCACAGATTCAGGAATTCACCGGCGATTCCGAAGAGGACTACACCAAGATGAAGGCGGCAGTCATGGGCGTGGTGCAGGCGCACTTCCGGCCCGAGTTCATCAATCGCCTGGATGAAATCGTCGTGTTCCGTGCGCTGGACAAGGCGCAGATCCGCCAGATTGCGCGCATCCAGTGCGCGTACCTGGGCAAGCGCCTGGCCGAACGCCAGCTGGCATTGAGCATTTCGGACAAGGCGCTCGACCTGCTCGGCAACATCGGTTTCGACCCGGTCTACGGTGCGCGTCCGCTCAAGCGGGCGATCCAGCAGCAGCTCGAGAACCCGCTGGCGAGGGAAATCCTCGAAGGCAAGTTCCAGCCGGGCGATACGGTTGCAGTGGATGTGGCGGGTGGGCGGTTGGTGTTCGGAAAAGCAAAGTCCTGAAAGAACAAGCCCGGCGCAAGGCCGGGCTTGAGGTGCAGCGTAAAGCGTTGTTCTAGAAATCGCGGGTGACGCGAACCCCGATCGTGCGCGGCTGTACCGGCACGATATAGGTTTGCGCGCCGCAGGTGTCGGCCGCGCATTCCGCATATCGAGCAAGCTGGCCGCGGTTGTCGAATGCATTCTTCAGGTAAAAGTCGAACGACCACAGATCTTTCTTGAAGCCCGCGGAAAGGTCGACCGTGCCGTAGCCGGGCATATCGCCGATGATCGCGTTCTCGTGCAGGCGCAGGTCGGTGCCGCGTCGGCCTTCGAAGAATCCGGCGGCTTGCAGGTAGCTGTCCATGCCGTGGAAATCGAAACTGTAGCGCGCCGTGATGTTCCCTTTCTCACGCGCCGTCAGAGGCAGGCGCGTGCCCGAAGGCGCCTGCGGATCGGCGCAGTCGGTCACCGGATTGCCGTTCGCATCCGTGGTGCCACAATAGTTTTGCGTCAGTACGGCGTCATACAGCGCCAGGCCCGCCGATACCGTCAGGTTGTAGTTCACGGCCCAGCCCAGGCTCGTTTCCAGGCCACGGATGCGCGCCTGGTTCGCGTTCTTGGTCTCGGTTAGGCCGTTCGCGCCGAGCAGGGAGAACTGGAACTTCTTCCAATTTTCCTGGAACACTGCGCCGTTCCAGAGCAGGTGATGGTCCAGCCATTCGGTCTTCCAGCCGAATTCGTAGTTGTCGAGCTTGTCGGCTTGGTACGGCGGCAGCGAGCCGCGCCGGTTGATGCCGCCGGGGCGGAAACCCTGTGACCAGGTCGCGTAGATCATCTTGTCCGCATCGAGCTTGTAGGTGAGGTTGACCTTGCCGAGCGTGCCGTTCTCCTTGGTGCTCTTTGCCACGTCCACGCAAGGCGCCCCTTCGAACGGCGTGTAGGGCGTGAAGCAGACCGCTTCGCCCTGCGAGCTGTTGTAACCTGGCGCGAAGCCGTAGTAGCCGAACAGGCCGTTATCGGTGTGGTAGCGGCGTGCACCGACCGTGGCGGTGAGCTTGTCGGTGAAGTCGTAATTGAGCTCGCCGAACGCGGCGTAATCGTTGTCCTTGCGCGACTGCTGGGTCAGCCACAGCGTGTTCGGCCATCCGGTCACGGACAGGTCCGAGCCCAATCCATCGATGATGTACTGCTGGTTGATGTCGTGCGATTGCACCTCGTCGAACACGCCGGCGACGAAGCGCAGGCGGTCTTGCTGCGGCGAGGCAATACGCAGCTCGTTGCTGGTCTTGCGGTATTTGTCGATGCCCAGGATGTGCTGCGCCGGATTGATCAGGTTGCCGGCGTTGTCGTGGATATAGGCGCCGTACCCGTACAGCGTGTCGTACCAGAACCCGTAGTCGCTGTAATCCTGCGCATAGTGATCGTCGCGGTTCAGGTGCGCGACCGCGTAAGTCAGGTCGAAGTTGCCGATCTTGCCCTTGACCGTCAATGCCGCCTGCACCCAGCGGTCGTCGAAGCTTTCCGGATAGAAATGCGTCAGCTCGAGGTCCCCCACGTTCGGATCGAACGCGTTGATGCCGTTCGCGTGCTGGGTCTGCCCGGCGACGGTCGGCATGATCGACCAGTCCTCGTTGAGGTCGACCTTCAGCGCCGCGCGCGCGCCGCGCGTGTCGGCGTCGTTGTAGTTGTTCTTGACTCGGTTGGCATTGTTGACCGTGATGCCCGAGGTCGGATACGTGCGCGTGCCGTAGACATTGTCGATGTAACCGGCGTCGGTCTTGCTCCAGCCGACCAGGCGCAATGCGGAGTTTGACGCGATCGGCAGGTTGACGTAGCCCTGGGTCACGTAGCCGATGCCGCCGTGGTCCACGGAATTGAGCTCGGCGCTGGCGCTGGCCGAGAATGCCGTCGGATCGGGCTTGTTGGTGATGATGCGGATGGTGCCGGATTGGGAACTGGCGCCGTACAGCGTGCCTTGCGGGCCGGCCAGTGCCTCGACGCGCTCGACGTCGTAGATGTTCATGTCCAGCGCGCCCTGGATCGTGGTGATCGGTTGCTCATCGAGGTAGATGCCCACGCTCGGCAGCGGGCCGGAATGGTTGCCGTTGCTGCCGCTAGCGACGCCGCGCATGTAGACCTGCGAGAAGCCCAGGTAGAGGCTCTGGATCGCCACGCTCGGCAGCAGCTTGACGTAGTCGTGCATGTCGGCGACGTTCATCTGCTGCAGCGTGTCTGTGCTGAGTACGTTCATGCTGATCGGCACGTCCTGCGCGTTCTCGGTGCGCTTTTGTGCTGTCACCGTGATTGTCTGCAGTTCGTGCGAATCTTTCTTCGCCTTGGTGTTGTCGGCGGCAGCCGGCGCGGTGGTCTGGTTCTGGTCGGCGTCGACCGCGAACGCGGGCGCGAAGCAGGCCAGGTGGATGGCGGCGGCCAGCGGCAGGCGCGCAACGAACGCATGCCGGCGACCAGATCGGGTGCTGCGGATTTTTCTCATGGTGCTGAACCCCTTCGGTGTGGTTGTTTTTCCTGAAGTCCGTCCGTGAACGTAACGAGCAACGGTATTGAAACTTCATGCATAGGGATACGATTCGAACAGGGGCCCGAGCGCGGCCTTGAGCGGGTCGAGCCAGGGATCGAAATGGCGCCAGTGTTCGACGCCGTCGCGGTAGATCGGCTGGCGCACCTGCTCGGAACTGGCCGTGCGCACGGGGCGCTCGTTTTCGAAGAAGCGCAGGCAGGTTTCTTCGAACGGCAGGCCGCAGTAATCGAGCAGCTGCCGCACCTGCGCTTCGGTATCGGCGACCATGGCTTCGTAGTGCACACGATGCACGCGCCCGGGCAGCACCGCGTCGAAATGCGCCATCAGTTCGGCATAGTCACGCCAGTAGCGGCCGAGGTCTTCGAGGCCGTAGCTGAAATTCTGGCCGCGCGCGAAATGTTGCTTGAAGCCGGAAAAGCAGCACGCCAGAGGATGCCGGCGCGCGTCGATGATCTTCGCGTTTGGCAAGATCAGATGGATCAATCCGACGTGCGCGAAGTTGTTCGGCATCTTGTCGATGAAGAACGGCCGGTCGAGCTTGCGATGGATGCGCGTGGCGGCGAGGTACGCTTCGCCGAGTTCGCGCAGCTCCTCGCGGGTACATTGTGCGAGCGCCTCGTGGTAGGCGCCCGGCGCGCGATGGCCGGCGCGCTCGCGCAGCGCGCGCGTGAGCGAGACGAGTTCGGGCAGTTCCATCGTGCCTTCCACCTGCGGGTGGCTGGAGAGGATCTGCTCGATCAAGGTGGAGCCGGCGCGCGGCAACCCTACGATGAAGATCGGATCGGGCGCGGTGCAGCCGGCGCCGGCGCGTTCGCGGAAAAAATCTTCCGTATACGTTTCCCGCGTGCGCCGCAGGCGCGCCGTGGTGTCGTCGGCACTGTAGGGCACGAGTTTGCGGCGCAGGGCGTTGCCGCGTGCGTAGTGGTCGAAGGAGTCGGCGTAGGCGGCGCGATCCTCCAGCGCCTTGGCCAGGGCGAATTCGAAATGCAGGCGATGCTCGTCGGCCAGGTCCGTGCGCGCCAACGCATTACGCATGGTATCGACCTGCGCGTTGTCAAAGCGGAAGGTCTTGAGGTTCGCCAGACTCCACCAGGCTTCGCCGAAATCCGCATCGAGTTCGATGCAATGCTGGTAAGCCGCGATCGCGCGCTCGGTGTGACCTGCGGTCTTGAGCGCGTGTCCCAGGCTGAGCCAGACCTGGGCTTGCGCCGGATGCTCTTCCAGCAGCTGCGTATAGATCGCGATCGCCGGCTCGTAGTCGCCGGTGCGGCACAACACGGCGGCTTTCAGGTTGCGCACGCCTGGGTCCCCGGGCGCCTCAAGCAGCAGGCGGTCGAGCTCCGCCAGTGCGGCGGCGGGTTCGTTGAGCCGGTGCAGCACGAGCGCGTAATGATGCCGCGCCTCGCGGAAATCCGGCGCCAGTTCCAGGCAGCGTTCAAGCAGGCGCTGCGCGTCCTCGCAGCGGTCCAGGCGCACGGCGAGCTCGGCCAGCATGCGGATCGCGACGACGTCGGTCGGCGCCTGCTTCAAATGCGACTTCAGCAGGCGCTCGGCAACCGGAATATCATTCGCGTGCAGCGCTGTGGCGGCACGCATCAGGGCTGGATCGGCGGCCGCATGTTCGACGTGCTGCAGATAGGTAGCCGCGGCGCCGATGCGGTCGCCCGCCGCATCCAACGCATCGGCCAGGCGGCGCCAGATTTGTGGCTGCACGGGATCGGCAGCGGCGTCATGCCGCAGCCGAACGAGGCCGGCGCCAATGCTTTCATGTTCCCGAGCCGCAACGCTCATGTAACGCCCCTCGCGTGTCGCCGAAGCATAGGGATTCGCATTTCCAGGTGCAATGTCCTTGCAATTGGGCCGCAATGCCCTAGATTCCGCCCGTACCGATATTGTGGTGATCGCATGCCCATCTACGAATTCGAGTGTTCCGCCTGCGGCAATGTCTTCGACCGCCTGCAGAAATTGTCCGATCCGGATCCGGACACCTGCCCGCAATGCGGCAAGAAAAAGGTACATCGCCGCGTGACGGCGCCAGCTTTTCGCCTGGCCGGCAGCGGCTGGTACGAAACCGATTTCAAGAAAGATGGCGAGAAGAAGCACAACCTCGTCGACAAGGGCGAAGCGCCGAAGGCCGAAGCCGCAAAATCTGAACCTGCGAAATCCGAAAAACCGGCGAAGGAATCGAAACCAAAAGCCGATGTCAAGGCCACAGAGAAGAAGCCCGCGGCGTGACCGCATGCAGCGCACATTCAGGCCGCCACGCGCTACACTCGGGCTGCTTCGTTCCAACGTCTAGGAGGGTAGTCATGTCGATGCGTTCGATACTTGGTTTTGCGGGAATGGCTTTCGGCGCGCTGGGCGTCGTGGGCAGCGCAAGCGCGCAGGATCCGCGTTATGGCGGCGGACCGGGCTATGGCGGCCGACCCGACGCGGTGGACTGCAAGAGTAGCGGTTACAACACGCAGCGTTGCCCGATTCCGTGGCGCGATGCGCGACTGGTGCGCCAATACTCGAACACGCAGTGCGTGCGCGGGCAAAATTGGGGAGTGGATGTGCGGCGCGGATTCATCTGGGTCGATCGCGGTTGCGCCGGTCAGTTCGTCGATGCCCGTGGCGGTGGCGGCGGTTACTACCCGCCGGGACATGGGCCCTCAAATCCGCCATGGCAGCCCGGTCCTGGCTGGAACCAGAATTTTTCAATCCGTTGTGAAAGCATCGGCGGCGGCGACCGTTTCTGTTCGGTCGATGTCGGCGGTCGCGGCCAAGTCTACCTGCAGCGCCAGGAGTCCAGCTCACCCTGCTACGAAGGTCAGACCTGGGGCTGGAATCGTGCCGGCGTGTGGGTAACGCAGGGCTGCCGTGGCGTGTTCACGATCGATCGGCGCTGGTAAGGTTTTCGCCGGGACCGTCACAAGAGCCCGCCGCCCGGCGGGCTTTTGTTTGCAGTGCAACAAAATCCCGCTTAGCATTCGCGATCGGAATTTTTGCGCGGGTTCATTCGCGCGGGGTCAAGATCCGCCCATTTCGGGGTGGAACTCTCATTTGTGCGCGGGATTTTCACATGCGAAGCAACTATTGCGGTCTCGTCGACGAGGCCCTGATCGGTCACGATGTCACCTTGTGCGGCTGGGTCGATACCCGCCGCGACCATGGCGGGGTGATCTTCATCGATCTGCGCGATCACGTAGGCATCGTGCAGGTCGTGATCGAGCCGGACAACAAGGCCGCATTTGCCGCCGCCGAACATGTGCGCTACGAATTTTGCCTGCGCATCACCGGCAAGGTGCGCAATCGTCCCGCCGCGCAGATGAACGAGCGCCTGCGTACCGGCAAGATCGAAGTCGTCGCGGCCACGGTCGAGGTTCTCAACGCCGCCGCGCCGCTGCCGTTCATGCTCGACGACGCGGTCGGCGAAGAACCGCGCCTGCGCTGGCGCTATCTCGACCTGCGCCGCCCGGAAATGCAGCGCAGGATGCGCATGCGCACGAAGCTCGTCGCGGCGCTGCGCCGCTATCTGGATGCGCGTGGCTTCCAGGACATCGAAACGCCGATCCTGACCCGCGCCACGCCCGAGGGCGCGCGCGACTTTCTCGTTCCTTCGCGCATGCATCCCGGCGAGTTTTACGCCCTGCCGCAGTCGCCGCAGTTGTTCAAGCAGATCCTGATGATGGCCGGCTTCGACCGCTACTACCAGATTGCGCGCTGTTTCCGCGACGAGGCGCTGCGCGCCGACCGCCAGCTCGAATTCACCCAGCTCGACATGGAGTTCGCGTTCGTCGAAGAACGCGACGTGCAGGATAGCGTCGAAGCGATGATCCGCGACGTGTTCAAGGAGGTCGCGAATGTCGAACTGGCCGCAGAATTTCCGCGCATGACGTATGCGGAGGCAATGCGCCGCTACGGTTCGGACAAGCCCGATCTGCGTATACAACTGGAACTTGTGGACATTGCAGAAAATGTCCGTCACGTCGAATTCAAGGTGTTCAGTGGGCCGGCCAACGATGCCGGCGGCCGCGTCTGTGCGCTGCGCCTGCCCGGCGGCGCCAAGCAGCCGCGAAAGTATCTGGACGACCTGGGTCCGTACGTTGCGCGCTATGGCGCTAGGGGCCTGGCCTGGATTCGCATCGACGACCTGGCGAAAGGCCGCGAAGGCATGACATCGCCGATCCTGAAATTCCTCGACGATGCGGCGCTGGATGGCGTGCTCAAGACTGTCGGCGCACAGACGGGCGACGTGATCTTCTTCGGCGCCGGTCCGTACAAGACGGTGAGCGATTTCATGGGTGCATTGCGCATCAAGGTCGCGCACGACAACGGCCTGGTCGAGAACGCCTGGAAACCGCTGTGGGTCACCGATTTCCCGATGTTTGAATACGACCACGAAGCCAAGCGCCACGTCGCCCTGCATCATCCGTTTACCGCGCCCAAGGTTGATGACATCGCCGATCTGAAGGCCAATGCGGCGACGGCGGTGTCGCGCGGCTATGACATGGTGCTCAACGGCAACGAGATCGGCGGCGGCTCGATACGTATCCATCGCCCCGAGATGCAAAGCGCGGTGTTCGCCCTGCTCGGCATCGATGCCGAAGAAGCGCAGGCCAAGTTCGGCTTCCTGCTCGAAGCGCTCAAGTATGGCGCGCCGCCCCACGGTGGCATCGCGTTCGGCATCGACCGGCTCGCCGCGCTGCTGGCCGGCACCGAGTCCATCCGGGAGGTGATCGCGTTCCCGAAAACCGCTACCGCGCAATGCCTGATGACCGACGCGCCGTCGCCGGTGCCCGAAGTGCAGCTGCAGGAAGTGCATATTCGCGTGGTCAAGCCGCTCAAGGCTTAGAGGCTGTGAGCCCTGTAACAGACCCGACGCACAGTGGTAAGCGATGGCGCTTCGTTATCGCCGTCGCATTCGTTGTGTTGTTCGGTGCCGGTTTGCGCACGCTGTACGTGCTGACGGCTCAAGCCGAACCGCCGATTTACGGTGACGGCGTACAATACATGGCGTACGCATGGAACTTGCTGCACCACGGGGTTTTTTCATGCAGTATTCCGGGCAGTACAGAGGTCGCGCCGGATGGCTATCGGGGGCCTGGCTATCCGCTGTTTCTCGCTGCCGCGCTGACCTCGGGCAGGGATGATGTGGGTAAAGCGCTCGGTTATATCTATGCCGGGCAGGTCGTATTGGGGACTGCGACCGTGCTGTTGACTATAGCGCTGGCGCGTCTATGGCTGGGGCGATGCGCCGGGATTCTTGCTGGGCTTCTTATCGCCTGCTGGCCGCACTTGATAAGTTTTTGCGGTGTGGTAATGAGTGAGACTTTATTCGGGTTTCTGCTCGTGCTCGGTATTTGGCTGCTGGCACTCGGCGTACGCAGGGCTGCGGGCTGGTTGCTCGCACTATCTGGTCTGGTGCTTGGTGCGGCTTATCTTGTCAATCCAATAGTGCTGTTTTTCCCGATCGCTGCCGCGCTAGTGGTGATGCGCCGCTGGAATTGGCGGGCCGGTGCGCTTCTGGCAGTGTGTTTCGCAATTGCACCGTTCGCGTGGAACCTGCGCGACGCAAACCTGCCGCTCCAGTACGGCGCTTCCCGTCGTGCAATGGAGAACTTTGTGCAGGGTTCCATGCCGCTATATATGCGCGCATTCAATTCGCGATGGGTGAATGCCGATGCGAAGCGTATTGTCGACGCTGCCACGTCCGAAACCGTGATCATGTTCGATGATCCACGCGCAGGACTCGTGGATGTATTGGGACGGATCCGGCAACAACCGCTGACTTATCTATCCTGGTATCTGCTGGACAAGCCATGGCAACTGTGGGCCTGGCCGATCATCATCGGCTCTGGCGACATCTATTATTCGCCAACACAACACTCGCCGTTCGCTCGAATTTTCCTGTTGAAGTGCATGAAATCGGCTATCGAATGGATGAATCCAGCGATTTTCGCGCTGGCTTTGCTCACGGCGGGTGGAGTTCTTGTACGCGCAGGAAGAAGAACGCAGATGCCGTTCCCAGCAATCGTGATCGTATTGTTCGTGATCTACGTAACCGCCATACACATGGTATTTCAGTCCGAGCCGCGCTATTCGATTCCGTATCGCCCGTTCGAGGTACTTTTGGCGCTGGCTGGTGCGACTGAGGTAATACGGCGCTTCCTGATGCGCGGGCAGCGTGCTTCGCCGACGCATTCTCACCAGCAAACGGATGATTGATTTCATGAACGATCACGTCATCCTGCTGCATGGGTTGTGGATGCGCGGCTTCACCCTGGCCGCATTGCGCCATCGTCTGGAAGCGGCGGGATTTTCGGTCGATCTGTTCGACTATGCGAGCGTTTTGCGCGGTCCGGAAATCGGCGTCGCCAACTTGATAGAGAAGACCCGTTCGCACAAGGGCGGGAAAGTGCATTTCGTCGGTCACAGCCTCGGCGGGCTCGTTGCGCTGCAGGCGTTGCAACGCGCGCCGGAAATCACGCGCGGTCGTGTCGTATGCCTGGGTTCGCCGCTGCGCGGCAGCGCGGTGGCGCGCACGGTTGCGCAGTTTCCGGGCGGATCGCTGGTCATTGGCAAGAGCCTCGATGTACTGACCAGCGGCGTCGAGCGCTGGGAAGGCAAACAGGCGGTCGGCGCGATCGCCGGTCGCCTGCCGATCGGCTTCGGCTTCGCGTTTGGCGCGCTGGCCTCGCCGCACGACGGCACGGTGAGTGTTGCCGAAACCGAATTGCCGGGACTGACCGACCACGTCGTCGTACCGGCCACGCACACCGGTTTGCTGTTTTCGCAGGACGCCGCCGCGCAGACGATTGCGTTTCTGCGCACGGCAAGGTTTTCCCAGCGCGTCTGAGCGCTGGCGCTACGGCGCGCGGTGTAAACTTCGCACGATGACCCGCATTCTTGGCATCGACCCCGGTTCGCAACGCACCGGCATCGGCATCATCGATGCGGATGCGGGCGGCGCGACGCGACACGTGTTCCACACCGCGCTGGATCTGCTCGGTAACGACACGTTTCCGCTGCGCCTCAAGCAGATTTTCGACGAAGTCTGCGCGCTCATCGCCGAACACGCGCCGACCGAAGTCGCGGTGGAGCGAGTGTTCATGGCGCGCAATCCCGATTCCGCATTGAAACTCGGCCAGGCACGCGGCGCCGCAATCTGCGCCGTCGTGCACGCAGGTTTGCCGGTGACCGAATACGCGGCCAAGGAAATCAAGCAGGCCGTGGTCGGCGGCGGTGGCGCGGACAAGACCCAGATTCAGCACATGGTCGGCGTACTGCTCAACATCCCGCGCAAATTGCAGGCCGATGCGGCCGACGCGTTGGCGGTCGCGCTCACGCATGCGCACACGCGCGCGAGCATCGAGCGCATCGGAATCCCGCGCACGGCATGGAGGCGGCGCCGATGATCGGGAGATTGACGGGGATTCTCGTATCCAAGCAGCCGCCATGGCTGGTGGTCGACGTTGGCGGGGTCGGCTACGAACTCGAGGCGCCGATGTCGACGGTGTTCGACCTGCCGGAAACTGGGCGCGAGGTTGCGCTGTTCACGCATTACGCGGTGAAAGAAGACACGGTCGCGCTGTACGGATTTTTGCGCGAAGCCGAGCGCACGCTATTCCGCACTGTGCAAAAAGTCAGCGGCATCGGCGCAAAGATCGCGCTGGCGGTGTTGTCTGGAACCTCCACCGACGAATTTGCCCGGCTTGTGCAGGCTGGCGACATCGCCGCGCTCACGCGCATTCCCGGCATCGGCAAGAAAACCGCCGAACGCATCGTGGTGGAATTGCGCGATCGCGTGGATGGCCTCGCTGCGGTACCGGGCGTCGCGGCGGGCATGCCGCGCGATGCGCAATCCGAAGCGGTGGTCGCGCTGCAGCAACTGGGCTACAAACCGGTCGAAGCGGCGCGATTGGCGAAGGATGCCGCGGCGGACGGCGATAGCGCCGAGGCGATCATCCGCAAAGCGTTGAAAGCGGCATTGCGTTAGAGGATCCACGATGAACGAACCCGTTGGCAGCCATACCGAGCACACGCGCAAGGCGCTGGCGGGTCTTGCCCTGGGTACGTTGGGCGTCGTCTACGGCGACATCGGCACCAGTCCACTGTACACGGTGCAGGCCACGTTCGGCGCGCAGGGCATCGCACCCACGCCGGACAACGTGCTCGGAGTGCTTTCGCTGGTGTTCTGGTCGCTGATCCTGGTCGTGTCGGTCAAGTATGCAGGCTTCATCATGCGCGCGGACAACAAGGGCGAGGGCGGCATCATGGCGCTGACCGCGCTGGCCCAGCGCAGCGTCAAGAGCAGCATTCACGCGCGCTGGTGGATCGCCATGCTCGGCCTGTTCGGCGCATCGTTGTTCTTCGGCGACGGCGTGATCACGCCGGCGATGTCGGTATTGTCGGCGGTGGAAGGCGTCGAAGTGGCCGCGCCAGGTTTGCGCCATCTCGTCGTGCCGGTGACGGCGATCATCATCGTACTGTTGTTTGCGTTCCAGAATCGCGGCACCGGCAAGGTCGGCGCCGTGTTCGGACCGATCATGGCGCTGTGGTTCGTGACGATTGCCATGCTCGGCGTGATGCAGATCGCGCAGCATCCGTTCGTGCTGCACGCCTTGTCGCCGTATTATGCGATCGAATTTTTCATGCGCAACGGCATGACCGGTTTTTTTGCCCTGGGCTCGATCGTGTTGTGCATTACCGGCGCGGAGGCGCTGTATGCGGACATGGGTCATTTCGGGCGCAAGCCGATCCGCATGTCGTGGTTCGGTTACGTGCTGCCGGGACTGATCCTGAATTACTTCGGTCAGGGCGCACTGCTTATCGCCAATCCCGCGGCGGCCTCCAATCCCTTCTACCTGCTGGTGCCGCAGCCGCTGCTGTATCCGATGATCGCACTGGCGACGATTGCCACCGTGATCGCGTCACAGGCGGTGATTTCCGGCGCATTTTCAGTCGCCCGCGAGGCGATCCAGCTCGGCTATTTGCCGCGCATGGAGATCCGCCATACATCCACGCAGACGATCGGGCAAATCTACCTGCCGTGGATCAATCGCTTGCTGCTGGTGCTGATCCTGGCGGTCGTGCTGGGCTTCCGCTCCTCGGCGAACCTGGCCGCGGCCTACGGCATCGCCGTGGTCGGCACGATGACGATCGATTCGATCCTGGTGCTGTTCGTGTTCCGCAACCTGTGGCAATGGCCGTGGTGGCGCGTTGCGGTCGTGGGTGGATTGTTCCTCATCGTGGACCTGGCCTTCCTCGGCGGCAACGTCGACAAGATCGAGACCGGCGGCTGGTTGCCGCTGGCGCTGGGCGTCGTCGTGTTCACGGTCATGAGCACGTGGCGGCGTGGCCGCGATCTGGTGCTGCGCGAACTCAAGCAGGGAGGACTCGCGCTTGAGCCGTTCATCGAGAGCCTGGCCGAACATCCGCCGCTGCGCGTGCCGGGTACCGCCGTGTTCCTCACCGCCAACATCAATGCCGTACCCAGCGCGTTGCTGCACAATCTCAAGCACAACAAGGTGCTGCACGAGCGCAACGTGTTGTTGACGGTGGAAACCCTGGAATCGCCGGTTGCCGAATATGGCGAGCGCACCGAGATCACCGCGCTCGGCCACGAATTCTTCCGCCTGACCTTGCGCTTCGGTTTTGCCGAGGACCCGGATATCCCGGTCGCGCTGCAAAGCTGTTCGGCCAAGGGCATCGGCTTCGACATGATGGATACCACGTTCTTCGTCAGCCGCGAAAGCATCGTCGCCACGGACCGGCGCGGCATGCCGGTGTGGCGCGACAAGCTGTTCGCCTTCCTCGCGCGCAACGCGAGTTCGGCTACCGCGTTTTTCCGCATTCCCGGCAACCGGTTGATCGAACTTGGGACGCAAGTAGAAATCTGACCGCTCTGCCATAATGGCGGCATGAACGACACCCGCGTCATCGCTCCGGACGCCACGCGCGAAGACGATATCGCCGAAGCCTCGATCCGTCCGCAAAAGCTCGACGAATACCTCGGCCAGCGCGCGGTGCGCGAACAGCTGGCGATCTACATCGAGGCAGCGCGCCGGCGCGGCGAGGCGCTGGATCATGTGCTGATCTTCGGCCCGCCGGGCCTGGGCAAGACCACGCTGTCGCACGTGATCGCGAATGAGCTTGGCGTGAACCTGCGCGGCACGTCCGGCCCGGTGATCGAACGCGCCGGTGATCTCGCCGCGCTGCTGACGAATTTGCAGCCGCGCGACGTGTTGTTCGTGGATGAAATCCATCGTCTCTCGCCGGTCGTCGAGGAAATCCTGTATCCGGCGATGGAGGACAACCAGATCGACATCATGATCGGCGAGGGTCCGGCCGCGCGCTCGATCAAGCTCGATTTGCCGCCGTTCACCCTCATCGGCGCGACCACGCGTGCGGGCCTGCTCACGAGTCCCTTGCGCGACCGCTTCGGCATCGTGCAGCGCCTGGAGTTCTACACCCCGGACGAACTCGCCGCGATCGTGCGACGCTCGGCGAAGATCCTCGGCATCGCCTGCGCCGACGATGGCGCCGCGGAAATCGCATGCCGCGCGCGCGGCACGCCACGCATCGCCAACCGCCTGTTGCGGCGCGTGCGCGATTTCGCGCAAATCAAGGCGAACGGCACGATCACGCGCGAGGTTGCGATCGCTGCGATGGGCATGCTGAAAGTCGACGCGGAAGGCTTCGACGCGCTCGACCGGCGTCTGCTGGAAACGATCATCGAGCATTTCGACGGCGGCCCGGTCGGCGTGGAATCGCTCGCCGCCGCATTGTCCGAAGAACGCGGCACGATCGAGGATGTGCTCGAGCCGTATCTGATCCAGCAGGGCTTCCTCATGCGCAGCGCACGCGGGCGCATGGCCACGAGCAAGGCCTACCGGCACTTGGGTTTGAAGGCGCCACGGCGTCACGACCTGTTCGAAGAACCCAGGATTGAAGGCGAATCGTGAACGTGCCTGCCGTTTTCTCGTGGCCGGTACGCGTGTACTGGGAAGACACCGACGCGGGTGGCGTGGTTTATCACGCGGCCTACCTGCGCTTTCTCGAACGTGCACGCACCGAGTGGTTGCGTGCCTGCGGCGTGGAGCAGGCACGCGTGCGCGCCGAACACGGCGTGCTGTTCGTGGTCGCCGACCTGGCGGTGAAGTTTCATGCGCCTGCGCGGCTGGACGACGAACTGCAGGCGCAGATCACCGCGTTCACGCGGCGTTCGGCCTCGATGCGCTTCGCGCAATGTATACTTCGCCCGGCCGATGGCGCGGTGCTGGTCGAAGCCGATGTGCGTGCCGCCTGCATCGACGCGACCGGATTCAAGCCGCGCCGCATTCCCGATCCACTGCTTACGGAGCTCGTCCACGCATGAACGGCGGCATCGATATCCTGCAGCTGGCGCTCAACGCCAGCCTGTTCGTCAAGATCGTCATGGCGATCCTGATCGTGTTCTCGGTCCTGTCGTGGGTGATCATCTTCCGCAAGATGAACGTGCTCAACCGCGCGATGAAGGGGGCGGATGATTTCGAGGAGCGTTTCTGGTCCGGCGCCGATCTGGCTGGATTGTTCCGGGATGTCACCGCCAACGGCGACCGCGTCACCGGCATCGAGAGCATCTTCGAGGCGGGCTTTCGCGAATTCGCGCGCCTGCGCCAGCGCCGCCACATGGATCCGCGCACGATCCTGGAAGGCGCGCAGCGCGGCATGCGCGTGGCGCAGTCCCGCGAGCTGGATCGGCTCGAACAGAACCTGGAATTCCTCGCCAACGTGGGCTCCATAAGCCCCTACGTCGGCCTGCTCGGCACGGTCGCCGGCATCATGGTCGCGTTCGTGGGGCTGGCGAACGTGAAAGAAGCAACGATCGCGATGGTCGCGCCGGGTATTTCCGAAGCACTGATCGCCACCGCGATGGGCCTGATCGCGGCAATCCCGGCGGTGTGGGCTTACAACCGTTACTCGAACAAGGTCGAACGGATCCTGAGCCGTTACGACACATTCGTGGAGGAATTCTCCTCGATCCTGCAACGTCAGGCACACCTGGATGAGACCTGACCCCGCTGTTCTGCCTCATTCGTTGAAAACATCGCCATGCAAGTGATTGGCCGCACCCGCAAGCGCCGCAAGCTCAAGTCCGAGATCAACGTCGTGCCCTATATCGACGTCATGCTGGTGCTGCTCATCATTTTCATGGTCACCGCGCCACTGCTGAATCTGGGCGTCGACATCCAGTTGCCGCAATCGGCGGCCAAGGCCGTGCAGGCGAACAGCGAGCCAGTCGTGATCAGCGTGGACAAGGATGGCAGCTTGTATCTGACCCTGGGCACCGCAAAGCGCGAAAGCATCGATGCGGACAACCTCGTGCGCAAAGTCACTGCCTTCGTGCACCAGAACCCGCACGTGCCGGTGTTGATCGCCGGCGACGATCGCGCCAGCTACGGACAGGTATACGCGATTTTGCCGGCACTGCAGCAGGCGGGCGTCGCCAAGGTCGGTCTGATGAGCCAGCCGGTGCAACAGCCCAAGCGCTGACGACGGCCATGGAAAGCTTTGGCGACAAGTTGCGCGCATGGATCCTGGCGGTGCTGGTGCATCTGGGCGTCGTCGCGCTGCTGTTCGCCGGCTTGCTGTGGACGACCACGACGCGACCGCTCAGCTTGCCCGGGCCGATCATCGAGGCGGAACTCGTCGGCATCAGCGCTGCGCCGAAAGCCGCGGCGCCGCGGCCATCCAGGCCTGCGCCGGCCAGGCCGGCAACTCCGGCGCCGGAACCGCCCAAACCGCCGGAGCCGAAGCCACAGCCGCCTAGCCAGGTGCAGAACCAGGACCGCGTCGAGCGCGAAAAAGTCGCCGAGATGGCGCAGCAGAAGGCCGAAGACGCCAAGCGCGCCGAGGAAGAGCGCCATCGCCAGGAACAGGTCCTGCTCGACCAGCAACAGCGCGAAGAACGCGAACGCGCCAAGCAGCTTGCGCAAATTCGCGCCGAGCGCGAAGCGGCCGACAAGAAGCTCAAGCTGGAAAAGCAGAAGCTCGAGCAACTCAAGGATCTGGCCAAGGCCAAGCCGGCGCCGGCGCAACCGGTGCCTGAGGCCGAACAGGCCAAATCGGGAACCAATGGCAGCGACGACAGTCTGTCGGCACAATACCAGGCTGCGATCCAGAACGCCGTGACCGAAAACTGGCTGCGTCCGGACAGCGCGGTGCCGGGGCTCAAGTGCATGCTGCGCATCGTGCAGATTCCCGGCGGCGACGTGATCGGCGTGCAGCTGAGCAATCCCTGCAATGCCGATGCGCAGACGCGCGATTCAATCGAACAAGCGGTCAAGCGTGCATCGCCTTTGCCCTACAAGGGCTATGAAAAAGTGTTTCTGCGCCAGATCGACTTCAATTTCACCTACGACGGATGAAACCCGCCATGACCCACCGGATTTTCGCCAGAGCCTTCACCGCGCTCGCCCTGATGCTTGCCGCCGCAGCCGCGTTCGCGCAGGGGCTGAGCGGCGACGTGCCGACCATCGACATCAAGAATGGCACCGCCACGGCCACGCCGATAGCAGTGATCCCGTTTGCGTTCGAGGGCACCGGCCTGCCGCCGGATACCGACGTCGCCGCCGTGATCGGCAACGACCTGGACCGCTGCGGCCAGTTCCGCACCCTGCCCAAAGCCGACATCGTCGAATATCCGACGCGTGGCAGCGAGATCAAATATCCGACCTGGAACCTGCTCAAGCAGGCCTATATCCTGGTCGGACGCCAGATCGAGAACCCGGGCGGCGATATCCGTGTCGAGTTTGAACTTTACGACGTGGCCAAGCAGCAGCAACTGCTCGCGCTCGCGATCACCGGCCAGCGCACCGGCCTGCGCGACGTTGCGCACCAGATCGCCGACCTTGTCTATGAAAAGATCACCGGCGTGCGCGGCGCTTTCTGGACGCGCATCGCCTACATCACCTCGACCGGCACCGGCAACAACATCCAGTACGCGCTGATGGTTGCCGATTCGGACGGCTTCAATCCGCAGACCGTGGTGCGCTCGCGTGAGCCGCTGCTGTCGCCGGCGTGGTCGCCGGATGGCCGCAAGCTGGCCTATGTGTCTTTCGAGCGCGGCAATTCGTCGATCTACATCCAGGAAATCGCCACCGGATCGCGCGAGGTGGTGTCCGCGCGCAAAGGCATCAACGGCGCGCCGGCGTTTTCGCCGGATGGCACCCGGTTGGCCCTGACCTTGTCGTTTGCCGGCCACCCCAACATCTACTCGATGGATCTGGCAAGCCACCAGATCACCCAGCTCACCAAGGGCTATGCGATCGATACCGAGCCAAAATGGATGCCGGACGGCCAAAGCATCGTTTTCACGTCCGATCGTTCAGGAAAACCTCAGCTTTACCAGATTCCCGCGACCGGCGGCGCTGCAACGCGCATTACCTTCCAGGGAAACTACAACGCAAACGCCTCGATCGCCTATGACGGCAAGCATATCGCTATGGTGCAGGGCAACGGAAATGTGTATCGTATTGCGGTTCTGGACAAGACCACGGGCGACTCGAAGCCGATTTCGGTCGGCAATCTTGACGACCATCCGAGCTACGCCCCGAATGGAAGCATGCTGCTGTACACCGCCACCGAAGGTTCCCGCGATGTGCTCTACGCGGTTTCGGCGAATGGCCGGGTACGGCAGCGCCTGGTGCTGGCAGACGGAGACGTGCGCGAACCGTCATGGTCCCCTTATCGCCAGCGTGGGCAGTGATTCCGCCTGACGGCGGATAGTTGTTATCCATATCAACATCTCGATAGAGGACAAAAAAATGAAACTCCCGATTCGTGTCATTCTGACGGCTGTCGTCGCCAGCGCCGCGCTTGTGGCCTGCGCCGGCAAGAACACCAAGCCCCCCGCGGCCGAGGCAGCCGCACCGGCCGCCGCCGCGCAGCCGGAAAACAACGGTGGCAAGTACACCGTCGAAAGCCTGGACACCGATTCCTGCCTGCGCCAGCGCGTGGTCTACTTCGATTTCGACAAGAGCGAGATCAAACCGGAATTCCAGGCCCAGATCGCCTGCCATGCCGCCTACCTGCGCCAGTTCCCGGGCGCGCGCGTGACGCTCGAGGGCAACACCGACGAGCGCGGCACGCGTGAGTACAACCTTGGCCTCGGCGAGCGTCGCGGCAATGCGGTCGACAGCGCCCTTGTCGCTGCCGGCGCCTCGGCCAGCCAGCTCAATGTCGTCAGCTATGGCGAAGAGCGCCCGGTGTGCAAGGAGCACAACGAAGGTTGCTGGCACAAGAATCGCCGCGTTGAAATCGTCTACACGGCGAAGCAGTAATACCCGCAAGGGTTTGAATCCGGGGGCCGATCGGATGAAAATGCCGATCGGCTCTTTGTCTTTATGAATCTGGAAATTCCGATGCGCATCCTCAATCGCTCGCTCGTACTCGCCGCCATTTCGTTTGTGGTTCTTGCGCTACCCGCGCACGCGCAGCGCCTGAGCCTGGCCGAACGCGTAGCCAAGCTCGAGACGGAGCAAGGCCAGGGCGGTGCGCAGGCAAACATCCAGATGGTCAACCAGATCAACGCCCTGCAGTCGCAGTTGCAGAACCTGCAAGGGCAGATCGAGGAATTGCGCCATCAGCTGGATGAGCTGAAGAGCCACGGCAAGGACCAGTACATCGACCTGGATTCGCGCATCGGCCGTCTTGAGGGCCGTAATCCGGCTGCGGCTCCCGCGCCGGCCATCGGTGCCAATCCGAACGGCACGACGATGCAAGATGTGCAGCTTGGCAATTCTCAGCCGGCGCAGACGCCAACGTCGGCTGCGGCTCCTGCCACGGCGCCCGAGCAGATCCCGCAGCCTGCCGGCCAGACCGCGATGTCGACGGATGCAAGCGCACCGGTGGCGCCTGCTGTCGCGCAGGATCCGAAGACCGCGTACGACACCGCCTTCGGCGCGCTCAAGGATGGCCGATATGCAGAGTCGGCGCGCCTGTTCCAGGCTTTCATCGCCCAGTTTCCGAACGATGAATTGACCCCGAACGCCTACTACTGGCTGGGCGAAAGCTACTACGTCACCCAGAATTATCCCGTCTCTCTGGATACCTTCCACAAGCTTCTGGCGCAATTCCCGAACAGCCAGAAGGCGCCGGATGCCTTGCTCAAAGTCGGCTATTGCCAGTACGAAATGAAACAGTGGGACCAGGCGCAGGCAACGCTGAACCAGGTCATCGCGCAGTATCCCAACACGACTGTCTCTAATCTCGCGCAAGGGCGCTTGCGGGCATTGAAGATCGAAGCCCAACGTTAAGCGCGATGTCCGAGACCGACCCGTCGGGACGGCTGCGCGTCACCGAGATTTTCCATTCCCTGCAGGGCGAGGCGCGCGACGCTGGCTGGCCGACGGTATTCGTGCGCCTGACCGGTTGTCCGTTGCGTTGCGTATGGTGTGATACCGAATACGCATTTCAGGGTGGGCAGTGGCGTGATATCGACGCCATCGTAGCAGAGGTCGCAAAGTATAAAACGCAGCATGTCTGCGTCACCGGCGGCGAACCGCTGGCGCAGAAGCGGTGTTTGAATTTGCTCGTTGCGCTGTGCGACGCGGGCTATACGGTGTCGCTGGAAACCTCCGGCGCGCTCGATGTGAGCGACGTCGATCCCCGTGTGAGCCGCGTCATGGACCTGAAGGCACCCGGCTCCGGCGAATCCGCGCGCAACCTGTGGAGCAACCTCGACGCGCTGACCGCGCACGACCAGATCAAGTTCGTGCTCGCCGATCGCGCCGATTACGATTGGGCCTGCGCGACGATGCGCGAACGCGCGCTTGCCGGACGCTGCGATGTGCTGTTTTCGCCGGTGTGGAGCAAACTCGCGCCGCGCGATCTTGCGCAGTGGATCCTCGACGACCGCCTGCCGGTGCGCATGCAGGTGCAGTTGCACAAGATCCTGTGGGGCGAGGAGCGCGGAAAGTGACGATAAAGCGTGCAGTAGTGCTTGTCTCCGGCGGCATGGATTCGGCCGTGACCCTGGCGCTTGCGCGCGAGCAAGGTTTTGCCAGCCATGCCTTGAGCGTCGACTACGGCCAGCGCCATGTCTCCGAACTGCACGCGGCCGAGCGTGTGGCACGGGCGCTGAGCGCGGTCGAACACAAGACCGTGCATGTGGATTTGCGCAGTATCGGCGGTTCGGCGCTGACTGCCGACATCGCCGTGCCCGAGCAAGGCGGGGCGGGTATTCCCGTCACCTATGTGCCGGCGCGCAACACGATCATGCTGTCGGTCGCGCTGGGCTGGGCCGAAGTGCTTGGCGCGCAGGACATCTTTTGTGGCGTCAATGCGGTGGATTATTCCGGATATCCGGATTGCCGGCCGGAATTCATCGCCGCATTCGAGCAACTCGCAAACCTTGCGACCAAAGCCGGCGTGGAAGGCCACGCGTTGCGCATCCATGCACCGCTGATCTCGATGAGCAAAGCCGATATCGTGCGCGAGGGCATGCGTCTGGGTGTCAATTTCGCGGCGACGGTGTCGTGTTATCAAGCCGACGCGGAAGGGCGCGCCTGCGGCCACTGCGACGCCTGCCGCCTGCGCGCGCAGGGATTTGTGCAAGCTGGCGTTGCCGATCCCACACGCTACCGTTAAACTGCGCGCCCCGCACGCGCACATCCGGGCCGTTAGCTCAGCGGTAGAGCAGTAGACTTTTAATCTATTGGTCGGTGGTTCGATCCCACCACGGCCCACCACTCACCCCGTTCACCCGAACTGCGCATCCGGCATCGCCATCAGCGAATCCGCGCCCGCGCGCAGGTTGGCGGCATGCGAAAGTGTACGCGGCAGGATGCGCGCATAGTAAAACCGTGCGGTGGCAAGTTTGGATTGCTTGAAGTCGGAGGTTTGCGTCGACGCATCCGCAGCGGCGACGCTGCGCGCCCAGAAATAGGCGAGCGCGATATAGCCGGAATAAAACAGGTAATCCACGGCGCACACGCCAACCTCGTCGGGATTCGCCGCCGCGCGCTTGCCGATTTCCTGGGTCAAGTCCGCCCATTGCTTGGCGCTGGTGGCGAGCGGGGCGACGAATTCCTGCACCGCCGTATTCGCGATATTGGCCTGGCAGAACGCGCCGGTTTCCTCGAGGAAATGTTTCAGGCCGACGCCTTGCGTCTGCATGATCTTGCGCCCAAGCAGGTCGAGGGCCTGGATGCCTGTCGTGCCTTCGTAGATCGTGGTGATGCGCGCGTCGCGCGCGAACTGCTCCATGCCTGTTTCGTGGATGTAGCCGTGACCGCCGAAAATCTGCACGGCGTGATAGGTGCATTCGTTCGCGGCTTCGGTGAGCAATGCCTTGGTGATCGGGATGATGAAGCTGAGCAGCTCATCCGCGCGTTTGCGTTCGTCCGGGGTTGGCGCGCGCTCGACCAGATCGACCAGGCTCGCGGCGTAATAGGCCAGTGCGCGACCGCCCTCGGCGAATGCTTTCTGCGTGAGCAGCATGCGGCGGATATCCGCATGCACGATCAGCGGGTCGGCGGGTTTGTCCGGAAACTTCGCGCCGCCCAGTGCGCGGCCCTGCAAGCGCTCGCGCGCGTACACGAGCGCACCTTGGTAGGCGCGCTCGATCAGGCCCAGCCCCTGGATACCGACCGCGAGGCGCGCGGTGTTCATCATGGTGAACATCGCATTCAGGCCCTTGTTCGGCTGGCCGATCAAGTAGCCTTCGGCGCCGTCGAAGTTCATCACGCAGGTGACGGAAGCGTGGATGCCCATCTTGTGTTCGATCGCGCCGCAACTCACCGCGTTGCGTGCGCCCATTTGTCCACTTTTGTCAACTTTATACTTCGGTACGATGAACAGCGAGATGCCTTTCACGCCGGCGGGCGCGTCGGGCAGGCGCGCCAGCACCAGATGCACGATGTTTTCGGTCAAATCGTGCTCGCCGGCGGTGATGAAGATCTTGGTGCCGGAAATGCGATAAGTGCCGTCCGGATTAGGTTCCGCGCGAGTCTTGAGCAGGCCCAGATCCGATCCGCAATGCGGTTCGGTCAGGCACATGGTGCCGGTCCAGCGGCCTTCGACGATGGGTTTGAGAAACGCAACGCGCTGCCATTCCTCGCCGTGCAGGCGCAGGGCTTCGGTGGCGCCGTGCGAGAGCAGCGGGAAATTGCCCCATGACAGGTTCGCCGAATCGAGCATTTCCTTCAGCGGTGCGCCGATCGATTCGGGCAGATGCTGGCCGCCGTAGGCTTCCGGCGCGGTCAGGCCGCTCCAACCGCCATCGACGTATTGCTTGTAGGCATCCTTGAACCCGGGCGGCGTCGTCACCGCGCCAGTCGTCTTGTCGTGCGTGCAACCTAGTTCATCGCCCGGCGCGTTCAGCGGCGCCAGAACGGTCTCGGAAAATTTCGCGGCCTCGTCGAGGATCGCATCGACCACGTCGCGCGTGGCGTTGGCGCCGCCATCGATGCGCGCGTACTGCGCGTCGAGCTTGAGCAGGTCGAACAGGACGAAGTGCATGTCCGCAAGCGGGGCTTTGTAGACGGTCATGATGATTCCTCTATACGATTGCGTCATTCCGGCATGGATTGCCGGAATCCAGAAGCCATGGACGGCAATCCAACATCGGCATCCGTGCAGTCTGGGTCCCGGCATTCCCTGCCGGGACGACGAAGAATTTGCTTCAGCGGTAGGAGTTGGCCACGCCGGGCACCGGCGACAGGCGGCTGCTGTGTTCGAACTTGAATTCCTTGGCCGATGGAATGTCTATCGTTCCCTTCAACTCGTAGGCCACGCCGTCCGGATGGGACACCGCACTCTTGAATGCCTTGGCGGCACCTGCGCCGGGCATCAGCGTGGTTTCGAGGATATCCGCGTTCTCGCCCGGGATATCCATGTTCGCATCGACATCGATCTTGCCGGCCGTTTCGTCGCCGACACGCAAGTCTGCCTTGAACGCGCCGTAGTGAACGGTCTGGTCACTGAAGTTCTCCAGCCGGACTTGCAGCTTCCATTGGCCGTCCGGCAACACGTCGAGTTGCTGGATGCTGGCGTTGGGCGGGTTGATCGGATGCTTGACCGGCCCGCAGGCGGCGAGTGCCGTGACCGTGGCGGCGAGCAGGAGGTAGCGCAGGGGATTCGGCATGACTCTCACCGTGGCTGGCGAAAGCCTACCTTAGCCAAAACGTGGTCACGGTGGAAGCGGCCGGGCGCCGCCGATTCACGCGGCCTTCGCGGCCGGATGATCCACCTGCGTGTACTGCGCCGGTTTGCGGTCGAGGAAACCCAGGCCGTGGCAGTGGTTCATCACATGCACGCCGTGCGCGCGCTGTTCGTCGCGGATCGAATCGCGCAACTGGATCATCTTCGTCCAATGCACTTTCGGGCGGTAGTGATGCTCGGCGTGGAATCCGTTGTACAGCCAGATCCAGTTGTAGAACTTGTTGTAGGTCGACACGCCCCAGGCGATGGGATCGTCCGGGTTGCCCTTGAAGTGCTCGTAATAGCCGTTCAGCGATGACAGCGAATGGCCGAGGTAATAGAACGGCACCAGCGCGAGAAAGGCGCGCCAGTCGAAGATCAGGCAAACCAGATAAATGCCGACGACGATATAGATTTCGCGCCAGATCCACTTCGCCTTTTCGGGGAATTTTTCCTTGACCCGGCGGTAGACCTCGCCGATGTCGTCGCGGAAATAACTGTAAAAAGTATATGTCCACGGACTTTCGACCTTGCCGTCCTTGCCGTGGCGCCAGATCGACAGCGGATCGATCGTGGTGCCGTTCGCGCCGATGCGATCCATGTTGCCGACATGATGGCGCAGGTGCACGTGGTGGTAGAACTCCTGCGAAAAACCATCGGTCAGCGACAGGATGATGCTGTAAACCCGGTTCAGCGTCGGTGAGCTGAAGAACGGGTTGTGGATGAAATTGTGACTGGTGGAGTTGATGCTCCACGAAATGCTGATCGAATACACGAGCGCCAGCGGAATCCACAGCGCCCACGGCATGGCATGAAAGCCGAAGAACAAGGTGGCGACGAATACCAGATGTCCCAGCACCATCAACGCGGGAATTGCATCCCACGGGGTGTAGGCGAAAAAGGCGGAACGGCTCGACATGCGCGCGCAGAACGACGAAAATAGGCGATGGCCGATTTTGCCAGAAAGCCGCTCGCGATACGTTAAAACCCCCTCAATTCAAACTGTTGCCGCTCAGGATTCCTTAATGCGCGGCGCCGATAATGCCGCATTCCTCCATCCCGGGCGACCACTCCGTGTCCCACTGGACCATCCTCTGCGACTTCGACGGCACGATTGCCGTCGACGACACCACCGACACCCTGCTCGAACGCTTCGGCCGGTCCGGCTGGGAAGCGCTCGAAGCGGACTGGAAGGCCGGTCGCATCAACTCGCACGACTGCATGGCCGGACAAGTGGCACTACTGGACATGAGCCGCGACGAGCTCGATGCGCACCTGGATGCGCGCGCCATTGATCCAGCTTTCGGTGAATTCGTCGATGCGGCGCACGCGCAGGGCATGCACATCGTGATTGTCAGCGACGGGCTCGACTATGGGATCCGCCGCATTTTGGCGCGTGCCGGTTTCGAATCGCTGCCGATCGTCGCCAATCACCTGCGCCAGGTGGACGAGCGCGAGTGGTCGCTGCAATTCCCGCATGCCGATAAAGCCTGCCGCATCGGCAGTGGCACTTGCAAGTGCGCGCGTGGACGCGCCGCGCATGAGCGCACCCTGCTGATCGGCGATGGCGCATCGGATTTTTGCGTTGCCGAAACTGTCGATTTCGTTTTCGCCAAGGGCAAGTTGATCCAGCACTGCGAGAACAAGAACATCGCGCACGCGGCCATCGCCGGATTTGCCGATGCGTTGCCGCTGCTGCACGAACTGCCATCCAAGAAATTGGCCATCGCCTGAATCACTCCCGAGAAACTCCATGTCCGACAAACAACTCGTCTCCGGCTTGAACACGAGCCGCAGCGCCAAATCATTCGAGGCTGCCTGCAAGCTCATCCCCGGCGGCGTCAACAGCACCGCGCGCGCGACCTGGGCAGGCTGGAATCCGTATCCGCTGTTCGTGAAAGACGGCACAGGTTCGCGCCTGACCGACGTCGATGGCAACGAGTACATCGACTATCTGTTGGGACTTGGCCCGATGATCTTCGGACACCGCCCGCCGAAAGTGACGCAGGCCGTAGTCGATTTCATCCAGAACCGCGGCACCGTGTTCGCGCTGCCGACCGAGGACGAAGCGCGCCTGGCACAGAAAATCGTCGACGCGATTCCGAGCGTGGACATGGTGCGCCTGTGCAACACCGGCACCGAGGCAGTGCTGTACGCGACGCGCCTGGCGCGCGCCTTCACCAAGCGCCACAAGATCATCCGCTTCGAAGGCATGTACCACGGCTTCTCCGATGCCGTGTATTGGAGCAAGCATCCGAATATCTCGAAAGCCGGACCGGATGCGCACCCGATCCCGGTGCCGCAAGGCCCGGGCCTGCCCAAGGGCGTCGAAGAAAATCTCCTCATCCTGCCGTGGAACGACGTCGATGCACTGGCCGATGCGATCAAACGCGAAGGCAACCACATCGCCGCCGTGCTGACCGAGCCGGTGATGTGCAACACCGGCTGCATCCTGCCCAAGCCGGGCTACCTCGAATTCATGCGCGAAATCACGCACAAGCACGGCATCGTGTTGATCTTCGACGAAGTCATCACCGGTTTCCGATTGGGACTAGCCGGTGCGCAAGGGCGCCTCGGCATCAAGCCGGATTTGTCCGTGTTCGCGAAGGGCATCGGCGGCGGCTTCCCGGTCGCGGCAATGGGCGGACGCGCGGACATCATGTCCCTGGTCGCCAACGGCACGGTGTCGATGGCCGGCACCTACAGCGCGAACGGCATCGCGATCGCTGCGGCAAATGCGGCGATGGATGAACTCAACACGCCGAATCTGCATAAGAATCTCGATGCTGTCTCAGACGAGTTGCGCCACGGACTCGAAAAAGTGTTGAAGGACGCCGGACTGCCCGCCTATGTCGTCGGCATCGGTCCGCTTATGCAGGTCTGGTTCGCGCGCGAGGAAATCCACAACTATCGCGACGCCGAGCGCCACGCCGACCAGAAGATCTTCGACGTGTGGTGGCGCGGCATGCTCGCCTGTGGCGTGCTGTTCCATCCCGGCGCTTACGAAAACCTGTTCGTCTCGACCGCGCACACGCGTGAGGACATCGCGGCGACGCTGAAGGCAGCGAAGGAAGTGGCAGCGGAACTGGCGCGACAGGTTTGAGGGCAGGCAAACCGCGGCTGAACGCCGTGGCGATCGTCGTTCGCTATTAACCGGAATTTGATGCGCCACGCGAGCGCATTTTCGAGAATGCACACTTCGTTCGTGAATGGAGTTGTGCGCATGCGTGGTGCCGCCCTTGCCGGATTGTTCTTGTTGTCGTCGCTGGCCTGCGCTCAAAGCGCAACACCGCCTGCACAGTTGCAAACCATCACCGTCACCGGCGAGCAGCCGGGCCCGGGTTTGTGGAAAGTCTCCAAGGGCGATCATGTGCTGTGGATACTCGGCACCGTGTCGCCCTTGCCGCGCGATATTCAGTGGAAATCGAAAGAACTGGACGAGCGCATTGCGCAATCGCAGGAATTGCTGGCTGGCGAAGGAGTGGGACTGTCGGCGGACGCCGGTTTTTTCGGCACACTCGCGTTGCTGCCATCGCTGATCGGAGTCAAGAACAATCCGGATGGCAAAACACTCGATCAGGTATTGCCGCCGGAACTTTACGAGCGCTGGGTCGCGGCCAAGCGCAAATACATCGGTCACAGCAATTGGGCCGAACGCCTGCGGCCGGTGTTTGCCGCGATCAAACTCTACGACGCGGCAATGGACGACAACCATCTCACCGGTTCGGACTTCGTGCGCAAGCAGGTGCGCAGCGATGCGCGGCGTGCGCATCTGGCCATCGTCACCGCGCAAGTCAACTACACGATCAAGAATCCGCGCGCGGCAGTGAAACGTTTCAAGGCCTCGCAGATTTCCGATGTCGGCTGTTTCAGCAAGACACTCGACAGCATCGATACGGACCTGGTCAACATGACCGCACGCGCCAATGCCTGGGCGGTTGGCGATATCGACGCCTTGCGCAAGCTGCCGCGATCCGATCAGTGGAACGTGTGCACGCAGGAGGTATCCGAATCAGGCATCGCGCATGAATTGGGATTGAGCGATGCCGCCGCGCGACTGCGCGCGGCCTGGCTCGATGAAGCCAAAAAGGCTCTGGACAAAAACGCATCGACGGTAGCAGTAGTGTCCATGCGCAGCCTGCTCGATCCAAACGGCAAGCTGGCGCAACTCAAGGCGCTGGGTTACACGATCAAGGCACCGGATGGGGATACCACGGACCAAGAAGTCAGCCAGACTGCGACGGTGCTGCCATAAGACGATTCATTCCACGCGAATCGTGCCTTCGATCACCGTGCGCGTACGCCCGCCGACCCAGACCGTTCCGTCGGCGTCGATGCGCGCGGTCAGCGCGGCATCGTGGCCCATCTCGCGGCCCTGGCTGACACGGTAGCCGCGCGCGCGCGATCCAGAAGGCTCGGCTTGCGCGATGTAGGCGGCGATGAGTCCGTTCGCGGCGCCGGAAGCCGGATCCTCGACGATGCCCGCGCCGGCGGGGAAAGCGCGCACCACGAGTTCGTAATCCGGATTCCTGCAGCGCGCGAACACGCATAAACCCATGCAAGCGTCGGCGCGCGCGAGCGCCTTGATCGCGGCGTGATTGGGTTGCCACGAACGCACCGCACCCTCATCCGCGAACTCGGCGATCCACCAACGTCGGCCGCCATCGACCAGCGCGGGCGCCAACGCACCGAAAGCCTGGAATCCGAGCGCGGCGCGCAGGGACGCATCCTCACCGCCCTCGCGCGCGACGCGCGCGCCGGGCGCGCGCACGAAAAGTTCGCGCGATGCGCCTTCGCCTTCGACGCGGATCGGCAGCAGACCCGCGCCGCATTGCTGGATCAGTTGGCCGTCACGCGCTTGCGCGAAACCGGAATCGAGCACGGCATGCGCGCTGCCGATGGTCGGGTGTCCGGCGAACGGGATCTCCGTGTGCGGCATGAAGATGCGCAGGCGGTAATCCGCGTTCGCATCGTCCGGCGGCAGCACGAATGTGGTTTCCACGATATTGAGCCAGCGCGCGATGCGCTGCATTTGCGCGGTATCGAGTTCGGGGGAGGCGAACACGACGCCAAGCGGATTGCCGCCGCCGGGCGAGGCGGGGAAGACGTCGAGCTGGAGGTAACGAAAAGAAGGCATGCGCGCGTCAAGCGGCGCGCAAGGCGATCACGCAATTGAGTCCGCCGAACGCGAACGAGTTGCTCAGCGCCGCACGCACGGATTTTTTCCGCGCCGTATTCGGCACGTAATCGAGATCGCATTCGGGATCGGCGTCGATGAAATTCGCGGTCGGCGGAACCACGCCGTCGCGCATCGAACCGATGGCGGCGACGAGTTCGATTGCACCGGCTGCGCCGAGTGCGTGACCGTGCATGGATTTGGTCGAGGACACGGCGAGTTTGTCGGCATGCGCGCCGAACGCGCGGCGGATTGCCTTGGTCTCGGTCGGATCGTTCGCCGGCGTGCCGGTGCCATGGGCGTTGATGTAATCGACGTCCTCGGGTTTGAGCTTGGCGTCGGCAAGCGCAAGTTCCATCGCGCGCGCGACCGTGGCCTGCGCCGGGAATACCATATCGACGGCATCCGCGGTCATGCCGCTGCCGGCGAATTCGGCAAGGATGTTCGCGCCACGCGCCTTGGCATGTTCCCATTCCTCGAGCACGAAGATGCCGGCGCCTTCGCCCAGCACCATGCCACGGCGCTGTTTGCAGAACGGACGGCAGGTGTCGTCGGCGGTGACGCGCATGGCTTCCCATGCCTTCATCGTGGTGACGGTGACGCAGGCTTCGCTGCCGCCGGTCACGGCGAAATCCATTTTTCCATTTTTTATCATGTCCGCCGCTTGCGCCATCGCGTGGTTGGCCGAGGCGCAGGCGCTGACCACGGCGAAGCTCGGGCCGCGCAACCCGAACTCGATGCCGACGTGGCAGGCCGGTGCGTTTGCCATGACGCGCAGGATGGTGAGCGGATGCAGGCGCGGATTGTTTTCGGCGTAGAAGCGTCTGGACTGCTCATTGTGCGAACCTTCGCCGCCAATGCCGCTGCCGATGATGCAGGCGCTGCGTTCGCCGCGATTGTCCACACGAAAATCGAGACCCGATTGCGCGACGGCCTCGCGCGCGGCGACCAGCGCGAATTGCGATACGCGGTCGAGAAGCGGCAGTTTCTTCGTGTCGATATGCGTGGCCGGGTCGAAGCCGCGCACTTCCGCCGCAATCTTGACGTTGAGCAGGTCGGTCGGGATGTTGGCGATCGGCCCGATGCCAGAGCGCCCCTCGCGCATCGCCGCCCAGGTCGATGCGGCATCGTGGCCGAGCGCGGTAATCGCGCCCATGCCGGTGATGGCGACGCGGCGCATCGGGGAATTAACCTGCGGCGGTTGGCTGCGCGGCTTTTTCCGCAACGAGCTTTTCCACCGCGTCGATCAAGCCCTTGACCGATTCGGTGTCGAAGTTCGGGTCGCGATCGGGCATCTGGATCTTGTAGTGATCCTCGATCTCGAAAATGATCTGCACCGCATCCAGCGACTGGATGTTGAGGTCCTTCAGCGTGGAATCAGGCTTGATCGTGGCGATGTCGATGCCGGCTTCCTTGGCGATGATGCCGAAAACCGTGTCCTGTACTTCGCTCATGGCTCTCTCCGAAATGCGCTGAAGATTGAAGGTGCGTAGCTTAACCTGCGCCGGATTCGGCGTCATCCGAACCCAGTGCCAGAATTCCCGCCACGATGATCGTGCAGCCAACCATTTGCCAGAATCCAATGCGCTCGCCGAACACAAGCCACGAGGCGAGCATGACGCCGACGAAGACGATCGCGCTGGTCGTGAACGCGGCCGACAGCGTGGTCTTGCGCAGGATCGTCATCCACACGCCGAATGCCCCGATGTAGCAGGCGATCGCGACCCAGGTCCACGGCGTAGCCAGGGTGCGCGCAAACGCGGTCGGAGAGAAATTGAAATCCGGATTGTCCAGCCCTGACATCTTGAGCGAGATCTGGCACAGCGTCTCGAACCCGAGCAGCATCAGCCAGGCGACCCAGGCGCCGCGGAGGACGTGGTTGCTGTTCATCGTGCGGAATCCTCGATCAGTGCGGCCAGTTCCGGATCCTGCCGGTCGAGGCGCGCGATGCGCTCGACCAGGGCAAAGAGCGCATCCACGAAGCGGTTGCGATGCCGGTACCACAGCCAGTTTGCGGACAGGCGGCTGCCAAGACGGCGCTTGAGCGCGTGCAGGCCCTGGCCGCTCTGGTACAAGGCGAGTTTCAGGTCGATGCAGCGGCGCACGTTCTCGATCCAGGTGTAGAAGTATAAATTGTGTTCGCGGGCCACGGTGTAATCCATGCCGAGGAACTTGTCGAGCAGGCGTTTGCCGTCGTGCAGGACGAGATTGAATGCGACGAGTTTGTCGCCAAGCCAGTACGTGGCGCAATTCGCGCGCCCAGCCATCCCGCGCAGCACGTTGCGGAAATATTCGCTCGTGAGTTCCTCGAAACTGAATTGCGCGTTCGCGTGCGTGGATTTGTACAGGCGCATGACTTCGCCTTCGATGCCGTCGATGCCGGTGCGCCATTCGACGCGCAATCCCGTCGCATCCTTCAATTTGCGGCGGATGTCCTTGCGCGTTGCCTTGCTGAGCGTTGCCAGGTATTCGTCGATGTTCGCGAACTTCACGTCCAGGAACGCGGTCGGCAAGCCCGGCTGGCGGCGCAATCCGTGCGCCTTTGCCGCCGCCGCCCACAGTGCATCCTGGGCGGCGGTTGCGTCCTTGACCGCAATCATGCGCACGCGGTTTTCCCTGGCGAAGGATTCCGCCTTCGCGAGGATGGCCCCGAGCAGGCGTTGTTGTTCGTCCGCTGGCACGCCGGGTGCAAAGCCGAGGTGGCAAATCTCCGAAACCGGCGAGCCCAGCGACAACATCTTCTGGCGCAACAGGCGCGGGAAATGGCGGGTAACCCAATCGGCAAAGCGCTTGAGCGCGCCGGTCAGCGTCGTGTCGAGACGATAAACCGTGACGAAGGCCGGCACCGCGACACGCAGCAAACCGGCTTCATCGCGCACGCCGAAGTACAGCCAGGAAAAGTCCGGCAGGCCGGATTTCTCGACCGCGCGGTAGTAGCTCCAGTCTTCGAGCTCGTCCGGAAACAGCCGGTTCCATTCCTCGCGGCCGAAGGCCTCGATGGAATCGACGACGACGGCTTCCATCAATCGGCGACGGCGAGGGCAGGCGCCGGTTCCGGCATGGTGACGAATTGCGTGGCGGCGACCTGGTTGAAGAAGCGCGTGGTGCGGTCGATGACGAGGTTGCGTTCCTGGTCGACGGTGATCATGTGGTAGCTGTTTTCCAGCAGCACGGTCTCGACCGGGCCCTTGACGCCGCGCACCAGCACCTGCACGTTGCGCAGGCTGGCGACGTCGTCTTCCTTGGCGTGCATCACCAGGCACGGCGTGCGCACGTCTGGCAGCATGCGACGCACGCGCCACGACAGGCGGTAGAACTCGGCGAGCGAAGGCCACGGATTGCCGGGCAGTCCGCCGGCGGCGCTGTCGCCGGACAACATGCTGCCGGCAATGCGCTGACGGATGCGCTCGTCCTTGATGCCATAGGGGAAGCACTCGTGGAATTTTTGCCCGCGGCCGAACCCCAGGCTCACCACCAGCGGCAGCATGAACGACAACTTGCCGATCCAAGGGATCGTCCAGCCGTCGTAGGCAAAGGTGGTGCCGTACAGGCCCAGGCCATCAACCATCTCGGGCCGGTCGGCGGCGAGCTTGAGCGCAAGCAGGGCGCCCATCGACAGGCCGGCCACGAACAGGTGGTCGACCTCGCCGCGCAGTTTTTCGGCAGCCGCGACCACGCTGCGATACCAGTCCTGGCGGCCGGTCGCGAGCAGGTCTGCTTCGTCGCCGCAGTGGCCGGCGAGCTGCATGCCGTGGACGGTAAAACCGTTGCGGTTCAGGCCCTTGCCGATGAAACGCATCTCGGTCGGCGTGCCGGTCAGACCGTGGATCAGGAGTACGCCGTTGCGGCCGCCGGGCATGTGGAATTCAACGTTCTTGATCATGGAAATATCCGGGATTCTGCCAACAATTATCCGGCTTGCCGGTTTACAAATACCTTAAATTCCCGGCCAGCAGGCCAGGGCCACGCCGAACGCCACCGCGCCCGTCGCCAGCCACCGCCGCCTGGAAACATGCTCGCCCAGGATGAAACGGCTGGCGATCACGACACCGCAGTAGGACAGCGCCATGAATGGATAGGCGACGCTCAACCGCGTCATGCTCAGCGCCGCGAACCACAGCGTGATCTCGACCACGTAAACCAGGATCCCGGCGATGATCCAGGGTGACACGAGCAGCCCGCCGAAGAATCCGCGCAACCCGCTCGCGGGCGCTGGCGCGGACTCGTGGCCAACGCCAAGCTTGAAGCAGACCTGGCCGCCGACATCGCACAGCACGGTGCCAAGCAGCAAAGCCAGAAGCATCATCGCGCGGCCTTTTCGATCGCCACCAGCAATAGCCTGTTCGTCGCCTCGTTGCGTGCCAGCATCGCCGTATCCGCGCTGCGCTGCGGCTGATCGCTGCGCGATTCCCAGCGCTTGAACCAGTTCGTGTGCGCAATCGGGGAAAACTCGCCGCAGATGTCCGCGCCGGCGATGCGCTTTTGCGCACCGACGGCACGAAGGATTTGCAGCAGAGCCGACAGTGGCATGCGACCTTGATCCCAGTTCGTCAGTGCCTCGCGCTCGTCGAGCACGTCCTTGTCGATGCTGATCCACACCGCATTGGTCGAAATCAACGAAATTATAGCATCCAGCGTATTCTCGACGCCCGTTTCGGAGAAGTTTTGCCAATGGATATGGCCATTTTCCCAATGCCGGCCTGGACCATCAGGTATCCGCCGCCAGACCCGTGACGGCGCGTGCTCCCACGGGAAAAGCAAGAGTCTGCCGCTGGCCAGGGCGGGCAGGTTGCCGCCCTTCAGATCCGGACGCACCAGATCGTCGCTGCACACGCCAAGTGTGATCACGCGCTGCACGTTGGGTAGCCGCAATGCCCGATTGACCCACGAACCGCAGTGCCAGCGCGGCGCCAGGCGTACCCAGTCCGGATGGTTGTCGATATGGATGACCGTGACGGGCTCGCGGGCCTTTTCCATCAACACGGCGGCCAGATGATGAAAATCGCCGGAACCGATCAGGTGCAGGGTAGGCCCGTCCGGCGCCTGCGCGGCAATGCGCTCGCGCGCGAGGCGGATCGTGCGATCGCGGCTCCACAGGCGTAAGCGTGGCCCGAGATCGCGCAAATCGACGGCAGAAACGGATTCCCATAGCGCGACCGTGCGCAGCGTGAATTGCTGCGTGTCGAGGGATCCATCGAGGTCAAGGAATTGAAGATGCATCCGCAAATGCTAACGCATTCGCAGGTGCAGCCGAACGCCAGGTTCAGGCGTTACTGCGAACCATTTGTGACACGCCGTCGGCGTTCTTGCGGCGTGTCGGCATCGCCGAATCCTCGATGCCGATGATCGTGGCGAACAGGTCGCGGGTGAAGACGGCATTGCCGAAGTACCAGGAGTGGCTTTGCGCGCCGGCGATGCCGCCGGGTTGGTCTCGTTTCATCACGGCCGGATCCGAGATCAGTTGCGCGTAATAGTCGCTGCAATCGACTTCGATCGCGTTCGTTGGCGCGTCGTCTGGCAAACCAATCCGGCCCACGCGTGGCGCGACCCCGAGGCGCTTGACGTTGGAGATGTCCAGCACTGCATCATGGCGGTTGGAATAGTTGGTCAGGCGCAAGCAATGGTTGAAGACGGATGCAGCACTGGGATTGCCGGCGCTCATCGACGCCGAAGAAATGTCGCCGGCCGCGAACAGGATCTGGCTGACCGTCCAGCCCTGCTGCTTGAGCGTGGTGTCGTCGGCGTCGTCGAAGGCCTCGCGCACCACGTAGGCGCCGGTCGAATGGCACAGCAGGTGGATGTTGATCGCGCAATCTGGCTTTTGCCGCGCGCTCAATGCGGCGATCCCGTCAGTCACCAGCTTGAGCGCGGTCTTCTTGGCGCGATGGCGGTCGGCGAGATACGCCAGTGCCTGGTCGTCGCTCGGCCAGTCGAAGGAGACGACCACGCCCCTGAAGCCTAGCGCCATAAGGCCGGATTTCACGACGCGATGGTGCTGCATCACATCCGCCTCGGAACTGTTGTAGCCATGCACGACGAACAGCAGGTCGCCGCGCGCCTGGCCTTGCGCATTGGTCCACGCCGCAGCCGCCTGGACGGCGTTGTACCAAGCCGACGCGCCGATGGTTTGATCCGGGCTCACGCCGGCACCGGCGGGCACCTGCAGGAATCGCGTCGCGCCGACATCGGCGACAAAGGCGCCGCCGCTCACCGCACGCACGGACAAGACGTAATCGACATCGCCCATGGTGATATCTCCGGACAGTCCGTGCGGAAACATACTCCAAAATCCGCTCGCGGCTATGCGCCGAAGCGCACGATTCGCTTTCAATATCGAGAGGGGAAAATGGTGGCCGGGGACGGAATCGAACCGCCGACACGGGGATTTTCAATCCCCTGCTCTACCAACTGAGCTACCCGGCCCTGAGTGTTGCGTGCGGGGCCGAACGGCGCCGCGAAGGGGCGCGTATTACAGCGGTTCGACGCGGGCGAGTCAAGAAAAACCGCCGTGCACGCGACGAAATTGCGCGCGCCGGCGTCTATCCGGCAAGATCCGCTTGCAAGGAGCCGCCATGCGAATTCTTCCAACACTTGCCATTGTCGCACTGTGCGCGGCGCTTCCCGCGCATGCCGATACCGCCGCTTACATGGCGCAACAATTGGCGAAGTACCAAAAGTACGCCGGTGCGCCAGTCGAACGCATCCCGATGATCGACTTGTGGCAGTGGCAGGTGGTCGGCAAGGACAAGCTCGTGATCTGGACGGGGGTCAGTACCGCCTACCTCGTGAGCGTGGAGAAATCCTGCAACAACCTGGATTGGGCGCGCGGAATCGGCATCGAGCAGAACACCTCGATGCATGTGGACGCCAAGTTCGACTCGATCGTGTTCGATCACCAGAATTGCCGCATCCGCGAAATCCAGCCGATCGACTACAAGGCCTTGCGCGCCGACGAGAAGGCGGCCAGCCAGGCGCAGGGCACGGATGCCGGCGCGAAGTAGCCGTCATGCTTGCGGCGTGTAGCCCGGCGGCGCATCGGAGCCGGCGCCGAACAGAAATTTTTCCATCTCGGTTTCGAGGAATTTGCGTGCTTTCGGATCGAGTGGCGACAGGCGGTTTTCGTTGATCAACATGGTTTGATGCGCGAGCCAGGCGCGCCAGGCTTCCTGCGAAACCCCCGTGTAGATGCGTTTGCCGAGATCACCTGGGTAGGGCGCGAAGGCAAGGCCTTCGGCTTCGCGCTGGAGTTTGACGCAGAACACGGTGCGGGACATCTAAGGTTTCTCCGGCAGGTTTTCGATGAGTTTGCGCACCGGCGCGGGCAGGCCAAGTGCGGTGGCTTCGCGCGGGTGCAGCCAACGCTGGTCCGGCGCGTCGGCGATGCCGTGCGTCACGGTGGCGATTCCCGTCATCGGCGTGACGTCGAGCCGATAGTGGCTGAACATGTGGGTGAACGGCGCCAGCGCATGCAGCCGGATGCCGTTGCCCAGACGATGCCGTGCGGCAGTGTCATTTTCGGCTTCGGGCAGGCTCCACAACTGCGCCCACACGCCGGTCGGCGGCCGGCGTTCGAGCAGAATGCGTCCGCTGTGATCGCGCAATAGCAACATCACGGTCTTGCGCGTCGGCAATGCCTGCGCCGGTTTGCGCTCCGGCAGTTGCGCGACCGTATCCTCACGATACGCAACGCAAGTCCGTTGCTGCGGACAATCCGCGCAACGCGGCTTGCTCCGCGTGCACACGGTTGCGCCCAGATCCATGATTGCCTGCGTGTAGTCGGCGATGCGCGAGTGCGGTGTATGCGCCTCGGCCAGCGCCCACAACTTGTTTTGCACGGCAGTAGCGCCGGGCCAGCCATGCACGCCGTGATGGCGAGCGAGCACGCGCCTGACGTTGCCGTCGAGGATGGCAAAACGCAGCCCGTGAGCCTGCGCCAGGATCGCGCCGGCGGTGGAACGGCCGATGCCGGGCAGGGCGGCGAGGGCGTCGAACTCGCGTGGCAGCGAACCGCGATGGCGGTCGACGCAGATTTGCGCGGTGCGATGCAGGTTGCGCGCGCGGCTGTAGTAGCCCAGTCCCGACCACTGCGCCAGCACGGCATCCAGCGGCGCTGCGGCGAGCGCGCGCAACGATGCGAATTTTTCCACAAAGCGCAAAAAGTACGGAATGACGGTCGCGACCTGGGTCTGCTGCAGCATCACCTCGGCGATCCACACGCGATAGGCGTGGCGCGGATGCTGCCAGGGCAGGTCGTGACGACCGTGCCTGTCGAACCAGGCCAGCAATCGACGGGAAAACGAATCAGGCATTGCCAAGCGATTCGGGCAACAGCCCGTCGACGAAGGCTTGCGCATCGAATTCGCGCAGGTCGTCAGCAGTCTCGCCCAGACCCACGTAACGGATCGGCAATCCGAATTCGCGCGCCAGCGCAAACACCACGCCGCCCTTCGCGGTGCCGTCGAGCTTGGTCACGACCAGACCAGTCACGCCAATCGCCTGCCTGAATTGCCGGGTCTGGTTGATCGCGTTCTGGCCGGTCGTGCCGTCGATCGCGAGCAGCACCTCGTGCGGGGCCTGAGCGTCGAGCTTGCCGAGCACGCGGCGCACCTTGGAAAGCTCGTCCATCAATCCGCCCTGCGTGTGCAGGCGTCCGGCGGTATCGGCAATCAGCACATCGGCGCCTTTCGAGCGCGCCGATTGCAACGCGTCGAAGATCACGCTGGCCGAATCCGCGCCAGAACCCTGCGCAATCACCGCCACGTTGTTGCGCTCGCCCCAGGTTTTCAGTTGCTCGACCGCGGCGGCACGAAACGTGTCGCCGGCCGCGAGCACGACGCCAAGACCTTCGTCTTGCAGACGCCGCGCGAGCTTGCCGATGGTCGTGGTCTTGCCGACGCCATTCACGCCGACCATCAGGATGACGAAGGGTTTGTGCGCCGGGTCGATGTACAACGGTTGCGCAACCGGCGCGAGCAGGGCGACGAGGCGCTCGCGCAGTGCGCCGAGCAGTTCGCCGGCATCGACGAATTCGCGCTTGGCGAGGCGTGCGCGCAAGTCTTCGATCAACTCGGTACTCGCCGCAACGCCGACATCCGCGCCGATCAGTATGGCTTCGAGATCGTCGAGCAGGGACTCGTCGAGTTTCGGATGGCGCGCAAACAGGTCGCGGATGTCGCGATTGAGTACGCTGCCGGCGAGGCGCTCGCGCCAGGTCTTCTTGCTGGCCTGTTCTGACGGCGATGGATCCTCGGGTTTTTCCGATTTTTTCCAGAACTTGAGCATCGCGCTGCAACTTGCAAGACAATGCGCAAATGGTATCACCGCGACACGTCCCCCTTCCCGGAAAACTGCGCATCATTGGCGGTTCGTTGCGCGGTTCGCGCATCGTCGTGCCCGATGTCCAGGGACTGCGCCCGACCCCGGACCGCGTGCGCGAAACCCTGTTCAACTGGCTCGCGCCAGTCATCGAAGGCGCAAAGTGCCTGGATCTTTTCGCCGGCACCGGCGCGCTCGGCATCGAGGCGCTGTCGCGTGGCGCTGCCCAGGTGGATTTCGTGGAAGCCGATGCGCGGCTCGCGCAACTGCTGCGCGATAACCTGGCGCGACTGAAGCAGACGGCCCAGGTGCATGCCGATACCGCCGGTCGGTTTCTGGATCGCACGTCTTCGCGTTACGACCTCGTGTTTCTCGACCCGCCATTCGCGGCGGACTTGTGGGGTGATGTGGCAAGGACACTGGAGCAGCACGGCTGCCTGCACGAATCAGCCTGGCTCTACGTCGAGTCGCCGGCAGGCGCTGCGCCCGATCTGCCGCAAAACTGGTTGCAGCACCGCGAAGGCCGTGCCGGCGACGTGCGCTTTGCGCTCTATCGCCGCGCGGGGTCATCGGCTAAGCTTTAGCGGTCATGGCGAAGCCTTCTTCCAAAGCGGCAAACGCGCGCCTAGCGGTGTATCCGGGCACGTTCGATCCGATCACCAACGGCCATGCCGATCTGGTTGCTCGCGCCGCGCCATTGTTCGATACATTGATCGTCGGCATCGCCGAGAGTCCGAGCAAGAACCCCGGGTTTCCGCTGGCTGAGCGCATCGAACTGGCGCGCGTCGCACTGGCTGGCGTCCGCAATGTCCAGGTGCGTGGTTTCGCCTCGTTGCTCGCCGATTTCGTGCGCGAGACCGGCGCCGGCGTGATCCTGCGTGGCCTGCGCGCGGTGTCGGACTTCGAATACGAATTCCAGCTCGCGAGTATGAACCGGCACCTGATTCCCGATGCCGAAACCCTGTTCCTGACGCCGGCCGAGCAGTACAGTTTCATTTCCTCGTCCCTGGTGCGCGAAATCGGGCGCCTGGGCGGGGATGTTTCCAATTTCGTCCATCCGGCGGTGCAAAAGGCCTTGCGCATGCGCTGGAAGGATTCGTCGAAAAAACCAAGGGTGAAATCATGAACAAGATTTTTCGCACAGTGATGCTGGTGCTCTTTACCTCGGTGCTGCTCGCCGCCTGTGGCCAGAGCGATGAGGAAAAACAGGCGGCGGCGGACGCCGCGGCCAAGGCCGCCGCGAACGCACCGGTGCCGTTGCCGGCAGCCGGCGCCGATGATGCGGCCTGGCAGAAGTACCTGGTCTCGGTCGTGACCCGCAACATGCAGGGCGTCAAGACCAACCATCCGTTCATGTACTACGTGCCGGCCGGCGACAGCATGGCGGCCGAGGACGCGCGCAAGAGCCAGCTCGACAACGTTGGCACTACGGTTGCGCGCGGCGTGTTGCCCGGCAACATGCTTGCGTTCGGCGGCCCGGATTCCAAGGCCACCGCCGACCTGATCGTGGAAGCATTCGCGAACGCCAACGACGGCTCGTTCAAGAACGTGGTCGTGTTGTTTGCCGGCGCCGCCGCCGATCAGCAGCGCGTGCAGGATGCGATCGCGAAGTCGGGCGCGGAGCTTCGCTTCGTAGAAATGAAGTAGCGCGCGTCCGGAGATTGCTGCGCCCTGCGGCGATAGTGCTGCGCGGGCGCAGGCGTGCGTGAGGAATCTAGGTGAAAAAAATATACCTTGCTGCATTTGTCGCATTCGCATTCGTGCTGGGTGCGCATGCGGCGCAGCGTCCCGGCCATGCCGCCATCGCGAGCGCGCACAAACTGGCGACGCAGGCCGGATTCGAAGTGTTGGCCGAAGGCGGCAACGCGTTCGACGCCGCGATCGCGGTGGCGTCCACGTTGTCGGTGGTCGAGCCGCAAAGTTCCGGCATCGGCGGCGGCGGATTCTTCCTGCTGCATCGCGCGAGCGACGGCCGCAACGTCATGCTGGACGCGCGCGAAACCGCGCCGGCGGCGGTGAAGTCGTCCCAGTACGTCAAATCCGACGGCACGCCGAACCGCGACACCGCGTTGTACGGTCCGCTCGCCGCCGGCATTCCGGGCGAGCCCGCCGCGCTGGTCTGGCTCGCCGCGCATTACGGCAAGCTGCCGCTTGCCAAATCGTTGGCGCCGTCAATCCGCATCGCGCGCGAAGGATTCAAGCCGGATGCGCGCTTTCTCGAAACCATCTCGGACAAGCGCGACAAGATCGGGCGTTATCCGGGCACGAAGGCATTGCTGATGCCGAACGGCGAAGTGCCAAAAGCAGGCTGGACGTTCCGCAATCCGGATCAGGCCGCCACACTCGAACGCATCGCCGCGCACGGCAACGACGGCTTCTACAAGGGCAAGACCGCGCAGCTGCTGCTCAAGGCGGTAAAGGCAAGCGGCGGCGACTGGACGGCGGCGGATCTGGCCAACTACAAGGTCGTCGAACGCGAACCTCTGGACTTCGATTACCGCGGCTGGAAGATCGTCACCGCCTCGCCGCCATCGTCCGGCGGCGTTGCGCTGGAGGAAATGTTCAACGTGCTGTCCGGTTATGACCTGGACAAGCTCGATCGTCTGCATCAGCTGCATTACATCATCGAGGCGATGCGCCGCGCATTCCGCGACCACAACGAATACCTGGGCGATCCGGATTTCGTGAAGATGCCGCTCGATACCTTGCTGTCGCCGCAGTACGCGGCCGGTTTGCGTGCTTCCATCCTGCCGGACAAGGCCACGCCCTCGTCCATGCTGCCCTCGGCCGTGGCGCACGATCCGGGCATGCACACCACGCATTTTTCCATCATCGACGCCGACGGCAACATGGTCGCGACGACGCAAACGGTCAACACGCATTTCGGCTCGTGCCTGGTGCCGCCGGGAACGGGCGTGTTCCTCAACAACGAGATGGATGATTTCGCGCTGGTGCCGGGCGCACCGAACGCGTATGGCCTGCTCGGCAACAAGGCCAATGCGCCGGCGCCGGGCAAGCGCATGCTGTCGTCGATGACGCCGACATTTGTGTTCAATCCGGAACGTGTCGGCGTGATCGGATCGCCGGGCGGATCGACCATCATCACCCAGGTGTTCGAAGGCATCATGGCGTTCATGCACGGCGACACTGCCGCGCAGATCGCTGCGACGCCGCGCTATCACCACCAATACCTGCCGGATGCGGTCTGGGTCGAGCCGGATGCGTTCGACGCGGACACCACCAAGGCGCTGCAGGCGATGGGTTACGACATCAAACCGCGCGGCCACTGGGGCTTCATGAACGTGGTGACCTGGAACCTGAAAACGAACACGCTCGATGCGGCCAGCGATCCGCGGCATGCATCCGGATTGGGCCAGGTCAAGTGAAACTCTGGTCAGTCCTGGGTAACTCCCAGCGCCTCGACGGCGGTGCGATGTTTGGCAACGCGCCGCGCGCGCTGTGGGAAAAATGGATCGCGCCGGATGCAGAAAACCGCATTGCGCTGGCCTGCCGCGCGCTGTTGGCGCAGGACCTCGATGGCAAGAACGTGCTGTTCGAAACCGGCATTGGCGCGTTTTTCGAACCGAAACTGCGCGAGCGCTATGGTGTCGTCGAGGATCGCCACGTTCTGCTCGATTCGCTGCGCACCGCTGGATTCGGGCACGCAGACATCGACGTCATCGTGCTCTCGCACCTGCATTTCGACCATGCCGGAGGCTTGTTTACGCCATGGCGCGAAGGCGCGGTGCCGGAGCTGCTGTTTCCGAAGGCGAAGTTCGTCGTCGGCAAGCGCGCGTTCGAGCGTGCCGTGCATCCGCATCCGCGCGACCGCGCCTCGTTCATCCCGGAATTGCAGCCTATGCTGGAACAATCCGGGCGCCTTGAACTGGTGGAAAACGCGCATTCTTTCGCGCTCGGCAAGAGCGTGCGTTTCAGTTTCAGCGACGGCCACACGCCGGGACTGATGCTCGCGGAAATCGTGATGCCGAATGGCGGTGTCGTGTTCTGCGCCGATTTGATTCCGGGCCGCCCGTGGGTGCATCTGCCGGTGACCATGGGCTACGACCGCGCGCCGGAAATGCTGATCGACGAGAAGCGCGCCTTCCTCGAGGACAAGCTCGCGCGCGGTGTGCGCCTGTTCTTCACCCACGACGTGGAGTGCGCGCTGGCTCGCGTCACGCGCGACGAGAAAGGCCGCTTCGGCACCGCCGACGAATTGCCGGAATTGGCCGGACTGGCGGCGTAAATGGCAAAACGCAAGCGCAAGAAAACGCCCATGCCGCGTTGGCCGATCGCGATAGTGATCGTCATTGCGATCGGTGCTGCACTATGGTTCGGGCGCGCGCATCTGGCGAAATTGCAGTTGCCGACGATCGGCAGCGCTCCCGCCGGTGTGCTGGCCGTGGATGCAGCGCATGTGGATGCGGCCAACGATGACCGGCGCGTGCGCGTGACCGGCATGCTCATTGCGGATGGCCCGGCACGCGATGCGCAGCTCGGCATTGGTGCCAACGCGGCGCTGCTTTTGCGCCATGTGGAAATGTTTGCGTGGCGCGAACACTGTTCCGGCGCGGCGTGCGGTTACGACACCGGATGGGGCGTTGCGGCGGATTCGCACAAGTTCCGTGAACCGAAGGGCCACGAAAATCCGCTCGCGCCATTTGCAAGCGCGCAATTCGTGGCCCCGGGACTCAAGCTCGGTGCGTTTGGCATCGATCCAGGCCTGCTGACCGCGCAACGCGCGCCGCAAGCTTACCCGGTGACCGACACAGGCCTGGCTCCGAACATGGCGGCGAGCTTCTGCGCCGATAACGGCGTTCTTTACGCCGGCGGCGATCCGGCGCATCCGCAGGTCGGCATGCTGCGCGTAAGTTTCCGCGTCGTGCCATTGGGTGCGGCGACGCTGGAAGGTGTGCAGCGCGGGGCCCTGATCAGGTCGAATTAGGCGCAAACAGTTCCGGCGCGTGGTCGAGAAAATACAGTCCGGCGAACAACTTCGGATCGATCGAATAGCCCTCGCGCGCCTTCCCCAGCAGCCAGCGCGCGGCTTCGATACGCGGTACTTCGTGGACGACGATATTTTCGGTACGGTCGCCACCGCCGACACCTTCGCGCACGAGATCGAACGCGCGCACGAACGCGATCACCTCGTTGCTCATACCGGCCGATGACGGCCCGGCCATAAGGAATTCCACGCGCCCGGCGCGGTAGCCGGTTTCCTCGAGCAATTCGCGTTGCGCGGCAGCAACGGCCGTCTCGTCCGGGCCACCATCGCGGTCGCCAACCAAGCCGGCCGGCATCTCGATGGTTTTTGCGCAGATCGCCTCGCGCCATTGTTCGACGAACACGATTCGGTCTTCGTCGGTCACGGCCACGATGATCACGCCGCCGCCCGGATTCGTGCGTTCGGCAAATTCCCAGCGCCCGCGCTTGCGCAGGCGCAGCCACTGGCCGTTGAAAAGCGTCTGCGTTTGCGTCATTCTGGCGCGCTTCCTGTTCCTGACCTGCGGCGGCGAACTTCGCCGGCGCGTTGCGGTCATACCCGCCTCACATCATCACGGATTCTCCCATGCCGATTCAATCGTTGCGCATTCCATCATTGCTTCTTGCAGTCGCGTTCGCGGCAGTCGCGCCTGCCGCCAATGCCCAGCAGGCCGCGTCCGACGATGCCGCTGCCCGCGCGCAGGCCGAGTTCGTGCAGAAGGCCAAGGCGTTGACCGAAGAACAAGTCATGCAGTCACATGACATCGCGGGCTTGAGCCAGCTCGGTCAGTTCTATTCCGCACAGAACGATACGCCACGCCTGATCTGGGTACTCCGGCGGGTCGGCGAGTTATCGCCCAATTCGGGTGACCTGAAATTGCAGCTTGCGCTGGCCTACGCGAAAATCGACGACAAATCGCATGCTTACGACACCCTGATCCGCATGCAGACGCAGGGGTTCGGATACGACATTTCCAGGGACAAGCGCTTTGAGCCGATCCACGGCACCAAGGTGTGGGACTACATCGTTTCCAACCTGCAGGTAAACTCCAAGCAATTCGGCGAGGGCAAACCCGCGCTGGAACTACCCAAGGGCGATTACTTGTATGACGCCTTGGCCTGGGACGCCAGGCACGGCGACTTGCTTGCAGGCAGCGCGCGCGATGGCGCGATCCGGCGCGTCGACGCGCACGGCAAGGCGACGGACTTCATCAAGCCGGACGCGGCCAACGGACTGTGGGGAATCGATGCGCTCGCCGTCGATGCCGCCCGCGGCAAGCTGTATGTCGCCAGTTCGTCAACCACGATCTATCAGGGTTTCAGCGGCAACAACGCGGGCAGATCCGGGATCTTCGAGTTCGATCAGGGCACTGGCAAATTCATGCAAAAGCATGTGTTCGCGCAAGATGGCAGCGTACACCGGATTACATCACTCGCAGTCGCACCTGCTGGCAAGGTTTACGCCGCTGATGCGATGAACAAGCAGGTATTCACCCTGGAAGACGGCAAGCTGCGCGATATCGTCAACAACCCGAAACTCACGGGAATAACCGGACTGGCGGTATCCGGCGACGGGCGCACGTTGTATCTGGCCGACTACGCGCTCGGGATATTCGGCCTCGATCTGGCAACGGGCAAGGCTTTCGAGCTGGCGCATGACCAATCCCGCCTCGTGCTCGGCGGCATTGTTTCCATGCAATGGTTCGACGGCACACTGATCATCGTCGAGGACGGCATGGTGCCCAAGCGCATCATGCGCCTGCAACTGGACAAGGATGGCCGTTCGGTCGCGAGTACCATGCCGCTGGACGTCGCGCATCCGCAATTTGTGGCGCTCGGTGCCAGCACGGTCGCGGGAGACAAGCTGTATACCATCGTCAACCGGCAGGATGGTTTGTATGACGATCACGGCGTACTGGCCGAGGCGGACAAACTTGCGCCGACGCAAATCTTTCGCAGCAACCTACGGTTTGCGTGGGGGCAGAAGGGAGTTGGCGGTGGCGGCCCGCTGGAGGTGCGCGAAGGCACTCAGGCAGATTTGAAGAAATCACAGGTCAAACCGGCCCCGGCGCCATCCCCGCCGTCAGACAAACACTGACCGACTCAGCAGTTCCTTGCAACGTTTGCGGGTCAGTGGCCCGAAACGCAGCGTTTCCAACAGCTGTTCAAGCACGATTGCATCACCATTGCGCCGCGCCAGTTCCTGCGCGGTCGCCGGCACCGGCGCATCCAGCGCGATGCTGGCGAGCGTGCGCGAAAGCATCGCCTGCGCGCGGTGTTCCTTGAGGCGCGCGTAGGTCTGTCCGGCGCCGCGCAGTCGCAGATATGGCACCTCTTCGACACGCGCGTAGAGCGCGTCGAGTGAGTCGAAATTGGCGAGGAGTTGCGCCGCAGTTTTCGCGCCGACGCCGGGAACGCCGGGGATGTTGTCCACCGCATCGCCGGTCAGGGCGAGATAATCGACGACTTGGTCCGGACGCACGCCAAGGCGCTGCTTGACGCCATGTGCGTCCCAGCGCTGATCCTTGGAGAAATCCCATTGCTCGTCGTCATCGCCGATGAGCTGACCGAAATCCTTGTCCGCCGAGACGATCACGTTGCGCATGCCGTGCGCGCGCGCGACCATCACCGCGCTGCCAATCAGGTCGTCGGCTTCGTACTGCGTGTCGCGCAAAACGCAAAGTCCGAGCGCGGCGACGACGCGCTTGCAATAATCGAACTGTACCTTCAATTCCGGCGGCGGCAATTCGCGGTTGGCCTTGTAGGCCGGGTAGATCGCATTGCGGAAGGAACTCGTCAGCGACTCATCGAACGCAACCACGATATGTGTCGGCTGCGTGCGTTCGAGGAAGTCGCACAGAAATCGGGTGAAGCCGTGCACCGCATTGACCGGTGCGCCGTCCGTGTCGAAGAATTCCGGCGGCATGGAATGCCAGGCGCGGAAGATATACAAACTCGCGTCGATCAGATGCAGCGTGTCGGTCACAGGCGCAACTCGCCGACGACATCGCGCAATACCGGCCGCAGGCGTTCAGGAGCGGGTTCCATCGTCGTGCCGATGTGCACGAATGCGACGATGCGTTCATTCGCGCCAAGCCCGAACAGCGCCGCAGCGTCGGCGTCATAGGCCGCCCAGCCGGTCAGCCATTGCGCACCGAAGCCGAGCGCCTGCGCGCCAAGCAAAAGGTTATATGCGACGCAACCTGCGGACAACAATTGCTCCTGTGCGGGAATCTTGGGATGTTGTTCATCGATGCGCGCGATTACGGTGATGATGAGCGGCGCGAAGGTGAAACGCTCGCGATCCTTCATCAGCAGCGTGGGGGCGATATCCGGTTCAATGTGCTGATGGATCTGCGCGAGCTTCTCGCCGAGCGCTGCGCGCGTCTCGCCGGCAATCGTCAGCAATCGCCACGGCACCAGCTTGCCGTGATCGGGCACGCGGATCGTGGCAGTCAGCAAACGTTCGAGTTGTGCCGGCGTCGGCCCTGGTTCGCCAAGCTGGCGCGCGGGCGTGGAACGGCGGGAATCGAGCAGGTCGAGCAAATCCATGTCGCGACTTCGTGTGGGAATCCGCAAAGGATAGCAGCCGCGCGCGTCACGGCGCTCGACACGCGAAAGGAAGGCATGCGTGCAGCCACGGAAACATCGGCAGCCACGGCCCGGCGAGTGTGAGAATGGCGCTAGCAAGCAATGCGAAGCCGGCGATGCGCCGTGCAGCGGGTCTGGCGCTGAATCCCGCGAAGCGTTGCGCTCCGAACGCAGCGAGTGTCATCGATGGCAGCGTGCCGATTCCAAACGCGGCCATCGTCATTGCGCCATGCAGCGCGTCGCCTTGCAGGGCGGAGATGATGAGCACGGTGTAGACGAATCCGCACGGCATCCAACCCCAGACCATGCCGAAGGCGAGTGCGCGCGGCAGACTTGTCACCGGCAACAGGCGCCGGCCAAACGGGGCGATGCGTTGCCACAATTTATGACCGATGCCGAAGCCCGGATCGCGCACGCGCCCGAACGCGACCAGCGCGCCAAGCAAGAGCGCCGCAGCCGCAAGCACGCGCAGCGCGCGCCGCACCGATTCGATGTCGAGTACGCCGATCAACGCGCCGAGCGCGCCGCCAAGCAGCAATCCGACTAGTGTGTACGAAAAAGCACGGCCCATCTGGTAACCGATCAGCAGCGCAGGTTGCGGGCGTCCATCCGCGCGCTTGGCGGTGGCGATGCCGAGCGCGGCGGAAATGCCGCCGCACATGACCAGGCAATGTCCGCTCGCGGCGAGGCCGAGCAGCAGCGCGGCAAATAGCGTGAGCGAATCGCTCACGCCGGCGTGTCCTTCGGATCGTCGTGCTGTGCGTCGGCCGGCTTTGGCGACGGATCGTCGAGCAGCGGCAACAATTTCGGCGTGTCCATGTCGTCGAACTGATCGTGCTCAACCGCCCAGAAGAACGCGATGCCGGCGCCGATCAGCAACAGGATCGACAGCGGAATCATGACGACGAGAATGTTCATGATGTGGTATGTGCCAGCGTTGGCACGATCGGTTGAGTCTGCGCCGGCGTACGTCCGATGCGTAGTGCGTTGAGAATCACCACCAGCGAGCTCATCGACATGCCGATCGCGGCCAGCCATGGCGGTACGAAGCCGAGTGCGCCGAGTGGCACTACGGACAAATTGTAGACCAGCGCCCAGCGCTGGTTCTGGCGCAGCACGGCCAGCGTCTCGCGCGCGATCGCGCGCGCCTGTGCGAGCATGGGCAGGTTGTTGCCGTCGAGCACGATGTCGCCGGCGGCTTGCGCCAGCTCCGTGCCGGATGCCAGCGCCACGGCGACATCTGCGCCGGCCAGCACCGGCGCGTCGTTGATGCCGTCGCCGATGGCGATGACGCGCGCGCCGCGCGCACGCAATTCGTGCAGGCGTTCGAGCTTGTCCGCCGGACTCATGCGCGCGCGCCAGGATTCGATGCCGAGTCGTTGCGCGATGGCTTCGACTTTCGTCTGCGCATCGCCGCTGGCGAGCTCCACGCTCACGCCGTCGGCGCGCAGGGCGTCCAGCGTTTCGCGGGCATTCGCGCGCAATCGCTCGCGCAAGGCAAACGCCGCAATGACATGCACGCCTTCGGCAAGGATCACCGAGTCGGCATCGGCGCCGTCCGAGTTGTCGCTGAGTGCGAAGGAACGCTGGCCAAGTTTGAAGTGGCGTCCATCGATTGTCCCCTGAATGCCGCCGCCCGCGACAGTGCGAACATCTCGCGCCTCGCGTGGCGCAATTCCGGCGGCAGCCCGGCTGAGCGCCTGCGCGGCCGGATGCGTGCTGCCGCGTGCGAGTGCCGCGGCGAGCGCAAGCGCCTCGTCTGGATCAAGCGCATCGATGCTCGTCAGGTCGAGTTCGGCGCAGGTCAAGGTGCCGGTCTTGTCGAACACGGCATGCGTGGCAAGCGCCAGATTTTCGATTGCGTCGGTATGCACGACGAACACGCCGCGCGATGCCAGCACCGATAGCGCGCGCGTCAGCGCAGCGGGCACGGCAAGCGCGAACGCGCACGGACACGACACGACCAGTACTGCAAGCGTTGCGGTGAGCGCGCGCGCAGGATCGACAAGGCTCCAGCCGATCGCGCACAGCGCGGCGAGCGCGAGCACGCGCGCGACAAAACCGGCGGCGGCGCGTTCGCCGGCGCGCGCAAGGCGTGGGCGTTCGCTCTGCGCGCGCGCAACCAGTGCGGCGATGCCGGCCAATGCGGTGTCCGCGCCGACGCGGGTCACCCGCGCGATAACCGGGCCTTCGAGCACCAGACTGCCGCCAATCAGCCCGTCGCCACGGCTCTTGCGCACTGGCGCGGATTCACCGGTCAGCAGCGATTCGTCAACGCGACTCGCGGCGCTTTCCAGAACGGCGTCGGCGGGCACGCGCTCGCCCTGAGCAATCTGCACGTGGTCGTCGGGTACGAGTTCCAGCGCGCCGATGCGTTCGATCGCGCCATCGGTCTGGATGCGATCGGCGAACGCCGGTACGAGCCGTGCCATCGCATCAGCAAGATTGCCGGCCCGATGTCGAGCGCGCATTTCAAGGTAACGCCCGACCAGCAGGAAAAACACGAACATGCTCACCGAATCGAAATACACCTCGCCGCCGCCGCGCATGGCCTCGATCACGCTCGCCGCGTAGATCAGAGCGATGGCGAGCGCGACCGGCACGTCCATTCCCAGCGTGCGTGCCCGCAATGCGCGTACGGCACCGGCGAAGAACGGCGCTGCGGAATAGAACACCACTGGCGTGGCGACCAGCAGCCCAAGCCAGCGCATCGCCTCGCGCGTGGCTGGATCCATTGCGCCCCAGGCGCCGAGATAGATAGCGCTGGCGTACATCATCGCCTGCATCGCCCCGAAGCCGGCGACAGCCAGGCGCTTGAGCGCGGCGCGCGCTTCGCGCCGGCGCGCGTCGTCCAGTGCTGCCGCATCCAGCGGCAGCGCGGAGTATCCGGTTTGCGCGAGCGCCGCGAGGATCGTGGGGAGGTCGGTGCGCGCGGGATCCCACACGATGCGCGCGCGCTGCGCTGCCGCGTTCACCTGTACCGACGTGATCCCTGCGACGGCGGACAACGAACGTTCGATCAGCCACACGCAAGCCGCGCAGCGGATGCCGTCGATCAGCAGCAAGGCTTCACTGTGTTTTGCATCGAGCGTGCGCACGACGTGGCGCGCGAGTTCCGGTCGTTGCCAGGTTTGGGCGTTGCGTTGCGCAGCTTGCGGGTCGGGCGCACGCGCCGATGGCGAACTGCGCAACCGGTAATAATCGGCGAGGCCGAGTTTGTCGATCCATTCCGCGGCGGCGCGGCAACCGTTGCAGCACACGGCATGCGATACGCCCGCAACAGTGGCAAGCGGAGGATTGGCCGGAAGCGCTTCGCCGCAGTGCCAACATGTGCTCATGGCGATGCGTCCGGTTTCGGCGGACGCGCGACCGGTACCTTCATCACCTGCGGGCCGGATACGGGAAGTTCCGGATCGGCGTAGTCGTGCGCGATCAGGATGAGCCAGATGCAGCCGGCGATGGATGCGGCGAACACGGCCGCGCCCAGCCAGACGATGACCTGGGCGTACCACGCGCCGGATTTGTCGCGTGGCGTAGCGTCATTTCGTGTCGGTCGGATCACCGTGGGACAACGAATAGACATAGGCTGCGATCACCCGTGCGTCGTTCTCGCCCAAGCGCGCACGCCACGTCGGCATGTTGCCGCTGCGGCCATCGCGAATGGACGATTCCACCGATTCCAGGTCGCCGCCGTAGAGCCAGATCGTGTCGGTCAGGTTCGGAGCGCCCAGTGCCGGATTGCCCTTGCCTTCGGGCCCGTGGCAGGCGGCGCAGACAGTGAACAACGCCTTGCCCGCAATCGCCTTCGTCGCGTCGTGCGGCGCGCCGGACAAACTCAGCACGTAGTTGGCGAGGTTCGCAACGCCGGCGTCGCCGAACTGCGGACCCCAGGCCGGCATCGCGCCATGGCGGCCGTCGAGGATGCTGGTCAGGATGGCCTTGCCATCGCCGCCATAGAGCCAGTCATTGTCGGCAAGGTTCGGTGCGCCGAGCAGCGTGTTGCCGTGCGCATCGCGGCCGTGGCAGGCCGCACAGTTGTCGCGGAACAGCACTTCGCCCATCGCCAGCGCATCGTGGTCGCCGGCGAGTTGTTCGATCGAATACTTGTCGAAGCGCTGGAACGCGGCGTCGAGGCGCGCGTCGTTGCTTGCTGTTTCCCGCGCCAGCTGCCCGTGCGAGGTCCAGCCTAGATAGCCCTTGTGATTGCCGAATCCGGGAAATAGAAACAGGTAGGCGAAGCCGGCGACGAACATGGCGGCAGAAAGCAGAATCCACCACATTGGCAGCTTGCGCACGCCCTCGCGCAACACGCCATGCGCCCAGACGTGTCCGCTGGTGCCATCCGGCAGGGTCGGGATTTTCGCGCGCGGCGCCCACAGGAAAAGGAAAAACGTGATGCCCAGGTTGAACACCACAAGGAACATCACCCACAGCGACCAACCGTTGCTCATGGCTTGTCCTCCGTGGCGATGGCGGCGGCATCCTCGTCTTCCATTGGCATGCGCGCCAAGGCGTTGAACGTACGCTTGTGGTATGGCAGCCAGGCCCAGATCCAGATGCCGATGAAGGCAATCATCATGGCGATGATGAAGAAGCCTGCGATTTCGCCCCAGATCGGATTCATGGCGCGCCTCCGTCGGATGCGGGCGCCGCTTGCGCGGCTGCCGGCTTCTGCGGCTCATTGTCGATGCCCAGGCCCTGCAGGTAGGCGACCAGCGCATCCATCTCGGTCTTGCCGGCCACGGCCTTCGGCGCGGCCTTGATGTCGGCGTCGGTGTAGGGATCGCCGAGCATGCGCAGCACGCGCATGCGCGCCTGGATATCCTTGCCGTCGATAAGGGCCAGCGACAGCCACGGGTAATCGGGCATGTTCGATTGCGGCACGACCTGGCGCGGATTCATCAGGTGCAGGCGCTGCCACAGATCCGAGTATTTGCCCCCGACGCGGGCGAGGTCCGGACCGGTGCGCTTGCTGCCCCACTGGAACGGTCGGTCGTAAACCGATTCGCTGGCCGTCGAATAATGTCCGTAGCGTTCGGTTTCGAAGCGCAGCGCGCGGATCATCTGCGAATGGCACAGGTAGCAGCCCTCGCGCACGTAGATGTCGCGCCCGGCCAGGCGCAGCGGATCATAAGGTTTGACGCCTTCGGCCGGCTGCACCTTGTTCGCCTCGATGAATAGCGGCGTGATCTCGGCGAGACCGCCGATCGACACCATGATCGCGGTCAGGATGCCGAGCGTCCATACGTGCTTTTCGATGAACTCGAAATGACGGTAGGCCATGGCGAGCTCCTCAACCCTGCGCCGGCAGCGGTGCCGGCGTCTGTTTGGGTTCGGGCTCCGGTATCGGAACCGGAATCGGCGAGATGATCGGCTTGCGCGCGTCGGCAGCGGTGTACCACAGGTTCCACGCCATCACCCACATGCCGAGCCAGATCAGCACGCCGCCGAACCAGCGGAACATGTACAGTGGCTTGATCGCGATCAGGCTGTCGAGGAAGGAATACGTGAGCGCACCATCCGGATTGGTCGCGCGCCACATCATGCCTTCGGTCACGCCGGCGGTCCACATGGCGATGACGTAGAGCAGGGTGCCGGTCAGGTGCAGCCAGAAATGCACTTCCATGCCGCGGCGCGAGTACATCGCCGGACGCCCGAGCGCGCGCGGCGCCATCGCGTACAGCGAACCGATCGTGATCATCGCCACCCAGCCGAGCGAGCCGGAGTGCACGTGGGCGATGGTCCAGTCGGTGTAGTGCGACAGCGAGTTCACGGTCTTGATTGCCATCATCGAGCCTTCGAACGTGGCGGCGGCGTAGAACACCAGCGCCATCACCATGAACTTGGCGGCGGGATCGTCCTTCAAGCGGTGCCACGAGCCGTTGAACGTGAACAGGCCGTTGGCGGCCGAGCCCCAGCTCGGCATCAGCAGCACCAGAGAGAACGCCATGCCCACGGACTGCACCCAGTCGGGCAGGGCGGTGTACATCAGGTGATGCGAGCCGGCCCACATGTAGACCGAGATCAGGGCCCAGAAATTGACGATCGAGAAACGGTAGCTCCACAGCGGCTGCTGGGCCTGGCGCGGCACGAAGTAGTACATCATGCCGAGGAAACCGGCGGTGAGGAAGAACGCGACCGCGTTGTGGCCGTACCACCACTGCACCATGGCGTCGACCGCGCCGGAATAGATTGGATACGACTTCGTCATCGATACCGGAATCGCGATGTTGTTGACGATGTGCAGCAATCCGACCGCAATGATGAAGGCGCCGTAGTACCAGTTCGCCACGTAAATGTGGCGGATGCGCCGGCGCGCGAGGGTGGCGAAGAACACGGCGCCGAAGCTGACCCAGACGACGGCGATGAAGATGTCGATCCACCATTCCGGCTCGGCGTATTCCTTGCTCTGGGTCATGCCCAGCGGCATCGTCACCATCGCCAGCACGCAGATCAGTTGCCAGCCCCAGAACGTGAACTCGGCAAGACGCGGCAGCGCCAGGCGCGTGTGGCCGGTGCGTTGCACGACGTAGTAGCAAGTGCCCATCAGGGCCGAGCCGCCGAACGCGAAAATCACGCCGAACGTGTGATCCGGACGCAGCTTGCTGAAGGTCAGGAACGGAATGTCGAGATTCCAGAACGGCCAGGCCAGTTCGGCGGCGAGATACATGCCGACCAGCATGCCGATGATGCCCCAGACTGCGGAGGCGAACAGGAACAGGCGCACGACCTTGTCGTCGTAGGTTTCGATGGTGGTCATGAGGTCTTTCCGGTGGGGCGCGTATTCTCGCAAAGATACGCCATCGCCATCCTTGACGCACGTCAATGCGTGGATCGCGTCGATATGCAAGTCCCGCTATGGCCATTGCGTCCGCGCTCGGTTAGCATCACCGGTCTTGCCGCAGGACGGGAGGGGTTCATGGCAATCACCATCGGCGTTGTGCGCGAGTCTGTGCCGGGCGAGCGCCGCGTGGCGCTGTCACCGGACGTGGCGAAGAAATACAAGGCCAAGGGCGCGAACCTGCTCATCGAGCGCGGCGCGGGGCAATCGAGTTTTCCGGATGCCGCGTTCAAGGATGTGGAGATCGCGTCCGATGCGCGCAGTGCGCTTGCGAAGGCCGACGTGCTGTTGACGGTGCAGCCGCCTTCGCTGGATGAAATCGCCGGCATGCGCGAAGGCAGCGTGACCGTCGGTTACCTGCAACCACATCTGGAACCCGAGCGCATCAAGGCGCTGCGCGATCGCAAGATCACGAGCTTCGCGATGGAGCTGCTGCCGCGCACCACGCGCGCGCAGGCGATGGACGTGCTGTCCTCGCAGGCCAATATCGCCGGCTACAAAGCCGTGCTGATCGCCGCCGAGGCGAGTCCGAAATTCTTTCCGATGATGACCACCGCCGCCGGCACGGTGCGGCCGTCGAAAGTGTTGATCGTCGGCGCGGGCGTGGCCGGTTTGCAGGCCATCGCCACGGCGCGACGCCTTGGCGCGCAAGTCGAAGGCTTCGACGTGCGCCCGGAGACGAAGGAACAGATCCAGTCGCTCGGCGCCAAATACGTCGAGCTCGGCGTCAGCGCCGCGGGCACGGGCGGCTACGCGCGCGAACTCACCGCCGAGGAACGCGCCCAGCAGCAGGCCGCGCTGGCCGAACACATCAAGGGCGTGGATGTCATTGTCACCACCGCCGCCGTGCCGGGGCGCAAGGCGCCGCGCATCATCACCCGGGCAATGGTCGAAGGCATGAAGGCCGGTGCCGTGATCGTCGACATCGCCGCCGAAACCGGTGGCAACTGTGAACTGACCGAAGCCGGCAAGACGGTCGTATCGTCCAACGGCGTGAGCGTGATCGGCCCGGTAAACCTCGCCGCCACTGCGCCGATCCACGCCAGCGAACTGTACGCGAAGAATTTGTACAACTTCCTCGAATTGAGTCTGAAAGACGGCGCGTTGAACCTGGACTGGAACGACGAACTGATCGCCAAGACCTGCGTCACGCATGCCGGCGAGATCAAGCACGAGGCGACGAAGCAGCTGGTCGAAGGAGCAAAGTCATGATCGACGGATTCCTGGCCCTCTACCTTTTCATGCTCGCCGCTTTCACCGGCCACGAGATCATCTCGCGCGTGCCGGTGATCCTGCACACGCCGCTGATGTCAGGCTCAAATTTCGTGCACGGCATCGTGCTGATTGGCGCGATGGTCGCGCTCGGCGAGGCGACCACGCCGACCGAGCAAATCATTGGATTCATCGGCGTGTTCCTCGGCGCAGGCAATGCGGCTGGCGGCTACGTCGTCACCGAACGCATGCTCGAGATGTTCAAGTCGAGCAAGAAGCCCGGCTCCAGTCAGGACGGAGCAAAGCCATGAACTCCGCGCAGATCGTTTCCCTGCTGATTCAGGCGAGCTACTTCGTCGCCGCCGTATTGCTCATCATGGGCATCAAGCGCATGTCCTCGCCGGTGACCGCGCGCAGCGGCATCCAGTGGGCGGGCGTCGGTGTGCTTGTCGCCGTGATCGCCACATTCTTCCATCATGGAGGCGAGCACGGATTGCTGATCGAAAACGCGGCGCTGATCTTCATCGCCATCGCGATCAGCACCGTCATCGCCTGGTACAGCGGCAAGCGCGTGGCGATGACCGCGATGCCGCAGATGGTCGCGCTGTACAACGGCATGGGCGGCGGTTCGGCCGCGGCGATCGGCGCCAGTGCGTTGCTCGGCTTTGCCGCGATCGCCAACGCGCCGCGCTTTGTCCCCGGCATGCCGGCGGTGAACTCCTCGCAGATCGTCCTCGCCGTGATCGGCGCGCTGATCGGCTCGATCTCGTTCACCGGCTCCAAGACCTTCCGCTTCACCGGCCAGCAGGCGGTCAATGGATTGTGTTTCCTCGCCGCCGTGGCCCTGGGCGCTATGGTGGTGCTGCATCCGCAGACCCAGACCATCGTCCTGTTCTTCGCCGCAGCGCTGTTGTTCGGAATCCTGATGACGCTGCCGATCGGCGGCGCCGACATGCCCGTGGTGATCTCGTTGTACAACGCGTTCACCGGCCTCGCCGTGGGATTCGAAGGCTATGTGCAGGGCAACATCGCGCTGATCATCGCCGGTATCGTGGTCGGCGCGGCCGGTACGTTGCTCACGCGCCTGATGGCCAAGGCCATGAACCGTTCGATCAGCAACGTGCTGTTCTCCAACTTCGGTGCGGGCGGCGGCGCGGCGCAGGAGATCTCCGGTTCGCTCAAGCCGATCGAGGCAGACGACGCGGCATCGCTTTTGTACATGGCCGAGAAGATCATCATCGTGCCCGGCTACGGCATGGCGGTGGCGCAGGCCCAGCACAAGATCTGGGAATTGAGCCAGAACCTGATCAAGCGCGACAAGGACGTGAAGTTCGCCATCCATCCCGTCGCCGGACGCATGCCCGGCCACATGAACGTGTTGCTCGCCGAGGCCGGTGTGCCGTACGACCTGATTGCCGACATGGACGACATCAATCCGGAATTCCCGAACTGCGATGTCGCCATCGTCATCGGCGCGAACGACGTCGTGAATCCCGTTGCCAAGACCGATAAGTCATCGCCGATTTACGGCATGCCGATCCTCGACGTCGCCAAGGCCAAGCAGATCATCGTGATCAAGCGCGGCAAGGGCACGGGTTTCGCTGGCATCGAGAACGCGCTGTTCTACCAGGACAACTGCCGCATGCTCTACGCCGACGGTCAGGAAGCCGCGACCAAACTCATCGCCGGATTGAAGGCGGTGGATGGAGGCGGCGGGCATTGAATCGGTGAGGTTGGGTGAACGCGTGCGAGCGAACGTGACCACTTACCAGCGCCCGCGGCCGTGATTGCCGCCGTTGAAATTTCCCTGACCAACATGGATGGACAAGCCGACCATTCCGGTTGGATGGTCGCAACTACCCAACGCCTTGGTCATGCGCACGCTCCCGGTTTGGTAGTTGCCGTTGACATGGTTGCCGGCAACGACGCCCAAGCCAATGCTCCCGTGAACCTGGGGCTGGCCGTAGGCGGCATCGTCGCAGCCCGCTGCCGACGCGCGCGAGTCGGCAGCATCCACGGCGGCGTTGGCATTCGCGTCGTACTGCGCGCTCGCTGGCGGGGGATTCTGCAACGCCGGCATCGAAGCCGCCATGGTCGTGACCGTTGCAGTGGCGGCCTTGTTCGTATCTTTTGCAGCTGCCGGCGCCGCGACTGCGGCGGTAGCGCGGTTTGGTGGCAAATTCAGATTCAGCGTCGGCGATTGCGCCCACGCCGACGCAGCCAGTGCGCTGGCGACTGAAGCGATGAGATAACGGTTGATCTTCATACCGGCTCCGAATAGGCAACGCGTTTTGTCGGCGAAAATAGTACGCGCCAGTCGGTTAAAAGACCGTACGCTTTTTTGTTTCGTCGCCCATGGCGTGGGTAAAAAAACGTAAGCGTCATTGGCGGACGGAAATTCGCATCGCAAGCCATGCCGCGATTGCGCAGGCAAGCGCCAGCCAGACGAAATCCCACGCGCCGAGGTTGGCGAGTGCGCCTTGCCACGCGAGGCCGAGATCCATCCTGAACAGTGTGTTGCGCAGAGGGAATCCGAGCATTTGTGCGATGCGCACGGCGGCGAACAGGTATTGCGCGTAGACGAAGGCGATCAAAACCGCCGTCATCGCGCAGATCGCGCAGCGCTTGCCCGGGAATCCCAGCCAGTGGAAGTACCAGCCCATCGCTGCGCCGAGTGGGACGATGAGAAATCCTGCCCCGTGCGTGACGCTGAGCGCGAGCAGGCACCACAGCGCACCGGCGGCGAGTCCGGCGATGGCGGTCGTGGCGATGCAGGAAATGAGTCCGGGTGTCTTGCGGCGTTGTGCTGAATCCATCCGTGGATGCTACGTCATGCAGCGAGGTTGTGTCAGCCGCGCAGTTTGTGCAACTGGAAATCCAGATGCGTGCGCACAGTCGGCCATTCGCCCGCGATGATGCTGTACACGCAGGTGTCGCGCAGGGTGCCGTCGCCGCCGCGGCGGTGATTGCGCAGGATGCCGTCGAGCTTGGCGCCGAGGCGTTCGATCGCGGTGCGGCTGGCGCGGTTGAAGAAATGCGTGCGGAATTCGACCGCGATGCAATCCAGTTCCTCGAACGCGTGCGCGAGCAGCAGGCGCTTGGTTTCGGTATTGATGCCGCTGCGCTGCGCACTGGCCGCATACCAGGTGTGGCCGATTTCGAGCCGCTTGTTCTCGGCGTCGATGTTCATGTAACCCGTCGCACCGACCACGCGTCGCGTAGCATTGGCGATGATGACGAACGGCACCATGCTGCCGGCGGTTTGCATCGCAAGGCGACGGTCGATGTCGGCGCGCATCGTCAGCGGCGTGGGCACGAACGTGTACCACAGGTTCCATAGCTCGCCATCACGCGCAGATTCGACCAGACCGTCGTGGTGTTCGTGGCGCAAGGGTTCGAGCGTGACGAGCTTGCCGAGCAAAGTTACGGGAGTGGGCCAGGTCATGAATTTTCCTCGCGGCAACGGCCATGCGCGGCGCTTGACGGCACGAATCTAAACCTTCAGATTGGCCCCGGCGAGTGCCGGTTTTCGCCGGATTCATGGAGCCACGATGTTCTTGCAGCTCGACGACAAAGGGCCGCGTTACCTGCAACTGGCGCGCGCGCTCAAGCAGGCAATCCTCGACGGCCGCTGCGCGCCGGGATCGCGCCTGCCGGCCACGCGCACGCTGGCGCGCGAGCTGGAAATCTCGCGCAATACCGCGCTCGCCGCATATGCCGTGCTCACCGAAGAAGGCTTGATCGATGGCCGCTCCGGGTCGGGCTGCTATGTGGCTGCATTCGCCGCCGTGCCGAAGCGTCCCCCGGCTGCATCAGCACAGGCGACCGCGCGCGCGCCGGTGTTGTCGCGACGCGGACGGCGCATGCAGCAGGTTTACGACCGTGCGATCCCGGGACGCCAGCATCGAGGCCTGCGCTACAACCTGCAGTACGGCTTGCCGATGACGAATCCGCAGTTGGCCAGCGCGTGGCGGCGCGCGCTGAATCAGGCGGCGGCGCATGTGCAGACCGACTATCCCGATCCGCAGGGATTGCCGGAGTTGCGCGCGCAGATCTGCGAATACCTCGCGCGCCGCCGTGGCATAAACGCCGCGCCGGAGGACGTGCTGATCGTCAATGGCACGCAGCAGGCATTTTCGCTTGCTGCCGACGTGCTGCTCGATGTCGGCGACCGCATGCTGCTGGAGGATCCGCACTACCAGGGCGCACGTCAGGTGTTTGCCGCGCGCGGCGCGGTGATCCGCACCTGCCGCGTCGACGCCGATGGTTTGGTCGCCAACGCCTTGCCGCGCGATGCGCAAACGCGGCTTGCCGTCGTTACGCCATCGCACCAGTTTCCGACCGGCGCAGTGTTGAGCCTGCCGCGGCGCATGCAATTGCTCGAGTGGGCGCAGCGCCGCCGCTGCTGGTTGATCGAAGACGATTACGACGGCGAATTCCGCTACGGCACGCGTCCGTTGGCAGCGTTAAAGTCTCTCGATCGCAACGGGCGCGTGCTCTACGTCGGCAGTTTCTCCAAGGTGATCTTTCCGGCGCTGCGCCTAGGCTACATGGTACTGCCGCCGGGATTACGGGAAGCGTTTGTCGCGGCGAAGTGGCTGACCGACCGCGGCAGCACGGCGATCGAACAGGCCGCGCTCGCGCGCCTGATCGGCAGTGGTGCGTTCGAGCGCCACCTGCGCCGCGCTGCCAACACGCTGCGCGCGCGCCGCTCTGCGTTGCTTGGCGCCTTGCAACGCTACGCAGGCGACGCGGTCGAGGTCGCCGATTCCAGCGCCGGCATGCATATCCTGGCGTGGATGCGGCACATGAGCCATGCGCAGGCGCAGGCGCTGGTCGAGATGGCGCGTGCGCGCGGTGTCGGCATCTATCTGGTTGCGCCGTATTGCCACAAGCCGTTGAAACGTCCGGGCTTGCTGCTCGGTTACGCCGATCTGCCGCCGGCCGATCTGCAAGCCGCCGTGCGCATTCTCGCCGAGTGTCTGTCGCGGGTCTCGCAATCCTGATTGCGGAGGGGCAGCAGCAATTCACCGTCGTTCCTGCGATAATGTGGACCAAAATAGTACGGATTCGCGATGGGCGCCTACAATCAAAGTTCCGAGCCGGTTGTCTTCGAGCGCGACTGCGCCGCGGTGATGGTGCCGCAGGGTCAGGAAGTCACCTTGCCTGCGGGCCAGAACGGCTACATCACGCAGGCGCTCGGCGGCAGCTTCACCGTCTTCGTCGACGGCAATTTGTTCCGCATTGCCGGCGCGGATGCCGACGCCATCGGCAAGGAACCGCCGCCCGCGATCGTCGTTGACGACCGCACCAGCGATGCCGATGTGGAAAAACTGGTGTGGGAGCAGTTGCGCACCTGCTTCGATCCGGAGATTCCTGTAAATATCGTTGATTTGGGGCTGGTCTACGAATGCACGCTGAGCCATCGCGATGACGGCACGCGCAAGGTCGAGGTACGCATGACGCTGACTGCACCCGGCTGTGGGATGGGCGACATCCTCGTCGAGGATGTGCGCAGCAAGCTCGAAGCGATTCCCACGATCACCGAGACCGACGTGGAGCTGGTCTTCGATCCGCCGTGGAATCACACGATGATGTCGGATGTAGCCAAGCTGGAAACGGGGATGCTCTAGCTTGTCATTCCGGCATGGAATGCCGGAAACCAGAAGTCATGGATGACAAGACATCAATATGCAGATCACGTCCTTGTGTCCTGGATCCCGGCAATCCCTGCCGGGATGACGAATTCCTTACCACAGTGGTCTATTAAAATCGAAATCCGGTTGCGGTTGCGGCCGCGAAAACGCCGGACCAATGCCGTAGTCCACACCCAGGCGCAGCAACAAGTGCGCGCGTTGCAGGCTGTCGACTTCCGGCGCGATCACCGCTACACCGCTCGCATGCGCCTTGCGCACCAGCGCAAGCATGGTGTCGCTGACCGACTTGGCGCTGCCCAGTTCAGCCACCAGCGATGGCGCCAGGCGCACGAAGTCCACGTTCAGGCTCTTGAGCGCATGCACGGCAGCCCAGTCGCGGCCGTAGTCGACGAGGCAGAAGCGCACGCCGTTCTGGTGCAGCGCCCTGACCTGCTCGCGTGCGCGTTCGCCGGCGTCGATCAGGGTCGAGCAAGCCAGTTCGATGGTCAGGCCGGTTCCCGACAAATGCCGCGACTTCAGTTCGCGCTCAAGCCACCACGAAAATTCCGACTCCAGCGCGCTGGATACCGCTTGTGGCACGAACAGGCGCAACTGGCGGCCGCGACGCAATTGTTCCTCGCGCACCTGCAACGAATGCTGGAGCAGCATGCGGTCGAGCGGGGCGATCTGCTTGCATTCGACCGCTACCGGCGCGAGTTCCTCGTAGGACACGCTGGTGCCGGGATGCTGCACGCTGCGCACCTTGAAACCGAGTTCGTACTGGCCTTGCAGTTTTCCGGCCAGCGGCGCGATCGCGCAGAATTCGAACTGGGTCTGCTCGGCGACCAGCGGCCGGCTGAGTACCGCGCGCACCGCAAGCAGGGGGTCGACCGGCAACAGCGCGGCTTCCTTGGCCTCGAACCAGAGCACGCGATTGCCGCCCATGTGCGCGGCGGCCAGTTGCGCGGCCTGCGCGTTGGTCACCACCGAATCCACGCTCGCATGCTCGCCGCCGAGCAGGGCGAGGCCCAGACTGGCGCTCAAGTTGTGCGTGCGTCCGTTGAATTGCCACGGCTGCTCGGCAAGCGCCTCGCGCACGGCTTCGGCGGCGGCAGTCAATTCACTGCGGCTGCGCCGGGTGAGTACGATGAAGTAGTGGAAGTCCTGGTACTGCGCGGACAGGTCCAACTCGTCGAGCTGGCTGCGCAACAGGTTGCCGACGTGGGCGTCGAGCGCGGCGAGTCCGGCCAGGCCAATCTGCTCGCGCAGCAACGCCGCACGATCCAGCGCGACATACAGCAGCGCAGCCGAGCGGTCGCCGAGCGCGGCTTCGAGTTTTTCGATCAAGGTGGTGCGCGAATACAAGCCGGTACGCGCATCGCGGCCGCCGGGTTTGCCGATGACTTCGCGCAGCCAGTGTGCGCGCTGCACGCGCGCCTGCACGGCGCCGATAAGATGCCGCGCCTTGACCGGCTTGAGCAGCACCTCGTCGCCGCCGGCGGCGATCGCATCGAAGCGTTGTGCGCTGCCGTTCGCACCGGCGGCGAGGATGATTGGCACCGCGGCGAATTCGTGTTGCTGGCGGATCAGCTGGATCAGTTCCACGCCGTTGACATCCGGCAGGTCGTGGTCGATGACGATGACGTCGGGACGGAAGTCCGCGATCGCGGCGATGGCAGCCTGACCGTTGCCGACCAGACGCGCGGTCATGCCGCGCTCGACCAGCGCGCGCGCGGATTCGGCGGCGTGCTCGCGGTCGGCTTCGACCAGCAGGACGCGCCATTCCGGTTGTGCATCGGCGTGCAACAACTCGTCGAGCTTGCCGACGACGCGCAGCGAATCGACGGGTGCGCTGAACAGCGCGGCCGCGCCGGCGCGCATCGCGAGCAGGCGGTGTCCAAGATCACCGTTTGGTGATAGCGCGAGCACGGCGGGCAGGCGCTCATTGCCAATGCCCATGCCGGCGTACAGCACCGCCATGCGTGCCATCACGCGCAACTGACGTGCATCCACGAGTACGGCGCCGGGAATCGCATGGGCCAGGAAATCCAGCAGCATCTGGCCATCGGCGAATTCGCGCACGTCGTAGCCGCGTTCGCGCAGGCCTTCGACAAGGCCGGGTACGGTACCGGGCGCGATGCCGACCATGCACACCGCGCGCGGCAGATGGGTCGGGCGCGGCGTGGACTCGGGTTCTGCCGGTTTTGCCGATTCTGTTGCCGCGGATTCCGGCGGCGCGATGACTGAAGCCGCGGCCGGCGCGGGGTCGCCCGCATCGGCCGGCGGCAGCGGACCTGTGGGCATCCGTGCGCCGGGCAGGGCGTGTACCGCGGCGGTTTCGGTGGCTGACAGGTCGGTGAGTACCGCGCCCATGCGGTTGACCATGTCGGCCAAGCGGCCCAAGTCACGCGCATTCGGCACGAGCCGGTCGTCGACGAAAGAACACAGGTAGGCGGCAAGTTCCAGCGCCGAGCCGTTGACGTCATCAAGGCCGAGGCGTTCGCTGGTGTCGGCGATCTGGTCGATTTCCTCGCCGAGTTTGCGCGCGGCGATCTGGTCCCAGCCGCCTTGCGCCAGCGGCTGCCAGCGCCGCACGAGCGCAAGGCAGCGCTCGCGGAGCTCTTCCCGCGCGTGCTGCGCACCGCTGCGCGTAGTGGTGTCCTGACCGCTCATTCGGCTCCTCGCCCCTGTCAGGCCGATTCAGTGTAGCGCCGTAGCCGCCACAGTGCAGGAATTGCGTACGCAAGGGCGTGCTGGCGCTCACATTTTCCGCGATTGGCAGGGGTATAGGCGAAAACCTCACAATGGGTTTAGGATCATGCCGGCGGCGGGAGACGGCGATGCGAAAATACTGGCACTGGGTGTTCACCTTGTTGTTCGTCTGGGCGCTGGCCTACGATCTCGCCGTGTGGGGCGCGGCCGCCGGGTTGCCGGATATAGGCGGCACCCTGCGTGCATCGGCACAGCGTCAAGCCTTGCTCGCGCACATCTACATGAGCGCCGGCGCCGAACTGGACGCCGCGTTGCCGATAATGGCGGACTGGGGCGAGCAACGCGCACAGACGGCGCTGGCACCGGGATTCGAGCGCATCAAGGAGGATCCGATGGTGTCGATGGACCTGATTTTTTCCAATTCATGGAACAGTACCCACGTCATGCTCAAGTACATGTACTGGGCAGCGCCGCTGTTCGGAATCATCGCGCTGGTGCTGTGGTCGCGGCGGCCGCGGAAGGTCAGCTTGATGGGGCGGCGCTGAAACACACGTTTGACTACGCCGACATCCTGAATGCCCCGAAATTTGTTTACTTATATAAAAAAATAATAAGTATACAGTCCGCGTTGTTGCGTCGTGCCGCGCATTTTCGTTTGGAAATTGCGGACTGCTGCCCCGTCAGGAATCCATATCCGTCGCGGTTTGCATGACTTCCGGCAGGGTGCCGCCGGCAAAATACCGTCGCTTCATGTTTATCCGTATGGATGTCCAAAGCATCAAGGTGCCGCGTGCAGACAATGTCCGGACGTTATTGCTGCTATGCAATAAATAAATATTAAAATCAGTAACTTAGCGGCATGTTTCTCTTGACCGGCGGTGCGACGGCTGTTAATTTCCCGCCCGCCGTGGGGGTGGGGACTCGCCGCCAGGGCATTCTCGAAGGGTATCGCGGACGCCCCGGACAGCCGGAGCTTCCGCAACGGTGCGCGTGTCCCGGCTACTCGCAGGGCGGGCCCGCACCGGATCGGATTTCGAGGCGCGAAGGATCGCCGAGGCGCCGCGGCCAGTCGCGGGCATTCCATCAAACCGTACGGGAGAGGTTTAATGAAACGTAATTTGGTGCACGCCGTCGTTGCCACAGCCCTTGTCGGGCTTTGCGGCAACGTCGCATTCGCGGCTCAAGGGGGCGGATCGTCGGATTCCGGCAATCCGTACCATCCGGCCAATGGCCACGCCTATCGCCACGGCGTCATTCCGACCCGTGAGACGCTCAAGAACATGCATGCCTGGGATGCAGCGCATCCTTCTACCCAGGCTGCCGCAGCCAGCAGCAATACCCTGTATTACCGCGGCGGCACGAGCAGCAGCAGTCAGGGCAATGTCGGCGTGATGACCGGCATTACCAAAGTGTATCTGGTGTTTTACGGAAGCGGCTGGGGCACGCAGAGCACGAATTCGAACGGTGATGCCGTATTCTCGGGCGATCCGAATGGGGCCGCACAAGTCGCGCAGGAGATGTTCAAGGGCATCGGCACCGGCAGTGAGCTGTGGTCCGCCGACCTCACCCAGTGGTGCCAGGGAATTACCACGGGCGCCTCCAGTTGCCCGGCCGGCACGCCGGCGTCGAGCTTCGTTCCGTATCAAGCCGGCGGCATTCTCGCCGGCGTCTGGGAAGACACCAGTGCGACCACACCTATCAATGCAACCGGCAAGCAATTGGCCCAGGAAGCGATAAAGGCCGCACAGCACTTCGGCAATACCACGGCGGCGTCCAATCGCAACGCCTACTACGTGATCATGTCGGCGCACGGCGACAATCCGGACAACTACCAGAGTCCGACCCAGGGCTATTGCGCGTGGCATGACTGGAACGGCGACAGCTCGCTCTCGGGCGGTGCAGTCAGTTCCTCGGTTGGCGATCTCGCGTTCAGCAACCAGCCGTACAACATGGACATGGGATCGAGTTGCGGCGTGGGCTTCGTCAACAGCCCGGGCACACTGGATGGCTGGACCATGACCCTTGGCCACGAGTGGCACGAGATGGCATCGGATCAGTTCCCGGCCGGCGGCTGGACCGCGAACAGCGGCTACGAGAACTCGGACGAATGCGCGTGGATCGCGGCCGGTTCGGCAGGCGGTGCGGCCAATGTCGTCATGGGTACGGGTACGTTCACCGAGCAGGCAAGCTGGTCGAACGACACCAACTCCTGCGCGATTTCGCACGCGATCGTCAGCCACGGCAGCACGGGCGGTACGCCGACGGCGAACTTCAGCTTCGTCACCAACGGCCTGACCGCGAACTTCACCGACAGCTCCACCGATTCGGGCGGCACCATCGGCTCGCACTCGTGGACATTCGGCGATGGCGCTACCTCGACTGCGACCAATCCGAGCCACACCTATGCGGCCGCTGGCACCTACAGCGTGACCGAAACGGTCGCTGACAGTGTCAACACTTCCGCGACTAACTCCAAGACCGCATCGGTGAGCGTGACTGGTGGTGGCGGTGGTGGCGGCAACGTCCTGCAGAATGGCGTTGCGGTTACCGGCTTGTCCGCGGCTACCGGTGGTCAGTTGACCTACACGATGGTCGTGCCCGCAGGCGCCACCGGGTTGTCGTTCGCGATCTCCGGCGGCACGGGCGATGCGGACTTGTATGTCAAGTTCGGTTCCGCGCCGACGCTGTCGAGCTATGACTGCCGTCCGTATATCACCGGCAACAACGAAACCTGCAACATCTCCAATGTGCAGGCCGGCACATACTACGTCATGCTCAACGGTTATGCGGCATTCAGTGGTGTCTCGCTGGTTGGCAGCTATACAGCCGGTGGTGGCGGTGGTGGTGGCGGCGGTTGCACGCCGAGCGGCACCGTGCTGTGCAGCGGCAGCACCGTGACCGGACTGGCCGCGACCAAAGGCAACTGGAGTTCAACCTACACGATCGTGATTCCGTCCGGTTCGACCAAGCTGACCGTGGCGATCTCTGGCAGTACCGGCGATGCCGACCTGTACGTGCGCCAGGGCTCGGCACCGACCACGTCGAGCTACACCTGCCGTCCGTACCTGACCGGTGACAACGAAACCTGCACGATCAGCTCGCCGACGGCCGGCGCCACGTACTACATTCGCGTGCGCGCTTATGCGACGTACTCGGGCGTGACGCTGAGCACCACAATTCAGTAGCGCCGATCGGGAAATCCCGCAACGGGTCGCGCAAGCGGCCCGCTGCGGAGACTCGAGGGCCGCGCGATGCGGCCCTTTTTTATGCGCCTTCGAAGCGGTTCGCGTCGCGGTTCTTGCGCACGCGCGCCGGATCCCACACGCGCCCGTTCATGGCGATGTAGACGCCATCGGGCAACGCCTGGATCGCACCGACCGCGCAGCCGATGTTGAACACGGCGTCCGAACCCTGGAAGCGCGCTGGATTCAGCGCACCGGTCAACACGATGACCTTGTCCGTGATGCCGGCAAGCGCACGCGCGGTCTCCACCATCGTGTCGGTGCCGTGCGTGACCAGCACGTGCCGGTGTGGTTGCGCAGCAATCGTGCGCCGGACCAGGTCGCGGTCGGCGTCGTCCATGTGCAAGCTGTCCTTGCGCATCAGCGCGATCACCTCGAACTCGAAAGCGACGCCAAGTTGCTTCAGGATCTCGCCAATCTGCGGCGCACCGATCTGGTACGCAGACTTGTCGTCGAAGTAGATCTTGTCGATCGTGCCGCCGGTGGCGACGATAGTGAGATGTTGGAGCATGTCGCGATCCTCAGTAGCTGTCGCTGGCCAGCATGGTTGCGTCGCGCAATCCGTCGGGTTTCAGGCGCAACAGCCGGTGTTCGGCGAAGCGGCGCGCGGCGGCGCCCGGACGCGGGTCGTTCTCGGCGCGCAGCGCCCATTCCGCATGGCGCGCAAGCAGCGCAAGCGCGAACGTGCGCGCCAGGCCAAACGCAAGTTCACGGCCGCCGGCTTCCATGCGGTGGCGCTCGCCGGCGCTGGCCTTCTGCAACCATTCGGCGATCGCCGTTGCCGCCATGCGCACGGCGCGCGCGCAGGGTTCGAGCTCGCCTGCTTGCACTTGCGAGAGGATCGTGCGCTGCGCGCTGAGCAGCGGTTGCAGACCGCCGGCAGCGCGCAGGGCGCGCTGGAAATCCAGTGCCTGCACATTGCTTGCGCCTTCCCAAATCGGCCACACCTGCGCGTCGCGCAGCAGTTGCGGAATACCGCTATCCTCGAGGTAACCAACGCCGCCGATGCATTCGCAGGCTTCCGATGCGATCGCGACGGCAAGCTTGCCGGTCCACAATTTTGCCAGTGGGGTGAGCAGGCGCAGCAGGCTTTGCTGGCTCTCGTCGGCCTGTCCGCACTGCACGCGGCCGAGAAGTTCCGTCACGAAGAACACAAGGTGGAATGCCGCTTCGTATTCGGCCTGCATGCCGGCCAGAGTGTCCTGGAACAGCGCCTGTTCGGCCAACGGCTTGCCGAACACGATGCGGCGGTTGCCAAAGTCGCGCACCAGCGCGATGCAGCGGCGCATGGTCGCCAGCGCACCGACAGCGTTCCAGGTGCGTGTGATGTTGAGCATCGGTGCGATCTGGCGCACGCCGGATCTCGGCTCGCCGACGAGTTCGGCGGGCGCGCCGTCGAGATGGATTTCGGCGGTCGGCAGTTCACGCGTGCCGAGCTTGTCCTTGAGCCGGTCGATAGTGATGTTGCGCCAGCGTCCATCGGGTTTGCGCGGTTCGAGGTAAAACAGCGCAAGCGCGTCGGATCCCGCCGGCGCGCCGGCCGGACGCGCCAATGCGAGCGCGGCTTGTGCATTGATCGCGGAAGTGAACCACTTGCGACCGTACAGTCGCCAGCGGCCGTTTTCCTCGCGTGCGACGGTTTCGGTCGGCGCGACATCCGAACCGCCGGCGTTTTCCGTCATCCATTGGCCGCAGATCCAGAACTGCTCCGGATCGCGACTGAGGAAATGCGGCAGTGCGCGATCGATCAGGCGTTGGTTGCCCGATGCCTTGAGCGCCGTAGCGGCGCCATCGGTCATCGCCAGCGGGCAGGTGTAGAACTCGCTGGCGCAGTGGAAAAGGTAGACCAGCGCGAACTGGTGCACGCGCGCGTGCGTGCCGTGCGTCGCCTCATGGCCGGCGGCGATGAGTCCGTGGCGTGCGGCCAGCGGCTGAGCGGCGATCCACGCCGGGGTCAATTCGATGCGGTCGACGCGTTCGCCCCAGACATCCCATTGCGTGAGTTTGGGTTCGCTGCGTTCGCGCGTGCGCGCCAGCGCCCATGCGTTGGCAGCGTATTCGCCCAGATCGGTCAGGTCCGGCTCGATCGCACCGAGCATCGTGCGCGGCAATACGCGGCGCAGGTACGAACGCAGCACGCGGTCGTCCAGGTACTGGTTGCTCAACACCGGTGCGGCTTGCAGGAATGACATGTGCAGATCTCCGCTGCGAAGGCTCGATTATACGCAGGCGGCGCGGGTCATTTCGGCGGACGCTTGTAATGCCGCGCGTCCCAACCCAGTGCGGCAATGACGACCAGGGTCAACGCGATTTCGCCGAGCGCAAGCCAGCGCGCGGACGAATCCGAATATGCTGCGCTGACGCCATGGCAGAAATAGAAAAGGCACACGATGCCGCCGACGAGTACGCCGCGGCGCAAGTTACGACGCGCGATCCACACGCCGGGAATGAGCGGCACGACGGCGAGCGCGAGCGTCGGCCAGCGTTGCGCGGCAGGCGCCGGCAGCAGCCAGCCGTGCCAGAGGATTTGCAGCGCCAGCAATGCGAGGAGCGCCAGTGCGCCGGCATGCAGGATGTTCCAGCGCGTTTTCATGCGCCCAGCTTCGATGCGATTTCCGCCACGCGCCGGCCAAGCTTGCGTGCCAGCGTGCGTTCGTCGTCGCTGATCGGACGATCGCCGGAGGTTCCGGAAACATGACTCGCCCCGTACGGCGTGCCGCCGGTCATGGTCGTGTTGAGTTCGGGTTCGGTAAACGGGATGCCGACGATCAGTGCGCCGTGGTGCAATAGCGGAAGCATCATCGAGGTCAGCGTGGTTTCCTGCCCGCCGTGGAGGGTCGAGGTCGCGGTGAATACGGCGGCGGGCTTGCCGACCAATGCGCCGGACACCCATTCGGCGGCGGTGGAATCAAGAAAGTGTTTGAGCGGCGCGGCCATGTTGCCGAAGCGGGTCGGACTGCCAAGGATGATGCCAGCGCATTTGCGCAGGTCGACAGTCGTCGCATACGGTGCGCCTTCGGCAGGTTCGGGCGGTTGCGCAGTCTGCGTGACCGGCGCGACCGGCGGCACGCTGCGCAGGCGCGCGCGCATGCCCGGCACTTCCTCGACGCCGCGCGCGATGTGGCGCGCGAGTTGGGCCACGGCGCCATTGCGGCTGTAGTAGACGATCAGGATTTCGGGCATGGGTTTGCGGCGCGAATTCGGAATAGGTTAAGTTTGCCAGATCGCGCAAGCATTTCGGCGCCGCCGCGGTCTGTTGAGCGGCGCTCACTGCGGAGAATCCGATGAAAATCCTGTTCGCGTTGTTGCTTGTTGCCGTTGTCCCGGCTTTTGCCGCCGCCCCGAACCCGCAATTGTCGGTCAAGACGCTCGATGGCAGCACGTTCGATCTGGCCGCGCACAAGGGCAAGTGGGTAATCGTCAACTACTGGGCGACGTGGTGTTCGCCGTGCCTGAAGGAGTTGCCGGACATTTCCGCCTTTGTTGCCGCACACAAGGACAAGGTCGCCGCGATCGGACTGGACTATGAAGACGCCGAGTCCACCGACATCGAGAAATTCCTCAAGACGCATCCGCTGAGTTATCCGGTATCGATTGTCGACATCGACAATCCGCCGCAGGATTTCGGCGCACCAAAAGGCTTGCCGAATACCTATGTGATTGCGCCGGACGGGCATCTGGCCAAGATCTTCCTCGGCCCGTTGCAGGCGAAGGATCTGGCCGAAGCTACCGGACTGCGCTGAGCCGCGCGTTCATGTCTCGCGCAAGCGTGGTTTCAATCCCGCCAGATTGCACGGGCTCGTGCGCGAGTCCAGTTGCTCGCGCAGCAGATTGACCCACGCGGTGCGGCAGGCCGAGGTCGAACCCGGCAGGCAGAACACGAAGGTCGCGTTGGCGAGCCCCGCGAAGGCGCGCGATTGCATGGTCGAGGTGCCGATTTCGGCGATGCTGACCGCGCGAAAGGTTTCGCCGAAGCCGGGCATCTGCTTGTCGAGCAGGGGCATGATCGCCTCCGGCGTGGAATCGCGGCCGGTGAAGCCGGTGCCGCCAGTGACGAGCACGCCATCGATCGCCGGATCAGCGATCCAGGCTGCGACGATCGCGCGCACGAGATAGCGGTCGTCGCGCGCGATACGGCGTTCGTGCAGGCGGTGGCCGGCCGCGGTGAGCGAGGTACACAAATAATCGCCGGACGAGTCGTTTTCAGCCGTACGCGTGTCCGAAACCGTCAACACGCACAACGACAACGGCACGAAATGTTCGCTGGCGCTCATGCGTGCACCTCGAAATCCTCGGGCGCCAGGCCCTGCTCGCTGCGCCGGAACATCGCTGTCAACGCAGCGGTGAAGTCGCGCGCATAGGCTTCCATGTCGAACAGGCCGGATTCATGGCGCGCGGCCGCGAGGCGGCTGCGCAAGGTGGCGAGCATCGGCGGGAACCGCGCCAATTGCACGGCCTTGTCGATGTATTCCTGATCGGAAACGGCATTCATGCCTTCCATTCCCAGATGATGATTCAGGCTGCCGGCGACGCGCGAAGCGAACGTCTGGCCGGGCTGGGTGAGCACCGGGCATCCCGCCCACAGCGCGTCGCAGGCAGTGGTGTGCGCATTGTACGGATTGGTGTCGAGGAAAAGGTCGACGAGATGGTAGCGGGCCAGGTATTCGGCATGCGGCGCACGCAGCGCGAAGACGAGGCGGCGCGGATCGATGCCGGCCGCATGCGCGGCGCGGCGCAGGTGCTCGTCGGCGCCGCTGCCGGGCGGGCCGGCAAGCCGCCACAGCACGCTGTCCGGAGCGCCCTTGAGGATCTTCATCCAGCGTGCAAAACTGCGCAAAGTATACTTCCAGGTGAGGTTGAAGCAGGCGAACACGGTGCCCTTGTCGGGCAAACCGTACAGCACGCGCGCGGGAGCGTCGCCAACCGTGCGCGTGGTGTCGGATGGCTGGTAGCAACGCGGCAGCAGCACGATCTTTTCGCTGTAGTTCGCGCGCTGATCCGGCGGGATCAGGAAGCGGTCGGCGATCAGGTAGTCGCACCACGGCGCGCCGAGCGTGCCCGGGTAGGCCAGCCAGTTCACCTGCACCCGCGCCGGTCGCAGCGCGAACAGTTCGGGCCGCGAGCCTTCGCAGAAGCCGTCGAGGTCGACCAGGATGTCGGGCTGGTCTTCGCGCAATTTCAGCAGCATGCCGTCGAGCGAACGCGTTGAAACGTCGCGGAATTCACCAAACGCGGCGGTGATCCGGTTGCGCAACACACTGCCATCGTCGGGCGTGGTCGCATAGCCGATCGTTTGCAGTGCTTGTCCGCGCAGGCGTTCGATCAGTTCGACCGCCAGCAACGAGGTCGGATGCTGGCCGAAACCGGACGAAACGAATCCCACCCGCAGCGGGCCTTCGCGGCGGCCATGCGGGCGTGGTCCGAGGCGTTGCTGCAGCGGTTCGACTTCCAGTTCGCATCGCGCGGCAAACGTGCGCGCGCAGGCCAGTTGCTGGGCCGGCGTGGTGTCTTCCACGAGCATCGAAAATGGCGTGATCCCCGCCGCACCGGATTCGATGCCGGCAATCAGCCGCCGCGACAGCGGCGGCAGCGCGCGCCAGTCGCACAGTCGCCGGTGCACGAAAGCGAGCTGCGACAACGCCGGCCAATATTCGGGAACCAGCGCCAGGCACGCCTCGAACGCGCGCACCGCCGCTGCGAATCGGCCTTCGCGTTCAAGGCCGATCGCGAGCTGGTACTGGTATTGGGCATTGCCCGGCGCCAGCCGTGCCGCCTCGCTCCAGGCCGCCACCGCGCCGGGCTTGCGCGCGCCATCGAGTACATTGCCGAGCACGAAATGCGCATCCGCCCAGTACGGCGCCAACTGCACCGCGCGCTGCGCGCTGGTTTCGGCGCGAACGAGCTGGCGCACGGCCAGCAACGACGCGGCCTGGTTGATCCAGGCACGCGCGTAGTCCGGGCGCTGCGTGATCGCCTTGGCGAAACAATCGGCGGCGCCAAAATAGTCGCCGCGCGCGTCGAGCAGGCTGCCGAGGTTGTTCAATGCGCCGGCATGATGCGGCGACAAGGTCAACGCGTGGCGCAAGGCGCGCTCGGCCTCGCCGAAATTGCGCTGCGCGGTATGCAGGCTGGCGAGGTTGCACCAGTTCTCCACGGCCGCCGGCGCCAGCTTCAGGGCCTGGTCCAGGGCATGGCGCGAGACCTCGAAATCGCCCTGCTGCAACGCGCAGATGCCGGACAGCCGCCACAGTTCGGCCTGGTCGGGGTAACGGCGCAACAAGGTTTCCGCACGCACGCGCGCCGCGCCGAGATCGCCCTGCGAGAGCAGGTCGATCAATTCCGTCAAGCCCTGACTGAGTGCGGGGTCGAAGCTCATTGCGCGCTCCGAAGCGGGATGCGCATGTTGCCACAAAGCGCAGGTTTACGCCGACAGCGCCTGCATCTGCTCGGCCTGAAACTCCTGCGCGAGCGGGTCGAGCAGGGCGTCCATGTCGCCATTGAGGATTTCCGGCAGGCGGTGCAGGGTCAGGCCGATGCGATGGTCGGTCACGCGGTTCTGCGGAAAGTTGTAGGTGCGGATCTTCTCGCTGCGATCGCCGGAGCCGACCTGCAAACGGCGACTGTCGGCCTGGGCGGCGGTCTGCTTTGTGCGCTGTTCATCGAGCAGGCGCGCCTTGAGCAGGCTGAGCGCGCGGGCGCGGTTTTTGTGTTGGCTGCGCTCGTCCTGGCATTCGACCACGATGCCGGTTGGCAGGTGCGTGATGCGGATTGCCGAGTCGGTCTTGTTGACGTGCTGGCCGCCAGCGCCGGAAGCGCGAAAGGTGTCGGTTTTAAGGTCCGCCGGATTGAGATTGACGTCTTCGATTTCATCCATCTCGGGCAGGATCGCCACGGTTGCGGCCGAGGTGTGGATGCGGCCCTGCGCCTCGGTCGCCGGCACGCGCTGCACGCGATGCGCGCCAGATTCGAATTTCAGTCGCGCGAACACGCCGGCGCCTTCGACGCGCGCGACGATTTCCTTGTAGCCGCCGTGCTCGCCGGGATTCGACGACAGTATTTCCACGCGCCATCCGCGCGTTTCGGCATAGCGCGCGTACATGCGGAACAGGTCGCCGGCGAAGATCGCCGCTTCGTCGCCGCCGGTGCCGGCACGCACTTCGAGAAAGATATTGGCGTCGTCGCGCTCGTCTTTCGGCAGCAGCAGTACGTTCAATTCGCGATCGAGCGCTTCGCGACGCGCCAGCAACTCCGCGATTTCCGATTCCGCCAGGTCGCGCAAGTCCGGATCGCTCAACATGGCGCGCGCGGATTCGATCGATTTTTCCGTGGCGTCGAAGCGCGACAGCGTGTCGGCGAGCGGCTGCAACTGCGCGTACTCGCGCGACAGGTCGCGGAAACGCGTGTTGTCGCCGATGACCTCGGGTTGCGCGAGCAGCAGCGCGACTTCTTGATGGCGTTCGGCGAGGGTGTCGAGCCGGCGTCGGATCGACGGCATCATGCGTCCGCGTCCGTGTCGCTGCCCGCATCGAACAGGCGTTGCGCGGCGCGCAGCAGTTCCGCGTCACCGCGCAATGCGGCCTCGCGCAGGTTCGCGCTCGGTGCATGCAGCAGCTTGTTCGTGAGCGTGTGCGCAAGGTAGTCCAGCGCCTGCTCCGGCGTGCGTCCGTTCGCGAGCAGCGCGCGCGCGCGGTTCAGGACTTCGTCGCGCCGGGTTTCCGCGGCGTGGCGAAGCTGCGGCAACGGATTGCCGGCGTTGAGCGCACCGCGCCAGGCAGCGTAATGCGTCACCGACAGGTCGATCAGCGCGTTGGCCTGCTCCGCCGCTTGCTGGCGCGAGCGCAGGTTTGCGTCGACCGCCTGGCGCAGGTCGTCGATGGTGTAAAGGTATACATCTTCCAGTGCGGAGACTTCCGCCTCGATGTCGCGCGGCACGGCCAGGTCGACCAGGAACATCGGTCGGCGCCGGCGCGCGGCGATTGCGGCGTCGACCATCGTGCGCGTGAGCACCGGCTCGCGCGCGGCGGTGGAACTGATCACGATGTCGGCCTCCGCGAGATGGCTCGGCAGGTCGGAAAGCGCAATCGCGTAGCCGGAGAATCGCCCCGCCAGCGCAACTGCGTTTTCCCGAGTGCGATTGGCCACGATCAGGCGGCGCACGCGCGATTCGGCCAGATGTCGCGCGGCCAGTTCCATGGTTTCGCCGGCGCCGATGAGGAGCACGCAAGCTTGGCTCAAATCCGCGAACAGGCGCTCGGCGATGCGCACCGCGGTGAACGCCACCGACACCGGATTCGCGCCGATGCGCGTTTCCGTGCGCACGCGCTTGGCCACGGCGAAGGTCTGCTGCAGCAGGCGTTCCATCGGCGCACGCAGGGTGCCGGCGCCGCGTGCGAGCTGGTAGGCGTCCTTCACCTGGCCGAGGATCTGCGGCTCGCCGAGCACCATCGAATCCAGTCCCGTGGCGACGCGGAACAGGTGGCGCACGGCGGCGTTGTCCGCATGCCGGTAGAGGAACTCGTCGAGCCGGCGCGCGTCCAAACCATGATGACCGAGCAGCCAATCGCGCGGCACCGTTTCCGCGCTGGTGTCCACGTCCACGTACAACTCGGTGCGGTTGCAGGTGGACAGGATCAGCGCCTCGTTCACGCCGGACTGATTGGCGAGGTCGGACAATGCCGCCGGCGTGGCCTCGGGCGCAAACGCCACCTTTTCGCGCACCGGCAGGGGCGCGGTCTGATGGTTGAGGCCTAAGGCAATCAGGGTCATGCGGGCAGGGCGGGTCGGCTAAACTAGGCGCAGCGTAAGGAAAATCCGATGACATTATTGTACCGCCTTCCCGCCACCGCCCTTGCGCTTGCGCTTGCCGGATGCGCCAGCATGCCGGTCGCTCACAAGACCGCCATCGCGCCGCAGCCGCTGCAGCATCTTGCCGTGACTGCGGCTGCGCCAGAAGACGATCTGCTGGCGATGAAACTGGCCGGCCAGTTCGCATTGGAAAGTGGCGATGTCGCCAAGGCAGCCAGCGAGTTTGCGAAAGCCGCGGCGCGCAGCGACGATCCGGCGCTGGCGGACGAAGCGGTGGAAGTGGCCATCGCCGCCAAGGATTGGGAACTGGCGCGATCAGGTATCGCGCGTTGGCAGCAATTGCGCGCCGACGATCCGGCATTGTGGCAGTGGCGCGCGCGCCTGTCGCTGCACGACGGCAAATCCGATGCGGCGCTGGAGGATCTTCAGCGCCTGGCGCATCAGGCAGACGCCAAAGGCTGGCGCGCGATCGGCCGCGTTCTCCTCGCAAACTCCGACAAGGCGCAAGCCGCCGCACTGCTGCAAAAACTGGCCACGCCTGAAGCACTCGGCAAGAAATCCGCGACCTGGGTTGCCGTAAGCGAGCTGGCCGATCATCTGGACGATCCAGCGCTCGCCGAATCGCTGACGAAACAGGCCATCGTCCGCTTCGGCGATGCGCCGGCCTATGTCTGGGGCGCGGAACTCAAGCTCAAGGGCGGCGACAAGTCCGGTGCGCGCGCGCTGTTCGTCGAAGCGCTCAAGCGCAATGCTGGCGACACACACCTGCGCGTGGCGTATGCGACCGTCCTCGGGCAGATGGGCGACAACGTCGAGGCGGCGAACGTGCTCGCCATCGGCAAACAGGATGATTACTCGTATTCCGCGCGCGCCGCCTATGCTGCGCGGGCCAACGACAAGGCACTGATCGCGTCGCTGTACAAGGAATTGCTTGCCGACAAGTCGCCGCGTAATGCGACGCGCCTGAACCTGCTCGGGCAACTGGCGGAGTTGCAGGAACACAAAGCCGAGGCCCTGGACTGGTACGAAAAGGTGCCGGCCACCGACGAGCACTGGGCGCAGGCGCAATTGCGCACCGCCCTGCTGCTCGACCAGACCGGGCATATGGCGCAGGCGCTGGACCTGTTGCACCAGTTGCAGGCGCGCAGCGGCGACGACGACAAGCAAGTCGGCGATGCGTTCCTGATGGAAGCCGAGATCCTCGGCCAGCATCAGCGCAATGAAGAAGCGGTCGCCGTTTACGATCGCGGCTTGCGCGCGCTGCCGGACGATCCGCGCCTGCTCTATGCGCGCGCCTTGCTCAACGACGACTTGAATCATGTGGACGCCGCCGTGCGCGACCTGCGTCGCCTGCTCGAGCAACAGCCGGGTAACGCGGATGCGCTCAATGCGCTGGGCTACACACTGGCCGATCGCACCAAGGACCAGGCCGAAGCGTTGGCCTTGATCGAAAAGGCGCTCGCGATCAAACCCGATGAGCCTGCAATCATCGATTCCATGGGCTGGGTGCAATACCGGCTCGGACATCTCAAGCAGGCGGTCGAACACCTGCGTGCCGCGTATGCGAAACAGCCTGATCCGGAAATCGCCGCGCACCTGGGCGAGGTGTTGTGGGTTTCCGGCGACAAGGATGAAGCGAAAAAGATCTGGGCGCAGGGACAGAAGAAGGACGCGAAGAACAAGGTGCTGCTGGAAACGATCAAGCGGTTGGAATCCTGAGGTGCTCCAAGCGGTTGCCTTCTGGCTCCTCGCGGGTTAAGGTTCCCGTGCGGCTGCGCACGCAGGGGCCGTGCATTGCCGCCAACCGCGAGCGCCTACTGGGGGCGCCGAAAGGAGCGAGCAACCATGCGATCCATTCGCATATTTTTCCGTCGATTCGTTTCACGCGCATTGTGCGTGCCTTGCTACGCGATGCTGGCTTTTGCCTTGCTCCCAGCGGCTGCCAACGCCGCGACGATAAGCTCCGGCTACAGCGGCAATTGGTACAACCCGGCACGAAGTGGCGAGGGGTTGCAACTGGAAATCCTCAGCCCGGAATTCGCGCTGGTCGAGTGGTACACCTACGACAGTCAGGGCAAGCAGCGCTGGATTCAGGGTGTGGGCAACATCGCGGGCGATTCGATCCAGTTTCCGCAGGTGTATACGACGCAAGGCGGCAAATTCGGGCCGGCCTTCAATCCGGACGATGTCAAAATCAATGTCGTCGGAAACCTGTCGCTGACGTTCGGCGATTGCAACACCGGCACGTTCAAGTACACGGCGTTCGGCCAGTCGCAGACCTTGCCGATCCAGCGCCTGACGCAGACGATGGGTGCGGGCTGCGCGCCGATCAACGGCGTGCCGGGCGAGCCAGTGCAGTCTTACGCGGGTCAGAGCGGCAGTTGGTACAACCCGGCGCGCAGCGGCGAAGGCTTCGATCTGCAATGGTTGGCCAACGGCGCGGCCGTGGTCACCTGGTACACCTACGACGCCAATGGCAATCAGGTCTGGCTGCTGGGCGTGGGCAGCCAGCAGAACGGCACGATCGTGTTCGACCAGATGGCGATCTCGAAAGGCCCGAAGTTCGGCGCGGCCTACAACAAGGCCGATCTACAACAAGACGATTGGGGTTCGTTGACCTTGACGCTGGATTGCAACGGCGGCACGGCGCACTACGCATCCAAACAGACAGCTTTCGGCTCTGGCGACCTGACGTTGACGCGGCTGACGCATTTGCAGCAGCCGGCATGTCCTTATGTGCAGCCGAAGTTCAGCGATTTGTACAGCGTGACGTGGGAGGAAATTCCGATTGCGCAGGGAACGCCGGCAAATCCCAATATCATTTCAGCCGAGTCGATTGCGAATGACGGCACGATTGCGGGACGGAGGGGCGGGCATCTGGTGCTGTGGCATCCGGATACGCAAATTTGGGAGGATGTCCCACGCGATCTCGCGGCCGTACCGGTGTTCATTTCATCCGATGGTTCGAAGGTGATTGCGACCGATGACAGTCCAGCAGATGAGTCACTGCCAGTTCACACGTTGTTATGGCAGCGGCCCACCGGGTGGCAGGCGTTGCCGGGTGATGTGATTTTTGATTCGGTGACGTTAAGCGTTTCTCGAAATTTTCAATTCGCTGCCGGATATGGACACAACAAAGGCGAAACGGATCAAGCCTGGATTCGGGCGGTTGATGGTATGCAACAGATTTTGCCGATGCCTGAACCCAATACTATTGGAAATCCCCTTGCGATTTCGAACGACGGAAACACGGTCATCGGAATGGCATTGCGTTTTACGACGCCATCCGGATGGCCGACCCCTGTGGCTGTCCGTTGGCAGACGAATGGGCAACCCACAATTCTGCATAATCCTGCTGGTGAAGAACTTGCTGTTGCGAATGTCTGCAATGCCGATTGCAGCATCATATTCGGTAATCATCTGTATAACTATGATCCTAGCCAAGCGCACTCGGGCGAAGCTTGGTACCTCATGGGCGATGGTGCGTTCAATTATTTAGGCTCGGTTGCCGATGAATGGTCCACGCCCGGCTATGGAGTGACCGATGCAACGGCAGACGGCGCGTTCGCTATCGGCTCGTATGTAACAAAGCCGCCGATCGCTGGCTATCCTGCCGCCACAGTAAATAGAGCGTTCATCTGGACCCAAACCACTGGCATCGTTTCGGTGCGTTCGTTGGTCAATGAGCTTGGTATCGGCGATGATGATTGGGATTGGATGACAACGATACGTCTCTCACCCGATGGCGACAAAATCCTGCTGGGTGGCCTTCATCGTCTGGATTTGTACCCTACTGGTTACTCTCGTGCAGCAGTGCTGCACTTGATCCCAAAATCGAGTACAAATTGATGCTGGTTTTTCGTGAACTGGGGGTGCTGTTAATCACAACTGGAGAAATGCAATGAAACGCAAAGAAATACCGGTACTGACATTGCTCTGGGGTGCAATGTTGGGCGTAAACCCTGCCGCATTCGCCGCTTCGGAAATGCCGTTTCAGTATGACAAAAGTACCTTGGCGCAAGTCGAGGCGCTTTACGGAATCGACGAGAGTGCTGCGATCACACGTCTTTCGAAAGAATACGATGCGGCAGTTCAGGCGCGGCGCATTGAGGAGCGTCATCTACCAGGTTACGCGAAGTGCGAGCGCGTATTACCGACGCGTTGACATCAGCTATCGGCGCAGGAGGTATGAATCGCCCAGAGTTTCGTAGACATCTCGGAGCCATACACTATGGCATCGACGGAGGTGTGTATGAGTGGCAAGCGGTATACGGATGAGTTCAAGATCGAAGCGGTACGGCAAGTGAGCGAACGCGGCCATCGGGTCGCGGATGTTGCGGGCCGATTGGGCATCACGACACATAGCCTGTATGCCTGGCTACGACGTTTCGACAAGCCGGCGGTGGTGCAGCGAGCGGAGTTGGACCAGAACGTCGAGATTCGGCGTCTGAAGTCTGAGCTGCGGCGCGTCACGGAGGAGCGTGACATCCTAAAAAAGGCCGCCGCGTACTTTGCCAAGGGGTAAGGGCAAAGTACGTGTTCATGCGCGATCACACACGCGAGTTCCGGTTGGCGGCGATGTGCCGGGTACTGAAGGTGCACCGCAGCGGGTATTACGCTTGGCTGCGCTCGCCGGTGAGCCGGCGTGCTCAAGCCGATCAGCGCCTGTTGGGTTTGATCAAGCATCAGTGGCTGGAGAGCGGCGGCGTGTACGGGCATCGCAAGATCGCCACGGATCTGCGCGAGATCGGCGAAGGATGCAGCCGTCATCGCGTGCGGCGGCTGATGAAGAACGTGGGACTGCGTGCCCAGGTGGGTTATGGCAAACGGCCGCGGCCTCGCAGTGGACCGGAAGGAACGGTGGCTGGAAACGTGCTGGCGCGAGCATTCACGGTGCCGGCGCCGAATCGCGCCTGGGTGACGGACATCACGTATATCCGTACCTACGAAGGCTGGCTGTTTCTGGCCGTCGTGCTTGATCTGTTTTCGCGCCAGATCGTCGGATGGGCGATGCGCTCGACGCAGCACACGGATGTCGTGCTGCAGGCGCTGTTGTCGGCGGTGTGGCGGCGCAAACCGAAACCGGGGTTGCTGTTGCATTCGGATCAAGGCAGCCAATTCACCAGCGAGGAATGGCAGGCGTTCCTGAAGGCGCACGGCATTGTGTGCAGCATGAGCCGCCGCGGCAACTGCCACGACAACGCTGTGGCGGAGAGCTTCTTCCAGTTGCTCAAGCGCGAACGGATCAAGCGCAAAATCTACACGACGCATGCCGATGCACGCGCCGACGTGTTCGATTACATCGAGATGTTTTACAACCCGAAACGGCGGCACGGTTCCATTGGCAACCTGTCACCGGTAGAGTTCGAAAAGCGGTTTGCAGAGAACGGCTCCTGACTGTCTACAGAAGCCTGGGCGATTCAAACACGGGTGCATCCAGCAATGATGTTGATGTTTCCGGGACGTGCACGACCGGCCAGACGGTGAACGTCACGCTAGCGATTTCCAATCCGTATGGAACGGCGACGAAGCCGCGTTCGTTCACATGCCCGAATTATCCGATGCCTTGATTGATAGGCATAACTTGGCCGCGCGTTTGACTGTCGCGCGGCCAATCATCGACGAGTGCTGCAGCACCCAATGAAACATCTTTCCGTTTTACTTGTGTTGCTCGCACTCGCCGCCTGCGTGCCCATGCGCGTGCGCGAGACGCCGGCGGCGCTGGCTGCGCAGCAGGCGCGCGAAGCGAAGCTGACGCCACTCGCGCACTGGACGCTCACCGCACACATCGGCGTATCCAACGGTCGCGATGGCGGTAGCGGCGATTTGACGTGGCAGCAAAACGGCGATGCATTCCACTTCAGCGTGCGCGCTCCTGTCACCGGCAAAACCTGGACGCTGAGCGGCGACGCAGGCCACGCGGTGCTTGAAGGCGTCGATCCGCAACCCGATGCGGATGGAGATGCGCAGCATTTGTTGAGCAATCGTCTAGGTTGGGATGTGCCGCTGCACGATTTGGGTTCGTGGATCCGCGGCATGCGCGCGCCGGGTTCGACCGCGACCGTGCAGTACGACGAAGCGAATCTTCCCGCAGTGATCGAACAGGACGGCTGGAAAGTGGAATACCGCGACTGGTTTGCCGACCGCAATCCGCCGCTGCCGCGCAAGGTTTTCGCCAGCCGCGCCGACGCGCGCGTGCGCATGGCGATCGAAAATTGGAATGTCGATGAGTGACGCGTGGACGATCTGGCCCGCGCCGGCCAAGCTGAATCTGTTTCTGCATATCGTCGGCCGGCGTGCGGACGGCTATCACCTGCTGCAAACGGCGTTCCAGTTGCTCGACTGGAGTGACACCGTGCATATGCGCATCCGCGACGATGGCGTTGTCGCGCGCGTTGCGGGATTGGATCGCGTCGATCCCGCGGATGATCTGGCCGTGCGCGCGGCGCTGGCATTGCAGATGGCGACGGGCAGCAAATTCGGTGTCGATATCCGTGTCGAAAAACGCATTCCCGTTGGCGGTGGGCTGGGCGGTGGCAGTTCCGACGCGGCGACGGTTCTGGTAGCGCTCAATGCGTTGTGGAAAACACATTTGTCCGAGGACGCACTGGCTGAAATCGGCCGCAAACTCGGCGCGGACGTGCCGGTGTTCGTGCGCGGCCGCTCGGCCTGGGCCGAAGGCGTGGGCGACGAACTCACCGCCATCGACTTGCCGCCGCGGCATTTCGTGATCGTCGATCCGCAAATCGCGGTGTCGACCGCTGCCTTGTTCCAGGCCCCGGAATTGACTCGCGACACCCCGCCGACGACAATATCGCGCTTCCTCGCGGGCATGGAAACGGCGAACGCATTCGCGCCAGTGGCGCGTGGGCGTTTTCCGCGGGTCGCGGCGGCGCTGGATTGGCTTGGTCACTTCGGTGAGGCGCGGCTCTCCGGCAGCGGTGGTTGCGGTTTCGTGGCGGTGGAATCGCAGCGCGACGCGGAAGACATCGTGCGCCAATGTCCGCCGCAGTTCCGCGCTTGGGCAGCGCGCGGCGTAAACCGCTCGTCGTTGCACGAAGCACTGGAAAAACATCGCAAGGGATGAATTGACGCAGGATGTGACAACGCAGCGGCTCTTGCGCTGCGGAAAACGTGACGTGGCTTTGCCGCGGCCGTTTTCGCGAAAGTTGCGGCAGGACGCCCAATCTTTCGCTGCAATACGTTTGGGCCGTCGCCAAGCGGTAAGGCACCGGGTTTTGATCCCGGCATCCGCAGGTTCGAATCCTGCCGGCCCAGCCATTTTCCTGCCCGCGCGCGCGAGTCTTGCCCTGCGCGCCACTTGTCCCGTTTCTTGACGCAGGTCAATGCCGCGTTTTTTTTGCGCGCTCAAGATCCCCGCGAAATCTGATTCGGCACCATCGCCACGGCGCCAGCCGGCGCGTGGAAGTTGCGGACACTCGTGACGGAGGGCAAGCGCGTGGATATCCAGGATCCGTCCTTCTGGCGTGCCGGTGCCATCAGCACCACGCTGGTGATGATCGTCGTGCTGGCTTTCCTGTCGGTCGACAGCATGAGCGTCATCAGCGTCGGCGGCCGCAACGTGCCGAAATACGACGTCATCAACCACCAGATCGGCTACGCGTACAACTGGTCGCGCCGCGCCGACGTGCCGGTGATTGGCGGGCTTGAACCGCTGTTTGGCAAGAGCGTTACCGAAGCCGAGGCGACTGCCTTGATGCGCACCGGCAAACTCGTCATCCAGAGCCGCGCCTGCATGGACTGCCACACGATCTTCGGCAACGGCGCCTATTACGGACCCGATTTGACCAAGTCGTGGCTCGATCCGGCCTGGTCGCAGATATGGATGCCGATGACCGGCAAGACTACGCGTGAAGACGCCATGGTCGAGTTCCTGATGCACCCGGACAAGTATCCGACCTGGTCTCGGGCGATGCCGAATCTGAATCTTTCCGAAGACGAAGCGCGCGCCACGGTGGCCTACCTGAAGTGGCTGTCCGCCATCGACACCAACGGCTTCCCGGCCAATTTCGGCCAGTCCGGCAAACAACCGTAGGAGCCCGGCCGTGTACCGTTCCCAGAAACTATCGCTGCGCTATTACACCGCCGCCATTGCCTTGTTCGGCGTGATGATCGTGTTCGGCCTGCTGTCGGCGCTGTACTACCTGTACCCGTCGATGCTGTTCAACGTCTTCAACTTCAACATGTCGAAGATCCTGCACATCGACACGCTCGTGATCTGGCTGTTGATGGGGTTCCTCGGCGCGGTGTACTGGTACCTGCCGAAGGAACTCGGCATCGAGGTCGAGGGCATGTGGCTCGCCGAGCTGATGTTCTGGATTTTCTGCGTGGCGGTGGCGATCGTTGCCGTGGTATTCCTGTTCGTGCAGTACGGCAGCGCCAACGAATTCTCGATGTGGTTCATCAATCAGGGGCGCAAGTACGTGGAGGCGCCGCGCTGGGCGGCGATCGGCATTGTCGTGGTGATGGCGGTATTCGCCTACAACGTCATCGCGACCTGCATCAAGGCGCGCAAGATGACGGGCATTATGTGGGTGCTGGTGCTGGACCTGATCCCGCTGCTGGCCGTGTACCTGGACGCGTTTCCGGCCGTCACCAACATGTCCGTGGACCTGTACTGGTGGTGGTGGCTGGTGCACATGTGGGTGGAGAGTACCTGGGAAGTGCTGATTGGTTGCGTGATGGCGCTGGTGCTGATGGATGTGATGGGCACTTCGCGCCGCATCGTCGAAACCTGGCTTTACATCGAGGTGATGCTGGTGCTTGGCGCGGGCATCCTGGGGCTTGGACACCACTATTTCTGGATCGGCACGCCGCAGTACTGGCTCGGCATCGGCGGATTCTTCTCTGCGCTGGAACCGTTGCCGCTGCTCGGCATGGTGGTCCATGCGATCTACGACGCCGGCACGCATCGCATGAAGACCAGCAACCAGCCGGCCTTTTTCTGGATCACCGCCGAGGCGTTCGGCAACTTCATCGGCGCCGGCATCTGGGGCTTCATGATGACGCTGCCGCAGATCAACCTGTTTTCGCACGGCACGCAATGGACGGTCTCACACGGCCACTTCGCGTTCTATGGCGCTTACGTGTGCGGCATCATCGCGGTGCTCTACGTCGCCAAGCAGCAGACATCCGGCGTGGATGTCCTGGCCGGTCGCGCCTGGAAATGGGGCTTCGGCCTGCTCAACTTCGGCATGGTCGGCATGGTGATGGGCTTGTTGCTGGCCGGCATGGCGCAAGCGTTCTACGGCCGCGCCATCGGCGGCTCGACCTTGATGGCGTTCACTTCCGCATCGGAAAACGCCTGGTTCGTCAGCGGCATGTGGGCGCGCCTGTTCTTCGGCTTCGTGTTCGCGGCGGGCTACGTCGTGCTCGTGTATGACCTGCTGACCACGCCCAAGCGCGTGCCGGTAACGCGCGTCCAGCTGGAGCCGGCATGACCGCATCTGCTCTACTGGAGACGGCCGCTTTGCTGGGCCTGTTCGTCCTCGCCGGCGGCGGTTACGGCAGCCTGTACAGCGCCGGCCGTCTTTGGTCGCGCCCGGCGCTGATCCGTGCCGGCGGCATTTGCTGGGCGTTGACGTTTCTACTGGCGCTGACGATTGCGATCCATACGCCGCTTGATCCCGGCTGGAAATTGTTGATCCTTGCCAGCGCCGTCGTCTATGCGGCGATACCGCCGCTGACCTGGCGGTACCTGGAACGCCTGCATGACGAACAGGAGTCGCACCAATGATCCCGAATCTCATCAACACCATTACCGGCCTGGTGCTGGCATATGCGGCCGTGCTGCATCCGACCTGGATCGAGCAACCCTACCTGCCACTGGCAGCATTCGCCGCGTTCATCCTGGTCATGTCGCTGTGGGCGCGGCGCAGCGATACGCATCCGTGGTTCAGCACCGTCAACATCGTGCTGGCGATCGCGCTGGGCCTGCTTTCGCTGCTGCCACTGGCCACACTGCCGAATCTTGCATTCTGGGGCGGATTCTGGATCGGCACGCTGGTGCCGACCGTTGCCTTGTGGGCCGCCCTGTACCGGCCGCAGCCGGCCACGGCCCGATGATCACCCGCCGCACCGGTTTTAAGTACGGGAGCAAACACATGATCAAGAACACTGTCGTTGCCAGCATCGCGATCACCGCGGCATTCGCCGCAACATCGGTGCTTGCGGCCGATCCAGTCGCCGGCAAGGCGAAGTACGAGACGACCTGCGTCGCCTGCCACGGCGCCAACGGCATTTCGATAGCGCCGATCTATCCGAATGTCGCCGGCCAGAAAGAGGAATACCTCGTCGCCCAGATGAAGGCTTTCCGCGACGGCACTCGCCCCAACGCCATCATGGCGCCGATGGCACAAGGTCTGACCGACACCGACATCGCCAACATCGCGGTGTTTCTGGCCGCGCTCAAGCCGTAGGCACACGGGCACTCTTCGCGCACGACCGGCGTGATCGCGGGCTCGCGCCAGGACTTTTGAGTCGGGTCATGGCGTTGCGGCGCCGGCTTGCGTAGACTGCGGCCGAGTTCTTTGCGATTGTCAGACTGATGTCACGACCGGTTTCGCTCGACAAGGCCCAACTTCTCGCCTGCGCCCGCGGCGAACTGTTCGGAGCCGGCAATGCACGCCTGCCATCGCCGCCGATGTTGATGTTCGACCGCATCACGCGCATCGACGAACATGGCGGAACGCGCGGCAAGGGATTGCTGCAGGCCGAACTCGATATCCGCCCTGATCTGTGGTTTTTCGGCTGCCATTTCGAAGGTGACCCGGTAATGCCCGGCTGTCTCGGACTCGATGCAATGTGGCAGCTCGCCGGCTTCTTCCTGCCGTGGTTGGGCGAGCCCGGTCGCGGTCGCGCGCTGGGTGTGGGCGAGGTCAAATTCACCGGTCAGGTCCTGCCAAGCGCGCAACGGGTGCGCTACGAGATCGACGTCAGCCGCGTGATCCGTGGCCGCCTCAAGATGGTCGTTGCCGATGGCGACATGTTCGTCGACGATCGCCTGATCTATGCCGCCAAGGATTTGCGCGTCGGCTTGTTCCAGTCGACGGAGGGTTTCTGATGCGTCGCGTCGTCGTCACCGGCATGGGTCTGGCCTCGTGCCTCGGCCAAAGTCTGGATCAGGTCGCGCATGCCTTGCGCGAGGGTTTGAGCGGAATCCGTGCGGTTCCGGAATTTGCCACGCTCGGGCTGCGCAGTGCAGTGGCCGGATGGCCGGACCTGGATCTGGACGCGCTCATCGACCGCAAGCTCAAGCGCTTCATGGGCGATGCGGCTGCGTACGCCTATCTGGCCATGCGCGACGCGATCGCCGACGCCGGCCTTGCACTCGAACACATCCGCCATCCGCGCATCGGCGTGATCGCCGGTTCCGGCGGTGGCTCGCCGCGCTGGCAGATCGAAACCGGTGACCTGTTGCGCGCCAAAGGCGTGCGCAAGGTCGGGCCTTTCATGGTCCCGCGCACGATGTGCTCGACGGTGTCGGCGACGCTGGCGACCGCATTCGGTATCCTGGGTTTGAGTTATTCGATCGCCGCAGCGTGTGCGACTTCGGCGCATTGCATCGGTGCTGGCGCCGACCTGATCCGCCACGGAGCGCAGGACATCGTCTTCGCCGGTGGCGGCGAGGAACTGCATTGGGGCATGGCTTCACAGTTCGACGCAATGGGCGCGCTGTCGACCGCTTACAATTCGACGCCGCATGCCGCATCGCGGCCCTATGATGTCGGTCGCGACGGTTTCGTCATCGCCGGCGGTGGCGGCATGCTCGTGCTCGAGGACTACGAACACGCCAAGGCACGCGGAGCGCGTATTCATGCCGAACTCGTCGGTTATGGCGTCACCTCCGACGGCCACGACATGGTCGCGCCATCGGGTGAAGGCGCGGCGCGCTGCATGCGCATGGCGATGGCGGGAGTCAACGCGCCGATCGATTACCTCAATACCCACGGTACGGCGACTCCGCTCGGCGATATCGTGGAATTGAACGCGATTCGCGAGGCTTTTGGCGCCGACATGCCGCCCTTGTCGTCGACCAAGGCGCTGACCGGCCATTCGCTTGGCGCGGCCAGCGTGCACGAGGCGATCTACAGCCTGCTCATGCTCGAACGCAGCTTCATCGCCGGCTCGGCGAATATCGAAGCGCTGGATGAACACGCGCATGGATTCCCGATCGTGGAGAAGAGCCGCCCGGCGCAGTTGCGTACGGTGATGTCCAACAGCTTCGGTTTCGGCGGCACCAATGCGAGCCTGGTGTTTGCCAAGGTTTGAAAATCACGCCAGACCCGCCCGTCACGGTGCCGGCACGTGCCAGATTCCGCCAACGATAGTCGCCGGGTCCGGCGCCTCCTTGCAGGTTCCCATGCTAGAATAATTGGCTGTTTTTGCGCGTTGCCAATCGGGAGCAAGGTGTGAACACGGCCAATGCATCGGGATTCTCCGGCAACTACTCGCGCGAGCGCGAGGAGCGCCGCTTGCTGGTTTTCAGCGGCAACGCCAATCGCGACCTGGCACAAGCGGTTTGTCATGAATTGAACGTGCCGCTGGGCAAGGCGCTGGTCAGCCGCTTTTCCGACGGCGAGGTGCAGGTCGAGATCGAGGAAAACGTGCGGCGCCAGGAAGTGTTCGTGATCCAGCCGACTTCGGCGCCGACCGCGGACAATTTCATGGAACTGCTGGTGATGGTGGATGCGCTCAAGCGCGCCTCGGCGGCCAGCGTGACCGCGGTGATCCCGTACTTCGGCTACGCAAGGCAGGATCGACGCACGCGTTCGGGCCGCGTGCCGATCACGGCCAAGGTGGCGGCGACGATGATCGGCACGGTCGGCACCGATCAGGTGTTGACGGTGGATCTGCACGCCGACCAGATCCAGGGATTTTTCGATATCCCGGTGGACAATGTATACTCGTCGCCCGTTTTGCTGGCCGACATATGGCGCTGCCACGGTGGCAGCGACCTGATCGTGGTCAGTCCGGACGTCGGCGGCGTGGCGCGCGCAAGGGCGCTGGCCAAGCGCCTGGACGACGCGGATCTGGCGATCATCGACAAGCGCCGGCCACGTCCGAACGAGGCCACGGTGATGAACATCATCGGCGACGTGAAGGATCGCGTCTGCGTGCTGATCGACGACATCGTCGACACCGCCGGCACCTTGTGTGCGGCGGCGGCGGCGCTGAAGAAGAACGGTGCGCGCAAGGTGGTGGCGTACTGCACGCATCCGGTTTTGTCCGGCGCGGCGATCCAGAACATCACCGGATCGCAGCTCGACGAGCTGGTCGTGACGGACACCATCGCGCTGGCGGACGCGGCGCGCGCCTGCGCGAAGATCCGCCAGCTCAGCGTGGCGGAGCTGCTCGGCGAGACGATCCGGCGCATCGCGTTCGGAGAGTCTGTGAGTTCCTTGTACGTCGACTGATCGTTTTTATTTTTTTGCGGGATCGGGGGCCGATCCCGCTTGTCAACCACTCCTCTGGTCGCGGGGGAGTGCACTCACCGCCGCGAGGCGGATCACTGCAACAAAAGGTAGATGATCATGGCAACGATTCACGAAATTCCGGCGGAAACCCGCAAGGACGAAGGCAAAGGTGCGAGCCGCCGCCTGCGTACCACGGGCAAGGTACCGGCGATTGTGTATGGCAGTACGGACGCTCCGGCGAGCATCCAGCTCGAACACAACACCGTGTGGCTGGCGTCGCAGCACGAGTGGTTCTACTCGGCGATTCTCGACCTCAAGCTCGACGGCAAGACGCAGAAAGTCCTGCTGCGCGACTTGCAGCGTCACCCGTTCCGCGCGCAGTTGCTGCACCTGGATTTCCAGCGCGTCGACGAAAACAAGGCGATCCGCATCCGCGTGCCGCTGCACTTCCTCAACCAGGAAAAATCGCCGGCCGGCAAGATGGCGGGCATCCTGATTTCACATGCGTTGAACGACGTCGAAATCTCCTGCCTGCCGAAGGATCTGCCGGAGTACATCGAAGTCGACCTGTCCGAACTCAAGGTCGGCGACATCATCCACCTGTCGGCGCTCAAGCTGCCGAATGGCGTGGAGATTCCGGAACTGCGCCTGGGCAAGGAGCACGATTCGGCCGTGGTGACGGCGCAGGAAATGAAGCAGGAAGTCGAGGTGGCTCCGGTCGTCGCGGAAGGCGAAGCGGCTGCCGCCGCTGGCGCCACGCCTGCTGCCGGTGCGGCTCCCGCCGCTGGCGCGGCTCCGGCAGCGGCCAAGAAAGACGAGAAGAAGTAAGGGCAGGATGCCGTTATCCCGTGCAGGCCATGGATGGCCGATGACACGGGATCCAGTTTTTTGCGGCGCATGGATTGCAAAAGCAAAACTGGATTCCGGCTTGCGCCGGAATGATGAGCAAAGCTCATGGCTGCACTTCGCCTACTCGTCGGTCTGGGCAATCCCGGTGCCGAACATCTGCGAACCCGGCACAATGCCGGGTTCTGGTTCATTGATGCCCTCGCTCGGCGCGAAGGCGCGCGCTTCGGGCTGGAATCCAAACTGCATGGTGAGACGGCGAAGATCGTCCTCGCCGGTCAACCGTTGCTGCTGCTCAAGCCGAACACATTCATGAACAAGAGCGGCATCGCGGTGGCGTCGGCATTGCGTTACTGGAAGATCGAGCCGGAAGAAATGCTCGTCGCGCACGATGATCTGGATCTTCCGCCCGGCGCGGCACGGTTAAAGTTTGATGGCGGCCACGGCGGACAAAATGGATTGCGCGACATCTTTGCGCACCTGGGACACGGCAAGTTCCATCGTCTGCGCCTCGGTATCGGTCATCCCGGGCACAAGGATCGCGTCACCCCGTGGGTACTTGGGCGTCCCGGCAAGGCGGACGAGGATGCGATTCTCGATGCGGTTGGAGCAGTGCTGGACGTATTGCCACTCGCGGTTGCGGGCGATTTCAACGAAGCGATGAAACGGCTGCACACAGCGCCGGAATAGGGAAACTCATGGGTATCAAATGCGGCATCGTCGGCCTGCCGAACGTCGGCAAATCGACACTTTTCAACGCGCTGACCAAGGCAGGCATCGCCGCGGCGAATTTTCCGTTCTGCACGATCGATCCGAACATCGGCGTGGTGCCGGTGCCGGATCCGCGCCTGAACCAGCTCGCGGAAATCGTCAAGCCGCAGAAACTCGTGCCGACCGCGGTCGAATTCGTCGACATTGCCGGGCTCGTCGCTGGCGCCTCCAAGGGCGAAGGCCTGGGCAACAAGTTCCTCGCGCACATCCGCGAAGTCGACGCGATCGCCCACGTCGTGCGCTGCTTCGAGCATCCCGACATCATCCACGTCGCCGGCAAGATCGATCCCATATCGGATATCGACACCATCGACACGGAGCTTGCGCTGGCGGACCTGGAAGCGGTCGACAAGGCGTTGAACAAGGCCGAACGCGCGGCCAAGGCCAACGACAAGGAAGCACTCGCGAAAAGGCCGGTGCTGCAAAAGCTCGCCGCAGGGCTGAACCAGGGCAAATCCGCGCGCAGTCTGGGTCTGGACGACGACGAGAAGGCGCTGGTGCGTGACCTGTTCCTGCTCACGCTCAAGCCGCTGATGTACATCGCCAACGTCAAGGAAGATGGCTTCCAGAACAATCCGCATCTGGACAAGGTGCGTGCGCGTGCCGCAGCCGAAGGCGCGGAAGTGGTGCCGGTGTGCGCGGCGATCGAGGAAGAACTCTCGCAGCTGGATGACGCCGACCGCGATGCGTTTCTCAAGGACATGGGCCTGGACGAACCCGGCCTGAATCGCGTGATCCGTGCCGCGTACAAGCTGCTGGGCCTGCAAACCTATTTCACCGCCGGCGAAAAGGAAGTGCGCGCATGGACGGTCAAGCGTGGCGCCACTGCGCCGCAGGCGGCGGGCGTGATCCATACCGATTTCGAGCGTGGGTTCATCCGTGCCGAAACCGTGGCCTATGATGACTTCATCAAGTACAGGGGCGAAAACGGCGCCAAGGATGCAGGTCGTTTGCGCCTGGAAGGCAAGGAGTACATCGTCAAGGAAGGCGATGTGCTGCACTTCCGCTTCAATGTTTGATAGTTTCCGGCTTTCGCCTGCACGGAGTTCGCCATGCCCGGTCAAGATCGTGATGTGAAGCTCAGCTTCCTCGCCCAGCCGACGGACGTGAATTTCTCCGGCAAGGTGCACGGCGGATTCGTGATGAAGTGGATCGATCAGGCCGGTTATGCCTGCGCCGTGGGTTGGACCGGCATGAACTGCGTTACCGTGGCGGTGGGCGGCATCCGCTTCGTGCATCCGATCTGCATTGGCGACATGGTGACCGTGCATTGCCAGCTCATCTATACCGGCAACACCAGCATGCATTTCAGCGTGGACGTTCTGGCGCGCAACCTTGCCACTGGCGCCGGGGTACTGGCGACCCACTGCGTGATCGTGATGGTGGCTGTCGATGCCGCCGGCAAGCCTGCGCCGGTGCCGAAATGGCAGCCGGTCAGCGAGGATGACAAGGCCCTGGCAGCCTATGCGCAGAAGTTGATGGAACTGGACAAGAACATCGAGCAGGAAATCGCCCGCTACCGCGATGCGGCGCATTTGCCCAGCCCGGGCTAGGCCACGTCTCGCATTTCCTAGCATTTTCCATGCCGTCTTGACAAGAATTGCCGCTGAAACGACAATAACCGGCTCCGCGCGAAGAAGTATTCCAGTGCATGAAACGTCAGGCAGAACGGCCTGGCGTTTTTTCGCGTCGCCGGCAGTTTCAGTCAACGAGAGGTAACGCAGACAAGATTCCCGGAGGGATACCCAAGCGGCCAACGGGGGCAGACTGTAAATCTGCTGGCTCATGCCTTCGGTGGTTCGAATCCACCTCCCTCCACCAAAAAAGACAAAGCGAGAGACGAGAAGTAGCCCGGCGCGGGAGTAGTTCAATGGTAGAACTGTAGCCTTCCAAGCTACTAGTGCGGGTTCGATTCCCGTCTCCCGCTCCACCGCTCACGTAGCTCAGTCGGTAGAGCACCTCCTTGGTAAGGAGGAGGTCGTTGGTTCGATTCCAATCGTGAGCACCATATTTTGCGTTCATCCATGAACGCGTGAATCACAAAGCGGCCATCCGTGGCCGCACGTTTCAAAAAAAGATGCGTTCATCCGTGAACGCGTGAATCACAAAGCGGCCATCCGTGGCCGCACGTTTCAAAAAAAGATGCGTTCATCCGTGAACGCGTGAATCAAGAAGCAGCCTTCCTTGGCTGCACTTTTAAAACTTGGATTTTCAATCTTTTAGAGGTCTTACGCCATGGCAAAGGGAAAGTTCGAACGCACCAAGCCGCACGTGAACGTAGGCACGATCGGTCATGTGGATCACGGCAAGACGACGCTGACGGCGGCGCTGACGAAGGTCGGTGCGGAGCGTTTTGGCGGCGAGTTCAAGGCGTACGACCAGATCGACGCGGCG
>QWHH01000009.1 GCA_021404785.1 Lysobacterales bacterium PRO7
CAAGGGCGACAAGAAAGCCGAATACAGCTACATGGTCGGCATGGACGTGGGCCGCGGCCTGAGCTCGATCAAGGATGACATCGACATCAATGTCGTGATCAAGGCGCTGGAAGCCACGCTCAAGGGCGAGAAGACCACGCTGACCGAACCCGAAGCGCTGGCCGTGCGCCAGGACTTCATGGAAAAGCTGCGTGGCGAGCAGCAGGCCAAGATGAAGGCCGAAGCCGAAAAGAACCAGAAGGAAGGGGACGATTTCCTCGCCAAGAACAAGGCCAAGAAGGGCGTGAAAGTCACCGCTTCCGGCCTGCAGTACGAAGTGGTCAAGCAGGGCACCGGCGCCAAGCCGGTCAAGACCGACAGCGTGACCGTGAACTATGTCGGCACCAAGATCGACGGCACCGAGTTCGACAGCTCGATCAAGCGCGGCCAGCCGGCCAAGTTCCCGCTCGCGAACGTGATCCCGGGCTGGACCGAAGGCCTGCAGCTGATGCCGGTGGGTTCGGAATACAAGTTCTTCATTCCAGCCAAGCTCGCTTATGGCGAACACGGCCCGCCGCAGATCGGTCCGGACGCGACGTTGATCTTCGACGTTACCTTGATCAGCATCGACAAGGCCGAGGCGGCCAAGCCGGCCGTTCCGGCCGAGCCGAAGAAAGACTGAGGCAGGCCTGCACGGGTAGCGAAAAGGCGCGGGCAACCGCGCCTTTTTCGTTTCTGCGGCTTGATACAATGCGCATTCTTCCAAGTACGCGGTATTTTCGATGCGGATAACCCTGTTCGGCACCGGCTACGTCGGTCTGGTCACCGGAACCTGCCTCGCCGAGGTCGGCAATGACGTTGTCTGCATGGACGTGGACGCGGGCAAGATTGCCGACCTTGAACGCGGCAAGTTGCCGATCTACGAGCCCGGTTTGGCGGAGTTGGTCGAATCCAACCGCGTCGCCGGACGCCTGAAATTCACCACGGATGCAGCGCAGGGCATTGCCCACGGCCAGATGCTGTTCATCGCCGTCGGTACGCCGCCGGACGAGGACGGCAGCGCCGACCTGCGGCATGTACTGGCGGTGGCGCGCACGATCGGCGCGCATATCGATGGCTACCGCGTGGTCGTGAACAAATCCACGGTGCCGGTCGGCACCGCAGATCGCGTGCGCGAGACCATTGCCGCCGAACTCGCAGCGCGCAGCGCGAAGCACGCGTTCGACGTCGTTTCCAATCCCGAATTCCTGAAAGAGGGCGACGCGGTCAAGGACTGCATGCGCCCGGATCGCATCGTGATTGGTTCGTCCAGCGCACGTGCGATCGAGCAGTTGAAGGCCCTGTACGCGCCGTTCAACCGCAACCACGAGCGCATCGTGCTGATGGACACACGTTCGGCCGAGCTGACCAAATATGCCGCGAACGCGATGCTGGCGACCAAGATCAGTTTCATGAACGAGATGGCAAACATCGCCGAGCGCGTCGGCGCGGACATCGAACTGGTGCGCCACGGCATCGGCTCGGATCCGCGCATCGGCTATTCGTTCATCTATCCCGGCGCCGGTTACGGCGGCTCGTGTTTTCCGAAAGACGTGCAGGCGCTGGAGCGCATCGCGCGCAGCCATGGCTACGAAGCGCGCGTGCTGGATGCGGTGGAAACCGTCAATCGCAACCAGAAGGAAAAACTCTTCGAACTGGTGAGCCGGCATTTCGCCGGCAAGCTCGCGGGCAAGACCATAGCGCTTTGGGGCCTTGCGTTCAAACCGAACACCGACGACATGCGCGAAGCTCCGAGCCGGCGCCTGCTGGAGCAATTGTGGGCCGCCGGCGCGAAGGTGCGCGCCCATGATCCGGAGGCGCGCGAGGAAGCGCAACGCCTTTATGGAGACCGCGCCGATCTCGTGCTATGCGATGAAATGTACGCCGCGCTGGATGGAGCCGAAGCACTTGTCGTGATCACCGAGTGGAAGGCGTTCTGGAGCCCGGATTTCTCGCGCATCAAGGCAAACCTCGGCGCGCCCGTCGTTTTCGATGGCCGCAATATCTACGAGCCCGCGGCAGTGGAATCCGCCGGTTTGGCGTATTACGGCATCGGCCGCGGCCGCAGCGTACGGCGCGCGATCGCACCATGAATCGGTCAAGGCGTCGGATCCAAGTTGGCGTTAGGACATGACAGCGACGCTCGAACAACGCCTGACCGAACTGGAAACGCGCATCGCGTTTCTCGATCAGACTGTGCAGTCGCTGGATGCGACCGTGGCGGCGCAGGATCGGATATTGCAGGACTTGCAGCGCGAGATCTCGCAATTCCGCGGCGAGTTGGGGCGTGTCAATGCGGCGCTCACGCACGACGCGCAGGACGAACCTCCTCCACCGCATTACTAGTGCATTCATCCATGAATGCGAAGATCAAACAGCGTCCATCCTTGGACGCACTTTTCAACAAGAGCGTGCGATCATCCGTGGCCGCACTTTCCAAATAAATCTACATGTCCGAATCATTGCGCGATCAATTGCTCAAGGCCGGCTTCGCCGCGAAGCCGAAAGAGTCGCCGAAGCCTGCAGCGAAGAAGCCACCACACGCTGCCAAGCCGAAACCGGCCACGCAGGACGTCGATCTCGCGCGCGCGTACGCGCAGCGCGCGAACGTCGAACGCAACGAGCGCGAGCAGGCGCAACGCGAAGCCGAGCGCGTAGCGCGCGAGAGGAAGGAACGCAAGCAGAAACTGGCGAACCTGCTTGCGGGCAAATCGCTCAATGCAACCGATGCCGATGTAGCGCGGCATTTCCCGCACGGCAACAAGATCCGGCGCATCTATGTCACCAAGGATCAACTCGCGGCGCTCAATCGCGGCGAACTGGCCGTGGTGCAGCTGGCCGGGCGTTATCTGCTGGTGACACGCGATACTGCCTTGCAGGCGCAGTCAATACAGTCCGATGCACTTGTCCTGCTATGCGATCCGGATGCACCGGCCGAAGACGATGTGCCCGCGGACTTGATGTGGTAGGAATTCGTGAGCGGACGCACAGCGCCTGGGGCAGGAGTAGGATAGTTTTCGCTCGCGTAATTCCGCGGGAGCAAATCATGCGCCGTTCTCTTGTCGCCACGATTCTTGGATTTGCCTTCACGGTCGCCCATGCCGATCCGTTGCCACGTTTCCCCGCGAGTGCGGTGTGGAACCGCGATGTCAGTGCGCCATCGCTGAAGCATCCGAATTCGGACAACATGATCGCCCATCTGTCGTCATTGGGGGGATGGGGCACGGGCGCGACGAATTTCCAGATCGACTTTTCGTTCTACGTGCTGCACGCCGACAACGGTATCGCGACCACGCCGGTTACCCCGTTTGGCGGTGCGAACAACTACTACTATCCCGATTGCGGCGATTTCCATACCAATCCTTCGTATGGTCCAACTCCATTGCCGATTCCCTTGCCGCTTGGCGGTGGGATAGAGGGCACCGGGCCGGCCAATTACCCGCCAGATCCGACGCCCAGTTACACCTGCGCCAACGGCAGCAATGACTGCCACATGCTGATCGTGCAGGGCAACACCCTGTTCGAGTCCGGCAACACCAACGTCGTCGGTGGTAACGTCCAGGCCATGTGCGCCTTGACCTGGGACTTGACTCGCGTCTATCCGCCGCAGGGGCGCGGCGATCAGTGCACGAGCACGGATGCCGCTGGATTCCCGGTCGCACCGCTGTTGTTCAACGCCGACGAAATGTACGCTGCCGAGCAGATACCGAATGGCGATCTTGGCCACGCGATCAGATTCATCTTGCCGAACGCTCGGATGATGAAGGGCGCGTTCGTGCATCCCGCGAGTCATGCAGGAAGCCCCGGAGATACCAACGCGAATGCCGTTCCGTACGGTTCGCGCCTGCGGCTGAAATCGACGTTCAACGTCGCCGGTTTCACCGCCGGCAATCATGCCGATGTTGGCGCTGCGGCGGATGTAGCGGCGCGGGTGATTCTGCGCACGCTGCAAAAGTACGGCATGGTACTTGCGGACGGCGGCAGCGTGCCGCTCACGGCCGAGTGGGATTGGTACACGACACACAAATGGTCGGAGTTCGGCATGAATCCGAACTCGCAAAGCGGTAGCCACCTCTTGTACGGGATTGCCGTCACCGATTTCGAGGTCGTCTACACCGGGCCGACCATTGCGCTGACCTACGACTGCGACAGCAACGGCAATCACATGACGCCCGCCGATTTCATTTTCATCGACGGCTACGATTACTGAGCCACGTGCTCAGAAATCCATGAAGTAGCCGCCATTCACCGGAATGTTCGCGCCGGTGATGAAGCCTGATTCTTCAGCGCACAGGAAATCGACCACGCGCGCGATCTCGCTCGGTTCGCCCAGTCGTCCGACCGGAATGTTGGCGATGATCTGGCTGCGTACGTTTTCCGCGATCGCTGCGACCATCGCGGTGCGGCAGTAGCCCGGCGAGACGCTGTTGACGGTGACACCCTTGCGCGCGACTTCACGCGCCAGCGCCATGGTGAAACCGTGCATGCCGGCCTTGGCGGCGGAATAATTGGTCTGGCCGAATTGGCCGGTCTGGCCGTTCACCGACGAGATGTTGACGATGCGGCCGAAGCCACGCTCGCTCATGCCCTCGACCACGGCGCGGCAGGTGTTGAACACGCCGCCGAGGTTGATGTCGATGACATCGTTCCACTGCTGCGCGTTCATCTTGCGCAGCGTGGTGTCGCGGGTGATGCCGGCGGCATTGACGAGGATGTCGATCGTGCCGTATTTGCCCTCGATCGCCTTGATCGCCTGTGCACAGCCGTCGAAATCGCCGACATTGATCGGCTCGAAGCGGATCTGATCCCCGAACTCGGCAACTTCCTTGCCGAATTCCGCCACGCGTTCGGCGCGGCTGGCCAGATCGGCCGCAATCACGCGACGGCCCGAACGCGCCAGGTATTTGCAGATTTCCGTTCCAAGACCGCCGATGCCGCCGGTCACCAGCGCGACGCGCTTGCTCATGGGGATTCCTCGCCTGTTTGATTGGCGCACCGCAAGACATTGTGCGGCGCAGCAAGCGCGCGATGGTAGGCGGCGATGGCGACGCTGTCAAACGCCGCGAGAATCAGGTTTTGCCGGACTTGCCCGGCGCCGGATTGATCTGGCCCTTGCTGGCCGCGCTGAGAAAACCTTCCTGCACGGATTTCCACAGATCCAGGTTGCGCTCGGTCATGTCATTGAGCATCGACCACGGCGTCTGACCCAGGATGTTGTTGAGCTGGCTGCGGAACTTGCCTTGCTGGTCGAGGAAGATTTGCAGGCTTTTTTCCAGATACGAACCCATGAAGCCCTGCATGGAGTCGCCGTAGAAGCGGATGATTTGCGACAACAGTTGCGTCGTAAACATCGGCTGGCCGGTTTCTTCGTGCTCGGCGATGATCTGCAGGAGTACGGAGCGGGTCAGGTCGTCGCCGGTCTTGGCGTCGCGTACCTCGAATTCCTCGCCATCGATGACGAGTTGCCGGACTTCCTCGAGCGTGATGTAGCTCGAAATCTCGGTGTCGTACAGACGGCGATTCGGATATTTCTTGATGACGCGGACTTGTGCCATGCGGCAAAGTTAGCAGAATTTGCGGCGGCGCGGTAGGGTTTTTGCTGCGCAGCAATTTTGAGGCGCGTCTTTGCGAACCTTCCCTGGTGCGTTGCCGTTCGCCATCCATGGCTCACCACATTTTCGCTGCGCGCAATGCCATTCAAGGCATTGCGCTAGCGCAGCGAAAATCTACCAGCCCATATATTGGCCACCGTTGATGGCCAGGTTCGCGCCCGTGATCCAGCGCGCTTCGTCATTGACGAAAAACGCCACCGCATAGGCGATTTCGTCCGGTTCGCCAAGGCGCCCGACCGGGATCTGCGCTGCGATCTTGTTGCGCACGTCCTCGGGCACGGCCATCACCATTTCCGTGGCGACATAACCGGGCGAAACGGTATTCACGGTGATGCCGAACTTGGCGTTTTCCTGTGCCAGCGAAATCGTGAATCCGTGCATGCCGGCCTTGGACGCGGCGTAGTTGGCCTGACCGTACTGGCCCTTCTGGCCATTGATCGAGCTGATCTGGATGATGCGGCCCCATTTGCGGTTGCGCATGCCGTCGATGACCGGACGCGTGACGTTGAAGCAGGAATTCAGGTTCGTGTTGATCACTTCCTGCCACTGCAACGCGCTCATCTTGTGGAACGTGGTGTCGCGCGTGATGCCGGCGTTGTTGACGAGGATGTCGATCGGCCCGAGCTGCTGCTCGACGCCGCGCACGAGTTTTTCCGCAGCCTCTGGCGTGGACACGTCGCCCGGTACGATCGCGGCATCCACGCCATGCGATTTCATGTTGGCCTGCCATGCCTTCGCCTTGGTTTCGTCGCGATAGTTGGTCGCGACCTTGTGGCCGAGGCTGGCCAGGCGTTTGACGATGGCGCTGCCGATGCCGCCGGTGCCGCCGGTGACGAGTGCAATGCGTGCTGTCATTTCCCTCTCCTTTGCTTATGCGGAATCCGGACCGATTGTACACGCGCCGGTTTTCGTCACCGTTTGCAGCGCAGCAAGATCGAACCCGGTGACGGCATTCGACAACAGCGTGGCGACATCGTTCGCGCCCACGACGTGTTGGCCGAGGAAGCGCAGTGCCGCGCGTAGCGCCGGAGCGGGATCAGCACGATCGACCGGACGCGCGCGATCCTGCTTGGACAATTTGCGACCCTCAGGATCCAGCGCCAGCGGCAGGTGCAGATAGGCAGGAGTCGGCAGTCCCAATAATTGCTGCAAGCGAATCTGACGCGGTGTGGAATCGAGCAAGTCGGCGCCACGCACGACTTCGGTGATGCCTTGTTCGGCGTCGTCCACGACCACGGCGAGATGGTAGGCGTACCAGCCTTCGACGCGGCGGATGACGAAATCACCGGCGTCGTCGCGCAGCCGCCACGCGGGTGCGCGCGCGGGGTCAGGCGGCGCGAAGCAGGTGCGATGGATGCCACCGAACGGTTCCAGATCGACCCTGCTGCACCAGCACGGGAAAACGTGTCCGGCTGCATCCAGACGCGCGAATGCAGTCGCATACGCATTCTCGCGGCGACTCTGCAACATGACCGGTTCGTCCGATTCCATGCCGAACGCGGCGAGTGTTGCGAGGATGTCCGCGGCTGCGCCGGGAACCTCGCGTGGCGGATCGAGGTCTTCCATACGCACGATCCAGGCGCCGTTTTGCGAACGCGCCCGCAGCCAGCTTCCGAGTGCGGCAACCAGTGAACCAAAATGCAGTTGTCCGGTGGGGGAGGGCGCGAAGCGACCGCGGTAAGTCATACTCGATACTGCTTGAATTTCATGCAGTTTACCCAAAGTTATTCCCCGTTCCGCCAACCTTGAGGAATCCCATGTTGCGTATCCTGCTGTTTCTCGGCACCAACCTTGCGATCATGCTGGTGCTCGGCATCGTGTGCTCGATCTTCGGCATCGACCGCTGGGCTTACGGTCAGTCCGGCATCAACCTGCAAGGCTTGCTCGTCATGTGCGCGGTGTTCGGCATGGGCGGCGCGTTCATCTCGCTGGCGATGTCCAAGACCATCGCCAAGTGGACGACGCACGCGCAGGTCATTGTCGATCCAAAAGGCGCCAACGAAATATGGCTGCTGAATACGGTCAGGCAGCACGCCGACAATGCCGGCATCGGCATGCCGGAAGTGGCGTTGTACGAATCGCCGGACATGAACGCGTTCGCCACCGGCATGAGCCGCAATCATGCATTGGTGGCGGTAAGTACTGGACTCTTGCAATCCATGAATCGCGAGCAGATTTCCGCCGTGCTCGGCCACGAAATCACGCACGTTGCCAACGGCGACATGGTCACGCTGACCCTGATCCAGGGCGTGCTGAACACATTTGTCATGTTCCTTGCGCGCATCCTCGGCACCCTGATCGAAAGCGCGCTCGGTGGCGGCCGCGACAACAACCGTGGTGGCGGCTGGGCGTATTTCCTGATCGTGATGATCCTGCAGACCGTGCTCGGATTCCTGGCCACCATTGTGGTGATGTGGTTCTCGCGCTGGCGCGAATTCCGCGCCGATGCGGGCGGGGCAAGGCTCGGCAGCCGTGCCGGCATGATCTCGGCGCTGCAGACGCTGTCGGGCAGCCACGAATCCGGTTTGCCCAAGGCCGTGGCGGCGTTCGGCATCTCCGGCGACAGCAGCGTGGCGCGGTTGTTCATGAGCCACCCGCCGATCGAAGAGCGCATCGCCGCGTTGCGCAACGCGGCGGCGTGAGCAACAAAAAAGCCGCGATCGCTCGCGGCTTTTTTATTGGAAGTGCGGTCATGGATGACCGCTTTTTGATCTTGCGAACAGGGATGATCGCAAAAATTACGTTCAGCCGCCCATCGCCTTCTTCACCTCGGCGACGTAGTCTTCCTGCACTTTCTCGATGCCTTCGCCGACGACCAGGCGCTGGAAGCCGATCACGTCGGCGCCGGCGGCCTTGGCTGCGGCTTCGACGGTCTGTTCGGTGTTGAGCACATAGGGCTGGCCGTACAACGTGTTCTCGTTGACGATCTTGGCGATCTTGCCGCCGATGATCTTCTCGAGGATGTTTGCCGGCTTGGCCTTGTCCTTGTCGCTCATCTTGGCGAGCTCGATTTCCTTTTCCTTCTCGATGAAGGCGGCGGGAACGTCGCCGGCCTTGTTGTACGGCGGATTCATCGCCGCCACATGCATGGCTACGCCGCGCGCGAACTCGGCATTGCCGCCTTTCGTTTCCACCAGCACGCCGATGCGGCCGCCGTGCAGGTAGGCCGCGACATTGTTCGCGCTGTCTATGCGTACCATGCGACGCACCTGCACATTCTCGCCGACCTTGGCAACGAGCCACGCGCGCGCTTCCTCGACCGTCGGGCCGTAAGACGTCTTGGCCGCCTTGAGCGCCTCGACATCGGCAGCGCCGCTGGCGAGCGCGGTCTTCGCCACTTCGTCGGCGAACTTGAGGAAGTTCTCGTCCTTGGCGACGAAATCGGTTTCCGAGTTGATCTCGACCAGCACGGCCTTGCCACCGTCTTGCGCGAGCGCGATGCGACCTTCCGCGGCGACGCGGCTGGCTTTCTTGTCGGCCTTGGCCAGGCCCTGCTTGCGCAGCCACTCGATGGAAGCGTCGATGTCGCCGTTGTTTTCGGTGAGCGCCTTCTTGCACTCCATCATGCCGGCGCCGGAGCGCTCGCGCAGCTCCTTGACCATGCTTGCGGTGATTTCCATGGTGAACCTCGTGCGTTGTGACGCGCCGATATGCGGGCGCGTCGAGTGGATTTCAAATGATCGTGCCATCATGCGGCATGCGCATGACGGCAGTGATGCGACGTAGCCGGATCAGACTGCCGCGTCCTTGTCGGTCGCTTCGTTCTCGGCAACTTCGGCTTCGGCGCGGGCCAGGCCGGCCTCATCGCCAGCCTCCTTCTTCGGCGCGGGTCTGCGCGGAGCAGCCTTCTTCGCGACCGGCTTGCGCGGCGCCGGCTTGTTGCGGCGGTCGTCGCGCTCGCGTGCGGCGGGCTTGGCGATCGGGTTGCCCTCGGCATCGAGTTCGACGAACTCGTCCTTGGCCGTGGCGGCGGTGATCGGTGCGGCGGCCTTGCCCTCGAGCACGGAGTCGGCGATCGCGCGCGTGTACAATTGCACGGCGCGGATCGCGTCGTCGTTGCCGGGGATCGCGTAATCGACCAGCGACGGATCGTAGTTGGTGTCGACCACGGCCACGACCGGAATGCCGAGCTTCTTGGCTTCCTTCACGGCGATGTCCTCATGACCGATGTCGATGACGAACAGCGCGTCCGGCAGGGCGTTCATGTTCTTGATGCCGCCGAGGGACTTTTCCAGCTTTTCCTTCTCGCGCAGCAGACCCATCACTTCGTGCTTGACCAGCTTGTCGAAGCTGCCGTCGGTGGCCATCGCCTCGATTTCCTTCAGGCGCGAAACCGACTGCTTGACGGTGCGGAAGTTGGTCAGCATGCCGCCGAGCCAGCGCTGGCTGACGTAGGGCATGCCGCAACGCACGGCTTCATCCTTGATCGCGTCGCGCGCCGAGCGCTTGGTGCCGACGAACAGGACGGTGCCGCGCTTTTGCGCCAGACCCGACACGAAATTGGTCGCGTCGGTGAACAGGGGCAGGGTCTTTTCCAGGTTGATGATGTGGATCCTGCCGCGCGCGCCGAAAATGTACGGCGCCATGCGCGGGTTCCAGTAGCGGGTCTGATGGCCGAAATGCACGCCGGCTTCCAGCATCTGGCGCATGGTGACTTGAGTCATGGGATGTACTCCAAAAAGGGACACCACCGCTGTGACGAGCGGCGAGTCCGGGGTTAGAACCTCCACGTCCCCAACTTTGGCGACTTCGTGTCCAGGCGGCGTAGCGCCTGTCCGAAGCACCCCGACAAAGGTATCGAGACGTGTGCGGATTTGCTCCCGGGATGGGAGCGGTCACGAATTCTACAGGGTTTTCAGGTCGTTGCAAAGCAAAGCCCGGCCCATAGGCCGGGTTTGCACGGAGATCACTTTATCAGCAGGCGCTGCGACGACGCGAGATGAACGCTCCGATTGCCAGTGCCAGCAAGCCGGCCAACAGCAACAGGCGGCCGAGGGTGGAGAGTCCCGGCGTCGGGATGATTGGCGCGATTCCCGACTGCAGGCTGAAATTGCGCGCTTCCATGGTGGCGACCGCACCCCCGGTTGCTGCCGACAAGCCGAAATTCACATTGGCGGGCAGGCCACTTACGACGACGCCGTTGAGAATCGTGTTCGTCGTTGTGCCCGCTTGCATCGTGACCGTCAACGAAAGTTCTCCAGCGTTGGCGGTCGGATTCATCAGGATGTGCAGGTGGCGGTAATTCGGATCCGATGGAGCAAGGCCCCGTGCGCCTGCATAGGGAGTCGGGTTGAGCCCGCTGCTGCCGGCAATGAACGCGTAATTGGGCTGCGGGCCGGCAATCGCAATGCTGCTGGCGACGCCGTTCACGAATTGACTTGGATAGCCCGCGCTGATGCCGACGGCCAATGCACCGCCGGCCAGGCCGGGACAGCACATGTAGCCGAATGTGCCTCCGCCCGCGCCGCCGGAGAACGTCACCGTGCTGTCGTAGAGAAAGAAGGTCAGGCCGTCGGCCGGCGGTGAGCTTCCGGAGGACATCGCGAAGTCGAAGTCGACGCTGATCGGTTGGTTCGTGGGAATCGACTGGGTGTAGTAGGCGTAGCCGGTGCCGCCATTGGCGGCGTCGGTCAGGCGCAGCCAGCCGTTGCCGGCGGTATCGAGCGACGGGGCGGTAAGCTGCGCCGTCCCGGACAGCGTCCAATTCGGCGCACTGGTGCCGCCGAATGACTCGGCTACCGTGGTATTGGCGCAGACGTTGCCGTTGGCGAGGAGCGCGCCGGCGACCAGCATGGCTTTAAAGTACCGCATGATTTCCCCCTGGGAATGTACAGGCATGCGCATCCTAGTTGCAGCCGGGTTCGGCACGCAATAGCCCGGCGCGTCACGCATCGCTCCGCTACAATAGGCGGATGCCCGTCACCATAAAAACTCCCGCCGAAATCGAACAGATGCGCATTGCCGGACGCCTCGCCGCCGAGGTGCTGGAACTGCTCGTGCCGCACGTCAAGGCCGGCGCGACAACCGAAGAAATCGACGCCGTCGCCTACGAGCACATCGTCAACGTGCAGAAGGCAGTGCCAGCGAACGTCGGCTACAAGGGCTTTCCGAAGACCGTCTGCACCTCGGTCAACAATGTCATCTGCCACGGCATCCCGAGCCCTGGAAAAATCCTCAAGGACGGCGACATCGTCAACATCGACGTCACCGTGATCAAGGATGGCTGGCACGGCGACACCAGCCGCATGTATTTCGTCGGCGAGCCGTCGGTGCTGGCCAGGCGCCTGTGCCAGGTCACGTTCGAGGCGATGATGAAGGGCATCGAGCAGGTGCGTCCGGGCGCGACGCTCGGCGACATCGGCCATGCCGTCCAGCAACACGCCGAGAGTCATCGATTTTCCGTGGTGCGCGAATACTGCGGCCACGGCATCGGCCGCATCTACCACGAAGATCCGCAGGTGCTGCATTACGGCCAGCGCGGGCAGGGCATGCGTCTGGAAAAGGGCATGGTCTTCACCGTCGAGCCGATGATCAATGCGGGAAAACCCGGCACGCGCCTGTTGCCGGATGGCTGGACCGTGGTGACACGCGATCATTCCTTGTCGGCGCAGTGGGAACACACCGTCGCAGTCACGGATGATGGTTTTGAAATCCTGACGCCGTGGCCCAAGGCGGCCTGATTTTTCCGATGAACGCAGCCGCTGCCGCGTTCGAAATCAAACCGCCGCGCCTCCCTGCTGCGATTCCGCGCAGCGGCGTGTCGCGCGAGGCGCGCATGGCGTTGCGGCAATTGCTCGACGACAACGATCGGCAACTCGCCGAGGCATTTCGTGATGGCGCGAACGTGGATGAACTCACGCATGCACGCGCCGAGGCGGTCGAGCGCATCGTTGCGCACGCGTGGATGGCGTGCATCGGCGATGCCGATGCGACGGCGCTGCTTGCGGTCGGCGGTTTCGGGCGCGCCGAATTGTTCCCGCATTCCGACGTCGATTTGCTGGTGCTGTGCGATCAGCCGCCAACGGGCCCGCTGTCGCGCGCGCTCGAAGCTTTTTTCGCCTGCCTGTGGGACATTGGCCTGAAACCCGGACATGCCGTGCGCACGCAGGCCGAATGCCGCGTACACGCTGCCGCGGACGCAAGCGTCTACACCAGCCTGTTCGATGCACGCCGGATCGCAGGAAGCGCTGAACTCGACGCGGCGCTCGTGGCCTTGCTCGATGACGACGAGGTCTGGTCGAAGCCGCGCTATCTCGCGGCGCGTCGCGCCGACCGCGATGCGCGCCACGCGCGCTTCAACGACACGGCCTATAACCTGGAACCCAACCTCAAGGACGGCCCGGGCGGCCTGCGCGCGGCGCAGACGATCCTGTGGCTGGGCCGGCGCCTGTTCGCCGCGACGAGTTTGTCCACATTGGGAAAATGCGGCATGTTGGCGCCGGCCGAGGCATCCGCGCTGGATGCCGCGCGGCACCTGCTTGCGCGCATCCGTTTCACCCTGCACCTCGTGGCTGGTCGCGCCGAGGAGCGCCTGCTGTTCGACTACCAGCGCACGCTGGCTGCGCAACTCGGTTTCGCCGACGAGCACCGCGAGAACCTCGCCGTCGAACAGTTCATGCAAGGCTATTACCGCGCCGCGATGACGATCGAGCGCCTGAGCACGCGTATCATCGATGCCTGCGAAGAAGCATTGGAGCCGCCGGCGCTGCCGCAGCGCGTGAGCCTGGATTTCGTTGCTGTCAACGCGCGTCTGGACAGCGACACGCCGGATCTGTTCGAGCGCCGGCCCGCTGCACTGATCGACCTGTTTCGCATCTGGACCGAGCACGCGCAGATCCTCGCGTTGCGCACGAATCTGGTGCGGCGCATCGAAGCAAAGCTGACTCAATCCGGTGATCGACTTGGCGATGACGACGATGTGAACGCCGCTTTCCTGCGCCTGCTGCGACGCGGCGCGCCCGCCGTCGAAGCGCTGGCGCGGATGAACCGGTTTGGCGTGCTCGCGCAGTATCTGCCAGCTTTTGGACGCATCGTCGGACGCATGCAGTACGACCTGTTCCACGTCTACACCGTGGACGAGCACACGATTCGCGTGCTGCGCAATATCGAACGCTTCGCCAGCGCCGATGCGAGCCGCGAATTCGTGCAGGCACATGAGCTGTGGATGCGCCTGCCGAAGCCGGAATTGCTGCTGCTCGCTGCGCTTTTTCACGACATTGCCAAGGGCCGCGGCGGCGATCATTCCGAACTCGGCGAGACCGAGTCGCGTGGATTCTGCGAACGCTTGAAATTGCCGCCCGCGGATATCGAACTCGTCGCCTGGCTGGTGCGCCGACATCTGCTGATGAGTGTGACCGCGCAGCGCCAGGACATCACCGATCCGGACGTCGTGCACCGCTTCGCCGCCGAAGTCGCCGACTGGGAGCGTCTGGATTACCTGTACCTGCTCACCTGCGCCGACATTGCCGGCACCAGCGCGAAGCTGTGGAATTCGTGGAAGGACAAGCTGCTTTCCGACCTGTACGTAAGCACGCGCTATGCGTTGCGCGCAGGTCCCGAACAGGCGCCGCACGCGGACGAACGCGGAGCTGAATGCCGGCGCGCGGCGTTGGAATTGTTACGCGACGACGGAATGGATGCGGCGGTCATCGAGCGAGTCTGGACGGATTTTCCCGACGAGAGTTTCCTGCGCTTTTCGCCCGCGCAGATCGCCTGGCAGACGCGCGGTATCGCGAACTCCTCTGCTGATGGTCCGCATGTGCTGGTCGAGGCGACCGGGCCGCGCGGCGGCACCGAGGTGTTCGTGCATGCCGCCGATCGCGACGGCCTGTTCGCAGCGATCACCGCCGTGTTCGACCGCCTGCGCCTGTCCGTGCTTGATGCGCGTGTCGTCACCTCACGCCGCGGCATGAGCCTGGACAGCTTCGTCGTGCTCGATGGCGAAGGCCGCGCCTTGCGTGACGACGCGCAGGCGATGCGATTGCGCAATGCACTGGTCGAGGCATTGGCGCAGACCCCGTATCGCGCCGAAGCGACGGCGCGCGCGCCGAGCCGTGTGCAGCGTTTGTTTGCGATTGCGCCGCGCATCGAATTCGGCGCGCAGCCGGTGCGCGGCCATACCCAGCTCGCCATCGTTTGCGCCGATCGCCCCGGCTTGCTCGCGACCATCGCGCGCGTTTTCCGCGCACACGGTATTCGCGTCCACGATGCGCGCATCGCCACGTTCGGCGAACGCGTCGAGGATTTTTTCTTGATCGGCGGCGAGCATGACGCAATACTCGGCGATGCCGCGCGCGAGTCCTTGCGCGCCGCGCTTGCGAATGCCCTGGACACTTCCATCGACAAGGTGCGGCATGCCTGACCTGCGTCACATCATCGAATCGGCGTGGCAAGATCGCGCCGCGCTTTCGCCGGATAGCACCGATGCGCCGGTTCGTGCTGCCGTCGATGCCGCGCTGGACGCGCTGGAGTCCGGTGCCATGCGCGTCGCCGAGCCGGACGGATCCGGTGGTTGGCGCGTCAACGAGTGGCTGAAAAAAGCGGTGTTGCTCTCGTTTCGTATTCATCCAAATGCAGTCATGAGCGCCGATCCGGCGCCGTATTTTGACAAGGTGCCACTACGGTTCGCTGGCTATGACGCGGCGCGTTTCCGTGAGCTCGGCGCCCGTGTGGTGCCCGGCGCGATCGTGAGGCGCGGCGCGCATGTCGCGCGCGACGTCGTGCTGATGCCAAGCTTCGTCAACATCGGCGCGCATGTCGGTGCGGGCACCATGGTCGATACCTGGGCTACGGTCGGTTCCTGCGCGCAGATCGGCGCGCGCGTGCATCTGTCCGGCGGCGTCGGCATCGGCGGCGTGCTCGAGCCCTTGCAGGCGAGTCCGACCATCATCGAGGACGACTGCTTCATCGGCGCGCGCTCGGAGGTGGTCGAGGGCGTGATCGTCGAGCGCGGCAGCGTGATCGGCATGGGCGTGTTCCTCGGTCAGTCCACGCGCATCTACGATCGCGCCACGCAGCAGGTTCATTTCGGCCGCGTGCCGGCCGGCAGCGTCGTCGTTGCCGGTTCCCTGCCGGCGGCGGATGCGTCGCACAGTCTCTATGCGGCGGTCATCGTCAAGCGCGTCGACGAGAAGACGCGGAGCAAGACTTCGCTCAACGAATTGCTGCGGGATTGATCGCTGCCATGTCGATTACCTTGTACGGCCTGGAAAAATGCGAAACGTGCAAGAAAGCACGCAAGTGGCTCGAGCGCAAGAAGATCGCGCATGTCTTTGTCGATTACCGCGAGCAACGTATCGAACCGACAACGCTCAGGCAATGGGCGAAAGCCGTCGGCGGTTGGGAAGCACTGGTCAATCGCAGCGGCACGACCTGGCGCAATCTCCTGCCCGCGCGCAAATCGCCGGGTTCGGATGCCGAATGGCTGCTGTTGATCCGTGAATATCCGGCGTTGGTACGGCGTCCGGTGACGCTGCTCGATGACGCTAGCGTGCACTTGGGCTTCACCGACAATCTTTACAAGCGGCTGTTCGCGTCGTGAGTGAAGTACTCGATCTGACGTGCGAGTTGATCGGGTGCCGTTCGCTGACGCCGGACGATGCCGGTTGTCAAACACTGATCGGCGAGCGCCTGCAACGCGCCGGATTCACGATCGAACATTTGCGCTATGGCGACGTGTCGAACCTGTGGGCGACGCACGGCAGCGGCGATCCGGTGTTCGTGTTCCTCGGTCACACCGACGTGGTGCCGACCGGGCCGGAAGGCGAGTGGGCGAGCCCGCCCTTCGAGCCTTCGATACGCGATGGGAAACTGTACGGTCGCGGCGCGGCGGACATGAAATCCGGTGTGGCGGCGATGGTGATTGCGGCCGAACGATTCGTCGCGGCGCATCCGAGCCATCGCGGCACGATTGGCGTGCTGTTGACCAGCGATGAGGAAGGCCCGCTCAACAAGGATGGCGTCCGGCGCGTGGCCGACGAATTCCGCCGCCGCGGCCAGCGCATCGATTTTTGCGTGGTTGGCGAGCCGTCGTCAGCCGAAAAACTCGGCGACATCGTGCGCGTGGGTCGGCGCGGTTCGCTGTCCGGGAGCCTGATCGTGAATGGCGTGCAAGGTCATGTCGCGTATCCGGACAAGGTGCGCAATCCGATCCATCTCGCCGCGCCGGCGCTGGCCGAACTCAGCGTCACGCGCTGGGACGAGGGCAATGCCGAGTTTCCCCCGACTTCGTTCCAGATTTCCAACATCCATTCAGGCACCGGCGCGCTGAATGTCGTACCCGGCGCACTGGAAGCGAAATTCAATTTTCGCTTCTGCACCGCGAGTACGGCGCAAAGCCTGCGCGAGCGCACCGAGGCGATTTTGCGCCAGCACGGCCTGGACTTCGAGGTGCATTGGGACTTGTCGGGTGAGCCGTTCCTGACCGAGGCCGGAGCGCTGCGCATGGTAGTTGAAAATGCGATAAAAGATATTTGCGGGATCGCGCCGCGCGCGGATACTGGCGGCGGCACCTCGGACGCGCGCTTCATCGCGCCGCTTGGCGCCGAAGTCGTCGAGGTCGGACCGGTGAATGCGTCGATCCACAAGATCGACGAGCACATCGTGTTGGACGAGCTGGAGCGACTGCCGGATTTGTATCTGCGGATTATTGAACTGCTGCTTGACTGAATTCACCGCAGCGGCCGCAACTCAAGCGTGTACTTCGTTTCGCCCGGCAAAAACGGCTTCGCCTTGCCTTGCGCCCACGCTGCGTCGCCGGCGCCGTAGAACGGCGACAGCGGGTTGTCGCTCTGGCCGCCGGGCATGTGGAAATAACCGTATTCCTCGTGGCCTGGTTCCACTGCGAAGCGTTCGGACGCGCCGAAGTTCGACGCCTGCACACGCGGCATGTTGATGTCGCCGGGCAATTCGCGACTGGGCATGTCGAGCAGCCAGCCCATGCCGGGTAGCGCAACGCTGAGCGGATGGCGGATGTGCGTCTTGGTGACTTCACCCCAGCGGCGTTGCGCAATGCCACCGGGCATGGCAGTGAGTTTGTCACCAACGCGCGCGGCGCATTTTTGCAGCAAGTCGTCCCAATTCGTATAGCCGGGCGGCAGCAGATTTTCCGGACGATGCAACAGGATGTCATCGACCAGCGTTTCGGCCTGGCCAAATTTTGGCAATCTGAAGTCCGGATACTTCACGCGCACAGCCGCGGCGAAGCCGTCGAGCACGGTGTCGATGACTTCGATGCGGAAATCGTGGGCGAGGCGATAGCCGACGGAAGCCGGATCGGCGCGCTCGTTCCAGTCATCCGTATACTTTTTCATGTCCGCGAACGGCGCGGAATCTCCGGCCTTCGCCAGTACCTTGCCGAGCAGTTCGTGCCAGTTCTTCATGAGCAAGGCGCGGTCATCGAGCTGGATCGCGAGCATGTCGTCAGGCGTGAACTGATCTTTCGCCTTCAAATCGTCGCGGATCTGGCGCGCACGCGCGCCAAAGTCGTAGCCGCCATCGCCGAGTTTGGCGTAATCGGGGCTTTCCCAGTCGAGCATACGCGCATTCGCGGTCCAGATGCGCTGCCACGGTGGATTCGACAGGCGTGGATAATCGGCGGGCACCAGCCAGCCGTTCCAGCCGGTGCTGGGTGTGCTCCAGTCGCAGGGCAACAGAGGATCGCAGGCGCCCTCGCGCTTCGGGATTTTCCCGGCGATGGTCCAGGCGATGTTGCCGGAGCGATCGCCGACAATAAAGTTTTGCGCCGGCATGCCGGAAGCGTTCGCAATGTCGACCGCTTCGTCCACGGTTTCGGCGGTGTCCATGCGCGCGAATTGCATGTTCACGCCGCCTGGCTCGATTGCCGTCCACGCCAGCGCCAGCGGCGTGCCGTCGCTGTCCTTGCCCAGAATCGGGCCCCATTGGGTGTCGCGCACGTCGAGTTTCACGTCAGCAGCATTGTGGACTTTGACGATTTGTGTACTTTGCGCAATGGACTTCCAGCCGGCGGCAGTCTTGTAGCGCGTGGCGTCATTTGGATCGAGATCCACGCGCACCCAATCCATCCAGTCGCCGTAGCTGTTGGTGAAACCCCAGGCGACGCGGCGGTTGCTGCCGGCGACCAGCGCGGGCAGGCCGGGCAGGGTGGCACCGATCAGATCGACCATCTGGCCAGCGCGACGCGGATTCGGATACTCGATGCGCGCACGAAACCAGATGTTGGGCACGCGCAGCGGCAGGTGCATGTCGTCGGCGATGAGCGCAGCGTGCGTGGATGTCAGCGCGCCATTGACCGCGAAGCCGTTGCTGCCGGGGGTCGTTTTCTTCTCGGCGTGCTCCGGCGGAATGTGCAGAAGTTTCGGATCGAGCTTGCGCAGGTCGATGTCGGCGGCGTTCGGTAGTGCGGGATAGTTCATCGGCGGTCCGGTCAACGGCGCATCCCACGGTCCGCCGGTCGCGGACAGGAATTTGTACACGTTTTCGCCGAGCGCAGACTTGATCTGCATGAACGCGGTTTCACGCGCGTTGTCGGCGCCGTTGAGGTCGAAGAACATCGCGTCGATGGCGAGGATGCTGTCGGCATCGCTCCAGAGCGCGGGTTTTTCGCCGAGCGGCCAGTATTCCCAGGGCCGCGAGCGCAGCGCGGCAAGTCCGGCGTTGACGCCGTCGCGATAGGCCGACAAGGTTTTGTGCTCGTCCGGTGCCAGAGTCTCAAGTTCTCCTTGCGTGCGTTCGCGCAGGCGGAACGGGCGATGCTGCTTGTCCGTGTCGATGGCGGCGCTGCCGACGAGTTCAGCGAGTTCGCCCGCAGCCATGCGCCGCATCAGGTCCATCTCGAAGAAGCGTTCCTGCGCGTGCACGAAACCCAGCGCATACATCGCGTCGTCGCGGCTTTGCGCCTTGATCGTGACGACGCCAAGCGCGTCGCGCTCGATCGTCACTTGCGCCTGAATGCCTGCGAGCGTTTGCGCGCCGCCCAGTTGCGGCAGGCTGCCGCGCAAGAGCAACCATGCGGCGAAAACCAGCGCGGCGACAAGGATGACCAGCGTACTGATGGTGCGGCGAAGAATGCGGCGTTGTTTTTTCATGGTCAGGCCGTCGTCTCGATCCGATCCACGCGCTGAAATCCCCTCGGCAAATTCCCGCCGCGCTGGGCGCGATTGCCGTTGTATTCGACCAGGTCGGCCCACTTCAGGATCAACTTGCGTTGCCCGGCCCATAGCGTGACTTCGCCGCGTCCCTCGGTCACGACGGCGATGCCGGCGACGCGCTCGCCTGTCGCCAGTTTCGCTTTCGGAATCTCGATCAACTTGTTGCCCTTGCCGCCGTTGTCGAGTTCGGGAAGCTCGGCGACCGAGAACATGAGCAGGTGGCCAGCGTTCGTCGCGACGACGATGCGGTCGCGCGCCGGATCGTTCACGTATGCCGGCGCGACGACGTGGGCGTCGTCATCCATGTTGATGAGCTGCTTGCCGGCTTTCTTGTTGGCGAGCAGTGCCTCGAATTTCGTGACGAAGCCGTAGCCGTAATCGCTGGCGAGCACGAGCCGGTGCGCGGAATCGGCAATCGCCACCGCCTCGAAATGCGCGCCCGGCGCAGGCGTGAAGCGGCCGGTAAGCGGTTCGCCATTGCCACGCGCGGACGGCAGCGAGTGCGCGGCGGTCGAGTAACTTCTGCCGCTTGAATCGATGAAGGCAACCTGCTGCGTGGTCTTGCCTTGCGCAGCGGCGCGATAGCCGTCGCCCTCGCGGTAGCCGAGCGTAACTGCATCCACATCGTGACCTTTCGCGGCACGGATCCAGCCTTTCTCCGACAACACCACGGTAATCGGTTCGCTGACGACGAGCGCGGACTCGTCGAGCGCTTGCGCCACATCGCGCTCGATGATCGGCGAGCGGCGCTTGTCGCCGTATTTTTCTGCGTCGGCGGTGAGTTCGTCCTTGATCAGCAATTTCAGTTTCGCCGGCGATTTCAACGTCACCGCAATACGCGCGCGTTCTTCTTCCAGTGCGTCGCGCTCGGCGTTGAGTTTCATTTCCTCCAGGCGCGCGAGTTGGCGCAGGCGCGTTTCCAGAATGTAGTCGGCCTGTTCCTCACTCAACTTGAAGCGTGCAATGAGCACCGGCTTCGGCTCTTCTTCGCTGCGCACGATGCGAATGACTTCATCCAGATTCAAAAACGCGATGCGCAAGCCTTCGAGCAGGTGCAAGCGCCGCTCGACTTTTTCCAGCCGATGCTTGAGGCGCCGCGTCACCGTGTTGCTGCGGAACGTGAGCCACTCGACGAGAATCTGCTTGAGCGTCTTGACCTGCGGCTTGCCGTCCAGCCCGATCAGATTCAGATTGACGCGATAGCTGCGCTCCATGTCCGTGGTAGCGTTCAGGTGCTGCATCATCTCGTCCAGATCCACACGATTGCTGCGCGGGATCAGCACCAGCCGCACCGGATTCTCGTGATCGGATTCGTCGCGCAGGTCTTCGAGCATCGGCAGCTTTTTCGCGCGCATCTGCTCGGCTATCTGCGCGAGAATCTTCGACGGCGACACTTGATACGGCAGCGCGGTGATGACGACGTTGCCGTTTTCGATCTTGTGGATGGCGCGACACCGCACCGAGCCATTGCCGGTGGCATACATCGCCTTGAGCTCGGCCTTGGGCGTGATGATTTCGGCGGCAGTCGGGAAATCCGGGCCCTTCACATGCCGGCACAGCTCGGCGATGCTGGCCTCGGGTTCATCCAGCAAGTGGATGCACGCACTCACGACTTCGCGCAGGTTGTGCGGCGGAATATCGGTGGCCATGCCGACCGCAATGCCGGTCGAACCATTGAGCAACACGTGCGGCACGCGCGCCGGCAACCACGAAGGTTCCTTCAGCGTGCCGTCGAAATTTGGCGTCCACTCGGTGGTGCCTTGATCGAGCTCATCCAGAAGCAGATGCGCGATCGGCGTGAGTTTCGATTCGGTGTAGCGCATCGCCGCGAAGGATTTGGGATCGTCCGGCGAGCCGAAGTTGCCCTGACCGTCGATCAGCGGATAGCGGTACGAGAACGACTGTGCCATCAGCACCATTGCCTCGTAGCAGGCGCTGTCGCCGTGCGGATGGAACTTGCCGATGACATCGCCGACCGTGCGCGCGGACTTCTTCGGCTTGGCCCCGGCGTCGAGGCCGAGTTCACTCATCGAATACACGATGCGGCGTTGCACCGGTTTCAATCCATCGCCGATGAAGGGCAAGGCGCGGTCGAGTACCACGTACATCGAATAATCGAGATATGCGCGCTCGGCGTAATCCTTGAGCGGAATCTGTTCGTAACTGGCTTGCAGGTTCATGCGCGACACCGGAACGGGATTCCGCCATTTTGCCGGAAAGCGCTGGTGAAGTGGTGTGCGCTCGTGGCCTCAGCGCACGTGGCGCACGGAAGTCTTGCGCGTTCGCGCGTGGGCGCTGCGCAGGCTGGCCAGCGCAATTTCGAGCAATCGCGATGGTGGTGGCGAACGGCGATAGATCGCGGCGAACTGGCAGGTGTACGCAAAGCGCTTCGGGTACAGCGCGCGCATCAGGCCTTGCGCCTCGAACGCCGCGGCATAGTGATCGGGCAGGAATCCGATGAACTGGCCGGACAGCACCAGCGTGGCGATGGCTTCCTGATCCGAGGCCTGTGCTGCGCGGGTGAATTCGAAACGGTTGCCGGTATCCATGTTCGGCGAGTGGAAACTCAAGCCGGCGTAGCGCTGCGACCAGATCGCGCGCTCGCCGCCGGGCGCGTCGCGGCGCGCGAACAGCGGATGCTCGCGGCCACAGTACAGGTACATCTGTTCGTCGAACAGCGGCAGATAATCGAGCGCCGGCGATGGTCGATAAGTCGGGATGATGCCGAGCTGCCAGGCGCCATCGATGACACCGGCTTCGATCTCGTGGGTTGGGGCGACGTGCAGTTCCAGTTCCACCGCTGGTGCGCGTCGGGCGAAATCGCCGAGCGCGGCGGCGATGCGCGAGTTCGGGTTGGTGGCGGTCTTGTCGAACAAGGCCAGGCGCAGGCGCCCGCGCAGGCGATCGTTGATTTCCTCGACTTCGGTGTGGAAATGACCGACCGCGGCGAGCAATCGCTCGGCAGCGTCGTACACGCGCGAGCCTTCGTCGGTCAGGGCAAAGCCCGAGCGTCCGCGATGGCATAACGTCGCGCCGAGGCGCGTTTCCAGGTCTTTCAGGTGCCGGCTGATGGTCGAGCGGCCGATGTTCAGTTCGGATTCCGCCGCGGTCAGGCCGCCGCAACGCGCCACAGTCTGGAACAGGCGCAGCAGGCGCAGGTCGGTATCGGACAGTTGACCCACAGGCAACGGTATTTGTTTCATGATTATGAAACTCAGCGTGATTAGTGCGGTATTTATCCAACTTTAGCGCAAGCGTATGCTCGTTGTCGCTTTCATCGATCACTGGAGTACGCCCATGGCCGCACAGATTGCACAACTACAGCAGGCAAGCGCAGATCCCACCGCGGGATTGTCGCCGCAGGCGCTGGCATCGTTCTGGATGCCGTTCACCGGCAACCGCGACTTTCAGCAGAACCCGCGCCTGATCACTGGCGCCGAGGGCGCGTATTACTTCTCGGCCGATGGCCGCAAGATTTACGACAGTCTGTCCGGATTGTGGTGTTCGAGTTTCGGCCATGGCCGGAAGACGATTGCCGAGGCGATCGCGCGCGCCGCCAAGGACCTCGATTTCGCGCCGTCGTTCCAGTTCGGCCATCCGATGGCGTTCGAACTCGCGCAGAAGGTCGCCGCGGTTCTACCCGGCGATCTGAACCACGTGTTTTTCACCACATCAGGATCAGGCTCCGCCGATACCGCGCTGAAAATGGCGCGGGCGTATTGGCGCGCCAAAGGGCAACCGCAAAAGCTCGCGCTAATCGGGCGCATGAAGGCCTACCACGGCGTGAATGGCCTGGGCACCAGCATCGGCGGCATCGGCGGCAATCGCAAGACGTTTGGACCGCTGGTGGACGTGGATCACTTGCCGCACACCTTGCTACCCGAGAATGCGTTTTCGCGTGGTGTGCCGGAACACGGTGGCATTGCGCTGGCCGACCAGCTCGAACAGATCATTGCGCTACACGACGCCTCGAACGTGGCGGCGGTGCTGGTCGAGCCGATGAGCGGCTCGGGCGGCGTGGTGTTGCCGCCGAAGGGTTATCTCAAGCGCTTGAAGGAAATCTGCGACAAGCACAATGTGCTGCTGATTTTCGACGAAGTGCTGACCGGCTTCGGCCGCCTTGGCGCGCCCTTCGGCGCGAATCTTTTTGGTGTGCAGCCGGATATCATGATGCTGGCCAAGGGCCTGACCAACGGTGCCGCGACGATGGGCGCGGTGGCCGCCAGCGACAAGGTCTACGACGCCTTCATGCAGCAGAATCTGCCGCCTTGGAGCGTCGAGTTCCTGCACGGCTACACCTACAGCGCGCATCCGCTCGCCTGCGCCGCCGGCATCGCGGCGATGGATATTTTCGTGGGCGAAAAAATGGCCGAGCGCGCCGCGGAACTGGCACCGTACTTCGAACAGCAGGTGCATAACCTCAAAGGTCTGCGCCACATCACCGACATCCGCAATCTGGGCATGGCCGCGGCGATCGATGTCGGCAATCCGGACGGCAAGCCCGGCCAGCGACCGTGGCAAATTTCCATGGAATGCTGGAAACGCGGCCTGTACCTGCGCTACAGCGGCGACAACGTGCAGCTCGGCCCGCCGTTCATCAGCGAAAAAAGCGAGATCGACACGCTGTGCAACATCCTCGCCGACGTCATCCCTTCCGTCGAGTAAAGTCCATGAACGCTGCTGCAAAAACCGTTTCGGCCGCCGCGAGCGCAGCCACAATCCATCATTTCATCAATGGTCGCATCGTCGAGGACGCCGGCGCGCGCAGCTTGCCGGTGTACGACCCGGCCAGCGGCAAACAAACCGGCGCGGTGGCCATGGCCAGTCGCGAGCGGGTTGGCGAGGCCATCGCCGCCGCAGCCGCTGCGCAGCCGGGCTGGGCAGCGGTGCCGCCGGTGCAACGCGCGCGCGTGATGTTTCGCTTTCGCGATCTGCTGGAAAAAAACGCCGACGAGCTGGCGCGCGTGTTGACCAGCGAGCACGGCAAGGTGCTGTCCGACGCGCGCGGCGAATGCATCCGCGGCATGGAAGTGGTTGAGTTCGCCTGCGGCATTCCGCATCTGCTCAAGGGCGAGCATTCGCTGGACGTGGGCTCGGGCATCGATTCGTGGTCGATGCTGCAACCGGTTGGCGTGTGCGCCGGCATCACGCCATTCAATTTTCCGGCGATGGTGCCGCTGTGGATGTTTCCGATTGCCATCGCCTGCGGCAACACGTTTGTCTTGAAACCGTCGGAAAAAGATCCGTCGGCGCCGTTGCTGTTGGCGCAGTGGATGAAAGAAGCCGGGTTGCCCGACGGCGTGCTCAACGTCGTCAACGGCGACAAGGAAGCGGTCGATACCTTGCTCGACGATCCGCGCGTGGATGCGGTGAGCTTCGTCGGTTCCACGCCGATTGCCGAGGCGATCTATGCGCGCGCCTCGAAAAACGGCAAGCGCGTGCAGGCGCTGGGCGGTGCGAAGAACCATCTCATCGTGATGCCCGATGCCGACATGGATCAGGCCGTCGAATCGCTGATCGGCGCAGCCTACGGCTCGGCCGGCGAGCGCTGCATGGCGATATCCGTTGCCGTGCCGGTGGGCGAAGCAACCGCCGACACCCTGGTCAAGCGCTTGCGCGAGCGCATCGCCACTTTGCGCGTCGGCAATGGTCTTGATCGCGAGGCCAATCCGGAAATGGGCCCGCTGGTCACCGACGTGCATCGCAAGCGCGTGTCCGACTACGTGCAGATAGGCGTGGACGAAGGCGCGGAACTGGTGGTGGATGGTCGCAAGCTGAAAGTGCCTGGACACGAATCCGGATTTTTCTTCGGTGCCACCTTGTTCGATCGCGTCAAACCGGCGATGCGCATTTACCGCGAAGAAATCTTCGGCCCGGTGCTGTCGGTTGTGCGCGCGCAAAACTTCGACGAGGCGGTCGATCTGATCAACGCGCACGATTTCGCCAATGGCACCTCGATCTTCACCCAGAGCGGCGAGGCCGGACGCGAGTTCGCCAAGCGCATCCACGTCGGCATGGTCGGCATCAACGTGCCGATCCCGGTGCCGATGGCGTTCCACAGTTTTGGCGGCTGGAAGCGTTCGCGCTTCGGTGTACTCAATGTTTACGGCGGCGAAGGCGTGCGTTTCTACACGCAGGTGAAAACGGCCATGGCGCGCTGGCCGAAGGGGATCGTTGGGGAAAATCATTTCTCGATGCCAACCATGAAGTAAGCGCAGCGATGCTGCGCTAGAATCAAATCAACCAAGCGGAGAACAGCTCAATGACCCAACTCGTACGCGCCGGCCTGATTCAGATGGCGCAACCCGAAGGCGCGCAGGACATGACGCCGATCGCCATCCGCGACAAGATGATCGAAGCGCATCTGAAGCTGATCGACGAAGCCGGCGCCAAGGGCGTGCAGGTGTTGTGCATGCAGGAGCTGTTTTACGGCCCGTATTTTTGTCCGAGTCAGGACAGCAAGTGGTACTCGATCACCGAAGCCGTGCCCGATGGCCCGACCACGCGCCTGATGCAGGAATACGCCAAGAAGCACAACATGGTCTTGGTCGTGCCGCTGTACGAGCAGGAAATGCGTGGCGTGTACTACAACACCGCGGCGGTCATCGACGCCGACGGAAAATACCTCGGCAAATACCGCAAGACGCATATCCCGCAAGTCAAAGGCTTCTGGGAAAAGTTCTTCTTCCGCCCCGGCAACCTCGGCTACCCGGTGTTCGACACCGCGGTCGGCAAGGTTGGCGTATACATCTGCTACGACCGTCACTTCCCCGAAGGCGCGCGCGCACTGGGCTTGAACGGCGCCGAAATCGTGTTCAATCCATCGGCCACGGTCGCCGGGCTGTCCGAGTATCTGTGGCAACTGGAGCAGCCTGCGCACGCGGCGGCGAACGGCTATTTCGTCGGCGCGATCAACCGCGTCGGCGAGGAAAAGCCCTGGGGCATCGGCAAGTTCTACGGCCAGAGCTACTTCGCCAATCCGAAAGGCCAGATCGTCGCCAAGGCCAGCCGCGACAACGACGAGTTGCTGATCCACGACATCGATCTGGAAGAGATTACGCAGATCCGCGACCTGTGGCAGTTTTACCGCGACCGCCGCCCGGATGCCTATGGCGACCTTGTGCGCCCCTGAACGTAACCGCGACTGCCGGGGAGGGCATTCATGAGCGCACCACGAGACGTAGCCGGCAAACGGCTACCAGCAAAACAGTACGCGGATAATTTCGCCGACCTCAAGCCGCCGCTGAATGCGCATCAGGCGGCGGTCGAGTCCGATCGTTGCTATTTTTGCTACGACGCGCCGTGCACGCAGGCGTGCCCGACCGGTATCGACATTCCGAGTTTCATCTACAAGATCCGCAGCGGCAACCTCGTTGGCTCAGCGCGAAACATACTCGAAGAAAACATATTCGGTTCGATGTGCGCGCGTGTTTGCCCGGTCGAGGATTTGTGCGAAGGCGCCTGCGTGCGCAACACCGCCGAGGACAAACCCGTTGCGATCGGCCTGTTGCAACGCCACGCCACCGACGCACTGCTCGCGAGCGTCAAACCGCTGTTTGCACGCGCGCCGACCAGCGGCAAGCGCGTCGCCATCGTGGGTGGTGGTCCGGCCGGATTGTCTTGTGCACATCGGCTCGCGATGCTCGGTCACGACGTCATCGTGTTCGAGGCGCGGGCGAAACTCGGCGGCCTCAACGAGCACGGCATTGCTGCGTACAAGGTCAAGGACAACATCGCGCAGCGCGAGATCGACTGGCTGCTGTCGATCGGTGGCATCAGCGCGCGCACCGGTCAGCGCGTCGGCGTGGACATTGCGCTTGCGCAATTGCGCCACGATTTCGATGCGGTGTTTCTCGGCATCGGTCTTGGTGCGGTCAATGCGCTGGGGCTCGACGGTGAAAACGTCCCCGGCGTGTTCGACGCGGTGCGTTACATCGAAGACCTGCGCCAAGCGAGCGACCTGTCCAGCTTGCCGGTCGGTCGTCGCGTCGTCGTCATCGGCGGCGGCATGACTGCCATCGACATCGCCGTACAGGCACGCAAACTCGGCGCCGAAGAAGTCACGTTGTTGTACCGGCGCGGTTCCGGGCAAATGGGCGCGTCCGAGTACGAGCGCGAACTGGCGCAGTCGCACGGTGTCAACGTGCGTTTCTGGTCGCAGCCACGGCGCTTGGTCTTGAGCAATGGCGAGGCGGTCGGGATCGAAATCGAGCGCACTGAACTCATCGCCGGCAAACTCGTGGCGACAGGCGCGACGCAAGTGCTCGCCGCCGACATGGTGTTCAAGGCCATCGGCCAGACTCTGGTGCCGGATGCGCTGGACAAGGACGCACTCGGCATCCTTGACGCCAGCGCCGGCAAGTTGCGTGTGGACGAAAACCGCCGCACCTCACTCGCGGGCGTGTGGGCGGGTGGCGACTGCGTTGCCATCGGCAAGGACTTGACGGTCTCGGCGGTGCAGGATGGCAAACTCGCTGCAATTGATATCGACCGGTTTTTGCGCGCGTGATGGTTGTCGTACGAAACAGCGTTTTTGGAGTGTGCCATGGTTGATTTGACTTGCAGCATCGCCGGCATCCGCTCGCCGAATCCGTTCTGGCTGGCATCCGCGCCGCCGACCGACAAGGAATACAACGTCGTGCGCGCGTTCAAGGCCGGCTGGGGCGGCGTGGTGTGGAAGACGCTTGGCGACGATCCGCCAATCGTCAACGTCAACGGCCCACGTTACGGTGCATGGTGGAGCGGCGACCGGCGCGTGATGGGTTTCAACAACATCGAGCTGATTTCCGATCGCGCGTTCGACACCAACATCGAAGAGATCGCCCGCGTGAAGGCGGATTGGCCGGACCGTGCGATCGTCGTGTCGGTGATGTTTCCGCTCGATGAGCAGGTGTGGCGCAAGCGCCTCGCGCAAATCGAGGCAACCGGCGCCGACGGCATCGAAATCAACCTGGGTTGCCCGCACGGCATGAGCGAACGCGGCATGGGCTCGGCGATGGGCCAGCAACCCGATCTCATCGAGAAAGTCACGCGCATGGCCAAGGCCGCGACAAAACTCCCGGTGATCGTCAAGCTCACGCCCAACGTCACCAACATTTTGCCGGCAGCGCTCGCGGCCAAACGCGGCGGCGCCGACGCGGTGTCGTTGATCAACACGATCAACTCGATCATGTCGGTCAATCTCGATGCGATGGCGCCCGAGCCGACCATCGACGGCAAGGGCAGCCACGGCGGCTATTGCGGCGAGGCGGTGCGTCCGATCGCCTTGCACATGGTCGGCGAGATTGGCCGCTTTGCCGACACGCGCGGCTTGCCGGTGTCGGCGATCGGCGGCATCACGCGTTGGCGCGACGCGGCCGAGTTCATGGCGCTGGGTGCGCAAAACGTGCAGGTGTGCACGGCAGCGATGGTCTACGGATTCAAGATCGTCGAGGACATGATCGAAGGCCTCGCGCAGTGGATGGAGTCCAAGGGCTACGCCAGGCTCGACGACTTCGTCGGGCGCGCACTGCCGAAACTCGTGGACTGGAAATTCCTGAATCTCAACTACGTCACCAAGGCGCACATCGACCAGGATTTGTGCATCAAGTGCGGTCGCTGCTACATCGCCTGCGAAGACACGTCGCACCAGGCGATCACGGCAAGCAAGAATGGCGACCGTCATTTCGAAGTGCAGGACGACGAATGCGTCGGCTGCAACCTGTGCGTCGAGGTGTGCCCGATCGAAAACTGCCTGACCATGGCGCCCATGCAAGGCGGCAACGATCCGCGCACCGGTCGCGCGATCGAGCAGGGTCATGCGGATTGGACCACCCATCCCAACAACGTGATGGCGGGTGCGACGACCTGCGATTGAGCGACGACAATCGGCACGTCGCAAGCGTACTACGGAGGCGAAACCATGGCACTTTTGATTCGCGGCGGCACGGTGGTCAATGCGGACCAGACCAGCGAGGCCGACATCCTCTGCGAAGGCGGCAGCATCCGTGCCGTCGGCAAGAATCTCGCCGCGCCCCCCAATGCCGACGTGGTCGAAGCCAAGGGCTGCTATGTCATGCCCGGTGGCATCGATCCGCACACGCACATGCAACTACCGTTCATGGGCACCGTCGCGACCGACGATTTTTTCACCGGCACCGCGGCAGCGCTGGCCGGCGGCACCACCATGATCATCGATTTCGTGATTCCGAATCCGCGCGAGCGCCTGCTCGACGCGTACAAGACGTGGCGCGGCTGGGCGGAGAAATCCTGCGCGGATTATTCCTTCCATGTCGCCGTGACCTGGTGGGACGAGTCGGTGCACAACGACATGGGCACACTGGTCAACGAGTGCGGCGTCAACAGCTTCAAGCATTTCATGGCCTACAAGGGTTCGATCATGGCCGATGACGGCGTGCTCGTGCGCAGCTTTCCGCGCGCGCTCGAGCTTGGCGCCATCGTCACCGCGCACGCCGAGAATGGCGATCTGGTCGATCATCTGCAGAAGGAAGTCTTCAAGCACGGCGTGACCGGCCCCGAAGGCCATCCGGCATCGCGGCCGCCCGAGGTCGAAGGCGAGGCGGCGAATCGTGTCATCCGCATCGCGCAGATTCTCGGCGTGCCGCTGTATGTGGTGCACAACTCCTGCCGCGAGTCGGTCGAAGCCATCGCGCGCGCGCGCGCGCAAGGCCAGCGCGTGTATGGCGAATGCCTCGTGCAGCACCTGGTCGTCGACGAGTCGGTGTACCACGCGAAAGACTGGAACTTCGCCGCGGCGCACGTCATGAGCCCGCCGTTCCGGCCGAAATCCAACCAGGATGCGCTGTGGGACGCGCTGCGCGGCGGCCTGCTGCAAACCACGGCCACCGACCACTGCTGTTTTTGTGCCGATCAGAAAGCGATGGGCCGCGACAATTTCGCCAAGATTCCGAACGGCACGCCGGGCGTGGAAGATCGCCTGGCGATCCTTTGGCACTACGGCGTCAACATGGGTCGCCTCACGCCGAGCGAGTTCGTCGCGCTGACCTCGACCAACTGCGCGCGCATCTTCAACATCTACCCGCGCAAGGGCGTGTTGCGCGAAGGCGCCGATGCCGACATCGTGGTGTGGGATCCGAAACGGAAAAGAACCATTTCGGTCGAAACCGATCACCAGAAGGTCGACTTCAACGTGTTCGAAGGCCGGCAAGTGCAGGGCGCGCCGCTCTACACAATCAGCAACGGCGTGGTGAAGTACGCCGACGGCAAGTTGCATGTCGAACCCGGCACGGGCCGCTACGTCGACCGCCCGCCGTTTGCGCCGTACCTGCGCGCGCAACAGCACTGGAACGAACTCAACCGCATCCATCCGGTGGATCGCGCCATCGCTTGAACCACTGCACGCGCCGCGCTCACGATTCGGGGGAAAGGGCATGACCGACACCACGCAAGCGTTCCACGACCTGGCATTCAAGACCGACGCGGAAGTCGACGCACTGCGTCGGTCGGTCGCCGGCTCGCCGCTGTACAACGACGACCTTGCGCCGGCCGGGCCGCGCGAACGCACCTGGAACACCTGGCACATCCTCGCCATGTGGATCGGCATGAGCGTGGTGCTGACCACGTACACGCTGGCGTCGGGCCTGATGTCGGCCGGCATGAACTGGTGGCAGGCACTGGCGACGGTCGGTATCGCGAACTTCATCGTGTTGATTCCGATGGTGCTCAACGCGCATGTCGGCGTGCGCTATGGCATTCCGTTTCCGGTGTTCGTGCGCTCGTCGTTCGGCATCGTCGGCGCCAACGTCGCGGCGCTGGCGCGCGCGCTTGTGGCTTGCGGCTGGTTCGGCATCCAGACCTGGCTCGGCGGGCTGGCGGTGTCCGGCATCGCCGCGGTGGTGTGGCCGGGTTGGTCGACGCTGCCCGGGCACGACTTCATCGCGTTTTTCATTTTCTGGATCGTGCAGGTCGCGATCATCTTTCGTGGCATGGAAGGGATCAAGAAATTCGAATCGTGGGCCGCGCTCGCGCTGATCCTGGTCGGCGTGTGGCTGCTGTACTGGGGCATTTCCGCGGGCCACGGCCTCGGCAACGTGTTGCAAACCTCGGCGCGCATGATGGGGGTTCCCGAGCACTCGTTCTGGGAATTGTTCTGGCCGGGGCTCGCCGCGAATGTCGGCTACTGGGCCACGCTGAGCCTGAACATTCCGGACTTCACGCGCTTCGCGCGCTCGCAGCGCTCGCAGATCATCGGCCAGACGATCGGCCTGCCGCTGACCATGATCGCCTACAGTTTCCTCGGCATCGCCACGACTGCCGCGACCGTTGTCGTGTTCGACAAGCCGGTGTGGAATCCGGTGGATCTGGTGCCGATGATCACGCACAACCCGGTGATCCTGATCGTCACCATGATCCTGATCCTGATCGCGCAGATCAGCACCAACATGGCGGCAAATGTGGTGGCGCCGTCGAACGATTTTTCCAACGTCGCGCCGCGCTACATTTCCTTCCGCACTGGCGGCATGATCACGGCCGTGATCGGTGTACTGATGTTTCCGTGGGCGATCTTCAACAGCGCCAGCGCCTATATCTTCACCTGGCTGGGCGGCTACGGTAGCCTGCTCGGCGCGATTGCCGGCGTGATGATCGCTGATTACTGGATCGTGCGGCGACGCCGGCTCGACATCGCCGATCTGTATCGCATGGACGGACAGTATCCGCGCTGGAACTGGATCGCGTTCGTGGCCATGGCCATCGCCATCGTGCCGGTCGTACCAGGCTTCATCGCCGCGGCGACCACCCCGGGCGGCGTCGTCGCGCATCCGGGTTTCGTCGATTCGCTGTATACCTACGGCTGGTTCTTCACCTTCAGCGTCGCGCTGGTCGCGTATTGGGCGATGAGCGTGGCGACCGGCAAATCGCGGGTCGCGCCCTAGACCCCGATATCTTCGTTCCACAATCCGGGACGCGCGGCGATGAACTCGCGCATCAGCGCAATGCAGGTTTCGTCCTGCAAGACTTCAACTTTCACACCGCGCGAACGCAGCAGGTCCTCTTCGCCCATGAAGGTCTTGTTTTCGCCCACGATGATTTTGGGAATGCCGTAAAGCAGGATCGCGCCGCTGCACATGGGGCAGGGCGACAGCGTCGTGTACAGAACGCATTCGCGGTACACCCGCGCCGACTGTCTGCCGGCGTTCTCGAACGCGTCCATCTCGCCGTGCAGCACGGTCGAGCCCTTCTGCACGCGGCGGTTGTGGCCGCGACCGAGGATGCGCTCGCCATGCACGATGACCGAACCGATCGGGATGCCGCCTTCGTTCAATCCTGTGCGGGCTTCGTCGATTGCGGCTTGCAGGAATGGGTCCACGATAATGCTCCGAGATGGCTGCAGCGCCACTTTACCATTGCGTAGCGCTTGTGGTGGGCTGCGCTACGAACCGAAGCCGTCACGGAAAATCACGTCCTGGTTTTCGTAGGCGCCGATGTCGATGTGGGCGCCGGATTTGCGTGGCAGGTACGCAAGATCGACGAACCCTACAAGGATTCCCGGCGGCGAATCGTCGCCGGCGTTGACCAATGCCGAATCGCTGCCCAATGCATACGGGTTAAAACAGATGAACGGGAATGAGCAATTCACAAATCCGGGATCGACGCTCAGGTTGCCCTGTGCGAAGTCCGGAATCGGGTTGGTGCCGCCGGCGACACCAAGGTCGTTGTTGAGCAAGTTGTGTGCAGCGCCGGCGTAGAGGTCGAAGCCGCCTTCGTCGGTATTGCCCCAAAGGATGTTGTTGGCCAAGGTAAAATGCGCCCCGCCACCAATCACCAAGCCTCCGGTATTCTGACCAGGATCGTTGTGGTTGTTGACGATGGTGTTGCCGGCAACATGGGCTTCGCCGCTGTCCTGGAACAAAAATCCGGCACCGAAGTCGCTGGCCTTGTTGTTGGCGAGCAGGTTGCTGCTGAAGGTTAGGCTGCCGTGCAAGGTGTTGGCACTGACGCCGGCGTTGTATGTTGCCGTGTTGCCGGTGAAGCGGTTCAACGAGACGGTCACGTTGCCCGAGACAGAACCCGCAAACAAACCGGCGCCGCCGTCCAGGCCAGTGGCATAACCGGATTGAAACGACAGGCGTGAAATCAGGATCGAGCCATTGTCGTTGGATACGTACAAGCCTTGATACTGGTGCTGTCCGTCCAGTGTGCTGCTCGATGTCGTCAGCGATGCGCATGTCGCATCGTAGCTGCCGATGATGCTGATCGAGTGCGCTTCGCTGGAAGAAAATTGCAGCCCCGCATTCAATATGTAGGTGCCGGCAACGACCCTGATCGTGTCGTCTTGGTCATTGGCTTGCGCCGACAACAAGGCGGCGGCGAATTGCCCGGTATTGGACACGCAGAACGTCGCGGCCGACGCGCTGCCAACAACGACGCAGCCCAACAGGCCGAGAAGAGCTTTCATGGCCCGAAGCCGTCGCTAAAGATTTTGTCGGGCAGGAATGCTTTCCACGCGCCGTTGCCGCTCAGCCCGGAAAAATGGAAATTTGGTGCACCGACGAATGCTTCCTTGTCGAACAGCGTCACGCTGGCGCCGAGAGAATCGCCGCCGCTGTGGAAGGTGTTGCCGTAGCCGAGCAGGCTTTCCAGCCACACCGGCTGTCCGAGGAACGTGAACATCTTGTAGAGGCGAGCATTTCCTTCCTTCGATTGCACGCCGTCGCTGTCCGGACAGCCGACGATGAACTGCGAATTTTTTGCGTCCACGCTCAGCGAAGCGCCGCAATGCCCGCCAATCGTTGCCGGTGCGCCGGGAAAGTATTCGGACAGGTAGTCGTAGCCGATGATCGAAGCCGGCTTGAAGATCGTCACCGAGCCGACCCGGCCGGCTCCGTTGTCACGCCCGGTGGCGCCGACATATACGAACGAGTTGTCGATGCCGACGCTGGTGCCGAAGAATTCGAACGCGCCGGGGTTGTCCGCGGCGAGGGTACCGACTTCCAGCCAATCCTGACCGGTTGCCGCGTTCGGGTTGGGAAACAGCACATGCGCGGCACCGGCCAGCAGGTTGCCGTTCTGCGTTTCGCCCGGCGCTCCTGCAACGAGCAGGAAACTGCTGGTCCCGGTGGACTGGATCGCGACCGATGCGCCGAGTTCCGCGCCGGCGCTGCCGCAGGCGTACGTGCTGATTCCCGGTGGCAATTCCCATTGCTGGCTCGTGGTGTTGAAGATGTATCCGAGTACACAGCCATTGCCATTTTGCGAATGCACCTTGGCGACGGCCAACTTGCCGCCCTGCACGGCCAGTGCATTGCCGAAATTGGCGCCGCTTTCGAATTCTGCGATGCCGCCGCCATAAATGATGTTCAGTGGCGTATCTTGCCCGTATACCTGGTAGAACTCGATGCGTCCGGCATCCGCGATTGCGCCGCCGTTTGCATCGAAATCGGGTGCGCCGACGATCAGGTGCTGCGAGTCCGCCGCGAGGCTGGCGCCGAAATGCGCGCCGGCCTGGCGGACCTTGGCATACAGCGTCGCCGAATATTTCCAGCCATAGCTGCTCGCCGGATCGCGCACGTAAACCTGTACCGCACCGCATTCGGCCAGGGTGCCGTCGCTTGCATAAGGCAGCCCGACATAGACGCGGTTGGCGGCTTCGGCCGTGGGTCCGCCAAGTCCCGTCGTGCTCATGGCAATGCTGCTACCCAGATGCTCCCCGGCGATACCCGCCGGCCCGCCGTTGCGCGGAAACCAGGTATCGGCGAGGATAACTGGGCTTGCAAGCGCGGTCAGCAGGGCCAGCACAAGGCAGTGCTTCCGGATCGAAGCGGTGTGCATGGCATTGTCCTCAGGGCTACAAAAGGGGGCGTCCACATCGAGATCGAACGTCAAATCGACGTACCGGCATCTCCTTTCCGGGCAGGCGACGAATGGGACGTATGGCAGGAACAGGTTCGGAATGGACGGACACGTGCGTTCCCCACAGTTCCGCAAGCGCCGTCAGGTTGCGGCGAGCTGCGCGCTCATCGTGCGCAGCGCTCGCGCGACGAGCATGCGCGCGGCATCGGCGCTGCCGCCCACTTCGCGTGCGATCTCGTTGAAACTCATGCCGTGTTCCACACGCAGCGAAACCTGTGCGCGCTGGCGGCGGTTGAGGCGACGCAGGGCCATGCCGTAGGCGCGGCCGCGCTCTTGATCCAACATGGCGTCGAACACCGGGTCGTGTTCGATTGACAGCGATTCGTCGATTTCCATCGCCGCGCCACGGCGACGCTGGCGCTGCCATTCGGTGCGCGCCTCGTTGAGTACGATCTGGCGCAGGTAGGCGAGGAAACTGCCGCTGCCGCGCACTTCGAATTCGTCCAGCCTATGCAACGTGCGCAGCAGGGCGATTTGCACCAGATCGTCGGCATCGTGGCTGCCGCAGTTCGCGAAGCGGCGCAGGGCCCAGCGCCGCAGGGCCGGCAAGCAGGCGGCGTACAGGTCCTGGCGCGCGGCACGGTCCCAACGCTGACCGCTGCGTGCGCGCGCATCCGTTGCGGTCAAGGCATCCACGCATGCTGTGGCGTTGGCGCGTTCGTCGATTGCGAATTCCATGGGCACACACCTTGACGGATTGAGTGTGTGCAGTGTGCAAACGCGCACGCCACGCGTCCAATGAAAGCTTGCTATGCGCCGATGCGCCGGGATTATGCCGATAACGCGAGGGAATCGCGCCTTTCCAGGCGGTTATGACTTTTCGACAGTGCGCACGCGGCGACGATTCGCCGCCACCAACGCATCGTCGGCGATGGCGCCTTCGCCGGTGCCATGCATGCGATTGCTGGCCAGCAGGCCGGGGCAGTGCTGCGTGAGCGTGTCGATCACCGCGCGCTGCAGGCGCGTGTAGTACGGCTGCTTGTGGAATTGCAGGATCACCGGGACCTCGAATGGCCGGTAGCCCGGAACGGCGCGTACGTTGTGCTCCGGCTTGATCAGGTGCACCGGCACCACGGCGCGGCCGATGCCTTCGGACACCGCGTCGATAAGACCGTAGATATCGTCGAAATAGGCGCGCAACATCTTCGGCACGGTGGCGCCGGTCTGGCGCAGGAAAAATTTTTCGGTGAAGTTGTCGCGCGGCTCATGATCGATGTAGCAATCTTCGCGTCCGCTGTGCAGCGCCGACTCGATCAGCACGTTGCGCTCGATGCCGATTTGCACGTTGTCGATGCTCATGCGTTCGCACTCGGACAACGACACCACGAAATCGACCTTGCCGTCGGTAAGCCAGTCGTGTAGTTCGTTGACCTCTGTCTTGAAGGTCTGGCAGGACACGCGCGGATGCGCGCGCAGCAGGGTGCCAAGTGCCGGCACAATCACCGAACGCAACGCGGACGAAAACGAGGCGATGCGGAAGAATCCGCCCAGGGTCTGGTCGGCCGCGCCGCCGACGAGGCGCGCGAGCAGTTCGGCTTCGTGGTGCTCGACGGTCGCGCCGTAGCGCTGCAGCACGCGGCCGGATTCGGTGAGTTCAAGGCCGCCGTGCAGGCGCACGAACAGCGCCTGACCGAGCGCTTCTTCCAGACCCTGGATGCGCTTGGTCAGCGCCGGCTGGGTGATGTGCAGGGATTCGGACGCGCGCGAAAAATTCAGCTCGCGCGCGAGCGTCATGAACGATTCGATTTGCGTCGACGACAAGCGCGTGCCCATCGCTGATCTTCCCCAATTGCCCCGTTGCGATCATAACAGCAAGTCATCGCGTCATTCACTGCGGTTATCACGATTCCTGCGGCGCACGTAGCAACGGCATTGGCGAACCCGCACGCTGGAGCGAAACTCCATGCCGCTAGTGCTCGCCTGAGGCCGATTATCGCAGCGCCTTGCCTTGGCTACGTCGGCGAGCCGCCATTGCTGGCCGCGAGAAAGTCGTCGATCGCGGTCCGCGCGGCGGGTTCATCCAGGGTCGGCGCGTGGCCGCGTGCGGGAATCGTCGTCGCGCGCAGGCCTGGCAGCCGCGCACACATCTTCGCCACGGTTGCTTCTGACAGCAGATCGGATATTTCGCCGCGCAGGACCAGCACGGGCTTGCCGGCGAGCAGGTCGAACACGGGCCACAGGTCGGGCGTAGCCGAGCCGTTGGCCAGGCCGACCGCGATGCCCGGGTCGTAGTCGAAGCGGATGATTCCATCGATGTCGCGATAGCAGCTCGTTCGCGCGTAGTTGCCCCAGTCCGCGGCGGTGAAATCCGGATATGCCGCGCCGTAATTCTCGGCCATACGCTGCGCGGCTTCAGCCCAGTTTGTCATCGGCGCGGACGGCTTGCCGACATAGCTGGCGATGCGCGCAAGGCCGCGCGGATCGAGTTCCGGGCCGGCGTCGTTGAGCACGACGCGGGTCACGCGCTGCGGCGCCAGAGCGTTCATTCCCATCGCCATCAGCGCGCCGAGCGAGGTGCCGATCACGCCGAACGTGTCGATGCGCAACGCTTCGAGCAGGCCGAAGATGTCGCCGCCATAGACATCCGGTCGATAGTTTTCCGGTTTCGGATCGCGCGCCGAGCGGCCGCGCCCGCGCAGGTCGGGACAGAGCACGCGGTAGCGCACGGACAAGTGCGCAGCGAGGCCGTCGAAATCCTTCGAGTTGCGGGTCAAGCCGGGCAAGCACAGCAGCACGGGCGCGCCGGCGTGCGGACCTGCGTAGTCGCGCGCGTACAAGCGCAGTCCGTCGGCGCTGGCATAGTAGGTGTCCGCGTGGTGCTGCATGGTTTTCCTCACTGGCGCGTTGGCGTCATCGGGGTTGCGCTTGCCGTTCGCGGCAATCGGGGTTATTGATCAAATCGTGAAATTGGCGAGAATAGCGCCCCGTCCGCGATAAACGGTTCACATCATGCCGAAGCCGAGTGCTGCGCAGAAGCCTTCCGTGAAACGGCCGCAGAAACCGCCGCGTCGCGGCGTTGCAGACGCCGCGCACGTAGCGTCCGGCAAGGCGGCGCGCAGCCGCAGGACGCAGGCACGCATCCTGGATGCAGCCGAGGAGTTGTTCTCGCATCACGGCATCTATGGCGTGAGCATTCGCGACATCGCCGACGCGGCGGGCGTGGACACCGCACTGCTGCACTACCATTTCGCGAACAAGGACGGCATCTACGAAGCCGTGCTGCTGCGTCGCGCCGGCGAGATCAACACGGCGCGCACGCGTTCGCTGGACGATTACGCGCTGGCCTGCGCTGGCAGGCCGAGCATCGAAGGCGTCGTGCGCGCGTACCTGCAACCGGTGTTCGAGCGCTTGCGCAACGGCGGGCGCGGATTCAACAACTTCGCGGCGCTGATTGCGCTTGCGAACAATACGGAACTGTGGGGCGGCGGCACGGTGAAGGAATACTTCGACCCTTCCGTGCAGCGACTGATCGAGTTGCTGCGGCTGGCGATGCCGAAGGCGCGCGAAGAGGACTTGTACTGGGGCTACCAGTTCCTGTCTGGGGCGCTGACCCTGAGCTATTCGCGCAACGACCGCATCAAGTGGCTCTCGCACGGACTGTGCCGCGCCAACGATTACGCGGCGATCGAACCGCGCCTGGTCGAATGGTGCACGTCGGCTTTCCGGGGGCTTGGCGCACGGCGCTGACTCGACGTCGATTTTGCTTCGAAGGCAATGCTGCATTGCGGCTTGCGTGTTCGGAAACGGATTGATAGTTTATTCACCAATAAATAAAAAGCAAACCGCAGTGCACAACGTCGCAGCCCTGCTGCATTACTTCCCAGGAAACCCGAAATGACCAGCAAGCCCTTGAAAATCGCGATCGCAGCCGCGTTGCTCACCGGCATGGCCGCGCATGCCCAGACCGCAGACGACACCGCCGCGAAAAAGCCCGATGCGGCGTCAGTGAAAAAAGCCGAATCGACCGCTTCGTTGGAAACCGTTACCGTGACCGCGCGCCGGCGTTCGGAGTTGTTGCAGGACGTGCCGATCGCGGTGACCGCGATCTCCGCGCAGAAGCTCGACAGCCTGAATGTGCAGAACCTCGGCGACTTGCAGGGCGAGGTGCCGAATCTCACCGTGCATGACGCGCGCGCCAGCAACACCACAATCACCGCCTATATCCGCGGCATCGGCCAGTCCGATCCGACCTGGGGCTCGGATCCTGGCGTCGGCATCTATCTCGACGACGTCTACATCGCGCGTCCGCAAGGCGCGCTGCTGGACGTGTTCGACATCCAGCGCATCGAAGTGTTGCGCGGCCCGCAGGGTACGCTGTACGGCAAGAACACGATCGGCGGCGCGATCAAATACGTTTCCAAGCCGCTGCCGACCCAGAGCGAAGGCTATGCGCAGATCGATGCCGGCAATGAAGGCATGGCCAAGCTCAAGGCCGGCCTCGGCGGCGCGACAGACGATGGCGTGTGGCGCGCCCGTGTCGCCTACGCATCGCTGCATCACGACGGCTACGGCACCAACCTCAACACCGGCGATTCGGTCAGCAACCAGAACACGAATGCGGGTCGCATCTCGGTAGGGTTTTTCCCGAAAGATGTGCCGTTCGACTTGCAAATCAGCGCCGATACTTCGCACGACAATTCCAACCCGCGCGGCGCGCGCATGCTCGCGCCGAACAAGTACACGCCGCCGTATCCGCCGCTGGACAGCGATTACGACGTGCGCAGCGGCATGCCGAGCGTCAATCCCACGCATATGGTCGGCGAAGCAATGACCATGAGCTACTACGCGAACAGCCAGTGGACGTTGAAGTCGATCACTTCGCATCGGCAGTCGAACACGCTGACCAACATCGACTTCGACACCACGCCCTTGCCGATAGCCGACGTGACGGCCTATTACCACGATCATCAGACCTCGCAGGAATTCCAGGCCACGTATAGCGGCGATAACGGCAACAGCGGCGTGATCGGTTTTTACTATTTCGACGGCGGCGCAGGCGGTGCCATCCACAACAACTTCTTCAACCTGCTGTTCGGCGTCACCGGCGGTAATGTCGACACGCGCAGCTACGCCGGTTACACCGATTGGACCTTCAAGCTCGCGGACAAATGGAACCTGTCGGTCGGCGCGCGCTATACCGACGAGCGCAAGCACGCGACAGTCGACAACTATTCGACCACGGACGCCACGTTCACCACGCCGACCACGACCAGCGCCAATTTCGACAAGTCGCTGGATTCGACCAACCTGTCGCCGCGCGTCTCGCTGATGTACGCGCTATCGGATAACACCAACCTGTATGGCTCGCTCTCGCGCGGCTTCAAGTCGGGCGGCTACAACATCCGCGCCAATACCGCGGCGGTACCGCAATCGGATCACCCGATCGCCGACGAAGTGCTCGACACGGCCGAGTTCGGCAGCAAGTCGAGTTTCGACGATGGCCGTTTCGCGCTGAATGCGGACGTGTTCTACACCCGCTACCGCAACATCCAGCTTTCGGTGTTCACGTCGTACACGCTGCCGGACGGCACTTCCGGATTCTTCGGCGACGTCGCCAACGCGGGCAAGGCGCACGCCTACGGCATCGAGGCCGAATTCGCCTGGCGTCCGAGCGAACACTGGTCAGTCACCGGCAATATCGCCGGCTTGCACACGCAGTACGACAACTATGAGAGCTATGGCCAGAACATCGCCGACACAAAGCGCTTCAGCGAATCGCCGAACGGCCAGGCCGGCCTGAACCTCGAGTACTCAACGCCGGTGGATTTCGGCGGCAACATCCACGCGCGCGTCGGCTACACCTATCAGACCAAGGTGTATCCGACGACGGACCTGACCGAAGCACTGGCGCAGGGTCCGTATGGCCTGCTCGGCGCGAGCCTGATCTGGAACAAGGACGCGCACTGGACGTTCGGCCTGCACGGCAGCAACCTGACGGACAAGTCGTATCGCACCGACGGCTATGCGATCCCCGTGCTCGGCGTGCTGACCGGATTCTACGGCGCTCCGCGCCTGATCTACGCCAGCGCGCGTTACTCGTTCTGAGCGCGCTTCCCGGCGGCCGTGTCAGGGCGGTCGCCGGAAAATCGGGCCACGCGCATGCAGGACAGCGCAACGCTGCAAACCTCGAGTGGGACGGACGTGCGGACGCGGCGCATCGCGCTGGCAGTGCTGATCGTTGTCTACACGCTGAACTTCGTAGACCGGCAGATCCTCGCGATTCTCAAGGAACCGATCGCCGCCGACCTGCACCTGTCGGACACCGATCTTGGATTGCTCGGCGGCTTCGCGTTCGCGCTGTTCTACTCCGTGCTCGCGATTCCGTTCGCGTGGTTGGCGGATCGATTCTCGCGCGTGTGGATCATTTCCGCGGGACTTTTCCTTTGGTCCGGATTCACCGCGTTGTGCGGAATGGCAGGCAGCTTCGCGGTGCTGTTTCTCGCGCGCATGGGCGTCGGCGTCGGCGAAGCCGGCGGTGTCGCGCCCGCGTACAGCCTGATCGCGGACTGGTTCCCGCCGCGTTCGCGTGCGCGGGCTCTGGCCGCCTATTCGTTCGGCATCCCGATCGGCAGCGCGCTGGGCGTGTTGTTCGGCGGACTTGTTGCGAAGGCGGTCGATTGGCGCTTCGCGTTCATCGCAATCGGCGTGTTCGGCGTACTGCTCACACCGCTGTTCCTGTGGCTGGTGCGCGATCCGCCGCGCATCGCGACAGCCGCGCCGCAGCTTGGGCTGGCCGCGGTCGGCAAGCTTGCGTTGCACAAACCCACATTCTGGCTGCTCGCGTTCGGTTCGGGCAGCTCATCGCTGGTCGGTTACGGATTGATGTACTGGCTGCCGACATTCCTTGCACGCACGTTGCACATGGATATTGTCGCGCGTTCGGAACTGCTCGCGGCGGTGCTGTTCATCGGCGGCATCGCCGGCATGGCCGCGGGCGGCTGGCTGGCCGATCGACTCGGCACGCGCAGCAAGCGCGCCTATGCGCTGATTCCCGCTATCGCATTCCTCGCCGCGGCGCCGCTGTATGCATTCGCGATCGAGTCCACGACGCCGTTGCAGACGTTCGCGTTGCTGCTGTTGCCGTATGCGCTCGCGCTGGTCTGGCTAGGCCCGGTGCTGACTGCCGTGCAGCATCTGGCGCCGGCTTCCTCGCGCAGTACGATGTCGGCATTGTTCCTGCTCATCAACAACCTGGTCGGACTCGGCATCGGGCCGTATTTTTTTGGCGCCGTATCCGACTATCTCAAGCCCGTATACGGTGCCGACTCGATCAAGTATGCGTTCTTCTATGGCCTGGGTTTTTACGTGATCGCGGCCGCTCTGCTGTATCTTGCGTCGCGTCGCATCACGCGCGACTGGATCGACTGAAAATGTGTCTGCCATGAAGAAATCCGTTTCGCTCGCCGCCGTCGTGTTCACCCTGAGCGCGCACGCTGCCGCCCCCGCCGCCGCGTTGCCGAAGTTGCATGTCGATCCGGCTCGGGTCGCGGTGGCCGGCATTTCAGCCGGCGCCTACATGGCCACGCAGGCGCAAGTGGCTTACCCGGAAGTGTTTCGTGGCGCGGCGCTGATCGCCGGCGGGCCATACGACTGCGCGCAGGACAGCATCGCGATCGCGGTGACCACGTGCATGAAGGGCGATCCGGCGCCCGATCCCGCCGCACTCGTCAAGATCGCGCAAGAGCGCGCCGCGAAGGGCGAGATCGGTCCGCTGGAAAAACTCGCTGGCGCAAAAGTATACATTTTGCACGGCAAGCAGGATCCGGTGATCGCCGAGTCAGTAGCGCACGCGGCCGTCGATTTCTACACCGCGCTCAAGGCAGCGATTCCGGCATTGTCGACACTGTCCGTGACCTGGGACGGCAGTCACGATTTCACCCATACATTCCCGACTGAATCAGCCGGAACGGCCTGCGACAAAGTCGGCACGCCGTACATCGGCAAGTGCGGATTCGACGGAGCTGGCGCGGTGTTTCAGGCGCTGTATGGCAAACCGGTGCACAAATCCGGCGCGGCGAAAGGCGAACTGCGCCGTTTCGACCAGGACGCGCTGCGACCCGGCGGCGCAGATGCGTTTCTCGCCGACGCCGGCGATGTGTACGTGCCGCTTGCCTGCCTGAAAGGCCGCCGCTGCGGTGTGCTGGTCGCCCTGCATGGCTGTCAGCAGAACCTCGACAGCGTTGGCGATGCCTTCGTGAAGGACGCCGGCTTCAACCGCTGGGCCGACGCCTACGACGTTACCGTGCTGTACCCGCAGATCCGCTCGGGCGTGGCCGCGAATCCGAAAGGGTGTTGGGACTGGTTCGGATATTCCGGCGCGGATTACGCCACCCGCAACGGCGTGCAGGTGCGCTGGCTGGTTGGCGCGCTGAAGGCGCTTGGCCGTCCGACCCATTGAAAAAGCTCTTCAACGTGGTGCGCGATACCCGCCCGGTACGCCATGCGGCGACAGTACCAGTTGCCAGAGCTGGTCGCGGCGCGAACGGAACACGGCGGCCGAGGCGGAAAGATAGAAACGCCACATGCGACGGAACCGTTCGTCGTATTTTTCCTTGAGCTGCGGCCAGGCGGCGTCGAAGTTCGCGCGCCAGGCCATCAGGGTTTTGTCGTAATCGGCGCCGAAGTTGTGCCAGTCCTCGATCACGAAGACGCCTTCGCGCGCGGCGGCTATTTGCCCGGCCGATGGCAACATCGAGTTTGGGAAAATATACTTCGCAATCCACGGATCGGTGTGATTGCTGGATACACTTGAACCGATGCAATGCAGCAGCGCCAGGCCGTCGTCGGCGAGGCAACGGCGCTTGACCTCGAAATAGGTGCGGTAGTTTTTTACCCCGACATGTTCGAACATGCCGATGGAAAAATTGCGGTCGAATTTCTCGTTGAGCGCCCGGTAATCCTGCACGCGGATTTCAATCGGCAGGCCTCGGCACAGGTTCTGCGCGAAGTCTGCCTGTTCGCGTGACACGGTGATGCCGACGCCACTGACGCCGTAACGTTCGGCGGCAAATTTCAACGCTTCGCCCCAGCCGCAACCAATGTCGAGCACGCGCATGCCGGGTTTGAGTTGCAGTTTGCGGCAGACCAGGTCGAGCTTGGCTTCCTGCGCGGCGTCGAGGTCGTTTGCATCCTTCCAGTAACCGCAGGAATACACGAGGCGCTTGCCGAGCATGGCCTGGAACAGATCGTTGCCGGTGTCGTAATGACGTTCGCCGATCACATACGCGCGGCGACCACGCTGCATATTGACGAGTTTCGACTTCAGCCACAGCCATGCGTCGTCAATGCCGTGGACTTTTTCGTCCAGATGCGCGACGAGCAGGCGAAACAGGAAACCGTCGAGGTCATCCGCGTCCCACCAGCCGTCCATATACGACTCGCCTAGGCCGAGAGAACCGTGCGCAATCACGCGGTGGTAGAAGTGCACATCGTGGATTTGCGGATCGCAGGCTCGCGATCCATCGATGGACAGCCCCGCTTGTTCAAGCAGGCATTCGATGCGAATTCGTGCGGAATTGCCCATAAATGGTCCGGTTAGCGCGCTGGGGAGACGAGATCGGGCTCGGGCCGGTTGATCTCGCCGTAATCGGCCGGAAGGCAGGCGTAAAACAGGTTCACGTTCTCCGCTCGCAGTGCGGCGATCAGGGCTTCGGCTTGGGCCTCGTCGGCCATGAACTCGACCAGCACCGGTACATCGCCGGCGAGTTCGAAGAAATGCTGCTCGTGCATGCGGCCGTGACGACCGAAACCGGCGATGGCACGGAACGCTGAGCCGCCGTGGATGCCGCGGGCCTGTGCGAATTCGAGCAGCCATTCGTACATCAGCACGCTGCCATGCTTGCGATTCTCGTAGGTGTAAAAACGCAGATGGATGCCTTTCATGGGAGAGCCTCAGGCGCGGAAGAGAATTCGCATCAGGAGCAGGCCCGCCAGCGTCATTGCCAGCGATCCGAGCAGGTGCACGGAAACGGTCGCGACCGCCCATGCGTATTGCTGGCGCAGGAACAAGGTCACGGTTTCGGCGGAGAAGGTGGAAAACGTGGTCAGGCCGCCGCAGAACCCGGTGGTGATGAACAGGCGCAGTTCCGGCGACAGGCTCTGGAACTGGGTGAACACGCCCAGTGCGCAGCCGATGATGAAACCGCCGAGCAGATTCGCAGCGAGTGTGCCAAGCGGCAGGGTCGGCAGCAGCGGATTGAACCAGATGCCGAACAACCAGCGCAGCACCGCACCGGCGAAGGCGCCTATGCCGACGGAAAACACGGATGCGAAATTCATACCTCTCCCGGACAGCGGTTCAATCCGGAAGTGCAGATACGCGCAGCGGGTGCCGCGAGAGATGCTCGTGGCAATGCCTGCGGGTATCCGGATCCCGGATACTCAAGCAGGCATCATCAGCCTTGCGGCGGTTCACCCCGAGGGGCGGGAGGAATGCCATCTCCCTTGCTACGCCGCGATGATAACGCAGTCACCGATGCAGCCGTCAAGCATCGACTAACCAGGTTGCGCGCCGCCGAGAAGCGCCTTGAGCAGCGCGAGGACTTCTTCCTTGGTGCCCATCACCGAGATGTGGTGCTCGCGCGGGATATCGGTACCCAGATTGACGGCGTAGCCCTGGCCGGCATCGTTGCCATCGTCGTCCAGGCGCGGGTAGGTTTCCACCTTGCCTACGTAGACGATGCTGTTGGCGTCGAGGTAGCGTCCGTCGGGAAGTTTCAGCCAGCGTTGCATGGGAAGTCCTCCGTGTGATGCGCAGGCTAGCCGCAGGCCTGCGCGGGTGCAAGCGGCAGCAGGCCGCGCTCACTAAGCCAGGCGCGCGCATCCTCGGCATCGCTCTCGAACCAGGCGCGCGTCGAGCCAAGGCGGAACGTGTAGCCCCAGGCGTCCATGTCGGCCATCAAGCGCGTGCTGCCAATGCCGGGGAGCTCATCGGCGAGCAGGATCTGCAGGTAGCAGGTTGCGTCTTCTTCGATTTGCGATTCCGACGCATCGGTATGGATGTGCGCACGTTTTTCCGGGGCTGCGACGATCAGGTGACAGGCTTCGTGCAACAGCGAATGCACGGGCGTATCTGCACGTGCGTAAACGGTTGCGCCGATGATGCCGGCTTCGGGTTCGCCCCAGTAGCTGCCGGGAATGGTCGCGTCGTCGGCGATGCGGACCAGCATCAATCCGTAGCGCTGCAGCAGATCTTCCGCCGTGCCGGGCGCAAGGTCGGCCAACAGCAGCACGCGGGCCTCAGTGCGCGGTGCCGGTGCGGGCAGGTGCAGCAGGCGCGGTGCCGTGGGCGCGCTCTCGCAACCATGACTGGTTCGGCAGCTTTGCCGTGGGGCCATGCAGATAGTTGTCGCGCACGAATGCGTAGCTGCACAGTTCCTTGACCAGCAGGGAAACGCGCTTGCCGATACCGGGCATCAGCTGCTGGCCGGCTTCCTGGAAGCCCCAGGTGCCGTGGAACAGCACCGAAACGTCGTCGCGCGGTTCGAGGAAGACTTCGCAGGCAAGCAAGGGCACGCGCACTTCGGCGAAACTGGTGACGTCGGCGTAGAAGACCCGGCCCAGTCCCAGGCCACGGTAGGGGCGGGCAATGACGATGCGATCGATGTAGAGGAATTCCGGATAACGTTCGCGGAACCAGCGGAAATTCGGACTCGCGTAATCGGCATCCTCGCGCAACGCGATCAGGAATCCGGCGGCATGGCCGTCGATTTCAGCCACGCGGAAGTAGGCAGCGACACGTTCCAGTGCGCGCAGTTGAGCCATGTCCAGCGGCAGGATCGTCGGACCCGCGGCGTTGTTGAGCGCAAGCACGGAATCCAGATCCTGCGCCTGCACGTCGCGGATGGTCAGCGTCATGTTTTCGTCCCTCCGGAATTTCGCGACGCGAATCGTGGCCCGCGCCTTGGTATGTGCGTCATTATCGCACGCACGGCGCGGCAAGGTCATGGCCTTTGCGTGGCATTCTCGTTAAATGCGTGTGACTTCCCGCAGGTTGCGCGTGGCACGTGTGCGCATATGATGGCGAGCATGCGCCTGGGTTCCCTCAATCATGTGCAGTTGCTGCGTTACGCCGGCCTGTTCACCTGGGCCTGCGTCGGCATTCCCTTGCTGCGGCGCTACTGGCAAAGCGAAGACGGCTACACCCGCATCGAACTGGCCGGCTGGTGGTTGAGCTATCTCGCGTTCGGCCTGAGTTACTGGGCGATCACCCGCGACCTGGGCAAACGCTATCGCTGGCAACTGCAATTGCCGATGCTGGCGGTGCTCAACGCAGCGGCAATCGGCATCGGTTATTTCAGCCACAGCGGGCTGTCCGGAATCCTGCTGTTGGTGATCGCCGGCGTACTGCCGTGGCTGCTGCCGCTGTGGGCGGGCGTGGCCTGGCTGATCCTGCAGAATTTTTCGCTGGTGCCGGTATTCATCTATCGCGTCGAAGGCTTCGACTGGTTCGACGCGTTGTTGCAAAGCGGGCTGTACATCGGCTTTTCCGGCTTCACCTTCGTTACCTCGCTGGTCGCGCGCCAGCAGGCGGATTCGCGCGAGGAGCAGCGGCGCCTGAATTCCGAATTGCGCGCCACGCGCACCTTGCTCACGGAATCCAGCCGCATCGGCGAGCGCATGCGCATCTCGCGCGAGCTGCATGATCTGGTCGGTCATCACCTGACCGCGCTGAGCCTGAACCTGGAAGTCGCCAGCCACCTGGTTTCCGGCAATGCGCAGGAACACGTGCGCCAGGCGCAAAGTGTGGCGAAGCTGCTGCTCAGCGATGTGCGTGAAGTCGTCAGTCAGTTGCGCGAGGACGACGCCATCGACCTGACCGAGGCGCTGAAGACGCTGGTTGAAGGCGTGCCCGGCCTGGCCATCCATCTGGAACTGCCGCCGCGGTTCGCGGTGGACGACCCGCGCCGCGCGCAGGTACTGTTGCGCTGTGCGCAGGAAATCATCACCAATGCCGTGCGTCATGCCAATGCGCGCAACCTGTGGCTGCGCTTCGATCGCTCCGGCAGCGAACTGGCGATCCATGCGCGCGACGATGGCCGTGGCGTGGATGAATTGCGCCAGGGCAATGGCCTGACTGGCATGCGTGAACGCCTCGCCCAGATCGGCGGGCGCCTGAACATCACCACCGCTCGCAATTCCGGTTTTGCGCTGGATGCGTGGCTGCCACTGGAGTCCGTGCGATGACCGTATCCGTCTGCCTCGTTGATGACCAGACCCTGGTGCGACAGGGCATCCGCTCCTTGCTGGAACTTTCCGACGACATCCGTATCGTCGCCGAGGCTGCCGATGGCGCGCAGGCGGTCGAGATGATCCCGCGCGCCAAACCCGATGTCGTGCTGCTCGACATGCGCATGCCGGGCATGTCCGGGCTGGATGTGCTCAATGCGCTGGCGGAGAAAAACGCCTTGCCACCGACCATTATCCTGACCACGTTCGATGACGATCAACTGGTGTTGGCCGGCATGAAAGCCGGCGCGCGCGGTTATCTTCTGAAGGACGTGTCGCTCGAGCAACTCGTGGATGCAGTCAAGACGGTCGCGGGTGGCGGTTCGTTGGTCGCGCCGGTGGTCACCCAGCGCCTGTTGACGGGCTTGGAGCGCATGCACAACGACTTCACCAGCCTGGACCGGCCCGATCCCCTGACCGAGCGCGAAACCGAGATCCTGCGCCTGATGGCGGGCGGTTACAGCAACAAGGAAATCGCCAATTCGCTGGGCGTGGCCGAGGGCACGGTCAAGAACCACGTTTCCAACATCCTGTCCAAGCTGGGCGTGCGCGATCGCACCCGGGCCGTGCTCAAGGCTTTTGAACTGGGAATCGTATGAACCGCGATTCCCGCGCACGGGCTTTTCCAGTACCATTTGCCGTCTGTTTTTAGGGAGACGCCCGGAATGACCCGCCTGCTCGAAGTTCTCGTTGCCCTGGCCATCGTTTTCGTGTTGGCCGTCGTGTTCGCCATCGCCTTGCCGAGTCATGGCCATGTCGAGCGATCGGTCACCGTCAGTTCGCCCGCGCGGCAGATCTTCGACGTGGTCAACGGTTTCCGCACCTATCCGTCGTGGACCTCGCTGACCGGTTACGACCCGCATGTGCAGATGACCTATGAAGGCCCGGCCATGGGTGCGGGTGCCAAGGTGTCGTGGACCAGCGCCAATGAAACGATCGGTAGCGGCAACTACACCGTTGCCGCGAATCCCGCGGCCGAGCAGGACAAGTCGGTGACATGGGACGTGCAGAACAACTGGCGCGGCAACGACAAGCGCTTCAGCTTCGACATCGAGCCTTCCGAGAACGGCAAGACCTCGAAGGTGACGATGGCGTACGACGTCGACTTCGGGTGGAACCTGCTCGCGCGCGTCTCCGGCCTGTACCTGCAGGGCGATCCGGCCACGCAGATGTCGTTCCAGCTCTCGCGTTTGCAGAACATGCTGGCCACGTTCCCGACCGTCGATTACAAGGATCAGAACATCCAGATCGTGGATGTGGCCCCCGTGCCGGTGTTGTTCGTGTCGACCACCGCCAAGCGCACGCTCGACGACGTCGCCGATGCGACGAACAAGGCGATGGACCAGATCAACGCCGTGATCAAGAAGGAAAAGCTCACGGCCACCGGACCGCGCCGCACCATTACCACGAACTGGGGCGACGAGAACTACGACTTCGACGTCGCCGTGCCGGTCGACCGCGCCGATGCGCAGGTCGCCGATCCGGTCAAGACCGGCACCGGCTATGGCGGCAAGGCGCTGGAGACCTCGTTCACCGGTTCTGCAGCGCAACTGCCGCTGATGCGCCTGGTGCTCAAGGCCTATGCCTACACGCACGGCTACCTGTTCGACGAGTCCTCCGAAGGCAACGGCCGCTTCTTCGACGAGAAGACCACCACCGATCCGAATGCCGGTGACGACCAGCAGACCTACAACGTGTACCTGCCGATCCAGACACAGTAAGCTTCTTTGGGTTTGCGCAAACGGGTGGCTTTATGCCACCCGTTTGCGTTTTATCAGCAGTCATCCCTGATCGCGAAGATCACAAAGCGGGCGTCCATGCCCGCACTTTTCAATTTTGGCGGGAACTTTTTCTTAACGACGTTGTATTTCTGCCGGCGCCTGTGCTTTCGCATCAGCGCCGGATGGATGAATGCAATCAACGAGCGGTGACATCACGATGATCGAAACCCGGCAATTGACCAAACGCTACGGCGACCTGACTGCGGTCGACGGCATCAGTTTCAAACTCGAACCGGGCCGCGTGCTCGGCTTCCTCGGCCCGAACGGCGCCGGCAAATCCACGACCATGAAGATGATCGCCGGCTTTCTCGCGCCGACCTCTGGCAGTGCCAGCGTGTGCGGGCACGATGTCGTGGACGACGCGATCGCCGCCAAGCGCATGCTGGGCTATTTGCCGGAAGGCGCGCCGAGTTACGGCGAGATGACGCCGTTGCGGTTTCTCGACTTCGTTGCCGACGTGCGCGGGCTGTCCGGAGCGAAACGAGCGCAGCGCATCGACGACGTGATCGAGCGCCTGCACCTGAACGGCGTGCTGGAACAGCCGATCGAAACCCTGTCCAAAGGCTTCAAACGCCGCGTCGGCCTCGCCCAGGCGATCGTGCACGATCCGCAGGTGCTCATTCTCGACGAACCGACCGATGGCCTGGATCCGAACCAGAAGCACGAGGTGCGCGCGCTGATCAATCGCTTGGCGGCCGACAAGACCATCATCGTGTCCACCCACATTCTCGAAGAAGTGCATGCGGTGTGCAGCCGCGCGATCATCATTGCCCGCGGCCGCGTGCTTGCCGACGCCACGCCGGCGGAACTGGAAACGCGTTCACGCTATCACCAGGCGGTGTCGCTGACGGCGGCGAACATGTCTGCGGCAAAAGAAGCGCTGTCGAAAGTGGCGGATGTCGCCGCCGTGGAAATCGATCCGCAGGATCATCGCATCACCGCGTTCCCGAAACCGGGGCGGCAGATTTTCATTGCGGTCAATCAGGCATTGCAGGCGCAGGGCGTGGCGGTCAGCGAAATGCAGCTCGAAAGCGGGCGCCTCGACGAGGTGTTCCGCACGATCACGCAGGGCAGCGGGCAGGAGGCACGCGCATGAGCAACATCGTCACGGTCTTCAAACGGGAATTGTCGAGCTACTTCGCTACGCCCGTCGCTTACGTGTTCATCGTGATCTTCCTGCTGCTCGCCGGCACGTTTACGTTCTACCTCGGCAATTTCTACGAGCGCGGCCAGGCCGATCTGCTGCCGTTCTTCAATTTCCATCCCTGGTTGTATCTGTTCCTGGTTCCGGCCGTGGGCATGCGCTTGTGGTCGGAGGAGCGCAAGAGCGGCACGATCGAACTGCTGCTGACGATGCCGATCACGATGTGGCAGGCGGTCGCGGGCAAGTTCCTCGCCGCATGGGCGTTCATCGGCATCGCGCTGGTGTTCACGTTCCCGATCTGGATTACCGTCAATTACCTCGGCTCGCCCGACAATGGCGTGATCCTGGCCAGCTACATCGGCAGTTTCCTGATGGCCGGGGCCTTCCTCGCCATTGCTTCGTGCATATCGGCGTGCACGCGCAACCAGGTGATCGCGTTCATCCTCACGGTCGTCGTGTGCTTCGCGTTCCTGCTCGCCGGATTCCCGCTGGTGCTGGATTTCTTCGCGGCGTGGGCGCCGCAGGGCGTGGTTGACGCGATTTCGGGATTGAGCTTCCTTGATCATTTCGCATCGATCAGCAAGGGCGTCGTGCAGTTGCGCGACCTGATCTACTTCGGACTCACCATCGCGTTCTGGTTGTATGCCAGTGCAGTGGTGATTGACCTGAAAAAAGCCGATTGAGAAGTGCGGCCAGGATGACCGCTTCTTGATTCTCGCGATCATGGACGATCGCATAAACACACTGGTGGTAGAAACAATGACGTCAAACAAGAAACTCATGACCAGCGGTGCGCTCGCGGTGCTTGCCGTCCTGTTCGTCGCCGTCATCCTGATCAGCAACTCGCTGTTCCGCGGTGCACAGGTCGACCTGACCCGGAACCATCTCTACACACTGTCGCAAGGCACGAAAAACATCCTCGCCGACATCGACGAACCGATACACCTGTACCTGTTCTGGTCGGACAAGGAAACGCACGGCATTCCGCAATTGCGCGTCTATGCGCAGCGCGTGCGCGAAATGCTCGAGGAAATGGCCAGTCGCGCCAAGGGCAAGATCAAGCTCGAAGTGATCGACCCGCAGCCGTTCTCCGAGGATGAAGACCGCGCCACCGGTTACGGCCTGCAGGCGGTTCCGGCCGGCAACAACGGCGAAAAGATTTTCCTGGGGCTGGCCGGCACCAATTCCACTACGGCCAAGTCGGTAATCCCGTTCCTGCAGCCGAACAAGGAAGCGTTCCTCGAATACGACGTGGCCAAGCTCATCCACGAACTGACCGTTCCGCACAAGCCCGTGGTCGGCCTGATTTCCGGCTTGCAGATCGGCCAGAGTTTCGATCAGGCCACGCGCAGCCTGAAGGATCCGTGGGCGATCGACCAGCAGCTCAGCCAGCAGTTCGACGTGCGCCAGTTGAATGCCGCGTCGATCAAGTCGATCGACAAGGATATCGACGTGCTGGTGCTGATCCAGCCGAAGAAATTGCCGGTAGACGCGCAATACGCGATCGACCAGTTCGTGATGCGTGGCGGACATGTACTCGTGTTCGTCGATCCAGATGCCGAAACCGACACCTCCGGCGCCGATCCGCATAATCCGCAGGCAGCGATGTTTGCCGACAAGTCATCCGACTTGCCGACACTGTTCAAGGCCTGGGGCGTTGACTACGACCCGCACAAGGTGATCCTCGACCGCGCGCAGGGTTTGCAGATCAGCACGCAACCCGGGGCGCCGCCGGTAGCGGACCCGGCCATCATCGGCTTCGGCAAGCGCAGCCTGAACGCCAGCGACGTGGTCACCGCCAACCTCGACACCATCAATGTGTCCAGCGCCGGTTATTTCTCGCTGGCCAAGGATTCGAAATACACGCTGACGCCGCTGATCCAGAGCAGCGACGACGCGATGCCGGTGGACAGCACGCGGGTGAAGTTCCTGCCCGATCCCAGTGTGTTGCTCAATGGTTACGCACCGACGCACGAACACTACGTCATCGCCGGCCGCCTCGAAGGCCAGTTCACCAGCGCGTTCCCGGACCGCAAGGACGCCGGCCACATCGCGCAGGCCAAGGAAAAGGGCGAGATCATCCTCGTCGCCGATACGGACATGCTGGCCGATCGCCTGTGGGTGCAGGTGCAGCCGTTCTTCGGCCAGAAGATCATGAATGCGTTCGCCAACAACGGCGACTTCTTCATCAACGCAGTGGACAATCTTGCCGGCTCGTCTGACCTCATCTCCATCCGCGGCCGCGCCACCTCGCAACGGCCCTTCACCGTGGTCGAGGACATGAAGCGCGCCGCGCAGGAAAACTTCCGCGGCAAGGAACAGGAACTGCAACAGCAGTTGGCCGACACCGAACGCAAGCTCACCGAGCTGCAAAGCGGCAAGACCAAAGGCAGCGAGATGATCCTGTCGCCGGCGCAGCAGGGCGAGTTGCAGAGTTTCCTGCAGAAGAAGGTCGAGATCCGCAAGCAGTTGCGCCAGGTGCAGCGCGACCTGGACAAGGACATCGACGCGCTCGGCACGCGCCTGAAATTCATCAACATCGCGCTGATGCCGATCCTGATCACCATCGCGGCCTTGCTGTTCGCCGCATGGAAGCGCCGCAAGCGCGTCGCGGCTTGAGGAGATTGCAATGAGCTCGAAGAAACTAGCCATTCTGGTTGCCTTCGCCATCGTCGCCCTGATCGCGGCCTGGTACATCAATTCGTCGAACGCACCGCAGACCGGTGTGGCAGCGCAAGCGCAGCCGCTGCTGCCCGAACTGCATGATCACGTGAACGACGTCAACGCGATTACCCTGACCGGCGCCGGCGGCAAGGTGCTGACCGAACTCAAGCGCGGCACCGACGGCTGGAGCATCGTCGAAAAATCCGGCTATCCGGCGGATCTGGCCAAGGTGCGCGAATTCCTGATCAAGCTCGACCAGGCCACGTTGACCGAAGCCAAGACGTCCAATCCGAAACTGTATGCGGAGCTGGGCGTGGATGACGTCAATGATGCCAAGGCGACCGGCGTGCTGGTCACGCTCGGCGGCTTGTCCAAGCCCTTGGCCATCATCATCGGTAATTTCAACGGCGCGGGCGGTGGCGGCACCTTCGTTCGCCGCGCAGGTGATGCGCAATCCTGGCTCGCTGGCGGGAACCTTACCGTCGCCAAGAGCACGGCGGATTGGGAGCAGCGAACCGTTGCCGACATTGCTTCCACGCGCCTGCGCTCGGTGACGCTGACGAATCCCGATGGCAAGACCCTGAAGATCTACAAGGACGCGCAAGGCGATGCCAACTTCAAGGTTGCCGACGTGCCGAAGGGGCGCGAGGTCGCTTCCGAATTCGTCGCCAACGAATTGGGGTCGGTGCTGGCCGGCCTGAATGCAGACGACGTATTTGCGGCCAAGGACATGGCCGCGCCGGACAAGGCGTGGAAGAACGAATACGCTGCATTCGACGGACTGGTCATCGACGCCACCGGCTGGGAGCAGGGCGGCAAGGACTACGCGCAATTCGCCGCGCATCTGGACGAAACCGCCGCGAATGCCTGGGTTGACGCCGAACAGGCGAAGGCGAAAGCCGAGTACGACGCGGCCGTCGAAGCCGCGAACAAGAAGGTGGAAAGCGAGAAATCCACGACCGGCGCGCAGGCCAAGGCAAATGCGAAGGCAGCATCCGATGTGGCCAAACCTCTGGCGGTGAGCGATGCGGCCAGGGACCGCAGCGACCGTATCGCTGCGTTGAACAAGGAAATTGCCAGCCTGAACAAGACGCTTTCCGGCTGGACGTTTGCGTTGCCGGCCTACAAGTTCTCGGACATGACCAAGACCCTGGACGACATGCTCAAGCCCTTGCCAGAGAAGAAGGCCGAGGCGAGCAAGTCAGCGCAAAAACCGCACAAGTAGTCCGCATCGACGTTTGCGGCGGCTTGTTGCGCCGCCGCAAGCGAAGTGTGTGACGGCAAGCGCATAATCCCCTTCGAACGAGCGTTCGAACGACGCCCGCGTCGTACCCACAGGAGGGGATCATGGCCACAGTCCGCACCGGCGAGCGCCGGAGTCTTGCCGCTTTTGCCGCATTGTCCATTTGTGCATTTTGTGCGCCACTGGCGGCGCAGACATCGAGCCAGACGATCACGGCGCCGGGGTTGTCCGCGCCCGGCACGATCTATTACGACGCGCTCGGCATGCCGACGATCAAGGCAGCGACCAGCTACGACGTTGCCTTCCTGCAGGGTTATGCGGAAGCAAAAGCGCGTTTCTTCGAGATGGATTTCAACCGCCGCGCGGCCAGCGGCCGGCTTGCCGAACTGGTCGGCAAGGCCGCACTCGCCAGCGACGTGCAGACGCGCACGCTCGGCCTGGATCGCGCCGCGTTCGCGACCTGGCAGGCGCTGGATCCGGATACCAAGGGTTGGCTCAAGTCGTTCTCCGACGGCGTGAACTTCTGGCTTGCCACGCAGCCGCTGCCGCCGGAGTACGGCGCGTTGATGCTTAGTCGCGCGGCGCCGTGGACGCCGCAGGATTCCGTCATCATCGGCAAGGGCCTCGCGTTCCAGTTGTCGTTCGATTTGGACATCCAGAACACCATCGACTTCGGCGCCTATTCGCAGGCCGCGGCGGCGGCCAAGATCGATCCGAACGCGCTGTTCTTCGGCGACACGCACCGCTTTGCGCCGCCGGACAATCGCGTGACGGTGCCGGGATTCACGCCGTCCGCGACGTCCGGGACCTCGGTCATGACCCAGGCTGCCGCGATGGCGACGGTGCAATCGAATGCACAGCAGATCGCTTCGCTCGGCGACATCAACGTCGATCCACGTGCACTGGCGATGGCGCAAGCCTACCGCGACCAGATCGCCGGCAATCCCTTCATCGCGCCAACCCTGCGCCCGCGCCTTGGCCGCGGCGGCAGCAACGAATTCGCCGTCAGCGGCGCCTATACCGCAACCGGCAAGCCGATCATCGCCAACGATCCGCACCTGACGCTTGCCTTGCCGCCGATTTTCATGGAGATGCACCTGATCTCGGGCGATGGCCTCAACGCCACCGGCGTCAGCGTTCCAGGTGCACCCGGCATCATCCAGGGCTGCAACAGCAACATCTGCTGGGGCAGCACGGTCAATCCGATGGATGTGACCGACACGTTTTTGGAAACCTTCGTCGTCAACAGTTATGGCCTGCCGACCGCGATCGTGCACAACGGCGTGCAGGAACCGGTGCAGTGGGTGTTCCAGAGTTTTTACGTCAACCAGATGACGCCGGGACAGACCGACAGCATCGCGCGCGACAATTCCATCGGATACACCAATGGCGCCATCACCGTGATCGTGCCGCGCCGGAACAACGGCCCGGTGGTGCAAATTGGTACACCGGGCAGCTGTTCGCTGACCGGGCAGACCCTGACTCCCAGTTACGCCTGCGGCCTGTCCATCGCCTACACCGGCTGGGGCGCGACGTTCGAACTGACTGCGTTCAAGCTGATCGACCGCGCGCAGAACATGAGCGATTTCCAGAACGCGCTGAGCTATTTCGATTTTGGTTCGCAGAACTTTGCCTACGCCGACACCGCCGGCAACATCGCGTATTTCACCAGCGCCGAAAATCCCATCCGCGACGACCTGCAGAACTACGGCAAATGGCTCGGCTCGCCGCCGTTCATGATCCGCGATGGCTCGGGCGCCGCGCACAACGATTGGCTGCCGGTGTCGCATCCGCAGCCCAATCAGGCGGTTCCCTACGAGATCATGCCGGCATCGGAAATGCCGCATGTCATCAATCCGTCGCAGGGCTATTTCGCCAACGCCAACAACGACCCGATCGGCGTGACCTTGCAGAACAATCCGTTCGGCATGACCCGTCCGGGCGGCGGCGTGTATTACCTCAACTACGGCTACGACGCGTATCGCATGGGCCGCATCGATCGCATGCTCTCGGCGCTGGTGGCTTCGGGCAACAAGATCACCACGGCCGACATCCAGGCCGTGCAGCTCAACAACCAGCCGGTCGATGCGCAGTTGCTGCTTCCGTACCTGCTCGCCGCTGCCCGCAATGCCACCGCCAGCGGCGCATGGGCGCCGTTGCAACAACTGGCGAACGACCCGGCCGTGAGCGAGGCGATCTCGCGCCTGTCGGCGTGGGACTTGTCCACGCCCACGGGATTGCAACAGGGTTTCGACGCCGGTCGTACGCCGGGATCGCCGCCTACCGCGGCACAGGAAGACAACTCCGTCGCTGCCACCGAGTTCTTCATGTGGCGCAGCAATGCCATCAAGAACACCATGGATGCCACGCTGTCCGCCTATGGACTCGGCAACTATCTGCCTGCCGGCGATAGCGCCTACACCGGGCTCAAGTTCCTGCTCGATGCATTCCCGGTGCTGGGCGGCAAGGGCGCGTCCGGCATCAATTTCTTCAACGTGCCGAATGCGCCGGATGCGGCTTCCGCGCGCGATTTCATCCTGCTGACCAGTCTGAAGCAGGCGCTGACCCAGCTATCCAGCGATGCGTTCGCCGCCGCGTTCGGCAACTCGACGGATCAATCGACCTACCATTGGGGCGCGCTGCATCGTTTCGTGCTGGTGCATCCGTTGGGTGGTCCGTTCAACATTCCAGGACCCAATCCCTACGGATTCACCGATCTGTCGCCGAGCCTGCCCGGGTTGGCGCGCGATTCGTCCTACAGCACGGTCAATCCGGGCGGCGACTCGTTGCGGGTCAGCGGCGTCAACGATTTCATGTTCAGCGGCGACACCGCGCCGGGGCGCCGTTTCGTCGGTCAGATGAGCACGCCGATCAATGCGGTGGAAGTGATTCCCGGCGGCAATTCGGCCGTGCTCGGCGATCCGAACTACGCCAGCCAGTTGTTGCTCTGGCTCAGCGGAAGCTATCACCCGCTGGTGGTCGATCCGAATGCGGCAACGACGGGCCCGGCGAGCACGGTGAATTTCGTGCCGTGATACGGTGGTCGAAATAAACCACATGTCATTCCGGCATGGATTGCCGGAATCCAGTCGCCACGGATGGCATCCATGCAGTCTGGATGCCGGCAGTCCCTGCCGGCATGACGGCCGTGGCTTCAGCGCGCCTTCCAGCACCAATGCCACGGCTCGTAGGCGATGCCGTGGCGATTGCCACGCGGGTAGCTCAACGCGAAGTTGTATGACTGGGCATTCTTGCGCAGCCACGAGAACGCCGGCGAATTCTCGAATTCCTCTTCCAGCGCAGCGAATCCGGACGTGGTGATGTCCAGCGCACGCCCGGTGTGGTGCTCGCTGTAACCTGGCGCCGCGCTCAGGCGCAGAATTTGTTCGATCGACAATCCGCGTTCGAGCTTGCGCCGCAGGATGCCGAGTTGGTACTCGACGCTGCGATATGCCGAGACAACCTGCAATTCCACGCCATCGCGCACCGCCGCCTCGTGCATGCGCGCCCACGCGCGCGCGGCGCGCGGCGCGAGGAATTGTTCGCGGCCTTGCGTGTCGAGGCCGATGGATTCCAGGTGCGATGGTTCGCGCATGCGGCGCAGCCCGCGCACACGCCCGTAATCGCGCGGCACACCGAGGGCGAAAGCGCTTTCGATCAGGCGGGATACCGGCGTTGAAGTCATTTCGATTTCTTCCCCGATTCCGCTGACGCGGATGCCTTCAACCGCCCGGCCTTGCGCAGCGCCTCGCGCAGCACGTACTCGATCTGTGCGTTGACGCTGCGCAGTTCGTCGTCGGCCCAACGCTGTACGGCGTCAAGCACGTCGGACGATATGCGCAGCGGGTAGGCTTTTTTCTCAGCGGCCATCGCTAGTCTTTGCCGCCCCAGCGCCAGCGTGGCCGTTCACCGGTGAGCCAGCAGATCACCACCAGCAGCAGCGTCAGCAAGACGAAACCGGCCAGCAACGTCATGTTGTGCGTGCGTGCGAAGAGCAATGCGCCGAACACGGTCAGCGTGATGTAGACGCCGAGGACGAGCCAACCTTGCCAGGTCAGCGGTAAACCCCAACCCCAGCCGTAGCGCTTGGCACGAAACCAGGGGCGGTTGCCGTCGATATTGTGCGTGTGCATGGTTGATTCCCTTAGCCCGAATACAACGTGCCGGTGTTGACGATCGGCTGGGTGCCGCGTTCGCCGCACAACACCACCAGCAGGTTCGACACCATCGCGGCCTTGCGTTCTTCGTCGAGTTGCACCACGCCGCGCGTCTTCAACTGATCCAGCGCCATCTCGACCATCGTCACGGCGCCTTCAACGATCTTGGTGCGCGCAGCAATGATTGCGCTGGCCTGCTGGCGTTGCAGCATCGCCTGCGCGATTTCCGGGGCGAAGGCGAGGTGTGATATGCGCGCTTCGATCACCTTCACGCCGGCGCTGGCGAGGCGCTCCTGGATTTCATTTTGCAGGTGATCGGTGATTTCCGTGCCGTGGCTGCGCAGCGAGACGGCGCCGGTATCGTGCGAATCGTAGGGATAGGTCTGTGCCATCTGGCGCAGTGCGGATTCGCTCTGGATGTGGACGAAGTCTTCATAGTCGTTGACCTGGAACAGCGCCTCGGCGGTATCCACAACCTGCCAGACCACGATTGCGGCGATCTCGATCGGATTGCCGTCTGCATCGTTTACCTTGAGTTTGCTCGATTCGAAATTGCGCACGCGCAACGAAACACCGCGCTTGGAATAGAACGGATTCGCCCAGCGCGGACCGGAATCGCGCACCGTGCCGACGTAGCGGCCGAAGAACTGCAATACCTTGCCTTCATTCGGCGCGACGGTGAAAAAGCCGCCGAGGCAGACCAGCAGCACGATGGCGAAAAGTATGGCGACGATGATCGACCAGATGGTCTGGCTCTGGATCGAATACACGAACCACGCGCCGTCGGCGAGCAGCAACACGATCAGTCCTATGAGTGCAGGAATGCCCGATGGGGCGGAAACTAGACGTTCTTTCATGGCGGGCTCCAGTTGAAATGCGAATTAAAGATATCAAAAAGATATCATAAATGCAAGCAATGCCGGAAAATCCACTTCAGGGCGCGATAGGGGCCACCTTGTCGATGCGCATCCGCCCGATCGTGTCCATGCCCGAGAAGAACCGCCATGGATCGCCATCGCCGGTGGACAGCGCGATATGGCCGGCGTCGAAGCCGGGCAGGGCGGCGTCAAAACTCTGCCAGTGGCTGTCCACCCACGCCTGCGCCCAGGCATGCGGCACGAAGACATGATCCTGGCCGGCATAGTGGTCGACGTAGGCAAGACCATCGACCACGCGCGTCGGGATGCCGCTCGCGCGGCCGAGCGCGGCCAGCAACACGGCGTGTTCGGTGCAGTCGCCTTCGGGATTCTTCGCCACTTCCAGCGCCGAGGCGTAACCGACGTTCAAATCCTTGGTGCGGATGAAGCGGCGCACGAACTCCTGCAGGTTGTGCATTTTCTGCGCCGGCGTTTTTGCGTCACCCACGCCTTGGTCCGCGAGCTTGCGCATTTCCGGCGCGTTGCTCTGCAGCCAGTCGTTGGCTTGTGAGTCGGCTGGCGTCGGCGGTGCTTCGGTGGCATTCGGAGGCGCAACGCCATTGACCGGTGCGATGCGCAACTCAGTATCGCCCGCCACGTTGGACACGCGCTGTTCGCCGGTCTGGGCGAATTGCAGTTGCGTGCCACCGCGTGTGGCGCTGACGGTGAAGGTGACGCCGCTGCGCAACTGCTCGGGCGTGATCGCCTGCGGGGACTGCACCAATGCATGCACGAGGATGTCGGCGCTCTGGTTTGGTGCTTTCGCGCAGGACTTCGAGCATGCCAGCAGGATCATGTCCATGCCCATCACCGGCAGTGTGGTCTTGCGCGCCAGACCTTCGGCATCGACCCAGCTCTGGCTGCGCGTCGCCATGCCGGCAAGATGAAAGGTCTGGTCGATGCGGGTGAGCATCGCGCTCGTGCCGTCGGGCAGGTCCACGCGCTCGCGCGGGCCGACCACGGAATCCACGGCAACGCCATCCAGGGTCTCCGGCTGGAAGGCGATTTCCGAGAAACGCGTGCCGGGATCGAGACCCGTGCGCAGTTCGGCAAGGCGCAGTCCTTCGGCGAGCAGGGCGCCTCTGGGCCAGTCGATGATGCGCGTGGATTTCATCCCGCCGACTTCGCTGACGACATCGAAGCGGCCGTCATCGCGGCGCGTGCCCTGCACGGTGCTGGCGATACCGGAAATCGACGAGCGCGATGTAAACGCGAGCGGCTCCCCCGTCAGCGTTTCCGCATCCGATTCACCCGTGGAAAGATCAACCTTGACGCCGGCGCGGTCGAGTTGCACATCCATCTTCTGCGTGGTGATCACGCTGTCATCGCGCACTTGCCGCGTGACATGCATGTTGCCGATCTTGCGGCCGTCGAGCAGCACGCTCATCCAGACATCGTCCGCGGGCGCGGCGAGAGCGAGCAGTGGCAACAAGGCCAGGAGAAAGACGGCGGCGAAGCGCATAGCGTTTCCGGAGGATTTCGAAAGGCCAAGCATAACCCGGCCGGCGTTCGCTACAATCAGTACACGTTCAAGAGCGATGATCGCGATGCCCGACACCACAAGCTACGCCGTGTTCCTGTTTCCGCAGGCGCTGGAAGCGCTGGGCGACGCGATCAAGCCCTATCTGAGCGATGCGCCAACGGGCCAGCACATCGTGTGCGCCAGCATCGACGCGTCCGGCGCCTACTTCGAGATGACCTTGCAGGGCACCGACGCCAAGGGCCAGCCGACCGAGCTGGAACTGCGCATTCCGCACGCCATGGTCAAGCTCATCATGTCGCTGCACGACGATCATCCGTTCGGCTTTCAGGCGCACAAGAATTGAATCTGCGCCAGACGCCGCCGTCGAGCAATTCGAGCGGGGTGAAGCGTGCCTTGTAGTCCATCTTCGGATGGCGTGCGATCCAGAAACCGAGATACACGTAGGCAAGTCCGCGTTCGCGCGCGAGTTCGATCTGGTGCAGGATCGCACAGGAGCCGAGCCCGCGCGCAGATTCGTCCGGATCGAAAAATGTGTACACCGCCGACAAGCCGGTTGCGGTGAAGTCGGTAACGGCCACCGCCAGCAGGCGTTCGCGCAGGCGCAGCTCCACAAATTTCGTCGGGCTCCACGCGGTGAACAGGAAACGTTCGAAATCCTCGGTCGCCGGATCGTCCATGCCGCCATCGTGGTGGCGCGCGCCAAGATAGCGCCGGTACAAATCGAAGTATTCATCGCTGAACGCCGGTGCAGCGATGCGCAGTTGCAGATCGCGATTGCGCTTCAGGCAGCGCCGCTGGCTGCGGTCGGGCCGGAACTCGGCGACCGGGATTCGCGCCGGTATGCAGGCGTGGCAGCCCGGGCACTGCGGTCGGTAGACGTGGCCGCCGGCACGGCGGAATCCCTTCGCCAATGCCGCATCGTAGATCTGCGGGAGTTGCGGCGCGGCCGGATCGATGACCAGGTTCTGCGCGACGCGCTGCGCGAAATAGCCGCACGGGTGCGGCAAGGTCTGGAACAGGCGGACAACATCCGATTTCACCCGATGAGTCTAACCCTTCAGTAAATGCCCAGGTAGCGCAGCAGGATCAGCAGCACGATCACGCTGATCAGGAAGATGCGCAGCTTCGATGCCAGCGCCCAGTGTGTACGCTCCGTTTTCGGCGCGCGCGACTGCGCCAGCTCTTCGGCAAACCGCGTGTACGGTGCAATGCCGGCGTCGCGCAGGATCGCACGCGCGCGCGGCTGGTCGTCCGCGTTCACGATCCACACCGTAGGCCATGTCGATGAATCCTGTTTTGCGCTGTAACTCGGGCCCTTGTAGTCATGGCCCGAATACGCCTTGCGATTGGTTACCTTGGATTCGATGCCGGCCTCGTTGAGCAAGGCGACCATGCGCTCGATGTTTTCGGCGCGTGGTGAGGAAAAAATCGGTCTCATGGCGAGGGCATCTCCGCTAGCACACGCAGCATGCCTTCCTGCGCAGTGGATGCGATCAATTTTCCGTCGCGCGTGTAAATCATGCCGCGGGTCAGGCCGCGCGCGCCCTGCGCGCTGGGGCTGTCGCAGGCATACAACAGCCAGTCGTCGACACGGAACGGACGATGGAACCAGATCGCGTGGTCCAGGCTCGCCATCTGCACGTTGTGCTGCAAATACGAAATCCCGTGCGGCAGCGTGGCCGTGCCGATCAGGTGAAAATCGGATGCATACGCCAGCATCGCGCGATGCAGGGTGTCGTCGTCCGGCGCACGCCCGGCGAGGCGGAACCAGATCTGCTGGAACGGCGGCCGCTTGGCGGGCTTCAATTCGTTGCGCGGATAGACGGGACGGAATTCGAACGGCCCCTTGCGCGCGAGCCAGCGCTGCGCCTTGACCGGCAGCTTGGCGAGTTCTTCGGCTGGAATCGGTTCCGGTGGATTCAGGTCTTCGGGCGGCGGCACGTCGGGCATGCTCATCTGATGTTCGACCCCAGGCTCGGTGATCTGGAACGAGGCAGCGGCGTTCAGGATCGTCTCGCCGTGTTGGATTGCGATGATGCGACGCACGGAAAAACTCTTGCCATCGCGGGCGCGATCCACTTCGAAGACAATCGGCGCTTCGACATCGCCGGCACGCAGGAAATAGGCGTGCAGCGAATGCACCGCGCGCGACGGATCCACCGTGCGCTGCGCCGCTGACAGCGCCTGTCCGAGTACCTGTCCGCCGAATACATACTTGGTGCCGATGTCGCGACTCTGGCCGCGGAACAGGTTTTCCTCCAGCCGTTCGAGCTGCAACAGGTCGATCAGTTCGCCGACGATGGGATTCGACATGTGGATTCCTAAGGTTTCAATCTTTCGAGCCCGCTCGCGGGCACGATGTCCGACCATGGAAACAATGGTCCCGGGTCTTGGCGCCGGCGCAGCATGATGTTCGCATCGTCGCTGGCCGGTTCAAGGCGCGTATCCAGGTCTTCGTGACCTGCGATGAATTTCAGATTCGGAAGTTCGTGCTTAAGTTGGCGTAAAAGCGCAAGCAGTGCGTCGATTTGCGCTTGGGTGTAGGCAACCGTCCAATTCTGATGCCGGCTGTCGCCCCAGTCGGGATAGCGCCCGATATTCGACAACTCGATGCCGATCGAGCGCGGGTTGTAGCCGTAGGTGTGGTTGGCGACATGATCGTCCGGCACATAGCGATAGATCGTGCCGTCGGTGTCGATGTAGTAGTGCCCGCTGTTGCCGGTCTGCGATTTCGCGTAATGGATGCGCTCGCCGAATTCACGCGTCATCGCCATGTCCGGCAATTCGGTGCAGTGGATCACCACGAGGTCAACCGCCGCCAGCGGACGCTTTGCCAGCCGCGCGACGTAGGGCAGGGGTTGGTCGTGGATGGGCAGATCAAGGGCCATGCGATAATTCTCGCATGAAGCCATACCTGATTCTCTCCCACGGCCTGCACAGCAGTCCGGATGCCACCAAGGTAAGCGCGCTTGCCGCGGTCGCCGAGCCACTCGGCTTCGCCAGCGTGCGTCCGGATTACCGCGACCTCGACGTGACCGGCGACGTGCGCCGCATCGACGAGCGCATCGCGCGACTTCTCGAACACGCGCCCAAGGATGCGCCGGTGATACTGGCCGGATCGAGCATGGGCGCCTTCGTTTCGGGATTCGCCTCGTTCGAAGTAAATTGCGCCGGTTTGTTCCTGATGGCCTTGCCCGTTGCGATTCCGGGTTACGCGCGGCGTTTCGATGCGAAACGGGTGCCGACGACACTCGTGCACGGCTGGGGCGACGAGCTGTGTCCGGTCGATGAAGCCATCGCGTTCGCGCGTGCGCGCGAGGATGAAATCATACTCGTCCGCGACGATCATCGGCTGTCGAACCACGTCGATTTCGTCGCCGAAGCCTTCGCCCGATTCCTGCGGCAGTTCGCGTGATGGAATTCTTCGCTACCTGCCCGAAGGGCCTGGAATACCTGCTCGTCGATGAGTTGAAGGCGCTCGGCGCGGTGGACGTGCGCGAGGCTTTGGCCGGCGTGCACTTCGCCGGTGAACTCGATGCCGGCTATCGCGCCTGTCTGTGGTCGCGTCTGGCCAGTCGTGTGCTGATGCCAATCGCCGAATTTCCGGTGGAGGATGGCGATGCACTGTACGCCGGCGCTCGCGCGATCGATTGGCCGGCGTATCTGGACATCACGACGAGTTTCGCGGTGGATGCTGTTGGATCCACGGAAGGCATCACCCACACGCAATATGCGGCGCTGCGCGTCAAGGACGCCATCGTCGATGCGTTTCGCGAGGCGACCGGCGAGCGTCCGAACGTGGATACGGAGAATCCTGGCCTGCGCGTGAATCTCGTCCTGCGCCGCAGCAAGGCGATCGTGAGCATCAATTTGTCCGGTGCGCCCCTGCACCAGCGCGGCTATCGCAAGGGCGCGGGCCTGGCGCCGCTCAAGGAAAACCTCGCCGCGGCGATGTTGCTGCGCGCGGGATGGCCGGCGATTTACGCGGGCGGCGGCGGCCTCGTCGACCCGCTGTGCGGCTCAGGCACGTTGCCGATCGAGGCGGCGCTGATGGCGGCGGACGTCGCGCCTGGACTGCGCCGCACGCAATGGGGATTCCTCGGCTGGCGCGGCCACGATGCGGCATTGTGGAAAACGCTGCATGGCGAAGCGCAGCTGCGCGCCACGGCGGGATTGCAGTCGCTGCGGCCGGTGTTCTTCGGTTTCGACGCGAATCCAGCCGTGCTCAACGAAGCGCGGCGCAACGCGCAGGAAGCACTGCTGTCCGGATTCATCCAGATCGGACGGCAGTCGCTGGAGCATCTGCATCGACCGCACGAATTGGAACAACCCGGACTCGTCATCACCAATCCGCCCTACGCTGAACGCATGGGCGATGACGCGGACGTGATCGCACTGTATCGGCTGCTCGGCACGAAACTGAAAGCGGAATTTCCCGGCTGGCGCGCCAGTGTCATCGCGGCAGACGAGGTACATGGCCATGCGCTTGGCCTGCGTGCAGACAAGCGTTACAAACTCTACAACGGCGCGATCGAATGCACGTTGCTGAATATCGACATTGCTGCCGTCGATGCGCCGAGGCCGGAACCCAAGCCGCTGTCGCCTGGCGCGCAGATGGTCAAGAACCGCATCGAAAAGAATTTTCGTCATCTGCGCAAACAGGCGCAGCGCGAGGGCGTCGAATGCTGGCGCGTGTACGACGCCGACCTGCCCGAATACGCTGCGGCTATCGACATCTATGGCGAGCATCTGCATATTCAGGAATACGCGGCGCCAGCGACCATCGACGAGAATCTTGCGCGCACGCGCTGGCGCGAACTCGTGCGCGCTGCGGGCGAGGCGCTGGGCGTTCCGCGCGAGCATATCGTGCTCAAGCAACGCCGGCGCGGCAAAGGCGGCGAGAAGTACGGCAGGCTGGACGAACGCGGCGAATTCTTCGAAGTCGTTGAGGGCGGGTTGAAGTTTCTCGTGAATCTGCACGATTACCTCGACACAGGGTTGTTCCTCGATCACCGCCCGTTGCGCGCGCGGGTGCGTGAGTTGGCGCGGGGCAAGCGCTTTCTCAATCTGTTTTGCTACACCGGCAGCGTGAGTATCTACGCGGCGTCCGGCGGGGCGCTGGAAACCACGAGCGTCGATCTGTCGCAAACCTATCTGGACTGGGCCATGCGCAATCTGGCGATCAACGGCTTCGACCTGACTCGGCACAAGCTCGTGCGCGAGGACGCGGTCGATTTCCTGCAATCACGCTCGGCGATGTACGACCTGATCTTCGTCGATCCGCCGACGTTTTCCAATTCCAAGCGCGCCGAGGATTTCGACGTGCAACGCGATCATGCGCGCCTGCTGAATCTGTGCGGTGATCGCCTGCTGGCGGGCGGGCTGATCCTGTTTTCGAACAATTTCCGGCGTTTCAAGCTGGACGAAGCAGCACTCGCGCGCTTTGCGATCCGCGAGATCAGTGCGCAGACGATTCCCTTCGATTTCGCGCGCAGTCCGCGCATTCACCGAGCCTGGGAATTGCAACTGAAATGAGTGCGTTCAGCTTCGCCGGAGCAAACCTGAACAGGCCACGCCTGCGTCGGCAATTTTCACACTTGATTCAGCCGCGCGGATCGACGATGCGCCTGCGACATTGGGTTCGCACGAGGTTGATTTCGGAGATGGCCATGACGATCCGCAAGTGGGGTTTGCGCACGCTGGTTCTGGGCTTGATTGCGACTGCCGGGCTGGTCTTGACGCCGTCCGTGTTCGCGCGCGGACATGTAAGCATCGGCATCGACTTGCCGGGCGTGAGCCTGGGTTACTGGGGTGGCCATCATGGCCACGGCTACATTGGCGTAGGCGGCTACTACGGCGGTGGCTACTACGATGGCGGGTACTACGGTAATTACGCGCCGGCGTATTACGGTGGTTACTACGGCCCCGGCTATTACAGCAGCTATTACGCCCCGGCGCCGGTCTACTACGGCGGCTATTATCCGGCGCCGGTGTACCGTACGTATTACCGTTCGCGCACGTATTACCGCAACGAAGACCCGCGCTACAGCCGCGGCTACAACCGCGGTTATGACAACGATCGCGGCTACTATCGAGCGGGCTACAATCGCGGTTATTCCTGCGCTTCGGCAGACCCGCGTTACTGCCGCTGATCAACGGTACATGTGTTTTCATGGCCTGCTGTGCAATGTACGGCAGGCCTTTTCATGCGCTTAACCATCGTGGAATCGCCGACCTGCTAGCATAGCTGGGCTATGCAGGGGATATTTCCATGACTTCGCCGACCCGGACCGACGAGCGCACCAGCGCCCCCGAGGCGTGGACGTTTTTTCGCCAGTGGCTGAAGAATCCGCTGGGCATTGCGGCGTTATCGCCGTCCGGCCGACAGTTGACCCGGCAGATGATTTCCGAGCTGCCGCACGGAACGCGGCGCGTGATCGAGCTCGGCGGCGGTACCGGTGTCTTTACCCGCGCCATGCTCACCCATGGCATCGCCCCGTGTGACCTGCTCGTGCTCGAACTCAACGAGGCGCTGTACCAGCACCTGCGCGCGCATTTTCCCGATGTTCGCGTCGAATGCGGCGATGCGCGCGAGTTGAAGGCGATCGCGCAGCGCAATGGCTATCTCGACGCAGGTCCTGCCGACGCCATCATCAGCGGGCTTGGCCTGCTGTCGATGTCGCGGCAGACCCAGGCCGAGATCCTCGCCGCGGCGTTTTCCGCGCTCAAACCCGATGGCCGCCTGATCCAGTTCACCTACGGGCCGAAATCGCCGGTACCGCGCGACCTGCTCGAAGAACTCGATCTTTCCGTACGCCGCGGCGGTTTTGCCTGGTGGAACGTGCCGCCGGCGTCCGTGTACGTTTACACGCGCAACCGCTCGCGTGCGATCCCGGCGGTGCGAGCGTAAAAAATGCCCCACGCGGGGGCATTTTCATTTCTGGCGGAGAGGGTGGGATTCGAACCCACGTTACGGCAAAACCGTAAACCGGATTTCGAATCCGGCGCATTCGACCACTCTGCCACCTCTCCAAGTAGGATTGCGTCGAAGGGCGCGCATGATAAGCCGCCGCGGCGTGTGTGACAACTGGATTTCGCCCGCAACCGCGTAGAATAGGCGCACCCGCCAATTTCCCGATGCCATGAGCCTGATCTCAACCCCTGTTTCCTTCGGCGAACTGATCGACAAGATCACGATTCTCGAGATCAAGTCCGAGCGCATGAGCGATGCGGCCAAGCTCGTCAACGTACGCGCGGAACTCGACATGCTCAATGCGACCTGGGCGCAGCATCCGGCCTCGCGCACGGATATTTCCGCCGAGCGCGCCGAGCTCAAGGGCATCAACCAGGAACTGTGGGACATCGAGGACGAAATCCGCGTCAAGGAAAAGGCGCAGGCGTTCGATGCACGTTTCATCGAGTTGGCGCGTTCGGTGTACTTCACCAACGACAAGCGCGCCGCGGTCAAGCGCGAGATCAACCTCAAGCTGGGCTCGAAGCTGGTCGAGGAAAAGTCGTACCAAGACTACGGCGCGGCGCCGGCCTGATTGTTGCGGAACGTTTCGAAACGTTCGATCACGTCATCGGCCGTGATCAATTCCATCACGCCCGGATATTCCAGCTTCGTTCCCCACGGCAATTCCGCGGCTGGCTTGCCGCGGAACTTGCGCGCCGCGGCGTCGTAGCGGTCCACGCACCAGCGCCGGTCTGAATACGGCCCGGAACGGTTCGGATTACTCGCCGCGTGCAGGCCCAGCACCTTGGTGCCGACGGCGTTGGCCATGTGCATCGGGCCGGAGTCCGGCGTCAGCACCAGCGCCGCGCGCTGGCACAGCGCAAGGAATTGCTTGAGCGTGTCCTTTCCAATCAAGTCAATCGGCTTGCGCAGGCATGCGGAGAGAATCGCATCGCCAAATTCGCGCTCGAACGTAGCGGGGCCGCCGCACAGCACGACTCGCCAGTCGTGCGCGGCGGCATGATCCATCACGGCGGCGTAGCGATCCGGCAGCCAATTGCGAACGCGATGACTCGAGCAGGGGCTGACGAGCAGTGTCGGCACGTTGCCGGGCAAGAGCGTGGTCGCAAATTCGTGCGCGGAATTCGGAATCGGGATATTCCATTCGACGCGGGATTGTTTCAGGCCCAGCGGTTCGAGAAAACTCGCCATTGCGTCCAGCACATGTTCGCCGCTGCGCGGCGCGATGCGCTTGTTAACGAACAAGCCGTGCAAATCCTTCGAACGCGCCTTGTCGTACCCGATGCGCAAATCCGCGTGCACCAGTGCGCTGACCAGGTTCGCGCGCAAGGCGACCTGCAGGTGCAGAAGCGCGTCGAAGCGGCGTCCGGCCAATTTCCGGCGCAGTGCGGCGAATCCGAGCCAGCCGGCCGACTTGTCGAAGACGAGAAACTCGACGCCGGGAACGTCGCCGACCAGCTTGTGTTCGAGCTTGCCGACGATCCAGGTCAGACGCGTGTTTGGCCAGGCCGTTTGCAACGTGCGGATCAGCGGCACGACGTGGGTCACGTCACCCAGCGCCGACGTGCGCAGCAGGCAGATCGACGTAGGCGGATTGGCGGCGGAAAACGCGGTGTGCGGCATGCAGACTGCTAAAATGGCGGCGATGACCCAGGCGCAAGTCCAAGCCACGCCCGATGGCGCGATTGTGTTCGACGCGGATGCCGTCGCACAAGCGGCGTTCGACCCGGAATGGTTCGAACCGGGCTATTGGCGTGCGCGCGCGGCTGCGGAATCGACCGCTGGTGGACGCGGCGGCGCGGTATTCGTCGCCGCCCCGTTCGGCAACTGCGCGCTGCGCCATTACCGGCGCGGCGGCATGGTCGCGCGCGTTCTCGGCGACCATTATTTGTGGCGCGGAGCCGAAAATACGCGCAGCTTTGCCGAATTCCGCCTGCTGGCGGCGTTGCGCGACAAGGCCTTGCCCGTACCGCAGCCGGTCGCGGCGCGTTACCGGCGCCGTGGCACGACGTATCGCGCGGACATCCTGACACGGCGCATCGAGAACGCGTCGACGCTGGCCGAATTGCTCGCGAAAGACAGGTTCGATGCCATTATCGCCGCCCGCGTGGGCACGACGATTGCGAATTTCCATGCGCAAGGCGCGTATCACGCTGATCTCAACGCGCATAATGTGATGTTGAGCGACGTCAATGTCTGGCTGATCGATTTCGATCGCGGCGAGTTGCGCGCGCCCGCGCGCGCGTGGCAGCAGGCGAATCTGGCGCGTCTGCAACGATCGCTGATCAAACTCGGCGCGGCGCGCGATGGCGGAGGCGACTTCGAGAGCAGACTATGGAAGCCGCTGATGGCAGCATGGGAAAAAGGGATGGCATCGTGAGTTTCGCTTTGCATTTTCTCGGCGTTGGCTCCGCACAGGCGGTGGAACTGGGATCGTCCGGCGCCGTGCTCGAGCGCGATGGCAGGCCGCTACTGCTGATCGACTGCGGGCCGGAAACGCTGACGACCTACATGGAAGCCTATGGCGACCCGCCGCGCGCGGTGTACATCACGCATACGCACATGGACCACGTTGCCGGGCTGGAGCGCCTGTTCTATCGCGTGTATTTCGACGCCGTGCTGAAAGGCGCTGTGCGCTTGTTCGCACACGCCGCGCTGATCCCGCATCTGCAAGCGCGCGTGGCTGACTATCCTCAAGTCATCGCCGAGGGCGGCGCGAACTTCTGGGATGGCTTTCACCTGATTCCGTGTTCGCGCGGATTCTGGCTCGACGGCCTGTGGTTCGATGTTTTTCCGACCCGGCATCACGCGCCGCACACTTCTTTCGGTATTGCATTGCGTGGATCGTTCGCCTGGACCGGCGACACGCGGCCGATTCCGGAAATGCTCGGCGAATTCGCGCCGGCGCCATCCGTGATCGCGCACGATTGCGCCTTGCACGGCAATCCTTCGCACACGGGTGTCGACGATCTGGCGCGTGAATACACGGATGAACAGCGCAGCCGCATGCGGCTGTACCACTACGGCGGTGTGGCCGATGGCGGGGCGCTGGTACAGCGCGGCCATCGTGTGGCGCAGCGTGGCGAACGCATCGCGTTGCCGCCGCCGGTGGCGGAATCAGTACTCGCTTCCGGTGTTTCGGCATGAACGATCCGGCGATGTCGCATCGTTCGGAACCAGCGCGCGATGCATTGTCGAGGCCGCTGCACGATCTGCGCATCTCGGTGATCGACCGCTGCAATTTCCGTTGTACTTACTGCATGCCGGAAGACCAGTATGCGCACGATCACGCCTTCCTGCCCAAGGACGAGCGCCTGCGTTTCGAGGAAATCGAGCGCATCGCGCGCGCGTTCGCCGCTCTGGGCGTGCGCAAGCTGCGCCTGACCGGTGGCGAGCCGTTGTTGCGCCGCGACCTGTCGGAACTGGTGCGTCAGCTCGCGCGGATTCCGGGCGTGGACGACATCGCCCTGACCACGAATGGCGTGCTCTTGCCGAAACTCGTCCAAAAGCTGCGCGACGCCGGGTTGCAACGCCTGACCGTGTCGCTGGACAGCCTTGATGCGGCCACGTTTCGCGATCTGTCCGGCGGACGCGGCGAGGTCGCCGAGGTGCTGGCGGGGATCGACGCCGCCGAGCGGGCGGGTTTTGCGTCCATCAAGATCAACTGCGTGGTCCTGCGCGGTGTCAACGATCATCAGGTGACGGATCTGGCCGAACACTTTCGCGGAACACCGCACGTCGTGCGCTTCATCGAGTACATGGATGTCGGCACGCTCAATCGCTGGAGTGCGCAAAACGTGGTACCCAGCGCGGAATTGCTGGCTCGCCTGCACGCACGCTGGCCGCTGCGTCCGCTCGATCCGAACTACCGCGGCGAAGTTGCGCAACGTTATGCCTATGCCGACGGCGCCGGCGAGATCGGCTTCATCAGTTCCGTATCGCAACCGTTCTGCGGTGACTGTTCGCGTGCGCGCCTGTCCGCGGACGGCAGGCTCTACACCTGCCTGTTTGCGCGCGCCGGCTTCGATTTGCGCGGCCCGTTGCGCGACGGCGCCGGCGACGAAGAATTGATGCGTCTGATCGGTGGGCGCTGGGCGCAGCGTTCGGACCGCTACAGCGAGCAGCGCGCGCAGTTGCGTGCGGCGGGCAACTCCGAAAAAGTCGAAATGTTTTCCATCGGCGGGTGACATGGGCAGAAAATCATCCACACTGACGCATATCGACCATGCCGGTCGCCCGCGTATGGTCGATGTTGGCGCGAAAACAGCAACGGTGCGAACCGCAACTGCCCAGGCCGTCGTGCGTTTTCCGACAGCGGTGGCGCGCGCACTCAGGCGCGATGGCATGCGCGCGAAAAAGGGCCCCATCATCGACACTGCCATCATCGCGGGCACGATGGCGGTCAAGCGCACGCACGAACTCATCCCGTTCTGCCATCCGCTCGCGATTGAGCGTTGCGATTTCACCGTGAAATTTGTGTCAGCCACCGAATTGGCCATCCACTGCGAAGTCGCAGTCACGCACAAGACCGGTGTGGAGATGGAAGCGTTGACCGGCGCCAGCGTCGCGGCCCTGACCGTATACGACATGTGCAAGGCACTGTCGCACGAAATCGTCGTCACCGAGGTGCGCTTGCTGGAGAAATCCGGCGGCAAACGCCGCGTGCGCGGCGGAAAGGTCGCACGATGACGTATCGCGTGCTGTATTTCGCCTCGCTGCGCGACCGCGCCGGCACCGATGCCGAATCGGTGGATTTGCAGGCGATTGATGCACGGGCCCTGTATGCGCAACTGCGCGCGCGTCACGGATTCACGATGGGCGATGACAGGCTGCGCGTGGCGATCAACGGCGAGTTCGTCGGCTGGGAACACGCATTGCGCGACGGCGACGAAATCGCGTTTATCCCGCCGGTGAGCGGCGGCTGATCATGTTTCACATCAGCGAAACCGCCATCGATACCGCCGCGCTCGCGCGCGAACTGGCGCTGGCACGCGCGGGCGCCTGCGTGACGTTCGAAGGCTGGGTGCGCGACCACAACGAAAGCCGAAGCGTCGTTCGGCTCGAATACCAGTCGTATGCGTCGTTGGCGCAAGTGGAAGGGCAGCGCATCCTTGCCGAAGCGTGCTCGAAATTCGCGATCCTCGGCGCGCGCTGCGTGCATCGCGTCGGCACATTGGAAGTCGGCGAACTCGCGGTCTGGGTCGGCGTCAGCGCAGCGCATCGCGGCGCGGCCTTCGATGCCTGCTGCTACATCATCGACGAAGTGAAGAAGCGCGTGCCGATCTGGAAGAACGAACACTACGCCGATGGCGAATCGGGGTGGCTGCACCCCTGAATGCGCTATGGTCCGAAACCGTCGGCGAAGATGCGATCGGTGACTTCAAATCCGTCGCCGAAAATGTGGTCGTTGGCAAGGGTGAAATTGCCCGGCGAGACATTGAAGAAGATGTTGTTGCTGCAACGCACTTCAACGCGCGCGGTCGTAGACGGCAGCAGGTTCGGCACGGTCAGCGTGGTGGTGCCTGAATTCGGGATCGCGCCCGCCAGTACGGTCGGAAATGTGTAGCCGCCGTCGCTGGAATACAGCACATCGACATTCGCGCAACTGACCGGCGCGGCCGTGGTATTGGCGACGTTCCAGGCCACGTTCTGGCTGGTAAGCGCCGTCCACGTCGTGCCTGCGGTGGGCGCGGTCACGACGAAGGGGCCGGCGGCGCTGGTGACATGGATAACCGTATCGGCGCTGGAACTCGCGCCGAATTGCGGCGTCCCAGGCACGCCGTGGTTGTCGCGCACGGTCAGGCGAAAATCGAGATCGCGCGTGGTCCTGGGCCAGGTTTCGCCGGGCACGAAACCCGCGCCGAGCACGGTGTCGATCTTCGGAAAAACGCGCGTGCCGTTCACTGTCGCGTTGAAGCTGCGGAAGATCGGCCCGTTGCCGATATCGCCCTGCGCCAGCGTGGTGGTGGAACCCAGGTCGTACTGCTCCCAGTTGTAGCTAATCGCATCGCCATCGGCGTCATTTGCCGACGCCGAGATCGCAAAAGGCGTCTGCATCGGAATGGTCAGGCCATTGGGTATCGACGCAGTGTCGATCACTGGCGCCTGATCGGTGCTGGCGGTTGCCGCGGCGCAACTGCCGCCGGTGCTGCTGATCCAGGTATTGATTTCGCTCAGGCTTTTGGCGTGGAAATACGGGTCTGAGTGCGGTTACAGGTCGTCCGCGCCGCAGATGCCGGCGTAGGCCATGATCGTGGAACCGCTGCCCGGTTCATAGGCCGCATTCGCTGCGCGATTGCCGCCGCCGCAGTTGCTGGTGCTGGAATTGAACGTGTGGTTGCCGCCGAACTGGTGGCCCATTTCGTGCGCGACGTAGTCGATATAGAACGCATCACCGGTCGGGCTGAGCAAGCCTGTGGTGCCGCCTGCTTTTGACGACGTGCATGTCACACCCAGATAGGCGACGCCACCGCTGCCGGTGGTGAACACATGGCCGATGTCGAAGTTGGCGTTGCCGATGACGCTGGCAAGGTTCGTGATGTTCTCGTTCAGGGCGCCCGAGTCATTCGAGTAGGGGTCGCCGCTTGCGCTTGGGTAGATGATCGCGTTGTCGTTCGCGATCAGGGTCATGTGCACGCCGAGTTCGGTTTCATACACCTGGTTGACGCGATTCATCGCGGTGACGACATTGGCCAGTCCGCAGGCGACCGTGACATTGCCGGGGCACACCGCGGCGACATAGAAATGGTTGGCGGCAACGGCGGCGCGATACACGCGTTGCGTCGCGCCGGTGACGGTCATGGGCGCCGGCGCGATCAGGCTGCGCCCTGACGGGTCGGGCCCGCCGTTGTGAACATCGCACTGGAATCCCTGTGCCGGCGGCGCCAGATCCGCGCGACGAAAGCTCAGGTAACGGGTGCCGGACGACAAACTCTCCGGACGCACGACCCAGATGCCATCGCCATCGAACACCATCGCCTGCAGGCCCTGCGGGGAGACGTCCACACGCGCCATGCGTCCGGCGCCATCCTTGCCGGCCAGGCTGACGATATCCGGAAACTTGTCCTGCAATTCATCCGGCATTGTGCGCGAATCGGCCAGCAGGAAGTCGCTGAAGCTGCCGTCCGGGTGCGGCAGGACAAAGGTGACCACTGCGGCGCCGTGACGCGCCGAAGCGAGCAGGGTGCGAGTGCCGTCGAGATCCAGCGCGAGCGATCGGTAGGCGGATACCGGCGGCGCGTCGGCAGACAGGGTGCGTGCGAGCGTGTCGTGCCAGAGCGAACGCGAAGCATCTGCAGCGAGTGCCGTATTTGCTGCGGCGAGCGCCGCAAGCCAGACCAGAAAACGGCGCATTGACCAAGCCCCGAACTTGATTGAGTGGCGGCGGCCCCGCCAGCCACATCCCGGCACCCGAATCGTTCACTACCGTTGCTGCCTTCCGGCCCTGGCGGGATTTGCAAACTATCGTCGCGGGAGCACCGACGGGGCCACCATAGACTGGCGGAGAGGGCGGGATTCGAACCCGCGAAGCGGTTTGACCCGCTTACACACTTTCCAGGCGTGCTCCTTCAACCACTCGGACACCTCTCCGGGAAGGCCGCGCAGGATACCGGACAAGGCGCGCCCAAACAAGACAATCGCTTGGTCTGCGGCGCGTAAGTTGGCACAATCGGAGTCTGGCAATTCCCGGTGGCGGCATGTCGTACCAAGTCCTCGCGCGCAAATGGCGGCCGAAAAAGTTCTCCGAACTGGTCGGACAGGAACACGTCGTGCGCGCGCTGACCAATGCGCTGGAATCCCGGCGCGTGCACCACGCCTTCCTGTTCACCGGCACGCGCGGCATCGGCAAGACGACCATCGCGCGCATCTTCGCCAAGTCGCTGAATTGCGAACGCGGGCAATCGGCCAATCCCTGCGGTGAATGCGCGGCCTGCCGCGACATCGACGCCGGCCGCTTCATGGACATGATCGAGATCGACGCGGCCAGCAACACCGGCGTCGACGACGTGCGCCAGGTGATCGAGAACGCGCAATACGCGCCCTCGCGCGGACGCTTCAAGGTGTACCTCATCGACGAAGTGCACATGCTCAGCAAATCCGCGTTCAACGCGCTGCTGAAAACGCTCGAAGAGCCGCCCGAGCATGTGAAGTTCCTGCTCGCCACCACCGATCCGCAGAAATTGCCGGTGACGGTGCTGTCGCGTTGCCTCAAGTTCAATTTGAAGCGCTTGTTGCCGGACCAGATCGTCGGCCAGATGCAGCATATCCTCGATGCGGAAAAGATCGCCTACGACGCCGATGCGCTGGATGAACTCGCGCGCGGCGCGGATGGCTCCCTGCGCGACGGACTCTCGCTGCTGGACCAGGCCATCGCTTACGGCGCCGGCAGCGTGCATGCCGCCGAAGTGCGGCAAATGCTCGGCACGATCGAGCGCAGCGAGGTGTTCGCGCTGATCGAAGCCGTGCACGCCGGCGACGGCGCAAGACTCATGGCCCAGATCGAGCATTTGTCCGAATTCGCGCCGGATTTTTCCGGTGTGCTCGACGACCTCGCCACGGCACTGCATCGCGTGCAGATCGCGCAGGTGATCGGTACGGCGGATGCGGATCCGCGCACGCAGGCTTTGGCTGAAACGCTTGGCGCCGAGGAAGTCCAGCTTTACTACCAGATCGCGACCACCGGACGCCGCGATTTGCCGATCGCGCCGACGCCGCGTGCCGGATTCGAGATGACCCTGCTGCGCATGCTCGCGTTCCGGCCGGCGAATGCGACGGGTGAAACCGCGAGCCGCAAACCCGAACCGGCAAAGCCGGCGCCACGTGTCGTGCCGAGCGCGCCGGCAACGTCGTCCAAGCCCGCGCCGCGCAGCGAGGCGCGGGCGGCATCGGATATCCCAAACGATGCAGCGATCCGCGCGGCGCAATCCGGGGACTGGCCCGCGCTCATCGCCGCTGCCGGCGTGCGCGGTCCTGCCGGGCAACTCGCCCAGCACGCCGCGCTGCTTGGCATCGACGCGGGCGTCATGCGCCTCGAACTGAAAACCGACCACGAACATCTGCGCGCACCGATGCTGGTGTCGCAATTGCAGGATGCGCTCGGCAAGGCGCTCGGGCGCGACGTGACGTTGCGTTTCGAGAAGACGACGACGGCTTCGCTGCCCACCCCGGCCGACCTCGCACGCAGTCGCAAGGACGCCAACCACAAAGCGGCCGAAGCAGCGCTGCATGCCGATCCGGTCGTGCAAGGCATGATCCGCGATTTTGGCGCGCGCGTGATTCCCGAATCAATCAAGGCAACGGAGAAGTGACATGCGCGGACCCATGGCGCAAATCATGCAGCAGGCGCAGCGCATGCAGGACGACCTCAAACGCGCGCAGGAAGAACTGGCCAGGCTCGAAGTCACCGGCCAATCCGGTGGCGGCGTGGTCAGCGTGACCATGAACGGTCGCCACGAAGTGCGTAGCGTGCGCATCGACCGCAAGCTGTTCGCGGACGATCCGGAAATGGCCGAGGATCTCGTCGCCGCCGCGATCAATGATGCGGTGAACAAGATTTCCGCGGCCAGTCAGGAAAGAATGGGCGCCGTTGCAGGCGGGATGAACCTCCCGCCGGGGTTCAAGCTGCCGTTCTAGTTTTTTGCTCGTCATTCCGGCATGGAATGCCGGAATCCAGATGCCAGGGATGGCGATTCGCTGTGCATGTGCACTCAGTTCTCCGGCATCCGTGCAGTCTGGATCCCGGCAATCCCTGCCGGGATGACAGGAAAGGAAAACTTTTCGGCCGATGTCATCCTCCACACTTTTGAACGAACTCATCGAAGCCCTGCGCTGCCTGCCCGGCGTGGGCTCGAAGACCGCGCAGCGCATGGCGTTCCACATGCTCGAGCGCGATCGCGCGGGCGCGCGCAGGCTGGCGGAAAAACTGGGCCAGGCGACCGAACGCATCGGCAATTGCACGCGCTGCCGCACCTTCAGCGAAGAAAAAATTTGCGTGCTGTGCGCGAGCGCGTCACGCGATGCCACCTTGCTGTGCGTCGTCGAGACGCCGGCCGACCAGCTCGCGATCGAACAGGCAACGGGTTACCGCGGACGCTACTTCGTCCTGCTCGGCCGGCTATCGCCGCTGGACGGACTTGGTCCGAAAGAAATCGGCCTCGATCTGCTCGCCGCGCGGCTTGCCGAAGGCGAGGTGAGCGAGCTGATCGTGGCGACCAATCCCACCGTCGAAGGCGAGGCCACGTCACACATGCTCAGCGGGATCGCGCGCAGCGCGGGCGTGCGCGCCACGCGCCTGGCGCATGGCGTGCCGTTGGGCGGCGAACTTGAATACATCGATCGGGGTACGCTTGCCCACGCATTTGGCTCTCGGCTCACCTTGGAAGAATAGCCATCATGGCCGACACGATTTTCGACAAGATCATCCGCCGCGAGATTCCCGCCGACATCGTCTATGAGGACGACGACGTGCTCGCTTTCCGCGACATTGCTCCGGCGGCGCCGGTGCACGTGCTGTTCATTCCGAAAAAACCCATAGCAACCGTGAACGACGCGACGGACGCCGACGCCGTGCTGATCGGCAAGCTTGTGCTAGCCGCCGCGCGTTGGGCCAAGGCGCAGGGCTTCGCGGAAAAGGGTTATCGCCTGGTGACGAATTGCAACAAGGATGGCGGCCAGACGGTATTCCACATCCACCTGCATCTGCTTGCGGGAAGGCAGATGACGTGGCCACCTGGCTGATTCATCAAACCATCGACCCCACCCAAAGCGAACCCGCGCCGAGTGCGCCTCCGATGCCGACCGCGGCCAGTACGTCGCTTGGATAGTGCAGCCCCAACACGACGCGCGACGCAGCCACCAGTGCCGTGAACGTCAGCAACAGTGGCGCAAGCGCGGGAAAATGCGCCAGCGCCACGACGCTGAAGCTCACCGCATGCAAGGTGTGCCCGGACGGGAAGCTGAATTCATCCAGTGGCGGTACCCATGCGATCACGCCGTCGCAGCTGCGAAAAGGGCGCGGGCGTTGTGTCCAATGCTTCAGGCGGCGATACAGGCACAGCGCGATGAGTCCGGTGAGCAGCATCTGCCCGGCGGCGATCGCGCCGGGTGCGCCACCGAAGATCGCCAGCGCCAGCATCAGCGCGTACCAGAAAATCCCGTCGCCGAGCCGGCTCACTGCACCGAAGAATTGCGCAACGGTGCGGCGCGCGCCCCAGCGGTTGGCGCTGATGCACAGGCGCCGGTCAAATCCGGGCGACGGCGACAGGAAGTGCATGCGGATTCTCCTCGACAAGCTGGCGCAACAGCGATTCGAATTGTCCGATCACCGCCTCAGGAGCCAACGGCGCCACGCGCAGGCGTGCGTTCTCGCGCACGCGTTCGCGCAGGACCTCATCCACGCCGAGTGCGACGAAGGCATTGACGAAGCCTTGCGCATCGTCCACCGGCACGCGCATGCCGCTGATGCCGTTGGCGACGTGCTCGTGCGCGGCGCCGCGGTCGAAGGCGACGACGCCGAGTCCGCTCGCCATCGCTTCCAGGGTGACGTTGCCGAAGGTTTCAGTGAGGCTCGGGAAGACGAACACGTCCGCGCTGGCGTAGTGCCGCGCCAGGTCATGGCCATTGCGCGCGCCGGCGAAGATGAAGTTGGGGTTTTCCGCGGCCATACGCTTGCGCACCGGTCCGTCGCCGACGCAGACAAAGCGCGCGCGTGGCTCGCGCTCGCGCAGGGCGCGGTAAGCACGCACCGCGAGATCGAGGTTTTTCTCTGCAGCGATGCGGCCGACGTAGATTGCAACGGGAACGTCGTCGCCGGCGCCCCAGAAGGCACGCAGCATCGGGTCGCGATGGCGCGGATGGAACAGTTGCGTATCCACCGCGCGGCGCAGCACGCGCACGTTGTCGATGCCGCGCTCGCGCAATTCGGCGGCCAGGGTGTGGGTCGGCACCAGTGTCGCCGCAGCGCGACGGTGGAAACGCAGCAACCAGCGGTTCACGAGCGGCGCCGTCCAGCCGACACCGTAGTGTGCCGCATAGTCGCCAAAATGCGTATGGAAGCCGGTGCACGCCGGGATGCCGAGACACCGCGCCGTGGCGAGTGCAGACCAGCCAAGCAAACCTTCGGTGGCGATGTAGACCGCGTCCGGACGCAATTGTGTCCACGTTTTTCGCAGCGCGGAACTGGCGGGCAGGCCGACCCGCAGACCGGGATAATGCGGCAGGGCCACGCTCGAGGTGTCCAGGTATTGCAAGCCCGCTTCGATGCGCCGATCCGCGCGGAACGGGCGCACCACCTGCACGCTGTGGCCATGCGCGGCCAGTCCGTGGGCCAGGTCGCGCACGGTAAGCGCAACGCCGTTGATCTCCGGTGGATACGTTTCGCTGACGAGGCTGATGCGCACGGCTGCACTCCGCTGGAATGCGGAGATCGTGCCGCTTTCAGGTTGCGTGGCGGTTATCGCCGCGTGACGCGGCGATGACGGCCGATCAATGCTTGGGCGGAGCGGGCCTTATGATCACCACCGGCGGCGTCCAGTAGCCGCTGCCCCAATACGGGCCCCACGGCCCCCAGAACGGATCGTAGTAGTACGGCCACGCGCCGCGCTGGTCGTCGGGACGACGTTCGGGCCACAGGTAGATGTTGTCGGCATCCACCAGTGCATAGGTGTATTCGTAGCCGCCAACTGGATGTTTCTGCGTGCCAGCGAGCGTACCGGTCACGGTGATGTCGCGATCCTTCTTGTACAGTTCCGGATCGTAGAAACCCTGGCCGCAGGCGATGAAGCGGCCGCTGCTCTGCGAACGCGGGCGCGGCCGTGCGTCGTCGTAGAGTGCGCGGGAAAGAACTTCAAAGCAGGTCTTGTCCGCTTCCGGATTGACCGAGACGATGCTGCCGCCCCAGCGCACGCGCGCGCCATGCACGCCCTGCTGCGCGGCCAGTTGCGGGGTGATCGGGTTGAAATTCTGTCCGGCCAGTTGCGGCGGTACGCTGGCGCAGCCAGCCAACGCAAGCGCGCCGAGTGCGGCGGTGGTCACAAGGAAATTACGCATGGCGAACTCCTGAGGTTTTCGCGATTCATGACGATTGTCGCGCCGTTCGCGTCGCGGCAGGAAGACGCAATGCGGCAACGGCGCGGGTAAAGTTTTGTATCCGTTCAGGTGCAGGTAACGCACTGGCGTAGCGCAGGCCGACATATTGCGCGAACAATTCCTGCAAATTGCGTTGTGCCGGCCATGTCGTTGCCACCCGCATTGCGAGCGACAGCGGGCCTTCGGCGGGACCACGCGCAGTGCCAGCGCGGGCGAGTTTGCGGCATAGCCGCGCGTAAGCGGCATCCAGCGCGTCGCCGGCGGGCTTCGGCGCGCGCATCACCCACCAGGCGAACAGGCCCAACAGCAGGCTGCCCAAGATCAGCATCGCGAGCATCAATTGCGGGTATTCGGCCTTGTCCACGCCAAACGGAGTCAGCAGGCTTTGCTGACGCAGCGCGTTGAATTGGACGATCGCGTCGTTCCAGAATCGGTTGATCAGGTCCATGCGGTTGCGGATGGACATCAGCCAATCGGCCTGATACCACGGTGCGCTGGCGCCCGCGGCGGCGCGCGCGCCGGCCTGCACGCGTTGTGGACTGACCGCTGCGGTGGGATCCACGCGCACCCAGCCGCGGCCTTCCAGCCACACTTCCGACCAGGCGTGCGCGTCGGATTGGCGCACGACCCAGTAGTTGCCGAACTGGTTGAAATAGCCGCCCTGGTAACCGGTAACCACGCGCGCCGGAATGCCGGCGGCGCGCATCAGGAACGTGAACGCGGACGAAAAGTGTTCGCAGAAACCACGTTGGGTATCGAACAGGAAATCGTCCACCGAATCGCGGCCGAGCAAGGGCGCGTTGAGGGTGTAGGTGAATTGATCGCGGATCATGCCCAGCGCCGCATTGATGATGCGATTCGGGTCGCCGTGAAACGCATCGCGCCAACGTTGCGCCAGCGCGCGCGAGCGTGGATCGAATCCGGCCGGCAGTTGCAGCGCAAGTCGGCGGTGCAGCGAATCGAGGACGGGTTCGAGCACATAGTCCGGTGCGGAAACCATGCGGTAACGCGTCGGATCGTCCACGCGCGAGCGGCTGACCAGGCTCATGTCGGCGCCGCGCACGGCGCCTTGCGGCGCGAGCAAGGGCACATCGAGCGCGAGCAACCAATGGCGCTCGGACGGTTCCAGCGTGACTTCGTAACCGACGCGCGCGCCGCGCACGTGCACGTCGTCATCGCCGGACCGGCTGGCGAGCCATTCGGGGCGCGTCCAGGCGCTGCCGTCGAATTGCCACAGCACCGGTCCGCGCCAATACAGCTTGTCGCGCGGCGGTGGAGTGCCGTCGAAGACGACGCGAAACGCCGGGCTGTCGTCGATCAGCAGTTCCTGCATCGTGCCGGGCGCCATGCGATCGCCGAGGCCGGTACGCGCGGTGGTGTCGTTCGGCGCGCCCCACAACGGGGAGGCCAGGCGCGGGAACAACACGAACGCGCACAGCGCCAGCGGCAGCGCGCCAACAAGCGCGAACGCGCCCGAGCGCAGATCCGGCAGCCATTGCGTGCGCGCGGATTCGAGCGCGCGCAGGGCGGCGAGCAGGATGACCAGCGCGGCGCACAACAGCACGGTAATCCACATGCCCTGGTTGAACAGCAGGGCACTCATCAGCACGAAGGCGGAAAAACAGATCGCCGCGCGCGCGTCGCGACGGTTGTCGGTTTCCAGCAGCTTGAGTACGAGCATGGCGCAGGCCAGCGCGCTGCCCGGCTCACGCCCGAACAGGTTGCCGTAGTGGAAGATGATCAATACCGGAAACAGCAGCACGAGCGGCAACTTGATCCACGCCGGCAGGCGCTTTGTGCTGCGCCGGCGCTGCACCCAGCGCAATGTGATCAAGGCCAGAACCGGCGCGGAAATCAGCCACGGCAGGCGCAGCATGTGCGGCAGCACGGCCACGAATACCGCCGCCGCGGTGAGGCGGAATTGCACATCGGTCAGCGCCGGCGAGGATTTCACGGCGCGGCTCCGGGCGCGAGCGCGAGCGCGCGCAGGCAGGCGTGACGGTGATCGGCGCCGAGTCCGGCATCGATGCGCGTTTGCGGCAAGGCCAGCGCATAGGGCAGGCGTGCTGCTTCGGCCAGGCACACCCATGCTGCAAGGCGCGAGATTCGATCTTCGTGTGCCAATCCGCGCAACGTGGCGTAGTCGAGCACGACCTCATGTCCGCGCGGCGTTTCGAATTCCTTGACAAGCAGTTCGTCGCGGCGCGCGCTGGCCTTCCATGCTATCGCGCGCGGCGGATCGTTGCTGCGGTATTCGCGCAGCGCGGCCAGTTCGTCGCCACTGCTACGGTCGGCGAGCTGTTGCGCCTGCGCACCGGATCGGGGCAGCGGCGGGGGATTGGATTCCAGGCGCGGATACACGAGCGCGGCGAAGTCCGGATTGATCCAGCTCCAGACTTCGAACAGGCCGAATGGATATTCGCTGCACAGGCGCAGTCGTGCCGGGCGCAGCCAACCGCGTTGCGGCGCGTGGATGCGCAACGTGGCGGCACTGTCGCGGTCAAGGTCGAAGGCAATTTCCGCATCCACCGCACGCAAGCGCAGGCTGTGCCGAGGTCGTGTCGCAATGTGGAAATGTATAGAAAAATACATCTCGTCGCCGGCATGGCAGGGCTCGGCGCGCAGTGCGGTCACGTCGAGCCGGTTCAAGGTGGCGAACGCGGCGAACACGCTCTGGTAGGCGGCGGCGGCGAACAGGCAGGTCAGCAGCAAGGCCGGATTGTTGTTGTAGTTCAGCGCGCCCAGCAGCATCACCAGCAAGAGCAGCGACAGCATCAGGCCGAAGCGCGTCGGCAGCACGTAGATGCGGTGGCGGTCGAGCCGGATCGGCAGGGATTCGACGCGCTTGAGCCGGGTCAGCGCCGGCAGTCGGCGTTCGGCGTACTCGAACAGCCGGTCGCGAAGCGATGTGCGGATGGCGCTGGCAGCGGTGCCGGTCAACGTCGCGTCCCGGCCGTTTACCCGAAGTCTGGCGCGGATGTGCCCAGTTCGAACCATTCACGGACGCGCCCATGCGCCGCATCGGCGTCGCCATCGCGCAACGTAAACTCGTTGGTCGCCGGCGAGTACGTGTAATCCTGGCCCCACTGGGCGACGTTTGCCGCGATCTCGCGCACGGCATGCAGTGCATGGTCGATGTCGGCCTGCGTGGTACTCGGATGGAACGAAAGCCGCACCCATCCGGGCTTTTCCGACAAGTCGCCATGATCGATGCGTGTGGTGATCGAGTGCGAACGCGACGGATCCACGTGCAACAGGTAATGGCCGTAGGTGCCGGCGCAGGAACACCCGCCGCGCGCCTGCACACCGAAGCGGTCGTTGAGCAGGCGCACGATCAGGTTGTAATGGATTCCGGTCAGGTAAAACGAGAAGATCGCGAGCCGGTCGCGGTGCGTGCGCGCGAGCACCTCGACGCCCGGAATCGCCTGCAGCGCGTTCATTACGTACGGGACGATTTCGCGCTCGCGTTGGTGCATCCGGGCCACGCCCATCCGGTCCTTGAGTTTCACTGCCAGCGCGGCGCGGATAGTCTGCAGGAATCCCGGCGTGCCGGCGTCCTCGCGCGCCTCGATGTCGTCCAGAAACGAGTATTCACCCCAGGGGTTGGTCCAGTTCACGGTGCCGCCACCGGAGTCGTCCGGTACCGTGTTGCGGTAAAGCTTGCGGTTGAAGATCAGCACGCCCGACGAACCCGGCCCACCGAGGAACTTGTGCGGTGACCACAGCACTGCGTCGAGCTGCTCCTCGGCATCGGCCGGGTGCATGTCGATGTCCACGTACGGCGCCGACGCGGCGAAATCGACAAAGGCCACGCCGCCGGCGCGATGCATCAGCTTCGCCAGCGCATGGTAGGGCGTGCAAATGCCGGTCACGTTCGAGCAGGCCGTGAACGCGCCGATCTTCAGCGGACGCCCTGCATGCTGGTGCAGCAATGCCTCCAGCCTGCGCGGATCGACCAGGCCCTGGTCGTTCGGCGGCACCACGACCACGTCGCAAATCGTTTCCAGCCATGACGTCTGGTTGGAGTGATGCTCCATGTGGGTGATGAAGACGACCGGGCGTTCGGCTTCGGGGATCTCCACGAAGCTGCGCAGGCCTTGTGGCGCCTTCAACCCGAGGATGCGCTGGAATTTGTTGACCACGCCGGTCATGCCACTGCCGGCGGTGATGATCAGGTCGTCGGGCCCCGCGTTCGCGTGTGCCTTTAGGATGGCGTGCGCCTCGTGGTAGGCGAGCGTCATCGCGCGGCCGGTTTCGCTGCTTTCCGAATGTGTGTTGCCCACGAACGGGCCGAAGCATTCGAGCATGCGTTGTTCGATCGGCCCGTACAGGCGGCCGCTCGCCGTCCAGTCGGCGTAGACGATGCGCTGTTCACCGCAGGGCGAGCGGAACGTCTGTTCCTGACCGATGGTATTGGCGCGGAATTCAGCGAAGTAGTGTTCGAGGCAATTCATGGCGAGTGCTTTGTCAATTTCGCACCGGCACCTTGGCGAGCAGATCGGCCGCCAGCCGATCGCGGCTGGTGCTGCTCGATGCCGATGGAATCAGCCGGTGCGCGGCGACGCCGGGAAATATCGCCTGCACGTCTTCCGGCACGCAATACGCGCGGCCTTCAAGCAATGCGTATGCGCGGGCCGCGGCGAGCAAGGCCAGGCCTGCGCGTGGACTCAGGCCCACGCGGATTTGCGCATGCGCGCGACTGGCGGCGAGCAGGGCCTGCACGTAGTCGATCAATGCGGGACTTGCCAGTACGGTCGTCGCCGCGCTGCGCAGTTGTGCCAGTTGCGTCGTCGACAGGCTGGGCGTGAGTTGCGCGAGCAATTCGCGGCGGTCGCTGGAGGCGAGCAGGGCGCGTTCGGCGGCGGGATCGGGGTAGTCGAGGCCGATGCGCAGCATGAATCGATCGAGCTGCGAATCCGGCAGCGGATAGGTACCGGCGAGTTCCACCGGATTCTGCGTCGCCACGACGAAAAATGGCGTGGGCAGCTTGTGCGTGGCGCCATCCACCGTGATCTGCTGTTCGGCCATCGCTTCGAGCAGGGCGCTCTGCGTCTTCGGCGTGGCGCGATTGATCTCGTCGGCGAGCACGAGTTGCGCGAACAGCGGGCCGGGATGGAATTTGAACGCGCCGCTCTCGCGCTCGTACACGCTCACCCCGATAATGTCCGACGGCAACATGTCGGACGTGAACTGGATGCGCTGGAACGACAGGTCCAGCGTCGCGGCCAGCGCATGCGCCAGCGTGGTCTTGCCGACGCCGGGCAGGTCTTCGATGAGAAGATGGCCGCCGGCGAGGATGCAGGCAAAGGCCAGGCGCACCGGCGCGGCCTTGCCGAGCACGACGCGATTCACCTGCGCCTGCGCGCGTTCGAGCGCAGTGGCAAGGACGGGATCGGGTGTGGAAGCTACGGGTGCGAGGCGGGTATTCATGACGGCGAGTATAGGCAATCCGGACGCAGCAGGAGTTGCACGGCGCATGCGGCACTGGCGAACGGCATTTTGGATCGTCTGGACGGCGCTGCTCGTCGCGAAGATTGTCCTTGCCACGCACCTCGCCCCATTCGGCGACGAAGCCTGGTACTGGCAGGAAAGCCGGCATCTGGCCATCGGCTACAGCGACCTGCCGCCACTGACTGCGTGGCTGATCGCGGCCGGCGAAGCGCTGTTCGGACACGGCGGGTTGGCCATGCGCGCGCCGTTCCTCGCACTCGGCGCGCTGCTGCCGCTGGTCGTCGTGCGCATCGCGCGCGATTTGTTCGATGAAACGGATGCTTGGCGCGCCGGATTGCTCGCGCTCGGACTGCCGCTGCTCGGCACACTGGGCATCTTCGCGTTGCCCGATGTGCCACTGACATTTGCGAGTGCGCTGGCGCTGCTTGCGATCGAGCGTGCCGCACGCATGCACAGTTTGCGCGACTGGGCGCTACTTGGCGTCGCATTGGCGTTTGCGTGGCTTGTGCACTATCGCGCCGCGATGTTGCTCGCGTCGGGTTTCGTATTTTTCGCGCTGACGTCGCGCGGGCGTGCGCTATGGCGCGATCCGGGATTGTGGCTGGCGCTGGCGATCATGGGTCTTGGCATCGCGCCAACGATTGTGTTCAACGCGACGCACCACTGGGCGGCGCTGTATTTCCAGCTTGTGCAGCGCAATCCCTGGCGCTTCCATGCCGATGCGCTGGTGCAGCCGCTGGAGCAGGCGCTGGTCTGCACGCCGTTGGTCTATGCGTTGTTACTGTGGGCGTTGTGGAAGATATGGAAGCGGCGCCAGCAAGCTGCGCCTTGGGATCTGTTTCTGTGCTGCGCGGCGGTACCGGTCATCGCGTACTTCGTGCTCGGATTATTTGCCGACGACACGCGCTTTCGCGCGCATTGGCCCTTGCCGGGATATCTGCCGTTGCTGATCGCGCTGCCGTTGCTATTGCGCGAAGCGAAGATCAGCGCAGGGTTTCGGATTGCGGCTTTCGCATTGCTCGCGTCGGGCAGCGCGATCGCATTCACCTACCTCGGCATGGCTGCGCTCCCCGGCGGCGCCGATGCGCTCGCGCGCATGAAAGCATTTCCGCAGCAGTTTGTCGGCTGGCGCGAAGCGGCGGCGGAAACCCGGACCTTGCTTGCGCAACCGCGCTTTGCCGGCTCCGTGCTGGCCGCCGACAACTTCATGCTTGCGGCCGAACTCGATTTCGCGCTGGAAGCGTCGCGTCCGGTTTACACGCTCGATCATCCGATCAACACCAAGCATGGCCGCGCGCCGCAGTTGGCGATCTGGCAACGTGATGAAGCGGGATTGCACACATTGACTGGCCGTCAGGTCCTGCTAGTGGTCGAACCCGGTGCGCGGCGCGAACGCGAACGCGCGCAATGGCTCGATACATTGTGTTCGCGACTGGCCGATCTTGAACCGGTCGCACGGCTGGATGCCTATGGCGGGCGCAAACGCTATCGCTGGTACGAAGGTGCAGTTTCTGCGACTGCCAGAATCGAATCGAATCCGGATTGCGTTGCCGCCAAGCCGTGAGTCAAGGAATCGAGATGCCGATTTCGCGCAGCTGTTTGCACAGCGTAATCAACGGCAATCCGATCAATGCGGTTGGATCTTTCGATTCGATACGATCGAATAGCGCGATGCCGAGACCTTCGCACTTGAAGCTGCCAGCGCAGTCGAGCGGCTGTTCACCTTCGACGTAACGCACGATCGTGTCCGCATTGAGTTCACGAAAATACACACGCGTCAGATCCTGCGCCGCCAGCACGCGCGGTGGAGAGGCGCGCGTGTCGATCACGCAGATCGCGGTATGGAACGCGACGCTTCGTCCCGAACAGGCGGCCAGTTGCGCATGGGCGTTTTCGACAGCGCCAGGTTTTCCGATGATGCATCCGTCGAGATCGGCGGTCTGATCCGAACCGATGACGATGGCGCCGGGATTTTTTGCGGCGACGGCCTGCGCCTTGGCTATGGCAAGGCGGCCTGCCAACGCGGCAGGGCTTTCATCCGTCTGCGCAGTCTCGTCGACCTGTGGCCCGATGCAGCGAAAATCCGGCGTCAGCCGTGCCAGCAACTCGCGGCGATAGCGCGACGTCGAAGCCAGCACCAGATCGACGTCGCCGAGCGCAATCATGGGCCGGGCGACCGCTTCACGCTGCGCGCCTCGGCTTGCGCGCGTTGCAAGTCTGCGGCGATGGTGGCGAGGCGATCGAGTTGGGCCTGCAGGGTGGCCCCGGACTGGTCCAGCGCCCGTTGCGCCTGCCCAAGTTCGTGCAGCGAGGCGGTCGCGGCGTGTTGCTGGATCCACAGTCTATGGGCGAGCAAATCCTTCAGCGCCGCCTGTACCTTGGTGTCGGCTTGGAGTGCGCTGTCCGCGCGCGCGCTCATTTCCTCGGGCAGCACGACGAGCATGTCGCGCAGGTGCTGCATGCGTTCACGGCACTCCTGCAGGCGGGTTTCGAGCGCGTCGGCGCCGTCGAGCAGGGCACGGATCGCGTTCTGACGGCTGTGCTCGCCACGGTCGCGCAGCCACAATCCCAGCACGGCAAAGGCGAGGCAGACAGCAATGATGACGAGCCAGGTTTCGATGCGATTCCCCCGAATATTTGCCAATCTGGTACGTTTTGCAACCGCTGAAGAACCGTCGCGAGCGAAGGCAGGTCGCGCGTCGCCAGCGCGCAGGAACCGGAGTGTACACGGCAGTACATGAGGATTCCGAGCACTGCCGGCGCGCGAGATGTCGAGCGCAGCAGGTTATTCAGCGGTTGACTTGGTTGACTTTGTGCACCGCAAAAACTACCATCCCGCGCGCCATGAACAACGTGTTGCCGGAATCCGTGGACGCGTGGCGCATGGTGCAGGCGCGACGGTCGTTTCAGGGGAGTTTGCCGCTCGCCTCGTTGTCGCGGTTGCGCGGCAGTCTGGCGGCTACCGATGGCGCCGTGGATTTCGATCTGGAATTCGGCAAGGACGATCTGGGCGTGGCGCATTTGCGCGTGCGCGCGCAGGCGTCGCTGCCCTTGACCTGTCAGCGCACGCTGGAAGTTTTCCGGCTGCCGGTGCATGTGGATAACCGGCTCGGATTGATCGCGCACGAGGCTGACGAGGCCGCTTTGCCCGGTGAATACGAGCCGCTGCTGACGGTCGATGGCAACCTGCATCTGGCCGACGTGATCGAAGACGAATTGATCCTGGCGTTGCCGGTGGTACCGGTAAAGCCGGGGACGGAACACGAAGCGCCGGCGTTTACCGGCGCCGCGCGGGACGAAACGGAAGTGTCGAAAAATCCGTTTTCCGTGCTGAAGAACCTCAAACACAAGAAAACCTGATCTGGAGTAATGCGTCATGGCCGTTGCCAAGAGCCGTAAATCCCCGTCCCGCCGTGGCATGCGCCGCGCCCACGACGCGCTGAGCGCCAAGCAGCTCGGCACCGACCCGACTTCGGGCGAGGTGCACGTGCGCCACAATGTCACCAAGGACGGCTACTACCGTGGCCGCAAGGTGATCGCGGACAAGAAATCGGTGAAAGACGAGGACTGATTCCTCGCTCCACTCGCCGTCAGGGGAACCGCTCTGATCTACTCACGCATCGCCGCTACCGGCAGTTTCCTGCCGGAGAAGGTGCTCACCAACGCCGATCTCGAGAAACTCGTCGACACGTCCGATGAGTGGATCGCGTCGCGCACTGGCATCCGTCAGCGCCACATCGCTGCCGAGGGCCAGACCACCTGCGATCTGGCCGAGGGCGCCGCGCGCGCGGCATTGAAGGCAGCGGGTGTCGATGCCAGCGAAATCGAGTTGCTGATTGTCGGTACGACCACGCCGGACTTGATTTTCCCTTCGACGGCTTGCCTGTTGCAGCATCGCATTGGCGCGAACGGTTGTGCGGCCTTCGACGTCAACGCCGCGTGTTCGGGCTTCATCTATGCGCTTTCCGTTGCCGACAAGTTCATCCGCTCCGGCACGGTGAAAACCGCGCTGGTGGTCGGCGCGGAAACGCTCTCGCGCATGCTGGATTGGTCCGATCGTTCGACCTGCGTGCTGTTCGGTGACGGCGCGGGTGCCGTCGTCCTCAAGGCATCCGACGAACCCGGTATCCTGTCCACGCATATCCACGCCGACGGAGGTTACAAGGAACTGCTGTGGAATCCGGTTGGTGTCTCCGTCGGCTTCAAGCCCGGTGAGCACAACGCCGGCGTAAAAGTATTGATGGCCGGCAGCGAAGTATTCAAGGTCGCGGTGAAGACGCTCGACCGCGTGGTCGATGAAACCCTTGCGGCGAATGGCCTGGACAAGCACGCCATCGACTGGTTGATTCCGCACCAGGCCAACTTGCGCATCATCCAGGCCACGGCCAAGCGCCTGGACATGCCGATGGATCGCGTCATTGTCACCGTCGACAAGCACGGCAATACCTCATCCGGCTCCGTGCCGCTCGCGCTCGATTACGCCGTGCGCACCGGCAAGGTCCAGCGCGGCCAACTTGTGCTGCTGGAAGCCTTTGGCGGTGGCTTCACCTGGGGCTCGGCGTTGCTCCGGTATTGATCGACCTTTCCCTTTCGTAGAAATCGCTGACGCTCATGCAGGCAGCCAATCTCGCTTTTGTCTTTCCCGGCCAGGGTTCGCAGTCGCTCGGCATGCTTGCCGAACTCGGCAGCGAATACGCCGTGGTCAAATCCACCTTCGACGAGGCTTCCGCGGGCGCAGGCATCGACTTGTGGAAGCTTTCGCAGGAAGGTCCGGAAGAAGCTCTCAATAGCACGCAAAACACGCAACCGGCCTTGCTCGCCGCAGACGTTGCCGTTTGGCGCGTGTGGGTGGAGCGTAGCGGCGTCATGCCCGTGGTTCTGGCCGGACACAGCCTCGGCGAGTACGCCGCGCTGGTCTGTGCGGGTGTGCTCGGCCTGCACGACGCCTCGCACCTCGTCGCCGAGCGTGGACGGCTGATGCAGGCCGCGGTGCCGCCGGGCGTGGGCGCGATGGCGGCGATCCTTGGCGGCGACGATGCGCAGATCGCCCAGGTTTGCGTGGAAGTCGCCGATGGCGAGGTGGTCGCTCCGGTCAATTACAACGCACCCGGTCAACTCGTCATCGCCGGCAATGCCGCCGCCGTGGACCGCGCAATCGCGCGCCTGGCCGAGCTTGGCGTGCGCAAGGCGGTGAAGCTTGCAGTCAGCGTGCCCTCGCATTGCGCGCTGATGCGCGAAGCCGCGGACGCACTTGCAAGAAAGTTCGATGCGATCTCATGGTCGACGCCAAAAATTCCGGTAATTCAGAATGTTGACGCGAAGTCCTTCGACAGAGTCGAGGATATCCGCAGTGCGCTGGCGCGCCAGCTTTATTCGCCAGTTCGTTGGACCGAATCCGTGCAGCAGCTCGCCACGCGCGGCGTCGCCCGTGTCGCCGAATGCGGCCCAGGCAAGGTGCTGACCGGATTGCTCAAGCGCATCGAGCGCACTCTGGATGGCCGCGCCATCGGCACGCCTGGCGACATGACGCAGGCATTGGGAGAATGGTCGGGCGAGCCGCGTTGACGCGATGCGATGAAACGCATCGCGTGCGGCAAGCCCGGGTGAGGCAGGATGGTGAACGGAGGAACACCAAGGATGGTTTTCTCAAATCATTTCGTGGAAATCCGACATGACTAAGATACTTGAAGGTGAGATCGCCCTCGTCACCGGCGCCAGCCGCGGCATCGGCGCGGCGATTGCCGACACGTTAGCCACGAACGGCGCGAAGGTCATCGGCACGGCGACCAGCGAAGCCGGCGCACAGGCGATCGGTGAGCGTCTGGCCGCGCATGGCGGCGTCGGTCGCGTGCTCAATGTCACCGACGGCGCGGCGGTCGAAAACCTCATCGACGAAATCGCGGCGCAGTTCGGAGCGATCACGATTCTCGTCAACAACGCCGGCATCACCCGTGATCAACTGCTGTTGCGCATGAAGGATGAGGATTGGAATGTGATCCTCGACACGAACCTGTCATCGGTTTATCGCACCTCGAAAGCGGTAATGCGCGGCATGATGAAGGCGCGCAAGGGACGCATCATCTCGATTGCATCGGTGGTCGGCGTGACCGGCAATCCGGGACAGGCGAATTACGCCGCGGCCAAGGCCGGCATCATTGCGTTTTCCAAGTCGCTGGCGCGCGAGATCGGTTTGCGCGGGATCACCGTGAATGTGGTCGCGCCCGGATTCATCGATACCGACATGACGCGCGCACTGACCGACGAGCAACGCGCCGCGTTGCTGCCCAACATCGCGCTCGGCAGGCTCGGCGCCGCGCAGGACATCGCCGACGCGGTGCTGTTCCTTGCTTCGAAGGCGGCAAACTACATCACCGGCGAGACGTTGCATGTCAACGGTGGGATGTACATGCCGTAGAAATCGTCAAACGCCCGTTTGCTGGCGCCGGGCCGGGTGATCCACTACAATCCGCGCGCTCCGATTCACGGAATCCACCTTGGTGAGGGTTTGCACATGAGCAGCATCGAAGATCGCGTCAAGAAGATCGTTGTCGAACAACTGGGCGTCAAGGAAGATGAAGTCACGCCGAACGCTTCGTTCGTCGACGATCTGGGCGCGGACTCGCTCGACACGGTCGAGCTGGTGATGGCGCTGGAAGAAGAATTCGAGTGCGAGATTCCGGACGAGGAAGCGGAGAAGATCACTACCGTGCAGCAGGCGGTCGATTACATCAAGGCCCACGTCAAGGCCTGATTCTCCGGCAAGGATTTCCCCGAACTGCGCCCGTGTGGCGCAGTTTGCTTTTGTGAAATGTGCGGCCAGGATGGCTGCTTCTTGATGCTCGCGATAAAGGATGATCGCAAAGGTAAATCATCCCATGTCCAAACGTCGCGTTGTCGTCACAGGCCTCGGCATCATCAGCCCCGTCGGCAACGACGTGGCCACGGCGTGGAAAAACATCCTCGCCGGACACAGCGGCATCGGCCCGGTCACGCATTTCGACGCGTCGACATTCCCGACCCGCATCGCCGGCGAAGTTCGCGATTTCGATCCGGCGCAGTTCGTCGCGCCGAAAGACGTCAAGAAAATGGATCCGTTCATCCACTACGGCGTCGCCGCTTCGCTCGAGGCGTTGAAGGATGCCGGCATGCATCCGCACGAACACGACGAAGAGCGCATCGGCTGTGCGGTCGGTGCCGGCATCGGCGGCATCCACACGATCGAGCGCACCAGCATCGCCTACCACGAAGGCGGCCAGCGCAAGATTTCGCCGTTCTTCGTGCCCGCATCCATCATCAACATGGCGTCGGGCAACCTTTCGATCATGTTGGGATTGAAAGGCCCGAACATCGCCTGCGTCACCGCCTGCACCACAGCCACGCACAACCTGGGTCTGGCTGCGCGCATGATCCAGTACGGTGACGCCGACGTGATGGTCGCAGGTGGTGCGGAATATTCGACGACCGGCGTCGCGATGGGCGGATTCTGCTCGGCGCGCGCCATGTCCACGCGCAATGACGAGCCGACCCGGGCGAGCCGCCCGTGGGACAAGGATCGTGACGGTTTCGTGTTGTCCGACGGCGCCGGCGTGCTGGTGCTCGAAGAATACGAACACGCCAGGAAGCGTGGCGCGCGCATCTACTGCGAGCTCGCCGGTTTCGGCATGAGCGCGGACGCCTATCACATCACCTCGCCGAGCGAGAATGGCGAGGGCGCGGCGCGCTGCATGACGGCGGCGCTGAAGGATGCCGGTCTCAACGCGGACCAGATCCAGTACGTCAATGCGCATGGTACTTCCACGCCAGCCGGCGATGCGGCCGAGGCGCAGGCGGTGAAAACCTGTTTTGGCGCCGCGGCGAAATCCGTCATGGTGTCCTCGACCAAGTCGATGACCGGGCACCTGCTCGGCGCAGCCGGCGGCGTCGAGGCGATCTTCTCGGTACTCGCGATTCGCGACAATGTCGCGCCGCCGACCATCAACCTCGACAATCCGGGCGAAGGTTGCGATCTGGATTTCGTCCCGCACACTGCACGCCAGACGCGCATCGACACGGCGTTGTCGAACTCGTTCGGCTTCGGCGGCACGAACGGTACGCTCGTCTTTCGTCGCATTTGAGCGAACTTCGACGCACGCTTCCCGGCGCGCGCGATCTGCTCGCGCTCGCCGCCGCGAATCCGCGGCGCTACCCCTGTTTGCTTGAAAGCGTTGCCGACGGCGCAAACGCGCGTTACGACATCCTGTTTGCGTTTCCGAACGATTCGATCGCACTCGATACGGATGGCCGCGTACGCGATGCAACGGGCAGGGATCGCGGCGCGGACTTTCTCGATGTGCTCGATCGCGAATGGAGCAGTGCGCGTACCTCTGCCGCCAGCGATTTGCCCTTCTGCGGCGGCTGGGCGCTGTTCCTGGGTTATGAACTCGCCGTGCAGGTCGAACCCGGATTGCACCTGCCGCCCGCGACCGATCCGGAAATTCCGGTCGCGCTCGCGCTACGCTGTCCGGCCGCAATCATCATTGATCGCGTCGCGCAAACGACGCATCTCGTCGCCGAACAGGATCGCGCCGAATTGCTCGATGAACTCGCAAGCGATTTGGAATCAACGCCGGAGTTCAGACCGATGCCGATCCGCGGCACGGACGTCGTCGAAGACGATCCGCAACGATTCCTGGATGGCGTCGCGCGCATCCACGAACATTTGCGTCGTGGCGATACATTCCAGATCAACCTGTCGCGCGAGTGGCGCACGCATTTCGCGCACACGCCGCGTCCGGCCGATGTGTATGCCAGCCTGCGCCGCGCCAATCCCGCGCCGTTTGCCGGATTGCTGCAATGGACCGATTCAGGAAATGACGACTGGGCGATTGCCAGTTCCTCGCCCGAACGCCTGATCGAAGTGCGCAACGGCATCGCACAGACGCGCCCGATCGCGGGCACGCGGCCGCGCCTGCCCGGCGATGACGACGCGGCACGCGTACGCGAACTGATCGCGCATCCCAAGGAACGCGCCGAGCACGTCATGCTGATTGACCTGGAACGCAACGATCTGGGTCGCGTTTGCGTGACTGGCAGCGTCGAGGTGGACGAATTGATGACGGTGGAAAGCTACGCGCATGTGCACCACATCGTCTCCAACGTGCGCGGACGTCTGCGTGCGGATGCGACGCCGGGCGACGCGATCCGCGCCGTGTTTCCCGGCGGCACGATTACGGGTTGCCCGAAGGTACGCGCCATGCACATCATTGCTGAACTCGAAGGCGTCGGGCGTGGCGCCTACACGGGCGCACTCGGATTCCTGGATCGCAACGGCAACATGGACCTGAATATTTTGATCCGCACGCTGACCCTTCGCGATGGACTCGTCCGCTTGCGCGCCGGCGCCGGCATTGTGGCCGATTCACACGCGCAGCGCGAACTTGCCGAAACCCGCGCCAAGGCGCGCGGATTGCTGCGCGCCCTTGGAGCGGACGCATAATGACGCGGACGCTTGTCGATGGCGTCGCGCAAACGCAGGTGCGCGCGGACGATCGCGGCCTGCTGTACGGCGACGGCCTGTTCGAGACGATTTTGTTCGTGCGCGGCGAGGCGCCGCTGTGGCCGCGGCACATGACGCGACTGCTCGAAGGTTGCACGCGACTGCGTTTGCCAATGCCGGATGCGAATGCGCTTGCGCACGAAGCTTCGGTGGTTTGTGCCGGCATGGATCGCGCCGTCGTGCGCCTGACGATCACGCGCGGCAGCGGTCCGCGCGGTTATGCGCCGCCAACACCAACGCAGCCGTTGCGCGTGGTGAGTGCGTCTCCCGCTCCGGAAATTCCGCCGGGCTGGTACGATCGCGGCGTGCGTGTGCGCTGTTGCGACCTGCGCTTGTCTGCGCAGCCGCCGCTGGCCGGGATCAAGCATCTGAACCGGCTGGAGAACGTGCTCGCGCGGGCGGAATGGAGCGATGCGTCCATCGCGGAAGGCATGTTGCGCGACGCGGACGGGTGCGTGATTTCGGCGACGGCGGCCAATGTGTTTGTCGTGCTTGGCGGACGTCTGGTCACGCCGAAGCTGGATCGCTGCGGCGTTGCCGGCGTCGTGCGGGCGCAAGTGCTGGCGTGGTGCGATGATATCGACGTGCGTGATTTGGCAATGGATGAATTGATGCGCGCTGATGAAATATTCCTGACCAATGCCGTGCGCGGCATCGTGCCGGTGACGGCGCTGGATGACCGGTGCTGGCAAGTGGGTCCGGTCGCGCGTGATTTGCAGAAGCGTTGGCTTGCGCTGTTTGCTGCAAGGCGTGATGCATGAGAATTGCGCGCACCGTCATCGTGTTGCTGGCGCTGATCGGGGTCGTGGCCGCCGGCTATTTCTACACAGACTACACGCGCTTTGCCGACGCGCCGCTCGCGCCGTTGCGCAAAGCAGCGACATTCGATGTTGCCCGCGGCACGCCGTTGCCCGGCATCGTGCGCGACTTGCAGGAGCTTGGCATCCGCACCGGCAAGCCGCTGTATTGGCGCGTGCTGGCGCGGCAGATGGACGTCGGCGGCAAGTTGCATGCTGGCGAATATGCGCTTGATCCCGGCATCACGCCGCGTGGCCTGCTCGCGAAGATGGCTGCGGGCGATGTCATCCAGCATAAATTTACCATCGTGGAAGGCTGGACGTTTGCGCAGTTGCGCGAAGCCCTCGGGCAGGATGGAATGATCGAGCGCAGTCTTGTCGGACGCGCGGATTCCGACATCATGAAAGACCTTGGTTCCGGTGGCGCGCCCGCGGAAGGCTGGTTCCTGCCGCAGACCTATCAGTTCGTGAAGGGCATGTCCGATCTGGACATCCTGCGCCGTGCACACAAGGCCATGAAAGAAACGCTGGACAAACTCTGGACTTCGCGTGCGCAGGACTTGCCGTTGAAGACGCCGTATGAGGCGCTGATCCTTGCTTCCATCGTCGAGAAAGAAACCGGTCAGGCGATCGAGCGTCCGATCATCGCCGGCGTGTTCGAACATCGCCTGAAGCTTGGCATGCGTCTGCAGACCGATCCCAGCGTGATTTACGGCCTGGGTTCGCGCTACGACGGCAAGATCCACACCCGTGACCTGGAAACCGATACGCCATACAACACCTACACGCGCGCCGGTCTGCCGCCCACGCCGATCGCGCTGCCGGGCGCGGCGTCGATCGAGGCGGTGATGCATCCGGCGCAAACCGATGCGCTGTACTTCGTCGCGCGCGGCGACGGCACGCACGAGTTTTCGGCGACGCTCGATGCGCATAATCGCGCCGTGGCGAAATACCAATTGCACCGCAATAGATGACAAACACGGACTGCTTTTCCAGCAAGCTCCATGATTGTCGATGCCGTGCAATGGTCGTTGGAAAACAAAGTGGGCTAGTGTTATGGTCTGAATGGTAGGGGATGGCGTTTGCGGCACAGCAGAGGCGGTTTTTTCGCGTGCCGCGAAGGATTGAGATATGACCGAGCAAGTTCCCCACACACCAGTAGCCATGCATTACACCCGCTCGGGCCACGCGCACAAGCAAGGCGGTGGGCAGGCCTATTTTCTGGCTATGACCTTTCTGGTATTTGCCCTGTTCTCGTCTGCCGTCAACGCCGCGACGATCAGTTCCGGCTACAGCGGCATGTGGTATGACCCGGCGCGCAGCGGGGAAGGGCTGCAACTGGAAATCCTCAGTTCCGACGTCGCCCTGGTCGAGTGGTACACCTACGACAGCCTGGGCAAGCAGCGCTGGATTCAGGGCGTGGGCAACATCGCTGGCGATTCGATCCAGTTTCCGCAGGTGTATACGACGCAAGGCGGCAAGTTTGGACCGGCTTTCAATCCGGATGATGTCAAAATCAATGTCGTCGGTAGCCTGTCGTTGACGTTTGGCGACTGCAACACCGGCACGTTCAAATACACGGCGTTCGGCCAGTCGCAGACCTTGCCGATCCAGCGCCTGACGCTGACGATGGGCGCGGGCTGCGCGCCGATCAACGGCGTGCCGGGCGAGCCGGTGCAGTCGTACGCGGGCCAGAGCGGCAGTTGGTACAACGCCACGCGCAGCGGCGAAGGCTTCGATCTGCAATGGCTGGCCAACGGTGCGGCCGTGGTCACGTGGTACACCTACGATGCCAGCGGCAACCAGGTGTGGCTGCTCGGCGTCGGCAGTCAGCAGGGCAACGCCATCGTGTTCGATCAGATGGCGATCACGAACGGCCCGAAGTTCGGCGCGGCGTACAACAAAGCCGATCTTCAGCAAGAGGATTGGGGTTCGCTGACGTTGACGCTGGATTGCAACGGCGGCACGGCGCACTACGCATCCAAACAGGCGGCCTTCGGCTCGGGCGATCTGACGTTGACGCGGCTGACGCATTTGCAGCAGCCAGCGTGTCCTTACGTGCAGCCAAAGCTCAGCGACCTTTACGACATCGCGTGGAACGAAATTCCGATTGCGCAGGGAACACCGGCAAATCCCAATATCATTTCAGCCGAGTCGATTGCCAACGATGGCACGATTGCGGGGCGGCGGGGTGGGCATCTGGTGCTTTGGCATCCTGATACTCGGACGTGGGAAGACGTGCCGCGGCAACTCGCCGCACAACCAGTTGGAATTTCCCCAGATGGCATGTCAGTTATCGCTACCGATGCTCTCAATATTGGCCAGCCGGCGCCGGACGTTCATACACTGCTATGGCAGCGGTCGACGGGCTGGCAGGCACTTCTCGGATTGAATTTATCCATTCACTACGCTATTTCTCATGATTTCAAGTACGTCGTTGGTACGGGTCGTGACACATGGGAAGGTGGCGACGGCACATGGGTTCAGGCGGTCGATGGCACACAGCAATTGTTGTCGACAAGCGATGCTGTTCGGGGTGGAATCCCATATGCAGTTTCCGATGATGGGACAACAGTTGTCGGCATAACCATCCGGCAGCAGAACGGGTTTCCGACGTCTGTTGCCGTTCGCTGGGTCATCGGAGGCGCGCCATCCGTCCTTCATGATCCTGCCGGTAATGAACTTGCTGTCGCAGGCGCCTGTGATGCCGACTGCAACATCATCTTTGGCGGTGGGATGTATAACAGCCTTAATTCCGATGGCGGAGCTTGGTATTTGAAGAGCGATGGTACGTTCGCTTATCTTGAGAGACCCTCCGACGCGTCCAGTTTAGGGGGGGCGGGTATTGCTGACGCAACGCCGGATGGATCGCTCGCTGTCGGTTTGTACACTACGTATCCGTACGTAGACTATCCCGATATCGGGGCGCTGACGAACAGGCCGTTTATTTGGACTCAGGCAACTGGCGTTGTTTCGTTGCGCTCTCTGGCGGATGAACTCAAGATCGGCGACGACGATTGGGGCCTGCTCAATGCGCTACGCGTTTCTGCGGACGGGCGCAAGATTCTCGTGAGTGGAACTCACACTAAAGATCTATACCAAGAATTGCATTCGCGGGCCGTTGTGCTGCAGCTAACTCCTAAGGTCGATTCGAATTGAGATTGATTTGTGTTATTGGAGTGGTTTCTGGTTGGAATGGTGGATAACTGGGAGAGATGTAATGAACAAAGCAGTATTGGTGTTGTTGTCGCTTTGTGGAATAACAGTAGGTTCGTATTCGATCACGGCGATAAGCTCTGAAATACAACCGCAGTACGACCAGAAGACTTTGGCGCAAGTCGAGGCGTTTTATGGAATCGACGAGAGTGCTGCGATCACACGTCTTTCGAAAGAATACGATGCGGCAGTTCAGGCGCGGCGCATTGAGGAGCGTCATCTACCAGGTTACGCG
>QWHH01000010.1 GCA_021404785.1 Lysobacterales bacterium PRO7
CTCCGGCAAGAACGGCACCGGAAGATGTTGGGGAGGTGGCTCAAAATTGGATGCAAAACCCTATGAAACCTGGCTCAGTTCTGTGTGCAAATCAACAGATGCAGTCCAGATAAACGATCGGATACACCGCATCCAGCGGGCGCCCTTGCCAGATCTTGACCTCGTCGACGATCGCATCGGTCACCGACGAGATCAGGCTCGGCGAAACTTCCGCGCCGTACATCTCTTGCAGGTGCGCCTGGATCTCGCGCACCGTCATGCCGCGCGCGTACAGCGACAGGATGCGCTCGTCGAAACCGGTCCAGCGGGTCTGGTGCTTGGGCACGATCTGTGGCTCGAACGTGCCGTGACGATCACGCGGCACCTCGATCGGCAGTCCGCCAAACTCGCCCTTAAGCGTCTTGCGGCTGCGGCCGTTGCGCGTGTTGCCGGCCAAGTTCGCTACCGGCTCGTGTCGATCGTGGCCCAGGTGCTCGGTCATCTCGGCATCCAGCGCGCGCTCCACCAGCAGCTTGGTCAGCTGCTTGAGCAGGCCGTTCTCGCCGATCAGGTCTTCCGGTTTCTTGTAGTTGGCCAGCAGGCTGGACAACAGCTCTTCGGGTACTTCATGCTTTGACGTAGTCATTGTGTCTCCGGGTCAGATGGCAGTTTCCTGCCTGTGGCCCGTTTACACAAAATCTAGGACACCCTCTTTTCCGGACCCAATGACCGAAGTCAGTCGAGTGCTTAATTTTGGGCACAAAAAACCCCGCGACGAAGGCGGGGTTTCTACTATTGAATCAACAAATTATGGTGGCTAGAGGCGGGATCGAACCGCCGACCTCAGCATTATGAGTGCCGCGCTCTAACCATCTGAGCTACCTAGCCGTAGGGGCGCGGATTATACATGACGCGTGGATGGGAAGTGATGCGGCAGCGGGCGGCGGTGGTTGCCGCCGCCGCAGTGGCGTGGAAGAATCCGGACATTGGATTTTGGAGTTCTTCGTGTGTCCGACGTCATCGATCCCGACGGCTATCGGCCGAATGTCGGCATCATCCTGATCCGCGACGACGGCTCGGTATTCTGGGCGCGTCGCGCCTGGCGCGACGGCTGGCAGTTTCCGCAGGGCGGCATGCGCAGCGACGAAACGCCGCTGGAAGCCATGTATCGCGAGTTGGAAGAGGAAACCGGCCTGTTGCCCGAACATGTCCAGGTGCTCGGCGCGACGCCAGGTTGGCTGCGCTACCGGCTGCCGCGCAAGTACCTGCGCCACAACGAAAGGCCGATGTGCATCGGCCAGAAGCAGGTGTGGTTCCTGCTGCGTTTCCTTGGCGAGGAATCCCATGTCCGGCTGGACGCCACCGAGGCGCCGGAATTCGACCTGTGGCGCTGGGTGGATTTCTGGTATCCGCTGGCGCACGTCGTACCATTCAAGCGCGATGTCTACGAGCGCGCACTGCGGCATCTGGCGCCGCTGGCCGAGACCCTGCGCGGCATGGCATTGGTGCGAATCGACCAGACCGTGGCCTGAGCGCCGGAATCTGCGACACACTCAGTCAGGCTTTTTCGCCGCGCAGCAGGGCATCCAGTTCGTGTTGCACGCGCGCGAATGTGCGCGCCAGTTCCGCGACCAGCACGGGCACTTCGTTGCCCAGGTCACCACTGCGCGCGCCGTGTTCGAGGCGTTTGGCCAATTCGGACAGGCCCAGCGCGCCAAGGTTCGCGCTGGTGGATTTGAGCGAATGCGATGGCGCGATCAACCCGCTGTCATCGCCGCTGGCAGCAGCTTTCTCGAGCAGCGCAATCGACTTGGGCGTGTCTTCCAGATAGACGCGCACCAGATCCGTGAATTCATCGCCCATGACCTCAAGCAGGTCGCGCACGACATCCGCATCGAGTGCGGTGCTCGCCACTGCAACGGCCGGGACTGGCAGCGACTGCGCGACAAATGCGGGCGTGGGAGACGGACGCATTGGCGCAATCGTTGTGGTGACAGGCGCTGCGCTCGGCGTGCGCGACATTGCGCCGGCCGGAATCCAGCGCCGCAGCGTTTGTTCCAGCAAGGCGCGGTTGAGCGGTTTGGACAAGTAGTCGTCCATGCCGGCGCGCAGGCATTTCTCGCGGTCGCCGGCCATCGCGTTCGCGGTCATCGCCACGACCGGCATGTGCTTGCCGGATTGGCCGGCTTCGTTCTGGCGCAGGATGCGGACAGCCGTATAGCCATCCATCACTGGCATCTGGCAATCGAGCAGGACGACGTCGAATGCGTCGCGTTCGATCTGCTCCAGCGCTTCCTTGCCGTTCTCGGCGACGGTGAAACTCAGGCCGAGCAGGGTGAGCAGGCGCTGCGCGACCTGGCGGTTGACCGGGTTGTCCTCGACCAGTAGCGCATGTCCCCGAAGCGGCTGCGTGACAGCGGGCGCGGCGTCGATCTGCACCAGTGGCGAGGTTTCCTCGTGCGGTGAGGTAAAACGTTCTGCGGCCTCGCTGGCGCCGAGCAACTTGAGCAAGGCGGCACGCTGTTCGCCTTCGCCGGCGTCGCGCGCTACGGCCGTGGCACGCGCGTCGTTCGTCCATTCCGCGGACGCGGGTTCGTCGCCGGTCAGCAATGCACAGTGCACGCGATTGAGCGCCGGTTCGCGCAAGACATTGCGCAACAAGCCCGATGCGGCGACGGCCGGGATCGCCGTGCCATCGACAATGAGCAAGTCATAGGCCCACGATTCGCCCATGGTCGCCGCCGAGCGCAACTTGCCGAGCGCATCCGGCGCGGCCGCGGTCTGCTGGAACGTCACGCCCCAGGCCGCCATCTGGCCCGACAGCCGGCGCATCAAGGCGGCATCCGTGCACAACAACAGTGCGCGTGCGCCGTTCAGGTCGTGGCGCACGCCAGCGACATCGCCGAGCGCCTTAGCCAGCGGCACGCTGAACCAGAACAGCGAGCCCTTGCCGGGTTCGGAGCGCACGCCGATCTTGCCGTGCATGAGGTCGACGATGCGCTTGCAGATGACCAGCCCCAGGCCGGTGCCGCCGTGGATGCGTGTGGTCGAGGCATCGGCCTGCGAAAACGGCTGGAACAATTTCGCCGCGGCATCCGGTGCGATGCCCACGCCGGTGTCCTTCACCGCAAACAGGATTTCGTAATGTGTGCGCGTCTCGCCGCGCTTGCTGACGTGGATCTGTACCGATCCGCGTGCCGTGAACTTGATCGCATTGCTGACCAGGTTCGTGAGCACCTGGCGCAGGCGCGTGGGATCGCCACGCACCGCAAGGCGCACGCCGGGATCGATCACGACGTTGAGCGCCAGGCCCTTGGCTTCGGCGGATTTGCCCAGCAGGCGCTGCACCGCGTCGAGAAGCTCGCGCAGGTTCAGGCCGACGTTCTCCAGTTCGAGCTTGTTCGCCTCGATCTTGGAATAATCGAGGATGTCGTCGACGATGCGCAGCAGTTCGCGCGCCGACTTGTACGCGGTTTGCACGTAATCGCGCTGATCCGCGCCGAGTTGGGTCGAGAGCACGATGTCGAGCAACGGGATGATGCCGTTCAGCGGCGTGCGGATCTCGTGGCTCATGGTGGCGAGGAATTCGCTTTTGGCCATCATCGCGCTTTCGGCGGATTGCTTGGCCTGCATCAGTTCCGCTTGCACGCTGCGCAGTTTCTCGAGTTCCGCGCGCAGATCTGCGTCGACTGCCGGCGCGACGGGTCGGGCCACGAACGCCGGCGCGGTCACGGATGGCGCCGGAATTTCTGCATCCGGTTGCTGCGCGTACACGCGCCAGCCGAGCCAGCCGCCGAGTGCAGCGAGCGTCAGCAATGGGGCGATCCACACGGCTTGCGCCGGCGGCAGCACGAATGGCGCGCCGAGCGCGACGAGGACGACCAACGCAAGGCTGAGGCGCACAATCCATGGCGCTGCCGGATGCAGGCGCTGCAGCAGGCTGCGATGTGGGTCAGGCGGTGGCGGCATGGAAATCAAAACTCATGTCCTGGCCGGCCTGCTGGATGAAATCGCCCTGCAGGTAATCCACGCCCGTGGTCCACAACAGCGAAGCGGTCTGCGCGTCTTCGATCAGCGGTGCGATCACGCGCATGCCGCCCTCGCGCGCACGCGTCACGATCTGGCGCAATTCCTCGCGCAGCGCCGGATCGCGCAGCGCGCTGCCGCTGTAGCGCTGTGAAAGCTTCAGGTAATTCACCGGCAGGTGTTGCAGCAGTTGCAGCGAGGACGGGTTGGCGTCGAATGCCGCAAGCGACACGCCAATCTCGTATGTGCGCAAGGCCTGGGCGAACGTGGTCAGATCGCGTACGTTGGCGAATGCCTCGCTCAGGCGAAACTCGAGCACGAGCTGGGCGCCGGGCAGGCGCCGCGTCTCGAGCATCTGGCCGATCCACGCGGCGCGCTCCGGATCACGCGCGGCCTCGATCGACTGGCTGGCGAACAGGCGCACCGGCCGATGCTGGCGCGCACGCTCGGCCATCACCAGCAGGCAGCGCGACACCACCCAACGATCGATGTCGGCGGCAAGCCCCTCGCGTTCGGCGACCGGCAGGATCTCGGCAGCGGTGTGCATCCTGCCGCCGTCGCCGCGCAGACGCAGCAGGGCCTGGAACTGTTCCTCGTCGCCGCCTTGCAGCGCGACCATGGGCTGGAACAACAGCTGAAAATCCTCGGCCTTGAGCGCGGCGCGGATCAGGCCGGCAAGCGGCTCGGCGCCGGCTGCGGCAACCTTTGGCGCGGCGCGGTAAATGCCGACGTGACTGCGATCTTGCGCGCGCGCATCGACCAACGCGCGCTCGGCCGCGTTGAGTATGGCGCTGGCATCACCCAGGCCCGTGTCGAACGCGCATATGCCGAAGCTCAACGACACCGCCAGCGATTTGCCTCCGTGTTCGAACAGTTCGCGCGAGGTGCGGTCGCGCAGGTCGGCTGCCAGGCGCGCGAGCGCCTGCGCGTCGCCCTTGCACAACAGCACGAAGCTGGTGTCGCCGTAGCGGGCGGCGAGGTCGGTGGCTCCGATGTGTGCAGCGAGGAACGCGCCGATCTGGTTGAGCAAGGCATCGAAACTGGTCAGGCCCACGCGTTCGCGGATACGCCCGGCGCCGTCGAGCTCGATGTAGAGCAGGCCGCCATCGGGTGCGTCGGCGGCGAGCGCGGCATTGAGCCGGTCGAGCACGTGTGAGCGCAGGTACAGCCCGGTCACCGCATCGCGCGGATTGCTCGATTGCGTGCGCCGGCCCAGCGTTCGCGCGCGGCGCACGCGATTGGTCACCGCCGAGATCAGGTGTTTGGGCCGGATCGGCTTGGACAGGAAATCGTCGCCACCGGCATTGAGCGCCTCGAAGTGCTTTTCTTCGTCGTGTTCGCCGGACAGGAACACGATCGGCGTGTTGATGAACGCTTCGCGCTCGCGGATGATCGCGGTCAGTTCCATGCCCGAACAGTTGGGCATGTACAGATCCATCAGGATCAATTCCGGATTGAACTCGCCGAGCTGGTCGAGTGCGGCGAGCGGATCGGTTGCGGCCAGGGTGCGCATGCCGGCCTTGCGCAGGATCGATTCGGCGAAGATCGCCTGCGAGCGGTCGTCCTCGACGATCAGCACGCGGAACGGATCGGTCGTGTCGGCATCGAGCAATTCGGCGATGCGGCCCATGACCTCGCCCGACTGCGCCGGCAGCGGGATGAAGCTGTCCGCGCCGGCTCGCATCGCGCGCAGGCGCACGGGCAATTCCGGCGACAGGGAAAACGCGAGCAGGGCCACGCGCCGGCCCAGGCGCGTGCGCGCCGACCGGATCATCTCACCGATCGATTCGAGCGTGTCCAGGAATGGCGCGTCGACCACGACCAGGTGCGGCGCGAACACCGAAAGCATTTCCTTGAGTTCGTCGACGCGATCGAGCAGGGTCAATTCGTAACCGGCCGCCTCGATCTTCTGGTCGACCTCGCAGGCCAGGGCATTGCCGTCGCTCAGGTGAAAGACCTTGCGTTGTTCCGCAGGCGCCGGCGCCGCCGTTTTTTCGACCACGACCGGTGCCGGCGGCGCGGGTGGTTCGGCAGCGCGCTGAACGGGTGCGGCTGGCGGCGGCGACACGATCGGGGCCGAGGATGGCGGTGGGGTGGCCGCCTTCGGACGCGACGGCGCAAAGCGCTTCCAGTATTCCGGCGGCGGCGTGACCTGCAGCGGATAACTACCGGCGCGCGCGGGCGCCACGGTCAATTGCGCGGCCTGGGCCACCGCCGGCTCGACGTGACGCTCTTCGTGCTGCGCGATCAGCACGTTCAGGCCTGCCAGTTGCGTGGTCAGGGCCTCGATCTGCGCAGCGTCCGGGATCGCGACGTTCTGCGCGAACGGGGCGAGGAAATTTTCCATCGCGAACAGGCGTTCGCCCGCATCGAGCAGGCCGTAACGGCCGCAGGCCCCAGCCAGCGTCTGCACCTCGCGGAACAGGATCGACAGCGCGTTGATGTCCCAACCTTGCATGCACAGGCGCAGGCCGCGCTTGTGCAAGGTCTCCAGGCGCTTGGGCAGGTGGCGGACAAAAGCCAGCCGCAGCTCCGCCGCCTGTTGGGTGTCGTCCTGTTTGTGCATGGGTTTCGCCGTTTGTCCGCACTATACCGTTTCGACGGCGCGCAATAAATGCGCCAAATGGCGTCCGCACGCCGTGAATCGATCAGCCCGGCTTGACCACTGCGAGCACGACGATGGCGATCAGCAGCAGCGCCGGAATCTCGTTGAACACGCGCAGCCAGCGCGACGAACGGCGAAAGGCGTCGGCAGCAAACTGGTTCTTCATCCGCACCAGATACAGGTGATAGGCGATCAGGGTCAGCACTAGGGTCAGTTTCGCGTGCAACCAGGGCTGCTTGAGCAATGCTGGCGCCAGTGCCAGCGTCCAGATGCCGAACGCGATCGCGAGCGCGCCGCCGATGTGGGTGATGCCAAGCAGACGCCGTTCCATGATCTTCAGCTGCGCGCGCACTGCCGCCTCGGTCGATTCGACGTGATACACGAACAGCCGCGGCAAGTAGAACAATCCGGCGAACCAGGTCACGACGAAGACCACGTGCAGGGCCTTGATCCACAGGTACGGCATGGCGAATCCCGGCAGAAGTGAGGCGTCGATTGTCGCACGTTCGCCGGTTCCGTGACCCATTCGCTTGACGCCTGCGCGCGGCGGCGGCTATAACGCAGGGCTCCCGCCGCTGCGCCCCCGGATGCCCATGGTCAAGGTCTTGCCGCCGCCGATTCTCGTGGTGCGCACGCAGCGGTCCGCGCGCCGCTGGCGCAAGGCGCTCGGGATCGCGTTGTTGTGGCTGGCCTCGTTGGCAGCCGCGCTCGCCGTGCAGCACTGGATTGTCGGCGTCGGCGAACACTGGAACGTGGCGCAATCGCAGAAGGACCATGATGCCTTGCTGCAGAAAATTGCCATCGCCGAACGCTCCGAACAGGTTTCGCGGGCGGCGAACGCCGACTTGCAGCAGAGCCTGCGCGACCGCCAGGAAGAGATCGCCGGCCTGCGTGCGGATCTCGCGTTCTACAGCAAGCTCACCGACGGTCGCAGCAAGCCCGAAGGACTGGCCGTGCACGGCATCCATTTGTTGCCCGGAGCGGCCGCGCGCGTCTTCAACTTCAGCGTGACATTGACGCAAACGCTCAAGTCCGGCCAGGTCGCCAGCGGCCGCGTGAAGATTTCCATCGACGGCGTGACCGCCGGCAAGCTTTCGACATTGGCATGGACGGACCTGGCGCCGAACCAGGACGCTTCCGGCGTGCCTTTTTCGTTCAAGTATTTCCAGCAGGTGGCGGGTGCCGTGATGCTGCCGGAAGGTTTTACCCCCAACCGCATCCATGTCGAGGCCGACGCCGGCGGCGACATGGGCCGCGCCGACCAGGATTTCGCCTGGGCCGATGCGCTTGCAGATAAGGATGCCCCCGATGTTCAGCAGTAACCGCAAACCCGCGGCCGCAACGGCCGACTCCACGACCCTGATTGCCTCCGGTACGGCGATCAAGGGCGACATCGAATTTTCCGGACACCTGCACGTGGACGGCAGGATTGAAGGCGCGATTCGCGGCATCGACGCGCAGGCCAGGTTGACGCTTTCCGAGCATGCCAACGTCACCGGTCAGGTGCAGGCGCCGCATATCGTTGTCAACGGCGCGATCACCGGCGACGTCACCGCGTCCGAGCGCCTGGAACTGGCGAGCAACGCACGCGTGGAAGGCAATGTGTATTACAAGGTGCTGGAAATGTCCGCCGGTGCGCAGATCAACGGCAAGATGGTGCATCGGGCGGAGCCACCCCGGCAGTTGCCGAAACCCGAAGACAAGACGATTGCCACTTGAATTCCGCGCGCCGCGGCGCGATCTTGCACGCATGAACGAAACCCCGGACTACCAGTCGCTCCAGACGCCGCTCGTTTTCACCGATGCGGCCGCGCACAAGGTGCGCGAGCTGATCGCGGAAGAGAGCAATCCGAACCTCAACTTGCGCGTGTACATTTCCGGCGGCGGATGTTCCGGATTCCAGTACGGATTCACGTTCGACGAGCAGCGCGCCGAGGACGATCTGGCCGTGGTCAAGGATGGCGTGACCCTGGTGGTCGATCCGTTGAGCTTGCAATACCTCATGGGCGCCGAAGTCGACTACACCGAAAACCTGCATGGTGCGCAGTTCGTGATCCGCAATCCGAACGCGAAGACGACATGCGGTTGCGGGTCATCTTTCACCGTCTGAACTCACCGCCATGATGTCCAGTGCACGCAGCCGGCATAACACATTTGCGGCGCTGGAACTCGATCGCGCCAGCGACCTGCGCGAAGACCAGCACTGGCTGGCCGAACATTCACGATCGGCGCAGGCGCGCTTCGTGCTGCTCGATGCCGATGGCCGTGCGTTGCTGTCCGCCGATCGCCGGCACTTGCTCGGCGTCGATTGCGAAACCTGCCTTGGGATTGCGGCCGCGCCTGCCAATTTTCTTGGTCGCGCCGGGGTGACGGATCACTTCGCGATCGCGCTGGATGCGGAATCTGCGGCACGCGCTGTCGCGCAGACCAGCGGCGCATTCGTGGATCTGCGCAGCGCCGGTGCGAGCCTGCCGGCATTCGACGCGGGCCTGTTCGCCTACGCGCGCGGCCTCGCGCATTGGCAGCGCCAGAATCGCTTCTGTTCGGCGTGCGGCGCAGCGCTGGCGTTCGAGGCCGGCGGCCATCGCGCCAGGTGCACGAATCCGCAGTGCGGCATCGCGCACTTTCCGCGCACCGATCCTGCCGTCATCATGATCGTCAGTGATGGCGCACGCTGCCTGCTCGGGCGCGGCCCGCAGTGGCCGGAACGGCGCTACTCCACATTGGCCGGATTCGTCGAGCCGGGCGAGACGCTCGAAGACGCCGTACGCCGCGAAGTATTCGAGGAAGCCGGCGTGCGCGTGGGCGAGTGCGATTACCATTCCTCGCAGCCGTGGCCGTTCCCGGCCTCGATCATGCTCGGCTTCACCGCGCATGCCGAGGATGCGACGATCACCCTGGGATCGGAACTGGCCGAAGCGCACTGGTTCGGCGCCGAAGAACTGGTTGATGGAATACGCTCCGGAACGCTCGGCATTTCCTCGCCGTTGTCGGTGTCGTACAAATTGATCGAGCATTGGCTGCGCGAAACCGCCGGCGTCGAACTTGCGGAAGTGGTCGCCTCATCAGCCAACGTGAAAGGGTAGAATCCGCGCATGGCGATCCGACTCGTAGCGATCCTGCTGGTGCTGTTCGTCAGCCACTTGCTGCCGGACTTGGCCCGGCTGCGCGATTATTCGTGGTGGCGCGCGTGGTTGCGTTGGCTTGGGCCGCCCGCGCCGGGCGTGGCGGTGGCCGTCGGTATCGGCCTGCCGGTGCTGGCGTGCGCGTTGCTGGAGTACGGATTGCGCGGCGCATGGTTTGGATTGATCGAATTCGCCTTCGCCGTCGTTGTGCTGTTCTACTGCTGGGGTCCGCGCGACCTGGAACGCGACGTCGAGGCCATCGACAAGGCGCCCGACAGCGCGTCGCGTCTGGCCGCCGCGCAAGCGCTGCGTCGTGATGGTGACAACACGCAGTTGCCGTTCGCCGCGGAAAATCTCGTTTCGGCAACATTCGAGGCCGCGCTCGCGCGCTGGTTCGGCGTGTTGTTCTGGTTCGTCGTGCTCGGGCCCGTCGGCGCGCTTGTGTATCGCCTTGCCCGATTGCTCGCCGCGATGCCATCGTCGGACGATTCCGCACTGGCACGCAAGTTCGCCGCCGTGCTCGACTGGCTGCCCGCGCACCTGATGGCGCTGGCGCTCGCGCTGGCCTCGAATTTCGACGCCGTGTTCGCGGCATGGCGCGACTGGCATCGCGCGCATCCGCAAGGCTATGCCAGCCTCGATCTCGGCTTTCTCGACGCGATCGCGCGCGCCAGCGTGGTCGCCGACGTTGCCGCGGATGGAAATGCCGACGCACACAGTCCGCTGATCGCCCTCGATGACGCCATGGTACTGGTGCGCCGCGTGCTGATCGTCTGGCTGACGCTGATCGCGCTGGTGGTGCTCGGCGGGTTTTTCTAGGCCGCCTCGCCGCGCAACTCCCGCACCTTTGCTTCCAGCACCGCAGCGTTCGCCTGCGCTGCGGGCACGGGCGGCCCGGCCACGAGTTCGATCTTCGACCAGAACCGGCGCGGCAGGCGCAGACGTCCCAGCGCGGAATCCGCACGGCTGAAGATGCTGCCCCACAGGCCACGCAGGGCGAGTGGCACCACCGGCACCGGACGCGTGGCAAGGATGCGTTCGACACCGGGCCGAAACGGCTGCATGGTGCCATCGCGGGTGATGCCGCCTTCGGGAAAGATGCACACGATGTTGCCGGCGGCCAATTCCTTGTCCACTTCGGCGAAGGCGCGTTCCATCAATGCGGCATCTTCTTTCGCACCGGCGATCGGAATCGCCTTGGCCGATTTGAAAATGAAACGCAGGAACGGGATGTCGAAGATCTTGTAGTACATCACGAAGCGCACCGGCCGGCGCACGCAGCCCATGACGATGAGCGGATCCATGAAGCTGACGTGGTTGCATACGAGCAGGACCGGCCCGTGCTCGGGAATGTTTTCCAATCCTTGCGTGCGGATGCGGTACAGGGTGTGGATCAACACCCAGTCGATGAAGCGCAGCAGGAATTCCGGCACCAAGGTATAGATGTATACAGCGACCGCAGCGTTCATCAACGCGGTCGCGAGCAGCAGGCCGGGAATGCTCAGGTTCGCCTCGTTGAGCAGCAGTGCCGACACGATCGCGGCAACAACCATGAACAGCGCGTTCAGGATATTGTTCGCCGCGATCACGCGCGACACGCGTGCGCTGTCGCTGCGCGATTGCACAAGGGCGAACAGCGGCACGATGAAAAATCCGCTGAAGATCGCCATCAGCACGAGGTCGATGAGAATCCGCCAGACATGCGGCTGCGCCAGCATCGCGGCGACGCCGAGGTTCAGCTCGCCGACGCTGCCCGGATGCGCGAAATACAGATCCACGCCGAACACGGTCATGCCGATCGAACCGAACGGGACCAGGCCGATCTCGACCTTGTGGCCGGACAGCTTTTCGCACAACACCGAACCCAGGCCGATGCCGACCGAGAATACGGTCAGGATCAGCGTGTACACGCCAGGCCCGCCGCCGAGCACGACCTTGGTGTAGTTCGGCAACTGGGTGAAATAGATCGAACCGTAGAACCAGAACCACGAAATCCCCAGGCACGACAGGAAGATCGAGCGATCCGTACGGATGTAATTGACGTTGCGCCATGTCTCGCTGAACGGATTCCAGTTGAGCTTCAGGTGCGGATCCGGCGCCGGCGCGCGCGGCATCGCGAGCGCGCAGAACAGGCCGACGATCGCGATGCTGATCGTCGCGCCGCCGACCAGCCATGCGCCCCAGCCTTCGACACGTATCAAACTCGTTCCCGCGATCGTGCCAAGCAGGATCGCGACGAACGTGGCCATTTCGATCAAGCCATTGCCGCCGGTCAGCTCGCGCTGATCGAGCACCTGCGGCAGCAAGCCGTACTTGAGCGGGCCGAACAGGGTCGAATGCACGCCCATCATGAACAGCATCGCGAGGAGCAGCGGAATGTTGTGGGTGAGGAAACCCGCGAAGGCCACGCACATGATGCCGATTTCCAGCACCTTGACCCATTGCGCGAGGCGTGCCTTGTCGTACTTGTCCGAAAGCTGGCCGCTGGTCGCCGAAAACAGCAGGAACGGCAGGATGAACAATCCCGCGGCAAGATTGGTGTAGAAATTCACGTCCTTGACCGTGAGTTGCACGGTCAGGAACGCGACGAGGATGACGAGCGCATTCTTGAATACGTTGTCGTTGAACGCGCCCAGCGCCTGGGTCAGGAAGAACGGCAGGAAACGGCGCTCGCGCAGCAGGCGGAACTGGTTGTGTTCGCTCATCGTCCCCTCCAGGATTGCTGAAGCGTAGCAAACCGGAAGGGACGCGCGAACTGGTGAGCGCCGGGATTGGCCGCTACACTTTGCGCCCTGTTGACTTGTGGCCGACCCGATGAAGCGTTTGCGACTCCTGATTTGTGGCGCCTTGTGCGCAATTCTCATGGCCGGGATTGCCAACGCTGCCGACGTGGACAGCGACGCCCTGGTGCTGACCTTGCCCACTCCGGACACCAGCAAACTGCCTGCGGACCAGGCCAAGGCAGTGGCTAGTGCACGCGCGGACTTCGACAAGGCGCGCGTGGGCCTGATCGGCGACGATCTGGCATTTGCCTATGCCGGCATCGGCGCCGTGTATTTCCGCGCCGGACTCGATGCCGCCGCGGCGATCGCGTTCTACGATGCGAACCAGCTCGCGCCCAAGGATGCGCGCTGGTTGTACCTGCGCGGTGTTGTCGCACTCGCCATGCAGCGCACCGCGGACGCGCGCGCGAATTTCGAGGCGGCACTGGCGCTGGACAAGGTCTATCTGCCGATCCGTTATCGCCTGTCCGATGCCCTGATCGAGGCCGGCGACCTGAACGCCGCGCACAAGGTGCTCGCCGACGCGTTGCCGGCCGGCGAGAAACAGGCCGCACTGTTCGCCATGCTCGGCCGCCTGGAAATCCGCCAGAAGGATTACGCCGCAGCGATCGAACACCTGCACAAGGCTTTGACCCTGGAGCCGCAGGCAGACTCGTTGTACTCGGACCTGGCCCGCGCCTACACGGGGCAGGGTGATACCGCACAGGCAAAGGCCGCGCAGGCCAAGGCGGGCAAGACTCCGCCAAGTCTTGCCGATCCGCTGCTGGCGGGAATTTTCCAGACTGCGCCGTCGGCCCCGCCGCTGCACGGCACGCCGCTGGAACAGGCGCGGCAACTGATGGCGCGGCGCGATTTCGCCGCGGCACGCGACAAGGCCTTCGAGGCAACCGAGCACGATTCGAACGACGTCGAAGCGCTCGCCCTGCTCGCGCGGCTGGATGGCCTGCTGGGCAATATCGCCTTCGCCCAGGACGAGGCCGGTCGCGCGCTCAAGCTCCAGCCCGACAGTGCCAGCGCGAACCTGAGCCAGGGCATGGTCCAGGAATTCGCCGGCGATACCGCGCGTGCGCTGCCGTTCTACCAGCGCGCGATCCAGGCCGACGCCAACCAGCCGGATGCACGGCTGTTGTTCGGCAACGCGCTGATGCGCAAGGGCGACTACGCGCAGGCCGCACAACAGTACGCCCAGCTCGTTCGCATCCTCGACGGCGATGCCGGCGCCGAAGCGCGTTTGGCCGCAGCCCAGGCATTGTCCGGAAAATGTCGCGATGCCTTGAACGAGGTCAGCAAACGCCAGACCAAGCGCGCCCAGGACGGCGATCTGATGCAGGTGTTCGTGCGCCTGGCCAGCACCTGTCCGGCGGCAACGGCGGATGAGCGCAGCATGGCGCTCGACTACGCGCAGGCGCTGTACCGGCAACGTCCGGATGCGGAAGACACTACTGCGCTGGCGCTGGCACAGGCGGCGAACGGCAAGTTCGACGAAGCGCAGAAATCGCAGGCCCAGGCGATCTACGAGGCCGTGCGCATGAACGACACCGCGCGTGCGGCCATGTACCGCAAGACCATGCAGGATTACGTCGCGAAGAAGATGCCGGCGCAACCGTGGCCTGCCGAACATCCCAACGTCAAGCCGCCGCCGCTGGAAACACTCGCGCCACCGGTGAAAAAATCCTGACGTTGCCAAGCCGCACCATTTTCGTCAGCATTGGCGCATGGGCGGATGGCGCGAACGCTGGCGGGCATGGTGGCGCAAGCCACAGACGGTAACGCCGGTCAGCACGGGCGTGGTGTGGCGGTTGCGCGTGGATCGCGACCGCGCCGCGATCGGCCGCTTCAACGAGCGCCTGGAAACCACGCTGTTGCCGAGCGTGCCCGAAGCCGCGTTGCGTGCCATTCAGATATCCGTGGACGAACTGCTCACCAACGTGCTTATGCACGCGCAACAGGCGTCCGGCGCAATCGACATCCAGCTCGCGCGCTCGCCCGGCGCGGTCGACGCGACCATCGAATACCTGGCCGAGCCGTTCGATCCGACGACCTGGAAGCCGTTGCCGATGGGCGACAGTATCCAGAGCGCACGCATCGGCGGTCGCGGCATCCCGCTGGTCCGTCAACTCATGGACGAATTCCGCTACCAACACATCGACGGCCGCAATATCGTGGAGCTGCGCAAGAAATGTTGACGGCGGTTGTGGATCGGCGCAATCATGCGCCGCCCATCCGGGCCCAAAACCAGCAGGGGAAAGCCATGCGTCATGGATTGCCGATCTTTGCGAGTCTGGTGTTGGCCACCGCCGCCGTGCCGGCGCAGGCGACGATCACGGTGCTCAACCAATGGCATCTGGGCGAGGCCGATTCCGGCGCGAGCGCTGGCGGCGCAGGCGCGGCGACGACGGTCGACAGCGTCGGCGGTTTCAATCTGAACAAGGTCGGCGCGCCGACGTATGCATCCGACGTTGCGCCGCGCATCGGCAGTACCTTGTCGGTGGCGTTCAACGGCACGGCGGACGGATACAACAACATGACAGCGGTCGCCTCGACGTTGTCGGATAATTTCGGCATCGAGGCCTGGGTAAAATCCAACGGCAGCACGGCCGGCAATGCCACCATCGCCTACAACGGCAACACCAGCAATGCAGGATGGGGCATTTTCCGTTTCGGTGGCAGTTACGGCTTGCTTTACGGCGGCAACCTGGGCGCGAATGTGAGCCCGATTTCCACGGCGTGGACGGAACTCGCCCTGGTGCGCGACAACGGCACCACCACGTTCTACGTCAATGGCGTGGCGAGTTACACCACCCCGACCGGCCCAAATCCACCATCGGGTGGCGTCGGTATCGGCACCAATCCCACGGTGCCAAATGCCGAGATGTTCGACGGCAAGATCGACGAGGTGCGCCTTTTCAGTTTCGCGCCCGGCGCATTTTCGGCGAGCGACCTGAACATTCCGCCGCCGGTGCCAACGCCGATGTTGAGCCTGCGCGCCATGGCCTTGCTGGGACTGGGGATGCTCGCGTTGACCTGGCTCGGCTTGCGCCGCCGCAAGGCCAATACGATCAGCGCTTGACCGCGCGCCAGCCGATGTCGCGGCGGCAGAACAGTCCGTCGGCCTTGATCTTGCGCACCGCTTCGTAAGCGCGTGTTTGCGCGGCAGCGAAGTCCTCGCCGAGCGCACATATGGTCAGCACGCGCCCGCCGGCGGTGACGGTCTTGCCACCTTCCACTTTTGTACCGGCGTGAAACACTTTCACGTCGGCGCCGAAATCCGCATCGAGTCCGGCGATAACGTCGCCCAACCGCACCTTGCCTGGGTAGCCGTGCGCGGCCAGCACGACGCCCAGGGCGGGACGCGCGTCCCAGCTCGCGCTGACTTTGTCCAGCCGCCCGTCCAGCGCGGCGTCGATCAGGTCCACGAGATCGGATTTGAGCCGCAGCAGGATCGGCTGCGTTTCCGGATCGCCCAGGCGCACGTTGAACTCGATCACGCGCGGCGCGCCGTGTTTGTCGATCATCAGGCCCGCGTACAGGAATCCGATGAACGGCGCGCCTTCGGCGGCCATGCCGGCGAGCGTGGGTTCGATGATTTCGCGCAGGATGCGGCGTTCGATTTCCGGCGTGACCACCGGCGCCGGCGAATACGCGCCCATGCCACCGGTGTTGGGGCCGAGGTCGCGGTCGTCGCGGCGCTTGTGGTCCTGGCTGGTCGCCAGCGGCAGCGCGCGGCGGCCATCGCACAGCACGATGTAGCTGGCTTCCTCGCCGTCGAGGAATTCCTCGATCACCACGCGCGCCGAAGCGTCGCCGAAAGCATGCGCGCCGAGCATGTCGTGCAGCGCCTGCTCGGCATCGGGCAGGGTCAGCGCCACGACCACGCCCTTGCCGGCGGCCAGGCCATCGGCCTTGATCACGATCGGTGCACCGTGCGCGCGCACGTGGGCAAGCGCGGGCTCGATTCGGTCGAACGCGGCGTGGCGTGCGGTCGGGATGTTGTGGCGAACCAGGAATTCCTTGGCGAAGGTTTTGGAGCCTTCCAGTTGCGCGGCGAGCCGGCGTGGACCAAAGCAGCGCAGTCCTTCGCCGCGGAAGCGATCGACGATGCCGGCGACCAGCGGCACTTCAGGCCCGACCACGGTCAATGCGACATTTTCCACTTTTGCCAATTGCAACAAGCCATCGAGGTCGTGCATGGCGACGGTGGCGTTGCGCACACCGTATTCGGCCGCCGTGCCGGCATTGCCGGGCGCGACTATCACTTCGCTCACGCGCGGGGATTGGCGGATCTTCCAGGCCAGCGCGTGCTCGCGACCGCCGGAACCGATGACTAGGACTTTCATGTTCAGTGCCGGAAATGCCGGACGCCTGTAAACACCATCGCCATGCCGTGCTCATCCGCCGCGCTGATGGATTCGTCGTCGCGCATCGACCCGCCGGGCTGGATCACGGCGCGGATGCCGGCTGCAGCGGCGGCGTCGATGCCGTCGCGGAACGGGAAGAACGCATCCGACGCCATCACGCTGCCAGCGACTTCAAGCTTCGCTTCTTCGGCTTTCATCGCGGCGATTCTGGCGCTGATCACGCGGCTCATCTGGCCAGCGCCGATGCCGATCGTACGGCTGCCGTGCGCGTACACGATCGCATTGGACTTGACGTACATCGCCACGTGCCAGGCGAACAGCAGGTCGCGCAGTTCCTCGGCATCCGGCACGCGCCTGGAGACGACTTTCAGGTCGGACAACAGCAACGTATCGCGATCGGTATCCTGTACCAGCAAGCCGCCGTTGATACGCTTGAAATCGAATGCCGCGGCCGCCTGCTCCGGCCACTCGCCGCTGGCCAGCACGCGCACGTTCGGTTTTTTCGCAAACGCAGCGAGCGCGTCGGCATCGACTTGCGGCGCAATCACCACTTCAACGAACTGGCGTTCGAGAATCGCCTGCGCAGTCGCCACGTCGAGCGGCTGGTTGAATGCGATGATGCCGCCGAATGCCGACACCGGATCGGTCGCATACGCCTTGTCGTAGGCCTCGCGCGCAGTCGCACCGATCGCGACGCCACACGGATTGGAGTGCTTGACGATGACACAGGCTGGCGCCTTGCGAAATGCCTTGACGCATTCCAGGGCCGCATCCGCATCGGCGATGTTGTTGTACGACAAATCCTTGCCGGCGAGGATGTGCGCGGTGGCGACACTGCCCGCCACGGCGCCGCGATCGACGTACAGCGCCGCGTTCTGGTGCGGGTTCTCGCCGTAGCGCAACGTCGCATGGCGCGCGTAGGCCAGATGCAGCTCGGGCGGAAACGGTTCCACATGGTCGGATTGCAGGCGCGCGCCGAGCCAGTTCGCGATCGCGCCGTCATATCGGGCGGTATGCGCGAAGACCTTGGCGGCGAGGCGACGGCGCAAATCCAGCGAAGTGCCTTTGTTCGCGTGCAGGGCCTGGATCAGGTCGGCGTAATCGGCCGGGTCGATCAGGGTGGCCACATGCTCGTGGTTCTTGGCAGCCGCGCGCAACATCGCCGGACCGCCGATGTCGATGTTCTCGATCGCATCGTGCATCGTGCAATCCGGTGCTGCAGTGGCGCGCTCGAACGGATACAGGTTCACCACCAGCAGGTCGATCGACTCGATGCCGTGCGCGGACATTACCGAATCGTCGACGCCGCGCCGTCCGAGCAAGCCGCCGTGGATTTTCGGGTGCAGGGTCTTGACCCGTCCGTCCATGATTTCCGGAAAACCGGTGAGATCGGCGACTTCGCGCACGCTCAATCCCGCCTCGCGCAGCACGCGCGCGGTGCCGCCGGTGGATATCAGCGCGACGCCAAGCGCGTCGAGCCCGCGCGCGAGGTCGATGAGGCCGGTTTTGTCGGACACGCTCAACAGGGCGCGCCGGACCGGTACCAGGATGGAATCGAACATGGCCAAGGCCGCAACGGAGTCCGGGCAATTATACCCGGTGGCTTCAGCTCAGCCCGCGCAACGCCAGCTTCTTGCGCAACGTGGCGCGATCGATGCCCAGCGCGGCCGCGGCACGACTCTGGTTGCCCTCGCTCCAGCGCAGCACTTCGCGCAGCAGCGGCTTTTCGACCTCATGCAGCACGAGTTCGTACAGGCCTTCGGGTTCCTTGCTGTCGAGGTCGGACAGGTAACGGCGCACTGCGCGCGCAACATGGTCGCACAGGGCCGGTTGCAGCGCGATGTCGACCGCCATGTCGGCGTGCGCGGCTGGGGCGGATTCGGTGGCCTGCATCGGGGGAACTTCCTTGACGTTCCCGCCGCGCGCAACGCGACGGGGCAGGGAGTCTAGCGCCAAGCGTTGCGCTTGATAAGTGCCGTCGTCAAAAGAACTTGAATTCGAAGGCGACCGCGTTTTTGCCCGGATCGGCGACCTCGAACACAAGCGCCGCGGTGGCGCCGGGGGCGAGCCCGGATGCGAGGTTGCGGCTGTCGGCGATGTATTCCTGCGGACGGAAGCGGCGCATCGCGATGCGGTTTTCGTCGAGGTCGGACAAGGTGATTTCCACATCCGGAAATGCTTGCGCGAAATCCGCATCGTTGCGCAGCGTGGCCGAGACGATCAGTGCATTCGGCACCGACGGATGCGGGCGGATGTCGCGCGAAAGCAATTCGAGTTTCGCCGGATCGTGGCGCAGCGGCAGGCGGCAGCCGAGCGAGGCGCACACGCCATCGAGCGCGGGCCGCAGGCGCGCATCGTCGAGCAATATCGCGCGTTCGGCATAGCCGATCTGGGCAAGCAGGGTCAATGCCAGGCCGAGCGCGCCCAGCGCCCACGGCCAGTTGCGCGCCGCCGGCTGCGCGCGGCGCGCACGTGCGAAAGCCGGTGTATGCGGGCGCCGCGCAGATTGCGAGCGCGCCGGGCGCTCGTCCGGATCGAACAACAACGTCTGCTGCTGTCCGGTCGTCGGACGCATGGCCGGTACCGCCAGTTGCGGCGGGGTGCCGTCGCCCGGATGCGCGAGCAGGTGCCGCACCGATTCGTCGGGCAACTGCTCGGTCAGCGTGCGCAGCGCGTCGAACACGGCATTGCAATGCCCGCAGCGCACGCTGCCGTGCGACTCGGCGAGTATGGCAGCGCCGATCTTGTAGATCGTCAGGCATTCCGGGCATTGGCTGTACATGCCCGGAATTCTATCCGAACACCGCGATCAGGGCGTCTCGAAGCCGTTGCGGAAAATCACGTCGCTGCAAACTGTCGCCGGAATGGCAAGCCACGGGGTGGCGGCAATGCTGCCATCGGCAGAACTTGCGCCGGTGCTGTTCGGCCCCGTCGATGCGCCCCACCAGTTGTTCGTGAACGTGTTGGGATTCGGCACATTCGCGCCTTGCGCATAGACCAGTACGCCGGTGCCGCCGAGTATGCAGTTGTCGCGCGAGTCCAGTGCTGGCAGGCCCGCAATACCATTGCCCGAATTATTGATGAAAGCGGCCGTGGCGCCACCGCCGAGGCTGCCGGATCCGAAGAAGCGGATCGCAGTGCCTTGTCCGGCGATCCAATTGCCGTTCACCAATGAATTCGCAACCGAATAATCCATCGAGATTCCGTACTGGCCGTTGCCGAGCGGCGCTCCGACGGCATTTACGCCGATGTAATTGCCGATCACGGCATTGTCGTGGGTGCCGTTGGCAGAGTTGATATCGATGCCGACAAAATTGTTGCCGGAAATCACATTGCGCGCCGAGGCTGCATCTTGCGTGCCGTTGTTGCCGATCAGATTGTGGAAGACACTGGAATTGGTACCCAGTTCAACACCCGCCCAGTTCGGGATGGCATGCGTGCCGGTCGCATCGGTGCCGATGTAGTTGCCGGCGACAATATTGCCCTGCGCGCCGACGGTCATGCCGATGCCGCCCAAGCCCACACCGGTGAACCCGGAAATGACATTGCGCATCAAGGCCGGATCGCCGACGCCGTCCCAGCCGACGTAGTTGCCTGTCGCCGGACCCGGATTGGCGTTGATGTCCACGCCATCGGCACCGCCTTGATTGCCCATCGCCACGCTGCCGGTCGCGTCGGTACCGATGTAGTTGCCGGAAATGCGATTGCCACTGAGGGCATTGCCGCGGGTGTCGACCTGGCCATAGCTGTTGCCCGAGATCAGGTTGCGCGCGAAGTACGCCTTCACCGTGCCATCCGACCCGATGAAATTGTTCGAGCTGCCGTTGATATCCACGCCGCGCAGGTTCGGCGCCGCCGTCGTACCGTCGGGGAGGGTACCCAGGAAATTGCACTCGACGTGATTGCTTCCGCTCACGTAGATGTTGATCGCGGCATTGAAGTTGTAGGCATAGCCCTGGTTGTTGTTGAAGCCATTGATGACCAGGCCGCGGATCGTGCTGCCGTCGGAGCCGGGATTGAGCGTAAGGCCGTTGTACTGTCCATTCGTCGGGCTGCTGACCTGGATGGCCAGCGTTGGCGGCCACGCAGTGCAATTCGCGCCCGGCTGGGTCAGGCCGTCGATGACGACCGGAACGACGATCGGCGGCAGCTGGCTGCCGACATTGATCGTCTGCAAACCGCTGCCGATGGCGAAGGAAATCGTGGTCGGGCTGCCGCTGCCGCTGAACAGGCAACCATCGAAGGATTGCTGGTTGTTCGCTGCGATGATCGCCTCGCGTAACGTGCACAAGCTGTCACTGATCGTGCCGTCACCGGCATCGGTGACGGTTACGTTGCTGGCTGCACGCGCATGGCCGGTGAAAGCGAGTGCAATCACGGCCATGCTGGCCGCGACAAGACGCAGGAAAGGTTGCATGACGGTCTCCGTGGGTTGCGATCGGAATAAACGTGAATTCGCGCCCATTCCTATCAATGGCCGCTGCAATCGGCGTGGTCAGACCGGTACACTGCGCACATGCTTACGCCGCAGACGCCGATCACCGCGTTGTTGCACGCCTGGCGCGACGGCGATGCCGGCGCGCTGCCGCAATTGACCGAGCTGGTCTACGCGCACCTGCGCACGCTTGCGCGCCAGCGCATGCGCGGCGCAGAGCCGTCCACGCTGGATCCGACGGCGCTGGTGCACGAGAGCTTCCTGCGCCTGTGCAACGCGGACGTGGATTGGCGCGATCGCGCGCATTTCTTCGCGCTCGCCGCACTGCACATGCGCAACGTGCTGATCGACCACGCGCGCGCACGCGACGCGGACAAGCGTGGCGGCGGCGCGGTCCACATCACCTTGACCGCAGATGCGGCGTCGGCGTCCGCAACGCCGGAATTGCTGGCACTGGACGCGGCCTTGCGCCGGCTCGAGGACGAGGACGCGCGCACCGGCAAGATCATCGAGCTGACCTATTTCGGCGGATTGAACCGCGACGAGATCGCGCACGTGCTCGCGGTATCCGTGCCGACGGTCGATCGCGGCCTGCGCTTTGGACGGGCGTGGCTGAAGCGCGAACTGGCCGCTTAGGCTTGCCGTGAGCCGATTCCAGCGACTACAGGAACTGTTCGATGCCGCCGTATTGCTGGCGCCGGAGGCGCGCGCGCGATTCCTCGACGACGCATGCGCGGCAGACGCGGAGTTGCGCGCCGAACTCGAAGGCCTGCTGGCCGCCGATGCGCGGGCGCATGATCCGCTCGCAGCGAGCGTCGCCCACGGCACGGCGGAACACTTCGATGACACGGCGCCATGGCTCGGGCGACGCATCGGCAATTACCGCATCCTGCGCGAACTCGGCCGCGGCGGCATGGGTAGCGTGTTCCTCGCCGAGCGCGCCGATGCCGAATACGAAAGTCGCGTAGCGATCAAGCTGATCCGCGGCTTCCCGACCTCGGCCGCGCTGGAACGCCTGCGTCGAGAACGCCAACTGCTCGCCGGCCTCGTGCATCCGCACATCGCGCGCCTGCTCGACGGCGGCACCACCGACGAAGGTCAGCCGTACCTGGTGATGGAATATGTCAACGGCGTATTGCTTGCGCAATGGCTGGACGCGAACCGGCCGCCGCTGGCGCAACGCCTGCGCCTGTTCCAGCAGTTGTGCGCGGCCGTGCATCACGCCCACCAGAACCTGATCGTGCACAGCGACCTCAAGCCCGCCAACGTGATGGTGCGACGCGACGGCACACCGGCGCTGCTCGACTTCGGCATCGCGCGACTGAACGCACCGGATGCGAACGGCGAACGCGCGACTGAACTGCGCGCGTTCACGCCCGACTACGCCAGTCCCGAACAACTCGGCGGCGCGGCGGTAACCACCGCGAGTGACGTGTACGCGCTGGGGCTGATCCTGTATGAATTGCTTTGTGGAAAAGTGTACAAATCCGGACGCAACGCCGAAAGCTGGCGCCAGGCGCGGCCGGGCCGTGTCGCGCGCACGGCGGAACAGGATTGGCTGCGCGCCGACGCCCCGCGCATCGACGGCGATCTTGAGCATGTTGTGCGCCGCGCGCTGGACGAGGATCCGGCGCGGCGTTATCCATCGGCAGCAGCTCTGGCGGATGACATCGAACGCTACTTCGACGGCCGTGCGCTGGCCGCTGGTCCCGATCGCATCGGTTACCGCGTGGCCAAATTCGTGCGCCGGCATCGACTTGGCGTCGGCATCGCGGCACTCGCCCTCGCGGCCATCATCGGCGTGGCAGCGTGGCTGGCGGTCGAGCGCACACGCGCGTTGCGCGCGCAGGCGCAGGCGCGCAGCGAGGCGCATACCGCGAACGCGGTCACCGATTTTCTGGTCGGCCTGTTCCAGGACGCCGATCCGCAGCAAACGCGCGGCCACGATGTCAGCGCGCGCGAACTTCTGGATCAGGCCAGCGCGCGGCTCGATGCCGCGCCGATAGCGCAGACCCGGGTGCAGGCGCGCCTGCTGACCGCGCTCGGCGAAATCTACATCAGCATCGGCCAGCCGCGGCGCAGCACCGATCTGCTCGGCCGTGCGATCGTCCTGCTGCGCGCGCCGGGCAGCGATCCGCTGCGCCTGGCGCGCGCGCTGAATGAGGATTGTCGCGCCTGGTCCAGTGCGTCCGATCATGCCAAGGCACTGCCCGCGTGCCGCGAGGCGATCGCGCTGCGCGCTACGCGCCTGCCGAACAACGATGCGGATGTGGGTCACAGCCATAATGCGCTGGGCGTGGCCGAGCAGGGTGTCGGCGATTTCGATGCGGCTGAACGCGACTACCGTGCGGCACTGTCGATCTTTTCCGCCGCCGGCACGGCGTACCGTGGCGAGGTCGCCTCGACCCTGCACAATCTCGGTTTCCTCGCGTTTCATCGTGGCGATTACGCCAGGGCCCGGGATCTGTACACGCAGGCCTTGGCGGGCAAACGCGCCGTCTACGGCAACGATGATCCGCGCACGCTCACCACGCTCGACAACCTGGCCCAGGCCGAGGAGGAACTCGGCGATCTTGCTGCCGCCGAGCGTAATCTTTCCGAAGCGTTGACCCTGCAAATCAAGGTACTCGGCGCCGACAGCATCGCGGTCGCGCGCGCGCACAACGATCTGGCCAGCGTGCAGCAGGATCGCGGCGAATATGCTGCCGCTGAAACGAACTACCGCGCCGCGCTGGACCTTGACACGCGCCTGGAGCCGCCCGGCTCGATGAGCTGGGCCGTCACCGCGAACAATCTCGCCACGCTCGAAGAAGATCGCGGCGATTACGCTGCAGCCTTGCCATTATTCCGCGAGTCGCTGCGCATCCGCGAAGTGCACAACAAATCACCGAGCGCTTCGGTCGCGCGCGTGCAGAACAACCTGGCGCGCTGCGAACTGGAACTGGGCAACCTTGCCGCGGCGCGTCCGTTTATCGATGCGACGCTGGCGACGCGGCGTGCGCTCAAGCTCGATCCGGCGCAGTTGCTCGATTCGCAACTGCTTGACGCGCAGTGGTTGGTGCGGTCGGGACGTTTGCACGAAGCCGCAGCAGCGCTGCACGCGCTGACACCACCGGATGGACGTGGCAACTATGGACGTCGTGCGCGTTATGCGATCGTGCAAGCCGAATTGGCCGCATCACATCACGACTGGACGGCGGCATTGGCCGCGCAACGGCGCGCGCTGGATGCGTTGCATGGCGAACTCGGCGAACAGCATCCGGCGTATGCACGACTCGCGGCGCAGGCCGCGGCGTATGCGCACGCGGGCGGTGACGATGCGGCGGCGCGTTCGTTGCTGCAGCCGGCCTTGCCGATCATCAAGGCGTCGCTGGTCGAACACTCGCCGCAGCGGCGCGAGGCGGAAAAGCTCGCCGCAGTGTTGAAGATGCGCTAGATCAGCGCCGGGTGCCGTCGATGCGGATCCAGCCGTCGCGTTCCGTCGCGCGCAAATCCACAAACCATTCGGAGTAACGCGCCAGCAGCTCGTCCTGCTGGCCGTCGAGGATGCCCGACAACGCCAGCGCACCGCCGGATTTCAGGCTTTGTGCGAACACCGGTGCGAGCTCGCCCAGCGGGCCGGCAAGGATATTCGCGACGAGAACATCGGATTGGATTTGTGGAAATTGTTGCGGAAGATACAAATCCAGTTGTTCGGATACGCCATTGCGCTGTGCGTTGTCGCGGCTGGCGGCGATCGCCTGTTCGTCGTTGTCCACGCCGATCGCGCGCGCAGCGCCGAGTTTGAGCGCAGCGATGGCAAGGATTCCCGAGCCGCAGCCGTAGTCGATCAGCGTCTTGCCGGCAAGGTCGCATCCATCGAGCCATTCCAGACACAGCGCCGTGGTCGGGTGCGTGCCGCTGCCAAATGCAAGGCCGGGATCGAGGCGCACGATCACCGCGTCGGGATCGTCCGGCGCGTCCACGTTCCACGGATAAATCCACAGGCGCTTGCCGAAGCGCATCGGCTTGAATGCATCCAGCCATGCCCGTGTCCAGTCCTGGTCGGCAACGTCGCGGAATGCGATCTGCGCCGGTTCAATCCCGGGCACGAGTTCGGCAAGTGCGTGCACGAGCCCCGCGCGGTCGGCATTGGCATCGAACAATGCCTGCAGCAGCATGGCGTTCCATACCGGCGTTTCGCCAACGCCCGGCTCGAAGATCGCGCGCTCATCGGGCGTGTTGACATCGGCGTCGGCGAGCGTGATCGACAACGCGCCGAGGTCTTCCAGCGCCGCTTCGACGCTGGCTTGCTGCGTGGCGTGCAGGGTCAGGGAGAGTTCGAGAAAGGGCATGCGCGTCTCTTTTGCTCGTCATTCCGGCAAGGATTGCCGGAATCCAGGGGCCACGGAAGGCATCCATGCAGTCTGGATGCCGGCAATCCCTGCCGGAATGACGACTTTAGTTTTACGAACCTCGCATCAGCTTAACTTGATTGCCTTTTCCTTGGCCTCGGCGATGCGCTTTTCCAGATAATGGATGTTCTGGCCGCCGGCGTTGAAGCCACCATCGGCCATGATGCGCTGCTGCAGCGGCAGGTTGGTCTTGACGCCTTCAAACACCATTTCCGCGAGCGCGATGCGCATGCGCGCGATCGCGGTCGCGCGGTCGCGCCCATGCACGATGAGCTTGCCGATCATCGAATCGTAGTTCGGCGGAATGCGGTAGCCGTCGTAGACATGCGTGTCGATGCGCACGCCCGGGCCGCCTGCGCTTTCGAAGCGCTTGACCGTGCCGGGCGATGGCATGAACGTGTCCGGGTCCTCGGCATTGATGCGGCATTCGATGGCGTGGCCGGTGATCTTGATGTCGGACTGCCTGATCGACAGCTTCTCGCCGCCGGCGATCAATAGTTGCTCACGCACCAGATCCACGCCGGTGATGAATTCGGTCACCGGATGCTCGACCTGGATGCGCGTGTTCATCTCGATGAAATAAAAGCGGCCGTTTTCGTACAGGAATTCGAACGTGCCGGCGCCGCGATAACCGATACGCACGCAGGCGTCGACGCAGACCTTGCCGATTTCCGCGCGTTGCTCCGGCGTGATCCCGGGCGCGGGCGCTTCTTCGACCACTTTCTGGTGGCGACGCTGCATCGAGCAGTCGCGTTCGCCCAGATGAATCGCGTTGCCCTGGCCGTCGGCCAGCACCTGGATTTCCACGTGACGTGGATTCTCCAGGAATTTTTCCATGTAGACCTCGGCATTGCCGAACGCGGCCTTGGCCTCGGACTTGGTCAGGGTAATGGCGTTGGCCAGATGCGCTTCGGTGCGCACCTCGCGCATGCCGCGTCCGCCGCCGCCGCCGGCCGCCTTGATGATGACCGGATAGCCGATCTCGCGTGCGATCTTCGCATTCTCCGCGGAATCCTCGCCAAGCGGACCGCCCGAGCCCGGCACGCATGGCACGCCGGCTGCCTTCATCGCGCGGATCGCCTCGACCTTGTCACCCATCATGCGGATCACGTTCGCAGTCGGGCCGATGAAGATGAAGCCGGATTGTTCGACACGCTCGGCGAAGTCGGCGTTTTCCGAGAGAAAACCATAGCCGGGATGGATCGCCTGCGCGTCGGTGACTTCCGCCGCGGCGATGATCGCGGGGATGTTGAGGTAGCTTTCCGCCGCCGGCGCCGGGCCGATGCACACGGATTCGTCGGCCATGCCGACGTGCTTGAGGTTGCGATCGGCGGTGGAATGCACGGCCACGGTGCGGATGCCCAGCGTCTGGCAGGCGCGCAGCACGCGCAGGGCGATTTCGCCGCGGTTGGCGATGACGACTTTGTCGAGCATCGCCGGATCAGCCGATCACGAACAGCGGTTGATCGAATTCCACCGGCTGACCGGCGCTGGCCAGGACCGCAACCACCGTGCCGGCGTGGTCGGCTTCGACCTGGTTGAACATCTTCATCGCCTCGATGATGCCGAGTGTGTCGCCGACCTTCACTTGCTGGCCAACCTTCACGAAAGGCGGAGTTTCCGGATTCGCGGAAGCGTAGAAAGTGCCGACCATCGGTGAGCGCACGACATGACCGGCCGGCAAACCCTTGTCCGCGGATGCGGCGGCAGGCGCGGTAGCCGCTGCAGGTGCGGCGGCGCGCGGGGTTTCATGCGCCTGCGCGTGCACGGGAATCGTGACCGGCGCCGCAATGCCGCCCTTCGGCATCCGGCTCAGGCGCACGGATTCCTCGCCTTCCTTGATCTCGATCTCGGCCAGGTTGGACTGTTCGAGAATATCGATGAGTGTCTTGATCTTGCGCAGATCCATGGTGAAACCCCTTGATTCGTTGAATGCGAGGCGCTCAGCGCGCCGTTTTCTGAAGATGATCCAGCGCTGCCTGCAAGGCGAGCTGGTAACTCAAGGCGCCGAATCCGGCGATCACGCCGACGGCGATGTCCGAAAAATACGAAAGCCGGCGGAACGGCTCGCGCGCGTGCACGTTGGACAGATGTACCTCGATGAACGGGATCTTCACTGCGGCCAGGGCGTCGCGCAGGGCGACGCTGGTATGTGTGAACGCGCCGGGATTGATCAGGATAAAGGCGGTGCCGTCGTCGCGGGCCGCCTGCACGCGCTCGATCAATTCATGTTCGGCATTGGATTGGACAGTCGCCAGTTCTGCGCCCGATGCGCGCGCGTTCGCCGCAAGATCCGCGTCGATGTCCGCAAGCGTGGCATGGCCGTAAACGTCCGGCTCGCGCGTGCCGAGCAGGTTCAGGTTGGGGCCGTGCAGGACGAGAATCTTGGACACACGTATTGCCGTCGAACGCCAGCCTAAGGCCGGTCAAGGCGCGAAAGTGTGCAAGACTTGGAAGGCAATGTCCAGTGCGTTGTCGGCAAGATAGCCGAAAATACACGGTGTTTAACCAGGATTGCGCAGATGCGGCTCGATCCAGGCCGCGAGGCTATCGGCCGAGGTGAAACTGCCGGCGCGCAGGGTGATCATCTTGCCATCCGGGCCGATCAACAAGGAATAGGGCAACACGCCGGCGTCGTCGCCCGCGGCTTTGAGTGTGTCGTCGCCGCCGATCAGGATCGGGTAACCGACCGGCTGCGCCTTGAGGAAATCCGAAATCGCGGCCGGGTCGTCGATCGCCACGCCGACGACATCGAAACCATGGCTGGCGTACTGCTTCGACGCCGCATCGAGCAGGGGCATTTCCTCGCGGCAGGGGCCGCACCAGGTCGCCCAGAAATTGACCAGCACCAGCTTGCCGTGCCAGTCGCCGAGCCGATGCGTGGCGCCGTCGGTGCCGCGCAATTGCAGATCGGCCAGCGCATCGCCGGGCGCGAGCACACCAGCGCCGGCCGGCATGCCGGCGACATGCGGCTGGTTGAAATAGCTGCCGGCCCAAAGTCCAAGCAACGCTCCGGCAATGGCGATGGCGATGATGAGAAGATTGGAGCGGCTGAACATCAGGGGCTGGCCTGTGCGGGAACCAGCGCGGCGCGCACCACGGACTGGGTGAGCACGGTCGGCAGCACACGACCGTCATCGCCATTGCGGAACACGACGTACAAGGGCACGCCGACGGCGTGGAAACGCGCCAGAAATGCCTCGATGTCGCGGTCGGGATTGGTCCAATCGCCGGTCATCAAGGTTGCGTGCGTTTCATCGAGCAGCGCGCGGAACGCGGCCGTATCCAGCACGGCATGCTCGTTCACCTTGCAGGTCGTGCACCAGTCCGCACCGATATCGACGAATACGGTCTGGCCGGCCTTGCGCAGCTCTTCGAGTTTTGCCGGATTGAACGCCACCTGGCCATTGACTTGTGCTGCCGCCACCTGTTTCGCGGGAAGGTACGCCAACCAGTACAACGGCGGCAGCGACAGCAGCAGCGCGACCAGCGACAGTGCGCGCCAGCCGGGCGTCTTGTAGCGACTGCGTTCGAACCACCACAGGCCCAGGCTCAGCAGCACCGCGCCGGCCAGGACCAGTCCGATCGCATCCACGCCACGCTGGCTGCCCAGCACCCAGACTAGCCAGACCGCGGTGAGATACATCGGAAACGCCAGCACCTGCTTGAGCGTTTCCATCCATGCGCCGGGCTTCGGCAGCCAGCGCGCGAATCCCGGCACGAAACCGATCAGCAGGAAGGGCAGGGCGAGGCCGAGCCCGAGTGCGATGAATACGCAGAACGCCGCCAAAGCCGAGTTCGCGAAGGCGAATGCCAGCGCCGTGCCCATGAATGGCGCCGTGCAGGGGCTCGCCACCACGACCGCGAGCACGCCGGTGAAGAAGTCGCCGGAAGCGCCGGAGCGCGCGCTCAGGCTTTGGCCGGTGTTGCCCAGGCCGGCGCCGAATTGCACCACCCCGGAAAGGCTCAGTCCGATGGCGACGATCACGTAGATCAGCACGGCCACGAACAACGGCTGCTGCAGCTGGAATCCCCAGCCGTAGATGAGTCCCGCCTTGCGCAGCGCGATCACCGCCAGACCGACGACGGCGAACGAGATCAGCACGCCGGCGGTGTAGAACAGCACATGCCGCCGCGCTGCGACGGGCGACTCGCCGCTTTCGAGTATCGAGATCGCCTTGAGCGACAGCACAGGCAACACGCAGGGCATCAGGTTCAGTACAAGTCCGCCGAGCAGGGCGGCGAACAATGCCGCGAGCAGCGAACCGGTCGCCGTGATAGGAGTCACGGATACAGCCGCGCCGCTTCCCGTTGGCAGGGACACCGTCAGCGTACGTTCCAGCATCGGATAACAGACGCTGTTTTCCTTGCAGCCCTGGAAGTTCGCGGTCAGCGCGAGCGTGTGCGCGGCGTTGTTCGTCCGCGACAATGGGACTGGAATGTCGACCTGGTCGAAATACACCGTGGTCGCGCCGAAGTTGGCGTCGCTATGTTGCGTTCCGGCAGGAAATGCCGGAGTGCCGAGCGAATCGCCGCTATCGGCAGCGGTATGGAAACTCGTCTTGTCGCGATACAGGTAATAGCCTTTCGGCATGGTGAAGCGGGCAAGCACTTGATCCGGCCCGGTCGCGATCGCCTCGAAACGAAACGCCTGTTCCGCCGGCAGCGGCTGGTTGCCGCCAATCAGCGACGAAGCGGAAGCGTTGCCCGTGGCCGTGCCGAGCGCCGCGGTCAGCGATGCCGGCGCCGTCGCCGCGGGCGCAGCCGGCAAGGCAATCGTCAGGATTTTCTTCTGCGGCGGGAAGCAGATTTTCGGATCGACCTCGTGACAACCCTGATAGCGCAGCTCGATCACTGCATTCGTCGCATCAGGCGCGGCGGTCAAATGCTGGGTCGCGGTGAAGCCGTGGTGGTAAACCTCGACATCGCCGAGGAACTCATCGTGCTTCTTCTTGCCGTCCGGCAGATCCAGCGCGCCGAGCGTGGTCGCCGCATCGGCGGCTTTGGTCGAAATCCGACCGCGATACAAATAATAGTCGTCGGCGATCGCGAACTTGAATTGGACCGTCTGCCGGTCCGGCGCCGTGGCTTCGACGCGGAAAGCCTGATCCACGGGCAGCAGGTTGTCCTGATCGTCGGCATGGGCGACGCTGGCGATGCCGAGCAGGGCGAAAAACAGTGTGGCAAATCGTTTCATGCGGCGATTGTCGCAGGTAATGTGTGCGGGAGACGACCGGTATATTCAGCGCGGACTTGCATCCGGTTCAGTTTCCGCCGCGATCCAGTCCAGATACGGCGCATGCCCGGAGGCGATATCGACCGCGATTACCTCCGGCAGTTCATAAGGATGCAGCGCGAGGATGCGCGCGCACAACGCGTCGAACCGTTCGCGTGTGGATTTAATCAGCAACAGCACCTCACCATCGCTGTGGATTTCACCTTGCCAGCGATAAGTCGAGGTGATGCCGGGGATGCGGTTTACGCACGCGGCCAGCCGTTCGCCGACCAGTGTCTGCGCGATGCGGGTGGCACACGCGTCATCGGGACATGTGCAGAAAGCGAGGATCGCGTTTGTGTTCACTCGAATCCGTTCGCGAACAACTCGTCGCTTTCCACCGCGCCCAGATCACACGCGGCGACGCCATCGGCATTGCCATCCAGCGGGCGGATTTCCCCACGTACATCGGTAGTGATCGCCGTGCCGAACGCGTCTTTGCAATTGGCGGCCGCGTCGATCAGCGGACTGCCCCACAAAGGATACGCAAACGTCTGCCCGCCGCTGGTGAGAACCTGCAATTTGGCGTCGCCGTGCAAGGTGAAATTGCCGCAGGAGCCATCCGCATCCAGGTTAGCGCCCTGCGTCGAACTGGTGGCGATGGAACACGCGCTGGCGCCGCTGGTGCTTGTCAGCGCCACGTAGCGGCTGAGCATGGTGGCGGTGGAATACACGTCCGCGCCGGTCGCTTGTCCGCTGATTCCGTTTGGACTGCCCGATCCATAAAGACCCGGCGCTACGCTGCCGCCGAGCGAAGTGACGAACGACAGTACAGAAAACCCCGAAAACGCCAGCGTGCCGCCCTGCGCCGAGCCACCGCTACCGCCTGGGTTGGCGTTGAATGAATTGCCGCCGGGAGCGCCTCGCGCCAGATTGTTGAGAAACAGGCTGTTCGTGATTTCGGTCAACCCGGTAGCCTCGATGGCGCCGCCCGTCGCGCTGCCGCCATTGCCCGGAATTGTGCTGGGGTCAATGAAGAAGCCGGCGAGGCTGCCGTTGGCGATATTGTTCGCCACGCTGCAGTCTCTGATTAATAGCGTGCCTGCGCTGTAGATCGCAGCGCCATGCGCCGATCCGCCATCGCCCTGCCGGCTGCCGAACATGAAACTTGACCCGCCAGTCCCGCCCACTGCCTGGTTGCCGGCGAGTTGGCACGCGATCAGTTGCAACGTGGAACCTGCGTTGACGAGCACGCCGCCGCCATAGGCATCGCCGCCATCCGGTGCGCGCGATGCGGTCGAGAAGCCGCCATTGGCACCGGCCACCATACCGTTGTTCATTGCGACGCCGCTCACGCTGACGGTGGCGTTCGCGGCCACTTCAAGGATGCGACTTTGCTGGTTGCCGTCGATGGCGAGCAAGCCCGCGCCCGGTCCGAGGATCTGCAGGCTTTTGTACACCAGCAGTTCCTGCCCGTTGAGCGTGATCGTTGCCGGGTAGGTCAGTGTGCCGGCGAAAACGATGGTGTCGTTCGGCGCGGCGCTGGTGATGGCATCGCGCAAGGTACACGTCGTGCCGCACACGCCGCTGCCGGCATCGCCCAGATCGGTGACGGTCAAGGTCGCAGCGTTCACAGTCGTAGAGAACGCGGCCAACGCGAAGCCGCCGCAAATCAAGACCTGGATGCGCACGGAAAACCCCTGTTGTCAGTCCATGAAGTTGCTGATTGTGCCGCAACCGACCCCATGCTGGCGGCCAACCCTTGAAACCGATTGGCTGGAACCCATGTTTGCAGTCCCGGTTGCCGCCTCTTTTCACGGGATGCGTACGCCGCTAAAATTGGCACTCATTGCGATAGAGTGCTAGCAATCGCAATCGAATCGTTACAAATCAACCAGTTGAGGGATACCATGAAACTGCGTCCGTTGCACGACCGCGTCATCATCAAGCGCCTGGAAGCCGAAACCAAGTCGGCCGGCGGCATCGTCATTCCCGACACCGCGACCGAAAAGCCGATCAAGGGCGAAGTCGTCGCCGTGGGCTCCGGCAAGATCCTCGAAGACGGCAAGGTGCGCCCGGTGGGCGTCAAGGCCGGCGAGAAGGTGCTGTTCGGCAAGTACTCCGGCACCGAGGTCAAGGTCGATGGCCAGGAACTCCTCGTGATGCGCGAGGAAGATCTCATGGCGGTTATTGAATAACTGCACTTTTATAAAAGTATATTTTGAGGAGTTTATCCAATGGCTGCTAAAGAAATTCGTTTCGGTGAAGACGCGCGCGCGCGCATGCTGCGCGGCGTGAATGTGCTGGCGAACGCCGTCAAGGCGACGCTGGGTCCCAAGGGTCGCAACGTGGTGCTCGACAAGAGCTTCGGCGCGCCGACGATCACCAAGGACGGCGTGTCCGTCGCCAAGGAGATCGAACTGGCCGACAAATTCGAGAACATGGGCGCGCAGATGGTGAAGGAAGTCGCCTCCAAGACTTCCGATGTCGCCGGTGACGGCACCACCACCGCCACCGTGCTCGCGCAGGCGCTGATCCGCGAGGGGCTCAAGGCCGTCGCCGCGGGCATGAACCCGATGGATCTCAAGCGCGGCATCGACAAGGCCGTGACCGGCGCCGTCGCCGAGCTGAAGAATCTGTCCAAGCCGTGCTCGACGAGCAAGGAAATCGCCCAGGTCGGTTCGATCTCCGCGAATTCCGATTCCGACATCGGTGACCTCATCGCCAAGGCGATGGACAAGGTTGGCAAGGAAGGCGTGATCACGGTTGAAGACGGTTCCGGTTTGGAAAACGAACTGGACGTCGTCGAAGGCATGCAGTTCGATCGCGGGTATCTGTCGCCGTACTTCATCAACAACCAGCAGTCGATGCAGGCCGAGCTGGAAGACCCGTACATCCTGCTGCACGACAAGAAGATCGCGAACGTGCGCGAGCTGCTGCCGATCCTCGAAGGCGTGGCCAAGGCCGGCAAGCCGCTGCTCATCGTCGCCGAAGAAGTCGAAGGCGAAGCCCTCGCCACGCTCGTCGTCAACACCATCCGTGGCATCGTCAAGGTGTGCGCGGTCAAGGCGCCGGGCTTCGGCGATCGTCGCAAGGCGATGCTGGAAGACATGGCCATCCTCACGGGCGGTCAGGTGATTTCCGAGGAAGTCGGCCTGTCGCTCGAGAAGGCCACGATCAAGGATCTGGGCCGCGCCAAGAAGGTGCAGGTGAGCAAGGAAAACAGCACCATCATCGACGGTCACGGCGAAGCCAAGAACATCAAGGCCCGCATCGACCAGATCAAGGCGCAGATTGAAGAGACATCAAGCGACTACGACCGTGAAAAGTTGCAAGAGCGCGTGGCGAAACTCGCCGGCGGCGTGGCGGTGATCAAGGTCGGCGCCGCGACCGAAGTCGAGATGAAGGAAAAGAAGGCGCGCGTCGAAGACGCGCTGCACGCCACGCGTGCGGCGGTGGAAGAAGGCGTGGTGCCGGGCGGCGGCGTGGCCCTGATCCGCGCGCTGGACGCGATCAAGAAATTGAAGGGCGACAACGAAGACCAGAACCACGGCATCCTGATCGCCAAGCGCGCGATGGAAGCGCCGCTGCGCGAGATCGTCGCCAACGCCGGCGAAGAGCCGAGCGTGGTACTCAACAAGGTTGCCGGCAGCAAGGGCAACCACGGCTACAACGCCGCCAACGGCGAGTACGGCGACATGATCGAGTTCGGCATCCTGGATCCGACCAAGGTCACGCGCAGCGCGCTGCAGAACGCCGCGTCGATCGCCGGCCTCATGATCACCACCGAGGCCATGGTCGCCGAAGCGCCGAAGAAGGAAGAGCACAACCATGGCGGCGCCCCGGGCGGCGGCATGGGCGGAATGGGCGGAATGGACTTCTAATCGAAGCCCAATGACGCGTTACAACGAAGCCCCGCCAAATGCGGGGCTTCTTTTTGTGCGCCGGCTACGGCTCGAAACCGTCGCAATAAATCGTGTCGCTGGCGCCGCAGGCGAAGACGCGCTGCACTTCGTACGCACCCAGGTCCATCGGCCCGTAACCGTTGAAAACGTTGGGCAAATCGACGATGCGCGGGTTGCGATCCAGGTCCGCCGTAGTCACGTAAAAGCTGGAATCCACGGGTGCGGCATCGACGCCGAGCGAAGTCGGCAACAGGTGATAGTTGCCGCTCGCCGCGTCGACGAAGCTCGGCTCGCCCTGTTCGATACTGTAGGCATTGGGCAGCGTGCGGCGGTCGTTGGTGAGCAGATACGCCGCGTTGTAGGAATCCGTGATCGCCGGATCGGCCGTGGCATGGCCGGGCTGGTCGATGATGCTGTTGCGAAGGAACAAATAGCCGGGCGCGAGGAAGACATATGGCGCGCCGATGGTATTGCCGGCGATGGTGCACGAATCCAGCTTTGCGGCTGCGTTCGTGCCGTCCGTCTGCGCAATCAGTTCCCGGGTCAGCACATCGTCGGCGAGCAGGCAATTGGTCAGGATAGCGTCGCTAAAGAAAGTATCGCCAATCTCACGCAGGACATGTGCGCCCGTGTTCGCGCGCATGCTGAAACGGTCGCCCCACAACTTGCCATCGGACTGCAACAGGATGGTCGCGCCGGCAGTGGGATTGCCGCTGCCGTCCTCAGCCTTGTTTGCCGTGAGCGTGTTGCACGTAACGTCGGCCGCGCAGGCAACGGCGCCAAGAGCGGTGGTCGGTTCCGGGGTTATGCATGGATGGTTGGCCGAGCCTGCGACGAAGTCAGGATCGGTATTCAATGAGACGTATCCACCAAGCGGATTGCCGAGTCCGTCGTAGTCGGCATCGGCGTAGATCGCCGCGCCTTCCTGCGCGACGTTGTCTTCGATGCGGAAGTCGTTGGCGCACAGGACGGCGGCGCCTCCGGCGCTGCCGATCGCCTCGTAAGGGCGCAGGTAGAACGCGCCGCCGGTGTGCGAGGCGAAGTTGTCCGACACCTGCACTGGATTGGCGGGGTCTGTCGTGAACAGGCGCGCGATCACAGGCGCCGAATCGCCGAAATTGAGGATGTCCATGCCACCACCGTAGGCCGCGTCGTTGCCGTAGATCACGCCGAGCCCGCCGTAGCCGGGCGAACCGATATCCGCGCGCGCCGGACCGAGCACTTCGATACCGCCGCCGTAGCCGTTCGGCGCGTGGTTGTAGCCGATCAAGGTGCCGGGTTTGAGCGCGTACAGCCGCGTATTGCCGCGCACGCGGATGCCGCCGCCGGAGGTATCGGCCGTATTGGAGATCACCAGCGTGTTTGCATCCAGAGTCAGCGCGACCGGCCCGCTGCTGCCGTTGACGTCGATGCCGCCGCCGAAACCGGCTTCGTTGGTGCTGATCGTGCTGCGGGTCAGGTACAGCGAGCCCTGGCCGTCGAAGTGGATGCCGCCGCCGACGGAGTTGTTGTCGTCGCTGCCGAGGTTCGCGCCACGCAGCACGGTCAGGTTGTGCAGGCCGACATTGCTGTTGCCGGTCACGTACAGCACGCTGCCGCCGCCGTCGCTGCTGCCATCGATACTCAGCAGCGGCTGGGTCGATGCCGGCGGTGAATACGGCGGAAAGTCGAGGTTGCCGGGAATCATCGCGCAGGTCACGCCATCCCCCCATCCTTGCAGGGTCAGGTTCGGTTTGTTGTCGATGTGCAGATGCTGGTGCATGTAGGTGTGTTCGTGCGTGATGTCGATGACGGTCGGGCATTCGCCGACGGCATTGATCGCGGACTGGATGTCGTTGTATTGGCAATGCGTCGTGTCCGCGCCGACACGATAGTGAAATGGCAACAGAACGGGCAGGGTGGTACAGGCGGCAAAGGCCGAACCCGCGGCGAGCAGAATCAGCGCGGCAAGCGCAAGACGAAACCGAAAACGCATGGAATTCTCCGGCAAAGATATTGCCCTGTACGCCGGATAACGCCGGTTGCCGTCGAATTGCGACATTCGACGGTCGCGGGACAGGCAAGATCAAAACCCACTCAGCGATGCGGGTTTTTTAGCCGGCGTTTCGACAGCGGCTTGAAAAATTCGTGCAGAGGCTTTTCAGCATGCCGCTTTGAACTCGACACTGGGAATCCATTTGCGCGCGCGTCGTGCAAGGCGCGTGGCTTCGTCCTCGTCGTCCAGCGTTACCGATGTGCGCTGCAGCAGCGACGGGTCCACATCTTCGAAGGTATTGACGTTGACCACGGCGTAGACGCTGCCGTCAATTTCGCTGGTGACGACCGGCACGCCGCCGCATGTCGCGCAGACATGAAACGCGGCCGTCTTTGTTCCGAATCGGTAGGCAGACACGGCGGATGGATTTCGTACCCTCACGACGAGCGAGCCGGTGGGACAGGCGGTCCACACGCCGCCGTGCTTGACGCAGAACGAACACGTGCAGGCACGCGCGGGAATCTGCGCCGGCTCCGGCGTCCAGTCCAGCTCGAATCCGATGTTGCCGCAGTGGCAGCGTCCGCAAATCAGCATCACTCATCCCGGGCAACTGCACTTGAGTCGCTTCACACCGCAATCAGTGTGCGCTGATGGCGTGTGTGGTGGACGCAGCATCCCCGCCATTCACGGCGAGCCGCCGAAGCCGTCCTTGAAGATGATGTCATTGCCGAGCTGGCAAACCGCCGGTTCGCTGGACTGGAACAGTGCGCTTGTAGCCCATTCCGGATGATCGACGAACGGGTTGCGGTTGCCCTGGAAACTCTGGATCACGTCGTTGCGTGCGACTTCGTCGGCATCCGGCGGATCCTGCGTGTTCCAGGCGAGCAGATCGGTGAGCAGGCCCATGTAGGCCTTGGACGCGGTGTTGGGAGTGATCACGATCAGGCTGCGGTTGTCGGTCAATTCAAGGTCGGGGATCACGCCGTCGTGGGCGGCTTCGCTGGCGATGCCTTCGTAGCGGATCGCCATGTAGAACATCGCACGCGCCATCTCGCCCTTGCGATGGTTCCAGACTTCGAACGAACCAGCGTTGCCGTCGGGCGTCTTGTACCAGTTGGAATTGCCCGCATACACGCCGCTGCCGCCGCCGAAGCCGTTGTTGAAGTCGGTGGTCAGTTCGCTGCAACCGCTGGCGCAGTTCGCATACGGCTTGTTGCCGCGGCTCGCGTTCTGGCTGGTGTCCGACAGCCATAGCATGTGCGTGTCGGTGTAGGCGGCAAGGCTCGAATTGGCGAAACCGAGCGAATTCGGCCAGGCGTGTTCGCGATTGTAGGTCAGGCCGCTGCCGGTTCCCGCGCGATCGCTGACCGCCGTGTAGGAATGGTTGCGATACACGTCGATGATCTTGGCCGGATTGTTCGGATCCTGTTGCGCGATTTCGAGGATCGTCCAGACGTTTTGTGCGCCGCCGCTGTACAGATAAATCGTGTGACCCTTGATGGTCTGATGCAGCGAGCAGCGCAACTGTTCCGGGCTGCTGGTATTGACGTTGCCATAGTAGCCGCCGAGCGTGCCCGAGGCGACGGTGAAGCTCGCCGAGTAATCTGCTTGCAGCGCGATGTTGTCCGTGTCGTGTACGCTGGTCGCGGTGATCGTGAACACGCAAACCTTGCCGGCGGGCAGCACCGTGTACGGGGTCAGCGTGCGCAGCGCGCCGCTGCCGGTTTCGGCAAGCTGGATTGGCGTCGAGTCGCAGGACAGCGCGAACGCGTTCGAGGTCGTCACCGCCTCGCTGAACGTCACGCGAATGTCGCTCGCGATCGGTACGTTGGTGGCGCCGTTGGCCGGCTGCGTGGAGACGACGGTTGGCGGCTGCGCGGACGGATCGAGCGTAGTAAACGATACGGTGTAGTCGCTGGCCGGATGATCGGGCGTGCCGTCCTGATCGACAACGCCAGCGGCGAGAATCGTCCAGCTGCAGCTTTCATTCGCGGCGAACGCAGGCGATGGCGTGAGCGTGTAGGCGCTCGTGCCGCTGGTCACCGTGGCAGTGTGTGCGCCCGACACCGTGCATTGGATCGTGTACCACGGATCGGACACCGTGACCGGCTCGCTGAAGCTCACCGCCAGCGTTGCCGACGGCGAAAAATTGCCCGTGCCCGACGTCGGCACGGTCGCAACAACGAACGGCGCCACGTCTGCCGGCGGCGTGCCGTCGACGCCGAAGCTGATGTCATCGATGGCGAGGCCGTCGTCGTTGCCGGATACGTCAAGATCGACCCAACGCACCCAGATGGTACCGGATGGCGCGAGACTCAATCCCGTGATCGACGCCGAAATCGCGGTGCGGTTCGCGGCGGCGTTGCCATCGAGCGCAGCGGCGGTCGCCGAAGTGTTGGGCGAGCTGAAATCCAACGCATCGACGTCGACCCATGTTGCGGACGCGTCGGTCAGCGAAGTCGCATTGGTGCTGTACTGGAAATCGAGCCGGTCCGCGATGCCGCTTCCGCCGACGCGCCACTGCTCGCCCGTGTAGGCAACGGCAATCGTGGTCAGCGTGTTGCTCGTGTCGTTGCGCAAGCGCGCGCCAATGGTCGAGGCCAGCTTGCCCGATTGCAGTGTGCCGAGCGCGCGGTCGCTGCTGCCGGTCGACCCGAAACTGTAGGTGTCGCCGGTATTGGAGGTGCCGTCGCCAGCGGCATACGTGGCGTTAGCGTTCTGCTTGGATTCGGCGAAATACCAGCCGCTCGGCAGCGTGCTGCCAGTGCCGGCAGCGGGCAGGCTGTCGAAGGTCTGCACCGGCGGCGCGCCGCCGACCAGCGAAACATCCTGCGCAAACGCCGCCGGCGCGATGAAAGCAAAAAAGGATACGAGCGCGGCACGCGCCGCGATGGATTGGATATGCATGGGCTCCCCAGCCTGAACATCCGCCATGGGGGGGGCGGATATGTTGGGCCGAGGATAGCGCATTTTGTGGATGGGCAGCCTGTATAATCCGCCTTCCCACGCGGTGGAAGAAGCGGCGCAGCCGCTGCCGAAGGCGCAACGCCCGTAATCGCTCAGGCCCGATACCGCCGCGCGGAAAACTCTGGAGAGACCGGCCCGCAATGCATCGCGGCATCCGGCGCCGAAGGGGCAAGGAGTCCGGTGCTCGATCAAGAGCCGGCTTCGAAACTCTCAGGCAGAAGGACAGAGGGGCGCCCCGCGTGCAGCTTCGCACGCGCTTATCGGTGCCCTTGCCATGTCTTCCAAGAATCTTTCCCTGCACGACCTCGAGCAGCACGACGCCTTCATCGCCCGCCACATCGGTCCGGACGACGCCGAAATTGCTTCGATGCTGAAGACGGTCGGTTACGACTCGCTCGATGCACTGGTCGACGCCATCGTTCCCGCCGGCATCCGCCAGAAGAATCCGCTCGCGCTGGCGCCGGCGCTGACCGAAACCGATGCGCTGGCGAAAATCCGCGCGATCGCGGACAAGAACCAGGTGTTCCGTTCGTTCATCGGCCAGGGCTATTCCGGCACGCACACGCCGCTGGTCATCCTGCGCAACATCCTCGAAAACCCGGCGTGGTACACCGCGTACACGCCGTATCAGGCCGAGATTTCACAAGGCCGCATGGAAGCGCTGATCAATTTCCAGACAATGTGCGCGGATCTGACCGGCATGGAAATCGCCAACGCCTCGCTGCTGGATGAAGCCACCGCCGCGGCCGAGGCGATGACGCTGGCCAAGCGTTCCGCCAAAGCCAAGGGCAATGCCATCGTGGTGTTCGGCGACGCGCATCCGCAGACGATCGAGGTCATGCGCACGCGCGCCGAGCCGCTGGGCCTGACGATCAAGCAGGCCAATTCCGCCACCGAGTGGGATGCCGCGATCGCTGGGGACGATTATTTCGCCGCGCTGATCCAATATCCGGCGAGCAGCGGCTGGCTTATGGAATGGAGCGAGGAAGTCGCCAAGATCCATGCGAAACACGCGCTCGCGATCTTCGCGACCGACCTGCTCGCGCTGACCCTGCTCAAGCCGCCGGGCGAGATGGGCGCGGACATCGTCGTCGGCAATTCGCAGCGTTTCGGCGTGCCGTTCGGCTTCGGCGGCCCGCATGCCGCGTTCATGGCCTGCCGCGACGCGTTCAAGCGCTCGATGCCGGGGCGCCTGATCGGCGTGTCGGTCGATGCGCACGGCGACAAGGCCTATCGCCTGACCTTGCAAACGCGCGAGCAACACATCCGCCGCGAAAAGGCGACCAGCAACATTTGCACCGCACAGGTGCTGCTTGCGGTCATGGCGTCGATGTACGCCGTCTACCACGGCCCCGAAGGCCTGACCCGCATCGCCGCGCGCGTCGCGCGCCTGACCGCGATCCTCGCGGCCGGCTTGCGCCAGCTCGGTTTTGACCAGTCGCATCATCCCAGCGGTTTCGACACGATCAGCCTGAAAACCGACGCGCGCACCGACGCGCTCATGGCGCGTGCGGTGGCAATGGGTGCGAACCTGCGCAAGGCGTGGGACGGATACCTCTGCATCTCGCTGGATGAAACCACGACGCGCGCCGACATCGAATTGCTGTGGCGTATTTTCGGTGGCGATGATGCCAATTTGCCGGACATCGAGGCGCTCGACAAAACCGCGCCGTCGTTGATTCCGCAGGAATTGCGGCGCACCTCGAAGTTCCTGACGCATCCGGTGTTCAACACGCACCACAGCGAGCACGAAATGTTGCGCTACCTGCGCCAGCTCGCCGACAAGGATCTGGCGATGGATCGCACCATGATCCCGCTCGGTTCGTGCACGATGAAGTTGAACGCGACCGCCGAGATGATTCCGATCACTTGGCCGGAGTTCGCGAACATCCATCCGTTCGCGCCCGCCGAACAGTGGCGCGGCTACAAGGAACTCATCGACGGCCTCGAAGCGATGCTGGTGGCGATCACCGGCTACGACGCGGTCAGCCTGCAACCCAATGCCGGCGCGCAGGGCGAATACGCAGGATTGCTCGCGATCCGCGCCTATCATCGCGCCAACGGTCAGGCGCAACGCGATGTGTGCCTGATCCCGGAATCCGCGCACGGCACGAATCCAGCGTCCGCGCAGATGTGCGGCATGACGGTCGTGGTCACGAAGTGCGATGCGAACGGCAATGTCGATGTCGCCGACATCCGCGCCAAGGCCGAGAAACATGCCGACCGCCTCGCCGCGATCATGCTGACGTATCCGTCCACGCACGGCGTGTTCGAGGAAGACGTGGTCGAGATTTGCAATATCGTGCACCAGCACGGTGGGCAGGTGTACACCGACGGCGCCAACCTCAATGCCTTGTGCGGCGTTGCGCGGCCCGGACGCTGGGGCTCGGACGTCTCGCACCTGAACCTGCACAAGACCTTTTGCATCCCGCACGGCGGCGGCGGACCCGGCGTCGGCCCGTGCGCGGTGAAATCGCACCTCGCGCCGTACCTGCCGAAAGCATTCGGCGGCGAAGTCGGCGAACGCCACGGCGGTCTGGTCAGCGCAGCCACCTTCGGCTCGGCATCGATCCTGCCGATCTCGTGGATGTACATCACCCTGATGGGCCGCGAGGGAATCCTTAAAGCCACGCAGGCCGCGTTGCTGAATGCGAACTATTTGTCCAAACGCCTCGCGCCGCACTATCCGACGCTGTATACCGGCCGCAACGGACTTGTCGCGCACGAGTGCATCCTCGACTTGCGCCCGCTCGAGAAAACCAGTGGCGTCAGCGCCGAGGATGTGGCCAAGCGCCTTGTCGATTTCGGCTTCCATGCGCCGACGCTCAGCTTCCCGGTCGCCGGCACGTTGATGGTCGAACCGACCGAATCCGAGTCCAAGCATGAACTGGATCGTTTCATCGATGCGATGATCCAGATTCGCGACGAAGTCCGCGCGATCGAAGATGGCCGCCTGGATCGCGACGACAATCCGCTGAAAAACGCGCCACACACAGCCGCGGCGGTGTCGGCGAGTGAATGGAAGCACGCCTATCCGCGCGAACTCGCCGCGTTTCCGCTCGCGACGTTGCGCCAGCAGAAATACTGGCCGCCGGTCGCGCGCGTGGACAACGTCTACGGCGACAAGAACGTGTTCTGCTCGTGCGTGCCGATCGAGGAATTCGCCGGCGAGCCGGAAGCATTCAGCGAGCCGAATGTGATGTGATGCGGTACGTGGCCCGGCCTTGAAAAAGGAAAATTCCGTGTTGAAAGTTAATCTCGGCAGCGGCGATCACAAGCTGAACGGCTGGCTGAACGTGGATATCGCAACCAAGGATGGTCCCGATCTGGTCGCGGATTTGTCGCAGCCGCTGCCCTTCGCCGACGCCGCGGTCGATTACATCCATACCGAGGATTTTTTCGCCGCACTCACACTCGATCAGGCCCATGATTTTTTGCGCGAATGCCGGCGCGTGCTGAAACCGCATGGCGTGATGCGTCTGCTTACGCCGGATCTGGAAAAGCTCGCGCACAAATACCTGGAGGATCCCGATTGGTTGCTGAAGGTCTGGGATCACTTCGTCGGATTGCCGCTGAAGACCCGCTCGGCTTGTGAAATCTTCAATCTCGGCATGCGCCTGGGCGGCAAGTTTCATTACGACCGGCCCACGCTGATCGGGATCGCCGCCGAATGCGGATTGCGCGCCTACGAAGTCGCCTTTGCGCAAAGCGAACACGAAGCATTGCGCGGTATCGATTTACGCCGTCCCGAGGATGGTGTGAGCATGTACATGGAGTGCGTCCGCGCCAGGACTTGAGAACCCAGTGCGGGCACAGCCTGCACTCACAGTGCCGCCAGGAACGCGGCCAGATCCTGTTTTTGTTGCGCATCTAGTCCGATGTTGAAGCGTGTGTCGTAGAAATTCACGACGTCCATCAGCGTCGCCGCCGAACCGTTGTGGAAATACGGTGCGCGCGCGGCGAGGCCACGCAGGATCGCGCCCTTGAACTTGCCGATGTCGGCCCACTTGCCGGTGAGCAGCGCGCGCCCGGGATCGGTGGTCTGCACGCTGGCGCCGGTCTGGTTGTTGGTCAGCGTGTAGAGCGGCATGTCCGGCGTGCGCCGCGCGGCGACGGTCAGGCCGATGTCAAGCGGCGCGCCGACCGAGTGATTGCCGACGTTTGGCGTGTCATGACAGGTGCTGCAGTGGCCCTGGATTGACGGCTGCCCGGTTACATCGTTTAAACCGGCGACGCCGGTAATCGTGATCGGAAATGTGTTGAAAAGCACTTCACCGCGCTGGATTGCAGCGCGGGCGCGTTCGCTGCGGCCATTGCCGTGCTGCGTCGCCCAGGCGTCGAACAGGTGCATCGCGGACGGATCGAAGGCGGCGCCAGTCGGATCGGCGCCGAGCGCATCGTTGATGCCGACGTGGAAGCGCAGGTTGGCAAGCACACGCGGCCCGCCGAGCGCGTCGTCGTTGTTGAGCAAGCCGGCATAGTCGTCGCGGATCTGCGCCGTGCTTAGCGAGGATTCGAAACCGACGATCTGCGCCAGTACAGCGGCGCTCGGCGCGGCTGCGCCCTGCGCATGGCCAAGTACCGCATCCTTCGCTTGCGAGGTCAGACTGGCGTCGAGATCGGCACTATCCACCCCGGCATCCATCGGCGGGAGGAATGGCGCCGCGGTTTCGCGCCCGTCCCACATCACGGTGGTGAGAAAGCCGAGGTTGGTCGCAGGCAGCGGGCGCCGGAATAGCGACAGTTCCGCGGCACTCGCATAGTGGTACGGATCGTCCACGGCGGTCAGGCTGAACTGCGCATTGGCTGGAATCGGCAGGCCGACGCGTATCAGGCCGCGATTGAGCAGCATCGCGTAAGCGTTGCGGCGCGCCGCAACGGTGGATACATCGGCAAACGGCGAAACCGAACCATCGTTGGTACGGAAAATCGGATCCGTGCCCTGGGTGGCACTAAAGCGTTGCTGCAATTCGGCTGGCGTAACCGTCCAGCCCTGCGCCTGGCGATGACAGCTGTTGCAACTGCGGCCGTTTGTGCCGAGGCTCTGGAAGAAAGGATTGCCGGTGTCGATCGTGCCCGCCGGCGTGAACGTGCGCAGCCAACCGCTGGCGTCGGGCGTCGTTAGCGGGTCGGGCGAGTTTCCATCCGGCGCTGCCGTGGCGCAGACGCTGGCGATCGCCAGCGCGAGCATGGTGAGGCGACGAAGCGGAGCGTTGCCCGGGGCGAAACATTCGCAAAGTGACATGCTGATCCTCCGAATTGGTAGGCGGTGATCGTCGGCATGACGATTCGACAGATGCCCCTGCACGAACGATCAACGCTGCACGGCACGCATTTGCGACATGTGCGCGCGCCGCGCGCCGCGTCATTCCGCCGTGGTCGGATCGATGACGGTTTTCACTTCGGATACGCGATTGGCGGGAAACCCGCCCTGGCGCGCGTGCTCGCGAACCATCGACTCGTTCGGCGCGATGTAGACGCAGTAGATCTTGTCGCCGGTGACGTAGCTTTGCAGCCACTGGATCTGCGGCCCCATACCACTGAGCACACCGCAGGATTTCTGCGAGATTGCGTGCAGTTCTTGCGCCGAAAGTTTGCCGGCGCCGGGAATTTCGCGTTCGATGATGTACCTGGGCATGATGGTCTCCTTGTTTCGGATCGAAAAGACGCTTGGCCAAATGTCAGGCCTTGCGTGGCAGCGGCACGAGCATGCGCACGCGGCGCTGATAGTCGCGGTAAGGTTCGCCGAGACTGGCGGCAAGATCGTGTTCTTCGAACTGCAGCGCGACCAGGATGTACGCCGTCGTTGCGATTGCGAAGACCAGGTGCGCGAGCGTCATTCTCGGTGTGGCCCAGAACGCGATGATGAAACCGAGCATGATCGGGTGCCGCACCACGCGGTAGAAGAACGGCGTGACGAATCCGGGCGGCGTGTAGGGAGTCCGGTGCCAATTCAGCCAGACCTGGCGCAGGCCAAACAAATCGAAGTGGCTGATCAGGAACGTGCCGATCAGCACCGTGGCCCAGCCGAGCACGAACAGCGCCCTGAGAACGTCGCGGGCAACTGGGCTCTCGACCTGCCAGACCATCCCGCCGAGCGGACGCCATTGCCAGAACAGCAGGATCAGGGCAAGGCTTGAGAACAGCACATAGGTGCTGCGCTCGACCACAGCAGGCACGATACGCGTCCACCAGCGCTTGAACGCCGGCCGCGCCATCACGCTGTGCTGCACGGCGAACACGCCGAGCAGGATCGCATCGACCAGCAACGCCTCGCCGAACGCAACGGATGGATCCGAATCCAGCGATACCGGCACGCCAAGACCGCCGACAAAGGCAATGGCGTACAAAAACGTGGCAAAGAAAATCAGATAGCAGAGTATCCCGTACAACAAAGCAAGCAGACGGCTCATGACGCACCTCCTCGAATGCCGGCCGGCGCCCAGTAACGCGGCGACTACGAGCAACGCCGGTTGACAGCGATTTGCGACATTCAGTGCGACGGCGAATCCGGATACACGTCGGATCTGCCGGACAACTCACGCAGCAATTGCCTGGTCTGCGGCGCCAGTTCGCTGGCAGGCGCGCCGATGGCGATCGCATCGAGAGCGGCACGGCGGGCCTCATCCGTGCGCTTGAGGTCGTTCAGGATTTGCGCCTTCTGCACCAGCATCGCCACACGGCGTGCCTTTGCGTCCGGTTCCAGACGCTGCCAGTCGGCAAGCGTGCGCTCGATTTCATGCAGTGCGTCGGCGTTGCGGTTCGTCATCCACAATGCCTGCGCATAGCCGAAACGGATCAATGCGTCCTCGCGCGATGCGCTGCCACCGTCGCGGTCGAGCACGGCCAGGGCTTGCGCCGAGTCGTCCACGGCGGTCTTGTAATCGTGCTGTTTCACCGCGACGTTGGCCAGGGTCGAGAGCGAATAGGCCACGGTCGGATGATCGCTGCCAAACAGCGCACGGCGTTCGGCCAGTGCCAGCGTCATTTGCTGTTTGGCCTCGTCCAGCCGGTCCTGCCGGTACAGCGACATGCCCAGATTGTTGCGTGCGCGCGTACACACTTCGTTCTTGATTTGCGCGGTCGTGCAGATATCGATTGCCTTCTGGTAGTCGGCGTCGGCTTCGCTGAAGCGGCGTTGCGCGACGAAGATGCCGCCGCGGGCATCGAAGTCCTCGGCAACTTCCAGATGATCGTCGCCGCCGAAAACCTGACGGTCCATCGCGAGCGCCTGACCGATCAGGTTTTCGGCTTCGGGGAATCGCTCGGCACGTGCGACGATCTGCGCCAGATCGCGCAATGTGGCGGCGATGGCATCGTGCGGCGCCGTGTAGATGCGCTGCTTGAGCGCGAGCAATTCGCGGAAACGCGCCTCGGCTGCCGGCAGGTCGCCGACACCGTCTTGCGCCGTGGCGAGACTGCCGAGCGCGGCGACATAGCGGTCGTCTTGCTGCGCATGCTGCGCGCGCCAGCGCGTCAGCATCGGAGTCAGCGTGGCGATCGCTTCCGGGTAGCGTTGCAGTTCGGCCAAGGTGTTGCCGATTTCGAACACCGCAGCAATCGCATCGGACGAGTCCTTGCCGAACACGCGCGTGGCTGTCGTGGCAGCTTCGCGCTGGTGCGCCAGCGCGGAGTCTGTCGCGCCGGTGGCGGCTTCCGCGGCGGCCAACGTGTCCAGTGCACGCACCAGCATGGGCGCAGGTTGCGCGCGCAACGACGTCAACTCCGCGTTGATCGCGGCGATCGCTGCCGCGTTGTCGCCGGCGCGTTGCAGCGCCTGCGCGTGCAGGATGCGATCCGAGCGCGCCTGCGCTGGATCGGCGGCGAGCTTTTCCGCGCTGGCGAACAGCGTTTGCGCGCGCGTGAAATTGGCCAGAGACAGCTCCACCTTGCCGAGCGTGCGCGAAAAGTCCGCGCGCGTGCTCGCATCCAGATCGTCTGCGGTGCTGAGCCGTTGCTGCGCGGCGGCAACGAGCGCGTCGGGAGTCGGGCGCTGGTTGCGCGGCAGGTGCGCGCTCGCCGCATCGAACACGCTGAGCAGAAAATCTCGCGTCGTATTCGCTCGCTGCGCTTGTTGCCGCGCCACGTTCGCTTGCCACAACGCCACGCCAAGCGCGGTGAGGATGCCGAGTAGGAACAATGCCGTCACCGCCACGCCGCCGCGATGACGTTGCACGAACTTGCGAGCCCGATAGGCACGCGAAGGCGGATGCGCAGCGACGGCGCGGCCGGAAAGGAAATTGTCGATGTCGTCGGCGAGCGCGCCAGCCGAGGCGTAGCGCCGCTGCGGTTCTTCGGCCAGCGCCTTGAGCAGGATGTTGTCAAGGTCGCCGCGCAACAGCTTGCGCAGGCGCGCACGCTCGATGCTCGGGACATTGCCGGAGACCGTTTCGTTGACGCGCGACGAAGGCCGGCGCGTCGGCGTGCCGCCGGGCCGCAGGCCCAGCAGCAGTTCGTGCAGCAGCACGCCGAGGCCGTACACGTCGGTCGCGGTGGTGATCGCGCCGCCGCGCAGTTGTTCCGGCGCGGCGTAGTCGGGCGTGAACACGCCGACGGTACCCGTCGAGTCCGTATTGTCTTCCTCGATCAGCTTGGCGATGCCGAAGTCGAGCAGTTTCACCGTACCGTCGGCCGCGACCAGGATGTTCGATGGCTTGATGTCGCGATGCACGATCAGATTCCGGTGCGCCTCGGCGACGGCGCGGCAGACGTCGACGAACAGGCGCACGCGTGCGCGCACGTCGAGGCCGCGCGTGTCCGCGTAGCGCGTGATCGGCACGCCGTCGACGTATTCCATGACCAGGTACGGAATGCCGGCCGCAGTAACGCCACCGTCGATCAGGCGCGCGATGTGCGGATGCTCCAGCGCCGCCAACACGCGCCGCTCGCGCTGGAACAGGCGCTGTTCCAGCTCCGAATACAGGCCGCGGCGCAGCAGCTTGATCGCGGCCTGCTGGCGGAAATCCGCATCCTCGCGCTCGCCGAGGAAAACCGCCGACATGCCGCCCTGGCCGAGCGCACGCACCAGGCGAAACGCGCCGATGCGGCTGCCGATCAGCCCTTCGGGCGCCAGATCGCGCGCCGCCAGGCGCGCGGCGTGCTCGCCTGCGGCGGTGTCGAGAAATCCGTGGCTGTCGTGCGCGGCGAGCAGATCGCGCAGGCGCTCGCGCAGGCTCGCGTCGGCGATATGCGTTTCAAGCCAGTCCGCGCGCGTCTCGGGCGGCAGCTCGAGCAGCGCATCGAAAGCCTCGCGCAGGGCGTTTTGGGTAGTGGAATCGGTGGGCGGATCGGGCGCGGTCATGGCTTGAGCCAAGCGGCTGCTGCCGCAATGCCTGACCGTCCAAAGCGTGCCACGCGATGCCTCCGACTACTTCGAACGTGCCCAAACAAGCGCCACGATGGCGGCGCCAAGACACATACCTGTGCCGATGAGATGCAGGAAATCCACTGGTCGAATGGTGGCGAGGGTCGGGCGATCGAGCAAGCTGAATAGGCCCAGGAGACCAAAGGCGGCGAGAACGAAGACGACTCGAAGTGGTTCGCGGCGTGAATTCATGGATCAGTACCTCTTGAGTGTGGTGGACGAAGGGTCGCAACGCCATGTGGAGGCTAACGTTGCGATAAACGCCATTTCGCGACAGATTGCGACACGCGCGTCATGTCAGTGCGTCGTGCAGAAAGGCACGTGCGAACGCCCAGTCGCGATCCGCGGTGCGCCGGGTCACGCCGAGCTGTTCGGCCACCTGTTCCAGGGGCAGGCCGGCGAAGTAGCGCAACTCGACCACGCGTGCGGCGCGTGTGTCGGCGACTTCCAATCGCGTCAGCGCGGCATCCAGGGCCAGTGCGCTTTGCGCGTCGTCGATGGCGAGGCGGCCGTCGCTGCCGGTCAGGGTGACCGCGATCCAGCCGCCGCCGGCGCATTGGCGCAAGTGGTCGCGCGCGCGGTCGGCGAGCAGATGGCGCATGGCGCGCGCGGCGTAGGCGAAGAATTGCGCCGGGTGGGAAAACTTCAGTTCATCCTGCGCGCCAATACGCAGATACAGTTCGTGCACCAGCGCAGTGGTGTCCAGCGTGCCGCGCTCCCGCGCGCCGAGCTGGCGCGCCGCCATCGCTTTCAGGCGCGCATAGACCGCATCGAACAAGGCGTCCGCCGTTTCCGGTGCATTGCGCGAAGTGGACTCGGGCATGCGTCCATTCTAGGGCGATTGCTGCGCCGCGGCGTGGCAAACCGTCACGCTTCGCGTATTAAGGCCCGATCCGATGAGGGGGAGGGTGGCCCGCCGCGAGCAATCGCGGCGGGTTTTTACGTTCTGGCGGCTTGATCGTGCACAATCGCGCCATGTCCGCGCGCGCAAATCTTGACGACTTCGTGCAGGCGCGCTACGCGCAGGTGCTGGCGCGTTGCCGCGCGGCCGGCGTGGTGCTGCACGATGACGCGGGCGTGGCCGAGCATGTGCAACGCGTGCTGTTGGCAAGCGATTTCGCGTTCGATGCCTGCGTGCGCGATCCGCACCTGCTCGATGCCGCGGGACTGGCGCGCATGGCCGATCCGCGCCATGCCGATACGCGAACGTTACGCTTGACCGAGGCGCTGGACGAGGCTGTTGCGATGGCGGTTTTGCGCCGCTATCGCCGCGCTGAATCGCTGCGCCTGATCTGGCGCGACGTCAACGCTCTGGACGGCGTCGAGCAGACCCTGGCCGGGGCCAGCGCGCTCGCCGAAACCTGCTTAGGCGTCGCGCTTGCCTTCGCCGAATCCGTATTGGCGCGACGCCACGGCACGCCGCGCAACGCCGAAGGCGTGGCGCAGCGGCTCGTCGTGATCGCGATGGGCAAGCTTGGCGGCGGCGAGCTGAATTTTTCCTCCGACATCGATCTCATCCTCGCCTTCGCGGAAAACGGCGCGAGCGACGGCGAGCGTCCACTGGCCAACGAAGCGTACTTCGCGCGCCTCGGCCAGCTGCTGGTCAAGCTGCTCGCCGAGATCACCGCCGATGGTTACGTCTTTCGCGTCGACTTGCGCCTGCGCCCGTTCGGCAATGCCGGCCGCGTCGCCTTGCCGTTTGCCGCCATGGAGCAGTACTACCAGCGCGAGGGCCGCGACTGGGAGCGCTATGCCTGGATCAAGGCACGGCCGGTCGCTGGCGACATCGCCGCGGGCAAGCGCCTGCTCGAGGCGCTGCGCCCCTTCGTCTACCGCAAATACCTGGATTACACCGCGTTCGCCGGCTTGCGCGAGATGAAATCGCTGATCGACGCCGAAGTCGTGCGCAAGGACCTGGCCGCGAACCTGAAACTCGGCCCCGGGGGAATCCGCGAAATCGAATTCGTCGTGCAGCTGCTGCAACTGATCCGCGGTGGGCGCGAGCCGGGCTTGCGCGAAACCGGCCTGCTGCCGGCGCTCGCCGCCTGCGAGCGCATCGGTGCGCTCGCCACCGTGAGCGCAAACCGCCTGCGCGACGCTTACCGCTTCCTGCGCCGCATCGAAAACCGCTTGCAGATGCTGCGCGACGAACAGACCCACGAATTGCCGGACGACGATTTCCTGCGCACGCGCATTGCCGTCGCAGCAGGGTTCGCCGGCTGGAACGCGCTCGAGGACGAACTTGCGCGCGTGCGCGCCGCGGTCGCAGCGGAATTCGCGGACCGTCTCGGCACCGAAAAACCCGCGCCAGCCGTGGATGTGGACGCAGCCGTCGCCTTTTGGCAGGCGGCACTTCGCGGCGAAGCGCAGCCGGCGCAGCTTCGCGCGCTCGGTTTTGGCGATGCGGAAAACCTGCACGCGGCGCTGCAGGCGCTCGCCACCGGCGCCGGCGCGCGCGCATTGTCGGCGCGCGGACGCGGACGCCTGGATCGACTCGTGCCGCACCTGCTGCAGGCGGCGGCAGCGAGCGTTGCGCCCGATGCCTGCTTGAATCGCCTCATGCAATTGCTGCATTCCGTGTTACGCCGTTCCGCGTATCTTGCCTTGCTCGAAGAACGTCCCGCCGCGCGGACACGACTGGTGGACGTCTTCGCCGGCAGCGCGTTGCTTGCCGAGCGCGTGATCGCGCATCCGCTGCTGCTGGACGACCTGCTGGCTCCCGCGGGTGAGGACGGCATGCCGGATCGCGCTGCGCTCGACGCGCAGATCGCGCGGCGACTGGCCCAGCACGACCCCGGCGATGCGGAAGGCGCGATCGAAATTTTGCAGGAGGAAAAACAAAGCGCGGCGTTTCGCATCGGCTTGGCCTGTCGCGGCGGCGCAGACGCCGTCGCCAGCGCGCGCGCCTTGGGCGAGACGGCGCAGTCGATCGTCGCGTATGCCTTGCAGCTGGCGCAGGACGACCTCGCCCGCGCACACGGACGCCTGCCCGGCGGCATCGCCGTGATCGGCTACGGCAGCCTCGGCGGCGCGGAGCTTGGATTTGCATCCGACCTGGACCTGGTTTTCGTCTACGCCAGCGCGCTGGCGCAGGCCGAAAGCGACGGCGCGCGGCCGCTGGAAGGCGCGCGCTATTTCGCGCGCATCGCCCAGCGCGTGGTGCACTGGCTGACGACGCAGACGCGCGCGGGAAAACTCTACGACGTCGATGTGCGCCTGCGTCCGGACGGCGGCAAGGGCTTGCTCGTCGTCGGCATCGCCGCGTTTGCCGAATACCTGCGCGAACGCGCCTGGATCTGGGAATCGCAGGCGCTGGTACGCGCGCGGCCGATCGCCGGCGACGCGGATGCTTGCGCGAAATTTTCAGCGTTGCGCGCGGATTGGCTGGCGCAGCCACGCGAACCTGCGCAGGTGCGCGCCGAAGTCGGCGCCATGCGCGTGCGCTGGCGCGCCGAGCGCGATCGTTCGACGAGCACGATGCTGGATTTGAAGCAGGGCGCCGGAGCGTTGCTCGACATCGAATTCATCCTGCAAACACTGGTGCTGCTACATGCGCACGAACATGCCACATTGTTGAGCAGCGGCAATAGCGCGGAATTGATCGCAGTGTGCGGACGCGTTGGCGTCCTTGCCGATGACGATGCGCGCGATCTCGCGCAAGCGCACGCCACGCTGCTCAAACGTGCGCTGGATTGCACGCTGGATGCGCGCCCGCGACTGGCCCCGCGCGATGCCGAACTGGAGCTACACGCGCAAGCCGTGTTGCGGATTGCGACGGTGATTGGCTTGCGATTCGGCTAATCGGCAGTCAGCGCAGCGACCACGTCGGATCGCGTGGATTCCAGCACGTGCCAGACCTTGCTCGCCACCGCGGCGAGTTCGCGCAATGGCGGTGGTTGTCGCAAAGTGGAAAAATCCACATTGGCATCGAGCGCGTGCAGCCAGCCTTGCGCGCGCAACTCGGCGTGCAGGCCGGTCAATTTGCCGCGCGCGGATTCCGGCAGCAAGGTGAAAACCGGTTTGCCGGTCGCGCAGGCTTCCGACAGCATGTTGACCGAATCGGGCGTGACCGCGATGCGGTCGGCGGCGGACAGATAGCCTTGATACGGATTCTCGCCGTCCGCGGTGCCGTTCCAGAAATGCACGCAGGTTGCGCTCAGGCGTTCGCGCGACATCCGCCGCCATGATTCCGGCGTGCGCCGCGACGTGGAAACAAGCAGGCTGCCGCCGTTGCGTTCGACGAGTGCATTGATGCGCGACAGAAATGTATCGAACCACGCGTTGCTCATGTCCAGGCCGCGGCGCGGGCCGCCGATCAGCACCGTCATTCGCGGCTGCGGCAGTTGCGCCAACATCGGAAAACGCGCGCTGCCATCGACCAGCCAGTCCGCGTCCACCGGATTGAGCGCGCCGAGGGTCTGGATCACGTTCGCGCCTGCCAGCGCATCATGGCGCGGCGCGACGACGAGGTCGAAATGCTTCGGGTCGATGCGCGGATCGAGAATCTGTACGGTGAAGGTTTTGCCGGCGCTCGCCTGGCGCAGCCAGCGCGTCAGCGTGGCGGCGTCGCGGCCACATCCGATGACCAGGGCGGGCCAGGGCGCGTGCAGGCGCTGGCGCAATTCCGGCGCGACGCCAAAGCGCAGTCCGGCGGTGAGGCGCGGCGCGAACCAGCGCCATGGCATGCGCAATCGCGCACATCGGGTTTCCGCCTCGATTTGCATTGCTCGCGCCAACGCCTGCGCCTGGCGCACATTGCCGGCGGCGCCGTCGGTCACGATCCAGCACGCAGGGGGTTGCAAAACGGATTCCGGCACCGCAGATGTCCTGACACGGATTCGGCCATGATGCCGAGTTCGCGCTGCCATCGGCAAGTTGAATATTTCTTAATGCCTGTTGGGCTACACTCGGCCCGCTCGTTTCGCCCCAGTCCGCACAGGAGTATGCCCATGTTCGCCCGCCGTTTGTTGCTCGCATCCCTGCTCGTCGCGAGCGCCTCTGTCTTCGCCGCGCCGCAGACTTTCACCATCGACCCGAACCATACCCAGGTGTCGTTCACCTACAATCATTTCGGATTTTCCAACCCGACCGGCCGCATGGAAGACATCAAGGGAACCGTGGTCGTCGATCAGGCCGACTGGGACAAGTCGTCAGTCACGGTGACCATGCCGTTGTCGGGCCTGCACACCGGCGTGGCGAAACTCGACGAACACCTGAAGACGCCGGATTTCTTCGACGCCGCCAAGTATCCGGATATCACCTTCAAGAGCACGCATGTGACCAAGACCGGCACCGAAACGCTCGACATCGCCGGCGATCTGACCGTGCACGGCGTGACCAAGCCGGTGACCTTGCACGCACGCGTGAACAAGATCGGCGAGAACAAGATGATCGGTTCGCAGACCGCGGGTTTCGACGCCGACACGACACTGAAGCGTTCGGAGTTCGGGCTGAAGATGTACGTACCCGCGGTCAGCGACGAGGTGAAGATTCACATCACGCTGTCGGCGGATCTTGCAAAGAACTGATGCGCCGATTGCCTTCGCCTCTCCCGCGCGCGGGAGAGGCCGCCGCGCCATGCGCGGCGGGTTGAGCGGGCTACTGGTTCTTCACGCCCTGGTTCTTCAGTGCTTCGAGGCCGGCGAGGTTGATGCTGCCGACTGCGGCCTTGAGCTGGTCGATGCTGTCGGCGTTGCCGTTGACTTTCACGCTGAAGCGGTCGCCGAGGACGATGCTGAACTCGCCGTCCTTGTTCTGGCTGTCCCACTGCTCGTGGACGAGGCGGCCGTCCTGCTTGTAGGTCTTGTCGTAGCCGTGGTCGGTTTCCTGCGAGGATTCCACGCCGACCGCGCCGGCCAGCGCCATGATGCCCTTGGCACTGCCGGTATCGGCGATTTCCAGGTGCAGGCTGCGCTGGCCATCCGAATAGGTGGCAGTCGCGTTGGACACCTGCATGCCCATCGCGCCATTGCGCTCGACCGACATGGACGTGCGTTTCATGCCGTCCAGGGTTTCCGGCACGAACGGCTTGAGTGCGTCCGGCGCGAGCGCCTCGACCTGCGAGCCGCCGCCAAGCACGGCGCCGAGCATCTGGCCGGTCGCCTGCGCCTGCGCGTTGGCGTCGCCGGATTTCTGCGCGGCTTCCATGTTCTTGCTCGCCTTCTCAGCCGCCGCGCCCATTGCCGCGAGCTTGCCGAGCGCACTGTTGGAATCGATGCTGACGCTGCCGTTGTCGCTGCTGCCGATGTGGATGCCGCTACTGGCCGCGCCGAACATCGCCGCACCGGTGAAACTGGCGACGATGAGCATGAGGATCCAGCCCAGCACGATCGCGCAGATGATGCTGACCGCGGTATAGCCGCCGGCCTTTTCAGGCGGACACTTCATCGTGTTCGGCAGGGCCAGGTACAGCAGGTAGATCGAATAGATGCCGCCGGCGAGCGCGATCAGTGCGCCGAGCCCCATGCCGAGGATGACGCCGACGCCAGCGATCCAGCTCGCAGTGTAGGCGTAGGCGACGGTCTTGAGCGCCTGCACCTGGTTCTTCTGCGCGCCGAAGGTTCCGGCCAGCGCGTCGATGATCAGCGCCATCACGAAGACCATCAGCAGCGACAGCACGTAATACACGATCATGCCGGTAATGCCGGCACCGATGCCGGTGTGCACGGTGACGCCGAACCAGGTGCTGCCGATGAGGCTGTTCTTGATGAAGCCGAACACGGCCGGAATCGCTGCCAGCACCACGATGTAGTTGAGGTACAGGCTCTGTACCGTTTCCGTTTCGCCCGCGATCACGGGCCATTCGGTCTTCGGCGTCAACAAGATGTTCTTTGCGCGCGCGATGAGCTTGTTGAAATCCACGATCAGTCTCCCCGTTGAAGCCCCTGTGTCCGCGCATCTTACTAGGTTCAGCGCCAAAAATAATCGCACCGGTTCGTGACATGGGCGTGATCCGGCTCACGCCTGCCACGCCGATTGGTGCGCATCTTGCTAGACTTGTTGCATCGCATTGCCGCCGCAGGATTGACCATGTCCGCCACCGCAGCTTCCGTTTCCGGCGCCGTCCGGCTCATTCCGGCCAACGCCGAGCATCGCTATAACGTCACCCACGCCGACCTGCCGCTGTCGTGCCCGATGCCGGGCATGAGCCTGTGGAATTCGCATCCCAAGGTCTATCTCCCGGTCGAAGCCACCGGCACCGCGCAGTGCCCCTACTGCAGCGCGGTGTACACCCTGACCGATTGAGGCCGCGCATGTCGCAGCGGCGCTTGACTGTCGTGCAACTGCTACCGGCGCTGAACGCCGGCGGTGTGGAGCGATCGACCCTGGAAATCGGCGCCGCGCTGGTCACGGCCGGGCATCGTTCCATCGTGATCAGCGCCGGTGGCCGCCTGGTCGAACGCCTCACTGCGCAAGGCAGCGAGCATGTCGCGCTGGATATCGGCCGCAAGTCGCTGTTGACCCTGCGCCACAGCGGCACATTGCGCCATCTGTTTGCGCAAATCGCGCCCGACATCGTGCATGCGCGCTCGCGCCTGCCGGCGTGGCTGGCCTGGCGTGCGCTGCGAAAAATGCCCGCGCCAAAGCCGCACTTTCTCACGACCGTGCACGGTCTGAATTCGCCGGGCTGGTACAGCTCGATCCTCACCCGCGGCGAGCGCGTGATTTGCGTATCGAACACGGTCCGCGACCATGTGTTGCGCCACTACCCGCAGACCGAACCTGCGCGCCTGACGGTGATTCCGCGTGGTGTGGATCCGGTGGATTTCCCGTTCGGCTACGCACCGGACGAAGAATGGCGCAAGGCGTTTTTCGCGCAATTTCCGCAACTGGCGACCGGACAGCTGTTGACCTTGCCTGGCCGCGGCACGCGCCTGAAGGGCCATGCCGATGCGATCGAACTTCTGGCCGGACTAGTCGCGCGCGGGCTGGACTGCAAACTGCTCTTGCTCGGCGCCGACGAACACGGACGTACGGTCTACTTGCGCGAATTGCGTGCGTTGGCGCAGCAGCGTGGAGTCGCGCAGCGCCTGGTGATCACGCCGCCACGTGATGACGTGCGCGAAATCTATGCCGTGTCGAACCTGGTGCTGCAACTGTCGACCAAACCCGAGGCGTTCGGCCGCACCGTGGTCGAAGCCATCGCCCTGTGCCGGCCCGTGCTGGGTTATGCGCATGGCGGCGCCGGTGAATTGCTGGCCGAGTTGTATCCGGAAGGCCGTGTGCCGCCGGGCGACATCACGCGCCTGGTCGAGCGCGCCGCCGAACTGCTGCGCCTGGCGCCGCCGATAGCGCCGCTCAAGCGCTTTCGACTTGCCGACATGCAGGCAGCGACACTGGATCTGTACGCGCAAGTTTCCGGATGAAGGCGATGTGGCCGGCGTGGATCGTGCTCGGTGTGCTGGTCCTGCTGCCGGTCGGCCGCGCATCGGAAGCATTCATCGCGATCGGCGCGATCACCGGATTGATCCTCGCCTGGCGCGAACGCGCGCAACTGCGCTCACACGCTGGCGTGCGTCTGGCGATTGTCCTGTTTGGCTGCTACTGGCTGGCCGCGCTCATCTCCGCACCGGGCGCGGTCATGCCGGAAAAATCCTGGAGCACGGTCGCCGCGCTGCTGCGCTTTTTGCCGTTCGCAGTGTTCGCGTGTCTTGCCTTGCGCAAAACCGGTTGGTGGTCGCGTCTGAGCGATGCCTGCGCCGCAGTCGTGTTGCTCTGGCTGCTCGATGCCTGGGTGCAGATTCTGACTGGCTGGAGCATCGCCGGCGCGGAAACCGCTGACCGCTTGTCCGGCATATTCGGCGCGGGCAACCTCAAGCTTGGGCCGGTGCTGGCGGTGCTGTCGCCGTTCGTGTTCGTCGCTGCGCGCCGGCGCTGGGGCTGGCGCGGACTGGCCGTTGCGTTCGTGTTCCAGTTGATGCCGATCCTGTTCGCCGGCTCGCGTTCGGGCTGGATCATGTACGCGCTGGTGGCGCTTGCGTTCGCATGGATGCAAACGCGCGCGCCGCTGCGCTTCGCGGCATGGGCGTTCGCCGCCGCCTGCGCGGCCGTGCTCGGCATTGCCGTCGCCTGGCAGCACTCGGGGCGCTTCGACGCGCGCTTCGATCGTACCCTGCTTGCGCTGCAAGGTTCCGAGCATGCGCTGGATACGGCGTCCGCGGGGCGCCTGCGCATCTGGACCACGGCTGCGCGCATGTTCGCCGCGCATCCAGTCACGGGCGTTGGCGTGCGCGGGTTCCGCTATGCCTATCCGCAATACGCGCAAGCAGGCGATGCTTTCGTCGACGCGCAAACCGACGAAGGCGCCTATCACGCGCACCAGATCGTGCTCGAAGTGCTGAGCGAAACCGGCATCATCGGACTCGCGCTGTGGCTGATCGGCGCATTCTGCGCGATTCGCGCATGGTCGCGCGCGAGCGCGCATGCGCGTGAACGCGCGCTGGCGCCGGTGCTGGCGCTTGCCGTCATGACGTTTCCGCTCAACACGCATCTCGCGTTTTACTCGGCGTGGTGGGGGCTGTTGTTCTGGTGGTTGATCGCGCTGTATTGCGCGGCGCTGGCCGCGGACGATGACGCGCGTGCGTGAAAAATTCTCACTCGTCGTCACCACGTTCAACAACGCGGCGACACTGGATCGCTGCCTGTCCAGCGCCGCATTTGTCGACGATATCGTCGTGCTCGATTCGGGCAGCATGGACGCCACGCTGGAGATTGCGCGAACGTACCGTGCGCGCATTTTCGCCCAACCGTTCCGCGATTATTCGACGCAGAAACAATCCGCCATCGACAAGGCCGCGCACGACTGGGTGCTGCTGCTCGATGCCGACGAGGCGCTGACGGATGCGGCGCGTGTCGAAATCGAGCGCGTGCTGGAATCCCCCGAAGCTGCGGGTTTCCGCCTGCCGCGCCGCGAGCAGATGTTCTGGACCTTCCAGCATCGCTGGAGCTGGACGAATACGCATTTGCGCCTGTTCGATCGCCGCCGGACGCGCATGAATGCGGCGCCCGTGCATGCCGCGCCGCAAACCGATGGCCCGGTACGCACGTTGCGCCGCGCCGTGTTCCAGCATTACGGCGAACCGGACATCGCCACCAAGGTTGCCAAGATCAACGCCTATTCGACCGGTCTGGTCGCGGACAAATTGCGCCGGCGCCAGCGTTTCCTCGGTGTGCGCATGGTCGCGTATCCACCGGTGTTCTTCATCCGCCAGTATGTCTTCAAGCGCTATTTTCTCAGCGGCTGGGCAGGATTCATCAGCGCCGCGACCGGTGCGTACTACGTGTTCCTGAAATACGCGAAGGTGTATGAAGCAAGGCGCCGGATTCAATAAACCGGCGGCGCGCCCTCCGGCCGTGTCTTGAAGCGCTTGTGCACCCACAGGTATTGCGCGGGCGCTTCACGCACCATGCGTTCAATGCAGGCGTTGACGCGCGTGGTGTCGGCGACGATATCGTCGGAGGGAAAGTTTTCCAGCGGCGCTTCAAGGCGGATCGCGTAGCCGCCGCGCGGCTCGCGCTTGTGGAAGAATGGAATCACTGCCGCGCCGGACAGCCGCGCCAGATGATGCGTGGCGGTGAGCGTGGAAGCGCTAACGCCGAAAAACGGTGCGAATACGGTGTCCTTGCCGCGCATGTCCTGATCCGGCGCGTACCACAGCGTGCCGCCGCGCTTTAGGTATTTCACGCTGGCGCGCAGCTCGTCTTTGGCAAACATCGCATCGGCATAGCGCAGGCGTGCACGCAGCACGACGCGCTCGAACACCGGATCGTCCATCACCCGGTACATGCCGGCTAGCGGTAAGCGTTGCGAAACCAGCCGCGCGCACAATTCCAGGTGCGAGAAATGTGCGCCTACGAGCAGTACGCCACGGCCCTGCGCGCGACAGCGTTCGAGGTGTTCGAGACCTTCGATCGCGCACGGCGTGCGCGCGATTGCGCGATCCGATCCGAACCAGGCGAACGCGAATTCCACGAGCATGCAGCCCAGGTCCGCAAGATTGCGGCGCAATAGCTGTGCGCGTTCGGCATCGGACAGTCCCGGAAAGCACAAATCGAGATTGCGTTTTGCCACTTGCCGCCGTGATCCTGGCAGGCGAGCCGTCAACGTGCCGAGTGCTCGCCCGAGCGCGATCAACGCGCGATACGGCAATCTTGCGATCAGGCGGACGACGCCGAGGCCGATCCAGGATGGCCAGTGGCGCGGCGATGAAAGTTTCGGCATGCCGCGATTGTAGCGGGAGCGACCGTTATACTTGCGAACCTTTGCGCTTGGTCTTGCCCCTGCCTTGATGCGCCTGCGCCGCTTCATCTACACCGCCACCATGTACCTGCTTACGCCGGTGATCCTGTACCGGCTGGCGATACGCGGCCTGCGCTATCCGGAATATTTCCAGCGCTGGCAGGAGCGTTTCGGATTTTTCGCCGATCCGAAGATCCACGACAGCATCTGGGTTCACGCCGTGTCGATGGGCGAGGTCAACGCCGCGATGCCGCTGATCGATGCGTTGATGCAAAGCTATCCGCGCACGCCGTTCGTGATCACCACGGTTACGCCGACCGGCTCCGAGCGCGTGCGCCGCGTGTATCGCGAGCGCGTGTTCAATGTGTACCTGCCCTACGACCTGCCGGCTTCGATCCGGCGCTTTCTCGACCGCGTGCGGCCGCGCCTGGCGGTGGTCATGGAAACCGAGATCTGGCCGAACCTGTTTTTCGAATGCCAGGCGCGCAACATCCCGCTGATCGTCGCCAATGCGCGCCTGTCGGAAAAGAGCTTTCGTGGTTACGGCCCGGTGCGGCCGCTGGCGCAGAGCGCCCTGGCCAGCGCGCGATACGTCGCCGCGCAATCGGCCACCGATGCCGGACGCCTGCGCGACCTGGGCGCCGAGCCCGAACGCCTCGGGATTTTCGGCAATCTCAAATACGACATGAGCGTACCGCCCGAACTTGGCGAACAGGCGCGCACGATGCGCGACGGATGGGGTGCGCGGCGTCCGGTGTGGATTGCGGCAAGCACGCACGAAGGCGAGGAAGAGGCCGTGCTCAAGGCGCACGCGATCGTGTTGCGCCAGGTTCCTGACGCGCTGTTGTTGCTGGTGCCGCGCCATCCGGAGCGCTTCAAGCCGGTTGTCGAGGAGTGCCGCAAGAGCGGTTTCGCCACCCGCACGCGCAGCGAAGAGCGCGCCGCCACGTCGGATACCCAATGTTTCGTGGTCGATACGCTCGGCGAACTGCTGCGCTTTTACGCTGCCGCAGACGTCGCCTTCGTGGGCGGGTCGCTGGTGCCGATCGGCGGCCACAACGTGCTCGAACCCGCGGCCTTGTCGGTGCCGGTCGTGGTCGGGCCGCAGACGTTCAATTTCGTGGAAATCACGGCGAGCCTGATCGACGCCGGTGCCGCGCTGCGCGTGGACGATGAAGCCGAACTTGCCGCCACCGTGATCCGCTTGTTTGCGGATCCGGCATTGCGCAAGCGCCTGGGAACTGCAGGGCAGGCGGCTTTCGCACGCGAGCAGGGCGGCGTGTTGCGCACCCTGGAGATCGTGGAGCGCGTGCTGGAGGGCCCAAGCGGGCGCGCGCCGCTGGCGTGACGGGCGGCGCCGCCCGAATTACTGCAGCAATGCGTTGACCGACTCGATGTCCTTGATTGAGGCTTCGCCCGCCGCCTGCTTGAGCTGCAGGCCGCTGATCACGAACTGGTGGCGGGCCTGCGAATAGGCGCTTTGTGCCTGGAAAAGTTGCTGCTGGCTGAGCAACACGTCGACGATCGTGCGGGTGCCGACCTCGAACCCGGCCTGGGTGGCATCCAGCGCGCTTTGCGCCGACACCACGGCCTGCTTGGTCGCCTCGACTTCACTGATGCCGGCGAGCACGGCGCGATAGGCATTGCGCGTGCCCGCAATCACGGTGCGTCGGGTCAGCTCGAGCTGATCCTGCGCGGCATCGCGCTGGAAGATCGCCTGGCGCACCTGTGAGTGCACCGCGCCGCCGCTGAACAGCGGCACGTTCAAGGTAACGCCGATGGTGGTGTCACCCGACCAACCATTGCCGGGGATGTTGCCGAGCGCGGTGTTGCCGAACGAGCGGTCGCTCGATCCCCACGATGGCGAATCGGTGCGCACCAGTGACGCGGTCAGTGTCGGCAAGTGGCCGGAACGCTGCGCCGTGATGTTGTCCTGCGCGGCACTGAGCGCGTATTGCGACGACGCCAGCACGGGACTGTTCTTGATCGCGGTGTCCACCCACGCCTGCAGGTTGTCGGGGGTTGGTTTGTCCAGCGGCAGGTCTTCGCGCAGTTTCTTCAACTCGCCGAAATCGCGGCCGGTGATCTGCGCCACCGCTTCGCGCGCCGTGTCCACGCCGTTCTGGGCCTGGATCACCTGGGCCACCGCGGAGTCGTGGTTCGCACGGGCTTCGTGCACGTCGGTGATCGCGGACAGGCCGACCTTGTAACGCTGCTCGGCCTGATCGAGCTGTTTGGCCAGTGCCTTCTCGTTGGATTGCGCGAACGCGAGCTGGTCGTCGGCGGTGAGCACGTTGAAGTAGGCGGTCGCGGTGCGCACGATCAGGTCCTGCACGGCGGCATCGTAGCCGGCGCCGGCGCTGCGCGCGTTTTCGCGCGCGCCACGCAGGCGCGAAATGTCGCCCCAGTTGAACAGGGTTTGCGTCAGCGTTCCCTGCGCGGTGCGCGAGCGGCCCTGGCTGTTGCCGATCGACGGTACCAGTGCGTAGTCGCCGTTGCCGGTGGGCTGGGCGGAAATGCTGGAACTGCGGCTGTCGCTGTGCTGGTAGCCAAGGCTTGCGCCGAGTTGTGGCAGCAACGGTGCGCGCGCGATGCCGACGCCGGCTTCGGAAGCGCCCTTGTTGGCATCGGCGGTCGCGAGCGTGGGATCGGCCTGGTGCGCTTGCTGATAGATCTGCATCAGGTCTTCGGCGCTGGCGGTGGTCGCGGCGGCGCCAATGGCAACGGCCAGCAGCGTCAGTGGGATACGTTTGTGCATCATTGCAATTCCTTGAAGTTTGAAGCGCTTTCGCCTAGAGCGCGAAGCGTTGTGGTGGCTCGGCATGGCGCAGGTAGGGCAGGTCGGTCTCGAACAGCGCCAAGGCGTTCCAGGTGCCAGTGTCCGCCCGCGTGTACACACTCGCGCGCTGCGCGGGTGATTGCCCCGCGACGGCGAAAATCCGGCCGCCGGGCTTGATCCATGCGCGCCAGTGTTGCGGCAATTCGAAGACCGCGCCAGTGACAACCATCACGTCGAACTGGCGTTTCGGATCAAAGCCGCGCACGGCTTCGGCAGTTTCGACTTGCGCATTGGCGATGCCGGCAGCGGACAGGCGCGAGCGCGCGGTTTGCGCAAAATCGGCGTGCTGCTCGACACTGACGACTTCGCCGGCCATGCGCGCCAGGCAGGCGGTGAGAAAACCCGAGCCGGTACCGATCTCGAGCACGGATTCGCCGGGCTGCGGATCGACGGCCTGCAAGACGCGGCCTTCCACGACAGGCTTCATCATGACTTCGTCGTGGCCGAGCGGCAGGCACAAATCGGCGAAAGCCAGATTGCGTTGCGCCGCGGTCACGAAATCCTCACGGCGCAGCGCGCTCAGCGTGCCGAGCACGCGCTCGTCGAGCACGTCCCAGGGACGTACCTGCTGCGCGATCATGTTGTGGCGGGCGATTTCGACGTTCAGGGTCATGGCGCTCGATTCCGGTGCCGAAAAGACTTGAAAGCATAGGGCTTTGCGGCGCTAGCGGCAATTGCAAGATCGCCCGGAACGCCGCGCTTCCGAAGTGCCGGAAGTCATTCAAACCATTTTTTACACGCGCGCATCGCGCTGGGCGGTTTGGCTGTAAATCGCGGCTCGGCGGGGCATAATGCGGGCAGGATCGGACCATTCAAGACCATGCCCAGAACCGCCGCCAAATCCGCCGGCCCCGGCCGGCCCAAAGACCAGAACAAGCGCGCCGCCATTCTGGATGCGGCCAAGCGCCTGTTCGTCGAGCGCGGCTACACCGACACCAGCATGGATGCGGTGGCTGCCGCCGCCGGCGTGTCCAAGCTGACTGTCTACAGCCACTTCGGCGACAAGGATGCGCTGTTCGCAGAGGCGGTGCGGCGCAAGTGCGAGGAACAACTTCCCGCGCAGATCTTTTCCGCCAACCTGAAGGGCCCGTTGCGCGCACAGCTCGTGGAGATCGCGCGCGCGTTCTTCGCGCTTGTCACCAGTGACGATGCCGTGGCCGTGCATCGCACCGTGGTCGCCAACGTGCGGAATGCGCCGAAGCTGGGCCAGCTGTTCTGGGAGGCCGGCCCTGCGCGGGTGCAGGGCGCGTTCGACGCGTTTCTGCGCGACGAAGTCGCGGCCGGAAACCTGGACATTGCCGACACGCGGCGCGCGGCCACGCAATTCTTCTGCCTGCTCAAGGGCGAATCCCACGCGCGCATGGAATTCGGCTGTTGCGCCACGCTCAAGCAGCGCGAGATCGACGAGCATATCGCGGCGACGGTGGAGCTTTTCCTGCGCGCCTACGCGCCGCGCGACTAAGATTTGTTCTTGCCGAACTCCCTGTCGATCCAATCGTCGAGCATGCGCTTGTCGTAGCGGAGCGGGTCGGTCGAGGTGATGTTGGTGGTGCGGTGCAGGTAGGAAAGATCGGCGATCTTGCTGTCGCCCTCTCGGATTATTCCACCGTTCGCGTCGCTGAGCTTGTAATGCAGCGTCGCACGCGGCGGATAGATGTCCTTCATGAAGCGGATGTCCAGTGCATTCGGCCCACGCCATGGTTCGAAATCGCCGGCGAGCTTGATGTCTTCGACCCTCACGTCGAGTTTCTGCCCGGGCGGCAGAACGAGATCCGCGTGCCTGCGCAGGTTGTCGGACAAGGCTTTTTGCCATTCCTGCGGACTCATCCAGCCGCGCTGGGAGGGGTTGTCCTTGATTTCGCTGAGCTGATCGTTTGGCGCCCAGCTGACCTGGACGCGGTCGGGCAGGGGCTTCTTCAACGCTGGCGCGGCGCAAGCGGCGAGCACAAGGCAAGCAGCGGCAACCACGATCAGCGATCGAAATATTGTGCGGGGATGCGTCTTCATGGCGAGCCTCATGGGATTGAACTTTGCAAAGTCAAAGTGCGACCTGTGTGTACGTCTTGCAAGACGCGCCGGCGCCGGGTTTCGTCGCGGCTCGCCAATCGCCACGCTTCGTGATTCAATGGCACCTGAAGCGGGGGTGCCCGACGCGGGCTGAGATACACCCTTCGTACCTGATCCGGGTGATGCCGGCGTAGGGAGCTTCGCGTCAGCGCCATGATGCGCGACCGCGCCTCGCTTCGATCCGATTCACGAGGGCCGAAGCCGATGAACGCCGTACCATCCGAACTCCTGCGCCAAACCGCCGAACTGTCCGAATCCGTCACGCGCCCGATTCCAGGTTCGCGCAAGATCCATATCGCAGGTGCACGCGCCGATATCCGCGTGCCGATGCGCGAAATCGCGCTGGCCGATACGCCGTCGATGTTCGGTGCGGAGAAGAATGCGCCGTTCGCGGTCTACGATACCTCCGGGCCGTACACCGATCCGGACTACCGCGTGGACTTGTCCGCCGGCCTGCCGGCCTTGCGCGCGCGCTGGATCGCCGAGCGCGGCGACAGCGAAGCGCTGCGCGATTTCACCTCGCCGTTCACGCGCCGCCACGCGGTCGCGCGCGAGCTGGACCATGTGCGTTTCCCGAACATACCCAAACCGCGACGCGCGAAATCCGGCGCGAACATCTCGCAGATGCACTATGCGCGGCGTGGCATCGTGACGCCGGAGATGGAATACATAGCGATCCGCGAAAACCAGAAGATCGACGCGATCCGCGATGCGCACCTGCTCAAGCAGCATCCCGGGCAATCCTTCGGCGCGGCGCTTCCGAGAATAATCACGCCGGAATTCGTGCGCGACGAGGTCGCGCGCGGCCGTGCCATCATCCCGAACAACATCAATCACCCGGAATCCGAGCCGATGATCATCGGGCGTAACTTCCTGGTGAAGATCAATGCGAACATCGGCAATTCGGCAGTGTCGAGTTCGATCGCCGAGGAAGTCGAGAAAATGGTGTGGGCGATCCGCTGGGGCGCCGACACGGTGATGGATCTGTCCACCGGCCGCCACATCCACGAGACGCGCGAGTGGATCATCCGCAACTCGCCGGTTCCGATCGGCACCGTGCCGATCTATCAGGCGTTGGAAAAAGTCGGCGGCGTCGCCGAAGACCTGACCTGGGAATTGTTCCGCGACACCTTGATCGAACAGGCCGAGCAAGGCGTCGATTACTTCACGATCCACGCCGGCGTGCGCCTGCCCTTCGTGCCACTGACCGCGCGCCGCGTCACCGGCATCGTCAGCCGTGGCGGTTCGATCATGGCGAAGTGGTGCCTCGCGCATCACCGCGAATCGTTCCTGTACGAACGCTTCGAAGACATCTGCGACATCATGAAAGCCTACGACGTCGCGTTCTCGCTCGGTGACGGCCTGCGTCCGGGTTCCATTGCGGACGCGAACGATGCCGCGCAGTTCGCCGAGCTCGATACCCTGGGCGAACTCACGCAGATCGCGTGGAAGCACGACGTGCAGACCATGATCGAAGGTCCCGGCCACGTGCCGATGCACTTGATCAAGGAGAACATGGATCGCCAGCTGGAAAAGTGCGGCGAGGCGCCCTTTTATACGTTGGGGCCGCTGACCACCGACATTGCGCCAGGTTACGACCACATCACCAGCGCCATTGGAGCTGCGATGATCGGCTGGTACGGCACGGCGATGCTGTGCTACGTCACGCCCAAGGAACACCTCGGTCTGCCCGACAAGCAGGACGTGCGCGACGGCATCGTCACTTACAAGATCGCCGCGCACGCGGCGGATCTTGCCAAGGGTCATCCGGGTGCGCAGACGCGCGACAATGCGCTATCCAAGGCGCGCTTCGAGTTTCGCTGGGACGATCAATTCAACCTGGGGCTGGATCCGGAAAAGGCCAAGGAATTCCACGACGAAACCCTGCCGAAGGATGCGCACAAGACCGCGCACTTCTGCTCGATGTGCGGGCCTAAGTTCTGCTCGATGAAAATCACGCAGGATGTGCGCGATTACGCGATGGAACATGGTGTGGGCGAAAACGAGGCGCTGCAATCGGGTATGGCGGAAAAGGCGAAGGAATTTCGCGAGCAGGGCGGCGAGGTTTACCGGCCGCAATAAGGGGGACTACATGAACGAGGCCAACCCGACGCCGGGGAAGAACTTCCGTTTTCCCACGCCATCGCCGCCGCATATCGCCTACATCAAGGATCGGCCGCGGAATTCCGGCTTGACTTCGCTGCGGTTCACCACGGGCAAACGCTTCGTGTGCTGCGATTTCAATGAGAAGACGATGTACCTGGCGCAATACGATGGCGTAAAGGTGGAAATCGTCGCGACCACGAGAACGGTGATCGCCGACGGCACGCCCGTGCAGACCGACCTGCTCGACGCGAATGCCGAAGGCCTGCTGGTGACGTCGAATTTCTACCAGGGCACGCAATCGTTCTTCCAGCTCAAGGGCGACAGCCTGGCGTTCGTCGCGGAAATGAAGCTCAATGATTTCATCCGTTGTCACGGCGTGCGCTTCGTGCCCGGTTACGACGACCTGTTGTGGATCACCTATTGCGGCAAGGACAACAAGGCGGTCGTCATCGCCGACTATCGCCGGCAAAAAATACTGCACATGCTGAAAATGCCGGAACAGATGCAGGACACCGCGTTCATCGGGCCTTACGCGATCGCTCCGGCGCGCACCAACCACATCAAGGTCGATGGCCCTTATTCAGGCGAGATGTACGCGACCGTTTACCTGTTTGCGATGCCCGCCGACCTGCGTCGCGATCCGCCCCGGTTGATCGACGTCTGGCGCGGCGAAGGTCATCTGGACGCGATGAAGGAATTCGGTGACCAGGCGTACTCGGCGAACCAATATACCGACGCGATCGACGTGTTTGGCGTTGGCGCGAACGAGTGCATCGAATACCGGCACGCGCTGAAGGGATTCTGGATGCCGCACGGCGTGGACATCCGCGCGGATGGTTTGCTCGGCGCCACCAACTACGGTGACAACAGCCTGCGCTTCGCGCCATTGCGCGCAGCGCAGCCGGCTGCGTGACCCGCACTCACGCGGGCGCGTGGGCGAGATGTGCGGAAGCGGCGCCGGCAACGGGCTGGCGCAATGACGCATCGACACGCGCCACGAAATCCTCCAGGCCGGTATTGCGGGCCTGCGCCCGGAATGAGATGTTGCGGTCGGCTTTCCAGTTGCCTGACTCCAGGCGCACGACGAAACCGGCCTCGCGCACCTTGCCGTATTCCTGCGAACGCGTGTTGACGAGGCTCGCGCGGATTTCCCGGATGTGGTCGCCGATCCATTTGTCCCAAGGACCCGGGACGCCCAGGCGCATCAGCATTTCCACCTTATTGGCGCGGCCGTAAGTCAGGCGTTCGTTGAAACGTATGTCGCAACCGGCGCGCACGGCAATCTGCGGCTCGGCCCACAGGTGGTTCGCGTCCGCCTCGGGCCTTGTCGTGGATTCGAGTGCATGCCGGTTGCTGCGCAAACGGAACATCGGCACGGTGAAGAATTTGCCGGATCGGTTTTCATCGATGCGGCGGATCAATTCGCCCCAGCCTTGCGCGCTGATGAAAACCTGGCCGTCGAAAGGTAGGACAATGTTGCCGTGGGCAAACCCGAGATCGATGCATCGATTTCTCGCTGCATTCTGGTTGGTCAGGTACAGCGCCTTTTCGCCGAACGTGGCGAGGTGGCGATAGACACTGCGCTCGAACGGGATCTCATGCCAGAGCAATCCGGCCTGCTCGATCAGGTCAACAAGCTGTTGCCTGATCTCGGGGAAGGCGATGCGATTGAGCAGGAAGCGCTTTTCGCAACCGGGCAAATCAGGCTCGTTTTCAAGGATGAACGCCAGGTTGCGCAAAGTCTGGTTCGCGCCATGACGTACGGGAATGTCGTTCCCGAGAATCCGGAAAAGCATGACCCCCATTGACCCCAACCCCGATATTCCGCTGTCCGCATCTGTGCGGCAGCACTATGGCACGCTTTCGGACGCGCTGCAAAACGGATCGATGCGTTCGGGGATATGCGGATGTGAATGGCCGCGCGGCAGGCTAAAATGCCGACATGAAACTACCCGTTCCGTTCATCCAGCTGCCGCTGCAATTCGACGCCGAGCGTCTCGCCAGGGAAGTGCTCGTGTTCGGTCCCGAACACTGGCGTGAGCATCCGCAGAAATACCCGGGCAACCTGTGGCTACCGCTGCTGTCGGCCGGCGGCGATCCGGCCAAGGAAACCATCGCCGGGCCGATGCGCCCGACGGAGTATCTGCGCGAATGCCCGTACATGATGCAGGTACTGTCGAAACTCGGTGCGGTGTGGGGCCGTACGCGCCTGATGAAACTCACCGCGCAAGCGGAAGTCACGCCGCACTTCGACGTGCACTACTACTGGCGTTCGCGCATGCGCGTGCACGTGCCGGTGCTGACGAGTCCCTCGGTGCGCTTTCATTGCGGCGACGAGGACGTGCACATGGCCTCCGGCGAATGCTGGATTTTCGATACCTGGCGGCGTCACCGCGTGACGAATCCGAACGACGTCGAGCGCATCCACCTGGTTGCCGACACGGTCGGCAGCGACGATTTCGGCGAGCTGATGCGCGACGGCAGGATGTCCGGCGGCATGCCCGCGCCGCCGGGCTGGCGCACACAGTTCGTTGCGCCGACCGACGAACGCAACCCACCGTTGCGCATGGAATCGGAAAACGTGCCGATCGTGATGACGCCGTGGGAATTGCGCGAGCACATCACGTTTCTGCTGGGAGAATCGCAGCCGCACCCCTTGCTCGAGCCGGTCAAGGCCGTCAGCGCGCGCTTCCTCGGAGCCTGGTCGGCATTGTGGTCGGAATTCGGCGCGCGTGAAGAAGGCTGGCCGGCCTATCGCAAGGCGCTGACGACCTATGAACAATGGCTGCGCGCCAATGCCATGGATGTGTTGTTGCTCAACGAATCGCGCCTGGTCAATGCATTGTCCATCATGGTGTTGTCGATGGCGCTGAGCGACAAGAAACTCGCCGACGGCGACGAGTTGCGCCAGACCACGGTGGCGTTGCCGAACGCGCCCTCGATTCCAGGCCCGCGCGCGACGAGCAGTGAGTCAACATTCGAGCGCCCGGTGTTCATCATGTCGCCGCCGCGTTCGGGCTCGACATTGTTGTTCGAGACATTGGCGCAGGCGCGCGGCGTGTACACGATCGGCGGCGAAAGCCACGCCATGATCGAGGGCGTGCCGGAACTCAACGTCATCGCGCACAACTACGACTCGAACCGGCTCGACGCGAGTCTTGCCACGCCGGAACTGGCGGAGAAATTGCGCCGCCGCTTCGCCGCTGAGCTGCGCGACCGCGACGGCATGCGCCCCGCCCGTCAGCCTGTGCGCCTGCTCGAAAAAACGCCGAAGAATTCATTGCGCATTCCGTTTCTGGACAAGGTGTTTCCGCAGGCGCAGTTTGTGTACCTCTACCGCGACGTGCGCGAAACCCTGTCGAGCATGATCGAAGCCTGGCGTTCCGGGCGCTTCGCCACCTATCGCAACCTGCCGGGCTGGACGGGCGAGTTGCCCTGGTCGCTGCTGCTGACTCCGGGTTGGCGCGAGCTCAACGATCTGTCGCTGCCGCAGATCGTTGCGCGGCAGTGGGAAACCGCAACGCGCATCCTGCTCGATGACCTCGCCACGATTGCACCGGAGCGGATCACGATTGCGCGCTACGATTCACTGCTGGCCGATCCGATGGCCGAGATCGCGCACTTGTGCAAGGCAGTTGATTTCGCCTGGGATCGTCCGCTGGACTCCCTGCCGCTGTCGCGGTACACGGTGACGCCGCCGGATCCGAACAAGTGGAAACGACACGAGGCGGAAATCATGAACGTGCTGCCGGGGATACAGACGACGGTCGGCCGCGCGGAAAAATTCGCCCTGCGTTAGTCTGCGATTGGTGCGGCCTGCAGATATGTTTCGACCGCGGCATTGACCGCACCGAGGCCACGCTCGGCGCGCGCGAGCAGGTCAAGCAGATCCGGGGCGGGCAGGAAGTCACAGATCAAGTGGGTGCGCGATAGCGTAGCGTCCGCATTCCAGACCGCGTGCTCGGCGCTGTTGTTCAATGCCCAGACTTCGCCCGGACGCATGTTGTACACGCGTCCATCGCAGTACATCCACACCTTTTCGTGCGTGATCACCGGCACGTGGATGCGGATCGTTTTCTGGAAATACGGTCCGTTGTCACTGTGTGGCGGCACCACCGCACCGCCCGGCAGGCGCGCGAGTAGGCAACGCTGTGGATCGGAGCCGAGTCGTTGCGTGATGATCTCGCGTGCGTAGGGCACGCAGGCGAGCGCCTCACGGTCCTCGACGGGTTTGTGCCGGCCTTCCGCCGGGGCGTAGCCGCGCAGGAAGATCGCGCGGGCCGCATCGTGCGGGCCGAGCCGGCCGCCGCGGGTTTCCCACATCGTTTCCGGCAGTGCATCGACTTCCGCGCGCAGACGCGCCGCATCGATGCCCAGCGGCAGGCGCGCGCAGGCGCCAATCAGGGCGGTTTTGTCCAGCGGCGTCGCGGCGGAAAGGTCGATCATCACCGCATTTTAGCGCGCCCGGCGCGTTGCGCGCCGGGCGGATGATTTCGCGGTCGCGCCGTTACGGCTTGCGTGCGAGCAGCGCTTGCGCTTGTTGCAGCGAATCGGCGAGACGGATTCGTACTCGGTGCGACTTGCCATCCTTGCCGGTTTCGTAACTCACGGCAGCGGGTGTGCCGCTGGCCACCGGCGACGATTTGCGCACCTGCCGGCTGGTCGCGTTGCTGCGCCGGTCGAGCACGCGCACCTGCCACTTCGGCGCGGCGATGGTCTGGCCATCGCCAAACACGATCGTGGCGATCTTGCCGTCCACGCTGTAGCTGGAGATCGTGACCGCTTCACGGGTCTTTGTCTCATGGCCTTGCGCCGCCTGGGCAACGTTCGCGGACGAAAGGCTCAGCGCTGCTGCAATCAAGATTCCGGCCGTGGTTCCGAGTGTGCGCCGGCGCCGCGCTACCGCGAGACCGGCCAAGCCCAGCAGAGCGCCGAGACCGAGCTTTCCACCCAGACCCAGATCCGGAGTCGGCACAAGCGTCGCGGTGGCGGCTGTGCCGGTCTCGACAGCGCCGATGTCAACGCGACCGTTGATGATGCGCGGGAACCCCGCGCCGCGCTGGTCTGTGCTCAGCCCGCTGAAGGCCGGATCGCCGGCATCGATCAACGGGCTGCCAGTCAATGGCAGCATCGTCTGCGTGGGTCCGCCATTGCTGGCCAACGCGCCGAGTTGCGGCGCCACGTTGAGCAGATTGCCGCCGTTGTCGGTGATGGTCGCGGCCCCGGTATCTCCGATCAACGAGAATGCCGCCGCAATCATACCGCCGCCATGTGTCCCGACATCATTGTCGCTGTAAGTAGCCGTATTGCCCGCCACCACGGTATTGGTCATGGTCATCACGCCGTCGGAGTTTTCGCTCACGCCACCCGCGTGCGGTGCGTCATTGCCGGACACGGTGCTGTTGCTCAACGTCGTGGAATAGGTTCCGGAGCTATCAATGTAATTGCCGAAGCCGCCGCCATATCCGGCGTTGGACGTATTGTTGGCGATGGTGCTGTTGCTGATCGAGGTGGTCACATGCCGCGTGTAGACGCCGCTGCCGCCCATATTACTGCTGTAGCTGTAGGCGTTGCCTGTCGAGGTATTTCCCGACACGGTCGATGCGGTAATGGTCACCGCGTTCGAGTTGTCGTTATGGACGTGAATGCCGCCGCCGCGCCCTGCCGTATTGCCGGTGACCGAACTTTGCTGGATGTTGATGGCGGCATCCGTGGTGGCGACGCCACCGCCAGTGTTGCCGGCTGTATTGTTGCTGATCGTGGTGTTATTCACGGTCAGCGCCGAATAATAGCCGCCAATGTAAATGCCACCTCCGGAGTAATAAGCGTTGTTGCTGGTTATCACGCAGTTGTTGACGTTCAGCAGCGTGTTGTAGGCATTGATGCCCCCGCCGTCCTGCGCCGAGCCACCAGTCAAGGTGATCCCGGAAATTGTGACGGGTGTGGGCGCGAGCGTGGCGCTGGGTTTGCCCTGTCCGCCGCCGCCACCGCCATTGATGACGATGTCGCTGTATCCGCCATAAGCACCGGTTCCCGCCGGTCGGGTAACTTGGGTGTTGCCGGCGATGGTCAACACGCTTGCGCCAGGGCCCTGCACATCCACCCCGCCACCGTAAATGTGCAAACTGCCGGAGGTCAGGGTGATGGTGCCGCTGACATTGCTGGCGAACGTGATGACGTCATCGCCGGCATTTGCGTTGGCCTGCGCGATCGCGTCGCGGAGACTGCCCGCGCCGCTGTCGTTGAGATTGCCGACCGTGTAGGTCGCCGCAAACGCGGTAGGCGAAAGCGCGATGCCTGCGGCGGCGGCGATCAGGCCGGGTTTTGAAAGTGCGGATGCAATGGCGCGTGAGAGCGGCGCGACCGTGGCGGTCGCCGGGTGATGATCGGACATGTGAATTTCCCCAGTAAAAACGTGATCCCGGTCGCGATACTAGACCGGGATCACGCCGCCGACAACCCCATGCCGGAAATTGGGGATCAAGTCCGGATCGGCTAAGCTGCGGCGGGGACAGTCATCGTTGGGGACGGCATGCAATTGCCAACCGAGTTCATCCAGTTGCCGCTGCGCTTCGACGCGGCGCGCCTTGCTGCTGAAATTGGCGCGGTCGGCGAAGCCGCATGGCGCCCGCACCCGCAAGGGTTTGCGGGCAATGACGCCATGCCGCTCGTCGCCGCAGGTGGCGATCCCGACAACGACGCCACCGCCGGGGCAATGGCGCCGACCCCGGCGCTGCGCGCCTGTCCGTACCTGCGCCAGGTGCTCGCCAGCCTCGGCTCGACGATCGGCCGCACGCGTTTGATGCGCATCGTCGGCGACGGCGAGGTGCAGGCGCATGCCGACATCAGCTATTACTGGTGGGAACGCGTGCGCGTGCATGTGCCCATCGTCACCTCCGAACAGGCGCGTTTTCACTGCGGCGAACGTACCGTGAACATGGGCGCCGGCGAATGCTGGATTTTCGATACCTGGCGTGAACACCGCGTGCGCAACCCAGTGCCGGAGGCGCGCATCCACTTGGTCATCGATACACCCGGATCGGCGCATTTCTGGGCGCAGGCCGGCGCGGGCCGCGATCCGTTCGCGGCGCGGTCCGCGGCGTTCGCGCCGGCGGAAATCCGCTTCGATGCTGCGGTCGAACCGGCCTTGCGTTACGAACGGGTCAATCGTCCGCGCGTGATGTCGCCGTGGGAGTTGGCCACCATCGCGGCCTGGCTCGAGGCGGAAATCGAGCGCGAAGCGCCGGGCAGCGAATCGGCGCGTGCACAGGTGCGCGCGGCACTGGCCGCGCTGACCCAGGACTGGCGTTCGCTGTGGAGCGCTTTTGGCGCCAGCGGCGAAGGCATCGCCGAATACCAGGCGCTGCTCGAACGACTGCTTGCCCAGACCGACCCGGTCATGCAGGACGTGTCCTTCAGCAACAAGGTCGCATTGCGCACGGCACTTCGGTCCCTCATCGTCGAGGCGGCGTTGCTGCCGGCAGGGCCACACGCTGCGCCCGTCGCGCAACCTCTACAGCCGGTGCGCGCACGCCAGCGTCTGCGTCGCGCGATTTTCATCGTCTGTCCGCCGCGTTCAGGCTCGACCTTGCTGTTCGAAACCCTGGCCAAGGCGCCCGGGCTTTTCACCAGCGGCGACGAAAGTCACGGCCTGATCGAGAATATCGGTACGTTGTCGCCGGCAGCGCGTGGCTGGGAATCCAATCGCCTGCTTGCCGAAGACGCCGACCGCGCAACCGCGCGCACGCTGGCACAGGCATTCGCTGCACGCGCACATGATCGCGACGGCAAACCCGCCGGCCCTTCGCGTCCGTTGCGGTTTCTCGAAAAGACGCCGAAGAATTCCTTGCGTGTGCCGTTTCTTGCCGAAGCGTTCGGCAATTCCACGTTCGTGTACCTGTATCGCGATCCGCGCGAAACGCTCAGCAGCATGCTCGATGCGTGGCGTAGCGGACGCTTCGTCACCTATCGCAACCTGCCGGGTTGGACATGTGAGCTGCCATGGTCGTTGCTGCTCACCCCCGGCTGGCGCGAATGGGCAGGCCTGCCGTTGGTCGAAATCGTGGCCCGGCAGTGGATGGCGACGGTCGAAATCCTGATCGAGGATCTGCAGCGGCTGCCGCCGGAACGCTGGTGCGTGGCGAGCTATAGCCGCCTCGTCGCCGAGCCCGAAGCGGAAATCGCGCGCCTGTGCCGTTTCCTGGGACTGGATTGGGATCGCCGGCTGGATGGACCGCTGCCGCTGTCACGCTACACGCTGGCGGCGCCGAACCAGGACAAGTGGAAGCGCAACGCAGCCGAACTCGAACGCATCCTGCCGATGATCGAACCGGTCGCGGCGCGAGCGCGCGACCTGTTCGCGTTCGCGCCGGAAAAATAAACCCGTCGCGCGAAAGGGTTTCAGCCTTGCGGATGCGCGTGCTGCATCACGTCCAGCGCCAGCGTCGAGTGCGCGTAGGCGCCGCCCGCGCGCATCTCGGCGGCGACCCAGATCGCTTCCATGATCTGCTGCTCGGTCGCGCCGCGCTTGAGCGCCTCGGCGGTGTGGCCCTTGATGCAGTACGGGCATTGCGTGGTGTGCGCCACTGCCACCGCGATCAGCTGCTTGGTGACGTTTGCCAACGCGCCGTCGGCGAATACCGCGGCACTGAACGCCTTGAACGCTTCGAGCGGCTTCGGCGCCAGTTCGCGGCGCTTGTGCGCCAGTTCGGCGCTGGATGGCGGATACATTGACGAGTCCATGCGGGATCTCCTTCGATTGTCGAAAACCGATATGACGCCCGCCTGCCGCAATCACAATCCCAGGTTGTTGTGCTCCAGCACGCGCTCGGCGCGATAGCTTGAGCGCACCAGCGCGCCGGAAACCGCTTCGACGAAACCCTTGCCGAGCGCGAGGTCGCGATAAGCGCGGAACTCGTCCGGCGTGACGAAACGCTGCACCGGCAAGTGGTGCGGGCTCGGGCGCATGTATTGGCCCATCGTGACCACGTCCACGTTCGCGGCGCGCATGTCGTCGAGCGCCTGTTCGATTTCGGCTTCGGTTTCGCCCAGGCCCAGCATCAGGCTGGTCTTGGTGATCGTCTGCGGCGAGTGGCGCTTGGCGAAGGCAAGCACATCGAGTGTCTGCGCGTAACCGGCGCGCGGGTCACGCACCTCATGCGTGAGACGCTCCACGGTTTCCAGATTCTGCGCATACGTCGCAAGCCCCGCGTCGAGCACGGTGGCCACGCCGGCGTGATTGCCGGAAAAATCGGGCGTGAGCGCTTCCACCGCGGTTTCGGGCGCGCGCGCGTGGATCGCGCGGATGCATGCGGCGTAATGCGCCGCGCCACCGTCAGGCAGGTCGTCGCGATCGACCGAGGTCAGCACGACGTACTTCAATCCCATCAGCACCACGGCGTCGGCAACCTGCGCGGGTTCCATCGGATCGAGCCAGCCGTGCGGGTTGCCGGTCGCGACCGAGCAGAACTTGCAGGCGCGCGTGCACACCGAGCCCATCAGCATCAAGGTCGCGGTGCCGCGGCCCCAGCACTCGGCGAGGTTCGGGCATTTGGATTCGGCGCAGACGGTGTTGAGCTTGTGCGTGCGCACGATGTCGCGGATCGATTCGTAACCCGCGCCGCTGGGCAGTTTCACGCGCAACCACGGCGGCTTGCGGCCGACGTCCGGCACGGCGCTGACGGCGTTGGGTTTCTGGCCACCCTTGACCGCGCGCGTGCCTTGCGGGCTGACGAATTTGCTGCCGTCGGGGACGAAGGGAATGCTGGACATGGACGCAAACGCCGAAGGGAATACGCACAGTTTACCGCTGTCCGGTGTGAATCGCGCGAACGCCGGTCCTCGCGGCCGGTCTGCGCGTGGCAAAATGCGCCGACTCTTGCCGACGCTGCGTGACGACGATGTCCGACAATTCATTCGCGCGATTCCTGCGCCGCCTCGCCGACGATGGCCGCCTGTGGTGGCTGCTGCTGATCCTGCCGGTGGCGTTGTTCCTGCCGGCCTTGCCGATCGACGAGACGCGTTATCTCGCGGTGGCGTGGGAGATGCGCCGGCATCTGGATTTCCTCGTCCCGCATTTGAACGGCGCGCCGTATTCGGACAAGCCACCGCTGCTGTTCTGGCTCATCAACATTGGCTGGCTATTCGCCGGCCTGCACGTGTGGGCGGTGCGTCTGGGCGTGCTCGCGGCCTCGTTCGCGTCGCTGGTTCTGTTTCGACGATTGGTGTTGCGTCTCGAACCGGACGCTGCTCTTGCACGGCGTGCCGTAACGATTCTTTTCGGCATCGTGTTCTTCGCGATTTTCTCCAGCGCAATCATGTTCGACGTGTTGCTGGCGACATTCGTGCTGCTCGCCCTGCACGGCGCGCTGGATTGGGATGCGGGCCGCTGGCGCCGCGGCTTGCTGCTGCTTGCGCTCGGTTTTGGGCTCGGCATTCTGACCAAGGGCCCGGTCGTGCTGCTCGATGCGGGTTTCGCGCTGCTGCTCGGGCCGTGGTGGAGCGAGACGGCGCGCGCAAACAAGCGGCGATGGTACGCGATGACCGGACTCGCCGTGCTCGGCGGCGCGATCATCGCGCTGGCCTGGGCGATTCCCGCCGCGATCATGGGTGGCGAGAACTACGCGAACGCGATCTTCCTGCGCCAGACCGTCGACCGCATGGCGAACAGCTTCGCGCACCGGCGTCCGCTGTGGTGGTATTTCATGGTGTTGCCGGCGATGGTGTTGCCATGGACGTTGGCCGTGCGCGCGCCGTGGCGGGCGTGGCGCGAATCGTTCCGCATTACCAAAAGTGTGCGTTTCGCCGTGGCCTGGGCCGTGCCCGCATTCGCGGCGTTTTGCCTGGTCAGCGGCAAACAGCCGCATTACCTGCTGCCGCTGTTGCCGGCGCTGGCGCTGTATCTGGCGAAGGTTCTCGGTGCAGACGGCGCGCGTTTGCGTGGGCGTCTGTTCGGCGCGCTGCTGCTGATTGCCGGCATCGCGTTTGCGGCGTTGCCATACGTGGCTGCGCATCCGCTGGACTTCGCTTTGGTCGCGAAAATGGTCACGGCAGGCAAACTTACTCCGCAATTCCTGCATGTCATCTCGGGCATCTGGCCTCTGTGGGGCGTGCTGGCAGCACTCGTCGGATTGATCGTGCTGTTCGCCCGCGGCGTGCACACATCCTTGCGCGCACTCGCATTGTCGAGTGCGGCGACGGCGGCAATCGGCATGCTCGCGCTGGCGCAGGGTGTCGGCCCGTTCGTCGATGTCAGCGTGGCGGCGGCGCGGATAAAGCAGGATCAGGATTCAGGCCGACCGATTGCGCATCTGGCCTGGCATCACGGCCTGTTCGAATTCCCCGGACGCCTGACCCAGCCGTTGCCGAAAGTCGATTTCGGCGACTTGCGCGCGTGGTGTGCCGCGCATCCGGATGGGGAAATTGTCACTTTTTATACAAAATATCCGATCACGGCGAAGCCAGAAACCGAGCTGCCGTACCGCTTCGGATTCATTCGTTTCTGGCGCGCCTCCGACCTGCTCGGGATGCAATGGCCGGCGGCGCAGGCGCCGGCGCCGGAAGCGGACGATGCTCCGGAGGACTGACGCCTAGAACGCCGGTTTTTCCGGGCTGGTCTGGTAGCGCGTGACGCCGTCGAGGATTTCCCGCTTTGCCGCCGCGACATCGAGCCAGCCGTCGAGCTTCACCCATTTGCCTTTTTCCAGATCCTTGTAGTGCTCGAAAAAATAGCCGATGCGTTCGAGCCAATGGCCGGATACCTGACCGATGTCGGCGATATGCGCATAACCGGGAAAGGTTTTTTCGTGCGGAGCGACGATCAGTTTTTCGTCCGCGCCGGCTTCATCGCTCATGCGCAGCATGCCGACCGGGCGGCAGCGAATCACCGAACCCGGCACCAGCGGCAGCGGCAGGATCACCAACGCGTCGAGCGGATCGCCATCGCCGCCCAACGTGTGCGGCACATAGCCGTAGTTGCACGGATAGCGCATCGGCGTGGACAACACGCGGTCGACGAAGATCGCGCCTGTGGCCTTGTCCACTTCGTACTTGACCGGTTCGGCGTCCTTGGGGATTTCGATGATGACGTTGATTTCATCCGGCACGTCGCGGCCGGCGGGGACGAGGTCCAGGCCCATGGTGGCATCCAGCGGATTTCTGAGGGGCGCGCAGGATAAAGCAAACTCGCTGAACGCGCGCACAAACGCCCCACGACGGCATCGGCCTTGCCGATGCGTCGGTGCTTTCCCGTTACGAATTCGGATCGTGCGCAGGTTTCGCGTCCGTCGCTTTGTCCGCACTCGGTTTGGGAGCCGGAGCGGCATGCGCGCCGACCAGCGTTTCCGGCACGGTCGGTCGCACGGCGCCATTCCGGTATTGCGGCGAACAGGCAGCGAGTACGAAGCAGGTGACGAGAGCGATGGGGATGCGTTTCATCGGCCTTCTCCAGAAAAAGAAAGCCCCGCGCATGGCGGGGCTCTCGAGCGAACCGCTTGCGTTGGAGTTTACAACAGCGGAATCAGCAACAGCGCGACGATGTTGATGATCTTGATCAGCGGATTCACCGCCGGGCCGGCGGTGTCCTTGTACGGATCGCCGACGGTGTCACCGGTCACGGCGGCCTTGTGCGCGTCCGAACCCTTGCCGCCGAAGTTGCCGTCCTCGATGTACTTCTTGGCGTTGTCCCAGGCGCCGCCGCCGGTGGTCATCGAAATCGCGACGAACAGGCCGGTGACGATGGTGCCGATGAGCACGCCGCCGAGCGCCTTGGCGCCTTCCACGGGCGAACCGGTGACCCAGGTCGCGCCGAAGGCAACAATGATCGGCACGAGGACCGGCAGCAGCGAGGGAATGAGCATTTCCTTGATCGCGGACTTGGTCAGAAGGTCCACGGCCTTGGAATAATCCGGCTTGGCCGTGCCTTCCATGATGCCCTTGATCTCGCGGAACTGGCGGCGCACTTCAACCACCACCGAAGCCGCGGCGCGGCCGACGGCTTCCATCGCCATCGCGCCGAACAGGAACGGAATCAGGCCGCCGATGAACAGGCCGATGATGATCATGTGGTCAGACAGGTCGAACGGAATGATTTGCCCGGACAGATTCGGCGATGTCGCAAGCGTGTGCGTGTAATCGGCGAACAGTACCAGCGCGGCCAAGCCCGCCGAGCCGATTGCATAACCCTTCGTGACGGCCTTCGTCGTGTTGCCGACCGCATCGAGTGGATCGGTGACCGCGCGAACTTCTTTCGGCAGCTCGGCCATCTCGGCGATGCCGCCGGCGTTGTCGGTGATAGGGCCGTAGGCATCGAGCGCGACGATCATGCCGGTCATCGACAACATGGCCGTGGCAGCAATCGCGATGCCGTACAGGCCGGCGAAGAAATGCGCGCCCCAGATCGCGGCGCAGATCGCCAGCACCGGCAGTGCGGTCGACTTCATCGACACGCCGATGCCGGCGATGATGTTGGTGGCGTGACCCGTGGTCGAGGCCTGTGCGACGTGACGCACCGGCGCGTATTCGGTCGCGGTGTAGTACTCGGTGATGACGACCATGGCAACGGTGAGCAGGATGCCGATCACGGTGCACCAGTAGACGTTCCACACGCCCCACTTGGAGCCGGCCATCATTTCCTGCGTGACCGGGATGAAGGCGAGCAGGGCGATCACCGCCGAGACGCCAACGCCCATGTACAGCGCGTTCATGATCTTGCCGCCGGGCTTGGCCTTGACGAAGAACGTGCCGATGATCGAGGCGATGATCGACACGCCGCCAAGCGCGAGCGGATACATCACGCCGTAGGCGCCGACATCCGTACCGAGCACGCCGCCGAGCAGCATGGTGGCGATCAGGGTCACCGCATAGGTTTCGAACAGATCCGCGGCCATGCCGGCGCAATCGCCGACGTTGTCGCCGACGTTGTCCGCGATCACCGCCGGGTTGCGTGGATCGTCTTCGGGAATTCCCGCTTCGACCTTGCCGACCAGATCGGCGCCGACGTCCGCGCCCTTGGTGAAGATGCCGCCGCCAAGACGCGCAAAGATCGAGATCAGCGACGAGCCGAAGGCGAGGCCGACCATCGCGTGCAGGGCTTCTTCCTGCGTGTGGCCGAAGTGCAGCAGGATCGCGTAGTAACCGGCGACGCCGAGCAGGGCCAGGCCCACGACCAGCATGCCGGTTATCGAACCGCCGCGGAAGGCGATCTGCAGCGCGGCGTTCACGCCGTTGCGCGCGGCCTCGGCGGTGCGCACGTTCGCACGAACCGAGATGTTCATGCCGATGAAGCCGGTCAGGCCGGAAAGGAACGCACCGATCGCAAAGCCAATGGCGGCGGTCCAACCCAGGCGGGTGAAACCGATGATCAGGAACAACACAACGCCGACGATGGCGATGGTGCGGTATTGGCGGTTGAGGTAGGCGCTGGCGCCTTCCTGCACCGCGTGGGCGATGGCCTGCATGCGTTCGTTGCCGGCCGGCTTGGCCAGAATCCACGCGCGCGACCAGATTCCGTACAGGATCGCGACGATGGCGCAGGCCAATGCGATCCAGATGGCGTATTGCTGAAAGAACATCGGATTCTCCCTGAAACGAAAAGATAAGCCGCTAGGGCCGAAAACCCCGGAAAAAAGCCTGCGAAGTATACCTGCTGCGTGCGACAAGGCCAGCACGCCTGTGGGTCAGGCGCGTGCGACCCATCTGGCACAATAGCCCCGATGAACCCTGGCGTGATCGATAGCCTCGCGACTTCGCAACTTGCAGTGCGCGCTACAGATTACGTGCCGGCCTTGACCGGCCTGCGTGGACTGGCTGCGGGCTGGGTGCTGGTGTTCCACCTGTGGCAGTTTTCCGGTTCGCCGGCGCTCGTGATCCACATTGCGGATTTCGCGATCCACTTGACGCCGCTCGCTGCTAGCGGGTTTCTCGGCGTTGACCTGTTTTTCGGTCTGTCGGGATTTCTGCTTTCGATGCCGTTCCACCGCGCCGCGCTGGCGCGCGCACCGATGCCGAACCTGCGCACGTTCGGGATCCGGCGCTGCCGGCGCGTGTTACCTGCGTACTACGCGAATCTGGCGATCATCGTGGCTGTCTTGTTCGCGCTGGGGCAGGTCTCCTCATTGACATCGCTGAATCTGGTTTCGCATCTGTTGCTGGTACAGAACCTGGTGCCGGTGCGTGAGACGTTCAACGGCGTGTACTGGACGATGCCGATCGAATGGGATTTCTACGCGGTCCTGCCCGTGCTGATGTTCACGCTGGTGCGATCGCGCGCCGGACTCGTGTTGCTCGGCGTGCTGGCGCTGGTGCTGGCGTTTCGATTGCTGTGCTATGGCGCCTACTTCAATGAGCCGTGGGCGAATCATTTCGATTACGGCTGGATCGTGCAGTTGCCGGCGCGGCTGGACGAATTCTTCTTCGGCGTACTTGGCGCCGGTATTTTTGTGCGCAGGCCGCCGTCGGCACGCGCAGGTAACGCCCTGCTCATAACAGGTGCCGTGGGGATTGCGCTGGCGATGGCGGTATTCGCGCGTGTCGGCAACGATCTGCTGCCACCGCAGATGCCCTGGATGCTGCTGCATTTCACCTGGATCGGCGCGGCGTTCGGCGCCTTCATCCTTGGTGCGGCCGGGCAACGTTCCTGGTTTTGCTGGCGCTGGCTGGCGTGGCTAGGCCTGATCAGCTACAGCCTGTATCTGTGGCATTACCCGTTGCTCGAAGCGGCGCAGCATTTTCACCTGCTCGGCACCGGCGATACGACGGCACTGTTGTTCACGACGTTGATCGCGACGCCGGCTATCCTTTTGGTGAGTTGGCTGTCCCAGCATTGCGTCGAGCGCCCGTTCCTTGCACCGCATCAGCGCAAGGTGGCCGACCTGCAACAATTGGGCGCGCCGGAGTGATTATTTTTCCGCCAACGGATACGCCGCCAATTTCTTCTTTGCGAGCTTCAGTTTGGGCCGGACGTACTTCGGCAATCCGCTGATCTTGTCGTACGGCGGTGCATCCTCGCCACGGATCAGCGGTTCCAGATAGCGCCGCGCAGCGGGCGTGATGCCGAAGCCGTCCGCACTGATGAAGTTGCGCGGCAGCTTCTTCTCGACATTCGCGATCTTGGTCAGTGGCGTCGGCACGAGATTCCACTTGAACGGTGTCGTGGACACGCGCCTGATCACCGGCATTACGCCATTCTTCCCGGCCAGGGCGTACTCGACCGCGGCCTTGCCGACCGCGTAAGCCTGCTCCGCATCGACTTTCGAGGCGACATGGCGCGCGGAGCGTTGCAGGTAGTCCGGTACCGCCCAGTGGAACTTGTAGCCGAGTTTGTTTTTCACGAGCTGTGCGATCATCGGCCCGACGCCGCCAAGCTGGGTGTGGCCGAAGGCGTCCGTCGTGCCGGCTTCGGCGAGGAATTTTCCAGCCGCGGTTTTCACGCCTTCGGAAACGACGACCGTGCACCAGCCCACGCGCTCGACCGTAGCCTTGACCTTGGCCAGAAACGCGGCCTCGTCAAAGGTGATTTCCGGAAACAGGATCACGTGCGGTGCCTCGTCCGCACGTTTGCCGGCAAGACCCGCGGCGGCCGCGATCCAGCCGGCGTGGCGGCCCATCACTTCCATCACGAACACCTTGGTCGAGGATTCGTGCATGGAGGCCACGTCCAGGCTCGCCTCCACAACCGACACCGCGGTGTACTTGGCCACCGAGCCGAAGCCAGGGCAGGAATCGGTGACGGGTAGATCGTTGTCCACGGTCTTCGGCACGCCAATCACGTTGAGCGGGTAGCCCAGGGTTCTGGCGATCTGCGCAATTTTCAGCGAGGTGTCGGCCGAATCGTTGCCGCCGTTGTATAAAAAGTGGCGGATATCGTGCGCGCGCAGCACCGCGATCAGGCGCTCGTAATGCGCGCGATCGGTCTCCTGCGACTTGAGCTTGAAACGGCAGGAGCCGAACGCGCCGCCGGGCGTATGCCGCAGCGCGGCAATGGCGGCGCTGTCGAGGTTCGACAGATCGAACAATTCCTCGCGCAATGCGCCGATGATGCCGTTGCGGGCAGCATACACGCCAACTTTTTTACGGCGACAGGCCTGGATTACCGCACAGGCGGTGGCATTGATCACGGCGGTGACGCCGCCGGACTGCGCATACAGCAGATTGCCTTGACGCATCGGATACCCCGCAGTTTGACTAAGTGTGGCAACGCCGCTAGGTTAGCCCGTCGGGATGGCTTTTGCCCATCGCAAACAGAATAATTCCAGGAACATGCGCATCGTTTTCTTCGGCCCCAACGGATCGGGCAAGGGCACCCAGGCCGCGCTGCTCAAGGCCGAATTGAGGGTCCCGCATATCTCCACCGGCGACCTGCTGCGCGCGGCGGTCAAGGCCGGCACGCCGCTTGGGCTTCAGGCCAAGGCGGTGATGGAGGCGGGCAAGCTTGTTTCCGACGAGATCGTGCTCGGCATGCTCGAAGAACGTGTGGCGCAACCGGATGCGCGCGGCGGTTTCATCCTCGACGGCTATCCACGCAATCTTGCCCAGTGCGCTGCGCTCGAAGGCCTGCTGACGCGAATCGGCAAGCCGCTGGATATCGCCATCGAACTCGACGTGCCGGACAGAGCCATCCTCGAACGCTGCGAGATCCGCTTCAAGGCCGAACACCGCCCCGACGACGACCCGGCGATCGTGCGCAAGCGCCTGCAGGTCTACCGCGAGCAGACCGCGCCGGTGGCGCGCCATTTCGCGGACATGGGAAAACTTGTCACCGTGAACGGCGTTGGCAGCGTGGATGCGGTTTTCGCGCGCATTCTCGAGGTGCTGCCGCGCGCGGTCGCTTGAACCGCGCGCGCTTCGCGCCATCGTGATTCCCGCATTCCTGCTCGTCCTGCGTGATGTCATCCTGCTGCGCCGTGGCCCGCAGGACATGCCGCATTCGCCGCGATTGCTGGTCGCGGTGTGCGCGGCCAGCCTGCTGCTGCAACTGGCGATTGCCAGCGTGCTCGGCATTCCAGGCGATGCGCTCGGTGCGGGCCTGATCGGCCTTGCGTTCAACCTCGGCGTTATTTTCCTGTTGCTCAACGTGCGCGGCGTGCGCGAGCGTTTCGTGCAGGCGGCACTGGCGCTGACCAGCTGTGCGATCGTGTTCGCGATCCTGAGCGTGCCGATCGTGCTGGCGATCGGCAACAAGCCGCCGACGGCAGAGACAATGACTGGATTGCAGGCGCTGCTCGGCATGCTCGCGCTACCAGTGGTGGTGTGGAAACTGATCGTGGATGCGCACATCCTGCGCCACAGTTTGAATCTGCCGTTTGCCGCGGGCATGCTCATCGCGCTGTTCTGGATTGTCGCCGAATTGAGCCTGGGGGCTGTGCTGGGCGGCCCGACTACTGCGGCGTGAGTAGTAATGTGAAATTGTATATTTTAGGAATCGGTGGAACCTTCATGGGCGGCGTCGCCGCGCTGGCGCGCGAGCTTGGGCACGGCGTCGCCGGTTGCGACGCGAATATCTATCCGCCGATGAGCGATCAGCTCGCCGCGCTCGGCGTGCATCTGGATTTGGGCTATCGTGCCGAACATCTGGATTCCGCAAAGCCCGATCTCGTCATCGTCGGCAATGCGCTGTCGCGCGGCAATGCCATCGTCGAGCGCCTGCTGGATTTGCGCATGCCGTATGTGTCCGGGCCGCAATGGATCGGCGAAAACATGCTCGCGCCGAGACGCGTGTTCGCCGTTGCCGGCACGCACGGCAAGACCACGACCACGGCGATGTTGGCGTGGATCCTCGACGCCTGCGGGCGCAATCCCGGATTTCTGGTCGGCGGCGTACCGGAAAATTTCGGCGTGTCGGCGCGAAGCGGCGGCGGCAATGATTTCGTGATCGAGGCGGACGAATACGACACCGCGTTTTTCGACAAGCGCAGCAAGTTCGTGCATTACCGACCGACGCTCGCGATCCTCAACAACCTCGAATACGACCACGCCGACATCTTTCCGGATGTCGCCGCGATCCAGCGCCAGTTCCATCACCTCGTGCGCACGGTACCGGGCAACGGACGCCTGATCGTCAATGCCGAAGACGCGCGCCTCGCCGAGGTACTGGCGATGGGCGCGTGGACGCCGGTGACGAGTTTCGGCATCGACACCGGTGACTGGCGCGCGAAGTTGATCGCGGCGGATGGCTCGCAATTCGTCGTGCTGCATGACGGGAAGGAGCTTGGCGAAGTGCGCTGGAACCTGCTCGGCCGCCACAACGTGATGAATGCGCTGGCCGCACTCGCCGCGGCAGATGCGGGCGGCGTCGATGCGGGGCGCGCCATCGCCGCACTCGCGGATTTTCGCAGCGCCAAGCGCCGGCTGGAATTGGTCGGCGAGGGCGCGGGTATAAAAGTGTACGATGACTTCGCGCACCATCCGACCGCCATTGCGACGACGCTCGCGGGACTGCGCGCGCGTGTGGGCCGGGCGCGCATCCTGGTCGGCATGGAGCCGCGCTCCAATTCGATGCGACTTGGCGCGCACGCGGACGAACTCGCGCCTTCCTTGCACGACGCCGATGCCGTCGTGTTCCTGCACAAACCCGGATTGGCTTGGGATGCCGCGCGCATAACCGATGCGCTCGCTGGCCGCGGTCGCACCGCCCCGACGGTCGATGCGCTGATCGCGCTGCTTGCCGAATCCACGCGCGCCGGCGACCACGTCGTGTTCATGTCCAACGGCGGATTCGAAAATGCACCGCGGCGTTTCTTGAACGCATTGCGCTGAATTCGGCTTAGACTGGCAGCGTGACTGCCATGGATATCTCCCTGTTTCCGCTCAACTGCGTGCTGTTTCCCGGCGGCATGCTCGAGTTGCGGATTTTCGAGCCCCGTTATCTGGATCTGGTGCGCGAGTGTGCGCGCAAGAACAGCGGCATTGGCGTGTGCCTGATCTTGCATGGACAAGAAGCGGGCGAGCCGGCGATCCCTGCCGCGATCGGCACGCTGGCGCATATTGTGGATTTCTATACTACCGATGACGGATTGCTCGGCATTCGCGCCAGAGGCGGTGCGCGCTTCCGTGTGGCCCATACGCGCGTGCGCGACAATGGCCTTATCCACGGCAGCGTGCACTTCTGGCCGGACGAGGCGCACGTGCCGGTGCCGGCCGAGTTTGCGCTGCTGGCGACGATCCTGGAACGTCTGCTCGAACGCGTCGGCGGAGATGTCGCAAAAGTCGAACGCGCGTGCTACGACGACGCAAGTTGGGTTGGTTTCCGCCTCGCCGAAGCGTTGCCGCTGGAAAACCGCGAGCGCCAGCATCTGTTGCAGATGACCGATCCGCTGGAGCGCTTGGGCCAGTTGATGCACTATTTGCCGCGATTCCAGAAAGCATGAGAATTTGACATGGCCACACTCGCCGACAAAACCCTGTTTATCACCGGTGCCTCGCGCGGCATCGGCCTCGCGATCGCGCTGCGCGCCGCGCGCGATGGCGCGAACATCGTCATCGCGGCGAAATCGGACGTGCCGAATCCGAAATTGCCGGGCACGATCCACACCGCTGCGGCAGCAGTCGAAGCCGCCGGCGGCAAGGCGCTCGCCATCAAGTGCGACATTCGCGACGAGGCCAACGTGCATGCTGCGGTCGCTGCGACTGTCGCTCGTTTCGGCGGCATCGATGTTCTGATCAACAACGCCAGCGCGATCTGGTTGCGCGGCACGCTCGACACGCCAATGAAACGCTTCGACCTGATGCAACAGGTCAACGTGCGCGGAACGTTTTTATGCGCGCAGGTCTGTCTGCCGCATCTGATGAAATCCGCGAACCCGCACATCCTCACGCTGGCACCGCCGCCGACACTCGATCCAAAATGGTGGGCTCCGCACACCGGCTATACGCTGGCCAAGATGGGCATGAGTTTCGTCACGCTTGGCCTTGCCGCCGAGTTTGTCGACAACGGCGTTGCCATCAACACGCTGTGGCCGCGCACGATCATCGCGACCGATGCGCTGAACATGATTCCCGGTATTCCGACGAATCGTTGCCGCAAGCCCGAGATTCTTGCCGATGCCGCGCACGCGATCCTGACAAAACCGGCGCGCGCAGCGACCGGCAGATTTTTCATCGACGAGGATGTGCTGCGCGAGGCAGGCGTGAGCGATCTTTCCGGCTACGCCGTCGATCCGACGCAGCCGTTGTTGCCGGATTTGTTCCTGGATTGATCTCGTGAGCTTAGATTCCGGATGCCGGGAAGTGGTGAATCAGGCCAGCGCCTGAGCCAGATCGGCGACCAGATCGTCGGGATGCTCAAGCCCGACAGAAATCCGCAGCAGATTCTGGGGCGAAACCGGATGCTCGCCCTCAACCGATGCGCGGTGTTCAAGCAGCGATTCGCAACCGCCGAGTGACGTGGCGTTGGTGAACACCTTCACTTTTGACGCCACGGCAAGCGCCGCATCGCGGCCGCCGCGGATCTCCACGCTCATCATGCCGCCGAAATCGCGCATCTGTTTCGCGGCCACGGCGTGTTGCGCATGCGTGTGCAGCCCCGGCCAGTTCACCCGTTCAACGCGCGGATGCGCGGCGAGAAATTCGGCGACAGCACGCGCGTTGCGGCAATGCCAAGCCATGCGCGCGGGCAACGAGCGGCAACCGCGCAGCGTCAGCCATGTGCTGAACGGCGAGGCGATCGCGCCGGTGACGTGACGGTAGTGCGCGGCGCGTTCGTACAGTGCGTCGTGCTGCGCGAAGACCAGCGCACCGCCGAGAACGTCGCTGTGGCCGCCAAAATATTTCGTCGTCGAATGCATCACCACGTCGGCGCCCAGCGCCAGCGGTTGTTGCAAGACCGGCGTCGCGAAGGTGTTGTCGCAGGCGAGCAGCGCATCATGCGCGTGCGCGATCTGCGCGAGCGCGGCGATGTCGGCGATTTTCAGGCGCGGATTCGATGGCGTTTCGGCCCAGATCAGGGCGATGCCATTCGCGCTGGCCACGCGCACGGCGGCGAGATCGCTCATGTCCACAGCGACCGCAGCGATGCCGCGTCGCGTGAGGAAATCCTGCGCTAGCAGACGCAGGCCGGTATAGCAATCGTCCGGAATCAGGATGCGCGAGTCGTTCGGCAGCGACTCCAGCAATGCCGTCATCGCCGCCATGCCCGAGGCGAAGGCGAGCGCAGCGGTACCGCTTTCGAGTGCCGCGAGTGCGGTTTCCAGGCGATCCTGGGTCGGATTGCCTTCGCGCTGGTATTCGTAGCCGGCGATGCGCTCGGCAGCCGGTCCGTGCGCGAACGTCGTCGAAAGGTGAATTGGCGGCGCGACTGCACCGGTGGCAGCGTCGGGTTCTGCACCCGCGTGAACGGCGAGTGTTTCAGGACGCATGGCGTGCCTCCTTGAATGCCGCGCGCGCCGCATCGAGCGTATCGGCGATATCCTGCTCGCTGTGCGCGGCAGACACGAAGCCGGCCTCGAACGCGGACGGCGCCAGATACACGCCGTGATCGAGCATGGCGTGGAAGAAGCGGTTGAACGCGGCGACGTCGCAGGTGGTGGCTTGCGTATACGTTTCCACTTTTTCCGAGGTGAAAAACAGGCCGAACATGCTGCCGACGCGGTTCGTGCTGAACGGCACGCCCGCTTCGATCGCCACGGCGGTCAGTCCGTCGATGAGCAACATCGTCTTGCGTTCGAGATCGGCGTAGAAACCTGGTGCCTGGATCAAACGCAGCATGGCCAGGCCCGCCGCCATCGCGATCGGATTGCCGGACAGCGTGCCGGCCTGATAGATCGGCCCGCTCGGCGCGACCTTGTCCATGATGTCGCGGCGTCCGCCGTAGGCGCCCACCGGCATGCCGCCGCCAATGATTTTGCCGAACGTGGAAAGGTCTGGCGTGATGCCGTACAGGGCCTGCGCGCCGCCGAGCGCGACGCGGAATCCGGTCATCACTTCGTCGAAGATGAGCAGTGTGCCGTGCCGCGTGCACAGATCACGCAAACCTTGCAAGAAACCCGCGCGTGGCGGGATGCAGTTCATGTTGCCGGCGACGGGCTCGATGATGAGCCCGGCGATTTTGTCGCCGCAACGGGCGAACAATTCGCGTGCTGCATCGAGGTCGTTGTACGGCAGCGTGAGGGTGAGGTCGGCCAATGACTTCGGCACACCGGGCGAAGTCGGCACGCCGAACGTAAGTGCGCCGGAGCCAGCCTTGACCAGGAAACTGTCGCCATGGCCGTGGTAGCAGCCCTCGAATTTCACGACCTTGTCGCGACCGGTGAAGCCGCGCGCGACGCGAAGCGCCGACATCGTCGCCTCGGTGCCAGAGTTGACCATGCGCAGCATCTGCATCGACGGCACCAGTCGCGCGATTTCCTCGGCCATGCGCACTTCAGCCGGGCAGGGCGTGCCGTAGGACAAACCGGCGCGCGCCGCTTCGGCCACGGCTTCGCGCACGGCGGGATGGTTGTGTCCGACGATCATCGGCCCCCACGAGCCGACGTAGTCGATGTAGCGTTTGCCTTCGACGTCCCACAGGCAGGGGCCGTCGGCATGGTCGGTGAAGAACGGTTCGCCGCCGACAGACTTGAATGCACGCACCGGTGAGTTGACGCCACCGGGAAGGTGTTTTTGTGCGCGCTGGAACAATTCGTGATTCGTGGTCATGTATAAATCTTCACTTGTGGAATAGTGTTGCGTAACGCCGTGCGGCCGATTCGACGTCCGTTGCGGCGAACACACCGGAAATGGCCGCGATGAAGTCCGTACCGGCTTCGATCAGTGATTGCGCATTGTCCGGCGTTATGCCGCCGATCGCCACCAGCGGTTTGTCGAAGGCGCGCGCCTCGCGCAGCAGGCCGAGAGTCGCGTGTCGAGCGTTCGGCTTCGTTGGCGAAGCAAAGAATGCGCCGAAGGCGAGATAGTCCGCGCCGGCAGCGGCCGCTTCGCGTGCGCGTTGCAGCGAGTCGTAGCAGGACACGCCAATAATGGCAGCGTTGCCGAGACAAATCCGGGCGGCGGCGATATTCGCATCGGCTTCGCCGAGATGCACGCCGGCGGCGCCGACTTCCGCAGCCAATTCGACGTCGTCGTTGATGATCAGTGGAACTCCAAGCTTCACGCACAAGGCCGCAAGTCGCGTGGCCTCGTTGCGGCGGCGGGCGCGATCGGTGGTCTTGTCGCGGTATTGCAGGACACGCGCGCCGCCTTCAATCGCGGCAGAGCAGACATCAACGAGATCGTCTCGCGGCCCGTCGGTGATCGCGTAGAGTCCGCGCGCGGGAAATGCGTGCATGTGCATGATTGCGAGTGTAACGGGTAGAATGTGCGCCCGAAATTCCTGCAAGCGCCTCGACATCTTCTATGAACGCCGCTCTTCAATCCGACAACGTGCCTTTCCGCAGTTTCATGTGCGTGGTCTGCGGCTTCATCTACAACGAGGCGGAAGGCTGGCCTGCCGATGGCATCGCGGCGGGCACGCGCTGGGAAGACATTCCCGAAACCTGGACCTGTCCCGACTGCGGCGTGACCAAGTCCGATTTTGAAATGCTCGAAATCAGTTGAGCCGCGGCTGCACGCCGCCCAGTTCCGCCAACTTCAGCGCGATTTCCTCTGCATCGTCGGCCTGCGGAATCAGCGCGAGATAGCGCTGCCAGTCGTCACGCGCGCCGCGCGTGTGCCCCAGTTGCAGGTAGCAGGCGCCACGATCGCGGTATTCGGATACCGCAAGGCTATCGAGGATGAGCAGGCGGTCGCAGCAGCGTACGGCCTTGTCCCATTGTTCGCGTTCGGCGTAGACGCCTTTCAGGTTGCGCAACATGCGCGTGAGGATTGCGCGATGGCTGGCCGGTTCAAGCATGCGTGCGAGGCGGTCGTCGTCGAGTTCGCGCTCGTCCGTGTGCGCACGCGCGCGCCGGCGCAACTCGGCAACATCGAGCGAACGGCCTTTCTGGTAGGGATCGAGCACGACGATCCCCTCTTCCAGCGGCAGACGCAGGAGAAAGTGTCCGGGAAACGAGATGCCTTCCAGCGGCACGCCTAGGCGCCGCGCCAACTCGATCTGCACCACCGCAAGCGAGATCGGATTACCCATGCGGCGGTCAAGCACGTCGTTCAGATAGCTGTTACGCGGGTCGTAGTAGTCGCGGTCATCGCCGCAGAATCCGAGTTCGTCGTACAGAAACCGATTGATCGCTTGCAGTTGCGCCGCGCTCTCGCCGATTTTCGGCGCAGCGCTCAGGCGCTGGGTGTACTCGTGCAGATGCGATTCATAGGCGGCGGCATCGAGGCCGGGGTATTCATCCCTGGCGATCAGCAACGCGGTGGCGAAAAGCGGAATGTCGGCATCGTTGGCATTGCGCAAGTCCTGCCAGGCATCGTGCATCGCCTTTCTCCGGCAGCGGCGGCGCCGCGTTGCCACGATCTTACGCGAAGCGTGCGCTGGCGCAAGACCCGGTAGTGCTGCCCCCGAATTGCCCGTTAAGCGTCACAAGCGTTGCATCTGCGCTTGCTTTAATGTGCACGCAAGTTCCGGAGAAGGATCATGCTGCAATTCGTGCCACTGACCGACGAGATGCTTGATGCGTGGAATGGCCCGCCGCCCAAACTCGTGCCATACCAGTGGGGGTTGCCGTGTGCGCGCGAAGATCAACGGTGCACGGTCAATGCGTCACCTGGCTTGACGCCGATCTTGTCGGCAGTACCTGCATTGAGTTCGAGCACGTATTGTGCCGCGCCGTCCGACGGGTAGACCGGGCAGTTGTTGCCGGAATTCAGGCACGCCGGCACGCGCTGCTGCACGCTGACCAGCTTGTAGTTCTGGTCGAAGTAGAGGATGTCGAGCGGCAATGGCGTGTTCTTCATCCAGAACGTGCGCACCTGCTCATCGTCGAAAACGAACAACATGCCGTGATCGGCCGGCATGCTTTCGCGGAACATCAGGCCGCGTTCGCGCGATGGTTCGTCGGCAGCGATTTCAATCTGGAAACGATGGCCATCGAGCTCGACATATGGCCCGGACGCGCGCGCCGCGCACGCACTCAGTCCGAGTGTGGCGCATATGCCGAGCATCGCCACGCAGCGAGAGAACCGGTTTTGCATGACAGTTCCAGGAATCAACGACGGGTACGGCTGAGCGCCTCGATCAGGGCGCTCAATGCGGCGAAATTTTGTGGATCCATGTCGTAGAACTCGATGCCGATGTGTGTGCTGTCTACCCGCACCAGCAAACTGTCTCCGCGAAATGGAGGTTGACCATCGAATTCCAGGGTGACCGGGTAATGCGAACCTGGTTCCAGCTTGACGCTGCCGCCGTATTCGAACAACGCGCCGTTGAGGGACAGGTCCAGAATGTGGCCCTGGACATCGCCCACGCGACCCGTTTCCAGCCGGTAGTGTCCCGGCGCCGGGAAGCGCGGTTCCTGCCTGCGGTCTTCGTACAGTTCGCCCATGCCGCCGCGTGCCGTCTGCGATTGGATTGTCGCGATGCTAGCACAGCGCTGGTGGATGAAAATTCGCTGGTGTGGGTGTTGACCGACTTGGAAAGGAATGTATAATGTGCGGCTCCCTCGGACGAAAGGTCTTTGGGCGGTTGGCGAAGAACAGTTGCTAACTGATTGAGATCTTTGACAGTGTGCGCAGGTGACTTGTGTGGGCGCCTTGGGATGGA